>NZ_JACYGY010000001.1:2582500-3782500 GCF_015221875.1 Dyadobacter subterraneus
AGGAGGGGACGACGTCAAGTCATCATGGCCCTTACGTCCAGGGCAACACACGTGCTACAATGGGCGGTACAGAGGGTAGCTACACTGCGAGGTGATGCCAATCCCAAAAAGCCGTTCTCAGTTCGGATTGGAGTCTGCAACTCGACTCTATGAAGCTGGAATCGCTAGTAATCGCGTATCAGCTATGACGCGGTGAATACGTTCCCGGACCTTGTACACACCGCCCGTCAAGCCATGGGAGTCGGGGAGACCTGAAGCGGTAGGTTAAAGACACCGTTAGGGTAAAATCGGCGACTGGGGCTAAGTCGTAACAAGGTAGCCGTACCGGAAGGTGCGGCTGGAACACCTCCTTTCTGGAGACGGACTATTTACTCTCTTCCATCATCGAAGAGGGTGATACAAAAACGCGAGTTTAGTATTACCTACATTACGACTAATGAGTCGTAACGAGTTCATTGACATATTGAGAAGCAAAAGAGAATAAGAACTAAGAGCGCGCAAGCGAATTAAGGGCGCATGGAGGATACCTAGGCTCTCAGAGGCGATGAAGGACGTGATAAGCTGCGATAAGCTGCGGGGATCAGCACATATGATTTGATCCGCAGATTTCCGAATGGGGCAACCCAGTACCATGAAGTGGTATTACCCTGCGGGGGGCAAACGGGGGGAACTGAAACATCTAAGTACCCCCAGGAGAAGAAAATAATAATGATTGCGCAAGTAGTGGCGAGCGAACGCGCAGGAGCCCAAACCAGCCTGGTTACGGCCAGACTGGGGTTGTAGGACTCACCAAGTGTATAACAATTGAACTGGAATGGCATGGGAAGGCCAACCGCAGAGGGTGAGAGTCCTGTACAGGTAAGAGCGTTATATGAGTGAGTATCCTGAGTAGGTGGGGACCGGAGAAATCCCCTTCGAATCCGGCGGCACCATCCGCCAAGGCTAAATACTCCTGAGAGACCGATAGTGAACGAGTACCGTGAGGGAAAGGTGAAAAGTACCGCGAGCAGCGGGGTGAAATAGAACTTGAAACCATGCGCTTACAAGCGGACGGAGCCTTCGGGTGACGTCGTGCCTTTTGCATAATGAGCCTACGAGTTACGGTCACTGGCGAGGTTAATTCATTGAAATGAAGGAGCCGAAGCGAAAGCGAGTCTGAAATGGGCGATTAGTCAGTGGCTGTAGACGCGAAACTTGGTGATCTACCCTTGGTCAGGTTGAAGCGCTGGTAACACATCGTGGAGGACCGAACCGGTAAACGTTGAAAAGTTTTCGGATGAACTGAGGGTAGGGGTGAAAGGCCAATCAAACTGAGAAATAGCTCGTACTCCCCGAAATGTTTTTAGGAACAGCGTCGTGGTTGAGTCATGGTCAGGTAGAGCTACTGATAGGGCTAGGGGGAGTCAAATCCTACCAAACTCTGACAAACTCCGAATGGGCTATGATATACACGGCAGTGAGGGCTGGGGTGCTAAGGTCCCAGTCCGAGAGGGGAACAACCCAGAGCATCAGCTAAGGTCCCAAAATATATGCTAAGTTGAACTAAGGGGGTCCGACTGCAGAGACAGCCAGGATGTTAGCTTGGAAGCAGCTATACATTTAAAGAGTGCGTAACAGCTCACTGGTCGAGCGGGGCGGGCATCGATAATAAACGGGCATCAAGCATATTACCGAAGCTATGCGATAGTAATTTATTACGATCGGTAGGGGAGCATTCTCACAGGGGTGAAGGTTTGGCGTAAGCCGGGCTGGACTGGTGAGAAAAGCAAATGTAGGCATAAGTAACGATAATGCGGATGAGAAATCCGCACACCGAAAGACTAAGGATTCCTCCGCTATGCTAATCAACGGAGGGTTAGGCGGGGCCTAAGGTATAGCCGAGCGGCGATTACCGATGGACAGCAGGTTAATATTCCTGCCCCTGCGTTCAGTGTGAAAGAGTGACGGAGTATTGTGGTATGTACGTACTGACGGAATAGTGCGTTGAGCAGAGCCTACGGGCGAAGCGAACATACGAAAACGCTTCCAAGAAAAGCTTTTGAAACGCCAGCTGAATGCAGCCCGTACCGTAAACCGACACAGGTAGTCGAGAAGAATATTCTAAGGTGCTCGAGTGAATCACGGCTAAGGAACTCGGCAAATTAACCCTGTAACTTCGGGAGAAGGGGAGCCTCCTCGCAAGAGAGGCCGCAGAGAAATGGCCCAGGCGACTGTTTAGCAAAAACACAGGGCTCTGCCAAAACGCAAGTTGACGTATAGGGCCTGACACCTGCCCGGTGCTGGAAGGTTAAGAGGGGATGTCAGCCGCAAGGTAAAGCATTGAATCGAAGCCCCAGTAAACGGCGGCCGTAACTATAACGGTCCTAAGGTAGCGAAATTCCTTGTCGGGTAAGTTCCGACCTGCACGAATGGTGTAACGATCTGGGCACTGTCTCGGCCGTGAGCTCGGTGAAATTGTAGTAGCGGTGAAGATGCCGCTTACCCGCCACGGGACGGAAAGACCCCGTGCACCTTTACTATAGCTTTGCATTGTTTTCGGGTCAGGGATGTGTAGGATAGGTGGGAGGCTTTGAAGCGGTGTCGCCAGGCATCGTGGAGCCAACGTTGAAATACCACCCTTCGCTGGCCTGGGATCTAACTGCTCAATGAGCAGGACCGTGCATGGTGGGTAGTTTGACTGGGGTGGTCGCCTCCAAAAGTGTAACGGAGGCTTCCAAAGGTCTGCTCAACACGCTTGGTAACCGTGTGTGGAGTGCAATAGTACAAGCAGGCTTGACTGTGAGACCGACGGGTCGAGCAGGTGGGAAACCAGGGTATAGTGATCCGGTGGTTCTGTATGGAAGGGCCATCGCTCAAAGGATAAAAGGTACGCCGGGGATAACAGGCTGATCTCCCCCAAGAGCTCACATCGACGGGGAGGTTTGGCACCTCGATGTCGGCTCGTCACATCCTGGGGCTGGAGAAGGTCCCAAGGGTTCGGCTGTTCGCCGATTAAAGTGGCACGCGAGCTGGGTTCAGAACGTCGTGAGACAGTTCGGTCCCTATCTGTGGTGGGCGTAGGAAGATTGACGGGGGCTGCCCTTAGTACGAGAGGACCGGGGTGGACCCACCGCTGGTGAATCGGTTGTCCCGCCAGGGGCATGGCCGAGTAGCTATGTGGGGAATAGATAAGCGCTGAAAGCATCTAAGTGCGAAACTAGCCCGAAGATGAATCTTCCACACAAGGGTCGTTGTAGACTACGACGTTGATAGGCTGCAGGTGTACGTGTAGAAATACATTCAGCTGAGCAGTACTAATTACCCAACAGCTTGCTCATTTTCTTTCCCTTAAAAGACAGAAAAATCTTAAAACTCATTCTCTTTTGCTTCCAATATGACATGAAATTCAATGAATGAATTTTGAATAAGTGAATGAGAGAATATTCCGCAGCGGCGGACCGCTATCATTCCAACACTCTATCATTCAATCATTGTACACACTCAAAGAGCTTGTTGGTGGCTATTGGCCTGGACGGTGCGACGATTCGCCGAGACGCGAAGTCTTCACCTGTTTCCATCCCGAAGTCACAAATTAACCAACAGAAAATCTTGTTGGTGGCTATTGGCCCGGTGTTCACCTCTTCCCATCCCGAACAGAGAAGTTAAGCCCGGAACCGCCGATGATACTTGGGTCAAACCTGGTAAAGTAGGTAGCCGCCACAATACTATTATAATCAAAGCCTCGCAGAAATGTGAGGCTTTTTTTGTTGGTTACTATTGGCTCGGTCTGGGGCGACACTCCCTTCACCTCTTCCCAGGCTGCGTTGTCCGCTCGTCCGCGAGCCCGGCCCGGGACAGAGAAGCTAAGCCGGGAACCGCCGATGATACTTGGGTCAACGTGACCCGGTCTGCGCGACCCGGTCAAACCTGGTAAAGTAGGGGGCACGCCTAGTGTAGCCGCCACAATACTATTACACAAAAAAGACCATCTCGAAAGGATGGTCTTTTTTGTGCTGTTTATCTCTTCCGTGATCCGCAGTCCCGCTCGCCCGACCCGGGACTGCGCATAATACTGCACCGTGTAGGCGGGACGCGAATTCTTGCCATCACAATTGTATGTAACTATTTAGATATTAGATTAAAACCTAACATTTCTACATTTCAAAATGGGCAGGCAATGTTTAGGCAATACTCGCAATACTTCATTAGTCGCTACAAACTAATTTATCTTAAAATTTCCTCTCAAATGGCTCAATATGGATTAGAATAAATTCTATCTCAGGAATTTCCAGCTGTAATTTATCTTTCAATTTATGAGCCAATATATGTCCTTGTTTTACTGAAATATTGGCATCTACGGTTGCATGCAAATCAACCAGATATTTCATTCCTGATTTCCTGATCAGGCATTTTTCGGTACCTAAAATACCTTCGACAGTTAATGCAATACGCCTGATCTCTTCAATTAAATCTTCATAAAGATTTTCATCCATAATCTCTCCAAGGGCAGGTCTGAAAATGAGATAGCTGTTATAAAGAATAAATACAGATGCAAAAAGCGCCGCCCAGTCATCAGCTGACTCATAACCTTTTCCGAAAACAAGAGCAATGGAAATACCGATAAACGCAGCCACGGAGGTAATCGCATCACTTCTATGATGCCAGGCATCTGCTTTCAATGAAGAACTATTCGTCTCAACACTTTTCTTAATTACAAGCCTGAATGAAATTTCTTTCCAAACAATAATAGCACCTAAAACAAAAAGCGTGAAAGGTTTGGGCAACTCATGGGGAGTAAGAATATTTTCAATGCTTTCATAGGCAATCACAACGGCAGAAGTTATTAAGAAACCAACCACAAGAAAAGTGATCAATGGCTCGGCACGGCCATGCCCATATGGATGATTTTTGTCGGCGGGACGATTAGAATATTTAATCCCGAAGAGTACCAGAAGCGATGAAAAAATATCACTTGTGGATTCGATAGCATCAGCAATAAGTGCGTAGGAGTTCCCAAAATAACCAGCAAATCCTTTTATAACCGCCAAACTGGTATTTCCGATAATACTAAAGTAAGTTGCCTTAACTGCCTTTTCTTCGTTTGTCATCGCCATAGATACGGATTATTATTCTGGTTAGTACAATGTCCATCCAACATTGTGTAAAATTAAACCAATAAGCGTACAAATTTTCGACAAAAACATTTTTGCCCAAAAATCATTGGACCATCATTTTCTTAGTGAGTTTGATACGAAGGATTTGGGCTTCCCAAAGGGAAGAAATATTCCTTTTCTGTCTGATCGTGAGACGGAGATCATATAACTTATATCAAAAGGATTATCCAATAAAGAGATTGCTGAGCAGTTATTTTTGAGTTTTCATACCATCAAAACTTATCGTAAAAACATCATTAAAAAACTCGGATTTATCTTCAAAATGCATCCGAGCTAGCGCTGCTAATAGGTTATTTGAATGATATATTATTTACGGTTCAAAAATCGGATACTGTTACCTTCAATATCTACCGGTAGCGTACCAATGTATCAATCCAGAAATCCAGGTATTGAATCTTTTGCGGAAAGAGCTGTTGCATTATATAAAACAAACAATCCTTGAAACTTATCTTTCGGTTTTTACAAATCTGGTGCTGATCAATGCGATGCACGCAGCTTCTTTTTTACCTTGCAGTTTAAATTGTGATCATAACAATCTAAATTCATATAATAAACAGAAAAAAATGATGAGCAACACTAAAATAGGTTGGATTGGGCTGGGAAAAATGGGTGTGCCAATGTCTCGCCAGTTGATAAAATCCGGATTTTCGATAACCGTTTTTAACCGAAGCAAGGATAAAAAAAAAGATTTGAAAGAGTCAGGAGCAGAGATAGCTTCTACGCCGGCGGAACTGATCGGACTAACAGATTTAATAATTATTATGGTGTCGGATGATAAGGCAATTCATGCTGTTTTCAACGGCGACCAAGGATTATTAAGTGCCGGAACGAGCGGGAAAATCATTATTAACATGAGCACAGTTTCTCCCGCAATCAGCAAGGAAATGGCTGCTCTCTGCAAAAGTCAGGGGAATAATTATCTGGATGCGCCGGTGTCCGGCAGTGTGAAGCAGGCGGAAGAAGGACAGCTTGTCATCATGGCGGGAGGTGAAGACGAAATATTTGAAACTGCTAAACCTATTCTGGAAAAATTGGGAAAACTTGCCTTGCGCGTGGGTGATACCGGTGCTGGTAATACGGCTAAACTTGCTGTTAATACTTTACTTGCATTTCACGCACAGGGGTTGGCCGAAGCAATCTGCTTTGCCAATAAAAACGGAATTGCTACCGAAGATTTAATGACAATTATCAACAACAGCGCGTTAGGAAATGTGTTTGGAAAAATTAAAGGTGAAGCAATTATCCATGATAATTACCAGGCTGCTTTTGCTTTAAAACACATCGCCAAAGATCTCCGTCTGGCAAAAGCGGAGGGATTGGATACGCCTTTGGCTGAAACAGTTTATAAAACTTTTCAGGAAGCCGAAACGGTTTTTGGCGAAGAAGATATTATTGCTGTGATTAAGCAGATTAAATAAAATATTCGTTGCACAATAAATCTGTTCAAAATAACCTGACGGGCGTACCTGAATTTCAGGTGCGCTCTTTTTTTATCAAAAAGATTTTATTCAAAAATGGCTGCTTTTCTCGAAATACCAATTAATAAGTATCTGCATGAAGTTTGCATAAAACTGCAAATGCCAGTAAAACAGTAGCGCCCAGCAACAGGATGGTTAGAATTCTGGAAGATTTAGCCATGATCTTTTGATTTAAATTGAGAAACTTAATGTCATCTGGTATGAAAAGCGGTCTGTGCCGCTAATGCCAAAAGTGAGTTTTAGGGCAGGAGTGCCGAGAGGGAATACTCAGTGAAATTGCTGGCGCTAAGTTTCTTCACCAAACGACATTAAGTTTCTTGTTACAAAAATATTGCTTTCTAAAAGCTGTTGAAATGGCCCAATGATGGGAATGCTTGTATATTATCAGGATAATTTGTTCATTTCAAGATTTGAAAATATCGTCCCGGAGCCCGGAACGATATTCATGATCACCACTTTCTATATTCCAAAACCTTATTCTAAATATTTTCAATTCTGATTGCACCAAAACGTGCTATCTGATAATGACTTCTTATAGTTTTTTATCACAACAAATTTGTGGGATACTGACTGAAAATGAAATGGTTAAACCAAGTCTTGTGATGTATTTATTATGGTTTTGAAGAATTGTAATGATTTGATTTAAAGAGGTTGAACCAGCTATTAAATCAAATAAAAAAGCGCAAACAGAAATCAGTCTGTCTGCGCTTGCAAGGATTTTATATCTTCAAATTAATTATTCACCAGTTTCATGGAGCCTTCGTTGTAGCGTTCGCCTGTGTTAGGATACTTTGCTATTAATTCATCAATTGTTTTCAGGTCCTCAGCAGATAAATTTACGTCAATTGCACCAACATTTTCTTCCAGATATTTCCGTTTTTTCGTACCCGGAATTGGAATAATATCATCTCCCTGAGCCAATACCCAGGCAAGTGCAAGCTGGGCAGGTGTACAGTTTTTACCGGATGCAATGTCAGCAAAACCGCTTACCAGTTTTGCATTATTGTCGGCATTTTCCTGTTGATAGCGCGGCAAGGATTTGCGAAAATCATCGTCAGTTAAGGTGTCGAGATTAAGTTTATTTGTAACCAGCCCTCTTGCCAGAGGAGAATAGGGAACCAGCGAAATGCCGAGCTCACGAATTGTAGTCAAAATCTCACCTTCAACATCTCTTGTCAATAACGAATATTCACTTTGCAATGCAGCAATCGGGTGAACCGCCTGCGCCTTTCGGATTGATGTTGCCGAAGCCTCACTCAAACCCAGATAGCGCACTTTTCCTTCTTTAACAAGTTCTGCCATTGCGCCAACGGTTTCCTCAATAGGTACATTTTTGTCTACCCTATGAGCGTAATAAAGATCAATAGTATCGATTTTTAATCTTTTCAAACTTTTTTCTACCGCTACTTTTATCCACTCGGGAGAGCCGTCAAAATAGGTGCCGGCAGAATTGCTGGGTCCGGCAACTCCATCTTTAAAACGAAAACCGAATTTGGTAGCTATGAAAATTTTATCCCGGTTTGGCACCAGTACTTTTGAAACAAGTTCTTCATTCAAACCATTGGCATACATATCCGCGGTATCCCAAAAATTGATTCCCAGATCCAGTGCTTTGTGTAATGTGGCGATACTTTCTGCATCATCAGTGGGGCCATAAGCGAAGCTCATTCCCATGCACCCCAGCCCCAGGGCTGAAAGTTTTTCGGCTGTTGTTCCAAGATTTCTGTACTTCATAATTCCTGATTTTTGTTGGAACAAAATTAATAGAACATGGCGTGGCCTGTTTTAAAATATTCAAACAGATATTTATAAAATTCAAACAGCCGGATGTCTGATTTCGCCGGGAGGTACGCCAATATGTTTTTTGAAGAAATTTGTAAAGTAGGCGGGATATTCAAAACCAAGACTATAAGCAATTTCTGAAATATCCCAATCCGTGTGCTGCAATAAGGCGCAGGCTTCACGGGTTATTCTGGCAGCAATATGCTCGGTAGTAGTCTTTCCGGTAGTTTCTTTTACCGACCGGTTCAAATGATTTACATGTACCGAAAGGTTAAGTGCGTAATCGTTCGCCGTTTTCATTTTAAGAGCAGCTTCCGGCGTGTCAATAGGAAATTGTCTTTCAAGAAGTTCAATAAAAAGGGAAGTGATTCTTGAAGATGCATTTACATGTTTTTCGAAATTATCTGCGGGGTTCAACTTCATGGCTTCATGGATAACCAAATGAAGGTAATTTCGCAATAAACTATACTTATGGGTATATTCAGAGGCAATTTCGCGCATCATTTTTTTGAAAATCCCGGAAACTTCTTCAAGCTGCAAATCGTCAATAAAAAAAACAGGGTTTCCTCCGATTTTGAATAATGGTGAGTCCTGCAAGCTTTGGTTTCGTTCATCCGGTTGAAGAAATGCCTCAGTAAACAGACAAAACCAGCCTTGTTGTACATGTGATTCTGCTTCCCAGGAATAGGGGACAACAGGGTTTGAAAAGAGAAGTGCAGGCCTGTCAATTGCGATCCACTTATCTGCATAATGCAGTTTTCCTGTGCCGATAATGAGTGAAACTTTGTAAAAATCCCTGCGGCTGTATGGCGTAATAATGGCACAGGATTCCCTGGAAAAAACATTAAAATGTCCGGCACCTGCATTGTTCATTGGTAAACCAAGTCGGTTAGCTGCGGGTACACGGCTGTAAAATTCCTGAACGGTTTCTGGATTAGTCATTCTTTAAATTATAAAAATCAAACGTTGGAGGGTATTAATTTCGGTATCTGTTACTGACAAATTTATTACTAAAAGTCAGTTTTAGGTTACAACTCCATAAAATATTCCTGATTACTTATTTTACGGAAAGTTTTCCTGTTGCGGATTTATTATGGCGTACAGAGCAAACATTGGATTGAAAAAGTCAGGTGTGATCTGATCATCTTCATAGTTAAGCACTTATTAATTTCTTTCCTGATAAAGGCCCCAGATGTTACCATACGGATCAGCAAAACGCGCGGTGATTTCCGGTAAATGTCTTCCGATCTCTTCCGTAATTTTTCCTCCGTTATCTTTTATGATTTTCATTGTAATGTTGATATCATCAACCATTATATGCGTAATCATGCCAATTTCCGAAACTGCTTTTCTATCGGTAATCCAAGTTCCGCTCACTTCCCCGGCACCGTCATCAAAGGAAATGCTGCCATCATCACGGCGCCGGATATTCCAGCCAAAAACGGTTTCATAAAAGGCAGCTGATACATTTACATCATCAGAAGGAATTTCAATGTAACAGACTTTCCCGTTTGCGTAAGTTGGGTGTTTATCTTCCATTTTTAAGTCTTGTAAAAATTTTAATAGTCTGAATTGCAGAAGAAATATAACTATTTTATTTGTTTGTTTTGAAATAAAAATAACGAGGATTCTGTATAGCAATTTTAATTTTGATAAGACAGTCACAGCTAACACAATATTGCGTGAAAGCCTTTTTCGCCCCCACACTTTTAATATTGATCACAATTTTGGTAAGCTGTACTTTCTTTCAGGTAACTTGTAAGTTATTATGACAAAGTTTTGAATGAAATGACAAAACCTAAAAACCAATATCTGTACCATATTCTGGGATGTCTGGCATTTCTGCTTTTGCCGCTGACCTTATCACCCAGGCCGCCGGAAGAAGTTGGTTATTTTTTGTCAAAACCAACACAAAGAGATTTTGTTGTGAACTTACTTATGCTGGTTTTCTTTTATATCAACTATTACATATTGATACCAAGGGTTTATTTCCGGGAAAAGTATCTGGTTTATTCATTATTCCTTGCCGTCGGCTTCGGGCTAATTTTATTTTTTCCATCATTTGTAACAGGCAATTTTTCCTGGCAGGATCATCCCGGCAGAATGGGTGGCTTCAATCCTCACAATGGCCATTTT
The DNA here is from genome assembly GCF_015221875.1 of Dyadobacter subterraneus. Lineage (NCBI taxonomy): Bacteria > Pseudomonadati > Bacteroidota > Cytophagia > Cytophagales > Spirosomataceae > Dyadobacter > Dyadobacter subterraneus. The sequence goes on from NZ_JACYGY010000001.1 coordinate 2,593,050, forward strand.
ATTCCATCAAGACCAGTAGGAAGCATTTTTTTTGAAGAAGTGAAACATCATATTTATCTGTTTGCCGTGGTTGCACTTTTTTCAATTCTATTGCAAGTAAACAGCCGTTTGTTACAGGCCGAAAAAGAAAGGCTTGCCGCTGAACTTGCACATTTGAAAGCGCAAATCCATCCGCATTTTTTGTTTAACACGCTTAACAGTATTTATGCACTTACGATCAAAAAGGATGACAAAGCGCCGGATTCCATTGTAAAACTTTCGGAATTCATGCGTTATCTGTTGAAAGATGCGAATGAAAATGAAGTTTTTCTGGATAAGGAAATCGGCTATATTACAAATTATATTGATTTGCAGATTTCACGTTTAAGAGATTCTGTAAATCTGAATTTTGAAGTGAACGGAACGGCGAAAAATCAAAAAATTGCGCCCCTTCTACTTTTTTCATTTATCGAAAACGCTTTCAAACATGGCGTGAATCCGGATGAAGATTCAAAAATTGATATTCGGATTGATATCAAAAATGAATCCGTTTATCTGTTGGTAATAAACAAAAAAGTAACGATCATAAATAAAGAATATTCGACAAATATCGGCCTTGCGAACACAAGGGAACGTTTACATCTTTTTTATGCCAATAAACACAAATTGCGGATTGATAACAACACGGAGTTTTTTAAAGTCGAACTTGAAATTGAACTGATATGATCAAGGCAATAGCATTGGATGACGAAAGACCTGCTTTGGAAGTATTGGATGCGTTTTGTAGTCAGGTTAATTTTATTGATCTCAAAAAAACGTTTTCTAAAACTGGTGAAGCAAACCTTTATCTCGAAGAAAATCCTGTGGATCTTGTATTTCTGGATATTAATATGCCGGCGGTTTCCGGAATAAATTTTTACAAAGCCATGCCTCATCCTGCCATGGTCATCTTCACCACAGCCTATAACGAATACGCCGTTGAAAGTTACGAACTTGATGCGGTAGATTATCTTTTAAAACCTTTCACATTCGACAGATTTTTGAAAGCCGTAACCAAAGCCCAGGATTTGCAGAAATTGCATCAGCAATCGTCTGGCAGCCAGGAGAAATATCTTTATTTCAGGGTAGATTACAGTTTGGTCAAAGTGGCCATAGCTGACATTATTTTTATTGAAGGACTGGACAATTATCTTAAAATCCATTTAGCCGGACAAAAGCCGGTCGTAGTAAGATTAACGATGAAAGCGATTTTGGAAAAACTTCCTGAAAAAGGTTTTCTACGCGTACACCGTTCCTACACCGTTTCTCTCGATAAAATTATTCTGGTACGAAACAAGGTCATCAAAATTGCAGAAGAGGAAATTCCACTGGGAAGCAGTTTTGAGGAAAGTTTTAATGCAGTTTTCAAGGGTTAACTATTTGTGTGCGACCAAGAAAACTTCCTTTTGTAAACCTATTTTTTTCTAACGGATCATTCACCACAACATTCTATCAGTTCACCACAAACTTTTGGGCAAGGAAAAAGACACTGCGTTATAGATTTATATCTGACCATCTAATTTCATTTTTATGAAAGCGCAACAATTTCTTTCCAAATTATTACTACTACTCTTTTTTGCTTTTTTCATTTGCTGTAAATCCAGCACGAGTGACGATGTAACATCGGAAACTGCTACAATTACCGCCTTAACCTGTACCTCTGCCACTTTTTCTTCAACTGCAATAAACGGAACTGCTTATACCGGAACGGTGACGGTGCCCTACACAGGTGGAAACGCGGTGGCCTATAATGCGGGTTCTGCCATTTCTTCAACGGGTGTAACCGGCCTCACTGCCACTTTGCAGGCGGGAAAGTTGGCATCTGGTGCGGGAAATCTGGCCTATACAATTACCGGAACGCCGACGTCAGTCGGGACAGCCATTTTTGCCATTACTTTCGGCAGCATGAGCTGTAATATTTCGTTGACAGTTTCCGATGCTACTACCAGCACCGTTGATTGCAGCACGGCCACTACAACGGTTGCAAAGGTGGTTTGTGCAGTTGAGGCGTTCAAGGCAACACTTTCTGCTGCCCAGCTGGCAACGGTTCAGATTAGTCTTACCAAGGCAAATGCAATAAAATGGTCAAACTTACCAGGTGGTGTAAAAATTCGAAATGGAATTGAATTCAGCACATTAAGCGCCACACAACTTGCGGCCGCAAAAGCTATAATTGCTGCGGCGTCGGGTACAAGTGCCAATGATGGCTATGATGAATTCAGCCAAATAAATGCTGCCGATGATGTTTTGGCTACCAAAGCAAATGGCTACGGCTCGGGACTATATATTATTGCGTTTTTAGGAACACCAAGTGTGACCGGAACGTGGATGCTGCAATTTGGCGGCCATCACTACGCACAGAATATAACGTACAATGCCGGAGCTGTGGCCAGTGCAACGCCGTCGCACCAGGGAATTGAACCCAAAACCTGGACTGCCGGAACCACTACCTACGCACCTTTGGCAGTTGAGCATGATGCAATGGCTGCGATGCTGGCGTCACTTTCAACAGCTCAGCTGGCCTCGGCAAAACTATCGACTACATTCAGTGATGTGGCGCTGGGACCAAATAAGGACGGACAATTTCCGACTACAAAACTGGGCGTTGCGGTAAGTACTTTAAGTGATGCCCAAAAACTTTTAGTGCTGGCTGCCATGAAACCATGGACCAATGATGTGGATAATGCTACCGGTACGGCAAATCTCAAACTTTACGAAAACGAGTTGGCAGGAACGTACATTTCCTATTCAGGTAATGCAACACTTACTAACAATGCAGATTATGTTCGAATCGACGGACCAAGTGTCTGGATAGAATTTGTTTGTCAGTCGGGTGTGGTATATCAAAATGAAATTCATTATCACTCTGTGTATCGTGATCATACACGGGATTATAACGGGCTTTAATAATTAATCAGCAATATGAAAATAGCCATTTCCAACATCAGTCGCCAATACCGGCGGCTGATGTTAACGCTGCTGGTTCTGTTTTTTATTTCGGGGAATGTATCTGCACACCCGATGCCGAATTCCGTTATGTCTCTGGATATTCAGCCAGGTAAAGTTTATGCCGAATTACAACTTCCTTTAAATGAACTTGAACTGGCATTTGGACATCAGGTAAATCAGCATCCGGAAAACCTGGTAAGTCGCCTGTCGCCTGAACTGAAATCTTATCTTATTGTACATATTCACCCGGTAAGTAAAGATGGTAAACCATGGACTGTTTCGGTTGAAGATCTTTTTGTACAGAAAATTCCCGCAAGCGCAAGCGGACCGTATTTTGAACTTCATGCAAAAGTAGTTATGACTCCTTCCGAAGGCGAAACCACGCGGGAATTTGATTTGAATTATGACGTGATCATGCATCAGGTTGTTACACATTTCGCATTAATTTCGGTTCAACAGGATTGGGAAGCAGGACTTTATGGAGAAAAACCGGTGGAACTTGGTGTGATTTCTTTCGACATCCGAAGCAACAAAATTTTTCCATTTAAAGTAAATCTGGAAACAGGCGGTATATGGAATGGATTTAAACAAACCGTCGTTTTGGGCATGCACCATATTGCCGAGGGAACAGACCATTTACTGTTTCTTCTGGTACTTTTACTTCCTGCCCCTTTACTTGTGAACCGGAGACGTTGGGGAACATTTGGCGGCTGGCGTTATAGCTGGATCCGTCTTTTGAAAATTGTTACGGCTTTTACAATCGGGCATTCAGTTACTTTGATAGCCGGTGCCTTAGGTTTGTTTACTTTTCCGTCACAACTGGTTGAAATTGTAATTGCCTTTTCTATTATTATTTCAGCAATTCATGCTTTCAGACCCATATTTTCAGGAAAAGAGGCGGTTGTTGCTGTGGGTTTTGGATTGATTCACGGCATGGCTTTCGCAGGAACGCTGGTAAGTCTGAATCTTGATATTTTTCATTTGGGATTAAGTATTCTCGGATTTAATCTTGGCATCGAACTGATGCAGCTTTTTGTCATTGCAGCTGTATTTCCGTGGCTGATTATTTTAAGTAGAAGCAAATTTTACTCCGTGATCAGAATCTCAGGCGCAGTATTTTCTGCCCTTGCAGCATCAGGATGGATGGTAGAAAGAATCACAGAAAATTCAAATTTTATAACGGTTCAAACGCAGCGAATTGTTGGACACGCCCCATGGCTTATCGCCTTGTTGGCAGTTGCAGCAGTCGCAAGTTTATCAACCAATTTTATTTCAAAATTGCATAGGAAAAAGGAATATCCGGAAGTTGCTGAGTTATAATTGTTGGAAGGAAATTTAAACCAAAAAACGGTATCCCGAATTTTTCGGATACAGTTTTTTGGTTTTTCAAAGTTGAAATTACTCAGATAATTTAGCGAGCACGGCCGGCAGTGTATTTAGTCCCCAATGTTCAAAATATTTTCTGTCACGGACTTTAACAATGTCAATAACGTCGATGCTAACCTCTTTTCCCGTTGGTGTTATGCCAAAAATAATTCCTCTGTGCGTACCGGTTATCGATTTTCTGGTTGTCACTAAATCATCTTCCGCTACCTGCGTATGAATGATTACTTTCAAATCCGGAAAAGCGGGTCTGAGGATATTGTTGAAAAAATTGATCATACCGGCTGGTCCATGATCCGCACCTTCCGGAGCGGAGTGATTGATAAAATCTTTATCCATCAATTCTTCAAACGATTGAAGATTTCCCTCTTCAATCACCTCTTTATTAAAACGCAGAACAACTGCTTTATTCCTTTCTGTAATTTCCATTTTTATCAATTATTGTCGAATAAATTTTCAACAAATGTACCATGAGCGGTTAGATGAAAGTTATCGCAGGAAGTTCAATTATTGTGGCTGGACGTTCAATATTTTTTGCTGATATTCCGTCGGTGTGATACTGTGATATTGTTTAAAGGATTTGGAGAAACTTGAATGGTTTTCATAACCTACTTTTTGGTAAACCAATCCTGGTTTTTCGTCTTTTTGGTGCAGCAAAGTGGCAGCGAACTGCATCTTTTTCTCTAATAACCATTTTTGAGGAGAAGTATTATAGATTTTTGTAAACTTCCGTTTGAAAGTGGAAATACTGCAATTACAAATAAAAGCCAGTTCCTCCACCGTAACCTGATTTGTTAGATTGCTTTCCACCGCTTTGCGTATTCTCATATCCTCGTTGTCCAGCATGTCAACTTGCAGGGAAAGAAATTTTTCCGGATCATTTTGCAGCAGATATAGTAACAACTCTTCCAGTTTCAGCCGTTTCAGTTCGGATGAAAACGTTTTGGGAGGTTTGAGCATCAGATTTAGAGACTCAATATAATTTTTTATAAAACTGTCTTGCCTGAAAACCAGAAATGGTGTTTTGGATAATTCAGCCTGGTCACCCGGAACCACGGATTTATATTTAATCAGGAATTCGGACAAAACTGTATTGCTGAAATAAAGCAGGATACTTGTAAAAGCAGTGTTTTCAGGCCGTACTTCACTGGTTAGGCAATTTCCTTTTGACAAGATCAGCAATTCTCCGGCAGAAATTGTAGTCGTATTTTCGGCATAAACGACACTTTTTGTTCCGTTAATAATCATATTGATCATATTCTGATGCAAAATGATTTTGTTCTTGTTCGTATTTTGATTGGAAGTATAGGTCCGGATAATTACATTTTCCGAAGTTTGATTTTGCAGCTCGTCTAAATCAAAAGGCAGATTATATATGCTCACAATTTAAATTTTAAATTAAAACAGCTGTTAAGGTAAAGCAAAAGCAACAAACTGATCGCCTGATTTTGTATTAAGTTTCCCGCCGCCGCAGGCAATTACAATATACTGTTTGCCATTCACAGAATAAGCGCTCGGAGAGGCGTAGCCGGCAAATGGCAATTTCGCACTCCAGAGTATTTTACCGGTTACCTTATCAAACGCCCTGATGTATTCGTCTTTGGATGCTGCAATAAATACCAGGCCGCTTGCCGTTACAAGTGGTCCGCCATAATTATCCGTACCAGTTGGTTTTATTCCTTTGTTAGTCAATTCTTTATACTCGCCAAGCGGAACCCGCCATTTTCGTTGCCCTGTGTTCAAATCTACCGCAGTAAGCGTTCCCCACGGTGGTTGGCTGATTGGATAACCATTTTTGTCATACCAACGATTATATCCTGTATGCTGGTAAGGAACGTCAGTTTTCTGGGTTGACGCCATTTCTTTTTCAGATTTTTTACCGAAAATAAAGTCAACAATTGCTTCTCTTTCGGCCTCCGGAAGATGTGAAAAAGAGGGCATCATTCCGCGGCCTTTTAGTAAAAGCTGGTGAACCTGTTTCTGATTTAATCTCTTGTCAATATTAACCAAAGAAGGGTAGGAGCCGTCATGATTTCCATTACGATCGGCGCCGTGACAAGCTGCGCAGTTTAGCATATAAAGACGGGAAGTGCCAGCTTTGTTTTCAGCAGTTGAAGGTTTTTTGACCAGCGAGGTGTATACGGGAATTTCTTTTGCCGGAACATATAAAATTCCGTCGTTATCTGCCGCTGCGCCACCCCACTGCGCACCTCCATCTGTTCCGGGGTAAAAAATCGTCATCTCAAAACCAATCGGAATATAAGCACTGCCAGTTCTGGCTTTTCTGATAAGTCCGGCAAGCGAGTCGCGGTCTGCTACAAATGAATTAAGATCTTTTTCCGTAAAACTTTGTCGTGTAAAAGGTAGTGGCAGGGTAGGTATGGGCTGCGTGGCATTTGGCTTTTCACCCGGGACTCCATCCATTGGAAATGCCGTTTCTTTTATCGGAAATAAAGGTTTTCCATTTTCTCTGTCAAAGACAAAAACGTAACCTTGCTTGGTGATTTGTACCACCGCATCAACTTTTTTTCCATGATTTATTATCGTTACCAAATTAGGCGGACAAGGCGGATCCCGGTCCCAAATATCGTGATGCACCAGTTGGTAATGCCAAATCAATTTTCCGGTTTTTGCATTTAAGGCGAGAAGACAATTGGCATAAAGGTTTTTTCCCGGCCTGTTGCCGCCATAAAAATCATAGGCTGCTGAACCCGTCGGGATATATACAATTCCTCGTTTTCTGTCAATTGCCATGCCTGCCCAGGAATTTGCTCCGCCGATATTTTGTCTAGCCGGTTGTTTTAACCATGTTTCATAACCCGGTTCTCCTTTTTCGGGAATGGTATGAAAGGTCCAGATTTTTCTGCCCGTCACCACATCAAATGCCCGAATATCCCCAAGTAATGCAGTTTCAGATTCACTGACTCTCGTTCCGGTAATGATCAGATTTTTAAAGATTGTGTTGGGCGTATTGGAAAGTATATAATCATCAGCCCCGGGCCGTTCAACTCCTTCTTTAAGATTTATTCGCCCTTGCTCTCCAAAATTTGCTATTAACTCACCGGTGTCGGCATTCAACGCATATAGCCATTTTCCCGCCCCGAAAAAAATACGTTTATCTTCTTTATTTTCCCAAAAAGTAACGCCGCGGCTGGTGGTTCCGCCATTATCAGAAATTTTTGTTTTCCAAATTTCCTTTCCCGTTTCTGCATCAATGGCAAATGCCTGTGTTTCGGCGGACACACCATATAACATTCCATTGATGACTATCGGATTACACTGCATTTGTGTACGGTTCCTGACAGTATCTGCTCCTCCGGAATGATAAGTCCAGGCGATTTTAAGCTGGGTTACATTTTCCTTATCAATCTGCGTAAGAACAGAAAAATGATTCCGGTCTCCATTTCCATTATATTCTGGCCAGTCTTCATTTGGAATAGGTGGTGTTGAAATAAAAGCGCAAATTATTATAGTCAGTGTTGACATCAGAAATATTAAGCGACTTTTCATTTGTAGTTTTTGTTTTATTTGGAATGTAAACTTTTGATAACAAGTGTATTGTGTAAGAGGAGATTTTTCACTACAAGCTTCAAATTTTAAAAGCTGGATAAGGGGAAATTATAATAGTTGAAAATAAATTACCTTATTTTATAATTTTTTTTAAATTTGCGTAATTAGTTACGTAATTAGTTTTATATGGAATTTTTTAATCATATCGGAAAAATGGCGTTGGGAAGCAGACTCCGAATGCTTACCGAAAAAATTACCGAAGATGCGGCCCAGATTTACAAACTATATGACATTGATATGCAGCCGAAATGGTTTCCGGTGTTTTATGTTTTGTCAAAAGGTGAGGAAAAAACCATTACGGCTATTGCCAGGGAAATTGGTCATTCACATCCTTCCGTCAGTAAGATCATCAGCGAAATGTCAAAAAAAGGTTTTGTCAGGGAAAAAAAGGATGAAACTGATGGCAGAAGAAATGTGGTTTGTTTGTCTGAAAAAGGAATGCAGGTTACCCATCAGATAGAAGCTCAATATGTTGATGTGGCAAGTGCTATTGATGAAATTTCGGCGCAAACGCGCAATGATCTCTGGAAAGCGATAGAGGAATGGGAATTTGTTTTAGAACAAAAATCGCTGCTGAGAAGAGTGCAGGAACAGAAAAAGTTACGGGAGAGCAGCCAGGTACAGATTGTGGATTATCAGCCTGCCTATCAGACAGCTTTCCGGAATTTGAATCAGGAATGGATATCTACATATTTTAAAATGGAGGAATCGGATTTTAAGGCACTGGATGATCCGGAGGGTTATATCCTCAATAAAGGTGGCAAAATTCTCGTCGCGCTGTACAATGGAGAACCGCTTGGAGTTTGTGCTTTGATCAAAATGGATGATCCTGATTATGATTTTGAACTTGCCAAAATGGCCGTTTCTCCCAAAGCTCAGGGAAAAAGCATCGGCTGGCTTTTAGGTCAGGCTATAATCTCAAAAGCAAAAGAACTTGGTGCAAAGAAAATATATCTTGAAAGTAATACGATTTTGAAACCTGCTATCAATTTATATCACAAGCTTGGTTTTCAAAAAGTTGCGGGCAGAATAACGCCTTATGAACGCTGCAATATTCAAATGGAATTGGTCATAAAATAAGGGAAAGGATGCGTTATGAAAACAAGATTGTCATGGTTGTAAGGAACGATCTGGAAACCTGGCAAAAACTGAATGTGGCATCATTTCTGGCGAGTTCGGTTGCAATCGGATTTCCCGAAACCCATGGTCAACCGCTTATTAATGCTTCGGGATCTCAGTATTTGCCATTGATGAAACATCCCGTTTTGGTGTATAAAGCAGATTCGCCGCAGCAAATAATCCGGGCATTTAATCGGGCAAAAGATCGTGAACTTGCGATTGGGATTTATACGCAGCCATTGTTTTCTACCAGAAATGAAGAACAAAATCTTTCAGAAATCGCGAAGGAAACAGACGAAAGTCAGGAACTGGCAGGAATTATCATTTACGGCGAAAACAGAAAAGTTGATAAGGCGATTGACGGTCTGAAACTGCATGACTAACACCATAACAATTGGGAAAATAATAGCACATTTCTACTTGGAACGGAATTTGATTTAAACTGGGAAATTATTATTCAGTTAAATCTCGGACCATGAAAGAAATTGAAAATATTGCAGGTGGACTGGCCGGTGCGCTGGCATTGAATGTATTGCATGAAAGTTATAAAAGATTTGATAGTGAGGCGCCACGCGTTGATCTTGTTGGTGAAGAAGCACTGACAAAAACAGTTGAAAGTGTAGGTTTGAAAGCTCCAAAGGGCGAAAAGTTATTCGGATTGACCCTGGCTGCTGACGTAGTGAGTAACGCCATGTATTTCAGCGCGATTGGTGTGGGCAAGAAAAAACATCTGCTGCTTCGCGGAGCCGGTTATGGATTAGCTGCCGGTCTTGGTGCGGTATTCTTTACAAAGCCATTGGGACTGGATGACACGCCGGTTACCAAAACAAACAAGACAAAAATATTAACGGTTGCCTGGTATCTTGCCGGCGGACTCGTTACTGCTTTAACCATACAAGCGCTGAAAGGAAAAATTTCGGATAAAAAACTAAGGTCATTACTAAGTTTTTAATAGTGAATATGAGCGCAAACGATAAGGGAGCATTTTATTCCGGAACCAGCGGACTTGTACTTCCGGTGCCTAATAAAGAACATTATCCTGCCGAATTCAAAGACAAAAGCCGCCTGGAATATTATGCTTCCTTGTTTAACAGTATTGAAATAAACAGTTCGTTTTATAAAATCCCGATGCCTTCGACGGTAACAAAGTGGGGTGAAAGTGTTCCCGAAAACTTTCGTTTTACCTTCAAATTGTGGCGTGAAATAACACATCCCAAGGGACTGATCTTTCAGGAAAATGATGTTCACCGTTTTATCAAAACGATCAATAATGTAGGAAATAAGAAGGCATGTTTACTGGTGCAATTTCCTCCAAGTTTGAAAATCCACATGTTTTCCCAATTGCAAAAGCTTTTGATAAACATTCAGGAAGCAGATCAGGATCGTGAATGGAAAATAGCTGTCGAATTCAGAGATGCTTCCTGGTATCATGAAGATGTGTATGATCTTGCTCATGAATTTAACGCGTCCATCGTAATACATGACAAACCTAGGTCTGCCACTCCTTTAAATGATCTTGCTGAAAATTTCAAATATCTTCGTTTCCATGGACCGAATGGCGACTACAAAGGTCATTATGAAGATGGTTTTTTAAATGATTATGCAGAAATCATTGATCAGTGGAATCATGAGGAAAAAGAAGTCTATTGTTATTTTAACAATACGGCCGGAGACGCTGTGAAAAATCTGATTAGTCTGGATACTTTGGTTACTAATTATATTAATTAAAAGTACTGTGCATATTTGTGGTGCTTAGATTTGCAATCCTGATATGCCTGGGTACTATTTAAAAAATGATATCCAAAAAGAATTTGCATTTTAGCTGGTAAAAAAAACTTAGGTATTATTCAAATCTTAAAGGTAGGTCTTGAAGTGTTTTGAGAATTGCTTTTTTTTTGACAAAAAAATAGCATTAGTTTGCTTGTAATTAACCAGATTTAGGTATTACTTGGTCTAAGGTTATCAATTGTAGTAAAAGTATTTCTCATGGAACTCAACGTTAAGGAAGAATTAATTCAAGACAAACTTCCAATACCCAAAAATGAGATGGAAAGGATCCTCAGTCTTTCCGAACTGGATCTGGATTTTTCCGATCCTCAAACTCATTTTAAAGATCTTGCGAAACTGGCTGCCAAAGTAGCGGGAACCAGTATTTCACTGGTTAACATTATTGATTCGCTCACGCAATGGACTATTTCCAATTACGGACTTGATGTGGAGCAAATGCTCAGGCAGGATACCATTTGCCAATATACCATCATGACGGATGATCATTTTGAAGTACCTGACCTGACAGAAGACGAGCGTTTTAAAGATAAATCTTTTGTGACGGGTGAGCCGAATGTAAGCTACTATTATGGCATTCCTTTACAGGTAACCAAGGGGTTGAATATTGGGGTTTTGTGTATGCTTGACCACCAGAAAAGGGTTTTGGAGCCTGAAAAAATAGAGCTGCTGAAAATCATAGCCGACGAGATTGTAGGCCGTTTGAAAACCCAGAAAGTACTGGAAGGATTGAAAGCCAAACTTTTAGAATCTCATCATACGCAGCAAAAGGTAGCTCACGATATCCGCGGGCCGCTTGGGGGAATTATTGGTCTCGCCTCGATTATCCGTGATCAGGGCGAAGATAACCAGATGGAAGAAGTTCTGGAATTTATCAACCTGATTCATAAAAGTGGAAATTCTATTCTGGATCTTGCCGAGGAAATTTTAAGCGCACATAAACCGCAGAAAAAGCGGGTAGGAAATTCTCTGAATGATTTTAATTTATTGATTTTCAAGGATAAGCTTGAAAAACTTTATAAGGCGCAGGCTGTTAATAAACATATCCGTTTCGAAGTAATAACAACCCTGGAAACTGAATCGGTGCCTTTTTCAAAAAATAAGTTATTGCAAATCGCAGGAAATCTTATTTCCAATTCCATGAAGTTCACCCCGGTGGGCGGAGAAGTAATTGTAAATCTGGATCTGGTATTAAATGATTTTTCGGAAACGCTGATAATTAAAGTAAAAGATAGTGGTATCGGCCTTAGTCAGGATGCGATTAGCTCGATCCTGTCCGGCACATCAGGCACGACGGATGGTACAGGCGGTGAGCATGGTTATGGCTTTGGACTTGCTTTGGTAAAACATCTGATAGAAAGCCTGAAAGGTAGTTTGACGATCTCGTCGGAACCAGGAGAAGGTGCTGTTTTTTGTGTGGAATTACCGCAAAATTAAAAAAAGAGGGTGCAGGATTTTTAGATTCCGGAACACCCTCTGGTACTTATTTAGTTTAGGTTATTCTTAATTTACTGTTATCCACGCTGATTCGCCCTGCGCTAATACTGGAAGTTTTTCTTTATAATTGCTTCTGGGCGTGAAAATTTCGTTTGTTAAATTTAGTGTTGAAAGTGTAGCACCTCTGACGGACCGAAACTCAAGGTAAGAGGAAAGTGAACCCGTTTTCCAGCCTTCTTTATTTTCTCCTGCTCTAAAAAAGGTTTCCATTAAACAAAAGAAAACGTATCCCTCAGGTGTTTCTCTTATGGCATACGTATAGTAATCGTCTTTGCTGTTGCTATTTTCGTAGCGGATTATTTTTTTCTTATTCATTGCCTCCGAGAATAGACTAAAATATTCCTCGTTTGTCATTCCAAATCGTTTTCGTTGAACATCGTACCATTTAGAATAACTTACGCTTTTAAAGAAGCAATAGATTTTTTATACTGAAATTTTTGTAATTATTTATTTAACGGTTTGGATTTTGTTTGTTAAAATTTGTTTAACACCGCTGGTTTCCAATGAATTGACAGAAGCTTGCATCATAATTTAGCATAACAGGAAGTGAAGTTATTTAAAAGATCGATTCCTTCATTTTGGGCGAAGTGAGTATTTAATCCCGGTTTAACTTTCATGGTAAATGATTGTTAACACTTTCAGGAATATTAGGTCAACAATGAGTTACTACGTGTATTATTGAACGTTAATATTACAGTAAAAATAAATTCTCTTACTTTGTAATATTCTAAATTAGCCGGATTAAATGTCGTATCTTTTAGGTTTCGACTTGTTATGAGCATATTGTGCAATAAAAACCTGTTATTCGAGTTTGTTTAATATAAGAACTTTGAATTTTACAAGTTGGAAATGTTAAAGTAAGCTGTTTACCGAAGGAATGAAGTTGTCGAGGAATTGAATTATAATTGCGATATCAGAATAATTACCTAAGATTAAACCCGTTTTGAAAATTTAGTTTTATATCAAGAGATTGATCTGCTGCCATTTTTCAAGACAGTCGGCAAAGAATTGGACTGTTAATATTTTTAAATAAAAATCACTCAATGGCATTTTTGGATCACGTATTACAAACCCCCTCTTATGGATGGAAGGATGATGAAGGCAATTTAATAAAACCGGACGCAGGCCAGATTTTCAAGGAATTTTTCGCAAGGCTGAATGTTTTTGCGGATATCAAAAACTGGCTTCCATTTTTTAGCTGGCTTAAAGTTTTGTGTCTGGCTCCTTTTTTATTTCTGTTTGTTTTTAAATTTTTCAGTTTCCCATTATTGGCCGCCGCTTTTGTATACAGCATGATTATCATGGGAACACATGGTACGATCTGGCATCACAGGTACTGTACACATGGAGCTTATAAATTTAAAAATAAATTTTGGCGTTTTTTTACACAGAATCTGACAATCAATGTGATTCCGGAAGAGATTTACGTGGTATCGCATCATGTACACCATGCAAAATCTGATCAGCCGGGCGATCCTTACAACGCAGAGGCGGGTTTTTTGTATTGTTTTCTGGCCGATGTGAATCATCAGCCCATTGCAAAAAACCTGAGTGAAGCAGATTACGGACGTGTAAAGTTGTTGATGAAACATACAGGTGTGACTGCAAATAATTACACGCAATATCTTAAATGGGGATCTTATGTAAATCCGGGCAGGGCGATACTTTCATGGGGACTTAACTGGGCGTTCTGGTACACTGCATTTTATCTTATGGGTGGACATGCGCTGGCTTGCACTTTGTTTGGTGCGGCAGGTTTCTGGGCAGTAGGCGTTCGTACATTTAATTATGAAGGGCATGCAAAAGGAGAAGATAAACAGCAGGAAGGTGTAGATTATAATGTTAAAGATAAGTCAATCAATCAGATATGGCCAGGTTTGGTGGCGGGCGAGTGGCATAACAACCATCACCTTTTTCCAAAAAGCGCCAGAAGTGGTTTTAAACCATACCAAATTGACATGGCATTTTATTATATCAGATTTATGAATTTTCTAGGGGCGGTTAGCTCTTACACGGATTCAAAAAAGCAATTCGATCAGCAATATCATTTGCCATATCTGGCAAAGAAAAATTCGGTGGTAAAGGTTGAGGAGAGGGTTGGAGTGGAGTAGGGGGAATTTTTTCAGGAAATTAAAAGTGTCAATGGAATTCAAGATGAATTCGGTTGACACTTTTTTTTGTTGTTTAAACAAACATCACAAAATAATAAATAAGGCATAATTTTTGACCATTCAGAATACAATGTTAACCGCCATCGTGCAACATTAGAATGTTTATTTTACGAAAAATGATTTATATGAAAGCAATCACATTAAAAGATTTCGGACCTGCGGAAAATCTGGTTTTGCAGGAAATACCAAAACCTGTGATATCTGCGGAGGAAGTATTAATTCAGGTTAAGGCGATCAGTGTGAATCCGGTTGATATAAAAACGAGATCAGGCAAAGCTCAGGCCAAGGTATTGTCGCAGTTTGATCCGATTATTCTGGGGTGGGACGCTTCCGGAGTCATTACAGAAATTGGTGAAAACGTAATGAAATTTAAAGTTGGCGACGCGGTTTTTGGTATGATTAATTTTCCGGGACATGGCAAATGTTATGCTGAATATGTGGCAGCGCCAGCTTCTCATCTTGCACTGAAACCTGAAAATGTGTCGTTTGAAGAGGCGGCCGCATCAACACTAGCGGCCATTACGGCCTGGCAGGTTTTGGTAGACCATGCCAAAATTAAAGAAAATGACAAGATCCTGATCCATGCCGCTGCGGGCGGCGTAGGGCATTTTGCAATACAAATTGCTAAACATCTTGGCGCGTATGTAATCGGTACTTCTTCCACAGAAAATAAGGATTTCGTTCTCAGTCTAGGCGCGGATCAGCATATTGACTACAAAAATGAAAGGTTTGAAGAAGTGGTCAAAGATCTCGATTTTGTACTTGATACAATCGGCGGCGACAATGCCATCCGTTCCATGGAAATCGTTAAAAAGGACGGAACAATTATCAGTATTCCTTCGGGACTGGACCCCGCGATTACTGAAAAAGGAAAGGAGAAAGAAGTCAACGTTTACAATACTTCTGTCAAATCGAATGGTGACGACGTAAAATCCATTGCCGATCTGCTATCAAAAGGAATTATAAAACCACATATTTTTCAAACCTATTCACTGGATGAAATCGTGGAAGCGCACAAGCAAATCGAAACAGGAAAAACAGTTGGGAAATTAATTATCAAATTATAAAAGGAAAAATTAAGCCACAGATACACGAATTTTTCAAGAATATAATTGGTGAAAATTCATGTATCCATGGCAAAATTTTCTATAAAACCTATTCTGATTTCAGAGATTTTACCGGATTCATCAAAGCTGCTTTAATACTTTGAAAACTCACAGTGAACAAAGCCACACTAATGGCAATCCCGCCGGCAAGCGTAAAAATACCCCAGGATAAATCAATATGATAGACAAAATCTTGCAGCCATTTATCCATCACATACCAGGCAAGTGGCGATGCAAGAATAATAGAAACCAGAATGAGTTTGATGAAATCTTTTGACAGTAAAGCAATTACACTGGCTACATTAGCACCCAGCACTTTTCTGATTCCGATTTCCTTGGTGCGTTGTTCAGCTGTGAAAGCCGCCAAACCTAGTAAGCCAAGGCATGAAATGACAATAGCGAGTATCCCGAAATATTTGATCAGAGTATTGACGATCATTTCGGAACGATACATTTTGTCATAATCTTCATCCAGAAAGTGATAGCTGAATGGATAGTCTGGATTAAATGAGCGGGTAGTTTTTTCAACGTAAGCAATGGCCTCTTTCGTTTTTCCGGGCTTGGTCCTGATCATCATATATTCTGTATTCAAACCCTTATAATTTACCAGAATGAGCGGTTGAATAGCCTGGTGGAATGAGCTTAGATGGAAATCTTTCATAACACCAACGATTGTTCCTTTTCCCATCCAGAATTTCACCTGTTTTCCAACCGGATCTTTCATTTTCATCATTTTAACAGCCGCTTCATTGACAATATAATTTGCCGTATCAGCAGCAAAATCTTTTGAAAAATCCCGGCCGTCCAGCATTTCAATATTCATTGTTTTGGCAAAATCGTAACCCACGAAAGTTGCGCTGACGGTATTGACCAAATCTTTATCCCGGCCATCCCAATCCAGATCGCCCGAATTTCCCTGGATATTTGTGGGCATTGAGCCAGTTGTGGTAGCAGATGCAATGAAAGGAGAATTCAGGATTTCCTGCCGGAAAACTTCGAGTTTATTATTTAAATTTCCTTCCAGTGTGATGTAAAGAACATTTTCTTTATTCAATCCCAAACGCTTTGTTTGAATATATTTCATCTGGCGACCAATAACCAGCATTCCTATGATCAGGAATATCGATAACCCAAACTGAAAAACAACAAGTCCTTTTCTGAGAAAAGCGCCTTTGTTAGTGAATGTCAGTCTGCCCTTCAAAATCCTGATTGGCTGTAATGACGAAAGGTAAAGGGCAGGGTAACTGCCGGCAACCATGCCTGTAATTAATACCAGCGAAATAATCGAAAGCCATAAAATCGGGTCCAGGACTTTAAGACTGATCTGCTTTTGAACCACTTCATTGAATGCAGGTAACAAACTGATTACAAAAACCATAGCCAAAAGTGCAGCAAGCCCGCTGACGATAAGCGATTCTCCTAAAAACTGCATGACGAGAAATTTCCTTTCCGCACCCACCACTTTTCTGACACCTACTTCCTTGGCTCTTTTTACAGAACGGGCAGTGGATAAATTCATGAAATTGACACAGGCAATCAGCAAAATGAATATGGCTACGATAGAAAAAACACGGACATATTCTATCCGGCCACCGGAAGGTTTCAGGTTTTCATATTCGCCGTGAAGGTATAGATCTTTCAGTCCCTGGAGAATCGGGAAACTGGCAAACTGTGGAGGCGTGTTTTTCTTAATTACTTTTTTGATGATAGCGTCGGCATGCGCAGGATCAGCCTGCGGGTTCAGGCGTACAAATGTTTTAAAGCCGAAATTGCCCCAGGTTTTCATCCAGTCCTGTTCCTGAACTTTAAAGTTGATAATCCAGTCCAGCTGAACAGATGCATTTTGAGGAATGTTTTCAAAAACTGCGCTAACCGTGTAATCCGTTGAATTGTCGAGTTTTAGAGTTTTACCGACAGCGTTTGTTTTGCCAAAATATTTTTCAGCCAGTTTTCTTGAAATGGCAATCGAAGTCGGTTGTTCAATCGCTGTTTTTGCATTTCCTTCCAAAAATGGAGTTTGAAAAACTTTGAAGAAATCCTGTGTAGCATAAAGGCCATTTTCTTTGGTGGACTTTTCTCCGACTCTGACCAGCAAATCCCTGTTCCAGGTTATTTTGGTAAGTGCTGCAACTTCGGGTACTTCTTTTTGAATAGCTTCCGACCATGGACCGGGCGTTGCTTCTCCGACAATTTTTTCACCTTTCCAGTCGGAACCGGAGCGTACCAGATAAATTTGTTCGAGATCGGGATAGAAACTATTGTAGGAAATTTCATCCCTTACCCAAAGCCATATCAGCATACTGCACGACATCCCAAGTGCCAGACCAAAAATGTTGATAAAGGAGAAAAGTTTGTTCTTCAATAAACTACGGATCGCGATTTTAAAGTAATTTTTGAACATGGCCGGAAAGTTTTAGAACTTTATGAAAAGGATTAAGTTTCAGCGTTAGGACTCCTGGTGCTTCACAAATTATATACCAAAACATGAATTATTTTTTAAGGAGCTGATGATCAAATTGTTGTAAAAATAATCGGCTTTGCAAACGTTCATTTTTGAACACTTATTTTATATAACTGAACGCATGAATTGGCCGCTTTTATTAAAATTTGAAATATTTGGAGATATTGAAATGCAATAAAAAGAGCTACCTTAATTTTATGATTTAGCCCCAATCAAAACAGTTTATGTTATCAGTTTTTAAAAAATATCTTACAGAAAAAGTTACGCTGTCCGAAGAAGAATGGGAAACCATTGCTTCTGTATGTATTGTAAAGAAAATCAGGAAACAGCAGTTTCTTTTGGAACAGGGCGACGTTTGGCGTTATAATGCTTTTATTTGTGAGGGATGTTTGAGACGATATAGTATTGATGATAAAGGGATTGAACACATAATCCAGTTTAGTACTGAAAACTGGTGGGCTGGCGACAGGCAAAGTCTGATGAACGAAACGCCCTCGAAGTATAATGTGGACGCTATTGAAAATTCGGTAGTAATTCTGATCAGAAAAGAAGATTTTGAAATGCTCTGCAAAAAAATACCGGCTTTTTACGAGCTGACAAACACGATATTGCAAAGAAGTTTTAACGCTTCCCAGGAAAGAATCAACGCAGTGATCAGTATGACTGCGGAAGAAAAATATCTCAACTTTTTATCCTCATTTCCTGGTTTGGCCAATCGTGTTCCAAGGCATATGGTGGCATCTTATCTGGGCATCACACCTGAAACGCTTAGCAGAATCCGAAAACAGATTATGGAAAAATGATTATTCAATTACATGAATAATTGCCTCCGAGTGAATCGTATTTCCCCTGTTGGTAACGCCTTCCACAATAACCCGGAAATTTCCTGTTTGTTCAGATGTAAAAAAGGAAAGCTCCACAGGAATATGTGTGGATGTCATCTCAACACGAGGATTCCAGTAAAGCGTTGAGCGGTTATCCGTATGACTTGCGTCTGGTTTAAAAAGATCATAATCAGGTTGTGGAAAAGGAAGCATTCTATCAAATCCGTGTGCACTGAAATAGGATAAAGCCCTGGAATCAACTTCGCTGGTTTTTTTTGTAAAGATATTAATGAGCCCATTGGAGCCGTTAGCTCCCTGGTTAGCACTTATCATACCGTTAACTTCAACGTGATCAATCATGGTTGGATTTATCTGAAATAGTCTGTTCCCGGCAGTTTCCCCGGTTACCATTACATTGTCAATATATAAATTGGGTTCATTCGGACGGCCGTCTTTTCCGGTAATAGTGAAGCGATTCCAGATCAGAAACCAGTTATTATCTTCGGAAATCAGTTTGAAACCTGGAATTTTGGCTGCGATAGCTTCGGCCGCACTGCCAAAATTTCCCATACTTTGTCCTTTAATATAGAAATCAGGATTGGCATAACCATTTTCCGGTTTGACTATTTTAGTACCGGTCACCTTAAATTCTTTGAGCAAATTAGCCCGAAGCGTATCATTTGAATTGTAAACACGGGGAGTCGCCAGCGATTTGTGTTTCAAATTAGAGACAGGTAATTTTTCAGGGAGGTAAGGCGTATCCTGGTTTACGACAATGATTTTTCCTTCCGAAGGCTGAAAAACGAATTTTGTGCTGTCATAAAATATCATGTTTTTGAGCGAAAACTCGCCAGTATTTGTCGTGACAGCCTGGAAAATTCCGCCCATATTTTCGGGAATAAAAGTCAGTTTTGCTTTCTTCGGTTTTCCTTTTTTATCCTGATAAATACCGTCGAGCGAAATACCGGCTTCTATCGGATATTTAAATTCTGTGGCCATTACTTTTGGCACCGCAAGCATTTCAAAATCATTTTTTATACTTGCTGATTCCGTTGCAGGAACTGTCAGTTTTTCGTCCAGAACTGTTACAGAAAATGTGCCTTTTACCAGATTATTTAAAATAGTACTATCAAGCCCAAAGGTCATTTTAACCCTGCTCATTGTTTTATATTCTGTCTTGTCAAATTTTACTTTTAGCAAATTATCAGCAACAGGTACGGAAGCAATTCCTTCAATACCTTCGGCTGGACTTAAAATGGTAACAGGTTTATAAAAAAACTGATCAATACCATAGTTTCTCATCCATTGCGTGTAGGCTCTCAAAACATAATTTCCAGGCAATATCTTCGAAGGAATTTGTATAGATCCGGCAGCTCTTCCGCTATCGATCGGGATGACAAGATTTTTACTGATTTTTTTATCGGCTGCTATAAGATCGACATACAGCACCTTGCTTAACGTATCCATAAGTCCGGGCGTGCTGTAATTCATAAAACCACTGAACCAGATATTTTCACCCGGATAATAATACGGCCGGTCGGTGTGCAGATATACTTTTTCCTGAAGACTTTTTGCCAGTAAACTTTCCGGCGATTGGACCGTAATGATACTGCCCGGTTTGTAATCAAACGGCAGCATTCCGGATACACGTCCATCAGCCATACTACCGGAAATAGCAACATCGGTAGGATTCAGAATTGTACCTTCCTTGTTGGTCAGAATGTAACCATTTCTTGTTTCAAGCCAGCTTACCGGATTGTTTACATCCAGATAAAATCGATTTTTTGTATAGTCCAGTTTGTTATGAACCTCCATTTTTTCCTTCACACCAATCCTGAATTCATTAATTCCCGATAGCCGGGCAACCATCCCGGTTGTATCATATGGTAAAAGGTTATGTTTAATTTCCAGACTGAAATTATCGCTTCGAGGGCTACCTTTCAGTTTATCCTTGTAAATCACAAAACCGTGTTTACTCATGTTTCCATCAAGAATCGATTTCATAAGAAATTTGGCGGAAGCCCGGTATGCGCTTTCACGATTTTTCATCCAGGTTGCAGCCACAGATTTGTCCGTTGTTTCCATTTCTGTGAAGCGGATATTACCTACAATCGAAAATTCTGTCGCTGAAAAACTGAATTTTTTCAACTGAAAAAAAAATTTGTAACCCAATACATCGTTTTCAATTTCAAGCGGAACCGATGCTTTGGCAGTCATCATGTTGTTTTCCTCAGTAAAATCAAGCACCCACGAATTCAGTATTTTACAATTGGCATTATTGCCAAAGAAAACTTTTTCGAATTTTTTTAATTGCTTTTCCCAGTTTTTATCTCTTCCGGATTTGATCGCGACTTCTGACAATTGCTGGGAATCTGCAATGAGTAAGATGGATAAAGGAACATTTCCAGTTTCTTTAACGACAACTTTAAGCTGCTGCGGAATATAACCAATAAAGGAAAAAACGATCTCAGCGGAGCCCAATGGCAGATTTGGCAAAGTGAATTTACCCGATGTATCAGTTGTAACTCCGATTGTTGTGTTGTTGATATAAACATTGGTAAAAGGCAGCGGTTCCAGTGTTTTGGCATCAATTACCCGGCCGGAAATTTTTCCTGTTTGTGCTAATATATTGCCCGAAATAAAAATAAAGAAGATGAGGAGTGAAATGTGCTTCATATATCATGATTTATGATATTAATATACGTCAAAATTCCTTTATTTCTTTAAGCAGCTTATTATAATTTAACCAAGATGTTATGAATCCGTTTTCTTGATATTTATCAAGCCCGATTGTATCATATATCAATGGAGCGGGCGCCTGTTGCCGGTAATTTTGTATCAACAAATTTAAACAGCGAAACAAAATGTCAAGTATTATTTTAATAACAGGAACAAGTACAGGTTTTGGTAAATTAATGACAATCACCTTGTCGGAAGCCGGCCATACTGTGATTGCAGGTATGCGTGGTATAAATGGAAAAAATGCAGAAGTTGCAAAAGAATTATCCGCGTTACCTAATGTTGAAGTTGTAGAACTTGAAATAACCAGCGATGAATCCGTTCTGAATGCAGTAACACAAACATTAGCCAAATATGGTAAAATTGATGTGCTGATCAACAACGCAGCCGTTTCCGGTTTTGGATTATTGGAAGGTTATTCAATCGAGCAGGTGAAAAAAATGTTTGATGTCAATTTCTATGGTGTATTAAGAACTTACCAGGCAGTTTTACCGTCTATGCGTAGGAATAAAAATGGCTTGATCATCAATATCACATCCGGTGCGAGCGGACATACACTGCCTTTTATGATTCCTTATTTAGCTTCAAAATTTGGGGTTGAAAGCATTACAGAAGGTTTGCAGGATGAATTAAAAGATTATGGAATCGAGAATGTCAGTATTCAGCCGGGCGTTTATCCTACCGAAATGAACAACGGCAGCAAAGCAGGAATACATGCCGACAAGCCAGAAATAATTGAGGAATATGGTGACGCCGCAACACAGAAATTCAACGCTTTGGGAGCTGCTTTGTTTGGCAAAATGGCAACGTATAACATGGATCCGCAAACCATCGCCGACGGTGTGTTGAAGCTTGTCAATATGGAAAAGGGAACACGTCCTTTGCGCATGCCATTGGATGCTATTGCAGAAGGAACTGATATTGAGTTTATTAATGCAAGAGCCGAAATAAAAAGCAGATGGGTAGCCAAATATAATTAATCATAATTTTTATAACAAAAGAAGTCCTTACCACATCGGCAAGGACTTTTGTGTTATACCGGGCTCAATTAATTTTCAACCATCCGGTAATGCTCATCCTGGGTTTATTAGTTAGTAAAACTTCGTGTTCCAATTCACTGCTTTTGAAAAAAACGCTTTTCCCGTTCACAGGAGATATATTTTGTAAAGTATCTTCATGATGAATACATAATTCTCCACCATCATTTTCTTTCCAGTCGGCGTTCAGATACATAATCATTGAATATTGCCGGCTGCTGTTGTTTTTGAACTGGTCAATATGTTTTTTATAAAAACTGCCTTTTTCATACATCGTATAATGAAATTCGTAACCGGTAATTCCCGTATAACAAGTGCTGTTGAGATGGCTGATAAAACCGTCCATCAGATCGAAAAAATCATTTTCGTATGGATCATTATGATTGCGGTCGAGCCAGTAAATTTTATCGCTTCTTACCAGTTTGTCGTGTGCAGTAATCTTCTCGTTTCCGGTTCCTGCGGATAAAAGCTGTTTTCCGGAATACAATTCATTAAGGTTGTCTTTCAGATGCGCGGCCAAAGACGGACTTAAAAAATTTTCTGCAATGCCCACCTTATTTTCAATGAAACTGTCGATGAGGGTATTAAAGATATCTACCAAGCAGATGTGGTGAAGAATGAATTCGGCAAAACGCCATGTATGGAAGGTACGTCTTATTTATGGTTTAATAAGCTGAAATAATTCTCCTGGAAAATATTGTACGCTCCTGAACCGTATTGTCCGCAAATGAACAGTAATTGATTGACTCAATTTTTCAAATTATTGATTATCAATAATTTATAGATTAACAATTTTCTGGCAAGTTATTTGTACGACAAAATAGAAACTAATCATTCAGGCGGATGAAACGAACTTATTTGGGTGAATTTGAAGAAATTGTGTTGCTCATGGCCGTCATTCTTGACGAACAGGCATATGGAGCGACAATAAATCAGGAGATCGACGAGCGAACCGGACGGAAAGTTACTTTCGGGACCGTTCACAATACTTTGATCAGACTGGAAGAAAAAGGATTTTTAACGTCGCGTCTTGGTGGTGCGACAACGGAAAGAGGAGGGCGCCGAAAAAGAATTTTTACAGTGACTGCATCGGGAAGCCGTGCACTTCTTGATATTCAGCAGTTGCGCAAAGAGCTTTGGGAACTGGTTCCTCCAAATTTAATTCAACTGAGCGGTTTATGAAATCATCAGGCCAAAATTATCCGCCTCGCTGGATAGAAAAAATACTAACCTGGTTTCATCCCGAAGAAACCCTGGAAGAAGTTTTGGGAGATCTGGAAGAATTGTATGCATACTGGTATAAAGAAAAGGGAAGTTTTTATGCCGTTTTCCGTTACGTTTTTAGCGTCTTTTCCGTTTTGCCTCCATTTGTTCGTCAGCGAAAACCTAAACAGGAATATTCAAAACCTTTAATTTTTCATCCGGATATGATACAAAATTATTTTAAAGTCGCTTTCCGAAACCTGCAAAAGAATAAGCAGTATTCTTTTATTAACCTGACGGGTTTGACTTTGGGTCTGGCCGTTGCTATCACTTTATTCTGGATTGTCAGGTTTGAGTACAGTTTTGATAACTATCACGCAAAAGCGGACCGGATTTATAGAATTTCTTCTACTGACAGGTTCGGTGCGAAACAATCTCATGTGCCTCAGGGTGTTATTAAAGCACTCAACACACAAATCCCGGGTGTTGAAATGGCTGCAAATTTACAAGGTGTAGGTTCTGCCAGTGTCAAGGTTGGGACGGAAGTGTTTGACCAGAAAAATGTCTTCTTTTCACCGCCGCAGTTGCTGAAAATTCTGGATGTGAAGTGGATTGAGGGTTCACCGGAAAATTCTTTGAGCGCCGTAGGAAATGTTGTTCTGGATGAAGAAACGGCCCAAAAATTGTTTCATGGTGATGCCATGCATAAGACTTTTCGTTTTGATAATAAGATCGATCTGACCGTTTCGGGTGTAATAGAAAAGGTGCCGTCCAATTCTGAATTACCTTTTCAAATGATCATTTCGAGAGAAACATGGAAGCGGCTGCAACCGGAATTTCAAAATGAAGAATATTGGGGTGGGGGAGATTCGATGAACCAAGGTTTTGTTTTGCTGAAAGAAAAAGGTTCTCCGGAATCAGTGAATCGTCAGCTGACCAAAATGGTCCAAAAATATAAAGACGAAACCATTATCCGCTCGTATGAACTGCAACCGCTGTCTAAAATGCATTTTGATACAGATAAAGACAGTTATAACTATTCAATGCCGCAATGGCTGATTTACACGCTGATCAGTATCGGTTTGTTTTTAATTTTCATTGCCTGTATCAATTTTGTAAATCTTGCTACTGTTCAGGCCATTCAGCGCAGCCGTGAAATAGCGATGCGGAAAATACTCGGGAGCGGGAAAAAACAATTAATCGCTCAGTTTTTCGGTGAAACATTTGTGCTTGTTTTTATTGCTATCCTGCTGGGCAGTTTGCTGTCCACAAATCTGATACAATATTCGTCTGAGCTCATCAATACAAAAGTGGCCGATTCCTCGGTCTGGGAATTCAGCACAATAATTTTTCTTTTTGTTCTGGCTTTGGTTGTGACATTACTGGCTGGCATATATCCGGCTATTGTTTTAACAGGATTTCAGCCGATCAAGGCTTTGCAAAATAAAATTTTTGTACCCATTAGAAAAGGGATTTCCTTGCGCTCGACGCTCGTAGTTTTTCAATTTGTGATTGCACAGGTACTCATTATCTGCACAATTCTTGGCATAAAACAAATCCGGTATTTTTATGAAAAAGACTTGGGTTTTGAAAAAAGTGCGATCATAACCGTTCCCATGCCTGAACGTGGAAATAACAATCTGAGGGAGCGTTTCCGGCAGAATTTATCACGTCATTCTGAGATAAAAGACGTTGCTTTTGGGCTTACAACCCCGGCAAGTAAGCGAAACCACTGGTGGGGTAATGTATTGAATCCGAATTTTCCTGGAAATGAAGAATCATTCCGTATCCAGCATGTTGATACTAATTATTTCAGTTTTTTTCACATTCCATTGGTCGCTGGCCGTGGACTTACTTCATCCGATACTACAACCGGTTTTAAGACCAATGCGGAAAATACGGATGTGCTTATCAACGAGAAGGCTGCCAAAGATATGGGATTTCAAAATCCGGAAAAGGCACTGGGACAGCGACTGGTTATTTGGGATGGTAAAGCGACTGTCGTCGGAGTGGTGAAAAATTATTATTCAGAGACACTGAAAGGTAATCTCATGCCGCATGTTTATTTATACAGATCCTGGAATTTTCAACTTGCCAGTATTCGCATTTATCCGGCTCACAAAGCGGAGGCCATTCAGCATATTGGAGAAGATTGGAAAGCTCTGTTTCCCAATAATTATTACGATCCCAAGTTTTTGGAAGATGATATTAAAAGCTTTTACGATAATGAACAAAAGCTTTCAAATTTCCTCACACTTTTTGCGGGCGTCGGAATTATCATAGGAAGTCTGGGGCTTTTCGGTTTGGTTTCTTTTGTCGTAACGCAGCGAACAAAGGAAATTGGTGTTCGAAAAGTATTGGGAGCTACTGTTGCCAGTATCATTACACTTGTTTCAAGAGATTTTTTAGTGATGGTAACCATCGCGTTTGTGATCGCCTCACCGCTGGCCTGGTATGTGATGAAAGCTTTTTTATCAGATTATACTTACAAAATTGATATTGAAATCTGGGTTTTCATAGTGGCCGGAATACTGACAATCGGCGTAGCATTTTTGACGGTCAGTATCCAAAGTATAAAAGCCGCTCTGATGAATCCGGTTAAAAGTTTAAAATCTGAATAAATTTAGTTCATCAGTTTTATCGGGGATAAGGGGTTAGTCTTATTCCCGATAAAACGATTGATCAGGTTTGCACGGTTTTTGTATCAGTTGTTAAAAACAAAAATTATGACCGCAGAGGAAACCGACAGAATTATTGAAATGGCCTGGGAAGACAGAACGCCGTTTGAAGCAATTGAAGCACAATTTGGAATATCTGAAAACAGCGTGATCCGGTTGATGCGCGGGGAATTGAAGCGAAGCAGTTTTAATTTATGGAGAAAAAGAGTCAACAGTGGTGTAAGTCAGAAACACTTGCTGAAAAGAGATTCGGCTATCAATCGTTTTAAATCAAAGATGCAACGTGCTGTTACTATGAACGTTATCAGTAAACGTTAAACTGATAAAAAGATTATTGCTCGGCAAGAATGGGTAAAAGATATTCAATTTCAGTTTCCAGTTCTGTCAGTAATTTTTCAATAAAAGTTTTGTCAAAAACAGTTAAACGTTCCAAAATTCCCGAAAGCTCGGCAACATGATTAAGGTAAACAGATGAAGAAGAGCCTTTCAATTTATGTCCGGAAGCTTTGATTGCTATCAGATCTTGTTTTGCGAAAGACTGTTTTAAATCTGATAAATTATTGTTTAGTCCGTTTTTGGTCAGTTCCAGCAGTTCACGAATAAACTCTTTATCATTCATGTAAGTGCTGTTAAGTTTTTCAATATCAAAATGATTGCTATCAGATACCGAGGCGGGATCCATTTTATTCTCTTTATTTCGAGGGGCGTCCAGGCCTAAAAATTTATTCAGCATCTGCCAGATTATATCTTCAACAAAAGGCTTCGTCACAAAATCATCCATACCGGCTTCAAGGCACTTTTCCTTTTCACCTTTTACATTGCCGGCTGTCAGCGCGATGATTGGAACGTGATTTTCGCCTTCAAGATCTCTGATAGCCACCGTTGCTTCGTAACCATTCATTTCGGGCATTTGCACATCCATGAAAATGATTGCAGGTAATTGTTTTTTACATAATTCAACTGCTTTCAAACCGTTCTCAGCCTCTATAATTTCCGCGTTTGGTGCAATTTTTCTTATTACGGTTTTTGCCAAAAACATATTAACCGGATTATCCTCTGCAATCAGAATGACAAGTCCGCTTGTGTCAATTTCATTACTTCCGGGTAAAAGATGATATTCTTCAATTTTTCCCTTTTGGGACAACCGGGAAAGCGACATAAAAATATCATTCAGTTTGATGGGTTTCATCAAACGGTAATTTACTTTCAAATCTTCACATCCTTTTAAAACAGCTGCATCATCCGCAGAGCTGTTCAGCAACACAATTGGAAGTTGGTCCGCACTCAATCCATAGGTGATCCGAAGTTCTCTGATCGTTTCCAGTCCATCCAGCTGCGGCATATGATAATCCATCAGGACAGCGTCAAAAACCATTTCCCCGTTTACAATCATATCCAGCGCTTCCAAGCCGCTTTTTGCCTGAGAAGATTCAATTTTCAGGATTTCAAGCATTTTTTCAAGGATGATGCGATTATTGTCATTGTCATCTACAATAAGAACTCGCTTGATAGCATCGACATGTTCCCACAGGATAGGTTCTCCCGGTTCTGATTTCAGGGTCAGGTCAAAAAAGAAAGTACTGCCAATTCCCGGAGCACTTTTTAGTTGAAGATGACTTCCCATCATACCTAAAAGCTTGTTGGAAATTGTCAAACCAAGCCCTGTGCCGCCATATTTTTTTGTTGTAGAACCGTCTTCCTGCAAAAATGCTTCAAATATTTTTGCCTGTTTTTCTTCCCTGATTCCGATACCGGTATCGCGCACCGAAAACCGACACGTAACCTGACTATTATCTTCGGGTTTATATTCAAGCATTTCAATTTTTAGCTCAATTTCCCCGCTTTCGGTAAATTTGGCGGCGTTGCTAAGCAAATTAATCAAAACCTGTTTCAGCCTGATTTCATCAACCCACACGAAACGGGGTAAATCGGCAGGAATGTTAAGCAGCATTTCCAGACCTTTATTCTGGATCGGAAATGAAATAATGTCGGCTGATTGCGAGGCAATTTCAAAAATATCACACTGATCTATATCCAGTTCCAGTTTGCCGGCTTCAATTTTTGAAAAGTCCAGAATATCGTTGATGATGTTCAGCAGCGCTGTTCCCGATTGGTTTACAATCCCCAAGTATTGTTTTTGTGTATCATTCAGCTGGGTTTTTAAAACCAGATCCGTAAAACCGATAATTCCGTTGAGCGGCGTTCTGATCTCATGACTCATGTTGGCCAGAAATTCAGATTTGGCAATATTCCCTTGTTCGGCAAGAAGTTTGGCGTGTTTCAATTCGTCTCTTCCAAGCGCAGTTTCAGTGATGTCCTGCGTGAACATCATAATCCCGCCAATCGAACCGTCAAAATGATACCATGGCCGCACTTCCCATTTGAGGTATTGTTCATGATCCCATCCCGGAGGTATCCACATTTCTTCTTCTTTTGTCACAATTGCGCCCATCAATGCCCTTTGATGAATCTCTTTCCAATTGTCTCCAATGTTGGGGAAAACCTCGTAATGTGTTAAACCAATAATATCGCGGTCTGTCAAATGATATTCTTCAAGCCATTTTCTGCTGATAGCCAGATATTTAATGTCTTTGTCAAACATGGCCACAGCGGCAGGCGCGTGCTCCACAAAGGCCAAAAGTCTGGCGCGTTCGGCGATAAGTTCCTGTTCCGCTTTTTTACGCGCAGACAAATCGGTTGCTACGCCGAGGTATCCGATAATCGCATTATCAAGGTCGCGAATCATCGTTACTGCCAAGGAAACCGGAAAAAGCTCGCCGTTTTTTGTTTTATAAGTACATTCCCTTACTTCAAAACCATCTTTTTCTGCCTTGTGAACCAGCGCCCGGAAACCATTAATTGGCATGCCATACTGTTCACTTAATTCTGCCGACCGCTTTTTTAATTCATCCGTCGTATGAAAAATTTCCGGAGTGAAATGTCCAATTGCTTCTTCACATGCATAACCCAAAAGATTCTCGGCACCCTTATTAAATACTGTGATTAAGCCATTGACGTCGGTAGCAACAATGCTGACGGCGGAAGCGGCGTTCAATACGTCGTCCAGTAATTTTCTGGATTTAGCGGTTTCAAGTTCAGCCCTTTTTTTCTCGTCAATATCCTGAAACGTTCCGTAAATTCTTTTACAAATTCCGTTTTCCATTTCAGCATTTCCAATAATTCGAACCCAGATGGAATTCCCTTTTGCGGTGGCTAATTCAAGTTCCAGATCGTAACCTTTTCCTTCGGCAATGTCCAGTTCCACCGCTTTCATAAGCATTTTTCTGCTGTCTTCATCCGGATAAAACTGATAAGCAGTAACCAAATCTGGTTCATAATCAGGATCAACTTCATGGATTTGCCTGGTGACTTCCGACCAGTTTACCTTTCCGGAAGCAATATCCACTTCCCATCCACCAACACGCGCGGTCCTGTTAGTTTGCACCAGCATTTCCTGAGTTCTTTGCAAGCGCTCGGCAAGTTGCTGACTTTCAGTCACATCAATGGAATTGCCAACGATATAATCCTCTCCGTAAGGATTGTGTACAAGAATATTATGATAGCTCCATATCAGATAAGAACCGTTTTTATGCTGCGTAGTCATCAGCCCGCTGGATTTTCCGGTTTCTTTTATTTCTTTCAAATAATATTGAAGCGCATAATGATGTTTGGCAGGAATCAGGTCTGCAAGCCCCATCGTCAAAACCTCCGTTGTGGAATAACCCAGCAACTGAGCACCGGCTGCATTGACCGTTATAAAGTTACCTTTAAGATCATGTGTGCACATCAGTCCCTGAGAATTTTCAAAGAACGAGCGGAAATTATCTTCGCTGATCTGTAATTTTTGCTCCTGAATTTTCTCTTCGGTAATATTCCGTGCAATAGCAAAAATATTTCCGGTTGAAGGTTCGGGTGTGGCAACCCATTGCAGATATAAATATTCTCCGCTTTTCTGACGGAATCTTTGTGTGAAATTTATACCGGGAACTCCCGAAGAAAGCTTGGAAATCTGGTTGTAAGTGTTTTCCAGATCATCCGGATGAGTAAGTTCGAAAAAGGAAGTTCTGAGAAGAAATTTCTCATCCCAACCAAGTAATTGTTCAAAGGCAGGATTAATCTGACGAAAATAGCCATCCGCACCGGCAATGCATATCAGGTCATTGGACAGCTGAAAAATTCGCTCAAAATATTTTAATTCCTGGCGTTTCCGCTGATCTACGATAAGCGACATAACCTGCTCTGCTATTAATTTCAGAGCATTTTTTTGCTGGTCGCTAAGTTTTCTGGCTTTATCATCAAGAACGCAAAGCGTACCCAGAGCAAAACCTTTTGGATCAACCAATGGGACACCTGCGTAAAAACGAATGTGTGGATTTCCCGTTACGAGTGCATTATCCTTAAAACGTTCATCACTGGTGGCATCTTCAATCTCAAAAATTACATTTTCCATGATCGAATACTGGCAAAATGCAAGATCTCGGGATGTCTCTGGTATATCAAGTCCTTTTTTTGATTTGAACCACTGCCTTTTTTCGTCAATCAGAGATACAAGTGAAATCGGAGTGTCGCAAATTACAGAAGCAAGCTCGGTGAGCCGGTCAAATTCTTTTTCACTATACGTGTCCAGAATCTGGTAGTTTTTCAGTGCTTTTAACCTTTCATTTTCGTTATGAGGAATGGGAAGGTATTTCATTGTACGTTGAGTAATTCGAGTTCAAAATCTTCTAAATCTGCAAATTTTTTTTGAATTAATAAAAAAATGTAACCGTTACGTGCTTAATCAAATCTGTTTTGCCTGAAAGAAGTACTAAAATTAAAAGCTTTTTCTGCTATTTTGAATACACTGACGCCGACGGGATTTTTTCTGAACTCGCAAATGCGCGCAGATATTTTGTTTTATAAGCAGCCAGCTGGCCATTTTTTCGTTGTGCCTTCAAACTATTTGATAACCCTACCAAAGACCAGCCATTACCAGGATTAATCACCAGATCTTCCCTGTACACTTTTTCCGCCCCGGCAAATTTTCCTGTTTTTAAAAGAAAAGCTCCCAGAAACTGTCTTGCCGGAATCGGCCAGTCATTGGGCTCAGTGTATACCAGATTGTCCTCAATTTTTATCGCTTTATCCAGACTGTCAAAAGCTTTATCAAATTTCTTTTCTGAAAACAGGATTGAAGCATTTAAGATGTCTTCCGCTATGGCAGCCATGAAAGTTGGTGCATTAAATGGAATCCGGACTTTGCTCAAAATTGGATCTTTGCTGTTTTGTTGAAGCATTTCCAGCTCTTTTTTTGCGGCAATTACATCACCGGTGTTTACAAATGCAAGCCCTTTGGAAAAATTCGAAAGAAGAGAAGCATAACTCCATTTTGGATCCGGTTTTACACTGTCTTTCAGGATTTCTTCCCATTTTCCAAGTCTCACCAAAGTAAGGACTGGCAGCATAAACATATATTGGTCGTAAGTTTGCAGAGGTCCGGGCGAAACACTTTTTCTGCATCGCAAGGCGTCACGCATGCCGGTTTTGTACATTCCTCCACTCATGGCGCAGTAGGTTTGCACTGCAAAATAATGTGTGCTATGTTTATTTAATTGAAGGTGCGGAGCGAGCGAGTCATAATGCAGCAAATTTTTATCGGCCAGATCATTCACCTGAACACCCTTGGTGTACATTCCGTTTCTTTGATATTCATGACTTGACATGTGAACCATGTGGGCAACCCCCGGCAGAAGATTTTTCAGTTTGTCTGCATTGGGAAGTGCCGCTTCCGGGTGTCTGGAAGCCTCGGTAAGATGGATGTGATAATGTAAAGCCGCCGGATGATTTGGATTTTCCTTTAAAATATTCTCGCATAATGCTATCAGTTCCTGCGTCCACGGCTTTGCAGAACCATCGGCATTCCAAAAATCCCAGGCATGCATGAGCATAACGGCATCTACATATAACGCATTTACATCCGCATTACTCTTGTGCCCGGCCACAAGCTTTTTCATCGCATTGGCGTAAGCGATGTTCAAAGTTTTCCGGTTTTTATCAGAAATATCATCCGAATATCTCTGCGTCATTGAGCTGATCAGCGCCTTTTCACTGTCATTACCATACGTCGCTGCCTTGTTCATTTTGTCAATAACTTCGCGAACGGTTGCCGGTAAAACGTAAGAGTGGGCGGCATTATAGTATGGTCCCATCGCAAGCGCTTGTCCCCAATAAGGCATTGGATGGCGTGGATCAAACCGGGAAGCTTCCATGAAAGAGGCAAGCGCTTCTTTCATATGGTAACTGTAATACATGGTAAGTCCCTGATTAAAATAGAACTGGGCGCTGTCGTTGGTACTGGTTATTTTATAGGAATATTGCCCGGCCCCTGGTAAAGGCATAACAAATTTTCCGCTTTCACTTTTCACAGGATTCCCGGAAGGTAACTGTCCGCAAACTGGAATTGCTTCCTGTTTGTAAAAATCAGCCTGTGCAGATTTTTCGTGATGATAGTTTAAGACAAAAACGCCTGAGATTATAGCAAGAAAGGTGAGTGACAGGAGCAAAGTTTTCATTGGGAGCAATTGGTTAAACTGGTTAGATTTTCTGCTATCCCGAAATCGGATGTCAATGAATATCTTTAAATGTAAAAATAGTATACGACTTTTTAGAATAAAACAATCGAGCAGGTAAAGATTAGATAAACTGGCGAAATGATCGCCGGTTTTTAATTTTTTATATAAATTTAGAGTATAAGTTGTTGATTTTTAATTTATTAGATATGGAATAATTTTGACAAAACAGCAATTATGGGTTCAAAAGCAATTCAGGGAGAACTTTGGGGAAAACAGCCAAAAGACTGGGCAGAAATTCAGGAAAAAACCGGTAAGGCAGGTTATGATTATGTATTGAATTTTCTTGATCTGAAATCTGGCGACAAGTTACTCGATGTCGGCTGCGGATCGGGATTATTCAGCAGCCTTGCCAGTGCAGCCGGTGCAGAAGTAACAAGTATTGATGCCAGTGAAAAATTGATTGAGGAAGCAAAACGAAGGACAAATTCGGCAGATTTTTTAACGGGGGAAATGGAAGAACTTCCTTTTGATCACAACACTTTTGATTTTGTCTGTGGTTTTAATTCTTTTCAATATGCTGCAAATGTCAAAAATGCATTGGATGAAGCGGGGAGAGTTTTAAAGAAAAACGGAAAGATCGTGGTTATGATTTGGGGAAACAAGGAAGATTGTGAGGCGTCCACTTACCTGAAAGCAGTAGGAAGTTTGCTGCCGCCGTCTCCGCCCGGAGCACCAGGTCCTTTTGCACTTTCAGAAAATAATTTACTGGAAAACTTACTGGAAGCGGCAGGTTTTAAAATTATTGACAATAAAGATATTCCTTCGGTCTGGGATTATCCGGATAAGGAAATTGCTCTTAAAGGACTGATTTCTGCCGGTCCGGTTGCAAGAGCTATTCAAAATAGCGGTTTTGAAAAAGTATTTGAAACAGTGTCAAAAACTGTTGATCCTTATGTCCGAGAAAACGGACACGTAGTGTATCATAATAAATTCAGGATTATAATAGCTGAAAAATAACCCGTTGCCTGACACTGATAATGTAATTTATACAACATTAACCTTTAAATGGCTATGTGAAAGGAATTGAAGAAAATGTTAATTTGTACTGAATTCGATAATATTTTATCTCACGGACAAATTAATATACACTTTGAGAAAAACACTACTTCTAAAATTTTTCAGGTATGCCGTTTCACAGTTTTTGTTGATTGCGTCGATCTTTTTCCTTGCCAATTTTGAGATAAAAGCTGCGGAACTGAAAGTTGTACTCACAGGAAATACTTCTGAGCTGAAAAACCCTGACCAGTTATTTGACATTATAGAACAATACAATGCGGCTAATTCAACAGACGTTTTGTGGGTTTTAAACGGTGATATTTTTCCTGAGAATTATACGGATGAACAGATAAATAATTGGAAAAGTAAAGCCAACGGGCTATTAAACCGTTTTCCCAAACTTCAAATTCTGCTCAATCAGGGAGACCGCGATTGGGATGATTCGGGCAAAAAAGGCTGGAAAAAAGTGCAAACACTTGAAAAATCATTGCAAAAATTAAAACACCCCAGATTCCATATTTTTCTGGAACGCGGTTGTCCCGGACCGTGGACATATTCTTTGCCCTCGCTGGAAGTTGTCATTATCAATTCTCAATGGTGGAATCATCCTCATGAAAAACCAGTGCCTTCATCCGACGTTTGTACCATAGCGGATACAGACAATTTTATCGAAGAATTTGAAGGCACACTGGATGAGGTGACAAACAAAAATGTAATGATCCTGTCACATTTTCCCTTGCAGTCGCTAGGGAATTATGGCGGTAGATTTCCGGTTTCTTCCTATTTATTTCCGCCGGTTATTGGTAGTGCAAAAGTTGCATTCAGGCAAAATGTCGGGACAAGTGAGGATATTGTTAATTCCAGATTTGATCTGTTTCGATACAAACTAAGCCACATTCTTCAGGATTATTCTTCACTGATTTTTGCTTCCGGTCATGAAAGAAATGAGTCGATACTGAAAATTAAAAATAACTTTTATATCAATAGCGGTTCAATTGCAACCGCAGATTATATTACCAAAGATAAAAAAGCGCCGCTAACTTCTTCCAAGACGGGTTTTGTAGAAATTACCTATGCTGCAAACGGCGCAGTAAATTATCAGAATTACACACTGACAGATAATAAACTTACCAAAGACAAAACAGGGATACTGATGCACTCGGCTTGTGATGAACCGGAGGCGTTGGTTAAAAATACGCTTTACCAGCCATGCAAAAATCCGGTCAGGCCATCGGATAAAATGGAGGTTAGCGACAGAGGTTTTGTGAAAGTGGCGGCAGGCGAAGAATATGCCAGCGGAAAATTCAAGGAAAAGTGGTTTGGCAAACATTACCGTGATTCATGGACGGTTCCGGTGGAAGTACCTTATCTGAATATGGATACCACCAAAAATGGATTGATAATCAGCGGAAAAGGTGGAGGAAGACAAACGACTTCCCTCAAACTTGTGGGAGGTGACGGCCGTGAATATGTGTTCAGGTCTGTTGATAAAGACCCTTTTCGTGCACTGGATTTTGAGTTGAGAGGGACTGTTGTTTCGCAGGTTTTAAAAGATCAGACAACGACCCAGCAGCCTTATGGCGCTATGGCTGTTTCCGGACTTTTGGATAAAATCGGAATTCTGCATGCCACCCCCACACTTTATGTTTTGCCAAAAGACAACAAACTGGGCTCTTTCAAAAAGGATTACGGAAATCTTTTCGGTATGCTCGAAGAGCGTCCTACGGATAAGATTGAAAAGGGGAAAATATTTGCCGGCGCGGATGATATCGAAAAGAGTTTTAAAATGTTTGAGAAACTGTATCATGACCATGATAAAAGGGTAGACAAACAGGAATTTGGGCGAGCCAGGATGTTTGATCTCTGGATTGGTGATTGGAGCAAACATGAAGACAACTGGAAATGGGCTGGTTTCAAAGATAAAAATGGTGAGATTTTTCGTCCTGTTCCGCGTGACAGAGATCACGCTTTTTCAAGATGGGACGGCATTATTCCCTGGATTGCGGACAGAGAGTGGGGGATTCCGAATGGCGAAAATTTTGGTGATCATATCGTTGGCCTGAAAAGTCTGATGTGGCAAGCCCGGCATCTGGATCGCTTCGTCGCCAGCGAACTGACGAGGGAGGACTGGATTAATGCTGCAAAAGAAATTCAGTCGGCTGTTACTGAGAAGGATATTGAAACTGCTGTCAGGAATATGCCATCAGAAATTTATGAAAAGGACGGAAAGGAAATTGAGCGAAAACTCAAAATCCGTATCAAGGATCTGACCCGCTATGCCCAGGAATATTATCTGTTGCTGGCAAAAGAAGTGGATGCCGTCGGCTCAAATAAAGCAGAATTTTTTGAAGTAATCAGAAACATAAATGGTTCTGTTGAAGTCACTGTTTTTGATATTGATAAGAATACAAGGCAGCCAATCCGGTCAAAAATTTATTATCATCGAATTTTTAATAATAAGGAAACCAAAGAAATCCGGTTATTTGGATTACTGGAAGATGATGTGTTTGATATCAAAGGAGAAACGGATCACTCGATCCTTGTGCGGGTAATCAGCGGAGGCGGGAATGATATTGTTACTGATCACTCGATTGTAAAAGGAGGAAGCAAAAAAACGCTGATTTATGAAAAAGACAAAGATGGAAAACTTGATCTTGGTGTTGAGGGAGAAGATGTAAAACCGGCCAGCGAAAAATTGTATGAATATGATCGTAACGCATTTGCTTACAATACCTATTTTCCACTCGGACTCATCACTTTTAATTCATTTACCGGTGTGGCTCTAACGGGCGGCGTTACGTTTACGAGACAGAATTTCTCAAAACCCGATTTCAGTGCCAGGCATATTTTCAAAGCATCGGTTAGTACCAAGGGAAATTACGAGTTTAGTTATGCCAATCAGTTCAGGGAGCTTTTTGGGAAATGGGACGGGATTTCAGAAGCTATCGTGTCGCGCCCACTCAATTACAACTTTTTCTTTGGTGTAGGAAATGATACGAAAAAAGACACCGAAAAGGGTAATAATTACTACCGGACTCAATACAATTCCGTTTCCCTCGCGGCGGGAATCACACGTCAGTTTTGGAAATTAAGCAGAATCGAGCTCACTGCGAAATATGAACGGGACGAAGGAATCCAGCGAAATAACAGCTATTTGTCCGATCATCCGGATGCATTTGGTGTTGAAAAATTGAACCTCCTTTTTGCAAAGGGGATTTTCAATCTGGATTTCCGGGACCGAATTGCCTTACCGGAACGCGGATTTCGTGTGCAATTAATCCAGCAAATAGGTCATGTTTCCAAATCGGATGACAAAGTTGCTTCGATCACGGAATTTGAAATGGAGCAATATCTTTCAACCCATCACAAAAATCCACTGACCTTTGGTTTGAGACTTGGTGGAGGTATTACCAAAGGTCAGCTGCCGTTCTACAAACTTTTGTCTTTGGGTCAGTTAAATGATCTGGCAGGTTTTAGAAGAAACAGATTTACAGGCGAATCCCGCGCCTTTTTGAACACAGAATTAAGATACCAGCTAACCCAGACCAGAAACACTTTCATTCCATTGAAAATAGGTGTCAGAGGATTTTATGATGTCGGCAGAGTTTGGGCTGATGGTGAGCCTTCCTCTGGTGAATACTGGCATCAGGGCTATGGAGGCGGTTTTTATGTCACGCCTTTCCGGGAACAATTTGCATTTAATATCAGCGCCGGAACCTCCAAAGAAGAATCGCTTTTATTAATGATTTCAATTGGCAGTTTCTTTGGACGATAATCAATCTTTTGTCAAATCGATGGTTTCAAGCTGTCGCTTTTGACAAAGAATTTTCATTACTCAATCCAAAAATTACCTTCAGAATAAGTTTTTGCTTTTCCGCCGATCAAAACCCGGTCCCCGTTATCGAAACAAAGCAGCTTTCCTGATCTTTCAGAAATTTGTTCTGCTTTCATTTCTTTTTTACCCAATAGTTCACTCCAATACGGTATAAGCGTACAATGCGCAGAACCCGTAACTGGATCTTCCAAAATTGAAGCCTGTGGGGTGAAGAATCTGGAAACAAAATCACAATTATCGCCTTTCGCAGTAACAATAACACCACCCGGATCCAGATTCTCCTGATCGAATAAATTCCTGTCAATTTTAATATTTCTTATTTCACTTTCAGTATCGTAAACCAAAACATAATCTCTTGATTTGAGGACTGATTTAGGTTGTATGTTTAGCGATTTTTTGATGTTTTCAGGTAATTCGGCGGGTTGTGCTTTTCTGGATGGAAAGTTCAGGAAATACATTTCCTCACTTGTACTTACCACCAGTTCACCGCTTAAAGTATCGAAGATGATTTCTTCCTTCGGATAGTTCAAAATTGTTTTAAGTGCATGAGCCGTGGCTAAGGTGGCATGGCCGCAAAGATCCATTTCAATTTCAGGCGTAAACCATCTGAGATGAATCCGGTCACCGGTTATCACAAAAAATGCGGTTTCGGCAACTGCATTTTCCCGGGTGATTTTTAAAAGTATTTCGTCCGGCAGCCAGCTTTCCAGAGGAACCACGCAAGCTGGATTTCCTTCAAAAACCTTTTCTGTAAAAGCATCAATTTGATATAACCCGAACTTCATAATAGGCTGATTAATGTGAGGTCAAAATATTAACTTAATAACCGGTATGCTGCCGGCAATTTAAGGCAAAGAGCAGAAAATCGGCATGGAAAATCGTTTTAGTACTTTATTTTATTTGTTGATTTGAAAAGTTTACAAAAAATCCAGCCTTGGCGAAAGAAAAACAATTCATCGGCTGCGTTATGATTTGTTTAGTATTAATTAACATTTACTTAATATACATTAAGTTTAAACCACTTAATTTTACAATATTAAAATAGTTCTTTTTGTTAATTGTTAAATATTTATTAACTTATATTTGGTGATATTTTAATTTTAAAGTATTTTTATCTTGTAAATGTAATAGTTAGCAAATATTTGAATTTTAAAAAGTTAAGTAATAATTGACTTGTTGTATTTGCTTGTATCACTAATTTGTTACTTAATCGTTTTTTTGATTTCTTTAATGTTTAGTATTAGTTCACCAATTAAACAGATATAAAAATGTCAATTGAGCTTGTTGTGTTTGATATGGCTGGCACCACGGTAAAAGATAAAAATTTCGTGGGCATAGCTTTTCAGAATGCGATGGATAATTACGGCTACCCAATCGCGATTGAAAACATCAATCCGATCATGGGATATGAGAAACCGGTCGCAATTAAAATGATGCTTGAAAAGCATGAACCGGAAAAGCAAAAAATAACCGAAGCGCTCATAGATAGTATTCACACCGAGTTTGTTGACAGTATGATTAAATTCTATGAAACTTCAAATGATATTGTTCCGCTTCCGAATGTAGAAGATACGTTTTTGAAGTTGCGTGAGGCAGGAATTAAAATCGCTCTGGATACTGGTTTTTCAAGAAATATTGCAGACGTTATTATGGGACGTTTGGGCTGGGCCGATAAAGTTGATTTCCTTGTAGCAAGTGATGAAGTGGAACACGGTCGTCCGTTTCCTGATATGATAGAAAAAATTAAGGCGGCCCTGGAAATTAAATCCTCGGAAGTAATAGCCAAAGTAGGCGATACCGAAGTAGATATTAATGAGGGAATCAACAGCGGCTGCAAATATGTGATTGGAGTTACAACCGGAGCTTTTACGCGGGAAGAATTAATTCCATACAACCCTACGCATATCATCGATGATATTTCGGATGTCATCAATATTATTATGCCTCAAACAGTCACGACTCAACAAGATTAGATATTAAAAAGATGAGTAAATCAGCAATTGTGATCGGTGCAGGGATTGTTGGGCTGGCAACGGCACGCGCATTAGGTGCAAGGGGCTATCACGTTACGGTTATCGAAAGATCAAGCAAGGCAGTTGGAGCCTCGATCCGCAATTTTGGTATGGTGTGGCCTATTGGGCAGCCGGAAGGAAAGATGTACGAAAGAGCTTTAAAGGCTAAAAGTATCTGGAAAGAAGTTTTAACGGGTGCAAAACTTTGGTTTCATGAAGGAGGAAGTTTGCATATGGCTTACCACCAGGATGAACTGAATGTTGTGAAAGAGATTGTTGAAGTGAGCGACAAACGGCCTGTTCGTGTATTAACGGCTCAGGAAACACTGGATATGTCGCCGGCCGTAAATGCAAACGGATTGTTGGGCTCCTTATTTTGTGAAGATGAAATGATCGTCGATCCAAGGCAGGCAATTGCCGGAATTCCGGCTTACCTTACTGAAAAATACGGTGTGAATTTTATCTGGGATACTGCCATTGCCGAAGTGGATTATCCGACGGTAAGATCAGGCGCAAAACAGTGGGCGGCAGACGAAATTTTTGTATGCAGCGGTCAGGATTTTGAAACACTTTATCCAGCCATATTTTCAGCTTCACCATTAACGAAATGCAAGCTTCAGATGCTTAGGCTTGAAGCGCAGCCGGATAACTGGAAAATTGGTCCGTCATTGTGTGGGGGACTATCTTTGATTCATTATGATGGTTTCAAAGCGGCGCCTTCTCTTGAAACATTGAAAGCGAGATACAAGGAAGAATATGCAGAATATTTGAAATGGGGAATTCACGTGATGGCTTCACAAAATGGCCTTGGCGAGATTACGGTAGGTGATTCGCACGAATATGCACTGACCTTTGATCCTTTTGACCGTGAATTTATCAATACGATGATTCTTGATTATCTGGCTACTTTTGCGCAGTTCAAATCGCCGAAAGTATTCCAGACATGGCATGGAATTTACCCGAAAATGACAAACGGAAATACCGAAATTGTTTTAAAACCGGAGGATGGGGTTACCATCATTAATGGATTGGGCGGCGCAGGAATGACACTTTCATTCGGCCTTTGCGATCAGGTGATCGGCGGAACTTATCAATAGAAATAATTTATATCTGTGAGGACTCATATTCCTCACAGATTATTGAAATCGAATAATATCAGATCAGGTTATTGAGCCAGTTTGCTTTTCGCAGAATGGTATTGGCATTGTATTGAGCAAATGGCAGCTTTTTGCCTGCGCTCACCGGACTAGGATTGAACAAATCAAAGCATATACCCATAAACTTGATACTAGGATGAAACCTCTCTCTACAAAACGTTTCCAGCTGAAAAGTGCCGGATTGTTTGCGTTTGGGATACTGATTGCCAACGGGAATTTCAGCCCGGTGCACGCCGCAGTCAAAACCCGATTTCCGGATTTGGAAGTCAACAAAGCCGGGACAAACACCTTGACTGGAAAAAATAAAGCGATAGAAAATATTCTAGCGTATAACAGTAATCGTTCGATATCAGATGCCGTTAGTGCTGATATTAATGTCAAGGGAAAGGTAACGGATTCAAAAGGACAGAGTCTTCCTGGTGTTAATATTGTGATCAAAGATTCGCAAAAAGGCACTGCGAGTGATGCGGACGGAAACTTTCAGATTGCGGTCGGCTCAACTGCTGACATACTGGTATTTTCTTTTATCGGGTATAAGACCCAGCAGGTAATAGTAGGCGGAAAAACATCTGTCGACGTGACCATGCAAGAAGATAACAATGTTTTGGATGAGGTTGTTGTAACGGCACTGGGTATCAGCAGAGAGAAAAAATCACTTGGGTATTCAACACAGCAGGTTAAAGGTGAGATACTTAACGAGTCTCCTGCTTCCAATTTCGTCAATAACCTTTCCGGGAAAATCGCCGGTGTCAATATCAGTGGAGCAGGCGGCGTTGGTTCGTCTGCAAGGATTGTAATCAGGGGAGAATCTTCTTTGTCCATGCAAAGCCAGCCGCTTTTTATTATCGACGGAGTTCCAGTTGGTAATGATAATACAAATAATAGTGGTTCAGCAGATTACGGAAATAGTGCGTCAGAAATAAATCCGGCTGATATTGAGTCGGTTAACGTTTTAAAAGGTCCTGCGGCAGCTGCCTTGTACGGTTCACGTGCGGCGAGAGGCGCGATTGTGATCACAACGAAAAAAGGCAGCAACCGAAAAGGCGTTGGCGTAAGTTTTAACTCGTATATATTCGGTACCAAAGTAGGACGGCTGCCGAAATTCCAGAATCAGTTTGGTCAGGGAAATAACGGACAATATGACGGATCGAATTTTGGAGCAAGCTGGTCGGCTTATCCAAATGGAAATAATGATGATTATGATGAAAGCTGGGGGCCAAGAATGGATATCGGAACTACAAGAGCTCAGTTTGATTCCCCAACTACCAATGGTTATCGGGGCGGTGATGTAGCTGTCAGCAACAGAGGTGACGTGCTGCAGACACCCTGGGTTTCACAACCAAATAACGTGAAGGATTTCTTTACCACCGGGAAAAAGTACTATAACAACCTAGCTTTCTCTGGCGGAAACGAGCATGGAGATTACCGTCTTTCCCTTACTTCGTTAAATGAAAAAGGTGTTATCCCCAATAACAATCTGGATCGTTACCAGGTGAATTTAAACAGCTCTTACAAACTATCTAAAAAACTGACTTCTTCGATCAATATCAATTATGTAAGACAAACCAGCGACAATCGGCCGGATAATGGTTATGGTCGCAGCACGTTCATGTATTTCTTTACCTGGATGGGCAGAAATGTGAACATGAACAGTCTGAAAAATTACTGGCAGCCAGGTTTGGAAGGAATTCGTCAGTATCAATATAACTACGGTGAAAATCATAACAATCCATTCTTCCTTCAATATCAGGACACGAAGGGGCAGAACAAAGATCGCGTTTATGGAAACGTTGCACTCGAATATGCCTTCACAGATCATTTGAAATTAAAGGCGCGTGTTGCAGACGATTTTTACAACGATTTCAGACCAATGCAGTGGGCCGTAAGTACGGTTGATTATGAAAGCGGTCGCTATGAAATTGTTCAAATCAAAAATGAAGAACGCAATGCAGATTTCCTGTTGACTTACAACAACACAACCCGGAATGGAGATTTTGGTATCAATGTTTCAGCTGGTGGAAACCGTTTTGACAACAATGGCCATAGCGAAGATGTAGCTGCTCCGCAACTGCTGATTCCAGGTGTTTACAGCATTGGAAATACGGGAACTGCTTTAACGGGAAGTTCAAGTAAATTCAAAAAACGGATCAACAGTCTTTACGGTACTGCCAATCTGAATTATAAAGATTATGTTTACCTGGATGTAACTGCACGTAACGACTGGTCAAGTACATTACCCGCTGGAAATAATTCGTATTTCTATCCTTCTGTCAGTTTGAATGGAAATCTTAAAAGCATTTTCAATCTTCCTGAATTTTTCAGCCAGGCACAGTTAAGAGGAAGCTGGGCGAAAGTGGGTAATGACACAGGTCCATATGCTTTGAAAAATACATACAATTATGCATCGCCCTGGGGAAGTAATTATGCTTTGGTTGGTACAGGATCACTTTTGAACCCAAAATTGAAACCTGAAATCATCACAACTTATGAAATTGGGACCGCTGTAAGCTTTTTCCAAAACCGTTTAGGATTTGATGTAACGTATTACAATGCGCTATCCAAGAATCAGATCATCAGCCTTCCTTCGGTACAAAGCTCAGGCGCTACAAGCAGACAAATCAATGCCGGTGAAATCAGAAATAAAGGTGTTGAAGTTGTCTTGAATTTTACACCCATTAAAACAGGCGATTTCAAATGGAATATTACCGTAAACTGGTCTCATAATGTAGGGAAACTTCTTTCTTTAACACCTGATGTTGATAAAATTGTTCAGGCTGCTCCTGGTGAAGATGCTTCTATTCAGGCTCGGGTTGGACAAAAAATGGGATCAATTTGGGGACCTGGTTACCAAAGAGTTCCAGACGGACCCATGAAAGGAAATGTGATCATCTTCAACGATTCTTATCCAAGAGGTACCAGCGAAGATATTTATCTGGGAAATTATCATCCGGACTGGACTGGTGGAATCTATAACCAGTTGACATACAAAGGGCTAAGTCTGAATTTTATGTTTGGCGGTCAATATGGCGGTAAGTTTGTTTCCCGATTCTACAACAAAGCAGTTGGTTCTGGTCAGTTAGAAGAAAGTGCAGTGGGACGTGGCGCTCGTACGCCGGGTAAGGAATATGATGGCAAGTATTATATTCCGGGTGCGGCACTTATGGCAGACGGATCTTACCAGCCAAATAACACCAGTACAGACGGAACATACAGCACTGGTGTTTATGGAACTAATGCACGGTATTTCATCAAAAAACCGCTGGATCACATTTCGGAAGCACAGCTTTTCAGCTCAACTTATTTCAAGCTGCGTGAACTTTCGATCGGGTATTCTTTGCCTTCAAAATGGCTTGCAAATGGCAAATTCATAAAAACGGCGAAAATCTCCGTTACCGGCAGAAATCTGTTCCTGATTACGCCAAAAAGCAATAAACATTTTGATCCGGAAGTTACAACGGCAACGGATGGCAGCGGTTTAATCCCTGGATTTGAAAATATGAGTACTCCTTCCACAAGGGAAATGGGTGTTAGTTTGAACTTGATTTTTTAAACGGCAAAACCAGAAATTATGAAAAAGTTAAGCTTTATACCATTCTTGTTACTGCTGCTGAGTTTAAGCTGTACCAACGACTTTGAAAAAATAAATACAAATCCCAATTCACCCGATGAAGT
This sequence comes from Dyadobacter subterraneus, assembly GCF_015221875.1. Classification (NCBI taxonomy): domain Bacteria; kingdom Pseudomonadati; phylum Bacteroidota; class Cytophagia; order Cytophagales; family Spirosomataceae; genus Dyadobacter; species Dyadobacter subterraneus. Next base: position 2,637,873 of record NZ_JACYGY010000001.1, read on the forward strand.
AACGAATGTTGGGCTTTTGTTACCCAATGCAATACGTTCCGCCGTTAACAATAACTTTTCAAGTTCTTACGACCGGGGGAGTATAGCGGCAAATTTAATTGCCTCCGATTACGCAAGTAATTTCAGCAACTGGGCGCGGGCAGATGCAAGCGGCTACTTTTTATGGAACAATTATGATTACATCCGTGATCTGAACGAAGTTATTATGCTTTCGGAAGAGAAAGGTTTAAAAAATTATAAAGGAATTGCCATGGTGCTCCGGTCATGGCTGTTTCAAAATCTGACCGATATTTATGGCCCGATTCCTTTTCGCGATGCGGCCAGTGCAAAACTTACCGGCATCAGTAATCCAACATACGAATCTCAGAAAGCAGTTTATGCCGGATTACTGGCAGATCTTGAAGAAGCTAATACTTTGTTAAGTACCGGAACTGAGTCGGTAACAGGTGATATTCTTTATAACGGCAGCACTTCCAGTTGGCGAAAATTCGGGAACAGTTTAAGATTGCGCCTATTGATGCGTCAATCCAAGAGAGTTGATCCGACGGCAGAAATGAAAAAAATGGTTGGTGATGTTACAACCTATCCGGTTTTTACATCAAACGCGGATCAGGCGGCACTGGAATATATCGCTGATATTCCAGCTAACGAATCTCCTTTCTACCGTTCGGGAAATGGGGGAACAAGCACGAAAATTTCCAAACAGCTTGTCGATTACCTGATCGAAATGAACGACAAAAGACTTTATGTTTATGCACTTCCAACGCCGGCAAGCAGCGCAATTGATGCCAGTGGAAATCGCCCTGATCCTTCTAAATTCGTTTATGCAGGTGATCTTAATGGGATAGGATCATTGCCAAATGCCAATATTACTTCTCCGACGGGCATGTTGTGGATGTCGATTCAATACAGCCCGGACCTTGCCAATGCAAAAGCAGGCGAAGGTATATTGATGAGTTATTCCGAGTTACAATTTATTCTGGCAGAAGCCGCGGAAAAGGGTTATATCACGGGTGGATCAACAGCGGCAGAAAAGTATTATCAAAATGGAATAAAAGATCAGTTTACTTATCTGGCTTCTCGCATTCCTGCAAATTACGCAACTTCTTACCTGAAACTTACTCCGGCAGGTATCACGGCTGACGATGCCTATTTCAAACAGGATGCCGTTGCATATACCGGAACGAGCGCTCAAAAGCTTGAAAAAATTGGTATTCAAAAATGGATTTCGTTGTATCTTGTTGGTTATGAAGCGTGGTCTGAATGGAGAAGAACGGGGATTCCGACAATTCCGGTTGGGCCGGTGGGACCTGGATATATTCCAAGGAGAATGTTTTATCCGGCGGATGAGCTGCGGATTAATGAAGCGAATTATGCCAAAGGCGTTGCTTTACTAGGCGGTGCGGATGATTTGAAAACACGTGTCTGGTGGGATAAACAATAAGTATTAAATGAATTTAAGGAGTAAATATTAACGTGATGAAATTTAAAAATTCCAAAACCCTTGCTTTTCTTGCCTTTGCCGGATTATTTTTTTCCTGCAAAAAAGAAGGTGAAAAATTTCCTGACGGTATTGAACACGTGATCGTTATTGGTGTTGACGGATTGAGTCCTGACGGTATCCAAAAATCCAAATCGCCGATTATTCATGACATGATTGCCAATGGCAGCGTGAAATGGAATGTTCGTACGGTTTTGACTTCCAGCAGCAGCCAGAACTGGGCTTCCATGATTTCGGGAGCAGGGCCGGAGCAGCACGGCGTTATCAATAATGACTGGGAAATGGATGATCATAGTCTGCCGCCCATTGTGCAGGAAGCGGACGGTCGTTTTCCAACCATTTTCAGTGTGCTTCACCGCGAAAAACCTGAGGTTGAAATTGGTACGGTCTATCACTGGGATGGTTTTGGAAGATTATTTCAAAAAAGTGCCGTCAATTATGACAAACGCTTTTCCACGGAAGATTCAACCGCAACGGATTTCATTCGGTATATCAAAGAGAAAAAACCTGTGCTTGGTTTTGTTCATTTCGATCACGTTGATCATGCCGGTCACCACGGAGGTCATGGTTCTGCCGAATATTATCAGGCTGTTGCGAAAACGGATTCTCTGGTCGGTCAGATACTGAAAGGAATTAAAGATGCCGGCATTGAAGAAAATACGCTGGTAATAATCTGGGCGGATCACGGTGGAATTGGTTACGGACATGGCGGTGCCACACCTCAGGAAGCTGAAATTGCCGGAATTTTTTATGGCAAGGATGTAAAAAAAGGCTACAAAATTGAGCAGCAGGTTTACACTTATGATCTGGCTGCTACCATTGCTTTTGCGTTAAAAGTAACGCCTCCGTATGCATGGATTGGCCGGCCGGTAAAACCAGTTTTTGAAGGATTTTCAGAACCTGAAAATCTCTATCTCGGAGAAAAAACAGTCGCCCAGCCCGTAATTTATCCTGATCGCAAATTGTATCAGCAAGCCGGCGGATTGTACACAACAGAAACGGCAACGGTAAAGATTGATACAAAAGCAGAAAAAGGAGTGACGCGGTATACTACTGATGGATCGGACCCGAAAAACTCTTCTCCGGTTTACAAAGAGCCGTTTACTGTAAACAAGACAACTGTTGTAAAAGCAAAAAGTTATGATGAGAAAGGAAACGCAAGTTTACTTTCAACTGCTTATTTCCGTCTCGTAAAACCCGGACAAGGAAACGGGTTGACGACTACTTTCTATCAGGGAAAAGATCTGACCAAAATTCCTGTGTTCTCGACCTTAAAAAAAGGTTCTTCATGGACAAGTCCTGAATTTAATATCAACCGTGACCAGATTAATGGCATGGTTGAAAAGGATAATTTCAGCTTTGCATTACAGTTTTCAGGTTTCATCCAGATTGATACGCCGGGTAAATATACTTTTTCAACCCAGTCGGATGATGGCAGTAAACTTTATATTGACGGAAAGGAAATTGTCGATAATGATGGAAATCATGGTGTTCAGGAAGAAACAGGCTCTGCTGAACTGACTGCGGGAAAACACGCGATCCGGGTTGACTATTACAATAACGGAGGAGGATTCTGGCTCGATACTTTTTACAAAGGTCCGGGCATAGCCAAGCAGCTGATTCCTGCCGACAAACTTTTTACAAAATAACAAGTGACTATTCCTAAACAACCCGGGGCGAAAGTCCCGGGTTAATTTAATATCTTGGATAACAATTCTGATCCGGTGAAATTTTTATTAAAATGAGTGAAAAACAACACAACAGAACCGAAGGAGACATTAATCTGACCTCAGAAAGAAGCAACTGGTATGCTGTAATTAAGGATACAGACACGCTTTCTTATCTTGAAGAGGATGCAGAATATTTTTTACACCAGGCTTTGTCAACACCTTGTCTGGACGTTCTGGCTTCTTGCGAAGGGATTTATCTGACTGATATTCAGGGTAAAAAGTACATGGATTTCCACGGCAATAATGTGCATCAGGTTGGGTACCGGAATCCTTATGTTCTTGACAAAATCAAAGCGCAGCTGGATGTTCTTCCTTTTTCACCAAGACGATATACCAACGTTCCTGCCATTGAACTGGCAAAAAAACTTGGGTCCTTATTACCAGGTGATTTAAAGCGGGTTTTGTTCGCTCCGGGCGGTACTTCTTCTATCAGTATGGCGCTTAAACTGGCGCGGATTGTAACTGGAAAACATAAAATTATTTCGCTTTGGGATTCATTTCACGGCGCATCGCTTGACGCAATTTCTGCCGGCGGGGAGCTGGATTTCCGTAAAGATATGGGGCCGCTTATGCCAGGAGTTGAAAGAATTCCGCCTCCGATGAGGTACCGCGGTCCTTTCGTTTCATCGGGCAATGGTGATATGGCTTATGCTGATTATCTGGAATATGTGATTGAAAAAGAAGGAGATATCGGAGCCTTTGTCATTGAAACAATAAGAAATACCGACGTTCAGATTCCGTCTCAGGCATATTGGGACCGGGTTCGGGAAATTTGTACCCGTCATAATGTGCTGCTGATTTTGGATGAAATTCCGATCGCATTTGGCCGTACCGGTAAAATGTTTGCCTTTGAAAATTATGGTTTTGAGCCGGATATTATTTGTCTTGGTAAAGGCCTTGGGGCAGGAGTAATGCCTATGGCAGCCATCGTTGCGCGTGAAAGCTATAATGTAGCCGGAAGTATTTCTCTTGGGCATTTCACACATGAAAAAAGTCCATTAGGGAGTGTAGCGGCGCTTGCAATGCTCGAATTTATTGAACAAAATAATATACTTGAAAAAGTGCAGGATGATGCACTTTTTATGCAGGAAGAAATTGCTAAACTGGCTGAAAAATTCCCACTGATCGGAGATATCCGCGGCATAGGGCTTCTTTGGGGAATTGAATTGGTAAAGGATAAAGAAACGAGAGAAAAAGCCGTCCGTGAAGCAGAAATTGTCATGTACGAATGTCTGAAAAATGGAATGAGTTTTAAGGTTTCCCAGGGCAATGTTTTGCAGCTTTCACCACCCTTAACAATTACGCGTGACGAGTTGCAGCAAGCATTACAGATTTTGGAAAATGCACTTGAAGTAGCCTCTTTGGTAGAAAAATATTAATTGAAAATACCGGATTATGCGAGTGAAGAAAGCGTTGTTAAGCTCAAATACGTTATTTGTTATCTGGTCCATCGTAGCGTCTTTTGGTGCTTATTTTTGTATGTATGCTTTCAGAAAACCCTTTAATTCAGGCCTTTATCAGGGGCTGGAACTTTGGGGGATTGGGTATAAATCAGTTTTGATACTGGCTCAGGTTGCGGGTTATACTTTGTCCAAATTTGCAGGAATCAAAGTCATTTCGGAATTAAAGGCATCTGACCGGGTTAAGCTTATCATTCTGCTGATTCTGGTTGCTGAGGTTGCACTATTATTTTTTGGCATCGTTCCTTATCCTTATAATTTCGTTTTTCTATTTATTAACGGCTTGCCGCTGGGCATGGTTTACGGTGTTGTTTTTAGTTTTCTCGAAGGTCGCAGGTTTACAGAGATGATTGCTCTGGGATTAAATATCAGTATAATAGCAGCTTCCGGGATACTCAAAACCATATATCTGGAAGTGCATCACTGGCTGCCCGCCATTGGTGAATTCTGGATGCCGTTTTTGATGGGATTATTATTTCTTCCGTTTTTTCTGTTTTTTGTCTGGATGCTTCATGTGATGCCTGCACCCACGAAAGAGGATGTTTTACTTCGCACGGAAAGAGAGCCAATGACCGATGCGGATAAAAAGAATGCCTTGAAAGAATATGGTTTTCCGGTATTGTGTATCCTGGTTTGTTACGCGCTGTTGATCGTTGGGCGAGACTTTCGGGATAATTTTACCATTGAAATCTGGAATGAAATTTCGGTAGGCTGGGTAAGTTCTGTTTTATCAAAAACAGAAATGACAACCGGATTTATAGTACTGATTGTAGTAGCAAGTCTGGCTTTTATCAAAAATAACCTGATCGGTTTTCGGATGACAAATCTTGTCATCTTTGCCGGCGTAATCATGAGTGGCGTTTCAAGTTTGCTTTTCGAAATGCATCTGATCAGCGGTTTATACTGGATGATGACGATCGGAACAGGAATGTTTCTGGGATTTACAGTAATTCAGTCTGCTCTCTTTGATCGCATGATTGCCTTATTCAGGATCCGAGCCAATGCCGGTTTTTTTGTCTATATGTGCGAAAGTATCGGATATCTGGGCAGTGCCGGATTGTTGTTATTCAAGGAGATATTTATGAAGCAGTTAAGCTGGTCAAAAGTACTGATTCAGTTTACTTATCTGCAAGCTGCGGTTAGTCTTACTTTGCTGATATGCGGCAATTTATACCTTGAAAGACACCGAAGAAAATTGAAGAAAAAGGAAAAAGAAAAATTATTATTTGTTGCCTGATTGCAACAATATTTTGCGGCCGAAGTATCTGTTTAGAGAAATATATACTTCGGCCATTTCATTCAGGCAATTTTGAAAATTCAAAAGTCAGTATTTATTATGGTAATACTGCGGCCCGTTGATTACTAATAAAAGCTATTCTTGTCACAGCAGTTTTAAAATCAGGCTTTTGCAGTTCCAGATTTTTTCCCTGATAACAGACCAAAGTGGCCGCGTTGGGACTTTGGTATTTCACAATTTCAACAGATTTTATTTCCCCGGGAATGTTCGCACCATACCAGTGTACGTCCTCTTTTTGTGACCAGGTTACAAGCGAAAGTTCGGAACCGGCCGGATATTTATGATCTTTGGAATTTCTCGCATATTCAACCGCGATATCATTGCCATATAAGGTAGCCATGGTTTTTTCTTTTGTATTAACCATGGAGGTCAGTACTTTTCCTTCCAAAACGCTGGAAATCTTTGTGCTATCAGAGAGAGAAGCGCTTTCATTGTATGAGTTTTCTTTTGAACAACCCGTCAAAATAAGTAAGGTAAGAAAGCCTGGTATCGTCAGATTTTTCATGATTATTTGGGTTGAAGGTGAAGTGGCATTGTAAAAACAAAATCATTATCCTTCACAGGACGGTGGCAATTAATACATTCCTGGGTAAACGTTTCGTTTTTACCATAAGGGGTCAGCTGCATTCCCTTCCATCTGGCCCATCCCCATCCAGCCGTTTTCTGGTATTTGTTGTCATCTTTAATCATAAATTCTACCTGCTTAAAGGCGCCAGTCTGCACTTTTCCTGTTGAATCGATTAATTCATCCCAGGCAATTTTGGCAAAAGTCGCACCGTTGGGCCAGGGATTTATATGGTTTTCTTTAATTGCTTTCACGGCAATATCGTTCGCTACGATAACCCGCATCGTCCCGTTATCAAAACGATCAGAAGTACTTATTGCTTTCCAGTTTTTAAAATCCGGAATGTATTCAATGCCGTTTGGTGCAGGTTTTACTTTGGCAGATTTAGTACCAGTCCATTCATCATATTGGTGGTTCGCAGCATTTACCAGGGAAGTGTCCGAAGTTTTAAAAGAAACAAGACTGGTTATATAACTTTTCAAAATTAAAATCTCGGCAGCAGATAATTTAGCTTCGCGATGAAGTGCAGCATATTGTTTCAGCGGCATTGCGCCCAATGAAATCTGGTTGAAGGCTTCAAACAGTTTTGCCTTTTGATCTCCGGGAGCCAGACTGTCCCAATGAGAAAAATTTAAAACATGCCGGGCATCTTTAACATCTTTCGCTACCATCCAGGAAGCAGGAGCAATTTTGTCAAACCATAATAACTGCGTTTCGTTGGAGTGACAATCATAACAGGCTTTTTTTAAAATTACCTGCACGTCGTGTGGAGCAATTATATTTTCTGTAACGGGAGGATTTTCAATTCCGGGCCGTACAAACTGAATTCCAATAACCGCAGCCAAAAGAACACCGGTTATTAAAAATTTGTGTTTGGTGACAAAGTTTTGTGAATGCATAATTTAGAAGAATACAGTACGCAGGTGAATTGATAAGATATCAAAGAAAATCAACAAAGACCAGCTTTTGGAGAATTAGTCAATAGTTTCATAATCAGGAAGAAAAAAATATCCCGGTTAAATTCCAAAAATTTAATCATTTTTAGGATGGGAGTTTGCAACAAATTTTACCTTTGCTGGCGTAGTGTTGAAAAAGAGGGAAATTTTTGCAAGATTTTAAGTAGAATAATTGCAATAAAAAATATTACTTTGTTGAAGTAATCGTTTAGTAAACAAAAGAGTCAGATTATCTGGTAGTGAACCAATTGGTAATGATAGATTACAAAAAACCATCCGAAACAGATTTAATTGAGGGTTTGAGAGTGGGAGACAGGGATGCCTTTACTATCATTTATAAAGAATACTGGTACAGAATGTTTACGGTAGCGAACCGCAAACTGCAAAACCGCGAACTGGCTGAGGAGCTTATCCAGGATATTTTTACAAGATTATGGAAGGAAAGAGAAACAATCCGGATTACACAGCTGGATTTTTATCTTTTTTCGGCTGTTCGTTATGAGGTTATTGACCAGATTCGTGCAGCTGGCAGACAAAATACTTATGCTGAGTATTACAAAGCATTCGCTTCTTTTGAAGATTTGAATACTGAGAATACCGTTGTTTTTAATGATCTGGTACAAATGATCGATAAGGGACTGGAAATCCTTCCTGAAAAAACAAGAGAAGTTTTTAAGCTATGCCGCCTTCAAAACTGGTCATTAGCTAAAATTGCAAGCCATCTGGATCTTTCCGAGAAGGCCGTAGAATATCATCTTACAAAAGCCACCAAGTCCATCCGGATTTACCTGAAAGAAGTGCTGATTTCACTTTTGCTTTTGGGAATTTCATTCTGGCACTAACAATAGGGTCCTTTCTGATCAAGCTAAATAAATTTTATAGTACTATTTGAAGTTTATTCAGTCACTTGTGTCTGTATCATATAAACTTTTGAAGAATAAATAAAATCATTTAGGGTAAATGTGAAGTTGTGCGGCTTGTTAGTATAGTTCAGCTATGACCTTACCCTATTGATTTTAAAAAGCAAAGTATTTGTCACATGTCAGATCGAGAAATTCAGGAACTCCTTTTACGTTACCGACAGGGAAATTGTACTGCCGATGAAATCATGAGGATTCATTTGTGGTACGAAAGTCTGAATAAAGATTTCCCGGTTTCCATGGATACAAATGAGATATCTTTTCTGGAAGATAAAATTTTGAAGAATATCAGTCGGGATATGGATCAGCCCGAGTTACGTATATACGAAGAAGAACATGAGCAGAAGGCGGTTTGGTGGAAATCTTCTCTTCTGAGATATGGTATCGCAGCGGCGATGGCCTTGCTTCTTGGTTTTTCCTTTTTGTTTAAGAAAAGTCAGGAACGTGTTGCTATGAAAAGTGAATCGCTTGTACTGCATTCGCGTAAGGGAAATCTGAAATCTTCTGTGAACAGCTCGACTTCGATTCAGCGAATTCGTTTGGAAGACAATAGTTTGGTAACCTTGTCACCGGGCAGCAGTATTTCTTATCCTAACGTATTTTCACTGGACAAAAGAGAAGTGCAGCTGGAAGGGGATGCCTTTTTTGAAATATCAAAAAATCCTACAAAACCTTTTTTTGTTTACAGCGGCAAACTTGTTACGAAAGTTCTGGGAACCAGTTTTTGGGTTAAAACCAATGAAGAAACTTTTACGACGGAAGTGGAAGTGTTAACCGGAAAAGTATCGGTTTTTGAAAATCATTTTTTGCGTAATAACCGAAAGGAAAAAATCAAAAAGAGCTCACAGGGAGTGATTTTAACACCAAATCAGAGAGTTTCTTATGATGAAGAAAGCGGGCATTTACTTACAGGAATTGTGGAAGATCCTGTACTGATCCCTGAAAATATTACAGGTGCTAATCTTGTTTTTAATAACCAGGCGCTGGTTGATATAACCGCAACACTTCAAAAAGAATACGGTATCGAAATTGTGTTTGCGAATGAATTACTTGAAAAATGTACGTTCACAGGCGATATATCTGAAATTCCGCTTTATGACAAACTGGACTTGATATGTAAGGCAAATACGGCGCGTTATGAGATCAAGGGCACCAGAATACTGATCACAGGAAGCGGTTGCGATTGATTAGCTTAAAGAAATTATCACTAATAAACCAGAATATATGCGAATATAAACTCTCCTGAAAATCTTATTCTTTTTAGAAATAAAGAGGATAAAAAAAGCCGATAACGGTGGAACGCTACCGGCTTCGTAATACCTTCTTTCCAACAAGTATCCGGCAAGATACGGGAAGGAGAAAATATCAGACTTATTTTTTTTACAAAAAACAATCGAAACTATGAAAAAAAATCGACAAAGGAAAGGTCGTGCCTGTCTCTATCTGCTCATGAAAATTTCGTTGACACAAATTATATTTTGCATATCCTTTGCAGGATTCACGTATGCCGGACATGTAGGAAGAGCACAGGAAGTTTTGGAACGTACGGTCACTGTAAATGTTGAAAAAGCAGAATTAAGGCAGGTTTTGAGCCAGATTGAGGGGAAGGCGGATGTAAAATTTGTGTACAGCAATAAGGCAATCGGTGCAAACCGGGAAGTGGTTTTTCATGTATCAAATCAAAAATTATCCACAGTATTAAATTCACTTTTAGTACCTCTGGGCATCACATATGAGCTTACAAGATCAGGAAGAATTTTGCTGACAGCGGAAAAGCCTGTTACTTCAAAAGACGAATCCTCGATTTCTAGTGCTATGCAAACGTTTGCAGACATTAAAGTAACCGGAAAAGTTACTGACGAAAAAGGAGAAGGGCTTCCTGGTGTTAGTGTCAGGGTTAAGGGCACACAGTCAGGTTCTGTTTCGGACGTGAATGGTGGTTATTCTGTTGAGTTTGCAGATAGATCTGCTGTACTTGTATTCAGTTTTGTCGGTTATAAAACTTTGGAAGTGCCAGTTGGAGACAGAGCTATCATTGATGTCAGCCTGGTTCCTGATGACAAATCGCTGAATGAAGTAGTAGTCATTGGTTACGGTACTTCACGCAAAAAGGACGTGGTGGGTTCTGTTGACATTGTTGCTGCAAAAGATGCTGGTTCAACCACAGCCACAAATGCATCGCAATTACTGATCGGTAAGTCTGCCGGGGTTCAGGTTTTACAATCCAATGGTACGCCGGGCTCTGATTCCCAGATACTTATTCGTGGTACTGGCTCGTTCACAGGTGTTGATCCGCTATATGTTATTGATGGTATTCAAGGTAGTAAAACAATGTTTAACACTTTGGGTCCACAGGATATCGAGAATATTACCATTCTTAAAGACGCATCTTCAACGGCTATTTATGGTTCTGCTGCGGCGAATGGCGTTGTAATTATCACAACAAAAAAAGGACTTTCAGGTGCGCCAAAAATAAATTTCACTTCGCAGTGGGGTGTGGCAAAAGCCTGGAAGCAGCTGGATCTGCTGAATGCTTCCCAATATGTTGATTTGTTACAGGATTTCGCAGCTACTACAAACGCGGTTTTGCCTGAGAAATTCAATACAGCAGATGTTCGTGTAGATAGAAACGACTGGCAGAAACAAATTTTCCAGTCAGCATTGGCATCTCAGAATAATTTGAATATCAGTGGAGGAAGTGAAAAAGTTACTTACAATTTCTCTCTTGGTTATATGAACCAGAAAGCGATTGTGAAAAACTATACAGACAAACGTGTAAATGGAAGATTCAGTCTTGATGAATCACTTGGCCGTTTTCATTTGGGACAAACTTTGAATGTTCGTTATGTTAAGGATGAAGGGCAGCTGGCTAACATTACCGAAGCAGTTTCATATGCTCCTTACAAAGACATTCTTGATCCGAAAATTCCGGGTGGTTATTCTATTACCACAAACGTTGATGATTTCAACGGTGGTAATAACCCTTTGGCGGCAATAAATTTGAATCATCCTGTAACACAAGGTTTTGTGTTTTTCCCGCAAGTTTTTGCAGAAGTGGATCTGATCAAAGGTTTGCGTTTCCGTACTCAGCTTTCTGCTGAAATCGGTGGCGGAAAAAATAGTGGTTACCAATATGGCTACACAGCCGGTAACAACTTGACACAACCGCAGCAAGCTACTTTGGGATACAATAATTATTCATTTTACACAATTGAAAATTATTTCTCCTACAATAAATCTTTCGGAAAACATTCTATTTCAGCCACTTTGGGTAATAGTTATCTGGATCCGGGACACTCATCCAGTGTGGATGCAAAGGGAACCAACATTCCGAACAATTCCATCCAGAATATCAGTGTGGCTCAGTCACAAACTGTTTCCGGATCAAGTTATGGTTATGCGCGCGCCTCAGTTATCTCATATTTCGCACGTGGTATGTATTCTTTCAACGACAAATATGTTATAACAGGAAGTTTCCGTCGTGACGGAGCTTCTAACTTTGGAGCAAATAACCGGTTTGGTAATTTCTACGGTGTCGGTTTGGCGTGGAGATTTATTGATGAAGATTTTGTTAAAAATAATCTGTCATTTCTTTCTGATGGTAAGTTGAGAGTAGGACAAGGACGCACCGGAAACAACACAATTCCAACAACGGGTATCACCAACGTTTTGACATTCAGTGGAAATCCTAACGGAAACCTGGTTTATTCATTAGGAACAAATGAAGGATTCAACCCTGGTACAACCATCACTACGCTATCAAATCCTAATATCCGCTGGGAAACTACGGATCAGACAGACGTTGGGTTAGACCTTGGTTTTCTTCATAATAAATTGACTGTCACTGTTGATTATTACAACAGAAAAAGTACAGGTTTGCTTGTAAGTGTACCGGTACCAGGAAGTACAGGCGCATCTCAAAGTGGTACACAGCCAAGCAAATATGCTAACGCAGCGAGTGCACAAAATAAGGGGATTGAATTCTCGGCAGGTTACAGAGGTTCAGCCGGAAACGGTTTGACTTATACCATTAATGGAAATATTGCACACAATAAAAATATTGTAAATTCTTTGGGAAGTGAATTTGCTGCACCTATCCAGGCCGGTTCATTCAGCAACTTGCCAACATTTACATACACTGCGGCAGGTTCTCCAATCGGATCATTTTATGGATATAACAAGGATCACGTAGCAAAAGATCAGGCAGAAATTGATGCTTTGAATGCCGCTGCAAAAGCAAAATCCGGCGATGCTACAACAGTTTATCAGGCTGGTTTGCTACCGGGCGACTTTATCTTTAAAGATATCAACGGAGATGGGAAAGTGGATGCAACAGATCAGAAAATAATGGGTAACCCGATTCCAAAAATTGTTTACGGTTTTAATGCTGGATTGAATTATAAAAACTTTGATTTTAACATGGTTGTGTCTGGTGTTTCGGGGCTGAAATTATTGAATGCATTTAAATTCGTGACACTTAATGAATCGACCGGACATAACGCAACAACGGGAATTCTTGACAGATGGGAAACATCGGGTGATGTAGCTGCTCTTCCAAGAGCCGGACAAAGTGCAACAGGTGACGGAAACCTGAGACCTTCGGACTGGTGGCTGGAAAACGGTGCTTACATGCGACTTAGAAATATCACATTAGGTTACACAATTCCTAAATCCCTTATCAGCAATATTGGTAACGGACACGTTTTCAGCAGCATTCGTTTCTACGTAGCTGCGCAGAACCTGGTGACAATTACAAAATACACGGGTTATGATCCGGAGGTAAGTACACAAAGCGGCGGAAGTTATATTTTCTCCCGTGGTATTGACGACAGGGCTAACCTGCCTCAGCCAAGAACATTCCTGGGCGGTATACAACTTGGATTTTAATAATTGGGAATTACTAACAGAGAATTGAAATGAAAAAAATAGCAATATATATTTTAGGGTTGCTCGCTGTAATCAATATTGCAGGTTGTGACGAATCAAAACTGGAACTCACAAGTCAGAGCAGTTATGATTACAGTACTTATTTCACGACAAGTGATGGACTAAATCAGGCCGTGGTCGCGACTTATGCGACGCTGTTACACAACGGATTATGGTCGAGAGAGTACTATTTTATCTTTGATCTTTTGGGATATGACGCCAAAAAGACCACCAACCTTCAGGGTGATATGGCACAGTTGGCCGATTATTCTTTTGGTACAAGTCAAACCCAGATCGGGCAGCTTTGGAATAGTCTTTACCGTTTGGTTTTGCGTGCAAATGTTGTCATAGACCGTGCCAAAGTATGGGCACCAACGGTAGCTGCGGATCAGGCGAATGCCAAGCAATATATCGCAGAGGCCCGTTTTTTAAGATCTTATGCTTATTTTAATATTGTAAATCTGTGGGGAAGAGCGCCTTTGATCACCGCTTATGACAGCACCGTTGCAAACAACTATTTCCCTCGCGCCACAACAGGTGCCATGTGGAGTTTTATTGAAAGCGATCTTACAGCTGCCGCAGCAGATTTGCCGGTAAGCTATGATGCTGCTACTGGCCTGGGAAGAGCAACCAAGGGTGCAGCTTTGGCGTTATTGGGCAAAGCATATCTATACCAGGGCAAATATGCGCAAGCGCAAACCACGCTTACGCAATTGACATCGGCTCCGTTTACATACAAACTGGATACTTCTTACGACAATCTTTTCAGTACATCAAATCAGAGCAGCCCGGAAAATATTTTCCAGGTTATGAATGCAGCATGGACGGATTGGGGAATTGGAAACCAGTATTATGTTTTTGGAGGACAAGAAACGTGGGGTGGTAAAGCAACCCACTCGGACCGTGCTCAGGAATATGGTTTTAATGACTGGTTTAACGTTTACGTAACGACTGCCGCAGTAAAAGCATTTAAATACACCAATCCGGCTACGGGTAGTACTTTCACTGATCCGCGTGCTTATTCAACTTTTTATGGAAACGCAGCGAGTGGTGGAGATACTGTTTATTGCGAAAAATGCGCATCCGGAAAAGTTACTTTTCCTTTCAAAGCCAATGATCCCCAGGGATATTATGTTTGGAGAAAATATGAATATTACAACGAAGTTGCCACTTATGGCGGACCTGCAAGTAGTATCAATGGACAGGTTATCAGATATGCTGATGTATTGCTAATGCTGGCAGAATCTTATATCCAGCAAGGACAAACAGGAGCTCAGCCGCTTGCTTTAATTAATCAGGTAAGAAAAAGAGTAAATGCTTTCGAGTACGCAAGTTTAGGAGCAAGTAAAACGGATGCCATGGCCATCTTAATGCGCGAAAGACAACTTGAATTTACTGGTGAACAAAGCCGCTATTTTGACCTGATCCGTTGGGGGCTTGCCAAAAATACAATCAACGCAACCAGAGCGGCAGAGCCGGGCGACGGAAAATCACCGTTCCAGGACAAAAACGTTTTATTACCAATTCCGGATGTTGAAAAAAATTACAACCCAAATGTTGCAAAAGATATTGCAAACAACTGGAATTAGAAACTGCCTGAACTGAAAGTTGAATTTTTTATAAGGTGCGCCGAAAGAAATTTTGGCGCACCTTTTTTAGAATTGTACTACTAATTTTCGCTCTCTTTCAAGAGTTGTTCAATATCAGCTGAAAGCTGCTGCACTTCTAGTTCCAAAGTTCCGTTGTAAATCCCACGAATTCTTTTGTTTTGATCCACCAGAATAATATGTTCTGTATGAAGAAACTGGGTGCTGTCTTTTGTAAAACCAAGGTATTCTTCGGCGAAATACGATTTGCGGGCAAGCTCATAAATTTTACCCGTATTACCGGTGAGCAGATGCCAGTTTGAAGAGCTAATCTGATTTTGCAAAGCGAACTGCCGCAAACGGGCCACGTTATCAATCCATGGCGTGACGCTGAAAGATAACATTACAACTTTGGAATTGTCACCAAAATTCTTTTGAATCAACTTTTAATGTCTGGTCATCACGGGACATATGCTAATGCAGCTTGTAAAAATAAAATTGGCAATATGAACCTTCCCATCAATATCCCTCTCTGTTATCTGTTGCCCATTTTGGTCAGTAAAAGAAAAAGGAGGGATCGTATGCGTTATGTTTTCAGTAACGTCTTTTGTCGAAGTTAAAAACAGCGGTGAAAATTCTGCTGTGTTATAATAAGGCAGATTTCTTTTTTCAGTATTTTCGGAGCATCCAAAAAGACAGAGTGAAATAAAAATGATACTAATTTTTGAATACACTGTCGGAAACATTGACGCAGTTTTTGGTTCCCAGTAACCCATATCTTCTTCCGTTCATTACAATATAATTGGCTCTCACCTTTCCGTTATCATAAAACAATTTTTGTTGCCCTTCTTCATGTCCACGGCGGTAATTCATTTCTTTTATCAATTTACCTTCCCGATTCCACTCCTGGCAGATTCCTTCGTATTCATCATTTTCGAAACGGTACAAGAGTTTTTCCTTACTATTTTCCCACCATGCCTGGTAAAGTCCGGTTTTTTGGCCATGATCAAATTGTCTTTTCTCCCGTATTCTCCCATCGCTGTAAAATTTAATACAGATACCATCTTCCTTTCCATTTGAAAATTCCGAAATCTCAGCCGTATCACCAGAAGGAAATAATGTGTAAATCGAGCCTGTGAATGGTTCTTTATTAAAAAAAATGCGGCCGTTAATATGATTAAAATTACCAGTCGCGCTGTTAATCATTACTTTTTTGTCGTTTGTATTAAGATTACAACCGGTAATAAAAATGAGTAGACATAAAATTATGCTACTCGGAAACTGTGCCCGCTGTGCCATAAAATCCGCTGCCATTGATATAAGGATCGGTACTGGTTATATGGTAATGGTAAATGCCGTTTGGATATTCTGTTGTTGCCAGCGTGTGTCCATGATAAGCGTCAAGGGTGGTGGCGGTCACAAGAGCACCGTTTTCTTCCGGGCCATAAACCGGAAATCCGTCGAGCAGAAAACCAAGGAGTGCTGATTTTGACGTTTTTACTGTCGTTAAATAAAGCGGTTCTACATGATAATGGTATTGTCCCGTCTGCTGAGGATGTCCCCAATATTGGTCAAAACTGGTTGCTTCGCTAGTTAGGGGTTGGTTTGGTCCTGCATATTGATTAAAAAAAGGCACGCCATTCAGCGCGATACCAATCGGGCCAAGCGGAGTAGCCGCATGCTTGGCTGCGACTTTGGGATCAACAGGAATTTTGAAAGTATAGGCTTGTTCGGAAATCGAGTTAGGATTTTTATTAAATGTATTTCCTGCGAAAGTTGTACCGCTGAAATTTTCATACAAACTATTACTGGTCGCATAATACACGCTTTTGTGATCGGGTAATCCTTTTGTTTTGATGGTAATGTAAGTCCCATCCGACGTAATGCTGGTGGCACCGTAAATTTTGGAATAAATAGCCGGGACTTCTGTATTGGTTTCTGTTAAATCGTCCGTGTTATTCTTGCATGCAGTGATTAAAAAAGTAAAAAGTGGTAATAAAATGGGCAGCAATTTTTTCATGATCGTTCTGGTCTTAATGTGTATAATGATTTAAAACTTAGACAAATTTTATGTTTTTTGGTAACTGCAAAAACGCGTACAATTCTATATTGACACGGTCAGATATGTAATAATCCGGATGATCGGCAGCATTATTTTCCTGAAACGTATAACTGGTCATCAACGATTAATAAGGATTATCAGAGTATTAATGAATAGAAAACTGCTTTTTATTATGGCATTTCTGCTGATTAAAGTCTTGATTTTGAATTAAAAAACGCTGTTAATTCTGCTATGAATATTTTGAGATCCGTTCCATTCTTTTTACTCTTCCTGGCTTTCAGTCTGGGTTATCCTTTTCAGAAAGAAAAAGTGCGTAATGAAGTAAAACCCGCAAAAGATTCTCAGCTGCATATTGTCCAAAATCAGTCCGCAGAAACCATCAGTATTTTCCGTGGAAATGAAACAAAGCCGATTCTAACGCAAAATGCAAAAGCAAATTTCCGGCCATATCTGCACCCGTTGGTTGCTCCTGATGGGAAAGGTGTTTTAACAGAATACAGTCCTGGTCATCATAAACATCAAACAGGAATTTATTGGGGCTATACCCGTGTGAATGGCAGAGATTACTTTCATCACCCGGATGAGGGTTATTGGCGCCGCGTTTCCGCAAAAGTTATTGAGGCAAAAGGAGCGGAAGTGAAGTGGCAAACAGTATATGATCTTTTAGATTCTACCGGAACAGCAGTTTTGACCGAAACACAAAACTGGTCGATGCGTGAGAAGGACGGAAAATATTTGCTTGATCTGGAATGGAATGGCGAGGCGCAAACGGATGTCACAATCGGGAAATATGATTATGGCGGATTGTTTGTTCGAATGCCGTGGAAGGAAGGAATAAAAGGTGAAGTCGTAAATGCAGCGCGTCAGAAAAATGAAAAAGCGGAAGGGCAAAATGCATTTTGGGTTGATATAGGCATGCAGGTTGAGGGAAGAAACGATCTGGCCCATATTGCCATATTTGATCATCCCGAAAACAAAGGCTATCCGCAGACCTGGCGCGTGGATAGCCAGTTAGGTGCAGGTCCGGCTCGTGCCCGTAAAGAAGACTGGCATATTAAAAAAGGCGAAACCGAAGTGATCAAGCATGAATTGGTTGTGTATACCGGTGAGCTCAACGACGTAGCATTGACAAAGACATTTGGAGATTTTATCGGAAATAATGGTACTTACAATACCGCCGCGCTTTGGGCAATTGCGCAAAAAGAAGGAAGAGAAGCGAAATTTCTGAGTGCTCAGGAAGCCGTTGCAGCCATGACAATCAAAGACGGTTTTATAGTAAATGCCTACGCCTCTGAGCCGATGATGACACAGCCTATGGCTTTTTGCTGGGACGACCGCGGGCGAATGTGGATTGCCGAAAACAAAGATTACGAATCTCGTGGAAAAGGATTTTCAAATGCAGGTGACAGCCGGATTTTAATTTTGGAAGATACCAATGGTGACGGCGTAGCTGATAAACGTAAGGTTTTTATGGAAGGAATTGCCTTTCCGTCTGCATTGGCTGTGGGTTTTGATGGCATTTTTATAGGTGCTCCGCCAAACCTTCTTTTTGTCCCGGATAAAAATGGCGACGATAAGGCGGATATGGATGATATCGAAGTCAGATTGACAGGTTGGGGAATACGCGACCGCCACGAAACGCTGAACAGTTTTCACTGGGGACCTGATGGCTGGTTATATGGTTTGCAAGGTTTTGCAACACCTTCAAAAGTAGGTAAGCCGAAAGGAAAAGGTAAAATTTATAAACACAAAGATGCTTTTCCGGAAGATATTCTGGAAGGCGAAGGAACCGATATCAATGGCGGCGTTTGGCGCTATCATCCCACCAAAGATAAGTTCGAGGTTGTTGCACACGGATTCAGTAATCCATGGGGAATTGACTATGATGCCAAAGGGCAATTGCTGATGACCGCTTGCGTAATTCCTCATCTTTGGCACGTTATTCCTGGCGGCATTTATCACAGGCAAGGCGGACAGCATTTTAATCCTTACGTTTATAACGATATCAAAACCATTGCGGATCACAGCCACCGGTCGGCTCATGGCGGGGCAAGAGTTTATCTTTCTGATGCTTTTTCAAAAGAAGAAAGAGGGAAAATATTTATGGCAAATATTCATGAACATGGCATTTTATCTGACATACTGGTACCAAAAGGTTCCGGATTTACGGGTAAACATGGTGATGAATTTATGATGGCCAACAATGCGCAATGGGTAGGTTTTAGCATGGAAATCGGGCCGGAAGGAGGCATGTACGTACTGGACTGGCACGATGCCGATATTTGCGGATCAGATGTTTTGAATTCAGAAACCGGACGGATTTTCAGGATTATGCCGAAAGTTTCAAAAGCTGAAAACTGGAAAGACCGCTATGCTGATCTTGGCAAGTTTTCGGATTTGCAGTTAGCAGAACTGCAATCAAGTCCAAGTGAATGGCATGCCAGAAGAGCCAGAATCATTTTACAAAACAGAGCTTCCAAAGGAAAAATTGAAAAAGCCTCCTATGATCGTTTGTTCGATTTGTACCAGAATAGTCCCAACCCTGACTGGCGACTGCGTGCGATGTGGACTTTGCAAATTACAGACGGATTTACGCCGAAAATCCTTTTTGACGCACTAAATGATAAAGATGAATATATCAGATCCTGGGCAATCCAGTTTTTGACAGAGGATAAAGACCCAGCCCCGGAAGTGATCGCAAAGTTTGCTGAAATGGGTGCGACGGATAAATCACCGGTTGTTCGTTTGTATCTGGCTTCTGCATTGCAAAGGATCGATCTGAATGCAAGATGGAAAATAGCCACTGCTTTGGTATCGCATGGAGAAGACGCGGATGATCATAATCTGCCTAAAATGATCTGGTATGGGATTGAGCCTTTGGTAAAGGAAAATCCGGCACGATCCATGGAATTGGCAGGTCACAGTAATATTGCGGTGGTAACGCAGTTTATCGCAAGAAGGGCAGTTGATGCTGATGCAGTAGAAACGTTGGTTACAGCTGTTGGGAAAGCTGCAAAAAATCAAAAAGCCTTACTGGAAGGAATGCGCGACGGTTTGGAAGGAAGGACAGATCTGAAAGCGCCCGCAAATTGGAGTTCGGTATATGCCAGGTTAAAGTTGAAGGAAAAATCGGTAGCGTTGCTTGCCAAGGATATGTCTCAGCATTTTGGTGATACGGAGGCGGCAAAAAATGCAATGATTACACTTAAAAATAAAAAAGCTTCAACAGAAGAAAGAAGGAAATCATTACAATTGTTGAGTTTAAGACAAAGACCGGAATTGGAAAAAGAACTTCCTTTTTTACTGGATGATGCAAATCTTCGTTTGGACGCAATTCGTGCGATGGCTGGTTATGACAGCGAACCATTAGCCAAATTATTGATTGAACGTTATCCTAAATTCAATGCAACTGAAAAATCTGAAACAATTCAGACGCTGGCATCCAGGCCAAAATCCGGTTGGTTGCTGACACAGACAATTTCTAAAAATGTTATTTCAAAAAAGGAAATTCCGACTTATGTAGCCAGACAACTCAGAAGGGTAGTGGGCAGCGGATTTGTTGAGGTATGGGGACCGATTGATCATGTAGCATTTGACGAAAAGGCATATAAGAAATATAAAAATCTGCTGACGGATAATGCTGTATCTGGCGCAAGTACAGCCAACGGACGATTGGTTTTTCAAAAAACCTGTGCGCCCTGTCATAAAATGTATGGCGAAGGCGGAATTATCGGTCCCGAACTTACCGGCTCCAACCGGGCAAATCTTGATTATTTGCTGGGAAACCTTCTGGATCCAAGCGGAGAAATCCAGGATGATTATAAAATGGTGGTGGTTACCACAAGAGACGGACGCACTTATGTAGGAAATATTGCCAAAGAAACAGAAAGGCAGGTAACGTTAAGAATTGTCGGTCAGGATGCAGTTGCTATCAACAAGTCTGATATCCAAACCAGAGAAGTAACGCCGGTTTCCATGATGCCTTCCGGACTTTTGGAGACGTTATCAGATAAGGAAATAACGGATTTGATTGGCTATATGCGAACCACAAAACAGGTAGTTGTGCAAAAGTAGATTTTCCCTGGAACAGCTTTAAAATGATATGAACTTATAAAATTAATTATATGCAGAATCAGGATATTTCAAGACGGGAATTTCTAGTTAATTCGTCGCTCGCAGCAGCAGGCTTTGCACTTCTTTCTGGATCCGCTTTTGGAGCACCGGCTTATATCAAAAATCTGGGCAAACCTAATTCATTATTTAACGGTGTACAGATTGGTGCCATTACTTATTCCTGGCGCAGTATGCCAAGCAGCGCAGAACAGATTTTGCAATATTGTATTGACTGCAACATCAGCGCAATAGAATTAATGGGTCCAGCCGGGGAAGCTTTTGCAGGTGCGCCAACTGCCCCTGAATGGCCATCTGCGGCACCTGGTGCAAATGGACAACGCCCTGAATTAACACCCGAGCAAAAGGCAGCGCGGGAGGAATATACCAAAAAACTGGCTGAATGGCGCGCAAAAGTTTCTATGGATAACTTTGTGCAGCTGCGTAAAATGTATAATGACGCCGGTGTAAGTATTTATGGATTCAAACCTTCGGCTTTGGGTACAAAAAATACGGATGCAGAAGTTGATTATGCTTTTCGCGCGGCAAAAGCGTTAGGGGCAAATCAGGCTACGGTTGAATTGCCGACGGATCCGGCACAGACGAAACGTCTGGGTGAAATTGCCGCAAAAAACAAGATTTACGTAGGTTATCACGGACACTTGCAGCAAACTTTTGATGCCTGGGATGTTGCACTTGGTCAGTCAAAATATAATGCAATGAATTTCGATATGGGCCATTATGTAGCCGCAGGTTTTGATCCTTTGGTATTTATTCCTGCCAAACATGAGCATATCGTAAGCATGCATACAAAAGACAGAAAAAATAAAGCAAATGGCGGACAAAATGTTCCCTGGGGCGAAGGCGATACGCCAATAGTAGCAGCACTGGAACTGATGCGTAAAAACAAATATAAATTCCCGGCTACGATAGAACTTGAATATGATATTCCGGCAGGTTCAGATGCGGTAAAAGAAACGGCTAAGTGTGTTGAATATGCAAGAAAAGCACTGAAAGCTTAGAAAATTAACGATTTTACAAATTCCGTCAGGTTCATTAATGATCTGGCGGAATTTTGTTTTATGGAGAAAATAGTTTTCATGATTAACTTTAACGCTTAATTAAAAAATAGTCAGTTATGCAAACCGAAGACCTGATAAAACAAATCGAATTCATCAAAGAAATTGATAAATTGAAATATATTCAGCGCCGCACCAAGTTATTTAACAGCGACAGAAATGAGAACGATGCAGAACATAGCTGGCATTTGGCCATGATGGCTATCATTTTGTCAAACCATTCCAATGTTGAAATTGACGTTTTGAAAGTGGTCAAAATGGTATTGATTCATGACATTGTCGAAATTGATGCAGGCGACACTTTCCTTTACGATACAACCAAAAATCATACAAATACGGACGAAGAGTTATTAGCTGCAAAAAGAATTTTCGGAATTTTGCCCGATGAGCAGCGGGATGAAATGATTGCTGTCTGGGAAGAATTTGAAGCCGGAGAAACTGCCGAAGCAAAATTTGCAAGAACCATGGACAGGCTTGAACCCCTTCTCCAAAACGCATCGAATCAGGGTGGAACCTGGAAAGAATTTGACGTAGATTATCAAAAGGTTTATGATAAGAAAAAGGTTATGCAACACGGTTCAACTTCTATCTGGAACTATGCAGAAAACCTGATCAATGAAAGTGTTGAAAACGGAATTCTTAAAAAAGAAAAAACGGAACTTTGAAATGCTATATTATGAAAATTATTTTCGTAAGCAACTCATTTTTATTTAGTTATCAATACCGTTAACTAAGAATTAATTTTTGCTACTTATGTAATCGGTACATTTGATTTCATCTTTAAACGCAAAATGTATGTATATTTTCGTTGAAATGTGGAATCCAAAACAGGCCTGGCTTGATCTGCCAAAAGCTGATCGTACCGATTATATCGCTGCTGTCGGCGGAGCCATCGAAAGTCTTTTAGCTTCGGGCGTGGAGATTGTAACCTGGTCATTTAACGACACTACAATTGACAATTTTAACGGCTTTCAATACTTTGCAATCTGGAAATTTCCAACGCAGGATCTTGTGTTATCTTTCCAGAAAATGGTGGCGGAGGCGGGTTGGTATAATTACTTTGAACAGGTAAATGCATCCGGACTAATCGGAGAACCGGGACCTGTGCTCGATCATTCTATTGCTTTGTAGGGGGGCACAACGTTAAATCATGTTAAAAAGACTTTATCAAGATTTAACTAAGGTTTAAGATTCATAAATTGTTGGTTAAATACTGACAATCCCTGAATCGCCATGTTGAAAAATTACTTTCAAATTGCAGCAAGAAATCTCAAAACTAACCGCTCTTATGCCATTCTCAACATCTTCGGATTGGCGTTGGGTATGGCGGGTGCTGTTTTAATTTTTCTTTTTATCCAATATCATCTGAGTACGGACAGACATCAGCCCGACTTTGATCGTATATACCGAGTCGTTCTGGATCTTCATCTGGACGAAGGAATTGAGCATGAACAAGGCTCTGCATATGCTTTATCAACTGCGCTTGCTCACGATTATTCTCAAATTGAAAAAGCCGGCTTCATTAGCAAATTGCCAAATGTAACGCTATCTGCAAACTCAGGCAGTAGTGTAAAACGCTTTATTGAAAAAGATAATGTTGCCTATGCGGACCAGGGTTATATGGATCTGTTTTCGTTTGACTGGATTCAGAATAACGGTTCAGTTTTGCTGAGTGAGCCTTTTACCGTTGTACTCAGTGAAAAAATGGCACTGAAATATTTTGGTAGGAATGACGTCATCGGAAAAACATTACGGTTGAACAACGCCCACGATTTAAGAATCGTTGGAATTTTAAAAGATCAGAAAAAACCAACAGATTTTGACTTCAATATTTACATTTCACTTCCTACTTTGAAAAAGCTGGATAGAACGAATTGGCAGGAAGAGTTTGGGTGGATCAGCAGCAGGAATTTTACTTTCATAAAGAAATCAGAAGGAAGCAGTAGCGCGGATATTGAAAAAGCCCTGAAAAAAAACGGCACAAAATACTATGGGGAAACTTCAAAATATTATCAGCATAAACTGCAACCCTTGTCCGAAGTCCATTTTGATGAAAGATATGGCGGCGAAATCCGGAAATCTATTTTATGGGTTTTAGCGGGTGTAGGATTTTTTCTTTTGGTTATCGCAAGCATTAATTTTATAAACCTGGCTACCGCACAAGCGCTGAAAAGATCGAAAGAAATCGGGATAAGGAAAGTTTTAGGAAGTACGAAGAGCCAATTGTTTTGGCAATTTATGGCAGAAACTGCTTTGGTGACAATTTTGGCCTCGGTTTTGGCACTGATATTCGTGTTTGCAGTTCTTCCTTCACTTAACAACTGGGCCAATACAAAGTCATTTTATCCCGGCGTATTATTTCAATTTGAGGTTATTGCCTTCTGGCTTTTGACTATCATAACGGTCATCGGATTTGCAGGGTTTTATCCGGCTGTCATTATTTCCGGTTTCAACCCAATTGCGGCTCTCAAAAGCAAGTTGGGCACGCAGCAAATTGGTGGAATAGGGCTCCGACGTTCGCTAATTACCGTTCAGCTCATTATAGCCCAGATATTGGTTATCGGTACGCTTGTTCTCATACTTCAACTTAAATTTTTCAAAAATGCAGATCTGGGATTTGACCAAAATGCGGTGATAACAATTCCTTTACCAAAGTCGGACACAATCCAAAAAACAAAAGATGCATTAAGGAATGACATGCTGCAATATCCTGATATTAAGTCGGTTTCATATCAATACGAAGCGCCCACGTCAAGTATGGGATTCGGTGGCTCTGTGCGTTTTGACAATCGGGTGGAGTGGGAAAAGTTTGTAATACGCGACCGTTTTGGAGATGAAAATTATTTAAAAACGTATAAAATGCCACTGCTGTCCGGTCGCAGTTTAATGAAACGTGATTCCGTTGTTGAGTTTGTGATTAATGAAGAATTGATGAAACGGTTAGGTGTACAGGACCCGCAGTTCATTCTTGGTAAACAACTCGAAGATGGTGCTTCCGGTTTTAAAGGGGAAATCGTTGGCGTAGTCAAGAGTTTTCATTTAAAATCTTTACAGGAAGCCGTAGAGCCTTGTGTGATTTTCGCCAATCCTAAATTATATAAAGAAGTAGCCGTAAAACTGGACACCCGAAATCTGTCACAATCTATTCAGCATATTAATCAGGCCTGGCAAAAAACTTATCCTGATGAAGTGTTTTCGTATGAATTTGTAGATGAAAAAATAGCGAAATTTTACGAAAAAGAAGAACAGCTCACTTCGCTGATCAGGTCTTTTGCTATGGTTGCTATCCTGATTTGTTGTCTTGGTTTGTATGGTATGGTTTCGTTTATGGTGACACAAAAAACGAAGGAAATCGGAGTCAGGAAAGTGCTGGGCGCCAGTGTTGCTGACATTGTTTCGCTTTTTGGAAAGGAATTTCTGATTTTGGTGGCAGTTGCATTTTTAATTGCCGCGCCCGTTGCCTGGTTTGCCATGACAAACTGGCTTAATCATTTTGCTTACCGGATTAATCTGGACTGGTGGATTTTGGCGTCGGGAGGAATTATAATTCTTTTGATTACCCTATTGACTGTTGGTTATAAGGTTGTAACGGCGGCATTAATGAATCCGGTCAAGAGTCTGGCTTCGGAGTAAGATTGTGTCACTCCAACATTAAATTTTGTGCTCAAAAATTAACTCAGGGTTTTAGCCCTGGGTGCCAGATATCTTTATGAGCCAGGCCTTAGCCAGAAACAAACTACAATACTTAAAGTCCAGAAATAAACTAAGTCAAAAAAATAAACTGTTTTTTGCTCAATACAACGCAGGGAGTCTTATGTTTAGGGTAAAATTCCTAAACATAAATTCTTTGATAAAATGAGTGTCAATTTTAAAATCTTAACCTTCCTTTTTTGCTGTGTTTTATTTGATACAAATGCGCAAAATTTCCCGGTTTGGAAACCAGATCTTGAAAACAAAAAACCCGCAGACTGGCTTGTTCAGCCAATAACCGAAAAAGCCGAAGTATTTAAAAGTCAGGACGGAAAGGATATAGTTTTGTATAATGGATTACTAAAACGGACTTTTCGGATTACACCGGATCTGGCTTGCGTGGATTTTAAAAATTTATCCAACGGACAGCAGTTGCTGCGGGCCGTAAAAGCAGAAGCCAGAATCACCATCAACGGCAAAAATTATAATGTCGGCGGTTTGTACGGACAAAAAGAAAATGCTTATTTATTGCCTGAATGGGTCGACAAATTTAAAACCTCAGATAGTGCTTTTCATTATGTCAGATACACAACGGAAGAAATAAAACCCTACCTGAATTGGAAAACCGCCATGTGGACAGGAAATAAGAAAAATGCCACAGGTAAGACCATTTCTTTTTATTATACCTCATCCCTTGCAGCTCTAAAAGGACTGGAAATCGCGGTTCATTATTCACTTTACGACGGCCTTCCGCTTATCAGTAAATGGGTTACCATTCAAAATAATACAGGCTCTTCGGTTAAAATCGACCAAGTTGTTAACGAAATTCTGGCGGTTGTCGAGGAAGAAAGTGCAGTGGTAGGAACGCCGGAACAAATGGCAAAGCCTAACGGTATTTATATTGAAAACAATTTTGCTTTCAATAACGCGATGCGTTACCCTTTGAGCGATCAGGCAACGCATTGGAAAGTCGATCCGCTTTATACGTCGCAGGTCAACTACGATTTTAAAACGCCATGTTTGCTGGAAATTCATCCAAAAAGGGATATTGGAATTGTACTTAAAAAAGATGAGTTTTTCGAATCGGTCAGAACGTATGAATTATTAAACGATAAATATGACAGGGAAAGAAATGGGTTGGCGGTAAGAAAAATGTACCGTGCCATTGCGCCGTGGACTACGAGCAATCCAATTTTTATGCACCTTGTCAGCAAAAATGACCAGGAAGTGCGTACTGCAATTGACCAGTGTGCCGCAACCGGATATGAAGCCCTGATTTTAAGTTTTGGCAGCCATTGCAACATGGAAGATACAACAGCTGCTAACCTGAAAAAGTGGAAAGAACTGGCGGATTATGCACATGGCAAAAATATTTTTATCGGTAGTTATTCTTTGTTCAGTTCAAGAAAAATCAGTCCGGAAGATGACGTGATTGATCCGAAAACGGGAAAACCGGGCGGTGCTTTTTTTGGAAATGCTCCCTGCATGGGAAGTAAGTGGGGACTGGGATATATCGAAACGCTGAAACATTTCATGACCGCCACCGGCTTTAATATTTTTGAAAATGACGGGCCTTATCCCGGTGATGTATGTGCATCAACAACGCATCCGGGCCACCAGGGACTTGAAGATTCTCAGTGGAAACAGATGGAGCTTCAAAAAGGATTGTACCGTTGGTGTAATCAAAATGGCGTTTACGTAAACGCGCCGGATTGGTACTTTCTGGATGGTACAAATAAAATTGCGCTGGGCTACCGGGAAGTAAATTTTTCTCTGTCAAGAGAACAGCAGATGATACTAAACCGCCAGAATATTTTCGATGCCATGTGGAGTGAAATTCCTTCGATGGTCTGGGGTTTTGTGCCGCTTACAAAATATCAGGGAGGTGGACCGGAGGCAATTCTGGAACCACTTTCTGAACATCTTGACGCTTACAGACAATTGATGATGCAGTATTATGGGGCAGGGATTCAGGCTTGCTATCGCGGTCCACGGTTGTATGATACGGATGTTACAAAAAAGACAGTTATAGAGGTGGTTGACTGGTACAAAAAATACCGTGATATCCTTAATTCAGACGTTATTCATTTGCGACGTGCGGATGGCCGCGATTGGGATGGCATAATGCATGTTAATCCGGGTTTGAAAGAAAAAGGATTGGTAATGCTTTACAATCCTTTAAATGAAAGCATCACACGGGATATAAAACTTCCTGTTTATTACACTTCCAAACATGCCGGTTTGAAAATCAGGGAAAGGGACGGTGTATCCAAAACATATCAGGTTGACAGGGAATTTAACGTGCCGATAAATGTTCAGATCCCGGCCCGAGGATATACCTGGCTGGTTTTGGAATAGAAATATTTTAACAATCCCAACAAAAAATTGTCAGGTTATTTGTTGGGACCGCTTTTTTAAAAGAGACGTCATTTTCTCAATTTTTAAGCAGCTAATAATTAGCATCTTTGCAAAACGACACTTTAATAAAATGCCGGTTAAAATTCCTAAAACCCATTGAACTGATGAAACGAAATTTTTTAAGGACAGGATTTATCCTGTTCTCAACCCTTTTCTTTACCTGTCGGCAACCAGCGTCAAAATCAAATTTGACTGCTGCTTTCAAGCCGGATCAGGTTGAACAAAATCCTTCTTCCAAAGTTTTGTCGCCGGAAGAAAGTATGAAAACAATGCATTTACCGGAAGGTTATCATTTGCAATTAGTCGCCAGTGAACCGATGATTCAGGAACCAGTTGCGATTGTCTGGGATGGAAATGGCAGGATGTATGTGGCTGAAATGAGAAGTTATATGCAGGACATAAACGGCACCGGAGAACGTTTTCCGACCTGCCGGATTTCCCGCCTTGAAGACACGGATGGAGATGGAAAAATGGATAAGAGCACGATATTTATTGACAAACTTGTGCTGCCAAGAATGATGCTGACGCTTGATGACAGGCTGATTGTTAATGAAACTTACACTTACAATCTGCATAGTTATCGTGATACAAATGGCGATGGAATTGCCGATGAGAAAAAACTTGTTTTCAAAAATGATGCAGAGGATAAGGCAAATCTGGAACATCAGAGAAGCGGACTGATATGGAATACCGACAATTGGATTTATACAACAACGAGTCCGGCGCGTTACAGGTATACTAATGGAATGCTAGAAGTGGATTCCCTGGCGGACGCTGGCGGACAATGGGGTTTAACGCATGACGATTACGGGAGGTTATTCTTCTCATCTGCCGGTGGAGAAACGCCGGCGCTGGATTTTCAGCAAAATCCGATTTATGGAAGACTTGATTTGAAAGACCAGCGTATTGACGATTTTGATATTGTGTATCCAATCATTGCGACGCCGGATGTGGAAGGAGGGAAGAAGCGTTTAAAAACAGACAGTACATTGAATCATTTTACTGCTTCCTGTGGACAAACTGTTTATCGGGGTGATAAATTACCAGCTGACCTGAAAGGAGATCTGCTGATTTGTGAACCTGTTGGACGGCTGATCCGAAGGGCAAAAGTCTTAAATCAGGAGGGTAAAACGGTTTTGAAAAATGCCTATGACAAATCGGAATTTATAGCGTCGACGGATATGAACTTCCGGCCGGTTAATATGGATACAGGCCCGGATGGGAATTTGTACATTGTCGATATGTACCACGGAATAATTCAGGAAGGAAACTGGACAAAGCCGGGAAGTTATCTTCGTCCGCAAATTCTTCGTAAAAACCTTGATAAGAATATCAACAGAGGAAGAATTTACAGACTTGTTCATGATGACTTCAAGCCGGGAGAAAAACCGGATTTGCTGGATGCAAGTTCAGAAAAGCTGATATCCTATTTGTCGCATCCCAACGGTTGGTGGCGTGATAATGCACAGAAATTACTGGTTGTCCGTAATGACAAAACCATAGTGCCGGAACTGGAAGATCTTGCGTTGGGCAAAAGAAGTTTTTGGCAGAAACTGGCTTTCTGGAAATCAAAGCCTGCACCTATTGCAAAAGTTCATGCCTTATGGACGTTGGAAGGTTTGAAAAGTATCAACGAAAATATCCTGATCTCTGCTTTGAAAGATACTGATCCGCAGGTCAGAAAAACTGCTGTGAAAATCAGTGAAATGTATTTGAAAAAGAAAGAAGCACCGATTCTGTCCTCTTTGGAACCTCTGAAAAATGACCTGAATGCAGACGTCAAAATTCAGCTTGCGGCTTCTCTTCGATATAGTAAAAATGACAAAGCACGGGCGATTTTAAAAGAGCTGATAGATCGAAATAATTCTAATGAATTGTTGTTTGTCACAGCGTCAAGAAGCTTGAATGAAGCGGACCCTGAGATGCAGGATTTGCTGCTGAAAACGGCAAAAATGAGAGGTGATGACAAAGAACTGGTATTTGCCGGAGCTGCGATTTTCAGACAATTCTGTTCTATTTGTCATGGACTGGATGGCAAAGGTTTACCGTCAGAAGTGGCGCCACCATTAGCTGGTTCGCCGAGGGTTAATGGAAACAAAAACGTTTTGATCAGTATTATTCTCAACGGGCTGACAGGGCCGGTTAACAATAAAAATTATTCCGGAACCATGGTTGCCCTGGGAAATAATGATGACGAATACATTGCTTCGGTAGCCAGTTTCATCAGAACCGGACTTGGCAATCAGGGCGGGTTAATTCAGGATCGCGATGTTGAAAAAGTAAGGAAAAGGGTAGGGGGCAGAGAAACGCCCTGGACTCTGGATGAACTGAAACAGCTTCATCAATAATATCTGTTATTTGAAATTACTTACCATAGATAATTACCACAAAATGACTTCCAAATTTTCTGTAACAAGGCTGGATTCTATAGACATTTTCAGAGCGTTGACTATGTTTCTAATGATTTTCGTAAATGATCTCTGGACACTTGAAGGTGTTCCTAAATGGTTGGAACACAGCGCGGCCAAAGATGATGCCATGGGTTTTTCCGATATTATTTTTCCATGTTTTCTTTTTATCGTAGGCCTTTCGATTCCTTTTGCCATAGCAAACAGAAAGTCAAAAGGTGACAGCGATCTGACCATTGGAAGGCACATTGTTGAACGCACAATTGCTCTTCTTTTGATGGGAATTTTTACTGTTAATCTTGAAAGTGCTAATGACGGAATGATTATCAGTAAATATGTCTGGGAAATCTTCATGGTTATAGCTTTCTTTTTAATCTGGAATGTTTATCCTGAAAAACCGGAAAATAAATCAATTTACAGGCTCCTGAAATTTATCGGGCTTCTGATTTTGATCGGACTTGCGGTAATTTATAAAGGCGGAGAAGCTGATAATATTGTCTGGATGAAAACGCATTGGTATGGTATTCTCGGCTTGATTGGCTGGACTTATCTGATCTGTGCATTCGTTTATTTGATAGTCGGCGATAATGTTGCGTTAGTTGTTCTTGCCTGTGTGTTTTTTGCGATTTTTAATATGGCAGAGTTTTCCGGTGCACTTGGTTTTCTTCATAGAATTAGACCACATGTCTGGATAGTTGGCAGTGGATCTATGCCTGGATTAGCAATGGGCGGGATTCTAGCTTCTGTTATTTATAGAAAATATTCTAAACAGATGTCATCTACAACGTTTTTACTTATTTTAATTGGCCTTGGAATAGTATCATTTATTTATGGCTTTGGAACGAGACCGTTTTGGGGAATTTCCAAAATAAGGGCAACACCGGCCTGGGTTGGAATTTGCAGCGGGATCAGCTTTGTTGCTTTTGCCTTTTTCTATTGGTTAACCGATTTGCAGGGAAAAAAAGACTGGGCAAAAATTCTGAAACCTGCCGGTACTTCCACACTTACCTGCTATCTGATTCCTTATGTTTGGTATGCGGTAGTTACATTGGCAGGAATCAGTTTGCCGATTTTTCTTAGAACTGGTATCATCGGTATTATCAAATCGCTGCTTTTCTCATTGATCATTGTTTTAATCACAGGATTGATAAACAAGATTGGTATAAAACTTAAAATCTAATTATTGCAATAAGTCAAATGACGGACATCCAGGAAGTCTAGATTAATGATCTGCACTACCTGGATACAGTCATTTTTGTACTTAAAACTTTCATTTTTTATGAGTGGTATATTTTCAGGTATTTTACTTTATAGTTTGAAATCTGTTTATAAAATCATCTCAGAATGAATACACGACGGGAATTTGTTAAAAAAGGAGTTGCCGGCTTAATGGCCGGTTCTGTGGTTTCCTTGCCGGAAACCTTTTCTGCGCAGGCAAAAGAGAAAAAAGAAGATTTATTCAAGCTCGCTATGGCTGGTTTCAGTTTCGTGAATTTCAGTCTGGACCAGTCGCTTGAAATGATGAAGAAAACAGATGTGCATTACCTTTGCATCAAAGATTTTCATCTTCCCTATGCCAGCACTGCCGAACAAATCACAGCTTTTCATGAAAAATTGAAACAATCGGGTGTAACTGGTTATGCAGTTGGACCGATATATGCAAAATCAAAAACGGAAATTGATAACTCCTTTGATTATGCCAAGAGAGTGGGCGTGAAATTGATCGTGGGTATTCCCAATCATGAGGATTTGCCTTACGTTGCCAAAAAAGTAAAAGAAACAGGAATTCGTTATGCCATTCATATTCACGGTCCGGGCGACAAACTGTATCCAAATGCAATGTCGGTTTACGAGTTGATTAAAAATCTTGATCCGGGTGTTGGAATATGTTTTGATATGGGCCACGACGCAAGATATGGCAATGACCCGATCGCGGATCTGGAAAAATACCAAAAAAGGATTTTTGACCTACACTTGAAAAATGTTACGTCCGCTACGCCTGGTGGTACTACCTGCGAGCTTGGACGTGGGGTAATTGATGTTCCCCTGTTCATAAAAACGCTCCGGAAAATAAAATATTCCGGCATGTGCAGCCTCGAATATGAGAAGGATATGAAAGATCCACTGGCGGGAATTGCAGAATCTGTCGGTTATTATAAAGGTGTTTGTGATGCGATTTGATGATAATTATAGCGTTCAAATAAGTTAAAACACGTTTTTTGATTCATTTGCAATTTAGAAAAGACTGATAAACAACTGTTTAAGTTTTTGTAGTTTATTTTCATTTTTTTCTGGTACTCAAAAGAGTCTTAAAACGCTACTTTTGTGTTAAGGTAATAGTGGTCTTTGTAAAAACGGCCTAAATTTTCAACTGATTTTTAAACAATAAATTCGTTAAACTCATGCTTCAATCGACACCTTTTGATCAGACGGCAGCATATAAAAAGCTGAAAACCCACCATAAAACAATTTCCCAGAAGCATTTAAAAGACCTTTTTCTTGAAGATCCGGACCGTGCACGTAAATTCTCTCTACGTTTTGGAGATATCGTTCTGGATTATTCAAAAAACAGAATTACTACAAGGACAAGAGCATATTTGATTCAACTTGCAGAAGAAGTTGGTTTATCAGATGCTATTGAACAAATGTTCAGCGGAGAAAAAATCAATGCTACCGAAGGTCGTTCTGTTCTTCACACCGCTCTTCGTAATCGCTCCAATACACCAGTTCTGGTTGATGGAAAAGATGTGATGCCGGATGTTAATGAAGTATTGGCGAAAATGAAAGATTTTTCCAATAAAGTACGTTCGGGATCATGGAAAGGATATACTGGAAAGGAAATTACAGACATTGTTAATATCGGTATCGGTGGAAGTGATTTGGGCCCGGTCATGGTAACTGAGGCACTTAAAGCATATGGTAAAAAAGGCTTGAATGTTCATTTTGTATCGAATGTGGATGGAACACACATCGCAGAAACTACAAAATCACTTGATCCGGAAACAACTTTGTTCATGATTGCTTCCAAAACTTTCACTACGCAGGAAACTATGACAAACGCGCTTACGGCACGTGGCTGGTTTTTGGAAAAAGCGGAAGATGAGGAACATGTGAAAAAACACTTTGTTGCCATTTCAACGAACCGCCCGGAAGTAGAAAAATTTGGTATCGATCCTGAAAACATGTTTGGGTTCTGGGACTGGGTTGGTGGTCGTTACTCGTTGTGGTCTGCTATTGGTTTGTCTATTGCCTGTTTTGTTGGTTTCAACAATTTTGAGCAGTTGCTGGCTGGTGCGCACGATATGGACAACCATTTCAGAACTACAAAACTGGAAAGAAATATTCCGGTGATTCTGGGATTGCTTGGTGTATGGTATAACAATTTCTTCGACGCGCAAACGCACGCTATTTTGCCTTACGATCAATATCTGCATCGTTTTGCAGCTTATTTCCAGCAGGGAGATATGGAAAGTAACGGGAAATATGTCGGACGTAACGGCGAACCTGTTACCTATCAAACGGGGCCTGTTATCTGGGGTGAGCCTGGTACAAACGGGCAGCATGCTTTCTACCAGTTAATTCACCAGGGTACAAAAGTTATCCCTTGCGATTTTATTGCGCCAGCGGTAAGCCACAATCCTATCGGCGAACATCATAAAATGCTTTTGTCGAACTTTTTCGCTCAAACAGAAGCACTTATGAATGGTAAAACCTACGAAGAAGCAAGCGAAGAATTAAAAGCAGCCGGTAAAAGCAAGGAAGAAATCGATTTCCTTACGCCGTTCAAAGTGTTCCAGGGCAATAAACCTACCAACTCGTTTTTGGTTAAGAAAATCACACCGAAAGTTTTGGGTAGCCTGCTTGCGATGTATGAGCACAAGATTTTTGTGCAGGGAATTATCTGGAATATTTTCAGCTTTGACCAATGGGGCGTTGAACTTGGTAAGCAACTTGCAAACAAGATTTACCCGGAACTTCAAAATGACTGGCCAGCGACCAATCATGATAGCTCAACCAACAGTTTGATCAATCAATATAAACGCTGGAGATAACGGTCAAGCACGATTGCTTTAAAACCGAATCCAATAAAAACGCCAATAGAATCTGCCACTATATCGAGCAAGTCAAATGTTCGGTCTAGTGGCATTATTTCTTGATAGAACTCAATCCCTACACCATAAGCAATTCCGGCCAGAATCACGGTCACTGCTTTTTGTGGATAAAACAAAAGCCAAAAAACTGTAAAACCGGCAAAAAGACCTGCGTGCACCAGTTTATCAAAACCTGTCACTGGTGCTTCCGGAATATCCTTTCCCGGCCAGCTGCAAGCCACCAAAATAAGTAATGTCCAAAAGATAGCAACCCAGGCGTGTTTGGAAAGAAAACTCAAAAGAAGCTGAAATGGATTTGCAGGTCGCATGGTTTGGTTTTAGTGTATTCAGACAAATGTAATTAGTGTATTCAGACAAATGTAAATTGAGTTTTTGATAATTCATTCTGTCTCCCGATTCTTACTTTATTTGTTGCTATATCATTCCGGTATAATACTATACAAAAAGCTGCACCAAAATATTTGATGCAGCTTTTCGGCAAATACACTTATAAGAGAGGTTACGATTTATAACTTTTCAATAGTCAGGCTTACTTTGTAATCTTCCAGATTTATCGTTTTGAAAATCTCAGGATAAGGAGAAACCTCATGGATTTTGATGTAATAAGACTGGTCGCCTAACTTGAAAGACTGGACCGTTTTATCGTCGTTAATTAATTCTATCAATGCCTCCGTACTATTGGCCTCGTCTGATATATTAAATTTCACTTTCACAGTTCCTGCTGAAATGCAATCCGCATTGATGGGGCAGCGGCTGTCATTGACCTCCAGCACTGTCACAGCTAGCAGAGCTCCTGAAACAGTGACCGATGTGAGTTTGCGATAGGAAGCGCTGGTCGATGATTCCTGAGGATGTGGCTCCTCATTCTTATTATGGCAGGACAGACTGGCAAACCAAAGGACAATTAGAATTATTATTTTCTTCATAGCTATTGTTTTTATAATGATAAGATGCCGGAGGATCGAAAAAGGTTGGAAAGAAGTTAGACTTTTTTTCAGCATCAGGGATATTGGGAAATTGAATATTTATTAAATTTTTTTATTAATTATAAATAATTGATAATCAATAAAATGTATAAGATTTTGGCTAGATTTTTAGTGTTTCTAAATGTTAGAGAAGAGTTGCTTCTTGTTCTGACTAAATTGTTATACTTATTTTTGTGTGATTTCATATTTGTATTAAAACAAGAAATATTTAATTATCTAAAACCCTTATTGCAATCTTTTATTTAAGTTAATCCTTTATGAGAAAAATTATCTTAGGCTTCTTTTTTGTTATTATTTGCATTTCAAATCCGGCCAGGTCGCAAACAGTATATAAATTCACGGATGGGTTGGCGGTAGGGCCTTGTCATCAATATGGCCGCGAGGCGATTTATAAAGATGAGCTTGCTTACCAGCTCTATTCCGGCTTGCTTACAAAACCTCAGGAGGGCAGCGTTTTTACCAAAAATGAAAAGGGGGAGGAAGTAAAATGGAAACCGGTAAAAACGGATACATCCGGCCGTTTTCGTGGCGAAGCTTTTACAAACGGTTATATTTATCTGACTTATCAATCTTCAAAAGAGCAATCCGTTTTGTTGAATATTACGGGTCATGACATGGTTTATGTCAATGGAGTTCCCAGGGGCGGAGACGCTTATCGTTATGGCTGGATGCATTTACCCGTTCAATTAAAAAAAGGAAATAATCAGTTTTATATACGCGTAGCCCGATTCGGAAGGTTTGGTGGCATCACTGCAAAATTGACTTTTCCGCAAAAAGCGATCGCATTTAATACTGATGACCTAACACTTCCTCATATCGTTCCCTCTCTGAGAAATGATTCATTGTGGCTGGGAATCGTAGTTTTGAATACCACTTCAAAAAAGCTTTCAGGCTTACAGGTGAATACTGATCTTTCAGGAAAAATGATAACAACAAAACTTCCTGAGATACCGCCAATGAGTAGTAGAAAAGTTGCTATTCTGGTTGATGCTAGAGGTTCACTATCAACAGGAAAACATAAGGTGGGTATCAGGCTGCAACAGAACAAAAAAGCTATTGACGAGACAAGTGTGGAACTTGAATCCATAGCGGAAGGCAAGCATTACAGCCGGACATTTGTAAGTGCAATGGATGGAAGCGTTCAGTATTATAGCGTTGCGCCTCAGAGTAAATCTGATGGAACGGCTCCCGCACTTTTCCTGTCTGTGCATGGAGCAGAAGTACAGGCAATTAACCAGGCGCGTGCTTACAAACCAAAAGATTGGGGCGTTGTGGTGGCACCAACAAATCGTCGGCCGAGAGGATTTAACTGGGAGGATTGGGGCAGGATTGATGCGCTGGAAGTTTTTGAGATTGCAAAAAAACAGTATAAGCCAGATCCGTCGCGCATTTATTTGACCGGACATTCCATGGGTGGACACGGAACTTGGTTTCTGGGCGCTACTTATCCGGGAAATTGGGCTGCCATTGCGCCTTCTGCTGGTTATCCAAATCTTTCATCTTACGGCTCACATGACGGACAAATTCCGGAAAATTCAGAAATTCCGATGGAAGCGATTTTACTTCGTGCAAGTAATCCAAGTAATGTTCTGGCTTTGGCTACAAATTATAAAACGCTTGGTGTGTACGTAGCTCATGGCGATGCTGACAAAACAGTTTCCGTTGAATATGCACGTCAGATGAGAAAATTGCTGGGTACATTTCATAACGATTTCAGCTATTACGAATATCCCGGCGGCGAACATTGGTATGGTGATGAAAGCGTTGACTGGGCACCGATATTTAACTTTTTCAGCTGGCATAAAATAAAAAAAGACACGGCTGACAATCACATTGATTTTAAAACAGCAAATCCAGGCATTTCATCAAAAATGCGTTGGGCAGGTATTTACCAGCAAACTTCTCCTCTTAATTACAGCAGAATTCAATTAGACAGAGATAAAATTAAAAACAGTATCACTGGAAAAACAGAAAATACGGCTTTGCTTTCGCTAAATCTTGGAGGTTTTTCTGTTGGAAAAATCGTGACAATTAAGCTGGATAGCCTTGCTGACGTTCAGTATACAATCACAAAACCAGATGAAATTATTTATCTGAAAAAAGAAAATGGCTGGAAAATTGCCGCTGCGCCAGATCTTACTCAAAAAAATCCATTGCGTTACGGAACCTTCAAGGATGGATTCAAAAGTAGAATGATTTACGTTTATGCTACCAATGGATCAAAAGAAGAAAATAACTGGGCTTTTGAAAAAGCAAGATTTGATTCTGAAACCTGGTATTTTCGTGGAAACGGTGCCGTGGACATTGTTGCAGATAAAGATTTTGAGCCCGCGAAGTTCCCGGATCGTGGAATTGTGTTGTATGGTAATTCAGAAAATAATCTCGCATGGAATAAACTTCTCGGCGAATGTCCGGTAAAAGTTACCAGAGGAAAAATTGTAGCAGGAGAAAAACAATTTTCGGGGGATGATTTAGCTGCTTATTTTATCTGGCCAAGAAAGGATAGCGATTTTGGATCAATTTCTGTTATTGCAGGAACCGGGATGAAAGGATTAAAAGCTGCTAACGCCAATCAATATTTCAGCGGCGGAAGCGGTTTTGCCGATTTGATGATCTTTTCAGCAGACATGTTGAAATCCGGAGTGGATGGAGTAAAAATGGCCGGATTTTTTGGAAATGACTGGTCCTTTGAAAAAGGAGAATTTGTCAAAAAATAGAATATTTTCCGGGCTTATGAAAGCATCAGACAAAATCGTCTGGTGCTTTTTCTTTTCAGCCTGAACAAATCATGGTGTCAGCCATTATCTGCAAATTCCGGATATAGGGTCATCCCGCCGTCGATGTAAAGCGTCTCGCCATTTACATAATCGGAATCATCAGATGCAAGCCAGCCAACTGCCTTTGCGACATCCTGTGGAGTTCCAATTCTTTTATATGGAATAAGTTGAAGCAAACCTTTGTATTTATCAGGATCTGACCAGACTTCTTTGTTGATAGTCGTCTTGATAGCACCCGGGCTTACTGAATTTACACGGATTTTGTGTGGTGCAAGTTCCTGTGAAATTGATTTCATGAACATCATGATTCCACCTTTTGAAGCTGCATAATTGACATGGCCAGCCCAGGGAATGATGTCATGCACAGAACTCATCAATATTATTTTCCCAATTGATAATTCACTATGGTCAGGCTGATCTTGCGTTGCGATTTTTTGTTGGGTAACAAATTGACGGGCTGCTTCGCGACAACATAAAAATTGTCCGGTTAGATTTACATCAATCACTTTCTGCCACTGCTGCAATGTCATATCAAGGAATGAAGAATCCTGTTGAAGGCCTGCATTACTTACAAGCACATCAAGTCTTCCATAGGTCGCAATTGTTTCATTAAACATTGCTTTTACTTCTTCCTCTTTGCTGACGTCAGCTTTTACAAGGATTGCAGTACCGCCATTTTTAGTAATTTCATCTAAAACTTCCTTACCGGCATCTGCATTGGCGCTGTAATTCACAACAACCTTAGCGCCAAGCTGACCAAAATAAACTGCACAGGCTTTGCCTATTCCTGAGCTCGAACCTGTAACAACAACTACTTTATCTTTAAACCGCTGATCAGAAGTACTCATATCGCTTCGTTATCGATTGATTTTAATTTTTTCCAAACACTTCTTGTGACATTTTTGACAGCCCAGTTTTTTGCTATCAAAACAGCTTTTGAAATAGCATCCTTTGGAGAGATATTAGAAGTTTTAATTAATTCCTGTGCAATGGTCATTGCTTTTTCACGTGTAGTGGGAGACAAATATCTCAATTCAGGTAGTGTCATCATTGCGTCCATAAAAGTCGGTTTGATCTGATTAATTGATGAATGTGTTGCTCGGTGTGATAAAAATTTGTGCCAGGATTTTATCCAACTTAATGACGTATCCATGAAGATTAATTACGCACTTTTTAAATTTTAGCTGAAAAAAAATCCCCAACTCTCGAAGGGGATTTTTTCAATTTGTATTCCTTATTTGACTTCCTCGAAATTTACGTCGGTTACGTCTTCCGCTCCGGCACTTTCACCGGCCGCTCCGTTTCCTTGTGGGTTAGGAGCTCCTTGCTGACCTTCGCCTCCCTGAGCATACATCTCCTGAGAAGCAGCCTGCCATGCAGCGTTAAGTTTTTCCATTGAAGAATCAATAGCAGCCAAATCCTGAGTCTGGTGTGCAGTACGCAATTCAGCAAGTGCACCTTCGATCGCAGTTTTATTTGGTTCAGACAATTTATCTCCAAATTCTTTCAACTGTTTGTCAGTTGAGAAAATCAGACTGTCTGCTGTATTGATTTTTTCAATTTTTTCACGTTCTGCTTTATCAGATGCTTCGTTAGCTTTCGCTTCTTCACGCATACGGTTGATTTCAGCATCAGTTAATCCACTTGAAGCCTCAATACGGATTTTTTGTTCTTTTCCGGTTCCTTTATCTTTTGCAGAAACGTGCAGGATACCATTTGCATCAACGTCAAATGTTACTTCAATTTGAGGAGTACCGCGTTGTGCTGGTGGAATATCAGATAAATGGAAACGACCTAATGTACGGTTTTGATTCGCCAAAGGACGTTCACCTTGCAAGATGTGGATCTCAACAGAAGGCTGGTTATCAGCAGCAGTTGAGAATACTTCCGTTTTCTTGGAAGGAATAGTCGTGTTAGCTTCAATCAATTTTGTAGAAACACCACCCAAAGTTTCAATACCAAGAGACAAAGGAATAACGTCTAACAAAAGAACGTCTTTCACTTCACCTGTCAATACTCCACCTTGAATTGCAGCTCCAACAGCAACAGCTTCATCAGGGTTAACACCTTTCGAAGGTTTTCTTCCAAAGAATTTCTCAACTTCTTCCTGAACACGAGGAATACGGGTTGATCCACCTACAAGAATAACTTCGCTGATATCACTGTTTGAATAACCTGCGTTTTTCATCGCTCTTTTGCAAGGTTCCATCATGCGTTGGAACAAGTTATCTGCCAATTGTTCAAATTTGGCACGAGTCAATGAACGAACAAGGTGTTTTGGAATACCATCTACCGGGAAAATGTATGGTAAATTGATTTCCGTTTGTGTTGAGCTTGAAAGTTCAACTTTTGCTTTTTCAGCAGCTTCTTTCAAACGTTGCAAAGCCATAGGATCTTTTGTAAGATCTACACCTTCGTCAGATTTGAATTCAGCAGCAAGCCAGTTTATAATTACCTGGTCGAAGTCATCACCACCAAGGTGCGTATCACCGTCAGTTGATTTTACTTCAAAAACTCCGTCTCCCAATTCAAGTACAGATACGTCAAACGTACCACCACCTAAATCGAAAACAGCAATTTTCATATCGATATGTTGCTTGTCAAGACCGTAAGCCAAGGCAGCAGCAGTTGGTTCGTTA
Organism: Dyadobacter subterraneus; assembly: GCF_015221875.1. NCBI lineage: Bacteria > Pseudomonadati > Bacteroidota > Cytophagia > Cytophagales > Spirosomataceae > Dyadobacter > Dyadobacter subterraneus. The sequence continues at coordinate 2,679,095 of NZ_JACYGY010000001.1, forward strand.
ATGATACGTTTAACATCCAAACCAGCAATTTGACCTGCTTCTTTGGTAGCCTGACGTTCAGCATCATTGAAATAAGCCGGAACAGTGATTACTGCTTCTGTTACTTCTACCCCTAAATAATCCTCAGCAGTTTGTTTCATTTTTTGCAGAATGAAAGCAGAAACTTCTTGTGGAGTGTACAAGCGATCACCGATCGGGATACGTGGAGTGTTATTTGGACCTTTCTCTACGGTATATGCGACAGTTTTCATTTCACCGGAAACCTCGTCATATTTTTTACCCATGAAACGCTTGATGGAGCTAATCGTATGCTTGGGATTGGTGATTGCCTGACGTTTTGCAGGCGCACCTACTTTACGTTCGCCATTGTCCATGAACGCAACTACGGAAGGAGTCGTACGAGCACCTTCGCTATTTGCGATTACGACAGGCTCATTACCTTCCATGACAGCTACGCAGGAGTTAGTGGTTCCTAAGTCTATGCCAATAATTTTTCCCATTGTGATATATTAAAGTTAAATATTATTTATTTCCTGTTTCGCGACTAAGATCTTTTTCAATTTCATGTCGTGTTTCAGTATTCTTTAAAAAGCCCGTACCAGACTATACAAACGGATTATTGCAGTGACAAAGTGTCAGTTTTGACAGCCAGTTGTGTTCATGTCCAAACCATAAATTTTATGCTATATTGAAATAGAAAGCATAAAATCAAAACGCCAGACAGAAATATTGTTTCATAATATTTCTGTCTGGCTTAATAAACCAATTTTATTATAATACCTTGATTAGTAACGAGTGAGCAGTTATCAAATGATGCTGAAAGTCATTGTTCTTGTTTCTTATCGTTTCGATTATTGCTTTAAAAACCGTACGCTTTCAGTTCTGCCTTCGTCATTGGTAAGTTGAATAATGTACATGCCTCTATTAAGTTTGGAAACAGGAATCTGAATGGCATTAGTTGTCATTACTTTTTGTTCTGACTTTACTATTGTGCCATTTATGTCAGTAATTGCATATTTTGTCCAGGGAATGGCTTGATCTAAAGCAATATTCAGCGTCTCGGAAACAGGGTTGGGCCAAAAGTTAGTGAGGTTTAAAGTACCCATGTCAACCGAAACAGCTCTTGAATACGTTAATGTGCCGTCCAGATCAACTTGCTTCAAACGATAATAACTAATATTTGGCAGAGGTTGTTCATCAGTCAACTTGTAAGCCTGCCGGGCAGTTGACGAGGAAAATCCTTTTATCCGACCAATCGATGTCCAGCTTTTTACGTCCGCTGAGCGTTCGATTTCAAAATAATCATTGTTCGTTTCCGAAGTCGTTTCCCATGATATTTTCACCTGGCTTTGATCTTTTTTTGCATTAAAAGATTTAAGTACTACCGGCAGCGGACCTGCCGAGAAGAATGCTTTGTAATTTAAAGCGGCTGTTGCAGAGGTTACAGTAAGTACAGGATCCGTGGTACTCACACCATTTTTGTCTTCCCAGCGAACAAAGTGAAAACCAGATTTAGCAACTGCTGTTAATTTCACCGGAATGGTTTGAAAATAAATACCGGTCCATGGATATGGCGTTGCAGGAACACCTACCGTTTCTGGCACTATGTCAAGGGTGTTTATCTTAACATAACCCTGTGCTGCGTCGGAAACATCAACAGTAAGGTTAAAGTTGGCCAGGGCAGCTCCATATAAGGTACGAACATGATCCCGGAAACTGGGAGGTCTTTGCGAAACGAAAGTTTTGATAACATCAACATTCTGGTTCCAGTTATTCATGTCACCGGGCGCTCCCCACCGGGCAATGTGATCCGGCATGAGTGGCGTATATTGCGCCTTGATCTGATCCAGCAGGGCAGAAGCTCTGGATGGTAAAAACGTAGTATTTAATAGATCTGCCAAACGGTTAGTGAAATAGATTTTATAATCAGGATTTTGCAAAAGCTTTTTGAGTACAATCGCCATAGGACCTGCCGCTGGTGCGTTAGAAGCTCCCAGGAGAGAATTGCTGCCGGGATTAGTCAAACCAAGATCAGTATCATACAACATCCATCTCCATCTGCCATCCTCATAAAATGAAGCAGTGGGATTAGAACCAGCCGTTTTGTATCTCCACAAGCGCATGTTTTTAAAAGGCCAGTCACCGTTGGCACTATAAATTTCCGAGATCTGGTAATCAGTGTAATTTTCCAGGTCTATAATTGTTTTCAGCGTATTATAATTTGCTGCGTCGGCAAGAGAATTATTATTTACAAAATTCAGAAATTCATTGTACTTGGTAATATCTCCCTCCTCAACTTCCGATCCTTCCACAGATATGATATCTACTTCATCTTCATCCACTCCATATTTCTTTTTTAGATAAAATTTGTCGTAGCGTTCCGTAATGTTATGAATTCCCCAGTATTCCGAGTTTATAAAAAGGATTGAAGGCCTCGACAACTGTGTGTCAAATGGCAAGTGCCTTACCAGATTCTGAAAATAGGAATCCCTCAACATGGTCAAAGGCGTGTCATTCCCCGAATTTCTCAGCAGTATTCTTTTGGGGTATAACGTTGGATTTTCGGGAAAGATCGAATAATTAAATTCTGTATCGCTGTAAAGCCGAAGTGTTTTTTGTCTTAACGACCTTGTACATCCGCCATGTAGGCGAAAACCAATTTGCTGGTTTAGTACCGGATTATTATTATCAAAATATTCAATATTTCCATCACGCTGCCAATCGTCGCCTGCCCATGAAAAGTTGGCAAACGTACATACTTCTGCTGGTGTTGTCGGGTTGGCAGCGCGGAATTTATCAAAAGTAATACCGGGTGTATAGATACCGGTATTATATTCAAAAAGAGAAGTTTCCGTAGTGGCCAAAGAAAGTACAGGAACCGGATACTTTGATACGCCGCCATTGTTTATAAAATAGGTTTTGGTAACAGTCTCACTAGGATTAAATCCGGATTTAAACACTTTAACCCGCACAACGGTGCCTTTATATATTTTACTGGATGGCACCTGAGGATTTACGGTAAAGGTGGTGTTTTTAAGGGACACTTTATTCTCAGCGGTAGATCGGTCAGTAATTGAAATTGGATTCTGGTAAACCGTTGAGGAATATCCGTCCGTTGATAAACCCTGGCCAAGACCTTGCGCCTGCTGTTCCTGAGCCGCAGTTCCGTTTTCATTGTATTTGTTTTTGTAAGCCCAGAAATTGAGATTATTGTTGTTTTGTGGATCTGAACCGTCCAATGTATAACGGATGGTAACACCAGGTTCAGGATGAGTAATCGTAAGCAAAAAGGCTGAACCTTTGAAACCCGATGAGGCTGAAAATACGGGAGGTGCAAGCGTGGGCAGCTGGGTAGTTCCGGTTGCATTACTTTTGCCAGGAGAGGGTGTCGAATAATTTACAAGGCTGGTGGCTCCGTCAGGACTGCGACCATAAGAAACGTCGTCTCCAATTGCTCCAAACGTTACGTCATCGATCAGTTCTAATTCCGGGGAAGAAATCACAACATCTTCTCCATCTTTTGACAAGCTAAAAGATACATGTAATGCTCCCCTGGACGGGACGCCACTTGCCCATATGACAATAAATCCCTTCGAAGGAATTTTGGTAAGAGCGCTCCCCGTTGGCATTTGATATTTGTTGGGAGTTCCTGGCTTGTCGCTCAGAAAATAACCTGCAATATCGATTACGTGATCGGTGGGATTGTAAATTTCAAACCAGTCCTCATGAGCACCGGTGGCATCGGTAATACCGGTATTGTTGGATGCAACAATTTCGTTGACAAACAATACTTCTTTTGCAATTGCAGTTTTGTGTAATAAGGAAAACAACAAACACGTTAACAGGATAGCTAAATTTTTAGTCATTGATGTCGACTTAAATGAGAAATATCATATTTAATTCAACAGTAATACATAATTCTTACAAAATAAAAATTTAGTTACTCAACGGTTTGTTGTTTTACATACTGGTTATGATTTAAGCAATTATTCTGGCCATTAAAGGATCACTTATACTTTCCTTGCCAGTTTCCACGTGCCCTGCATATCGCTTTAAAGTAGATTTATATCCTTCGAAATTTAAACTGAAATCATACCAGTTATGACTTTTTTCAAGATTTAGCACCATTGTAGTGGTTGCTGATTTTGATCCGGCGGCGTCAAGGGTCTTCTTTTGCCCCACACTTTTATATGCATTATCTACAATCTCAACGGTTAGTTTATTTTTCGGATCGGTATTTTTGATCGTCAGCTCAATGTTTCCGGTAGGTTTTTTGTTTTTATCCAGTTGATAATCACACTGAACCAAAACCAATGGGTCATTTGTATTACCAGTATATTCACGGAAAAAACCGTTAGGTCCATATGCCCGCAAATGATAATGCTGGTTTTCAAAATTTTCAATTTTATAATAATCACTCAGCGCATCACCTGGTTTCACTGCATAGTTCCAGACTTTGACATCTTCCTCTTTGTATTTTCCTGGTGCATAAACCATGAAAGGCGAACCGGCAGAATCTTTTCCGAAAATATCATTTCCCGATTTCAATTTTATTTCAAAAGATTTTTTATCGGCGCTGATGTGGCCATCTGCGTATAACTGATATGGTAATGCACAGGCAGGGCGAGTTCCTTTTTCCTGCTGAGGCATATACTGCGACGATGATGGATCCTGATTTATCTGTGAGATTTCGGCTGCCGACAATGATTTATAGCCATTTGGAAGACCTTTGAATTTGGCTTTATGGATTCCTTCAATAAATTCGTCATGTTTGACAAAAGCGGGTAGGGGAATTTTCTGGCCGTCATATGGTTTGAATGTGGAAGTCAGATCCCCGCAAATTGTACGTCGCCATGCACTGATATTTGTTTCCTCAATTTTCTTGCCGGATTTGTGGCTTGTAAATTTTTCCAAAAACTGGATGACCGATGTATGGTCAAATATTTCTGAACAAACACTTCCGCCGCGATTCCAGGGAGAAGCGATCAAAAGCGGAACACGAAATCCGAGTCCAATCGGGCTCTCACGGGATTCTCTTTTTGCTTTTTTCTTCATATCCTGCTCCAAAGTCACAAATTCAACTTTGGTATCAATTCCTTCCGATGTTTTTCCGGTGTCTTCCTTGTATGGCTCTGGAACTACATAGGGCGGAACGTGATCAAAGTATCCGTCATTTTCATCATAACAAAGAATGAAAATCGTCTTTTTCCAGACCTCCGGATTTTTTGTCAGAATATCCATCACTTCGGATACATACCAGGCGCCGTACCATGGTGAAGTCGGGTGGTCAGAAAAGTTTTCGGGTGCTACCAGCCAGGAAACGGTTGGCAATTTTCCTGTTTTGACATCATCCCTGAATTGATGAAGTACATCACCTTTTGGAAGTTTGACTTCACGACTTGTCGCGCCTTCGTCATATTTAAAAGTAGTGACATCGTGGTAATCAGGATCTTTAATATTGGTTGTAAATGCTTTCTGATGAAGATTTTTTTCTCTTTGGGATAATTTGGCAAAATTTTCAGGACTCCATTCAGCCAGTTCTTTTTTTACGATTTCCTGTAAAGCAAGCTTTTCTTTCAAAGCACTTTGTGCCAAATCTGCATCCTTTCCCGCTGGTAGGGTCTTGATTTTTGCTTCAAGTGCAGCTATATCTTTTGGTAATTGTGCAGCCTGGGATTTTAAATGTTTTTGGAAACCTGTCGAATACCGAACGTGATATTGAGTAAACCACTCAATCGGATTGTCAGTAAAATTGGCAAGCCAGGATTCTTCCTCACCTTCAAATCCCATCGGAAGGCTGATCTCATTTTGATATATTTTCCATGAAATGCCATTGTCTTCCAATCTCTCCGGAAAAGTTGTCCAGGTAGCTGGTTTATCGTAATCTACATTTTCATTCCGAATATTTGCATAAGCTTCTGTGTCCTGTTTTTCACGAACAGTTCCTGTCCATAAAAAAAGACGGTTTGGCGTAGTTCCGGTCAGCGAAGAGCAATAGTTTTGATCACAAACTGTGAATGCATCGGCTAATGCATAATAAAATGGAATATCTTCCCGGTTGTAAAAACCCTGGGTCAACGGCATTTTTATGTAATCTTTATGCCCGGCCTGTTTTGCAATCAGCCATTTATCATATTTCCCTCCGTTTCTTGCATCAACCTGATTTGGCCAGGAATGAGGTAAAGATCCCATCCAGGTTGCTTTGGAATCCTTCATATTCAGGCGAAACGGTGTGTATGTTTCACCAGCCGCATTAGTTTGCAGCCAGACAAGATTTTTATTTGGTAAGGTAATCGCTCTTGGATCGTTAAAACCTCTTACGCCGCGAAGCGAACCATAACAATGATCAAAAGAACGGTTTTCCTGCATGAGAATGACCACATGTTCAGCATCCAGATAAGTACTTCCTGGCTGAGGGTCAATAGCTAATGCTTTTTGAATTGAAGGAGGAAGTACACTTAAAAGGCCGGCACCGCCTGAAAGCATGGCCGCTTTTTTAATAAATTCTCTTCTTGAGTCCATGGGTTGAATTAACGGGTTTGGGAAATCATACTCAGTATTACCTGAAATTTTACCAAAAGTACCACGCTTTACTGTTTTCGGCTTATTAAATTACGGTTATCTTTTATATGGAAAACACATCATACCAACTTTTTAAAGCAAAAAAGCTGTAAACCAGGAATATTTCCTTGCTTACAGCTTTTATACTAATATTTGAATTTTGACTATTTTCCTCCAAAAAAGCCACCGAGCATTCCACCTAAATCAAATCCTCCTTGTTCTTTTGGTTGACTTGGATTTGCTGGCGCCGCATTTCCGCCGCCCATAAAGCTTTTTCCAATTGACATTACGTCATTCATATCCAGTTTTCCGTCAGCCAGAGCATAACCAATTTGATTGAAATCAAATCCCGATGCTGCTGCCGCTGCCGGGGAAGCTGCTGTTGCTCCACCACCTCCCAGCAAACCGCCAAGAATACTGTTAAAATCAAAGCTGCCATCCGACGGATTACTTGTTTTGTTAATAAGGCTGCCTAGTACGCCAGGAAGAACTGAGGAAACAATTCCACCTGCGGAACTGCTGCTAAGACCGAATTTCTGCATAATGGCCGAAACTGCGTTTCCTGCAATCGATGCCACGATAGGGTTGTTCATGATTCCGTTGCCGGTTTCTTTGCCTGACAGCAAACCCATTATTCCCTGAATATTGCCTGATTGTGCCTGCTCTTGGAGTCCTCCGGTAATTGATCCCATCAAAGTATGCATAACATCTGCATTCTGACTATTTGGAATTTCCGGGTTTTGTACGATTGCCTGTTGAGAATGTTCCTGAATTAGGCCTAGAAGTTGGTCGAGCATGATCGAATTAATTTAGTTGTATATAGCTTAGACAATAATTGTGCTAAAAGTAACGGTACAACTAAACATAAAAAAACCCGCCGAAGCGGGTTTGCTGTTTTATTTAACCTGATCAACGATTGCTTTAAATGCATCCGGGTGATTCATTGCCAAATCGGCAAGTACCTTACGGTTCAACTCAATGCCTTTTGCATTAATTTTACCCATAAGAGCAGAATATGATAGTCCGTGCAGACGTGCACCAGCGTTAATACGTTGGATCCACAATGCGCGGAAATTACGTTTCTTTTGCTTACGACCTTTGTACGCGTATGCAAGTCCACGCTCAACGGCGTTTTTCGCTACGGTCCAAACATTTTTACGACGGCCGAAATAGCCTTTCGCTAATTTTAACACTTTTTTACGTCTTGCGCGTGACGCAACATGGTTTACCGAACGTGGCATAATAGTAACTGTTTTTGATTGACGGCGCCCATTTTGGGACTTTAAGGCCGGCTATCGGGTTGAACAAAAAACCGAAATGGTATTTGGTAATCTTTTGGCTTTTTCGGAATTACTTCCCAAGCATTGCCAATACTTGTTTGTGGTTAGACACATCAATAAGACCTGTTTTAACCAATCCACGCTTACGCTTGTTTGATTTTTTGGTCAGGATGTGACTGTGGAACGCATGTTTGCGTTTAATTTTACCAGTACCAGTAAGCGAAAAACGCTTTTTAGCACCAGAATTTGTTTTCATTTTACCCATGGTACAAAAAAATAATAGTTGAAAAAATATAAAACAGCGCGCAAAATTAGTGAATTTCCTTGTAAAACAAAAATCGTGTTAAAGACAATTGTCTTTAACACGATTTTATATTTCATTTATCAAGAAAATATATCTATCAAATCAAGCCACACTTTGTTTGTTGAATTGACTAACTACCAATCACTAAAAGCCAACAGCTGAAAAAATCTATTTTTTCGGAGGCAAAGGAGCCAGAATAATTGTCATTCTTTTTCCTTCCAGTTTCGGCTCCATTTCAAGCTTGCCGTAATCTGTCAAAGCTTCTGAAAATTTATTAAGCAAATTTACACCTCTTTCTTTGAAAACGATCGTACGACCTACAAAGTGAACGTATGCTTTTACTTTTGAACCTTCTTTAAGGAAATTGATAGCATGTTTAAGCTTAAAGTCAAAATCGTGATCATCAGTATTAGGGCCGAAACGGATCTCTTTGATGACAACTTTCTGTGCTTTTGCTTTTATTTCTTTCTGTTTCTTCTTTTGCTCGTACTTGAATTTCGAGTAGTCAACTACTTTACAAACAGGCGGTACTGCTGTTGGTGCAATTTCAACTAGGTCAAGATTCTGTGTTTTTGCGATTGCTCTCGCGGTATTTATATCTACAACGCCAGCTTCAATATTTTCGCCAACCAGACGAACTTCTTTTGCTGTGATGCGCTCATTGATTTTATAAGGTTCTTCTACTACTCTGAAACGTCCACTCGGGGGTCTTAATGCCATATTACTTGGTTTGGTGATTTTTGTATTTTTAGATGGAAATCAGAAAATTAACAATGCTGTGACAAAAATAGTGCGTTAATACGGGAATAATAAGAAAAATTGTAAAATCATCCAATTATTTTTGCTTCTTTTTGAAAATAAGAGGCAAATTCTTCAATTGACATACTTCCCAAATCGCCTTCACCCTTTCTTCTGACAGATAATTTACCTTCGGCGGCTTCTTTTTCTCCAACGATCAGCATGAACGGAACTTTGGTAACTTCCGCATCACGGATTTTACGGCCAATTTTTTCATCGCGGTGATCAATAAATCCACGGATATCGGCCTCTTGTAATTGAGCAAAAACAGTTTCTGCATACTCAGCATACTTTTCTGAAATCGGCAAAATCGCAATTTGATCTGGTGACAACCATAACGGGAATTGTCCCGCCGAATTTTCGATCAAAATCGCAATGAAACGTTCCATCGAACCAAACGGCGCACGGTGGATCATTACCGGGCGATGTTTCTGATTATCTGAACCTGTGTATTCAAGTTCAAAACGCTGCGGAAGCTGGTAATCAACCTGAATAGTTCCAAGCTGCCATTTTCTTCCCAAAGCATCACGAACCATGAAATCAAGTTTTGGGCCGTAGAAAGCCGCTTCTCCCAATTCAGTTACTGTTTCCAGTCCACGTTCCGCCGAAGCTTCGATGATCGCGCTTTCAGCACGTATCCAGTCTTCGTCTCTACCAATATATTTTTGTTTGTCGTTAGGATCACGAAGCGAAATCTGCGCGCTGTAATCTTCAAAACCCAGGGATTTGAAAACATACAAAACCAGATCAATAACGCGGATAAATTCTTCCTTCACCTGATCCGGACGACAGAAAATATGCGCATCATCCTGAGTAAATCCACGAACGCGGGTTAAACCGTGTAATTCACCACTTTGTTCGTAACGATAAACAGTTCCAAACTCAGAAAAACGCAGCGGAAGATCTTTGTATGAACGCGGTGAAGTTTTGTATATCTCGCAGTGATGCGGACAGTTCATCGGTTTTAACAAATATTCTTCCCCTGGATTTGGAGTTTTAATTGGCTGGAATGAATCCTTACCATATTTATCCCAGTGACCGGAGGTCACATATAGTTCTTTGCTGCCAATATGAGGAGTAACCACAGGCAAATAACCCGCACGAGATTGCGCTTTGCTCAAAAACGATTGCAGACGCTCACGCAGCATGGCACCTTTTGGCAGCCACAATGGTAAACCCTGACCCACTTTCTCTGAGAACGCGAACAATTCGAGTTCTTTTCCAAGTTTACGGTGGTCACGTTTTTTTGCTTCTTCCATCAATGTTACATACTCTTCCAATTCCTTTTGTTTTGGAAAAGTAATCCCGTAAATACGGGTTAACATTTTGTTTTCCTGCTTGTTACGCCAGTAGGCGCCAGCAATATTTGTCAGCTTTACAGCCTTGATAATACCGGTATTAGGAATATGCGGTCCACGGCAAAGGTCAGTAAATGCACCTTGCTCATAAAGCGTGATAGATCCGTCTTCCAAACCATCAATCAGTTCGAGCTTATACTCGTCACCTTTTTTGGTAAAGAAATCGATCGCATCCTGCTTGCTGATCGGAATACGTTTGAATTCGCTTTTCTGACGAGCCAGTTCAAGCATTTTAGCTTCGATCTTTGGGAAATCATCAGATGAAATGGTGTTTTCACCCAAATCCACGTCATAATAAAATCCTCTTTCGATTGAAGGACCCGTACCTAATTTAACGCCCGGATATAGTGCTTCCAAAGCTTCCGCCAATAAGTGGGCGGAAGAATGCCAGAATGTTGATTTTCCATCTTCATCATTCCACGTGAGCAACACTACAAGTGAATCTTTTTCAATAGCGCGCGTAGGATCCCACACTTCGCCGTTTACTTTGGCCGCAATAACATTACGCGCCAGACCTTCACTGATACTCAGCGCAATACCATGGGCAGTAATGCCTTTTTCGTATTCGCGCACGCTACCATCGGGCAGGGTGATTTTAATTAGAGACTCGTCTTTCATTCAAAAAAATAATTCTATTACTCTTAATTCTTACAAATCTATTGAATTTTAGCGTTTCGAGAGGAATCAATTCGCATATTTATGGTTCCGCGCGGTTTTATGAGGTCAATCTTCACCCTTGAACTATCAAGCGTTTTATAATCCTGGTCTATACCTTCATCTGAATAATATTCAGGGAACAATCTGCCATTTTCCCTTTGACGTATTCTCCACAAACCATTTATCGCCATTTGATCCGCAGGATTTTTCTCGTTTTCATATGTGAAATACTCCTTTGCTTTAACATCATTTCTAAGTCTTTCGTAACAATAACCTACCAGATAATTAATCTGGGGATGGTCCGGACGAAGAATTAGTAATGATTGAAATGCAAGTAAAGCACTATAATATCCCCGTTGTCCAATTTCTAATGCTCCAATCTGAAAAAATGCATCTGCGTATTTTGGATTGATGCTCGTTGCCTTACGGTAATTCGCTAACGCCGTATCTATAACAGAAAGATTTTTATAAATGTCGCCGCGTTCAAAATATAATTCGGCGTTATTAGGAAAACGTTTGATCGCCCTGTTATTAAAGGCAAGTGCCTGTCCGTAGTTTAAAAGCTTCAAATAGATCACTGTACTCTGCTGATAAGCTCTGATAAGGCGCGGATTCATATTAATAGCACTGTTCAGATTCGCCAGACTTGCCAGAGAATCACCTTGTCGTGCAAGCAGCATTCCCTTGACATAATAGGCCGAACCATCATAAGGCGCCATTTTCATAGCCTGCACCAGATATCGGTTGGCATCGCGAAACCTATTTTTTACCTGAAAAATATCAGCCAGCAAAATATACAAATCCGGGCTTGTCTGCTGCAACGCTTCTGCACGTTCGGCATCTTCCAGTGCGTTATCAATTTCTCCAAGCTCGCGGTTAACTTTTCCTCTTAAAAGAAAATACTCTCCCACATTATCTTTTTCATCGATCGCTTCATTGATATCCGCTAGTGCAAGGCTATATTCTTCACGGTCAAAATAAATTCTTGCCCGTTTAAAATAGTTGAGATCCACATCGGTATTTCGGTTGATCAAATCTGACAAAGATAACAGCGCGTCGTCCTGCCACTGTTTTTTAGATTTTTTAACCGTAGGGGGTATGCGCGTAGCGTTTCTGGCGTCACTTTGGCATGACTGTAAAATGCTTCCCGACAAGACTGTCAAAAGCAATAAAAAAACCAGTAAGAAACGACTTTTCTTCATTTGGAATAAATCCCGTGCAAAAAACTTTCCGAACCTTGTTGTATATATCTCAATTGCAAAATTGAGCAATCTGTTCGAATTTTAAATCGTTTGATCTGAAAAACGCGAAAATACTCCCAGCGGCAGATTTTTTCCAAAAGAATCCGGAATAAACAATTCGCCAAATTCGTGATTGGTTATGTCCGGGAAATGTGCTTTGATCAGGTTTTCAAGAATTAAAGCAGAGAAACCAAGCGAGTACAAATTGATGATAAAAAAGAAGTTTTTCTTCTTCAAAAGCAAAGCACAAAGACGAAGGATTTCATTCAGATTTTCTTCTAAAAGCCACTTTTCCCCATCGGGACCGCGACCGTAGGCTGGCGGATCAAGGATAATTCCGTTGTATTGATTACCACGACGCACTTCGCGATTTACAAATTTCAACGCATCTTCAACTACCCAGCGAATGTTGTCCAAACCGCTCAGTTCCATATTATCACGCGACCAGCTGATTACTTGTTTTACGGCATCTACGTGTGTTACGTCCGCTCCCGACGCTTTTGCTGCCAACGAAGCAATTCCGGTGTAAGCAAATAAATTAAGCACATTTGGCTTGTCTTCCGGGATTTGCTTAACTTTTTTGGAAATATAATCCCAGTTTGTAGCCTGTTCGGGAAAAACGCCCACGTGCTTGAAAGAGGATAAAGCAAGTTTTGCCCGCAAATGAAGCGAGCCGGAGCGATATTGCATCACCCAACGTTCAGGCATATCCGGTTTGGAAATCCACTGGCCTTTTTCCTGTGAATTTTTATCCCGTTTGAAAACAGCATTGGATTTATCGGCCCATTCTTTTTCACTTAATGTTTTATCCCAAATCGCCTGAGGCTCCGGACGTGTCAGCGTGTAAGGCCCGAAACGTTCCAGTTTTTCGAATCCGCCGGTATCAATTAATTGATATTCTGTATGTTGTTCTGGTGAAAGAAGTATCACTTATTTTAATGATTAATTATAAATGGTAAGTTGTTAGTGGCTTTGTTACGACTATTCCTGTCGTTACTAAAAGCTTAGCGTTAACAATTTAGAATGATATTTTGTTTAAATAATAAACATTACGTCTGCCGCGCGTCTGAACGTCTCCCTGCGCGTTGCTTATACGTTGTTCTCCCCAGGCAATATAGAAATTATCAAACCAGTAATCGATATCATCCGTACTTGTTTTCCGGACTTTATCGCCTTCAACTGTTGTACTGTTGTCAACGATCCGGTTATTGTCTAATACCTGGTTTCCTTTAATTACTTTGCTGCGGATTCCGCCATTGTGGCTGTATACAAGTTGGGTCGTACCGTTTGCCTCGCTTTGTACTTTTATCTTTTCGCGAAGGTCCATACTCTTGACATTATCAAAACTGATGCTGTTGTCCCAGAGCAATTTACCGTTTTGATCTACGTCTGCAACAATGGCGTGGGTATAAGTGAAGCCATCGAATATTTGATTGTTGTACCCGCGCATGCCGCCATACATCGGATTCCATAAGTAAGGATTGTACAAGCCCATGCCAAATGGATAACCGCCCATCATCATTGAGCCATAGCCAAACCCACTCATCATGTTATTCTGGTAGCGATATTCAGGGTAGAAAACCTCTGCTACAAGCAAAAACTGATTATTTTTTGGAACAATATCATGAACCAGAAGCCGGTAATTTAATTTAAGGTCATCACCGTTTTCTTTCTTTTTACGAATTTTACGCTCAATTTTTTCCTGCTGGCGTTCATTCATGTAACTGAAAAAATTCTTGAAATCGGTGAAGCTGTGGTAACGGGTGAAAATAACTTCGTCGTTTACAATTTTGGAAATATAAAGTCCCTGAGATGCAGCATTGTTTGTGCTCTGCATATTCCGATACCCATAAGTTCCGATTACCATACGAACCGAATCGTTCAAAATCTGCAAACGACCACTCAATAAGGAATAATCGTCCTCCGGATCAATAGATGCCTGCACATAAAGCTCGCCAGTTTCTTCATAAGACCGGGCTACAATTTTTGTCTGACGTCCTTTTTTAACAGCGAAACAGACATTAACCAAATGATGTGTAGTGTCTACTTCAACAGTCTGGATGGCATTTGAGCCTTTGATGGCGGTTGGTAAAACCCTTGTTTGGGAAGTAGTCAAATTGGTATGGATCAAAACAGGCTCGTTTCTGACCATTCCAGCCATAAAAACGGCATAACCTAATGTTTTAAAATCAGTAATTTCAAAACGGTCAATCGTATTGATTGTAAAGGTTTCAACAAATCCTGGCGCAACATTTACCTTGACAATCTGGTAAAGCGAACTGCGGTATTTGCTGAAAAGAAGAAAAACAGATTGTCCGTCATAGCAAGAAGCTACATAATCCAGATTTGACTCAACGGGGCCATCAATAGACCAGACCCGGTCCAGATTAGTATCAAATTTTTGCACATTGTACGTTCCTTTATCCGGCTTTGAAATCAACAAAACACCTTTCTCACCAAGTGGCATTGTCTGAAAAGCTGCATTTGCATTTTGTAACGGAAGTTCTATCCGCTTGACAACTTGTGCTGATGCAGCGTAAGAAATAACCAGAAAACAAAACATTACCTGCGTTGCCAGGTAAAGGAAACGTTGATTTTTAAGCATGTGCCAAGCCAACAATATGATCAAATTCTTCTGCTTTAACCGGAATTACTGATAATCTCGATTGACGGATCAAAGCCATATCCTTCAAACTTTCATCCGCTTTTATTTGTGCCAATGTGACTGTTTTTGGGAAACGTTCAACCGGAACAAATTCCACAACGACCCAGCGATCATCTTCTGTCGTTGGATCTGGCCAATGTTCCTTCGAAACTTTTGCCAGACCGACAACTTCTTTTCCCTCATTGCTATGATAAAAAAGAGCAAGATCGCCGGCTTTCATTGCCATCATATTATTACGTGCCTCGTAGCTACGAACCCCATCCCATATGGATTTTCCCTCTTCCACGAAGTGGTCCCACGAATATTTGAAAGGTTCAGATTTGATAAGCCAGTAGTTCATTTTTGTTTAGTTGAAAGTGGAGAGTTGAGAGTTGAAAGTTAGTGCGGAAGCATTATTTGGAGAGTTAAGAATTTATGGTGAGGCAAAATATTTCAACTGCCTGGACCCACACTTTCAACTCTCCACCGAGCGCCGGGCGCTTTCAACTTTCAACTAAAAAAAGTTAAGGAAATTTTGGAAATTTACTGAAATCAGGATCACGTTTTTCAAGGAATGATCTTTGTCCTTCTTTCGCTTCTTCGCTCAGATAGTATAGCAATGTTGCATTTCCGGCCAGTTCCTGGATTCCGGCTTGCCCGTCAAGTTCTGCGTTGAAAGAGCTTTTCAGCATACGGATTGATAAAGGACTTTTCTGCTGAATTTTTTTACACCACTCAACAGTTGTCGTTTCCAGATCTTCCAAAGGAACAACTTTGTTGACCAATCCCATTTGTAAAGCTTCCTGTGCATCGTATTGATCGCAAAGGAACCAGATTTCACGTGCTTTCTTTTGTCCAACCACACGGGCAAGATAAGATGCTCCGAAGCCACCGTCAAAACTTCCAACTTTTGGTCCTGTTTGTCCAAAACGAGCGTTTTCAGCAGCAATGGATAAATCACAAATTACATGAAGCACGTGTCCGCCGCCAATTGCCCAGCCTGCCACCATCGCAATGACAGCCTTAGGAATAGAACGAATCATTCTTTGAAGATCCAGGACATTTAAACGCGGAACGTGATCTTCTCCGATATATCCGCCATGTCCGCGAACGGATTGGTCGCCGCCTGAACAAAATGCTTTTCCGCCTTCACCTGTTAATATGATTACATCAATACGCGTATCTTCACGACAAATGTGCATCGCATCAATCATTTCTGTGACAGTCTGTGGGGTGAATGCGTTATGTTTATGGGGACGGTTAATGCTGATTTTGGCAATTCCTTCGTGCAGTGTAAAAAGAATTTCTTCGTACTCTTTAATGGTTTCCCATTTTATTGAACTAGACATATGAGCAATCTGTGAATGAGTGAAAATAAATGACTGTTGCTGTTTTAAAGCGGTCATTCGAATTAATTGGCGAAATTACGGATTGTTTACGTTTCCGTCAAAAACAAAATGATAACTTTCGGGCATTGGTCAATTTGGTAATAAAATGATTTGGAATACAAACGCAGCTTTAATACAAACACAATCTCCTCCCGAAGAACCGTATTTCCGTAAGGCTTACGATTTTATGATTTCCTGGCTGAACGGGCAAAGCGAATTTATGCTGCATACTTCCGGGTCAACGGGTATACCAAAAGATATTTTAATAAAAAGAAATCAGCTGAGCAGCAGTGCGCATATGACGGGTGAGGCATTGAAATTGCCCAAAGGTACACGTGCGTTGGTTTGTTTGAATATTTCCTACATCGCAGGAATTATGATGCTGGTCCGTGGGATGGAGCTGGGGTGGGAGCTGAGTATCGTTGAACCATCGTCTAACCCTTTGTTGGAATTTCAAAATCCAATTTTTGATTTTGCCGCCATGGTACCTTTGCAACTTTCAACTGGTTTGGGAAATGAAAATACCAGAGATAAAATTGAAAATCTTGGTAAAATACTTCTTGGAGGAGCTCCGGTTGGTATTCAGTTACAGAAACAAATTGATCAGTTGAAGATTCCGGTTTATCAAAGTTATGGTATGACGGAAACCGTTTCTCATGTCGCATTAAGAAAATTGAATGGTCCGGAAGTGGAAAATGGTTATAAGGTTTTACCTGAAATTGAATTTGGGCTTGATGATCGGGGATGCATTTTTCTCTCAGGCGATGTGACAAACTGGGAAAGAATTCAGACCAACGATCTTGCAGAAATTACTTCTGAAAATACTTTTAACTGGATAGGGAGGATTGACAATATTATCAATTCCGGCGGAATGAAAATTGTTTTAGATAAAGTAGATGAGATAGTTGCAGAGGTATTTTACGAGCTCGGATACGAAAACAGTTTTTTTTCCTGGTTTGAAAATGATGAAAAACTTGGTCAGAAACTTATTTTGGTTGTATTGAAAAACGTAAATGTTTTATCAGAAGAAAACCTGCTTGGTGAAATAAGAAAACGGATTTCAACCTATGAAACACCAAAACATGTTTACTTTGTGGACGAATTTATAAAAACGCCCACTGATAAGGTTGATAAGCGACGCACAGTTTCACAGTTATTTAATGGGAAACAGTAGATAGCGAAGTTTCGACAAAGTCAGTTTTTTACCAATACCAGAAATATTACTTATATGAATAAAGACCTTCAAATTCCCGGTTTGTACATCATACGCTACCAGACCGCTCCGGTTGTGCCAGCGCCTTATGCAAATTTCCAAACCATCAAATTGCAGCTGATTTCAGAAGATGATTTAAGCGTTGATTTTTCAATAAAATACACCGACCGCGAGGATCTTGAAGAGGATGAAATTCTGGAAGAAGGATTTACGATGGACGATGATTTTACCTGGAAAGGTGCTGTTCCGGCTAACTGGATCAAGGAATTTGATAAGATTTACGGCTCTTCCAAAATTATCCGTCAACGTGAAGAAAAGGAATTTGAAGATTTTGTTGAAATAGAAATTGAAGAAAATGACAAGCGTGTAACCGTATATCCGGTTGATAAAGAGCGCTGGGTTTACTTTCTTCAGGAATTTATGCAAGCCATTTTGGAAACATCAGGCCGAGAACTTCCTTTCGAATTAACCTATCTTGACTACGATGCCGAGCCAAAAAGTGAAGTGGCCTTAAAAGCTTCTTTCGCAACAAAACTTTTCACAATGAGCGCAAACGGCGGTCCGCTTAAACAGCTTGACTGGGGATTTTTGCAAAAAGTGATGGATACCGTTTACCGCGCAGAATTTGTTTATGACAATGCTGCTGAAAGTAAACCTACTAAAAAAGGGAAATACCTTTACATCGGCGACCAACTTTGGTATCAGCTAGGCGTAGCAGTATTGGAAACAACAGCAAAAAGCAAGGATCTGCAAATGATCGAATCTTTATTTTCTAAATTAATAAGGTAATCCGCCGAATGGTTTAGCACGACTTAGCTCAATTTGTAGCTCATCAACCAATTGCCCAATTCGATCCATAGAAGGAGAAGGATTGGGCAATTGCAAACTTATAAAAGCTTTAACTTCCCAAACTTCAAGTACCTCATGAAGGGCAGCTTCCAGTTCCGGAATGCCTGAAATATCAGAACTTAGTAATAACGTCCCTTTCGTTTTTACCTGATTAAATGCTTTTCTATAAAGAAAACCCTGGTTTTTAAGAACGAAAAGATAATTCGAACCATCCTTGATTTCATACCAGTTTCTGATAAAAGAACCAACCAGTAAAGATCCCGGATACTCAAAATCGTTACTACTTTCAAAAGCACGGTAATACCCGGACGGTAAATTTGGCAGTTGAAAAGAGGGTAAATGGGTTAAAAAAGCCGGATTTTGATAATTGGCTATATATTCGATCCACTGGTTTTTTCCAACCCACTGGATCGTAGGATAATTTGCAGATCTGTCTTCCCGATAATTTGTCGCAGGCTCTGAATTTATAGCGTACTGGTTGTTAAAAACCGGCATTCTAGGATCAATCAAATTTGGCTGTGGCGTGGGTGCTGGCGTATAGGATTGCTGGGATACCGGCGGCTGATACGCATTTCCATTGACAGGTTTAAGTGTTACTTGTCTGGCCACAGTCCGGATAGATGGCTCCGGCTGCTGGTAATTATCCATGATTTTAGATAGCGGCTGCGGCTCTGCATAAGTAGGCATGCGCGGCGGCGTAACGGATGAACCGGAATGAGAAACGGTCATCGGTCTCGTCCCATTTAGGGGCAATGATAAATCAGGCGTTTCCCGAATTCGTCTTAAATCGTTTTTTAGCAAATTGTCTACCGTAATACCAAAAGCTGCTGCCATATTTTTCAAATTGGTCAGATTTGGATTTGCACGTGCTTCCTCATAAGCTCCCAAAAGAGATCTTTTGATAGCAATTTTTCGTGCAAATTGCTCTTGTGTAAGGCCATTTAGCCTACGGAGATATTTTATATTATTGCTGACGATGCTCATGGAATGTCCTTTGCGAGAAAGTTACAAAGAAATGACAAAATTTTTAGCAAAATTTGATTTGAGCAAGTTGAAATGGTTTTTTTTTTGTTGAGAGCAACGAATATTGACATTTTATGTCATCCTTTCAGGGTTGTTCCCGGCTAGGATATATACCTTACTACAATAATTTCATCCCTTTGGGATTGTGCTATTCGATAATAGAAGAGGCAAAATATTAATTTATTAATATGTACTTGATGCTTTTAATTATCACAAATCAAGTGAGATTTTTTTGTATTATTAAATGTAATAACCTATTAGCTAGATTCAAATATCTAGCACTTATCCAAATCGCGAAGGGATGAAATTATTATAGAAATGATGTTATAGGCTGTGCATCAAACCCTGAAAGGGTGACATAATATGGCAAACAAGTATTTGTCTAAAACAAAAAGCAGGAAATGAAAAATATCTCAATTCCTGCTTATGTAATTCTAATTTTCTGAATCAATCGAAAATTACTTATAAATCTCTTTCCTCGCCGCTTTCAAAGTATTAGTCAACAACCCGCAAATAGTCATCAACCCAACGCCACCTGGAACCGGTGTGATGAAACTGCTTTTAGGCGCGACATCTGCAAAATTTACATCACCTTTAATCGCAAATCCGCTTTTCTTGGTTGCATCTTCGACACGAGTAATTCCTACGTCAACAACCACAGCGCCTTCTTTGATATAATCTGCTGTCACGAATTCCGGACGACCCAGCGCTACGATAAGGATATCGGCAGTCTGACAGATTTCTTTCAGATTTTGTGTCTTGCTATGTGTAATTGTTACTGTACAGTTTCCTGGATATTCATTGCGTTGCATCAAAATGCTCATTGGCAAACCAACAATCTGGCTGCGGCCGATCACTACGCAATGTTTTCCTGATGTTTCAATTCCGGCACGAATAAGCATTTCCAGAATACCGAAAGGCGTTGCAGAAATGTAAGCAGGAAGTCCTTTACACATTCTTCCCACATTAATCGGGTGAAAACCATCCACATCTTTTGATGGGTCTACGGCTTCCATAATGGTATTTTCTGAAATGTGTTTTGGTAAGGGTAGCTGAACGATAAATCCATCCACATCAGGATTTTTGTTCAATGATTCTACCGCTTCCAAAAGTTCAGCCTCGGTCGTTTCCGGTCCAAAACGTAACAGGGTTGAAGTGAAGCCAATTTCCTCGCAGCTACGGATTTTAGAAGCCACGTAAGTTTCGCTGGCACCGTCCTGTCCAACAAGAATTGCTGCCAAATGTGGTTTTTTTCCACCGCCAGCGATCCAGTTTTCAACCTCAATTTTTATCTCTGACTTAATTTGGGCTGAAATAGCCTTTCCGTCAAGTAGTTGCATTTCTATTTGTAAAGTATAATGATCAATTTTAAATCAATAATGCGAGTAAAATAACCAAAGATTGTTATTACTCTAAAAGCTAAAAGCTAAAAGCTAAAAGCTCTTTCAATTTTTCCATTCCGACAGAAGCTTTTTCCTGAATAAAAGTCATGTTTTTTTTAAAACTAATATCAGGTTTGGCTGGGTCAATGATGTATATCGGAATGTTATATCCAACATAGTGAACAAGACCAGCGGCTGGATAAACAGCCATAGAAGTCCCTACAACTACAAAAATATCAGCCTGTTCTGTAATGTCAATAGCCACTTCCATTTTCGGAACTGCCTCTCCAAACCAGACAATATGTGGTCTGAGCTGGCTGCCCAATTCACATAAATCGCCAGTTTTCAATTCCCAGGAATCCATGGTGTAAACAAGCTCCGGATTTTTAGTGCTTTCCGACTTAAAAAGTTCGCCATGCAAATGAATGACATTTTTAGAGCCGGCTATTTCATGCAGATTATCAACGTTTTGGGTGATAATCTGCACGTCATATTCTTTTTCAAGTTCAACCAAAGCATAATGCGCCGCATTTGGTTTGACAGAAAGTGCCTGTTTTCTTCTTTCGTTATAAAAATTTAACACCAATTCCTGGTTTCTGCGCCAGGCTTCCGGTGTAGCCACGTCTTCAATCCGGTGATTTTCCCACAAACCACCACTGTCACGAAATGTATTTATTCCGCTTTCAGCACTAATTCCGGCACCTGAAAGAACTACTAGCTTTTTCATATTGGCTTTCGGCCGTCGGCGTTCAGCTTTCGGCTAGTTAATTGTAAAAAATCTGGGTCAGATCAGCTTAACTTTTAGTCGTTTTTTTTGCAGCTGGTTTTTTTGCGGCAGGTTTCTTTGCAGCTGGCTTTTTAGCTACCGGCGCTTTTTCTGCTGCCGCCGCTTTTGGTGCTGCTTTTTTGAAACCGCCTCTTCCAGTTGGTTTGTCAGGGGTATCGGCTGCTATCTGCAAAATCGCTTCGTAAGTCAAATCTGCTGGTTCAGTCCCTTTTGGAATTTTCAGATTGCGTTTTTCAAAAGCTACATAAGGGCCGTAACGTCCGTTAAGTACTTTAACATCAGGATTTTCTGCAAATTCCTTGATTGTTTTGTTGCTATCTGAAATACGTTTTACTTCAATGATTTCAATCAAACGATCTTCCGTAACAGCCATGGGATCGTCCGTTTTGGCAAGTGAGTAATATTTGCCGCCGTGTTTTACATACGGACCAAATTTTCCAACACTCACAACCATTTCTGAATCTTCAAAAAGACCAACCGTACGAGGAAGTTTAAAAAGTTCAAAAGCTTCTTCCAGCGTAATGTTTTCCATCAGCTGACCTTTTTTCAAGCTTGCAAATTTTGGCTTATCTTCATCTTCGGCATCACCAATCTGAACATAAGGGCCATATTTCCCGATACGTACTGTTATTTTTTTACCTGTCGCAGGATCTTCTCCAAGTTCTCTGGAAGTAAGACTTCGGTCAATTGCTTCTTCTTTTGCCTCATCCACCTTCTTATGGAAAGGCGTGTAAAAGTCAGTGATCATTTTTTGCCATGGAAGTTGTCCCTCGGCGATATGGTCAAAATCTTTTTCAACACTGGCTGTAAAAGAGTAATCAATAATATCTTTAAAGTGATTGACAAGGAAATCATTCACAACCATTCCAGTACTTGTCGGGAATAATTTTGACTTTTCCGTTCCGTAAATTTCCTTGTTTACTACACTTTTGATTACATCATTGGAAAGCGTCAATTCTTTAAACTCACGCTCCGTTCCTTCACGGTCTTCCTTGATAACGTATTCCCTTCTGATAATCGTAGAAATCGTCGGTGCATAAGTTGACGGACGACCGATTCCCATTTCTTCCAGTTTCTTAACCAAACTTGCCTCCGTATAGCGTGGCGGGTTACGTGTGAAACGCTCCGTCGCTTTCATATCTGCAAGGTTAAGAATCTGGTTGATATTTAAAGGAGGAAGCATTCCTTTTTGTTCCTCATCTTCGTCATCATTTGATTCCAGATATACCTTTAAAAATCCTTCAAACTTGATAACTTCACCTTGAGCTACCAGTTCTTCGTTTGTTGTAGAAATACCAATAGTCGCAGTTGTTCTTTCAAGCTGGGCATCAGCCATTTGAGAGGCAATTGCACGTTTCCAGATCAGTTCATACAAACGCTGCTCATTACGGTCGCCGCTTCCCTGTAAAGTAGAAAAGTCCGTTGGGCGAATGGCTTCGTGCGCTTCCTGAGCGGATTCATTTTTGGTTTTAAAAACCCTTTTGTTGTAAAACTCAGGGCCGTATTCATTTGTAATTTGTACGCGTGCTTTTTCCAAAGCCTCTTCTGACAAATTCGTCGAATCGGTACGCATATAGGATATCTTACCAGCTTCGTATAACCGTTGTGCTACGGTCATCGTTTGAAGTACGGAAAAGCTAAGCTTGCGCGAAGCTTCCTGTTGTAAAGTAGAAGTTGTAAATGGCGGAGCAGGTGTTTTTTTTGCAGGTTTTACTTCAAGATTTTTGATTGAAAAAGTCGCTTTGATACATTTTTCTAAAAATGTCATTGCATCCGTTTCCTCAGCAAAGTTTTTAGGTAATTCAGCATTTAAAACCTTACCATTTCCCAAATTAAAATGAGCAGTGATCTTAAAACTCCCTTTTGGTTTAAAGGAATCAATTTCCCTTTCGCGCTCCACAATTATACGTACTGCAACGGACTGTACACGTCCTGCAGAAAGGTTCGTTTTCCCGATCCGTATCTTCTTCCATAATATAGGAGAAAGTTCATAACCCACCAGACGATCCAGAATACGACGTGCCTGCTGAGCGTTCACAAGATCTACATCTATAACACGCGGCGTGGCAATGGCATTTTGTAAAGCTGATTTGGTAATTTCACGAAATACAATGCGTTTTGTGTCATCAGGCAGCCCCAGAGCCTCTTTGAGGTGCCACGATATGGCTTCCCCTTCACGGTCGGAGTCAGTTGCAAGCCACACTTCGGCGCCTTTCGCTAATTTTTTTAACTCATTAATGACTTTCACCTTGTCACCTGAGACTTCGTAAGACGGCTGAAAACCATTGTCCACATCGACACCCATATCATGTTCGGGAAGGTCACGTACATGCCCAAAACTGGATTTAACGATAAAGTCTGTCCCTAAATAATTTTCTATGGTTTTGGCCTTCGCCGGTGACTCTACGATCACCAGATTTTTTGACATAATTTTTGAATTAAGATACTAGGTGGCTCTTTGGAGCTCAAATATAGGGCAGAAAGCAGCAAAAAATCAAAGTACTTGCTAAAAGGTATGTGAGAAACTTCTTTTTCGCAATTTTAAAAACATGATAATTTCATCATTTCGCTCTGAGAATTAGCAGTAGAAAGAACAAAATTTATCGTTTGCAGGTTGTACATATACCGGCTTAGTTCATAATCATTGTAAATAAATGTAAAATACGAACCATCGCCGGCTACGTTATAAGGAATTTTGTACTTTTATGCGTTTTATTGATAACAGATAATTTGAATCGTTGAATTACTATGGCTTTTGACTTAGACATGATAAAGGGTATTTATGCCCGCATGCAAGAAAGAGTAAAAGCTGCTCGGAAAACAGGAGAGCGGCAGTTGACTTTAGCAGAAAAAATCCTATATCCTCAATCGTGGGAAGTTGCAACTGTACAGGTGTACAAAAGAAGGAAATCACAAGTTGATTTTGCTCCAATCTGTGTTCTTCGTCAGGATTGAGAGGTCATATAGTATTATTGTAATTTTCACAACTGGTAAAGTAAAAGGGGCAGTACCCAGACTGTTTTAAAGCTGCCTATCACATTGAAAAGATTTCCATTATCATGAATATTTATAAGGATTACATCCAAGAAATTGAAGAAAGAAAAGCCCAAGGACTTCATCCTAAGCCAATAGATGGCGCAGAATTAATTGGTCAGATAATTGCCCAAATTAAGGATTTGAATAACGAGTATCGGGAAGATTCTCTTAAATTTTTCATTTACAATACATTACCAGGAACTACAAGTGCTGCCAGTGCGAAAGCAAGATTTTTAAAAGAAATCATTCTTGGTGAAGCAGTTGTAGAAGAAATATCGCCTGCCTTTGCATTAGAGTTGTTGTCGCACATGAAAGGCGGACCTTCAATCGAGGTTTTACTGGATCTTGCGCTTGGTGATAATATCACAATTGCAAAAGAGGCGGGAGATGTTCTTAAAACGCAGGTTTACCTTTATGAAGCCGACACTGACCGTTTGAAGGAAGCGTTCAAAAATGGAAACGAAGTTGCCATTGAGCTTCTTGAAAGTTATGCCAAAGGTGAGTTCTTTACTAAACTGCCAGACATACCTGAAGAAATCAAGATCGTTACTTTCATTGCCGGTGAAGGTGACATTTCAACAGATTTACTTTCTCCTGGTAACCAGGCTCATTCAAGATCTGACCGTGAACTTCATGGTTTGTGTATGATCACTCCTAAGGCACAGCAGGAAATCAAGGCGTTACAGGCTCAGCATCCTGATAAAAGCGTAATGCTGATTGCTGAGAAAGGTACAATGGGGGTGGGATCATCGCGGATGTCGGGTGTAAATAACGTAGCACTTTGGACAGGTAAGCGTGCAAGTCCATATATTCCGTTTGTTAATATCGCTCCGATTGTTGGAGGTACAAACGGTATTTCTCCGATTTTCCTTACTACGGTTGATGTGACTGGTGGCATTGGTATTGACCTAAAAAACTGGGTTAAAAAGGTTGACGAAAACGGTGCAATCGTCCGCAATGAAAATGGTGATCCTATTCTTGAAGAGGTTTACTCTGTTGCTACGGGCACTGTTCTTACCATCAATACGCAGACAAAAAAGCTTTATAATGGCGATCAGGAACTGATCGATATTTCCAAGGCACTTACGCCACAGAAAAAAGAATTTATAAGAGCCGGAGGATCGTATGCAATTGTATTTGGTAAAAAGATCCAGACAATCGCAGCGAAGATTTTAGGCATCGAACCAACTACTGTATTTGCTCCTGCAAAAGAGATTTCTAATGAGGGACAAGGCCTTACAGCAGTTGAAAAAATATTTAACAGAAACGCCGTTGGTACTACACCGGGTAAAGTTTTACACGCCGGATCCGATGTCCGTGTTGAAGTTAATATCGTAGGTTCGCAGGATACAACAGGTCTTATGACTGCTCAGGAGTTGGAATCAATGGCCGCAACAGTCATTTCACCAATTGTTGATGGAGCATATCAGTCGGGTTGTCATACGGCTTCGGTATGGGATAAAAAAGCGCAGGCGAATATTCCAAAACTGATGAAGTTCATGAACGATTTCGGCCTTATCACTGCCCGTGACCCGAAAGGTGAATATCACTCGATGACAGACGTTATTCATAAGGTTCTTAACGATATCACTGTTGATGAGTGGGCGATTATCATCGGTGGCGACTCCCATACCAGAATGTCAAAAGGTGTTGCTTTCGGTGCTGATTCAGGAACAGTTGCGCTTGCATTGGCTACGGGTGAGGCGTCTATGCCAATTCCGGAATCGGTAAAAGTAACTTTCAAAGGTGACATGAAGGATCATATGGATTTCCGTGATGTTGTTCATGCTACCCAGGCTCAGATGCTTCAGAAGTTTGGTGGAGAAAATGTTTTCCAGGGCAGAATTATTGAAGTACATCTTGGAACGCTTCCTGCTGACCAGGCATTTACTTTCACTGACTGGACTGCTGAAATGAAGGCGAAAGCTTCCATCTGTATTTCGGAAGATGATACGCTTATTGAATCACTGGAAATTGCGAAAGGCAGAATCCAGATTATGATCGATAAGGGAATGGAAAACCACAAACAGGTTCTTCAGGGATTGATCAATAAGGCTGATAAAAGAATTGCAGAAATTAAGTCGGGAGAAAAACCAGCTTTGGTTCCGGATGCTAATGCGAAATATTACGCAGAAGTTGTTATTGATCTTGACATTATCGTCGAGCCAATGATTGCAGATCCTGATGTGAATAATAAAGATGTTTCCAAAAGATATACCCACGATACAATTCGTCCGATATCTTTCTATGGCGATGATAAAAAAGTAGATCTTGGTTTCGTCGGTTCATGCATGGTGCATAAAGGCGATTTGAAAATTGTTTCACAGATGCTTAAAAATCTGGAAGAACAGCAAGGTAAAGTTGAGTTCCATGCCCCGCTTGTCGTGGCAGCGCCTACATACAATATCGTAGAAGAACTTAAAAATGAAGGTGACTGGGATGTATTACAGAAATATTCCGGTTTCGAATTCAACGATAATGCACCGAAAGTTGCGGCACGTACTGAATATGAAAACATGATGTATCTGGAACGTCCGGGCTGTAACCTTTGCATGGGTAACCAGGAAAAAGCGGCAAAAGGAGATACTGTTTTAGCAACGTCGACCCGTCTTTTCCAGGGAAGAGTTGTTGAAGATTCGGAAGGTAAAAAAGGAGAGTCTTTGCTTGCGTCCACACCAGTTGTTGTTTTGTCCGCAATCCTAGGCCGAATTCCAAATATAGAAGAATATAAAGCTGCGGTGGTCGGCATTGATCTTACCAAGTTTGCACCTCCTGTTAAGCAGTTGAGCAGATAAATTCTGTTTAACTGTCCTCGGTGGTTCGGTTTTTGATAAGTAAATGTGTAGACATTAATTTAATTATTATGGCGTTTGACTTAGATATGATTAAGGGCGTTTACGCCCGCTTGCAAGAAAGAGTTGAAGCTGCCCGTAAAATCGAAGGGCGGGCCTTGACCTTGGCAGAAAAAATATTGTACTCTCATTTGTGGGAGGGAACACCTTCTCAGGTTTATGAGCGAGGTAAGTCTTATGTAGATTTTGCTCCTGACCGCGTTGCGATGCAGGATGCAACTGCGCAAATGGCTCTTTTACAATTTATGCAGGCTGGAAGGCCACAGGTTGCAGTTCCGTCTACCGTGCATTGCGATCACCTTATTCAGGCAGAAGTAGGTGCCGTTGCTGATTTGCAGACAGCAAAAGATAAAAATAAAGAAGTATATGATTTCCTTGCTTCGGTATCCAACAAATATGGTATCGGATTCTGGAAACCAGGTGCGGGTATTATTCACCAGGTTGTTTTGGAAAACTATGCATTTCCAGGCGGTATGATGATTGGTACAGATTCCCACACACCTAATGCAGGTGGTTTGGGTATGGTAGCGATTGGTGTGGGTGGTGCAGATGCGAGTGATGTCATGTCAGGATTGGCCTGGGAGCTTAAAATGCCTAAGCTGATCGGTGTTAAGCTTACAGGAAAACTGAGCGGATGGGCAGCTGCGAAAGATGTTATTCTTTGGGTTGCGGGTCAGCTGACTGTAAAAGGTGGTACTGGCTGTATTGTTGAATATTTTGGAGAAGGTGCTGAAAGTCTTTCTTGTACAGGAAAAGGAACCATCTGTAACATGGGTGCCGAAATTGGAGCTACCACTTCTATTTTCGCCTATGACCAGAAAATGGATGCTTACCTTCGCTCCACTGCACGTGCTGATGTAGCGGATGCTGCAAATGCTGTTGCCGGTTATTTACGCGCGGATGATGAGGTTTATGCAAATCCAGCTGCCTATTATGATCAGTTAATAGAACTCGATCTTTCAACGCTTGAACCGCATGTGAACGGTCCGTTTACTCCGGACTTGGCCTGGCCACTTTCTAAATTTGCTACGGCGGTTAAGGAAAACGGATGGCCGGAAGTTCTTTCAGTTGGTTTAATTGGTTCTTGCACTAACTCTTCTTACGAAGATATCAGCCGTGCCGCTTCTCTGGCACAACAGGCTGTTGATAAAAAACTGGTTGTAACCTCTGAATATACAATTACGCCAGGTTCTGAGCAAGTTCGTTTCACAGTAGACCGTGATGGTTTCCTTGATACTTTCGCTCAAATTGGTGGAGTAGTTTTGGCTAATGCTTGCGGGCCTTGTATTGGTCAGTGGGCGCGTCATGGTGCGGAAAAAGGTGAGAAAAACTCAATTATCACTTCTTTCAACCGTAACTTCTCGAAACGTGCGGATGGTAATCCAAACACGCACTCGTTCGTCGCTTCTCCTGAAATTGTAACGGCTTTGGCCATTGCGGGACGGTTAACTTTTGACCCCCGTACAGATACAATAACAAATTCAGAAGGCGTTGAAGTAATGCTTGACGAACCATCCGGATGGGAACTTCCTTCAAAAGGATTTGCTGTTGAAGATGCAGGCTATCAGGCACCAGCCGAAGATGGATCGAAAGTTCAGGTTTTGGTTAGTCCAACTTCTGATCGTCTGCAATTGCTTGAACCGTTCAAAGCCTGGGAAGGTACAGATCTTAAAGGATTGAAATTGCTGATCAAAGCAAAAGGAAAATGTACGACTGACCATATTTCTATGGCTGGTCCGTGGTTGAAATACCGCGGTCACCTCGACAATATTTCTAACAATATGTTAATCGGCGCGGTTAACTTTTACAACGAAAAAACGAACACTGTTAAAAACCAATTAACCGGTACTTACGGTGAAGTTCCGGCGGTACAGCGTGATTACAAAGCGCATGGTATCGGAACAATCGTTGTGGGTGATGAAAACTACGGTGAAGGTTCTTCACGTGAGCACGCAGCCATGGAGCCGCGTTTCTTAGGTGCCAGAGCAATTCTTGTAAAATCTTTTGCCCGTATCCACGAAACGAACTTGAAAAAACAAGGCATGCTGGCTTTGACTTTTGCCAATACTGCTGACTATGATAAAATTCAGGAAGACGATACAATTGATATTACAGGTTTGCAAACTTTCGCTCCAGGGGTTCAGCTGACTATTGTTTTACATCATTCGGATGGTACAACCGAGGAATTCCCGGTAAACCATACTTACAACGAACAACAGATTGAATGGTTTAAAGAGGGTTCTGCTTTGAACATTATTCGTAAATCCGTAAATGCTGCATAAGCTTTTGGTTAATAGATTTTTCAAAAAGCTTCTGGAAACAGGAGCTTTTTTTATGAATTATTTTTCTGATAATCGAATTAATATTGCTGACTATTAAGTGCCTATCTATTTTTCAACAAAGTTCGAAGATTAAAATAACATTATTATACATAATCTGTTTTTTGATTATCGGATAATCATTTAGCTTTGTTGATTGATCAATCAGTCGGTTTATTTAATTAACATAAATTGTGAATAACCACAGATTGAAAAAAAGAAGAGATAACCCACAATGAAAAAAATAATTTTAAAAATGTTAGCAGGAATTTTAATATTGACGGTCGTGCTGATCGCCGCAGTATATATATTTTTACAGCAGGAACAATTTGGAAAAGCACCCTCCGGAGCCAGATTGGAAAGAATTCAAAAATCACCTAACTACCGTGACGGTCAGTTTCAAAATTTAAGTGTCACACCGGATCTTGCAGAAGGTGTAACTTACTACAAGGTGTTGAAAGACTTTATTTTTGATAAAAGCAAAAGGCTTAAACCAGAGTCAGTTTTGCCTTCGGTGAAATCGGATCTATTGCATCTTGATCCAAATGAAGATGTATTAGTATGGTTTGGACATTCATCTTATTTCATGCAGATTGACGGTAAAACAATGCTTATCGATCCTGTTTTTAGCGGCGCAGCTTCTCCGGTTAAATTCACAACACCAAGTTTTCCAGGAAGTGATGTTTATTCAGTAGATGATTTTCCGGCAATCGATTACCTTTTTATCTCTCATGATCACTGGGATCACCTGGATTATGAAACGGTTTTGAAATTGAAATCAAAAGTTAAAAGAGTGATTACCGGATTAGGAACCGGAGAACATTTCGAAAGGTGGGGATATGATCTTTCCAAAATTGAAGAAAAGGATTGGAATGAAGAGGTGATTCTGGGAGATGGTTTTATTGTCAATGTTACGCCGGGAAGACATTTCTCAGGCAGAGGATTTGCAAGAAACCGGGCAATGTGGGTTTCATTTGTCCTTCAAACGCCGACAAAAAAGATTTTCCTGGGCGGGGATTCAGGATACGATACGCATTTCAAAAAAATAGGAGACAAGTTCGGGCCGTTTGATCTGGCGCTTTTGGAGTGTGGACAATACAATTATAACTGGAAATACATTCACATGATGCCGGAAGAAACGGCTCAGGCAGCAGTGGATTTGAAAGCAAAAAAATTAATGCCTGTTCACTGGGCAAAATTTGCTTTAGGTCAGCATGATTGGGATGAACCTATCATTCGTGTTAGTAAAGCGAGCAAAGTGAAAAATCTGCCGCTTCTTACACCAATGATAGGAGAGGTAGTAAATCTGAATGAGGACAAAGTTTTTCCTGCCTGGTGGGAAAATGTCAAATAGAAGATTGTTCAACTTTGTATGCTAATTTTGAATATCGATTAAATGTCATTAAGCATTTTTAAAACCTTATCAAAGGATTTGGAATAAGTCGATAATCGACCATTTACAGCGGTAATCTTGCCATAAGCAGCATAAAATCCTAATGATTCATTTCTTGTAAGTCGGATTGCCTTATCTCTTTCGTCGTTAATGAAAATAGAATCATTAGAATTTTCTGTCGATGCAACTATGGGATATCTTTCTTTGTAAAATAATGTTACTTCTTTCTCTACGGCTTCTGTATCAGCAAAATCCATAATGACACCAACAAGATTGTCATATTCGAAAATGTAGATAATCCGGTTTAAACTTGGGCCACCATTGTAGATCAAAACATTTTCTGACTCCTGAGTAAGAAATTTATTAGTTATCAGTTTAGTAGTTGCCTTATCCTGGCCAAATTGAAAATCCGGTTCACGCACCAGGGAGCTGTATTCAGATACAATTATCCTTGATTTAAAAGTTTGATCTTTTAACCTTGCTGTAATTGTTGAAGAGCCTATTTTACGGGCTTTGAAATTACCATCTGTGCTGATTGTCCCAACGTTGTCGTCACTGGAATTCCAGTTAAAGGAAGAACCAGGAAGGATTTCATTTCCTTTTTTTATTACAAACTGATGACTCTGGTTATATTTCAATTCTACAACATCGGAATCAATTTTACTTTCCGGTTCCGCTTCTTTTGAACAGGAGACAAACCAACTCGCAGAGATCAGTAGAAGTAGCAATCCTTTATTCATGGTGTAAATAGTTGTTGAAGGATTATATCATAGATTAAAGCTATAATTTATATAATTTACATCTTAAATAAAATAATTATACAAACCAGAAAAAGGCAACTCAGTTATTGCAGGTAAATCAGGCTTATTATTTTGAAGAAGATACCGGCGAATAATCCTGAAATTTGAAGTAGAGGGATTTAACAGACGCAGGTAAAACAGGACTTCGGGAAAACGGATTAAACCGGTGGTTTTACAGGAATATAACTTTGGACAGGAGCGGAAATGGAAATTTTAACACAAATAGGCACAGGTAATTAGCTTTCTTCCACAACCTCACGATCCATTACTACTTTATTTGTAGTTTCATAAAGTGGCAGTGTTCCCAGAAATTTCTTGGAGCAGTAGTAATTCAGATAAGCAAAAAACGGTGCTGCAAGAACATCCATACTATAATGAACGTGTTGAAAAAGTAGCAAGAGACCGACGATAGCAGTTGAAAACAAGACAAAAAGTTTATCATTTTTCTTTTCCAGACAAAGATAGATCAGGAATAAAGTTGCCGTGTGGCCGGAATAGAAAAGATCTTTCGTGATGAAAACCTGACCGTAGAAATAATTGCTTAACGGATCTCTCAGCGGTATCAACCCTTCCGGTGCGTTCAGGGGAACCAGCGTAATAGTAATAATTCTGGTAAGGCACAATGCAACATACGACCACAAAAATCCAAGAAAAATCATCGGATTGTATAAAAAACGAACCGTTGCCAGGCCTACACATGACCAGATCAGAATGAATATTATTTCCGAGCAATCCTTCGCTGGTAATATGGAAAGCAAAATATCATTAATAGCAACGCCTTCCCGGACTTCAATAGCCTGGAAAAAGTGATTTAGAAAAAATGAAATAACACAAAGTATCAAAAAGCCGGAAATCACGGTAGTTTTATACGATTTTTTCTGCCATGATTCTTTCCAGATATTGGAAATCATATTCAATAACGGGTATCTTATTTATAAAGTAATTGGTGTCTGTATTCAATCTGACAATGAAAAATACAATTTTTCATTGTTTAGTGCTACTGTGATTTGTAATAGTAATCCGGGGTAAAAGTATATAAATTAATGGAAAGCTAAATGCCCGTTTATCCAATGGAGAATTATCTAATTAAATTATAATCCTGGCTGTTTTTCACTTATCGTTTTGCTGATGGATTCAATAAAATTCTTCACGAATTTATCTCTTGTTTCATGCGTTAAAAGGTCCAGTGACAAATACGGATTAAGGTCTTCCAATTCAACTAACAATAAGTCACCATCCGAAGTTCTACACGCATCAACGCGTTGTATTCCGTGAGTTACTGTATTCCAAGTTATAAATTGAGTTGCAAAAGTTAAATCTTCCGCTGTTGCTTCATAAATTTCCAAATTCCATCTTTTGGTTTTGTCCGGCGCGTAGAGTGCATATTGAAAATCTTTATCAATAAAGTAAAACGACACTTCATAAATAAAATCAACAAAAGGCTGAACAATATTCCCGTCCAGTTCAATTGTAGCCAATGCTTCTTTATCTATAACCTGCATACCAATGGAATCAGCTCCATCTTTCAGTTTAACCATATATTTATCACTTTCCGGCAGAAATGATAAATCTTGTAATTGTTCAATTGTAGGGATCACCGGATAGCCTGCTTTTGTAAGCTCAGTCAAATAGGATTTTCCCTTCATATCAGCTTTCCCTGTCATTGTGTTATAACAGGCTATGTTTTTTGTATTAATCCGGGTAATAAATGAATTATAATAATTTTTGTAGTGGAGTACCGGTCCGGTATTTCTGAATACAATGAGGTCAACCATTTCCTCAAACCTGGCAGAGTCACAGGGGTGGCATAGTAGAATATCAAAGCTTTCACGCAGCCTGGAGGTTAGGTATAAATCCTCTTCGTAATATTTTCTTCCTTTTGCTTCAAAATATAAATCAGTAAGATATAGGATAGAATATTTTTTCAATGTCATAAAAAGAGATAATAATAGTTCGGTTGCAATATAATGTTTTGAATTGTCAGAGCCCCGATTTTAAAAGTAATTAGCCGACGATCAATTCTAACAGTAAAAGCGCCAATCAAAATTGTCAAATTTTGTGTATGAAATTTAAACGTGTTGAAACCCTTGGATGAAGTCTCATCTGGTAAACCGGAGACATAAATTTTGAAGAAGTCTCTTTTATTATAGATTATATGGAGAATGTCGAATTGTATCTTTTTGTGTTGCTGTCAAATTAATATTATGCAAAAATTTATTTGGTAAAATTGTCCTTTCTAAGGTTTTTATCTAACTTGACGCTGTGAGCGCAGAATATTCTCATTTTATTAAATTGGCTAAAAAATATCATTTTTCTTCATCATATATTTATAAAGTTTTGCCAGGCGAATGAAAAGAAGAGATTTTATGCAGATGACTGGTATGGGAATGGGCGCATTAATGTTGCCATCTGTTCCCATATTTGGAAGCAACGTTTCAAGCGAACATTTACTGGAACCAGGCATTGATGTAGCTTTGAAAAAAAGATACGCCGACATTGCCCTGAATGCTACAAAAAGTAAGGGCGCCACCTATACAGATGTGCGCATAGGAAGGTATTTGCAACAGTTTGTATTTACAAGAGAAAGGCAGGTTCAGAATATTGTGAATGCCGAATCTTTTGGCGTTGGAATCCGGGTTATAGCCAATGGAACATGGGGATTTTCTGCAACCAGTGATGTAACACCCGAAGGTATTGCAAAATGCGCGGAAACTGCCGTAGCTATTGCCAAAGCAAACTCAAAATTCCAAAAGGATCCGGTGGTTTTGGCTCCGCAAAAGGGAGTTGCGGAAGTTTCCTGGAAAACGCCGATCAAAAAAAATGCGTTCGAAATACCTACTGCACAAAAGATAGATTTGTTGATGAATGTTAACGGCAAAGCCATGGAAAATGGTGCAGGCTTTGTTACTTCCAATATTTTTTCAGTTAACGAACAGAAATATTTTGCCTCTTCGGATGGTTCCTACATTGATCAGGATATTCATCGGATATGGCCTACATTTACAGTAACGGCAATCGATAAAGCTGCCGGGAAATTCAAAACCCGGGGTGCGCTAAGTTCTCCGATGGGCATGGGTTACGAATATCTGGACGGTCTTGCTGCTGAAAAAATTGCGGGTCCAAACGGAACGGTCGGTTATCGTAGTTCCTATGATATGGTTGAAGACGCGATTTTAGCCGCAAAACAAGCGAAGGAGAAACTTACTACTAAATCGGTTTTGCCGGGAAAATATGATCTTGTTCTTGACCCAAATCATTTGGGCCTGACGATTCATGAATCCGTCGGCCATCCGACTGAACTTGATCGTGTATTAGGTTATGAAGCCAATTACGCCGGAACAAGTTTCGCTACTTTGGATAAATGGGAATCGAAAAAATTCAACTACGGAAGCAAACTTGTCAACATCGTTGCCGACAGAATTCAGCCGCACACTTTGGGTGCCGTTGGTTTTGATGACGAAGGTGTTCCAGCCAAAGAATGGGATATTATTAAGGATGGAATTCTGGTCAATTATCAGGCTATTCGCGATCAGGTTAAAATCATTGGAGGTAAAGAATCAAACGGTTGCTGTTATGCCGACAACTGGGATTCTGTACAATTTCAAAGAATGCCCAATATTTCTCTTCGTCCTGGAACGGAGAAGCGTAGTGTTTTGGATATGATCAAAGGCGTTGAAAAAGGAATTTATATCATCGGCGCCGGTTCTTATTCCATTGACCAACAACGTTATAACTTCCAGTTTGGCGGACAGGTTTTCTATGAAATCAAAAAAGGTGAAATCGTGGGAATGCTGGATGACGTTGCTTATCAATCAAACACGCAGGAATTCTGGAATTCCTGTACGCAGATTTGTGATAAAGATGACTATCGGACTTTCGGATCTTTTTTCGACGGAAAAGGACAACCTTCTCAAATCAGCGCCGTTGCTCATGGAAGTGCGACCACCCGGTTTGATGGCGTGAATGTGATTAATACGGGGAGAAAAATATAAATAAAACAGCTTTCGGCGGTCGGCTATCGGCCGTCAGCTGTCAGATTGATTAAGTTGATAGCCAATTGCCGAAAGCCGATGGCCGAAGTATTTAAAGAAATTCCTGCCTAACTGACTGTTTATAAATTAAATTTTTTCTAACATGGCTGTCTTATCAAAAGAAGAAGCAAAGCAGATAATTGACAAAGTGTTGGCTTTTTCGAAAGCTGACGAAACGAGTGCCAATTTGAACGGCAGTCGTACCGGGAATATTCGTTATGCCAGAAATTCGGTATCGACGAGCGGTGAAACAACCAATCTTTCACTTTCTGTTACGTCGGTTTTTGGCAAAAAATCCGGGACAGCAACAATTAATGAATTTGACGATAAGTCGTTAGAAAAAACGGTGAGACGTGCCGAAGAAATCGCTCATCTCGCTCCTGATAATCCAGAATATGTTGGGATGCTTGGTCAACAAAATTATCTGGATGTAAAATCTTTCGCTCCAAGTACTGATGCTATTAATCCTGATTTTCGCGCGGAGGCTGCTTTTAAAAGTATCGATCCCTGCGCAAAAAAGGATCTGACAGCAGCCGGATACTGGGAAGATAGTACAGGATTTGCTGCGATGGGGAATACCAAAGGTTTGTTCGGCTATAACGCAGCTACCTCTGTTGATTTTTCTATCACTGTTAGAACTAACGATGGTTTGGGTTCCGGTTATGCGGTGCGTGATGTAAATGATGTTTCGAAACTTGATGTTGCACTTGCCACAGAAGTTGCAATCCAGAAAGCACAGGCATCTTCAAAAGCAAGAGCTTTGGAGCCCGGGAAATATACTGTTATTCTGGAACCTACCGCTGCGGTGGATTTACTTCAAAATATGATGGGAAGCATGGATGCCCGTAACGCAGATGAAGGAAGAAGTTTTCTTGGAAAAAAAGGAGGCGGAACCCGTTTGGGAGAAAAACTTTTTGACGAACGTGTCAACATTTATTCTGATCCGCAAAATCTTGAAATTCCTGGTTCTCCGTTCGGCGGAGGCGGTGGGCGTTTCGCTTTTGGCGGTGGCGGAAGTGATGGACGTGCGCAGGAAAAAGTGGTTTGGGTTGAAAATGGTGTCGTAAAAAATATGTACTATTCCCGTTACTGGGCGGAGAAAAAAGGTGTAAAAGCGATTCCTCCGCCAACCGGATTTATTTTCGCCGGCGGTAATGAATCTCTTGCAGATTTGATCAAAGGAACTGAAAAAGGAATTCTTGTCACTCGTCTGTGGTATATCCGCGCAGTGGATCCTCAAACGCTTCTATACACTGGCCTAACGCGTGACGGTACTTTTTACATTGAAAATGGTGTGATCAAGTATCCGGTTAAAAACTTCCGATTCAATGAAAGTCCGGTAATTATGCTGAACAATCTTGAAGCCGCTGGGAAGCCGATGCGCCAGGGAGGGAATCTGGTTCCGCCATTAAAAATCCGTGACTTTACTTTCACAAGCTTGTCCGATGCCGTTTAGAATAACGGAGGGAATCTAAGTTTATTTATACAATCATTTATTGACCTAAAAAGGAGGGACTTAACTTGAACCGACGCGATTTTATTCAGATAGCCGGACTTAGTACCGGTGCATTTATGTTACCAGCCTTTGCGGCAAACGGAAGAACTGTTTCACCGGAAGCTTTGATGGAGCCGGGACTTGATGTTGCAGTGAAAAAAAGATTGGCTGATGCAGCGCTTAACGCAGCAAAATCCAAAGGAGCAACTTACGCTGACGTGCGTATCGGACGCTACCTGAACCAGTTTGTAATTACGAGGGAAGATAAAGTACAAAATATAGTGAATACCGAATCTTACGGTATTGGTATCCGGGTTATAGCCAATGGCTGCTGGGGTTTTTCAGCGGTTGCAGATGCGAAAAGTGAAGCGCAGGTAGCAAAAGCGGCAGAAGATGCGGTTGCTATTGCGAAGGCGAATTCAAGATTGATGAAACAGCCTGTTGAACTTGCCCCTCAAAAAGGATTCGGCGAAGTAAGCTGGAAGGCACCTATCAAGAAAAATGCATTTGAAGTTCCGGTAAAAGAGAAAGTTGAATTGTTGCTTGGAGTGAATGACGCAGCAATGAAAAACGGAGCGAATTATGTCAATTCAATTCTTTTCATGGTGAATGAACAGAAATATTTCGCCTCAACAGACGGTTCTTATATTGATCAGGATATTCACCGGATGTGGCCAAACTTTACGGTTACTGCTATTGATCCTGCATCGGGGAAATTCCAGACGCGTAATGCATTAAGCGCTCCAATGGGAATGGGTTATGATTATCTGCAAGTTAATCCAAAAGATAAAGTAACTGGCGTGACTACCCGTTATAATATGGGTTATGATATGTTGGAAGACATAACCGCTGCGGCTCAGCAGGCAAAAATGAAATTATCAGCAAAATCTGTGGAAGCTGGCAAATATGACCTGATTCTGGATCCGTCTCATCTTTGGCTAACCATCCACGAGTCGGTAGGTCACCCGCTTGAACTGGATCGTGTACTTGGTTACGAAGCTAATTTCGCCGGTACTTCTTTTGCAACTTTGGACAAATGGCAATCGAAAAACTTTAAATACGGAAGTGATAAGGTGACACTTATTGCAGACAAAACCCAGGTTGGTTCCTTAGGTGCTGTGGGTTGGGATGATGAAGGTGTAAATACCAAAAAATGGGATTTAGTTAAGGACGGCGTTTTGGTGAATTATCAGGCAATCCGCGATCAGGCTAAAATTATTGGTGAAAAAGAATCACACGGCTGCTGTTATGCGGACAGCTGGAGTTCAGTTCAGTTTCAGCGTATGGCCAACGTTTCTCTGGCTTCCGGTAAAACGCCGCTTTCGGTTGAAGACATGATCAAGGACGTTAAAAAAGGAATTTACATTATCGGTGACGGATCATTCTCCATTGATCAGCAGCGTTATAACTTCCAGTTTGGCGGACAATTATTCTACGAGATCAAAGACGGAAAAATCGTTGGTATGCTTAAAGATGTTGCTTATCAATCCAACACACAGGAATTCTGGAACTCATGTGTTCAGGTTTGTGATGAACGCGATTACCGTTTAGGTGGATCTTTCTTCGATGGAAAAGGTCAGCCATCACAATCGAGTGCGGTTTCTCACGGAAGTTCGACAGCACGGTTTGCCGGTGTTAACGTTATCAATACAGCCAGAAAAATTTAATACTGAAATATGTCAGTGATATTAACGGAAGCAGAAGCAAAAGCATTGTTACAGAAGGTTTTGAAATACTCAAAAGCGGATGAATGCGAGATTAATATATCGGGAGAAAAGAGGGGAAATTTGCGTTACGCACGTAATGAAGTTTCTACCAGTGGAGCGCAAATCACACAAAATCTGATTGTTCAGTCCTCTTTTGGGAAAAAAGTTGGTGTTGCCACAACGAATGAATTCAGTGATGAAGCATTTGAAAAAGTGGTTCGTCAATCGGAAGAGCTGGCAAAACTTGCCCCGGAAAATCCGGAATATGTTGGCGTTCTAACACCTCAGCAATACAAAAAATCGTCGGGTTTCTTTGATTCTACGGCAAATATTACTCCGGATTTTCGTGCGGATGCTGTGGCAAAAAGTCTGGAATTGTCAAGAGCTCAAAATCTGGCAGCAGCTGGTTTCTGGGAAGATACGCATGGTTATTCAGCGATGCTTAATTCAAAGCAGCTTTTTGCATATTACCCAAGTACGGATGTCAATTTTTCACTAACTGTCAGAACGCCGGATGGAACTGGTTCAGGTTATGTGGCCAGAGGTTATAGTGATGTTTCAAAACTTGACACAGTAGCGGCAACCAGAATTGCGATTCAAAAATCAACTGGTTCGGTAGGGGCAAAAGCTTTGGAGCCCGGAAAATATACCGTCATTCTGGAACCAACGGCGGCGGCAGTTTTATTGGAAAATATCTTTTTCAATATGGATGCGCGTAGTGCTGATGAAGGACGATCGTTTTTGAGCAAGCAAGGTGGAAAAACCAAACTCGGCGAAAAGATCGTGGATGAAAGAATCAACATTTATTCAGATCCTGCCAATCCTGAACTGCCATCAGCTCCATGGGCTGGTGACGGTCAGCCGATGGAAAAAGTAAACTGGATTGAAAAAGGTGTTGTCAAAAACATGGCTTATTCGCGTTACTGGGCACAAAAGAAAGGTGTTAAATCTGTTCCTTTCCCAAATAACATGATCGTGTCAGGTGGTACTGCGACTTTGGAAGAAATGATTGCTTCTACAAAACAGGGAATTCTAGTGACAAAATTATGGTATATCCGTGAAGTAGATCCTCAGACTTTATTGCTGACGGGACTCACACGTGATGGTACTTTTTATATCGAAAACGGCAAAATCAAACATCCGGTAAAAAACTTCCGATTCAACGAAAGTCCTGTGATCATGCTCAATAACCTTGAAACATTAGGGAAACCTGAGCGGGTTGTGAGCACAGAATCTAACCAGAATTATTTGATGCCGCCGATGAAAATCCGTGAATTTACATTTTCGTCATTATCTGACGCAGTATAAATTTTTTATTTGCAGCGGATTATTTTCCGCTGCAAATACTTTTACTTAACCTATGAAACCTTTTTTCTTCACCCGTCTTCAGTATACCTCAGGAAACTGGGATACCGATCAGCGCATGCCTTCAAACTTGCTGCATTCGCTGGTGGAGTATACCACCATCCCCATTGATGAGAAGGAAAAGGTGGTGCTGCTGAGCAGTAATGATATTTTCAAAAGTCCGTTTTGCTATTTGAGTGGACACAAACTTGTTGAGTTTTCAACCCAGGAAAGAGACCATTTTAAACGCTATGTTCAGAATGGAGGATTTGTGTTTGTAGACGATTGTAACCACGATATAGACGGATTATTTGCTAAATCCTTTGAGCAGGAAATGTCCAGAACATTCGGTCCCAAGGCTTTACAGAAAATTCCAAATAATCATCCGCTCTACAATAGCTTCTTCCACTTTGAAGACGGTCCGCCTACCACAGCCTTTGAATTAAATGGCTGGGGAGATGATCTGGTGCACGATTATCTGAAAGCGGTAACAATCAATGGTCGCATCGGAGTGCTTTACAGCAATAAGGATTATGGCTGTGAGTGGGATTATGATTTTAGAAATAAACGTTTTTTGGCTGTCGATAATACCAGGTTCGGGGTCAATATTGTCATGTATGCTTTAACTGCTTAACGATTGGAAACACAGGATCTAACCCATTATAAAACCTTGGTAGCTAAGCTGCCGCTTCTTAAAAAAGAAATTGGTAAAGTCATTGTTGGGCAGGAAGACGCCATAAACGAAATTCTGATTTCATTGCTTGCCGGCGGTCATTGTTTGCTTGAAGGCGTACCCGGACTGGCGAAAACTTTGATGGTGAAAACCATGTCCGAAGCTTTGCATATGAGTTTCAAACGTGTTCAATTCACGCCGGATTTGATGCCGGGCGATATCGTTGGAACTGAAATTCTGGAAGAAGATCATGAAACCGGAAAGAAGTTTTTTAAATTCAGTCAGGGACCAATTTTCGCGAATGTAGTTCTTGCAGATGAGATTAACAGAACGCCGCCAAAAACACAGGCCGCACTTCTGGAAGCGATGCAGGAAAAAAGTGTGACTTATGCAGGGACAAATTATGCACTGCCAAATCCTTTTCTGATCATTGCCACTCAAAATCCGATTGAGCAATCGGGTACCTACCCATTGCCAGAAGCGCAGCTCGACCGTTTTCTTTTGTATATCAAATTGAGCTATCCAAGTGAGCAGGAAGAACTTGATGTATTGAAAAATACAACTGGTTCGAAAGGTGTTGTTATCGATCGCGTGCTTAGTGATATGGATATCGTGGAACTTCAAAAATTGACAAGACAAGTTCACATCAGCGAAGATCAGATTGCATTTATTAACCGATTGGTTCGTGCGACAAGGCCTGATGGCAGTCCTTCTGAATTTGTAAAACAATGGTGTGACTGGGGAGCAGGACCACGTGCCGGACAGGCGCTTGTGCTGTGTGCAAAGGCGAGAGCGGTGCTGAACGAACGTTTTGCAGTAATTCCGGAAGATGTACACACGCTGGCTTTTCCAATTCTCCGTCACCGGATTTCAATGAATTTCAGAGCCGAAGCGGAAAATATTACATCGGACAATGTCATTGCAGATCTTATTAAAACATT
The DNA here is from genome assembly GCF_015221875.1 of Dyadobacter subterraneus. Lineage (NCBI taxonomy): Bacteria > Pseudomonadati > Bacteroidota > Cytophagia > Cytophagales > Spirosomataceae > Dyadobacter > Dyadobacter subterraneus. The sequence continues at coordinate 2,721,169 of NZ_JACYGY010000001.1, forward strand.
GAAATAGCCGTCGGCGTTAAGCAGTCGGCTTTCGGCTTGTGATGAGCTGAAATCTTGTTAAAACCATAATCTGAATGCCGACGGCCGACCGCCGAAAGCCAAAAATTTATGTCCCAAAAACGTACCGGGCTGCTTGCTTCGGATTTGATCAAACTTGGAAACCTTCAATTGGTTGGAAAACTGATAAGTGAAGAACTAATGCTGGGTGTGCACGCCAGCAAACGTTCGGGTATGGGCACCGAGTTTGAGCAATACCGTCATTATGAACCCGGCGATGACCCTAAGCGGATTGACTGGAAATTGTACGCCAGAACGGACAAACATCTTGTAAAAGAATCATCTGCCGAAAGTAACAGACAGATTCGTTTTTTACTGGATTTGTCCGGTTCTATGAATTATGCTGAAAATGGCATGAGCCGTTTGGAATATGCAAAATTGCTGATCGCATCTTTGTCATATCTCGGTTATATTCAAAACGACCAGATGAGTCTGTATGCTTTGCAGAACGGAAAAGTTAACAGCATTGTGAGTGGTGCGTCGAGTTCGGGAAAGCAGGCTTTCAACAAGATATTGTTTGGATTACAAAAAACGACAGCTTCGGGAGAATGGACGGCAGATTTTGCAGCCAACGGAAAGTTGCAGTTTCCTGAATTTGCTACCAAAAGTCAGGAGCAATTAATTTTTGTGACAGACTTTCTTCAGGTAGGGCAGGAGTGGCTGACGTTGATAAAATCCATTGCCAGTCCTCGCAGAGAAATCGTTATTTTCCAGATTCTGGGTGATAATGAAGTGGATTTTAATCTCACCGGTTTTTACCGTTTCAAGGATTTGGAAACCGGAAAAGAAATTGAATTACAGGCAGAGGCGGTAAGAGATAAATTCAAGGAATCTTCAAAAGCTTATTTTGATATGCTGGAAGAAGAATTGCGGATTCCTTACGTAAATCTGGTTCAGGCCAGATTGAGTGATCCTTTGGGGATGGTTTTAAAAGAATTTTTAACAAGAAGGAAAGGCTAATGAATTTTTTACAACCTTTCATGTTTTGGGGAGCGCTGGCAATTGCCATACCAATTTTCATCCATTTCTGGCATCAGAAAAAAGGGAAAGAACTGGATTGGGCTGCTATGCAATGGTTAATTGATAAAAGTCAGCAGCAAAGTCGGGGATTTCGGTTGGATGATCTGCCGATGTTGGTTGTTCGTTGTTTGCTTATTTTGATTTTAACTTTTTTGTTAAGTCAGCCGGTTATAAAATGGTTCAAGCAAATTGAACATGCCGAGCGAATTCATTTGGTTGAGCCGTCTGCGAATCTGGTCAACAATTATCGTTTTGAAATTGAAACTGCTATAAAAAACGGCGATAAAGTTTTTTGGATAAATCCTGAAAGTGAAGAAATAAAAGATCTGTCATCCATTTCAAACCAAAAAAACAAAGGCGTTTTATATCTTCAGGAAGTCATTAACAAAGTAAGCAAAAAAGGAGCGAAGCTTGATCTTTATCTGGTTAGCGACCAGAAATTGCTGGATCTGCCTAAAATTTACATTCCTGAATCATACCAATTACATCTCCTGACAGATTCTTCCCAGAATTATGCACATAAGTATTTGGAGTTAGCAGATGGGAAAAAACTGTTTGTTAACAAAGGTCAGTTAACTGTTTCCAGTCCTGGTCTGTCACAGGATTTGCCAAAGCTTGAATCGACTCCGGTTCATAGCGGGAAATTAAATGTCCTGGTTGAATACAAGAACAAAGCCGAACAGCAAACCGTCGAGGCGGCTCTTGGCTCTTTGTCGATTGTCTATTCTTTACCGATGGAAATTGATAATAAGAATGTTAGTGAAAAGAAATATGATCTTGTATTGACGGATCAAAAAATCGCCAAAATTAATCCGGAAGTGCTTTATGTTTTATCCGGGAAATCGGATCCGGGTAACCAAAGTGTGCTTTCAAACGTTGTTCAATTACAGGATTCACTTCGGATACAGACTTCCGAAATGGTTAATTCCGGACAACTTCCGGAATTCATTGGTGATTTACTGATAACACATTATAAGCTGGACGAACCTCAAAAGATCGTAAATCAGAAGCAGTTGAATTCGCTTTTTGTACAAACGAAACCTTTGGAAGCCAATATGGAAGGCAGTTTGAGACCTTGGCTTCTTATTATTTTTATAGCATTACTCATTCTTGAACGCTGGATGGCTTTAAAGAAAACGATACAGAAAAGTTATGTATGAGCTAAAAAAATTAATCAATTCGGTTACCACGCAGCTTTACGCCAATGCATTTATCAGGTGTCTGTTGCTGGCGGTTTCTGCTTTTGTATTGACATCCGTATTCAAGCAATCTTCGTTGATAGCTCCTGTGTTGGCTGCTATTGTCGGACTGGCAATTGGCGCTTATATCACAAAATTATATCAAAATAAAAAGCCGCAGGCAATTAGTTTGATTCACAAAACGGTTGGTGAATCGGAATACAGCTTACATTTACTTGAAAAGGATGAGCTGAATATTGCGGAACAATTGCAATTGGACAGGCTTAATCAAAACGTCTCAGCGGAACATTTTCATTTCCGGAATCTTTACGACGGGACGATGATGTACGGCCTGATTTTCTTGTTTTCACTGGTTTTCTATAATTTATACCCGCATATGAACTTCGCGACAGGAAATCCGGCGGCGGTTTTGAATACAACTAAAAATGTAGAAAAAGCCAACATTCTTGTCGCACCTAGTTTTGAAACAGCAGCTGTTACGGTAAATCCGCCTGCCTATACTTCGCTCCCAACAAAAAAATCTACTGACTTGAATGTTAGTGCTATCATCGGCTCTGCGTTGAACTGGGACGTTACTTTTACCCATCAGGATAATTTGTCGGTGCGACTTGCTAATAACCGTGGTGATGAACTTTCGTTCAAAAAAGCAAACGGGATTTTTCAATATAAAGATAAGCTGACCGGCTCAGGACTTTATTCCATAAAAGCATATTGGAAAGATTCACTGGTTTATCAATCCGATTTTTATAAACTGGAAGCACAGCCGGATCTCGCTCCAAAAATTGAACCTGATTCAAAAGAACTATATCAGTACCATTATCTGAAAGACAAAAAAACGATTCAGGTTTCAGCAAAAATGTCGGATGATTTTAAAGTGAAAACCGCATTTATTGTGGCTACTCTGGCACGTGGTTCCGGAGAGAATGTCAAGTTCAGAGAAATGAAATTTCCGCTTTCACCTGGCAATTTTAGAGAAGCTAAATTAAGTCAGTCCATTGATTTGAAGGCTTTAAATTTTACACCGGGCGATGAACTTTATTATTACTGGGCAGCAATTGACAATAAGGAACCTGAACCAAATTTCACAAAATCAGATACTTATTTCGTCGTTTACAAAGACACGGCGAAAGTCGAGGAATCTGAACTATCGACAATGTCTGTCAATACCGTTCCTGAATATTTCCGGAGTCAGCGTCAGATTATTATTGATACTGAAAAGTTGATAGCGAAACGTAAAAAGATAAAAAAGGAAGAATTTAATAGTATTTCCAACGAAATCGGTTTTGATCAAAAAGTGCTCCGTTTGCGTTACGGGCAGTTTTTGGGAGAAGAATTTGAACAAAACATTGGAGGTGGAGGTGGTGCGCCGCATGAAGAAAGTGGCAGCGGAAATATTCTTGATGCCTTTACCCACAAATCGGATTCAGAAGGAGAAGCTGCTGAAAACCGGAAATCACAGCCGGAAGAATCGCATCATGATCATGGCGGTGGCAATCAGGAAAGTGGCTCGAAAGATGCAATGGCAGAATTAATTGAGCAATATGGTCATGCACATGATGACGCAGATGTGAACACTTTTCATGAGCAGTCAACCAAGAGTTTGTTAAAAATGGCTTTGGAACAAATGTGGCAATCAGAATTGCATTTACGGATGTATGAACCGGAAAAAGCAATTCCTTTCGAAACCAAAGCATTGGAATATCTTAAACAAGCACAGCATAAAGCCCGTGCATTTGTCAAGAAAAGCAGTTATGATCCACCACCGATCAAAGAAAAGGAAAAACGACTTACAGGAGAATTGACTGACGTTAGTAAAAATTTCAACCAGGAAAAAATGATTAACCAAACGCGGACTGAACAGTTGGCCGCTGAGGTTTTGGGTTATCTTGAATATGACAAACTGAGTACTTCCCAACGTGCTAAATTCCAGGTCGCCGGAACACAATTATCGGACCGCCTTATGAACAGCGGACCTTTTAACGGCGGACTACAAAATTGGTCGGTACTTGGTGCGTTGCAAAAATTGATAAGTGGAAAACAGATTTCCGGCACTGAAAAAGAGCAGTTGAAAACCGAACTATACAAACGCGCAGGAGCAAATGTACAAAGCGGCCGTTCGTACGTCAGTGAGAAAAAACTGGAAAATATTTTTTGGAAAAAACTAAAATGAAACCGGAAGAAAGTATCCGGATCTAGTGTATGATTGCATTTGATTTCAATTGGTCGGAACCACTAAACCTGGTACTGATTTTATTTCTTATCCTTCTTGGTGCTGCGCAAATATGGCTTTTGCTGCGAAGTTCCGGTGAGGATATTTCGAAGCAGAAATTGGGAATCAAAATTGTTTTAAACCTTTTGTTATGGCTGATCGTCGCTGGATTTGTGCTTCAGCCAGTCTTTCGCAGTACCGTTTTATCAGGTAAGGTGATGGTCGCTGGAAAGGACGTTCCTTCCTCGGAAATAAAAAGAATTCAGGACAGCCTTCATATCCGGGAGGTGTATTCGGAAAGTAACTTAAAAGGAAAATCTTTTGATACTTTAACACTTGTTGGCCAGGATTTTAGTCCGTCTTTTTTTTCAAATCTCAGTCAGAAAATTACCAATTCGGTTGTCATTAACCGAATTCCGTACTTTTCAGAAAATCAAATCCAGTCAATTTCCTGGAACGGTATCATCCGAAAAGGACAGATTCAGCGTATTACCGGATCTGTAAATTCCGCAGATACTCAATGGGTAAAACTTAAATTTGGCAACCAGACACTGGATAGCGCCAAACTTCAAAAGGGCAGTCAAAACTTTGCTTTATCTTTTCCTGTTTTCACTGAAAGGAGGACGAAAGTAGATTTGTATGTAGGTGATGATCACCATGAAATTATTCAGTTTTTTGCCCGTCCTTTACCGCCATTAACCTTTCAGGTTATACTGGATAATCCCGATTTTGAAAGCCGAAATCTGGCAACATGGTTGGCGAATCGCGGCAATTCCGTTGAGATTTCTACCAACTTATCAAAGGACATCCGAAGCAAGCTGACGCTTAATAAAACAGGTACTCCGGATATCATTATCACCGATCCTAAAAATGCGTCAAACGCACAGGTTAAAAAAGCTTTATCGACCGGCAAAAGCATTTTATTTATAAATCTTACCAACGGTTCGTCGGATATAGCGACAATTAATGGTGCGTTAGGCACAAGATTTCAGGTTAAGAAACTATCCAATGAAGAAGCGTTGCCGGTAATAGGCGAGCTTACGAAATTGCCGTTTGATTTTGGAAAATCGAACGCTTACGCAACAGTTTCGAAATACCCGGTAGCAGTTGAGAAAACAACTGGAAAAGTGGCAGTAAGTCTTTTGAATGAAACATTTCCGACCTTACTTAACGGCGATAGTATTTCTTACGGTAATATATGGACTTCTGTTATCGCAGCTATCCATCCAGCTTACCAGTCGAACTTAGAGGTGATTTCTCCACTTTACAAAGGTTTCAAAGCTGAATTACAATTCAATAATCTGGTTAACAACCCGTCTTCTATGCGGGTTGGTACCGATACACTCCAATTGAAATATTCTGCAATCAACAAACAAAGTGCCAGTGCGACTTATATCCCGTCTGCCTCGTCCTGGTCGACATTATCGGATGATTCTGAGCTAAATGTTACGGATAGCCTGGATTTTAACGATTATTACAAAAATGAGGTTGTAGATCATTTTGTAAAATCCAGACTGAATTTACAATCAGAGTTAAATGATGTTGTCAAGCTTTCTGATAATAATGCACAACATTTGAATGAAAGCAGAATAGCGGATTGGATATGGTTTTTGATATTTGTTTTATGTTTTTCCGCACTTTGGTTGGAGCCGAAGTTTAATTAGATGATTATCATTTAATTATTTCGGTGCGTTGCGCCTTTTCTATAATTTAACCATCCGTCCTGCTACAAATATTACGGTGCGCCGCACCTATTGTCTGGATTGGTATATCGGAATAGCTACAAATATTACGGTGAGTTGCACCTTTTCCATAATTCAACGATGCGGCCTGCTACAAGTATTACGGTGCGGCACCTGTTGCCTTGATTGGAATATCCGAATAGCTACAAATATTTCGGTGCGCTGCACCTTTTCAATAATTCAACGATCCGTCCTGCTAAAAATATTACGGTGCACGGCACGTATTGTCTGGATTGAAATATTCGAATATCTACAAATATTATGGTGCGTTGCACCTTTTCTATAATTCAACGATCCGGCCTACCACAAATATTTCGGTGCGCCGCACCTGTTGACTTGATTGGAATATTCGAATAGCTACAAATATTATGGTGCGTTGCACCTTTTCTATAATATAACGATCCGGCCTGCTACAAATATTACGGTGCGCGGCACCTGTTGCTTTGATTGGAATATCTGTCCTACTACAAATATTATGGTGCGTTGCACCTTTCTATAATCAACAATCCGGCCTGGTGCAAATATTACGGTGCTCTGCACCTCTTGCCTTGATTGGAATATCCGAATAGCTACAAATATTATGGTGCGTTGCACCTTTCAATAATTCAATGATGCGGCCTGCTACAAGTATTACAGTGCGGCACCTGTTGCCTTGATTGGAATATGCGATAGCAACAAATATTATGGTGCTCTTCGCTTTTTTGGATTTTAAATGTCTGCTAACTGTTAACTCTGTACGCCTATTGTTACACTTGGCAATGGTGCGGAGCACCTAAATATTTGTAGGATCGTAAATTTGCTCCCATATCCGTAGGTGCGGAGCACCGAAATATTCTTATCTGCTCAGTCCGAAATCAGGGAAAATAATAAAATCGTATTTTTATTATCCCCCAACTTTACCCTAAATAAACTACTTTTACGCCCCAGGAAACATTGCTTTCTTAACCATTTTGCCTGATCGCAAAATCATAATAATATATTGATTTAATCTTTATGAATAAAAACGGACTTCAACTCAGAACCGTTAATGTGATACGTTACGTGACCCCCTTACGTGAAGGCGGATCACTGCCAGCGATTGCCGAAGCGGATGATGACTTTTTATATGTACTAAAATTCAGAGGTGCCGGCCAGGGCGTTAAAGCACTTATCGCAGAGTTAATCGGTGGCGAGATTGCCCGTGCATTAGGTTTCAGAATGCCGGAAATTGTTTTTGCCAATCTGGATGAAATGTTTGGTATGACAGAACCGGATGAAGAAATACAGGACCTTCTAAAAGCGAGCGCCGGATTAAATTTAGCCATGCATTATCTTTCCGGAGCCATCACATTTGATCCTCAGGTAACGACAGTTGATTCTAAACTGGCTTCCCAAATCGTCTGGCTGGATTGTCTTTTGACAAACGTTGACCGTACAGCCAGAAATACAAATATGCTGATTTGGCATAAAGAATTATGGCTCATTGATCACGGTGCATCTTTATATTTTCATCATTCCTGGACAAACTGGGAAGAACAGGCAAAGCGTCCGTTTGTTCAGATAAAAGATCACGTTTTATTACCGCAGGCATTAGAACTCAATGCTGTTGACGAATACTTTCGTTCAATTCTGACAGAAGATTTGATAAATTCCATTGTATCAATAATCCCTGACGACTGGCTGCTCCGTGATGCTCCGTTTGAAACGGCAGATGAGCACCGTCAGGCTTATGCCAAATTTTTAATTTCAAGAATCTCAGTATCAGAAGTATTTGTAAAAGAAGCGCAGAATGCAAGAACATCACTTATTTGAGTACGCCGTCATTCGCGTTGTACCCAGAGTCGAGCGCGAAGAGTTTTTAAATGTAGGGGTAATTCTCTACTGCCCGAAACAAGGGTTTTTACAGAGTAAAATTAATCTGGATATTGAACGGCTAAGTGCTTTTTCAGGGAAACTGGATATTTCAGAAATGGAAGATTATCTGGCAGCTTTAAGCCGGATTTGTATTGGCGGAAAAACAGCCGGACCTATTGGAAAATTACCCATTGCATCCCGGTTTCGGTGGTTAACAGCAACGAGAAGTACGGTTGTCCAAACTTCAAAAGTGCATCCGGGTTTTTGTAAAGATGCGGGTTTGACTTTGGATAAACTTTTTAACGAAATGGTTTTGTAGACAGAAATCCTGAAAGGATGATATTATTGTAGAGTTTGATATCAAACAAAATTTATTAAACCCTGAAAGGGTGACATAGTTTAAATAAAAAATGCTTCGTCCGATACATCGAACGAAGCATTTTTTATGATACTTTCAAATCAATTTTAAAACGATTTCAAAGTTTTAAAAATCTCTGCGTAAGGTTGTTCTCCTTCATAGATCTTAACCAGCTTTCCTGTTTTATCATACATAGCCAGATAAGGAAATGACCGGATCTGATAATATTTCTGAACCAGGTAACTTGTCCCTTCTGTACCAATTTTGATATTTGGATAAGCGGCCAGATTGTAATCCTTCTCGAACTTCTTGATCATTTCCATCGATTGGAACGTGATCATAACCAATTGCTTGTTGGTCATCACCGTATAATTTTTAAGCAACGCTTTCGTGAAATTCTGGCAGTGATCACAGTCGGGGGAAAAGTACATCAACACAACAGGCCCCGGACCAAGCTGGGAAGAGTTAAAAGGTTTTCCATTTGCAAGTGTGATCTGAAACGGAGCTATTTTTTTTAATCCAATGACAGACTGAGAAAAAGCAGTGCCGGCGATTAGGACAAACAGGAGTAGGGGAATTATTTTTTTAGACATCGGAAATTTAGTTTTAACAAGACTGCAAGATATGATTCTTTTTAATAGGGACGAATTTTCAAGTGGTGCTCAATATCGAAAAATTTGGAAATAAATCTTTTACATTTCATTTACAATCTTTTACGGGGGATTCAAGGTCAGCCAATTTTCTGCTTATACATTTGATCCATGCCCGGTTTCGGGTTTTGTTTCACTTAAATAAGAGGATCATGAAAAATCAGTTTTGTCTCCCTTGCTTATTTTTATTAGCCATCATCAATCCATTATTTGCCCAAAACAAATTCACAAATTGTTCAGCTGCTTTTCTTAATAACAGGATGATTGTTACCGAGTATAGTAACAAAGGGAAAAGCACCGTTTCAGGAAAGTCGACCGGAGAGTTGACTGTTTGCACCGCAGAAATTGGTCCGGAGAAATGTAAAGCGGTCGAGAAAATTGTGTTCAAAGTTGCCATCCGCGGCAAGGAATCCAAAACACTGGTGATGTATTCTGATGAAACGTTCAAGCAAATCAACATTCAGAATATCCTTAAAAAATGTAAAAAAGGTGATTCGATTGTCTTAATGACAACAGACGATCAGTACGCATTACCACACAATGAAATTCTTGTTTTATAACCAACCGATCTGATACCATGAAAAATCAATTGGCAAGAATCTTAGTGATTCTGTTTTATGCTTTTACATTTTCGACCTCCGAGGCATTACCCAAAAACAGTGCTGTTAGCAGCTATGCATTACTTCTCAATGGAAAATTGGCAGAGCCGGAAAATTTTGTTCACGTAACAAATGGGCATTTGACTTTAATCAACCTCACTTCGAAATCCGAGTCTAAAACCGGATTGCCATTTTTCGCTTATCTTAGACGGAATGGAAAAATTGTTGATGCTGATGCCTATGCACATAATTTTTCAGTTCGCAGTATTGAGTTGCGGGAGGTTCTTAAATCAGCGCAAGTAGGGGATAATATCATCATTGAACCTGCCAACAAAACTGATATTTCGGGCAGGAAAATAATAAATGTCACCTATTCCATGTTGTTCCCGGTATTTAACTGGTTTCCATTTTTGAATAAAAACAAGGAAGGATGTTAATTCAGGTCATTTTAGTAAGTTTATAATAAATTTCGAAAAGATGAATTTCAGAGATGTCAGATTGAAAACAACTGCCACAGTCACTTTGTTGGTGATGACTTTTCTGATTTTTTCGACGCTCGAAAAAGTGAAGGGGAATAACGATTCTGTCAGATTTTCGGAAAAAGTAAATCTTGCCTTGCGCCGTACTGCACATCTTTTACTTGTTGAAAATGGAGATTCTACATCCGGAATTACGCCGGTTCAACAGCAGGACGCAAATACATTTCTGGTAAGGATTGATAAACTTTTTGATTATGACAAGCTCCCGGATTTGTTGCAGAAATCATTGAAAATTCACAGAATTGACCGTGGTTATGATGTTTCGGTACTTCATTGCGAAAACAGCACAATTGTTTTGGGTTATAATTTTCAGGATTTAAATCAAAAACATGGAGTACCATGCAGCGGTCGAAAATTGGAAGCTGGTTGTTATTCTTTGAAAGTAAGTTTTTATCCGGAAACTAAGACAGCAACGGCAAGTGGTAATTGGTGGATTTTTCCGGTCGGGAGTCTGCTTGCGGGACTTGGTTATATAGTTTGGAAGAAAACAAAAAACTTACCTGAGTTGACTGAACAGGAGCCAGTAAAATTTGAAGCAAATACTAAAATTGTTTTTGGTAACTCTTCATTGGATATGACAAAGTTGCTGCTCATTTCGGGAAGTAAAAGTCATAATCTTACTTACCGAGAAGGAAAACTACTTCTTCTATTTGTCAATAACATAAACCAGATCATGGAACGTGATTTTATTCTAAAATCTGTTTGGGAAGATGAGGGAATTATTGTCGGAAGGAGCGTAGACGTTTTTGTTTCCAGATTGAGAAAAATGCTCTCGGAAGATTTAAATGTGAAAATCAGCGCCGTGCATGGTGTTGGATACCGACTGGAAGTTTCATGATAAAAGATCAATAGTCAGGTTAAAACAGATCGACTTTTAAAAGCTGCCATGTCTTTAAAAGTCGATCTGTTTTTCTCTTTAACTACAAATTCTGTTTTTTCAGTTCTTCCACAGCATGGTTTGCAGCTCTGGCCGTCATCGCCATATAAGTAATTGAGGGATTCACACAAGAGGAAGAAACCATAGCAGCTCCATCCGTTACAAAAACATTTTTTGCCGCGTGAACCTGGTTGAATTTATTCAAAACCGAGGTCTTTGGATCCTTTCCCATACGCGCCGTTCCCATGTCATGTATGCCTAATCCCAAATGTGTATCCTGACGATTAAATCCGGCAACGTTTTTGAAGCCGGCAACTTCCAGCATTTCCACGGCGGCATTCATCATATCTTTCCGCATCGCAATTTCATTTTCACCAAAAGCTGCATCAAACACAATCATCGGAATTCCGTACGGATCCTTTTTGTCTTTATCCAGATACATTCGGTTTTCAGGATTTGGTAGAACTTCACCAAAACCACCAAAACCCATAACCCAGCTTCCCGGTTTGGTCATGTCTTCTTTAAAAGTCGCGCCGAAACCATCGGTAGTAATTCCTCGTTTCCAGTCACTTCTGCTTGCTCCGCCCTGGTAGCCAAAACCGCGCAAATAATCCCGTTTATCCGTTCCCCAATTTCTGAATTTTGGTATGTAAAGCGCATTCGGTCTTTGTCCGAAAATGTAATCATCTTCAAAACCTTCAACCGTTGCATTGGCACCAACACCGAGATGATGATCCATGATATTTCGGCCAACCTGATCGCTGTCGTTACCAAATCCTGTTGGAAAGCGGTTTGATTTTGAGTTTAAAAGAAGTGCTGCCGAGTTCATCGAACCGGCATTCAGGAAAATGATTTTGGCAAAATATTCTTCGACAGCTAACGTTTTCTGATTCACAACACGAACGCCGGTAGCCTTTTGTGTTTTTTCATCAAAAATAATTTCACTGGCAATGGTATCATGCAAAACCGTAAGTTTATTCGTTTTTCGGGCTGCCGGAATTGAACCGGAAAGTGAGCTGTAATATGCACCATAAGGACATCCTCTGCTGCATTTGCTGCGGTACTGACAGGAAGCTCTTCCCAATTCCGTATGCCAGGGTTGCGGTTTGGTAAGATTCGCCACACGACCTATGGTGATAGGCCGGTTAAGCTTTTTCATCATCTGTTCCTTGAAATAAAGCTCGGGCGCGCTCATCGGCATAGCTGGCAGAAAATGTCCGTCTGGCAAAACTTCCAGATTTTCTTTTTGCCCGCTGATACCTACAAATTTTTCTACGTGGGTATACCAGGGTTCGAGATCTTCATAACGGATCGGCCAATCGATTGCGATGCCTTCTTTGGCATTTGCTTCGAAATCATTTTTATTGAAACGATAGGATTGCCGGCCCCAATGCATGGATTTCCCACCCGTATGATAAGCGCGTATCCAGTCAAACGGACGTTTTTCTATGTATGGATTTTTCTTGTCGTCAGTAAAAAATTCACCGGTTTCTTCATTGGCCAGATTACCAAAGCGACTGTTTGCCCAGTATTCTTCGGCAGAATGAATAGAAATTTTTCCACGATGCTGAAATTCCCAGGGACCTTTCATTGCCGTGTCATAATCTTCAATATGTTTCACTTCCCGGCCGCGTTCGATCATCAATACCTGCAAACCTTTTTCAGTAAGTTCCTTTGCAGCCATCCCGCCGGTCATTCCAGAGCCAACCACAATGGCATCATAACGGTGGGTTTTATCTACTTTTAAATTTAAGTTCATGGTGATATGGTGAATCAGTAAGCGAAAGATTTTTGATTCGGTTTCAGCTTGGTCATTTCCAGTTTTCCGGGAATTGGGACGTAGTCAAAAGAAGATTTCAGCCCTTGCTCGGAAGTGTAGTAACCAAGCAAAGTCAATTCTTTAATTAGTCGCCAGAATGGCAAACCTTTTGCCTGTTCCTTCATTTGTTCCCGGTCATCATTGTCTCCCATCTTCGTTTGCTGAACCTGGTAAACTTTCATCTGTTCAACCGAATTTGACTCAACCTGTTTTAATATTTCCGATTTCTGCGAAGAACTGAGAGAAAGGAATTTTTTATTTTCAAGATCCGCCAAACCTTCAGCAAAGCTGATATGCTCCGGTTTTCGGTAACAATCCTGAATCATCATTACAACAAAATCAGGAACGCCGACATCTTTTGCACCCGGCGTATTTGTTTTTGGAATGATGATTTCTGCAACTTCTGCTACAATTAACTTCTGATTATCTGAAAGGGCGAAAGCAGCGGGAGATGCTTTTAAATTATCTTCCCAATGATTCATCGCCATCAAAGTTGGCGCTGAAAATGCTCCACCGACCAGCAGAGCAACATTTCTAATAGCATTTCTCCTGTCCATCATTCTGATATTTATATTGATTTTACACTTAAAATCTAAAATTTTCGGTGTATTTCAATAAAAGATAATTAGGTTATAAAAATACTTTGTATGAGAAAGGGTTCACGCAAATGCGCAAAGAATAAACGCAGAGGCCACTAAGTTTAAACTTTGCGCTCTCTGCGTTTTAACTTATTTGCTTTGCGTGAAACCCACCACAAAAATATTTATTTTCAAAAATTATAAACTGCAAAGCGAAGTTCTTTGTTTATTACAAATCAGATCTTTGATTACTTGATTTTATAAAAATGAATTGGATAACATTAACATCAGAAAAGGAAGTTGAGGCTCTTACTAATTTGAGAGAATTGGCTTTAATTTACAAACATAGTCCACGTTGCATGACCAGCCTGATGGCTTTCAGAAACATGAAATCCGGGTCAGAATCAGATTATTCAATTCCATTTTACATGGTTGATGTGATTCAAAACCGCGATATTTCACGTTTGATAGCTGAAAAATTTAACATCAGACATGAATCGCCACAGGTTTTAATTGTGAAAGATGGCAAATGCATTTTTGATACTTCCCACGAGTCGATTGTTTTGAAAAATATAGTTAGCAAAATCAACAGCCTTCAAAAAGAGCTAAGCAACTAATTTGTTCTTTCCGAATTTTTGAATTTAAAATCCACTCTGTGAGAAAAATACAATTATCCTTTTTATTATTAATCCTTGTAAACTTTTGCAGCTTCGGCCAGGATGGTTTTTTACCACTTGACAACCAAAAGAAAATCGTTTACACCGATGTGGCAACTTTGGAAAAATCAAAGGATGTTTTGTTTCAAAATGCGCAAAAGTGGGTGGTGAAAACTTTTGGGAACTATGAAAATGCAGTGGCTTCGGAAGATCGAGAATCCGGGAAATTGGTGTTGAAAAGTTATTCTCCGATTTCTTCACCTTCATTTGAATACCTGCGTTATACCCTGACCATTGACTGTCAGCCAAATAAATACAATGTTACAATTAATGAAGTTGAGGGTATTTCAAAAAGTCAGACTGTAACGCCTTTGGGAAAAAAGCAGAATGATGAAATTCAGGAAAAGGAAATACTTTCGAAAACTGAATCGGGCAAAAAGAAAAAGTTTATCGCAGAAGAAGCTCTAAATCAGGCAAAAGTTGATAATGACCAGATAAATCAGGCCATGTACAGCTTGTTGGCTTCATTGAAATTGTCTATGACTTCCGACGGCGATATGTAATGAACTCAGCTTTTTGGTTCTTACATAACCTTAATATTATTTTCCTTGAATTTTTTGAGAAGCTGTTCAAAAACAAAACTTTTGAAAGTCGCTTCAACATAAACGCTGCTTACCCAAACCAATAATTTGAGTTCAACGCTGTCAACCGTGATGGCGTTGAATAAAATTTGTCTTGGGGCATTTTTTATAATGTCGTTTGCCTGATCAACAACTTCGTTAATCAGTTTTTTTACAAGTTCAAGATCGGTTTCGATATTGACTTTGAAGGTTAATTCACTTTTCAGACTTGAATTTTTCTGTGTGTAATTGACCAGTCGCCCCGACAACAAATCGCCATTTGGAATAATTACCCGCGATCCCTGCGGCGTCAGCATTTTGCTTGAACGAATACCAATATCCAGCACTTTCCCTTTTTTATCAGCCAGCTCGATATAGTCTCCGATGTTGAATGGTTTCTCAAAAATCAATATAATTCCGGATACGAAATTGTTTATTACGTTTTGTAGCCCAAGCCCGATTCCAACACCCAGTGCTCCGATTAAAACCGTTATTTTGTCAAGTGGAACGCCGGAAACCGTAATGGCGAACAGAAAACCGATAACAATAATAATCAGCCTTATCAAGGCCAGTTTTGAATTTTTTTCAACTGCGCTGCTTCCAAAACTCGTATCGGTTTCTCCAAAAAGAATTCCAATATGTTTTTGCAACTGATTGGAAACAAATATGATGACGATGAAAAACAGGATATTTCCAAATGTAAAAGTGATGTTCCCGAAAGTTCTGGGCTTTATTAAAAGCTGTTGAGAAATATTGACAAAAGTATCAATGATATTCAGGTTAATAGCAAAAGCGAGGAGCCAGAGTAATACGGATAAAAACGCCAGCATTCTGTTGAAAGTTACCCTGACTTTTGTAATATTAAGTCTGGAAAACAATCCGCCAGCACACGAGCTTACCTTGATTTGAAGTTCCATTGCTTCCAAAACTACCTGAATAAAAACGGCCAGACTTATTACCTGGATCAATCCATTTATGGCTGTAAGATTGAAAGATTTAGACAAACTTATCCTGCCAAAAATATTTAACAGTACAGATAAAATGTTCAAAATCACATAAATGACAACCACCGGTTTGATGAATTTCTTCTCAAAATTGGCTTCCTTCATTTTCCTGTAAAGCCATATTCCGAAATATATGGAAACGCCGTTCAGACCTATAATAAGCGCACGGAGAACAAAACTTTCGTTGACAAATGCATTGCTGAAAATAACCAGCACATACAAGCCAACGATCTCAAACCAAACCCGAAGCTGGTTTTTGGGAAGTCGCCGATACAAAAAGATGGTGAGTGTGATCAGTAGAAAAAACTGGTTTAGCTCAATGTAAATCGCAGGCGAATCGGGCTCAAATAGGGGAGTGATATTGAAAAGAACGATTAGTGTCGACAGGATCGGAATTCTGCCAATGTAATTAAACGTTAATTCGCCAATCGTTTTTGAGAGATCAGGTTTTCCGGCAAGTCTGAAATTAATGTAAACCCACCAGAAAAAAGCGGAGCAAACCAGAAGCAAAAATATCCGGTTGTCCCAGGTTGAATTGAAAAAATAGCGCAGAATTTTGTCCTGACCGAAATAGGAAACTTTAATCAGCTTACCGATTTTATCGGTACTGTCAAGTTTCGACGCATTCCATAAATAGCTATATTCCTTGCTCAAAACATTTCTGCCGGATTCCCTCAGATAATCGTCCACAACCGATTGCAGATCTGTTGTTTTAAAATAAACCGTTGAAACTTCTGCAAGCAAACGACTTACCGTATCCAGATTCGCCACTGTAATTTTTCCGGTTTCCTGTAAGCGAACCCGCAAATCAGAAATCTGCTGGGAATAATATTGACGCTGGGTAGTGTCCTTATTATCAACAATTAACAAAGAATCGCGACCGAACTGAATAACCTGCTCGGACATACGTTGCAATTCGGAATTGTATTTGGATAAAGATTTTCGCCAGGCTCCGGTTTTTAATTGCGCATCGGTAAGCATCAGGCGGTAGTTCAAAAGATTTTTTGAATCCGGAATGGTTTTATCAACCTGCATCGCTGAGTCAATCTGCGATACATTTGCCTTTATATTTTGAAGAGAAAGTTTGATTTTATCGCCGTCATAACCTTTCTTGTTAGCAGCGTTCATATCTGTGATCGCCGCCTGATATTTTTCCAGGCGAAATAATAGGGTATCCGGGATTACCGCACTAGAATCTTGCGGGAAATTTTTATTTTGGGCAAATACTGATGTTATTGAAATCAGCATTGTCAACAAAAATGAAAAGAGAAAACGGGAATTAATGTTATTTGAACCTGCTGCAATGAATTTTCTCATTTCAGTTTTTTTAATGATTGATTGAAAACGGGACAGCAAATAACATGCCTGCTATGAAATTTGAGAGCAAATGAAGTCATCTTTTCAATATAAACTCCAAAGTCTGGAAATGTTGAAATGTCCTGTCATACGTTTTAATATAATGATAAAACAAAAAGAATTGATGCAGATCGCTTCAACGAAAGATAGAAAACTGGTAACAGATATCCTCACGAAAGCTTTTGCTGACAACAAAAGTGTGAATTATATCATTTCCGCAAATGGAAGCAGAGAAAGAAGAATCAGGGCTCTGGTGGAGTATTCTTTTGATGTCTGTAATCTTTTTGGAAAGATATACCTGTCGTAAAACCGGAAGGCCTGTGCTCTCATTTATTTTCCTGATCAGAAAAAGAACAGTTTCAAAACCTTCTTGCTCGATTTAAAGCTGATTATACATTGTACGGGATTGATCAATATCTCAAAGGTGATGGCGCGGGAAAGGGCAATTAAAAGTAATTATCCGGATTTGCTAATGTCTTATTTATGGTTTATCGGCGTTCATCCGCAAAGTCAAAATAAAGGAATTGGTAAAATTTTGTTGGAAGAGGTAATTGAAGACTCCCGGAAAATAAACAGACCTGTTTATCTGGAAACTTCCTCGGAAAAAAATGTTTCCTGGTATTTAAAATCAGGTTTTGAACTGTATCACGAACTTGATCTGGGTTATAATCTTTTCATGTTCAGAAAGGAATTTAAATGAAAAAGTCAGCAATACGTAAGATCGGATTACGAAATGCTGACTTTATTTTTTCTTATCAAAATTACTCCATCTTAATTGAAGTAACCGGATTGATCATCGCTGCTTTTATACTTTGGTAACTTACTGTAAGAAGTGCAATGGCTATTGCCAGCAAACCGGAAATCGCGAAAATCCACCATTCAATCGAAATTTTATATTCAAAATCCTGCAACCAGGCGGTCATAATATACCAGGCAACGGGAGAGGCGAGAACGAGCGCTATCAGTACAAGTTTGAGAAATTCACCTGAAAGCAATGCTACAATACTGCCGATAGACGCACCCAAAACTTTACGGACACCAATTTCTTTTGTCCGTTGCTGGGCTGTAAAAGTCGCCAAGCCGAATAGCCCAAGTGAGGCTACGAAAATCGTCAGACCTGCAAATATTCCAAGAATTGAACCAGTTTTTTGTTCTGCCTGATAAGTATTATTGAATCTTTCATCAAGGAAAGAAAAAGCAAAAGGCTGTTCCGGTTTGAATTCCTTGTATTTATTTTCCATGTCAGCCAGCAGGCCCTTAACTTCTTTCGTTTTTATTTTTACAATCAAATTGCCGGCATCCTTACTCAGAATCATAACCAGCGGCGTGATTTTTTCGTGTAAAGATCTGAAATTGAAATCCTTCACCACACCGATCACCCGATATGTTCCTTTGCCGCCTTCGTTATTTGTATTCGTAATGGTACGGTCCAGTGCATCTTTTTTAAATCCGAGCATGGATGCCGCAGTTTCGTTGATGATCACTCCGGATGAATCATTTCCAAATTCTTTTGAAAAGTTACGTCCCGCCGCCATTTCCATTCCTAATGTCGGGATGTAACTGGCGTCCACGTCATATCTCAGGGTTTTAACCAGCTGCATATTTTTGTCATCCGGGTAAACCATGTAATTGTTGTTGTAAGACGGGCCAGCCGGAATATAGCTTGACGAACTTGCATTAACCACACGCGGATCACGAAGGATTTCTTGTTTGAAAGTTTCCTTATTCTGTCCCAGCGCCCAGGTATCAATGACCAAAACCTGATCTTTACTGTATCCCAATTTTTTATTTTGAATAAAACGTAACTGCCGGTAAACAACCGTAGTTCCGATAATCAGTGTAATAGAAATGAAGAACTGAACAACCACTAATCCACTTCGTAAACTGATACTTTTTCTATCCGTTGTCAGTCTACCTTTCAGTACCAAAATCGGTTTAAAAGAGGAAAGGAAAAATGCCGGGTAACTTCCTGCCAGAATTCCCACCACAAGGCCAAAAAGAATAAGGCTGGGAAGGAGGGAAGGAATCGCGGAAAATTGCAGAGACAAATCTTTTCCCGACAAAGTATTAAATAGGGGCAAGGCAAGATATCCAAAGATTATTGCCAATACCATGGCAATAGATGTCAAAAGGATCGATTCCAGTAAAAATTGATATACCAATTCCTTTTTATCTGAACCCATAACTTTTCTAACGCCCACTTCTCTGGCGCGTTTTGATGCGCCGGCAGTGGAAAGATTCATGAAATTGATACAGGCTATGACAAGCATAATGATGGCTACGGCACCGAAAATGTAGACATACTTGATATCTCCATTATTGCCCAAATCGTAGCCAAAATCGGAATGCAAATGTATATCTGTTAACGGCTGAAGGTAAAGTCCAAGATTATTACCGCTCTTGCGAAATTCTTCCATAGTTACTCCCATAGCCTGTTTCAGCTGGGGAGCCATATATTTATCAACTGTTTGAGGCAGTTTGGCTTCAAGTTTTTTGTAATCGTATCCTTTTGGCAAAACCAGGTAGGTAAAGAATTCTGAAACCATCCAGGAATTAGATTTCGAATCCGCATAACTTGCCATGGACGCGAAAATATCAAAATTGAAATGCGAATTTTGAGGTACTTTTTCAATGACACCTGTAACCTTGTAATTTGTACTATCGCCCTTGAAGTTTACGATCTGGCCAATCGCATCTGCTTTTCCAAAATATTTATCAGCCAGTTTTTGCGTAATAACCAGCGAATTTGGTTCTAACAAAGCTGTTTTGGCATCACCTTTCAAAAGCGGAAGCGTGAAAACCTGGAAAAAATTCGAATCCGCAAGAACCAGCTTATCACCGGAATATTCCTTGTCTCCAAGTACCACTTTTGGATAACCGCCCTGGCGTAAACGCGTTGCCGCAAGCACCTCCGGATAATCCGCTTTAAGTGCCTGAGCCGCAGGCGGCATCACATGCGCCTCATTTATTTTTCCACCCTGCATGGTTCCTTTAAATACCACCCGGACGATCTGACTGGCCTTTTCGTTATAGCGGTCAAAGCTCAGTTCGTCAAGCACATACAGACTAATCAGCATGCAGGACGCAAGGCCAATTGCCAGTCCAATAATGTTAATGGCAGAAAAAGCACGATTCCGGGAAAGACTCCGCCAGGCGATTTTAAAATAGTTTTGCAGCATGGTATAAAGATAGTAAGCCTGACAGTGATTACTCTATTTTTATGCCATTAAAAGTACGGTATTGATAATCAGTAAGATAGGATTTTTATCGATCCAAATTCGTTCGCAAGCGTAACTTGAACTGTTCGTTATCGGACACGTTGAAATCTGCGGAACATACTTAAATAGCCATTTAACCGGCTTTAAACCCTATTTTTGCGCTCCATTTTTACTTTACAAAATGACCGGATATCTGAATTTATTTGACTTTAAACAAAAAGTAAATTACAAAAACGAAATATTAGCCGGACTGACCGTCGCGATGACGATGATGCCCGAATCGCTTTCTTTTGCTATTCTGGCCGGATTTCCTCCATTGGCAGGATTGTACGCTGCTTTTATTATGGGTTTGGTAACGGCAATTTTCGGAGGAAGACCTGGTATGGTTTCCGGCGGGGCAGGAGCGACTGTTATCGTATTGATCGCATTGATGCAATTACATGGTTTACAGTATGTTTTTGCTGCCGTAATTCTGGCTGGCGTTTTTCAAATTTTAGTTGGCATTTTCAGGCTCGGAAAATTTATCCGGCTCGTTCCGCAACCCGTGATGTATGGGTTTGTTAATGGTCTTGCCGTTATTATTTTCACTTCACAGTTTGAACAATTCAGGACGATTGTAAACGGTGAAAAAGTCTGGATTACGGGAAATACATTTTGGATTATGACAGGCCTTGTGGCTTTGACAATTGCTATTGTCCTTATTTTACCCAGATTAACAAAAGCAATTCCGGCATCACTGGTTGCCATTATTGTCGTGTTTACGCTGGTTCTTGGATTCGGGATTGATACCAAAACTGTAAAAGATATTGCCTCAGTTTCCGGCGGATTTCCGCCCTTTCATATTCCATCCGTTCCTTTAAATATGGAAATGTTACAGGTCATTTTTCCGTATGCCTTGATCATGGCTGGCGTCGGTTTGACAGAAAGTTTGCTGACACTAAATCTAGTTGACGAAATAATTGGTAATCGCGGGAATGGTAACAAGGAATGTGTGGCGCAGGGCAGTGCCAATATCCTGAATGGTTTTTTCTTCGGAATGGGTGGCTGCGCGATGATTGCACAAACTTTTGTAAACATTTCTGCCGGAGCAAGGGCGAGATTATCGGGTATAATCGCTGCCTGTACAATTCTGGTCGTGATCTTGTTTGGTGCTCCTGTAATTGAAAGAATTCCAATGGCCGCGCTGACAGGCGTTATGATTATGGTTGCCATCGGAACCTTTGAATGGGGAAGTTTCAGGATCATTAACAAGATGCCGAAGCAAGATATTTTTGTCGGGATACTTGTTGCGGTGATTACCATCTGGCTGCATAATCTGGCACTGGCGGTTTTGATCGGCGTTATTATTTCCGCATTGGTTTTTGCCTGGGAAAGCGCCAAACGTATACGGGCAAGGAAATTTGTTGATGAAAAAGGAGTTAAACATTACGAAATATTCGGTCCGTTGTTTTTTGGATCTGTTATGGCTTTTACTGAAAAATTTGATGTTGCGAATGATCCAAAAGAAGTGGTTGTTGATTTCAAAGAAAGCCGGATTGCTGATATGAGTGGAATTGATGCGCTTCATAAACTGACAGAACGTTATAAAAAAGAAGACAAAACCTTGCTTCTCCGTCATCTTAGCGAGGACTGCCGCCTCCTTCTGAAAAATGCTGATGCGGTGATTGAAGTAAACGTTGTTGAAGATCCGATATATAAACTTCCTGTTGATGTTGACAATAAAATTTAAACATGTTTTTAAAATATGATTTTGAGCTATTTAGGGCATATTTTATTAGTGTGATTTTTTCTAACACTGGTAGTTAATCAAAATGAACGGAAAGATAATGCAGAAAACATTATCGCTTCAAATGCGCTTATATCATAGTCAAAACAAAAAGCCGAAATTATCTTGTCGCCATTTTTGTTCAAAATTTGACATGAAAATTTAAACTTTCGCTTTTGTTAAAGTAGTTTAGCTTGAAGTGGATAATATATTGAAATTCAATTATTAACAAACGTAATTTCAAATTTATGGAATACAGGCAATTAGGTGCTTCCGGGATTAAAGTTCCGGTGTTAAGTTTTGGTACGGCTACCTTCGGTGGCGGAAATGAATTTTTCAAGGCCTGGGGTGAAACCGGGGTTGAAGAGGCTAAAACATTGGTAAATATCTGCCTGGAAGAAGGCGTTAATCTGTTTGATACTGCCAACGTTTATTCCCGCGGATTGTCTGAGGAAATTCTTGGAAAGGCTTTGGGCGGTTTAAGAAACCAGGTATTGATTTCAACGAAAGCCACGTTTCCGATGGGTGACGGGGCAAATGAATACGGGTCATCGCGTACGCATTTAATCCAGGCTTGTGAGGATAGTTTGAGAAGATTGAATACCGATCATATCGATATTTACCACATGCACGGTTTTGATGGCAACACGCCTGTGGAAGAAACTTTGCGTGCTTTGGATGATCTGATATCAAGCGGAAAAGTTCGTTACATTGCTTGCTCCAACTTTTCTGGCTGGCATTTGATGAAATCACTGTCGGTTTCTGAAAAACATGGCTGGTCGAGATATGTTGGACATCAGGTTTACTATTCGCTTTTGAACAGAGAATTTGAATGGGAATTAATGCCTCTGGCGATTGACCAAAATGTTGGATCACTGATTTGGAGTCCTTTATCCGCCGGTTTGTTAAGTGGTAAATTCAAAAGAAATCAGCCAAAACCTGAGAATAGCAGATTAAGTCAGGGTGGTTCACAAGGGCCGGAAACCAATTTTGAACTGCTTTATAATATTGTTGATGTGTTGGAAGAAGTAGCTGAGGAAACCGAAAAATCTGTTGCCCAGGTTGCATTGAACTGGTTATTGCAGCGTCCAAGTGTTGTAAACATTGTTGTTGGTGCCAGAAATGAAGAACAGTTAAGACAAAATCTTGCAGCAACTGGCTGGAATCTGACAAATGAACAAGTGAAAAAACTTGATGCAGCCAGCGAAGTACCGCCAATTTATCCATACTGGCATCAGAGAGGAAACCAGAAACTTAATCCAAATCCGAAATTTTATTAAGCTGATTTAAAAAGAAAGCGCCGCACTCCACGGCGCTTTCTTTTTAAATTAAGTCCATCCACATTTATTAAAGGAAGCAGAAATTAAGAACCGTTCCCAGCAATTCCAGACGTCATTCTAATCCTGAATAATAAAATTTAAAAATTTTTTCATGTTTATTTGTTTTACTTACTAATAAGTAAGTATCTTTGTGAAGTCAATTAATAATATGAAAACAAGAACTGATACCAAGGAAAAGATAGTTGAGCTGGCAAGAGATTTAATCCTGGCAGGCGGTTACCCGTCACTTAGTTATCAGCAGATTTCGTCAAAACTTGGTATAAAAAATGCTGCGATTCACTATCATTATCCAAATAAGGAAGATTTGGGCGTTGAGGTTGTCCGGAGGGATAGTGAAAAATTTGATGACTTTATCGTGGCAGTTTCCGGTCTTGGACATTGGGAGAAATTAGAAGCTTTTATGTCCAATTATCGCAAATACCTGGAAAACGAAAACAGAATCTGCATGATCGGATCAACTGCATCAGATTATAAGGAAATTCCGGAACAGGTACAAATATCAGCCAGTGCGTATTTCACTACTGTAAAAGAATGGTTTGTTGCGTTACTTGAATCAGGTAGAAAAGAAAAGGCTTTCTATTTCAAAGGTGAAGCTGTTAATAAGGCTTCATTGATTACATCGGCAATGGCTGGTGGATTGCAGCATTCGAGACTGGTTGGAAATGAGCACTATGACGCTATCATCACACAGATAAAACTTGAATTAAAAGAATAAAAAAATTTACCTTTTAAACTTACTTATCAGTAAGTAATTAAACAAACAATCTATAATAATAGAAATCATGTCAGAACAAAAAATTGCATTTATTACCGGCGCAAATCGTGGAATTGGATTTGAAACTGCTAAGAAGCTAGGCAAGCTGGGAATTTTCCCGGTGATAGGATCAAGAAATGAGGAATCAGGAAAAGCTGCCGTAGAAAAACTGAAAGCAGAAGGAATTGAATCAGATTTTATAAAATTTGATGTGTCAGATAAAAAAGATTATACCAGTGCCTATGAATATTTTGACAAAAAATTCGGAAAACTTGACATTCTGATCAATAATGCTGGCGTGAGCTATGAAGGCGATCCTGTATCGTCCTTCGGAAATGAAGTTCCTGTAAGTGGAATTTCAGAGGAAGCTTTGCGTGATACGATGGAAGCGAATTTCTTCGCAGTGGTATTCAGCACTCAGGTGCTCTTGCCTTTGATCAGGAAATCAGATGCGGGACGCATTGTTAACGTTTCGAGTACTCTTGGTTCACTGAATATGCTTTCTGATCCTTCTTCGTCAGTTTATGGAATCAAAATGTTTGGTTACAGCACCTCTAAAACTGCATTAAATTCATTCACAGTTCACTTGGCGAATGAGTTAAAAAATACTGCTATCAAAGTAAATTCGATCCACCCGGGCTGGATTCATACAGAGCTTGGCGGATCGGCGGCACCAATGACGCCAGAAGACGGGGCCAGTACAAGTGTGCTCCTGGCAACACTTCCGGCTGACGGACCAACTGGTGGTTATTTCCATTTGGATGAAACGATCGGCTGGTAAAATTTAATAATTGCGGTATTAGTGTTAAAAGGGCTTAGTCGTCTTATGCGATCTAGGCCCTTTTTTATATAAAAGAGATATGCAATTTTCAAAATTCTTATGAAATGCAGTCTTCGTTAAAATATTAAGATATCCAAAACAGTTATATAATGGAATTTAGAAAAACGAAATACACTTCTTTTTATCTTTAACAAAATCAAAAAAGCTTTTATGAGTTTCAGATTTATCGGGTTTCTCCTGATCATTTTTTGTGTAGAAAATAGCAGGATTTCTTCGGCTCAGGTGCTTCGGAGTAAGGGGAAAATGAATCAGCAGTTTGTAATGAATGATGAAACTGTAATTGTAAATCAGGCAACCGGACAGCGGATCAGCTATCATGCTTACGATGAATTATTAAAGAAAAATCCGGGTCGATACCGTACTCAGCCAGTTTTTGATAAATATGGAAAAGCCTCCTCTTTTGCCTTAATTCCCAAAACGAAATCGGAGGTGGAAACGGGTATTACACTTACATTGGATGAAGATGGCATGCCGGAAATTGGTAAACCAATCCCGCCGTTTGTCATGAACGGATTGGATGGAAAAACATATGATTCTGAAAAATTGAAAGGAAAATATGTACTCCTTGGATTTTGGGTGAAGTTTGAAAAACCATTATACACATTCGAAAGCACGAAAATTATTTCTGACTTTGTAGAAGAAAACCGTGAAAAAGGAATTGAAATTGTTTCGTTAGGAACCACAATCAATACCGATGAAGAATGCCGGAGTGCAATCCCGAAAAGAAATTGCGGCTTCATTCCGGTCCCGAATTCTTACGGGTTCAATCATCGTTACAAAGTGACAGAAACGCCTTTTTTTATATTGATTGATAAAAGAGGAATTGTGAGGGCTATGGCGGCTCACACGGAATTTGATAATATTAAGGAATTGTCTCTTCGTTAGAATTGGATAATGATTAAGTCTATAAATTATTCCGATTAATTAGTTTAACCGGATTTGTCATAATTGCCAACATAAAATCTAAGTATCCTTTGATTTTATTAACTTTGCAGCATGACAAATACGAGAACTGCTGAACTTGTTCCACCACCTGCACATTATCAACTTGACGTTATTCCATTCAAAGCCCAGATTTTTGAAGGGAGTGGAAAAACGCCGCTGGTTCCTTACAACCGGAGAGACTATTACAAGATATGGAGTATCAACGGACCAGCTAAAATTCATTATGCGGATAAATCGGTTGAGATAAATAAACCCGCTTTAATTTTTTCAAATCCCCTTGTACCGTATTCTCTTGAAGTTTTTTCGGATGACCGTTCCGGAAGGATGTGTGTATTTACGGAAGATTTTCTAAAAACAAAAGAGCGTCTGGATAGTATTCAGGAGTCGCCGTTGTTTAAAATCGGTAGCGATCAGATATTTTTTCCCGATCCAGTGCAGCTGTCCTTTCTTTATACACTTTATGAGAAAATGGTCGCCGAAATGGAATCGTCCTATATTTACAAGTATGATGTAATCAGAAATTACGTAAATCTCATGATTCATGAAGGGATGAAAATGCAGCCGGCTTTGTCGGATGTGCATCACAATAATGCGGCTTCCAGGATAACCAGCTTGTTTCTTGAATTACTGGAAAGGCAATTTCCTATTGATTCGCCACATTTTGTTTTGAAATTAAGAAAGGCCAATGACTTTGCAGAAAGCTTGTCTATTCACGTCAATCATTTGAACAACGCTGTCCGGGACATTACAGGAAAAACTACTACGGCTCATATAACAGACCGGATTTGTAATGAAGCAAAAGCACTTTTAAGGCATACGAATTGGAGTATAGCAGACATCGGCTCTTGCCTGGGTTTTGAATATGCGAGTTATTTCAATAATTTCTTCAAAAAGAATGTGGGCGTTACGCCTTTATCACTTCGGAAATAATACTTTGATTTTTATAATTTTTACTTTGAAAGCAGGAATTTTGTCTGCCGCTTCCGCAATACTTTTGCTGTATTATTAAATAGCAGCAAAATGAAATACAAAGTATTAGGAAACACCGGCTTAAAAGTTTCTGAATTGTGCCTGGGTACGATGACTTTTGGAGGTAAAGGTTTTTTCAAAGTGATGGGAAGTCTGGGCCAGGATTCAGTGGACCAATTGGTAAAAAAGGCAGTAGACTCAGGAATCAATTTTATTGATACCGCTAATGTTTATTCAGAAGGAATGTCGGAAGAACTCACTGGCCAGGCGATTCGTAATTTAGGATTAAACCGTGATGATCTGATTATTGCCACCAAAGTTCGCGGAGCAATGGGACAAGGGCCTAATGACCAGGGGCTTACCCGCAAACATATCATGCAGCAGGTCGAAGCGAGTTTGAAAAGATTAAATACAGATTATATTGATCTGTATCAGATTCATAGTTTCGATCCAATTACGCCATTTGAAGAAACGCTGAATACGCTGGACGACCTGGTTCGAAGTGGAAAAGTACGATACATCGGTGGGAGCAATTTATCTGCCTGGCAACTTATGAAAGCCGTTGGTTATTCAAAATATAACGACAAAGCAAAATTTGTTTCCATGCAATCCTATTATTCGCTGGCCGGCAGGGATATAGAACGCGAATTGGTACCGCTGCTGGATGACCAGAAAATTGGATTGATGGTTTGGAGTCCATTGGCAGCCGGATTATTAAGCGGAAAGTACAACCGGAATGGAGAATCTGAAACGGGTGGCAGGCTGACAAATTTCGCTTCTTTTCCGGTTGACAGAGAACGGGCTTTTAATATTATTGATGTGTTACAGCCCATGGCAGAATCCAAAGGTGCTTCCGTTGCGCAGTTGTCATTGGCGTGGCTTTTACATCAGTACGTTGTAACCAGCGTAATTGTCGGCGCCAATAAAATTGAACAATTAGAAGATAACCTCCAATCCGTGAACATTGTTTTTACAACAGAAGAGTTAAAACAACTCGATGAAATCAGCAAACTGCCAGTGGAATATCCCGGTTGGATGCTGGAAAGAAGTAAGAGATAGAAATTTCATATTATATAGGGATGGAAACGCAGTGTGGAAAACATTGCGTTTTTTTGTGTCAAAAGATATAAATTTGAAAGAAACCAGCCCTTAAAATAATGCCGACGTTGTCAATAAATGATTTATTCTACACTGCACTGCCGGTCAACAAAATTTCTCTGAGTGATCTGCTTACAGAAAACCAACTATTTCACGAATTACCTGACGACTGGCATGTTGTAGTTACCGACGTCAAAAACTCGACACTGGCTGTTCAAAACGGATTGCATGAAGCAGTTAACCTGATAGCAACAGGTTGTATAGTAGCCGTTTTAAATATTGCCCGAAAAAATAATCTAAGTGTCCCTTTTTTCTTCGGTGGCGATGGCGCGACTTGCATTATTCCACCATTAATTCTGGCAGAAGTCATGCGTTCTTTGCAAATTCATAAGGATAACACACGTGCAAATTTTGATATTGATCTGCGTATCGGCAGCGTTTCGGTGCATAAAATTTATCAGGATGGTTTTGGCCTGAATATCAGCAAATTTAAGAGTTCAAGTCTGTTTTCAATTCCCGTTGTTCTGGGTGATGGATTGAGTTATGCTGAAAAATTAATTAAAGGCGAGGATCTTAAACGGGATATGCTGGAATCCGACAATCAGCAGCTGGATCTTGAAGGAATGCAGTGCCGGTGGGATAGAATTGCACCACCTGAAAATCTTGATGAAGTAATCAGTTTGCTGGTCATTGCGCGGGATGAGAAACAGCAAGGAATGGTATTTAAAGAAGTTGTAGATTTTTTGGACGAAATATATGGTACATCCCAAAACCGTCAGCCAATTTCCGTTTCGAAACTGAAACTGAAATCAACACTTGCCAAAATAAATCTGGAAATGAAGGTCAAATTCGGTCGCTTTCGCTTTCTGTATATGATTTATAATCGATTCATTTTACTGTTCGGACCTTATTATTTTAACACAAAAGAAGGAAAATCTTACCTGAGCACCATTGTTGAACTGGCAGATACTTTGGTAATTGACGGAAGGATCAACACAGTTATTTCAGGCAATACGAAACAACGTTTATTGTTGGAAGAAGCGCTCAATAAACTTGAAAACGAAGGCAAAATCAGGTATGGACTTTTTGTAAGCAAGGAGTCAGTTATGTCATGTTACGTACCGAATGAAGAAAATGCGCACATCCATTTTGTCGATGGAGCAGAGGGCGGATACACAAAGGCAGCTGGTATTTTAAAGCAAAAAATTCGTTATAGTTAACGGGCTATATCCCTTCTGATTTGCTTGAATCGCTGTTTTTTAGAAAAATAATGTTTAACTTGTAATGTCAAAAATTAGTAGAAATCAAACGGGTTTAATTTCTGAGTTGCCGTTATTTTTTGATGATGACATTTGAATTGTTATAACAAATACAATTTCACCATGGCGTTAATAAAATTACAAATCAACAACCGCAGCTACGAAACAGATGCGGCTGAGGACACTCCGTTATTATGGGTTCTCCGCGACAACCTGGGACTGGTAGGAACCAAGTTTGGCTGTGGAATTGCCCAATGTGGAGCCTGCACAGTTCATTTGGATGGAGAGGCAGTCCGTTCCTGCGTTTTACCGGTATCGGCGGTAGGGAAGGGAAAGGTGACAACGATTGAAGGTTTGTCAGAAAAAGGAGATCACCCGGTTCAAAAAGCCTGGGAAGAAATTGACGTACCTCAATGCGGGTATTGCCAGGCAGGCCAGATTATGACGGCGGCTGCGTTTTTGAAGAAAAATCCGAAACCAACGGATGCACAGATTGTGGAGACAATGAGCGGCAACATTTGTCGCTGCGGAACATACCACCGGATTCGTGAAGCAGTAAAATCGGCAGCATCCAAAACAAAATAGTCATGCAGACATTAGAACAAACTTCAAGACGTAATTTCCTGAAAATTGCGGCAACGGCTGGTGGCGGATTATTTCTAGGTTTTAGCTGGTCGGGTGCATCGGCTTTACCCAAGGTCGTAAACCCTGATTCTGCGGCGGCAGGGGCTATAAATTTTAATAGCTTTCTGACCATTGGAACTGATAATATTATTACGATTTTTTCTCCAAATCCGGAAATTGGGCAAGGCATAAAAACGGCTTTTCCGATGATTGTGGCAGAAGAACTGGACGCTGACTGGAAACAGGTGAAGACAGTTCAGGCGAATCTGGATACCAGCAAATATGAACGACAGGTCACGGGCGGGAGTGGAGCGGTGCCTCATTCATGGGAGCGTTTACGGAAAGCAGGTGCAACGGCAAGATATCTTTTGGTCGAGGCGGCGGCGAAACGATGGAATGTGTCTTCCTCTGAAATTACTACCGAAAAAGGAAAAGTTTTTCATAAGGCATCCGGAAAATCAGCAACGTATGGCGAGCTGGCTGAGGATGCTTCAAAAATGACAATTCCTAAAGAGATTAAACTAAAAGATGAAAAGTCGTTCACACTGATCGGGCAAAGTGTCCGTAATGTTGACAATCAGAATATTATAACAGGCAAGCCTCTTTTTGGGCTCGATTTTTATCGGGAAGGCATGTTGTTTGCCTTGATTCAGCGTCCGAAAGCTTTTGGACTAAAATTGAAATCTGTTGATTCCGCGGAGGCTAAAAAAATGCCGGGGATTGTCGATGTAGTTACTTTTGAAAACAGCGTAGCCGTTGTCGGAAAATCTACCTGGCAGGTTAAAAAGGCACGTGAACTGTTGAAAATCGAGTATGAAAAAGAATTCGATTTGGAAAGTTCGGCAGATCATAACCGTATTTTTAAACAATTACTGGATGGCGGAGAAGCGACAGTAAGAAGGAAAAACGGTGACGTTGATACTGCCTTTAAAAATGCTGCTAAAATAGTAACGGCAGAATATCAATGTCCTTTTTTGCCGCATAGTCCTCTGGAACCTATGAACTTTTTTGCGCATGTCCGGGAAGATGGGGTAGAGCTGGTAGGGCCAACGCAAACGCCAGATCGTGCACGTACAGAAGCGGCAAAAATCACTGGGTTTCCACCAGAAAAAGTGACGGTAGAAATTACCAGACAAGGTGGTGGTTTTGGCAGAAGGCTTTCGGCAGATTATGCCATTGAAGCGACTCATGTTTCAAAATTAATGAAAGCGCCGGTTAAAGTGGTTTGGACCAGAGAGGATGATATGACGGGCGGAACTTACCGTCCGGCAGTTCGTTATCGTTTTGAAGCGGCTTTGGACAAAACCGGGCAATTAATTGGTTACAAATTGCGGGGTGTAGGTATGAACGCGGGTAATCCGACACGTGAAGATAATTTTCCTTCCGGAGCGGTGGATAATCTATTAATCGATTCGGTAGATCATAAATCACCGATCACAACCGGTCCGTGGCGCGCACCTATTACTAACTTCCTTGCTTATGCAGAACAATCGTTTCTGGATGAAGTGGCTGAGGCCGCCGGAAAAGATCCGATTCAGTTCCGATTGGAATTACTGGAAAAGGCTAAGAAAGCACCTGCCGGAGAAATAAAATATGATATCGACCGGATGATTGCTGTAATAAAACTGGCCGCAGAAAAAAGTAGCTGGGGTAAGAAAAAAGGTGTTCATCAGGGTTTTAGTGTATATTTTTCACACCGTTCTTATGTAGCGCAAGTCGGGGAAGTTGTTGTTGAGAAAGGAAAACCGGTTTTGAAAAACATGGTTGCAGCCGTGGATTGCGGTATTGTGATCAATAAAAGCGGTTCTCTTCAACAGGTTAGAGGTGGAATCGTAGATGGGATTGGACACGCCATGTATGGAAATCTTACTTTTAAAGATGGCGCGCCGGATCAAAATAATTTCAACGCTTTCCGGCTGATCCGTATGAATGAAATTCCGGAAGTGGAGGTTCATTTTGTTGATAATGGCATTTCACCAACAGGATTAGGTGAACCGGCATTACCGCCAGCAGGTGCCGCAGCAGCCAATGCTTTTTACAAGGCAACCAAAAAACGACTGCGCAATCAACCGTTCATGGAAGAGGAAGCATTTAAGAATATTTCCTAAAAAATCAGAAGATTCAGCAGTTCAGTCAGATACAATTTTG
Source organism: Dyadobacter subterraneus (assembly GCF_015221875.1). Classification (NCBI taxonomy): domain Bacteria; kingdom Pseudomonadati; phylum Bacteroidota; class Cytophagia; order Cytophagales; family Spirosomataceae; genus Dyadobacter; species Dyadobacter subterraneus. Next base: position 2,753,246 of record NZ_JACYGY010000001.1, read on the forward strand.
TGTTTGACTGAACTGCTTTTTTACTTAATATTTATTTGATTAAAACCTTGTTCAAAAACAGACTGGCGTAATATTTGTAGTTATCTGATAACCGTCTGCATGCAAATTTGGCGGGAAAATTTAAACCATTTCCCATGAAAACTACTATCGCTATCGTCATTCTGGCTGCCGGAAAATCTGCCCGGTTGGGTCAGCCGAAACAACTGCTTCCTTTTAAAGGAAAAAGTCTGTTGGGTTATTCTATTGAGACTGCAAAAAAAGTAGTAGAAAATGTAGTTGTGGTTACGGGAGCGGAAAGGAAACGTGTCGAATCCGAAATAAGAGATAAGGTTGCTGCAATTGTTTACAATCCCGAATGGGAAGAAGGAATGGCATCTTCTATCCGTCATGGATTAGCTTATGTTACGGAACAAATGCCAGATGTTAATGAAGTTATTTTTATGGTTTGTGATCAGCCATTTGTGACAAACGACCTTCTTATGAAATTGATAAAAGAAAAAGAACTTTCGACCAAAAGTATTGTGGCAAGCAGTTATTCAGAAGTAGCCGGAACACCCGTACTTTTTGATAAAAGCATTTTTCCGGAGTTAATGGAATTAACCGGTGACGTTGGTGCGAGAAAGATCATTATTAAAAATAAAGATCGTATGTCAACCGTTGATTTTCCTCTTGGTAATGTAGATATGGATACCGCAGATGATTACAAAAAGTTGTTAATGCAGAAGGATTTGCTTTAAAGTTAAATAAACGATAACTAAATCACATAGGGCCTATACCGCAGGAACCTGAAAAATCTTCTTCTGATATGGTAAGAACCTTTTCCACTATTCGTTTTTCCAAAACAGGTTCGTGCTGCATGGAACGACTATGAATTACATCTTTTTTATCCCGTAAAAAAGTGCCTGGTGTTTTATTCAAAACTGCCTTTATTTCAGCCAAAACCGATAGTGCTATTTCCTCAGAAGTTTCAGCGCCAATATCCAGCCCTACGGGACCGTAGATACTTGAAATCTGTTCTTTGGTAATTTCAAAACCGTCATTTTTCAAATCGGTCAGCATTCTTTCCAATTTCTTTTTGGGTCCCAGGCTTCCTATGTAAACAGAACTTTTACTATTTAAATATTCACGAAGCACACCAAGATCGTAATTGTAATTGTGTGTCATGAGCACAAAAACGGTCTGTGCATCACAATTAATTTGGGAGATTACCTCACTCGATTTTGCAACCAGCACTTTTTGGGCTAACGGAAATCTTTGAGCAGTTGCCTGATTTGCCCGTCCATCTACAACCGTAATGGTCCAGCCTAAAAGTGAAGCCATACCAACCAGCGGAATCGCATCATTTCCTGCACCTACGATCACAAGTGAAACGGGAGGTTTTACAAATTCAATAAAAGCCGTCAGCTTGTTTCCTTCAAAAGAGTAAGTATTGAATAAAGATTGTTCGGAACGTAGCGCAGTAAGACTGTCCTGAATTACGGTATCTACATACTTTCCAAACCGGTTTTCTACTATTAAATGTGCTTCGTTGTCAACTAAAAGCAAACCTGTTCCCGGCTGATTTGCCCGGTTGTTCATCGAAAAAATTGTAACAAGTACAGCGTTTATTCTTTGTTTCGTAGCCTGTTCAAGCAACGCAATCGGATGATTTTCATTTTCAACATTGATCGGTTCAAACAATATATTTACAATGCCATTGCAACCAAGCTGAACGCCGAATTTTGCATCGTCGTCATCGTCCATGGTATCATAAGTTACCAGTTTATTGGTTTGCTGTGAAATTGCCAGAAGCGCTTTTCGTAGGGCGTCTCCTTCCAGACACCCTCCGCTGATAGCACCTGTGAGTTGTCCATCTTCGGTAACCAGCATTCTTGCTCCGGGTCTTCTGTAAGAAGAACCTTCCACATGCACCACTGTCGCCAGCGCCATGCGCTTGCCTGCTGTCAATGTCCGATGATAAGCTTCTATAATGTCTGTAATCTCTTTCATTTGTTATAAAAATATCAACCAACGATACTGCGATGATCCTCTACAATCCTGGTTATGTTATGGATTGCAAATTCAATTTGAGAAAGTGCCGTAAATCTTCCAAGACTTATCCGGAAAGAACTTAAAGCAATTTCATCACTTAATCCAAGTGCTTTCAAAACATGACTGGGTTTTGAAGTGACCGATGAACATGCTGAACCTCTGGAAATTGCAATTTCACGACATATATCCAACAGCAACGCTTCACCGTTTACATTTGCAAAAGAAATATTACTGATGTTAGGCAAACGGTGTTTCTGACTGCCATTTATACTTGTTCCTTCAATTTTAAGCAATTCCCGTTCCAGCAGGTTTCGTAAAATTCCGACCGCATCTTGTTTACTTTCCAGTTCCATCTGACAGATTTCACAAGCTCTACCCAATCCAACGATTCCCGGCACATTCAACGTTCCGCTCCGCATATTTTTTTCATGTCCGCCGCCATGAATTTGAGATGAAATATTCACTTTCGGATTTTTCCTTCGCACATATAATGCTCCGATTCCCTTTGGACCATAAATTTTATGTGCGCTTAAAGAAAGCATATCAATATCATCTTCATTAACGTCAATTGGAGTTTTTCCAACTGCCTGAGTTGCATCCGTAAAAAATAAGACACCATGTTTTTTCGCAAGTTCACCAATTTCCCTGACAGGCTGGATCGTTCCTGTTTCATTATTAGCATACATAATAGAGATCAAAATGGTCTGGCTCGTAATCTCTTTTTCGAGTTCGGCCAGATCAATAAATCCTTCTGTATTCACCGGTAAATAGGTGGCTTTTCCGCCTGTATTTTCAATCCACTCACAAGTATCCAGAACAGCCCGGTGTTCAGTCACGCAGGTAATAATGTGACTTCCCTTTTCTTTGTAATTTTCAAAAACGCCTTTTATTGCCAGATTTATTGATTCCGTCGCACCGGAAGTAAAAATAATTTCAGAACTATGTGCACCAATCAGTTCTGCTACCTGTTCCCTTGCTATATCCACAGCTTCGGCAGCAGTCCATCCATACACGTGTGAACTGCTGGATGCATTCCCGAAATTTTCCAAAAAATAAGGCAGCATCGCATCAAGCACTTTGGGGTCCATCTGCGTTGTAGCGGCATTGTCCAGATATATGGGTTGTTTCAAGGAATTATTAGTTAGCATTAAATAAAAATCTTATTTCGAATTTGAGGCTTTTGATACGATTAAACAAACTTCCCTTGAAGAAATGAATCTCGAAGTTCCGATTGGATAACTAACTGATTTTATATGGTAAGAAACATGGAAGATGGTTAAGTGGTTTTAAACGATTAAAATTGCTTTCCTTCAAATTCTCTCACCCGGAAACTTTGAAAGCAAAAAGCCCATTCAGAGAACAATTTCGGATCTGTTTTTGATCGCATGCGTCGATATTTCATACTTCATACGTTTGTAATAAATTCTAATGTATTGCTTAAACGATTAATTCATCAGATTAAATCTATGAAATCAACTTCCAGTCAATCTTCAAGGTTTGATGTGCTGCAATGGATGTTCATTAATAGCAATTTATGGCGACAAGAAATGTTGTAAAAACCTGTGAACGGTATAAAAATCTGCACATAGCGAAATCAGAGCAGGTTTTTTCTGAAAAAAATTTCATAAAAGTGTTAATCAATTTACAATCAAAGCGCTTCCTTTTAATCTTATAAATTTGTTCCTGGTTTTTTATAAAATATTGAAAAAACTTCAAATTTGCCATTTTGGTGTTATTCGTGGAAAAAATGTAAAAATATTTTAAATAATGTTTTTTTGTTTAATCGATTAAACTTACATTTGAATCGCTTTTAAAGATGTACTTTATGAATACAAAAAAGATCTCGTTAAAGGACATTGCTGTGAAAGCCGGCGTATCAACTGCACTTGTTTCGTACGTTCTGAATGGAAAGGAAAAGGAGAGCAGGGTGGGACATGAAATTGCCAAAAAGATCAAAGAAATAGCCAGCGAGCTTAATTATCAGCCAAATCATCTGGCTAAAAGTTTAAGAAGCGGCAAAACGCATACGATTGGCCTGGTTATCGCGGATATATCCAATCCATTTTTTGCAAATATCGCCCGGGTGGTGGAGGATGAAGCAAAGAAAAGCGGATATACAGTTATTATTGGAAGTTCTGACGAAAAGGCCGAAAAGGCCTGGGATTTGTTAAATGTACTCATTAACAGACAAGTAGATGGATTTATCATTGTATCATCCGAGCATTCCGAATCTCACATTCGTTACCTGAAAGAGCGAAACATTCCTTTCATACTACTAGACAGACATTTTCCTGATTTACAAACAGATTTTGTAGCAACCAATAATTACAAAGCGTCATACGATGCCGGGGTTCATTTAGTGAAAGGCGGCTACGAACGCATTGGATTGATAGCCTATAAGTCGGATATGTATCACATGAAGGAAAGAATCCGGGGCTACCAGCAGGCACTTAGAGATCATCATTTTGATCTCAATCCTAACTGGTTGAAACAAGTCAGATTTGAAAATATTGAGATGGAAGTTAAAATTGCAATAGACGAAATGATATCTTCAAAAGATAAAGTTGATGCGATTATTTTCGCTACTTATGGGTTGGCTATCAATGGATTAAAATATATTAACGAATTAAAATTGAAGGTTCCGTCAGATCTGGGTATTGTAAGTTTCGGACAGGCGGAGGCTTTTGATTTATATTATTGTCCGATAACTTACCTGAAACAGCCATTGGAAATGCTCGGAAAAACTTCGGTAGAATTCTTGCTGGAAAAGCTCAAAAACCCTGATGTTGGTATGAAACAGATATTAATGGAAGCAAAGTTGATTGCCCGTGAATCCTCTGCGGCGAAAATTTTACAGAAGGTTTCCTGAATTTAAAAATTTGCTTAATCGATTAACAAGATTGCCTGATACTATTCCTAAACCTAAAATATTACCCGATGCAAAGGAGAAATTTTCTTAAATCTGCTGTCATGGGATCGGCTGCTGCGCTTGTTGGATTTCCTCAGTTTAAAGCAGAAGCCGCATCTAAAATGAAAATCACAAAAATTAGATATTATAGTGCGCCCGGTTATAACAAACCGCTTTTTAACCAGGCACGTGGTATTGTTGAAATTGAAACGGACGGGGGCATTATCGGTATTGGAGAAGGTGGCAGCAAAGATATGATCGAACAATGTGCGCAAATGATGATCGGTGAAGATCCTTTCCGTATTGAACATTTGTGGCAATATGTTTACCGGGGAATGTTTTATCCTCCGGGAAGAGAAAAACTTCATGCACTTGGCGCATTGGAAATGGCGCTCTGGGATATCAAGGGAAAAGCATTAGGTGTTCCGGTCTATGATTTGTTGGGAGGAGCTACGAGAGATTATGTTGAATGTTACGCTACGGGCTTCAAAGCTTCCAAGGCAAAAACAGAAGAGGAGCGGGCAAGAGATTGTATAGAAGCAGGTCTGAGAGCATATCGTATAGGGCCTACCGGTGGAAACGGTGAGGAGCCTTTTGACTTTTATGATAATGTCAAAAAAACCATAGAATTCAGCAAGAGAATTGATGCGGCAGTAGGCGGTGGAGGAAAATGGGCGATTGATTTGCATACCCGTTTTGATATGACGGATGGACTGAAAATCTGTAATGGAATTGAAAATCTTGAACCTTATTTTGTTGAAGATATTGTTCGTTCCGAGAATCCGGGAGTTTACAAAACGGTACGTTCGATGACCAAAGTACCTATTGCCGTTGGCGAACAATTTGGCGACAGATGGGATATTAATGAGCTGATAGAAAGCAGATTAATAGATTATACGCGCGTAACATTACCCAACACGGGTGGTATTGGTGAATTCAAAAAGATTGCCGGATTATGTGAGACACATTATGTCGGTATGATTCCTCATTTTACTGGGCCATTATCAACAGCTGCTTTGGTGCACACCCTGGGATCAAGCAGTCCTTCGCGTTGTTTGATGGAGTTGGGGGGAGGAGAACCAGAACGACCGGCATACTTCAACGAGGATTTTATCAATTTCAAAAATGGTAAATTATACCTGAATCCAAGTCCTGGCCTGGGTGTGAAGTTTGATCCGAAGAAGGCAACATTTGTTATGGAAGTGACCGAAAAAACCAAATTCCCACATCCGTATTTAAAAAGCCCGGATGGGGCAATACATGCCTGGTAATCAATAATATAATGTAGTAAGAAGGAATTTCAGAAGTTGATCCCTAAAGATCAGACTTGCCGGACTTAATATCCGGCAAGCTCAGAATTTACTTATTTATCTTAATTCGTAAAATGATGAAATCTTCTACCGAATCAGGAATTTCACGGCGTGACGCAATCCAATCCGTATTGGGTGTTACCGCCATGACAACCATGGTTTTACCTCAATCTTCATACGCTTCAAATCCCGGACATTTTCAGGATTACAGCAACGTCAAAATCACCAAACTAGAAACGATTTTGATAAAGCCGCGCTGGATTTTTTTGAAAATACATACCGATGTTGGCGTTACTGGCCTTGGCGAACCGCTTTTGGAAGGTCGCGCTTTAACCATACAAACGGCAATAAAGGAGATTGAACCTTATCTAATCGGCAAAGATCCAAGACATATTATTCATCACTGGCAGGCCATTTACCGTCACGCTTTTTATCGCGGCGGACCGATTTTAACCAGTGCTTTGAGCGGAATTGACCATGCTTTGTGGGATATTAAAGGCAAGCTTTTGAACGTTCCGGTATACGAACTTTTCGGAGGACCAACACGTGACCGTGTCCGGATTTATGGTCGTGCCGCCAATGCGGAGGAAATGAAGCAAAGGAAAAAGGAAGGATATACCGTTATCAAAACAGGCGTAGCGAAAAAGAACCCGGCCAACATTGTCGAAAATCCTGCTTTTATCAAGTATGCCTCTGAAAATTTTGCTTCTTTGAGACAGGCGGGAGGTGCAGAAATGGACATCGCCATTGATTTTCACGGAGCTATTTCGCCGCAGACCGCCAAGGTTTTGATCAAAGAACTGGAACAATATCAGCCCATGTTCATTGAAGAACCTTGTCAGGCGCAAAACGTTGATATCATGGCAGATATCGCGCGCGGAACCCATATTCCAATTGCTGCCGGAGAGCGGATTTTTACCAAATGGGGTTTTCGGGAGTTGCTGGAAAAACGGGCAGTAAGTATCGTTCAGCCTGATCTTTGTCACGCCGGGGGAATCACCGAAGGCAGAATTATTGCCGGAATGGCTGAGGCATATTATGTACCCATTGCGCCGCATAATCCAATGGGGCCGATTTCCCTTGCTGTTGGGTTACATTTGGCTGCAAGTGTTCCCAATTTTCTTGTGCAGGAGCAGGTTTCGCTCGGTGAAGGATACCTAAAAAATCCGTTCGAACTGGAAAAGGACGGAAGTGTTTTGATCCCCCGCGGCCCTGGCCTGGGCGTAGAACTTGATGAAGACAGACTGGCTGACAAAATAGGCCACGACTGGAAAAATCCGGAATCTTATAATCCATTCGACGGATCGGTAGTCGATTGGTAATCAGAAAATTTTGTGTTTGAAACCCCTACTTCTTGAATAATAAATCAGTCGAAAATTTTCTTAACTCATTATGTACCTCTTAAAAATTTAAGGTATGAAAAAAGTTGTAAGTCTCGTTTTTTTAAACCTGTGTTTGTGTCTGGGTTTTGCTCATGCCCAGGACATCAAAATTTCAGGTAAAGTCACCGATGCCGATAATGCCGTGTTACCTGGCGTGAATATTCTTGTCAGCGGTTCCTCGCAGGGAACGGCCACGGACGCCGATGGAAAGTTCACGATTAACGCCCCATCCAAAGGTTCGCTGGTATTTTCCTTCATCGGTTATGTCAGTCAGACTGTTGAAATTAATGGTCGTTCGATCATTGATATGCAGCTGACGCAGGAATCAAAAACGTTGAATGAAGTGGTTGTGGTAGGGTATGGAACCCAGAAAAAAACAGATGTAACGGGTTCGTTATCTGTCATTTCGACAAAGGAATTTGCGCAGCAGCCCGTAACACGTCTGGATCAGGTTTTACAAGGTAGGGCCACAGGTGTTCAGGTAACGCAGTCGAATGGAGCGCCAGGTGGGGATTCCCGGATTCGTATTCGCGGAGCCAATTCGGTTTTGGGAAATAATGATCCTTTGTATGTAATCGACGGTTTTATCGGTGCAGATTACAACCTGCTGAATCCGAGTGATATTGCATCCCTTCAGGTTTTGAAAGATGCCGCATCTACTTCAATTTACGGTAGCAGAGGCGCAAATGGTGTCGTCATTATCACAACAAAAAAAGGAGCAAAAGGAGTAAAGGTTACTTATGAAGGACAAGGAAGTGTTTCAAATGTGATCAAAAAATTCGATCTGTTGCCTGCCGGTGAATTTGCGGAAATCGTTAACGCACGTGCCGCTGCAACGGGTTCAACGCCACCTTTTACAGACGCACAAATTGCTGATTATAAGAAAAATGGTGGTACGGACTGGCAGGATCTTGTGTATAGAACGGGATCAGGACAGCAGCATCAGATTACCGTAACGGGTGGAAATGACAAAACAACTTTTCTGGTTTCCGGAAACTATGTCAATCAAAAAGGGATTGTTGAAAACAGCAATTTCAAACGTTATATTTTCAGAACAAATCTTACGACACAGGTTAATAATAAACTTGCGTTGCGTTTTAATCTGAACGGGGCAAATTCTTTTAATCATAATACTGATGGTGGCGGTGCTTTGATTGAGGCTTTGCAATGGGCGCCTACTACGCCTGCATATGGTCCTGATGGACTGCCAACTTACTCAGATCCAACTGGTTCAGTATCAAGAAGTCCATTGGATAACTTGTATGACAAGTCGTATGATTATTTCAAAACGAATGTTAATGCCATTGGTGGATTAAATTATCAGCTTCCGATAAAAGGACTGACGCTTGATTTGCAGTATGCGATCAACTTTCTCGATCAGCAAAATAAAAACTTCAACGGACCAAGAATTGCGAACAATGTGCCCAATGCATCCCGCTATTCTTCTGATCAGGTGACACTGCAAAATACAAATGCTTTAAATTATAACATCACCATTAAAAACCATTCAATTAATGCAGTAGCTGTACTTGAAACGCAGCAGTATACCAATAAAAATTTCACAGCCAACGCCAGCGGACTTCGTTTTCCTCAACTTGGTTATGACAATATTGGCGGTAATTCCGCATCATCAGTTTCATCAGGTTTCCAAAAATGGACATTGTTATCTCTTTTAGGACGCGTGAATTACGCTTACAAAGACAAATATCTTGTTTCTGCGGCCGTGAGACGTGACGGTTCTTCTAAATTCAGTCCTGCAAACCGTTATAGCGTTTTCCCATCCGTTGCTTTGGGATGGAGATTGTCTGAGGAAGAATTTATCAAAAATCTGAATGTATTCAGCAATTTGAAGTTAAGAGGAAGCTGGGGTATGACGGGTAGCCAGGCTATCAATCCTTACGCTACACTTTCTTCTTATAATACAACTTTTGTTTCTTACAATAACAACTCGATCACAGCGGGTGTGATTCAGGGAAATGCCGGAAACACAGATTTGAAATGGGAAACCACAAAACAAACTGACGTTGGTATTGAAATGGAATTTTTCAACGGAAGAGTTCGGGCAGAAGCAGATTATTTCCACAAAAACACAACGGATTTGCTTTTGAATGTTTCGATTCCAAGTTATGCCGGTGGCGGAACCCAGACACGAAATGTCGGTGAAATCGAAAATAAAGGTTTTGAATTCTCAATTGGTGGAACACCGGTACAAGGAAAATTTGGCTGGGAAACGAACCTGAATTTTTCAACATTGAGAAATAAAGTACTGGATCTTGGCGGCTTACCTCGTTTGGGAACTGGAACAGGAACAGGTGGCGGTATGTCCATTACGAACGAATTTATGCTGATGCCAGGTGCACCGCTGGGTTCATACTGGGGTTTGAAATATCTTGGAACATTTAAACCAAATGAAGCTGATATCGCTGCAAAACAAGGCCGCGTTCCGGGAGATCCTCATTATCAGGATTTAAATGGCGATAACAGTATCACCACGGATGATTTCCAGATTATCGGACACGCATTTCCAAAGATGACAGGTGGTTGGAATAACACATTTACTTACGGCGGATTTACTTTGAACGTATTTATGAATGCGGTTTTTGGAGTCGATAAACTGAACTATACTCGCGCAGGAGCCATGTCTGGATCGGGGGAAGCGCGCCAGTTTTTGTTAACTGAAATTCGCGGATACTATCGTCCAGGCAATGAAACTTCCGATATTCCGGCCTTTACTAGTACTTACCAGCCCTTTACACAGTCAAGCCGTTTTATCGAAAATGGAAGTTTTGTTAGATTGAAAAACGTAAGTCTTTCTTATACTATTCCTTCTGCGAAGCTTAAAAATGTAGGCTCAATCAGAATCTTTGGAAGTGCTACGAATTTGTTCACTATTACTAAATATTCAGGACCGGATCCGGAATCAAGCAACGTAGGTTCAGGCACGGATACTGCCATCGGTATCGACCGCGGATCTTATCCAAATGCCAAAGTTTACACGCTTGGACTTAATCTTTCTTTCTAAATATTCAATTTTTAAGAAAATGAAAAAATATAATTTACTCATGCTTGCTGGATTGCTTTTTGCAGGTGCCAGCTGCAAAGATTACCTGGAAGAAGATACAACTGGTTTGTTATATGGAGCCAATGTTTTGTCAACGCAGGATGGTCTGGAATCTGCCCTAACCGGTGCTTACAAAGGACTTGCCTGGCAATGGAATATGGGTTTTATCCATCCATCTGCTAATGCAGCCACAATTGGAAGTGACGATGTAACGACCCACCCGGCAAGTAACAAAGCTGACTGGCGGGAATTTGACCAGTTTAACGTTTCCACTACAAACCAGCGTTCTGGTGCGGTTTATAACGGATGCTACAAGGCGATCCAGGGTGCGAATAATGTAATTAACAACTACGAAAAAACTTCCGGAGATAAGGCCACGATCAACATTATTGTTGGCGAAGCCTACTTTATCCGTGCGTTTTCTTACTATTGGCTGACCCGTTTTTACGGAAATATTCCTTTGATTCTTGCAGGAGAATATTCTGCTGATCTTTTGACAGTTGGTAAAACAGCTCCGGACAAAATCTATGAATTGATCGTCGCGGATTTGAAAGTTGCCGAAGTGAATTTACCAGATACAAAACGTGATCCGGGAAGACCGAACAGTGGTTCTGCCAAGGCATTTCTTGCCGATGTGTATTTGACTATGGCGGGCTGGCCGCTAAAACAAACTGACAAATATGATCTTGCAGCGGCAAAAGCGAAAGAAGTAATTGACAATAAAGAAAAGTACGGCTTTCAGTTGTTGCCTACTTTTGCAGCCGTTTTCGAAAACGACCCTAATTCAACAGGAACAGCAGAAGCAGTTTTTCAATTAAACGGATTTACAGGTGGTGGTGATACTGGTAATTCAACTTATGGATTAACCACAATGCCGGGTGAAGAAGGCGGTTGGGATGATATGTATGCTGAACTTAATTTTTTCAACGCGTTTCCGGCCGGACCGAGAAAAGATGCTACTTTCCGTACTGAATTTGGTTTGTCGGGAACAAAAATTCCATGGCAGCAAAGTTTGACAAAACATCCATATTACAAAAAATGGTATATTAAAGGTGATATTTCGACGTACCAGGCTTCGTTGCCTTCCGTTATGCTGCGTTACGCACACGTATTGACAATCTATGCAGAAGCAAAAGCACGCGGCAAAAGTGGGCCGGATCAGGCAGCTTATGATGCGCTGAATCAGGTGCGTTTGAGAGGATGGGCAACTGGTACAAAGGCATTATCTATGTCTGACGGACTTTCTGCAACACAATTTGCGGACGCTGTGGTTCAGGAACGTGCATGGGAATTTGCCTGTGAAAGAACCCGTTGGTTTGACCTGGTTCGTCTGGAAAAAGTGGAAGAAGCTAACAAAAACAAAAGTGCTGATGATCTGCAACCGATCAGAGCTATTACGAAAGCAAATTACTGGTTTCCACTACCTTATTCGGATACTTCGCTAAATCCGAATCTTAACAATTAATTATTTACGGGGCGAGTTAATGAATCTTTCAGATGAAATAGTATTCATTGATTCGCCCCATAAGTAAAACACGAATTTGAACACTTTTATCATTGAACCAAGAAAATGCAGTGATGAAAAAGAAATTTTTAAGCATAGGATTACTAGTCGGCCTTTGCAGTGGGGTTTTTACAGCAACCGATTTTCCGGAAGCCGATATTACAAATGGTATTGTGAAGGCAAAATTATACTTGCCTGATGTTAGCAACGGCTATTATCAGGGAACGCGATTTGACTGGTCCGGCGTGATACCAAGTCTTGAATATCAGGGACATACTTATTTCGGAAAATGGTTTGATAAATACGATCCGAAAATTCATGATGCCATCAGCGGCCCGGTAGAAGAATTTGTTGCACTGGATTTTGCTGAGACCAAAGCGGGTTCTGATTTTGTGAAAATCGGCGTTGGCGTTTTGAAAAAACCGGACGACAAACCCTATTCTTTTGCTACAAATTATGAAGTAGTAAACCACGGAAAACGCACGATTAAAAGGAAAAATGATATTGTGGAATTTACCCATGAGCTGACGGACGAGACCGGTTACGGCTATGTTTATACCAAAATTGTAAAGCTGGTAAAAGGAAAACCCGAACTTGTTTTGGAGCATAGTCTGAAAAATACAGGCAAGAAAACGATCTCAACAAGCGTGTATGATCACAACTTTTTCATGATTGATAATGAGCCAACCGGACCAGGGATTAAAATTACTTTTCCGTTTGACGTAGCTGCCGAGGGCAAAGGTTTTGGAACGATCGCTAACGTGGAAGGAAAGTCTATTATTTATTCACGACCTCTTGAAAATAAAGAAAATGTGTTCAGTGCCGGATTGAAAGGATTGACATCTTCTCCAAAGGATTATGATCTGAAAATTGAAAATGTTAAAACAGGAGCGGGTGTCAAAATTACCAGTGACCAACCGATTGAAAAACTGGTTTACTGGTCGTGCCCGACAACCGCTTGTCCGGAACCTTATATTAAGTTGAATGTGGAGCCAGGAAAAGAAGTGAAGTGGAAAATTAATTATGAATTTTTCGCCAACGCCAGGAAATAATCATTGAATCAGGCCGGGAAATGAAGATTTCCGGCCTGTTATAAAATAAAAGATTTCGTGTACGGTTTAGCAGTTCACTGTAAAAGTGAGCATGGGATTGTTGTGTCTAAAAAAATATAAAATGAAATATTTTTCATTAAAATATCTTTCCGTCTTGTTGATTTTTCTTGTACTCTGCGGGAGTGTAAGGAGAGAAAAAGATATCAGTTATGATGAGTCAGAAAATCAGGATTGGCCAACTTACGGAGGAAACAAAGCAGGTAACAGGTATTCAACTTTAAGGCAGATTAATACGGCAAATGTCAAAAATCTGCAACTGGCGTGGAGTTATGATACGGACGAAAATAAAGCAGATCAGGATCGTGGAATGGACATTCAATGTCAACCCATCGTTGTTAATGGCGTACTTTACGGCACAACACCAAAGATGAAACTTTTCGCCATTGATGCCGGAACCGGAAAAGAAATATGGAAATTCAATCCATTTTCTGATCCCAAAACCAGACAAAGATTTCATCCGCTTCGGGGAGTTGCTTACTGGGAAAAAGGTGCTGACAAAAGGATTTTGTATTCCGTCGGGCCTACACTTTATGCAATCAATGCAATCACCGGAGAACAGATTTCAAGTTTTGGAAATAAAGGAGAGGTTGATCTGCGTATCGGGTTGGGCGGTAAAGAAATTTTTGGTCATGAAACAGCAAATCTTTCTATCAGAAGTACAACACCAGGTGTAATTTTCGATGATCTTTTAATCATGGGATCCAGTGTGTCCGAAGGCGGTGATGCCCCTCCGGGTTATATTCAGGCCATCAATGTTGTGACCGGAAAATTGGCCTGGGTATTTCATACAATCCCGCTTCCGGGCGAATATGGTTATGAAACCTGGATGAAAGATTCGTACAAAAAAATCGGTGGTGCCAATTGCTGGGCCGGTATGGTGGTCGATGAAAAGCGCGGAATGGTTTATGCTGGAACCGGATCTCCGTCGGTTGATTTTTACGGAGGAGCCAGAAAAGGTAAAAATCTTTTTGCAAACTGTGTAATCGCGCTCAATGCGAAAACAGGAAAACGTGTATGGCACTACCAAACCATTCACCATGATTTGTGGGACCGGGATGCACCTTGTCCGCCGAATTTGATAACGGTCAAAGATAACGGGAAAATGACCGATGCCGTAGCTCAGGCAACGAAAGATGGTTTGATCTTTGTTTTTGACCGTGACACAGGAAAACCATTGTTTCGGGTAAACGAAATCCCGGTGCCTGTTTCACCTGCTTTACCAGGCGAAAATCCCTGGCCAACGCAGCCTGTTCCGGTTAAGCCAGCGCCATTTGCAAACCAGGAATTAACCGAAGCTGATATCACAGACCGTACACCAGAAGCACATGCTTATGTTTTAGATCGATTTAAAAATAGTAAAAAAGGAAGTAAATATTTGCCTCCAAGTCTGGAAGGAACACTTTATTATGGCTTTGGCGGAGGAGCGGAATGGGGTGGAAATGCAGCCGATCCGAATGGAATTTTATACCAAAATTCTAATAACATGCTCTGGTGGCTCAAAATGAGGGACACCAAAAATCAGAATAACGGAGCGACTTTAATAAAAGGTGCAACTTTGTTTAATACCAATTGTACTGCCTGTCACGCAAATTCCGGGAAAACAGCTACTGCACAAGCTTATCCAAATCTTACAGATGTTGACAAAAGACTTTCAAGAGAACAAATTGCGACGATTCTGGAAACGGGCCGTGGTCGAATGCCATCATTTCAACATATATCAAAAGAAGACAGGAATGCAATCATAAATTTTTTGTTGAAAGTGGACTCTCAGCCAGTTGTTAAGTCCGGGAATCCGAATGATATTCACAATTCCGCTTTGCAGGTTTCAAATAGATCAGGTTCAGATTTCCCATATATGCCGCCTTATTTAAATAATGGAAATGTGCAATTCCGAGATCCGGATAATTATCCGGCAATCAAACCTCCATGGGGTACAATGAATGCGATTGATTTGAATACAGGAGAATATTTATGGACAGTCCCGCTTGGAGAATATCCGGAATTAAAGGCAAAGGGAATTCCTCCCACCGGAACAGAAAATCATGGCGGTCCTGTGGTAACTGCCGGTGGACTTGTATTTATTGCCGCGACTTATGATGAAAAAATCAGAGCTTTTGATAGTAAAACGGGTAAAATTGTTTGGGAATATGAACTTCCAGCCGGTGGATTTGCAACCCCGATTACATACATGGTAAAAGGAAAACAGTACATAGCCATTGCCGCGGGAGGTACCCGCTATGGATTGAAATCCGGCGGAACTTATGTGGCATTCGCATTACCCTGATTGTCTTTTTAATAAAAGTCATCGTCTTAAATAATTCATTCTGACAAGTTTTGAGAACCTTAATCCCTGAATCGGTCAATGAAAAAGTATCTGTTATGCTGTGACTGGGGAACTTCATCGTTCAGGTTGCGACTTGTAAAAATGATTGATAATCAGCTAATTGGCGAAATACTTTCACCAGACGGGATTGCCAGTATTTTTAACGAATGGAAGACAAAGTCGGGAAGTGGAAAGATAACCAGAGACCAGTTTTTTAAGAAATTTTTAAAAACACAAATCGATATATTATCCCGGCGGTTGTCTTTTGACTTGGATGGTATAACCATCATCATTTCCGGAATGGCTTCCTCTTCGATAGGTATGGAGGAAATTCCTTATTCGGATTTGCCTTATGCAGTAGATGGCAGCAAGGCAGATGTCAAAAGTTTTGAGGCACATGATGATTTCCGGCATGAAATCATTTTGATATCGGGAGTGAAAAGTGATACCGATGTGATGCGTGGTGAAGAAACACAGCTGGTAGGACTTTTAAATCTTAAACAATTGTCACCCTTAAAAAATAAAGAAGCCACTTTTATTTTTCCAGGAACACATTCCAAACATATTTACGTAAAACGAAATCAAATTGATGATTTTCAAACATTTATGACCGGCGAAATTTTCAAGATCATGATAAATCATAGCATTTTGAAAGATTCGGTAGAAAGCGGAAAGGACGTTGGTTTTACAACTGATGAGACGGCAGCTTTTAAAAAAGGTATCAGGCAGGCGGGAGATTCCAATCTTTTAAACAGTTTGTTCAAAGTAAGAACCAACCAGCTTTTTGATAAAATGTCGAAAACTGAAAATGCCTGTTATTTAAGCGGCTTGCTGATTGGAAACGAATTGGAATATTTGAAAAAAGATACAGATTATAACCTGGTTTTATGCAGTGGAAATAATCTTTATGAACTATATAAAATGGCCGCTGACGAAATTGGGCTGTCGGAGAGAACCACCACAATATCATCGGTTTTAATTAACCTGGCAACAATTGCCGGACAAATCAAAATATACGAAAACCAGACATTTAAATTGAATAGTATAAACTCATGAGTAAGGATTCATTTTCAAACGAATTATTTAAAAAAGCACCTATTGTTGGTATTATAAGGGGTCTATCGCTGGATGAAGTGAAACAAATTCTCCCCATTTTCCGTGAATCGGGATTGACAACGATTGAAATTACCATGAATACGCCTGGTGCAGAGGATATTATCCGCTATGCAAGAGAATATGAAAGTGAAGGACTGAATATTGGGGCCGGAACTGTTTGTACAAAAGATGATCTTGACAATGCGTTGGAAGCGGGTGCACAGTTTATTGTGACACCGATAATCAGTAAGAAAGTTATCAAATCCTCTGTAAAAAAGGGTATCCCTGTTTTTCCGGGAGGATTTTCACCGACCGAGCTTTATAATGCCTGGTCATACGGTGCAGCAATGGTGAAAATTTATCCTGCTACCTCACTTGGACCAGAGTATATTAAAGATCTAAAAGCACCCTTGGATAAGATGAAAGTACTGCCGACAGGCGGCATTAATCTTGAAAATATGGATAGCTTTTTAAAAGCCGGAGCGGATGGATTGGGAATTGGCGGTCAGCTATTTGACAAACAACTGATAAAGAAACAAGACTGGGCCGGATTGAAACTGCATTTTCTAAAATTCGTTAATAAATTGAATAGTCACAGATAATACCCTGTTTTTGAACTTGATAAGATTAGTATTTCATTTCCGATTTTCTCTCTATGGCTCAGTCAAAAACAAAAAATTATCGCTGGATTATTGTCGTTCTTTTATTTACGGCCACAACGATCAACTACCTGGACCGGCAGATAATCGGTTTGCTGAAACCACTTTTGGAAAAGGAATTTCAATGGACTGAAACGGATTTCGCCAGGATTGTCATGGCATTTACCGCAGCCTATGCAATCGGGCTTTTAACTTTTGGATGGATTATTGACAAAATAGGTACAAAATCCGGATATGCCATTACGATAATTTTTTGGAGTGTCGCAGGTATGTTGCACGCCTGGGCCAGAAGTGCTTTCGGTTTTGGACTTGCCCGTGTGGGTTTAGGATTGGGAGAAGCTGGGAATTACCCGGCGGCTGTTAAAACGGTGGCAGAATGGTTTCCCAAAAAGGAAAGGGCATTGGCGACAGGACTTTTCAATGCTGGAACAAGTATCGGTGTTGTTGTAGCGCTGATGATCGTTCCATGGATTTTGAATCATTATGGATGGCATGAAGTATTCATTATTACCGGCGCGCTGGGTTTTGTATGGCTGATTTTCTGGTGGATATTTTATGATGTTCCTTCCAAGCAAAAACGATTGTCACAGGAAGAATTCGAATATATCAAAAGTGGCCAGGAGATAAAAGAAGACGGAAAGGTAAAAGTTAACTGGCTGAAATTATTTACATTACCCCAAACCTGGGCTTATATTACAGGAAAAGGTTTGATCGATCCGATTTACTGGTTTTTCTTGTTTTGGCTTCCGTCTTATTTCGCCTCGACTTTCAATCTGGATCTTAAAAAGCCGAGTCTGGAATTGATGATTATTTATGGAGCTACTACTGCGGGAAGTATTCTGGGAGGATATTTTTCTTCAATTTTAATTAAAAAAGGTTACCCGACATTGAAAGCCAGGAAAACGGTTTTATTCATTTTTGCTGTCGTTGAACTTTCCATTATTCTGGTTCAGTTTGCGACTGGGGTTTGGATGGCGGTGGCAATGATCAGCGTTGCTGTGGCGGTTCACCAGGCATGGGCAACAAATGTTTTTACGCTGGCGTCGGATATGTTCCCAAAACAAGCGGTGAGTTCGGTTGTTGGTATTGGCGGAACGGCCGGGGCAGTGGGAGGGATTTTGTTTCCAATGCTGATAGGCAGCTTGCTTGATTCCTATAAAGCAGCAGGAAATCTGGCCGGTGGATATAACATTATTTTTACCATTTGCGGATTCACTTATCTGACGGCCTGGCTGATTATTCATTTACTAACCAGGAAATCTGTTTTGGTTGATGTTGAGGAATTGGTTTAAGTTTTTGACACAATAATATTGTGAATCAGATGTTAAAGATGTTTTGTTTCAATAATGTTGAGTAATTAAATTAGAACGGAGGAGTCGAAAACTCATAAGATTGTAAAAAAGCCAGAACAGCGTATTTTGCTATTCTGGCTTTTTACAATAAAGAAAAATTATACCTAAGCCTTCGCAGTTTGCAAAGCCCTGGATTCTTTTCTGTATTTATCCAGATTGATAAGCAGTACACTGCCCAAAATAATTACCAATCCTAAAATTTGAACTGAAGTAATACTTTCGTTGGCGAAGAAAATCCCTAAAAGCACAGCTACTACCGGATTTACATAGGCATGTGTACTCACTTTTGTCGCAGGCTGAACTTTCAATAACCAAACATAAGCGCTAAATCCAACAATTGACCCGAAAATAATAAGATAAAGAACAGACATCCAGGCACTAAGCGGAATTGCCCCCCACTGAATATCTGTAAATTCCCCGCTGACAACACCACATGGCAGAAATGCAATACCGGCAACAAACATTTGCCATGCACTCTTAACAACAATAGATCCGCCGGTGGTTTTATATTTGGAATATAAAGAACCGCCCGCCCAAGACATGGAGCCAACAACCAGCATAGCTAATCCTACTAATTCTGTTTTGTTCTGAATTGTGGAGAAAGCGCCTATAACTCTTTCACTGAAAAGAACAATCACCCCGACAAACCCGATCAAGAGTCCAACAATCGTCGATCTGCTGCCCAGATTTTCTGTCCATTTGGGTTTGTCCAAAAGAATAAACCACATGGGTGCGGTTGAAACCATAATCGCAACCATCGCACTCGGTAAAAATTGCTCTACCCATATCACAATACCATTACTGAAAAAAAGCAGCATTAAACCACTTACAGCAGCCACTTTAATAGTAGGAATGTCGAATATATTTTCACCTTTAATAATACACCAGATCATCATCAGCAAACCTGCCGCAATATAACGCATCGCTCCCAGAAAAAATGGATGGAATCCTGTAAGCGCTTTTTGAATAAAAAAATAAGTTGATCCCCACACGATGTAAACCGTGGCATAGGCCAGTACCACCATTAGGGTTGAGGCACTTTTGTTTTGGGCGGCTTCCATAATTAGAATTTTTCAGGTATTACCAATTGTTGTTGTTCTTTCACAGTTTCTAAAACGATGGTTGTTCTGGTTGATAAAATGTTAGGAATCTTGCTAAAAGAATTTCGCATCAGATCCATTAATGATGACGAATCTGCAGTCCTGACTTTTATCAAATAACAATCCTCGCCGGCTATGTGATGTACTTCCTGTACCTCCGGGATCTTTGCCAATTCCTGACCTGTGTTGCTGCAACCTAACCCATCGGCTGCTTTCATCGAAATGAAAGCCAGTAATTTTTGCTGCAAAGGAGCAGGATTCAGCCGGGTTGTATATTGCAAAATCACATTTTTCTGTTCAAGTTTTTTAACCCGTTCCAATACAGCGGAAGGAGCCATTTCCAACTCTCTTGCCAAATCAGCATTGGAAATACGTGCATTTTCTTGCATCAATTTCAGGATGCTCAAATCCACTTTGTCTAATATGATATCGTTTCCGTTCATTGTTCGGTAAATCTATTGAAATTCAGAATTATATTCAAAAAATGACTTAAAAAATTTATAAATATTCTATTTGCTACTTTCTAAGGCAATTCGATAATTTTTCAGAACTGGAATTTTCTTTCAAGAAGCTTCGTTTTGGTAGTATCAGTTGAAAGATTCCACATATAAGTTGGTCCAAAATTCCATGGCTCGTAATTTTAATGAACCGGTGAACGTGAATAGCACAATTTCCACGACAACATATCAGGCAGCACAATCGGTGGCAAAAACGGTGGAGGAGCATTTTATCTTCCATCATGAAAATGCTAAACGTCATAACAAAGATGATTTTGCTCCAAAGCCTGACGCCCAGGTGATTGAGTCAATTATAGATACAACTTTCTGGGCAAGTTTGCGCAGAGAAGAAGGGCATTCTCCTTCAATTTCCCTAGCCTTTTTGCCTCCCGAACTTTCCGGACAGCCACTTATTTTTGAAAAAAGACTGACTTTTACACCGGCAATTTTAACAAAACTTGCACCGGCGGTTGAGCGGTCGGGAATTCATTTGGGTATATGGATGGACGGTGACGAACTCTATATATGGGGTACAACGCGCGTGATTCCAAATCTTTGTTTTGTACTGGAAGTGATTGAACCTGGAATGCTGGTCATCAAACATCGCAGGATTGACGGTTTCGGGAAATTTGTGAATGTGGCAGTGCTGAAAGGTGATCAGATTAAAATTGTTGATGACATCAGCGGAAAAATTCCTGATTGTCCAAATCTGGTTACCTCACTCATCGGGTTCAATTCCTCTTCCCTTTGGAATGACTCTCTGAATGTTATGGTCCAGCTGGCCGTTTCCATGCGCGACCACAAAAGAGGTGGAATTTTGCTGGTTGTGCCATCGGGCAGAGAAACCTGGCGTGACTCCATTATTCATCCGATTTCCTATTCTATTACACCCACGTTTTCTGAACTTGCGGAATTATACCAAAAGCACGAGACAGAATCGGATCACCCGATCTGGATTAATAAAATAACCAATGCAGTAAACCATATTGCAGGACTAACCGCGGTGGATGGCGCTACGATCATCAATGACCGTTTCGAATTACTGGCATTTGGTGTCAAAATCGGCCGCTCTACTTTTTCATCCCGTGTTGATAAAATTATGGTTACCGAGCCGATTGTTGGTAACGTCGCATCCATTGTTCCGCCTGTTCAAAATGGCGGTACCAGACATTTATCTGCTGCACAATTTGTTTTCGATCAACGCGATAGCCTTGCTCTGGTTGCTTCGCAGGACGGAAGGTTTACTATATTTTCATGGTCGCCCTGTGATAATATCGTTCAGTCGCACCGGGTTGATGCATTGCTTTTTTGATATAAATGATGGTATTATAACCTAAAAAATCAGTTTGTCACAACATTGAATATTTTGTGATAAGCTGATTTTGCTATTTGTATATCAGATTATTAGCCTATTCGTATAACGTTCAGCGTGGAAGCTTTGAAAAATATTCCGGATGTTTGACAGAATATTTTCAAAAAATTTAAAGTAATCTTAAAAGTTGTGCGTCTTCCATAAAAAATGAGGAAATGTTAAGCCAGGGAATGACTACAGATACCGGAAATGCTATTGCCAGTACGATCAAAGAATACGGGAAACGTCTCTTTGGTTTTATTCGCAATAAGGTGCGGTCTGAGCAGGATGCTGAGGACATTTTGCAGGACGTCTGGTATCAGCTGAGTAATGTCATCAATATAGAAGAAATTGATCAGATGAGCGGCTGGCTGCACCAGGTTGCGCGCAACAAAATAATTGACAAATACAGAAAAAAAACACCTGAATTACTGGATGACTTCACTTATGAAAATGAGGAAGATAATTTCAGTATAAGCGACATACTGCTGGCAGATAATTACACGCCGGAAACCGAATACATTCGTGAAGTTTTCTGGAAGGAATTGTTTATTGCTTTGGAAGAATTGCCGGAAAATCAGCGTCAGGTTTTTGTTTGGAATGAATTGGAGGATGTTACTTTGCAGGACATTGCCACGAAAACAAATGAAAATCTGAAAACAATTATTTCCAGAAAAGGATATGCAGTGAAACATTTGCGAAAGCGGATGAAAACCGTGTATGACGAATTTTTTAATTAAAGAAACTTATTAATATGAATATGGAACCAAAGGATTTTAGAAGAAACAAAGCCAAATTTTTTCTATTCGTTCCGCTTATACTTGCGTTGGTTAGTACTATTGTTATGATGTTATGGAACAACATTTTACCTGAGTTGCTGGGTGTAAAACACATTACATTCTGGCAGTCGGCAGGTTTATTGGTTTTATGTAAAATACTTTTTGGCGGTTTTGGTTTTGCAAAGAACCAGGGAGGACCGGGAGCGCAGTTCAGGGAAAAATGGATGATGCACAGGATGAGCGGCGAAGACAGGCAGAAAGTGAGAGAGGAATGGTTAAAGCGCTGTCGTCAGTGGAAAAAAGAGGACTGAGGTATTGTCAATAATCTTTCTGAATTTTTCGTGGTCAATAGTGAAAGTGTTGTTATGTTAATTGATCGAAACCAATATTAAACTGTGGAATTAGTGAGGAGTTAAAATAGAGAAGGGAAGAATTAAAGTTACTGGAATAGTATTTATATAGAAAAAGCAATCCTTTTAAAAGGATTGCTTTTTTTGGTTTCAATTATTCCCGTAAGTTGTAAAATAGTAATAGAATAAATTTGATAATTTGATTCGAACATATAATCATAACCGGAATAAATATTACTACTTTTTGTTTATATTATATCGAAATTTGTCTAATAGTTTAATATTGGCAACAAATCAGAATAAGGGACTGGCAGGCTTAATTTTATTTGTTGATTGAGAGAAATATTCTTCAAAATATAAGTTTAGAAACCTGACAGTGTCGAAAGAGAAAGAGCCACGTAATAGATAAAATGTATTAGTAAGGTAAACCCAAACGATGGACTTTTTGAAAAAAGAACTTTATTCTTTAATTGGCAATAGTGAAGAAATATTTGATTTTATCCAGAACCTTGCACTGGATGGTTTTTGGTATTACGAAGTTGGACATCCTGGTAATCAGTGGATAAATCCGAAGTTATGGAATGGATTAGGTTACACTGCGGAAGAATTGTCTCCATTCAATAGTGGTGTCTCAGGCATCGCTTTTCAGAAGGATTTAGAAAATTGTCATAACAATGCTTTAATTCATTTTCAGACTTCCGGAACCGTTTTTTCTCAAACGGTTAGATTCATTGAAAAAAGTCAGCAAACCATCCGGATGTCATGCCATGTCAAATGCATACGTGATGAAGATGGAAAACCATTCCGGTTTTTATGTGGTTTGGTTAGAAACCAAATTGAGAATACCAGCGAAGAGTCAAGATTCTATGAGTCTGTTTTAAATAGTCAATCAATATACATTACCCGAATAAACTGGGAAGGCAACTACACTTATGTAAATGATTATTTCTGCCAGGCTTTTGGTTATGAAAAAGAGGACATAGTTGGGCAAAGTTCATTGATGACAATCGTGCCGGAAGATCATGCAAAATGTTTCGAAATTGGACTAAAATGTTTAGACAACCCTGGTGTACCTTTCAAAATTGTACTGCATAAACAGGACAAAACACGGAATATCAAAGCAAGCGAATGGGAGTTTACCGGAATAAGAAATGAAGATGGAAATTTTAGTGAGATACTTTGTGTCGGTTTTGATGTAACCGGTAAAGTCAAGATAGAAAGAGATTATTCCGCGTTGGTTTCAAACATGACTGACGTCCTTTTCATTATCAATCCACAAGGTGTATTTACCTATGTATCACCAAGCTGGACGAAAATTTATGGCTATGAAGTTAGTGAGACGATAGGCCGTATTTTTACCGAATTTGTTCATCCTGACGATGTTGAACGTTGTTTTCAGGCGCTTTCAGCAACCTATGAATCAGGAATTTCGCTGCCGTCCGTCGAGCATCGCGTCAGACATAAAGACGGTTCCTGGTTTTGGAGCAGCACAAGGGCGAGTATCGATCCTGCAAACGGAGAAATGGTTTTGACCAGCCATGATATTACCAAAAGAAAACTTGATGAAGAAAAGTTAAGAGAACTGGCTTTGGTAGCGGCGAATACTACCGACATGATTATTACGACCGATGCTGATGGTATCATCACCTGGACCAATGAAGCTTTTCAAAAACGGTCAGAATATTCATTGGAAGAGATTGTTGGGAAAAAGCCATCAGAATTGGTACAAGGTCCGGAAACAAGTGCTGAAACCAGGAAAAGACTTCGCAAAGGGCTGGAAGATAAAGTTTCCATGAGCGAAGTTATTCTGAATTATTCCAGGTCAGGGGAAAAATACTGGATAGATCTCAATATAAATCCGATTATTGATGAGCATGGAAAATGCACCCATTTTGTGGCCGTGATGCGTGATATTTCAGTTTCCAAACAAGCGAATGAGGAACTCAGGCGGACCAAAGAATTGCTCGAACAAACCAGCGAAGTGGCCAGGATTGGTGGCTGGGAGTTTTATATTGAACAAAAGATCCTTACCTGGTCTGATCTGATAAAGGAAATTCATGAAGTATCTCCGGACTTCGTGCCGGACATTGAAAATGTATTACAATTTTATAATGATGCAGACAAGAAAAAACTTGAAATTGCTTTTACAAAGTGTATAAATTCTGGTGTTCCGATAAGTGAAGAAATTCTCTTGACCACAGTTTCAGGCAAAGAAATCTGGATCAGATTGGTTGGGAAGGCTGAATATCAGGATGGAGCCTGTACACGGATTTTTGGAACTTTTCAGGATATTGATGAGCTGAAAAAGGCCGAGGAGTTAAGTCATAAAAACTCTGAAATGCTGAGGAAATTATCGGAGCAAGTGCCCGGAACATTGTATCAGTTCCAGATTTTTGATGATGGCAGAATTAAATTTCCATATATCTCCAAAGATCTTTCCAGTCTTCTGACGTTTCCTCCCAACGGGAAATTTATTGAAGTCCAGGCACTGACCGCTGTTGTTCATCCGGATGACCGGGATAAATTTATCAATTCAATAAAGCTGTCAAAAGAAACCCTTCAAAATTGGGATCTGGATTACAGGATAATAAGCCCGACATTAGGGGAGCGTTGGCTGCGTGGGGAATCTATTCCTGAAAGGCAGGAGGATAGTGTTTTATGGCATGGCTACTTGCAGGATATCACATCAAGAAAACAGGAAGAACAGGAAATTTTACAGTCGGAAATAAAATACAGGACTTTATATAATTCTACCAGCGACGCCGTGATGCTGCTCAATGGAGATGGATTTTTTGATTGCAATACCTCTGCGTTAGAGATGTATGAAATTGATTCATTTGAGGAGTTCTACGCTTTGAGCCCGATGGATCTGTCATATCCGTATCAGTCTGACGGCAGGGATTCAGCGAAAACTATTCTTGAATATTGTGTAGTGGCTTTGCAAAATGGAAGCTGCCGTTTTGAATGGGAACAAAAACGCATGAAATCGGGCGAGACATTTACGGTAGAAATTTTACTAAATGCCATCGACTTAAATGGTTCTCAAATTCTTCAATCTGTGGTTCGTGATATTACCGAACGCAAGTTTGCAGAGCAGGAAATACGCCTTGCACGGCAACAGGCGGAAGCGGCCAGTAAATCAAAATCAGAGTTTCTTACCAACATGAGCCATGAGATCAGGACGCCGTTGAATGGTGTTATTGGTTTTACAGATTTGCTTATGAAAACGGATCTGGATTCGACGCAGCATCAGTATCTTTCCATGGTTTTTCAGTCGGCAAATTCTTTGCTCGATATCATTAACGACATTCTTGATTTTTCAAAAATAGAGGCTGGAAAGCTGGAACTGGCCACTGAAAAAATAGACTTGCTGGAAATCTGTGGACAGGTAACCGACATGATCACATACCAGGCGCATCAGAACAACCTGGAAGTTTTGTTGAATATTGCTTCCAATGTGCCAAGATATATTTGTGTAGATCCGGTACGACTGCGGCAAATTCTGATCAATTTACTGGGAAATGCCGTCAAGTTTACAGAAAAAGGTGAGATTGAACTTAAAGTTGATGTATTAACAGAAACCGGAGACGATACGACTTTCAGGTTTTCGGTGAGAGATACCGGCATTGGAATAAATTCTAAGAACCTGCAAAAGATTTTCGAGGCATTTGCACAGGAAGACGCATCCACTACAAAAAGATTTGGCGGTACCGGTTTAGGATTGCCGATCTCAAATAAACTTTTGGCGCTCATGAATAGTGAGTTGCAGCTCGAAAGCGTTCCGGGCAAAGGAAGTACCTTCTATTTTGACGTGACGTTCAAGTCGTTCCAAAGTCCGGTTTCGGATTGGTCTGACATAGAATCAGTTCGTAAAGTTCTGATTGCAGAAAACAATACTGTCAATGGTATTATCCTTAAAAACATGCTGTTAAACCGGCAGATTGAATCGGAGATTGTTCAAACGGGCCGTGAAGTAATTGAAAAACTTTCAGCAGGAAATCATTATGATGTGATTTTGATGGACTACCATTTGCCCGATCTTGACGGAATTTCGGTGAGTCGCAGGATAAGAGAAACCTTTGGGCAATCAGGAACTGAGCAGGTAATTCTTCTCATGAACAGGTCTTCTGATGATAAGGACATAAGCATTTTATCGGAGGAATTAAATCTTGTTCAGCTGAACAAACCTGTTAAAATTGAAAGACTTTTTAACGTATTACTAAAACTGGATGGACGCGATGTGGAGCCATCGGAACATGACACCAACACAAAGGAATTGGAAGATAATCAGGTAAAGCCCGAAAAAATAACCATTCTCATAGCAGAGGACAACAAAATCAACATGATTTTAGTCAAAACGTTTTTGAATAAAATTTTGGCAAATGCCCGGTTGGTTGAAGCTGCTAACGGCAAAGAAGCAGTAAAACTATTCGAATCTGAAAAACCGGATCTTGTGCTGATGGATGTGCAGATGCCAGAGATGAACGGATACGAAGCAGCAACGGAAATTCGAAAACTGGAAAAAGGAAAAAGAATTCCAATACTTGCCTTAACCGCCGGAACTTTGAAAGGCGAAAAAGAGCGGTGCGTGGATGCAGGTATGGACGATTATCTCACGAAGCCAATTTTGAAAGAAACGCTTCAGGCTGTTCTGGCTCAATGGTTAAGCTAGGTTTCAGGACATTCGTAGTTATACGAATGTCCTGGTTCCTGCATAGTTTTCCCGGAATTCTTTTGGCGTACAACCGTTTTTGTTTTTAAAAATCCGGTTGAAATAAGACAAATTATTAAACCCGCATTTGTAAGCAATCTCTGAAATTGTATTCGTGGTATCGATCAGCGAGCGGGAAGTATGTCCCAGTCTGATCTCGTTTAAACTCTCAATAAATGTTTTTCCCGTTCTTTTTTTTATAAATCTGCTGAAAGAAACTTCCGTCATTCCGGCCAGTTTTGCCACGCCTTCCAGCGTGATTTCTTTGTCGTAGTTATCACGCATGTAGGCGAAAACTTTTTCAATTCTACGGCTGTTGAAGTTAATATTTTCATCTGTGAAAGTGCTGTTAGACAGTACCTTCATATTTCTGGAAACGGATAAATCATGCAAAATCGACATCAGTTCCAACATAGAATCAAAGCCGCTTTTCTGGGTTAGAGCCATCAGGCGCGGCATTATTCTTTCGATCGTTTCTTTCGAAAAAGAAATTCCTCTAACCGATTTGTCCAAAAGCGATCTAATAAAAAACAGCTGATTTCTCCTTAACAATTTATCATCAAACAAATCACGGTGAAATTGCAGGGTAATCTCTTCAACTTCAGGCATTCCTTCTTCCCATTTGTATTGATTTGTAAACCAGCCATGCGGAAGATTATTTCCTACCAACACCAACTCCGCATCATCAATGGTTTCTGTATGGTCCCCCACAATTCGCTTTACTCCCTTTCCACCCAGGATTAGGTTTAACTCAAATTCGTCGTGGTTATGAAGCGGAAAATCGAACGACTTCTTTTTTCTGGTAAAAATGGTAAAGCAATCGTATTGCGTTAATGGAGTTATCTCGCGGTAAACTTCAATCATTTCAGTTCATTTTGGTGTCTTGCAGAATCAAATATATATATTAAAAGTGATTATTTGTACCATATCAATTGGTTTTAATTTTATTTTAATAGGAATAAAATTTAGTCGCTTTATATAATTCTGGATGCCTTGATCATTATATCTATTTTTATTTTACCATTAATACTTAAAATAGCCATGTTGGAAAGTTTTTATTTATGAAGTGATTGATAAAATAGTACTATGTTTAAGATTGGAATTGTATATAATTTTATGGACTTATTTATGAAATAAACTTATGTCAGTTTTTACCACCCGTCTAAAACAATTACAGGAAGAACACCGGCAATTACTTGATCTTAAAAATCAGATCATATGGCCGGGAAATGGCATTTATGATCGTTACACACATCCGGTTTTGACGGCCAGACATGCACCTATCTTCTGGGAATACGATTTAAATCCGGATACCAATCCGTTTTTGATGAAACGTTTTGAGATCAATGCAGCTTTCAATGCCGGTGCGATCAAACATGACGGAAAATATCTGATTGTAGCCAGAGTGGAAGGCGCCGACAGAAAATCATTTTTCGCCGTTGCCGAAAGCCCAAATGGTATTGATCATTTCAAATTCTGGGACCATCCGGTGGTAATGCCTGAAACGGATGAACCGGATGGAAATATTTATGATATACGTCTGACAAAACATGAAGACGGATTTATCTACGGACTTTTTTGTACAGAACGTAAAGATCCGAACGCAAAACCGGGTGATGAATCTTCCGCAATCGCACAATGCGGAATTGCAAGAACGTCCGATCTGAAAACCTGGGTTCGTCTGGCTGATCTGGTAACGCCTTCGCCACAGCAAAGAAATGTCGTTCTGCATCCGGAATTTGTTGATGGAAAATATGCCTTTTATACCCGTCCGCAGGATGGATTTATTGAAGCAGGTTCGGGCGGTGGAATTGGGTTTGGTTTATCAGAAACAATCGATAATGCGGTTGTTGAAAAAGAATATATTGTTGACCAAAAACAATATCACACCGTTTACGAAGTAAAAAACGGACAGGGACCCGCGCCTATTAAAACCGAAAAAGGATGGCTGCATCTGGCTCATGGTGTCAGAAATACCGCCGCAGGTTTACGTTATGTACTTTATATGTTCATGACCGATTTGCATGATCCGACCAAAGTGATTTACAAACCAGGTGGATATTTTATCGCTCCCGAAGGTGAAGAAAGAATTGGTGATGTATCCAATGTAACTTTTTCCAACGGCTGGATTCTGGATGACGACGGAACGGTTTTCATTTATTATGCATCTTCCGATACGCGTTTGCATGTTGCCACTTCTTCACTTGAAAAATTGCTTGATTATGTAATTAATACAACGGCGGACGGATTCAGTTCCGCCGCTTCTTTGGAAACACTTATGACCATTATTGACAAAAATCTTGACCTTATTCGTAAATGACAAAATGCTGCCAACCTTTTCATTATAGATTTTAGTTCTTTTTATCTTAATATTTTATGTTAAAACCCCTACTTATTGCCGGATTTACTTTATTGGTAAGTCACTCAGGATTTTCACAAATTGACAGCAAAGCCACCAAAGAAACCAAAGCATTATATCGCAATCTTGGTGAATTATCAAAAAAGTACATTTTGTTCGGCCATCAGGCTGCCACAGAATATGGTCACGGCTGGTCTGGTGATGAAAACCGCTCGGATGTGAAATCGGTTACGGGTTCTCATCCCGCTATTGTTGGTGCTGATTTCAGCGGATTATCAGGACATCCAAAAGATCAGATTGAGAAAAATGCGGCATCGCTGCGAAAAAATGTCGTGGACACATACAACAGGGGAGGCGTCACAACAATGGCCTGGCATTTTAACAATCCTGCTTCCGAAGGTGGTTTTTACTGGAAAGATTCGGTATCGGCAAAGGCGATAGCCCTGATTAAACCTGGCGGATCTCATCATGAAAAGTATAAAGAAATTTTAAAAACCATTGCAGATTTTGCTCATTCGGTTAAGGGGAAAGACGGAACATTGGCACCCATGATTTTTCGTCCTTATCATGAACTGGATGGCGATTGGTTTTGGTGGGGCAAGGGGCATTGTTCACGTGAGGATTTAATCGAAGTATGGCAATTTACTGTTTCTTACCTGCGGGACGAGCTTGGCGTTCATAATTTTATTTATGCTTTTTCACCAGACTGTAAGTTCACGACCGAGCAGGAATATTTGGAAAGATATCCCGGCGATAAATGGGTGGATATGGTAGGTTTTGACGATTATGCAGATTTTGGCCGTGATGGAAAATACAATCTCAAAGCAGGTATTCAAAAGCTTAAAATTGTTTCAGGCTATGCAAAAAAAGCAAATAAGCTTGCTGCTTTCACAGAGTCCGGTCTTGAATCAATTCCTGACAAAAACTGGTGGACAGAATCACTTTTAAAGTCACTGAAAGCGGAAAAAGTTAATCTTGCCTACATTTTGGTATGGCGGAATGACTCTAAAAGTCCAACCCACTTTTACGCACCTTTCCCCGGGCAGGTGAGCGCTCCGGATTTCATGACTTTTTACAATGATCCGTATACTTTATTTGAAAAGGACCTGAAAAACATATACCATTAGAGGAAACCACGAATTTCTGTTTCTTATCAAAATATCAATCAAAAACTTTATATTTGCAACATAGATGCAGGTGTAAAGTTTTTTCAATGATGGAAAGTCAAGCAACAATAAATGTATATCTGATCACCGGTTTTTTGGGAGCGGGTAAAACCACCTTACTTAATAACCTGCTGAAAAGTCTGGGAGGAAGCAGAAATGTGGTCATTGAAAATGAATTTGGCAAAGCCTCAATCGACGGATCGTTGATCGCCAAACAATATAGCCAGTTGTATGAAATAAATAACGGTTGCATTTGCTGCTCACTGGATGAAGAATTATATGATGTTCTGAACATGCTGGCTTTCAGCGAAGAACGTCCGGAGAATCTTTTTATTGAAACAACGGGTATTGCAGATGCAGGAACGGTAGCAGAAATTTTCAAGCGCGAAGACGTCGGCAAGGTTTTTAAACTGAAAAAAGTAATTTGTGTTACAGATGCAGAAGCTGTTGAAGATTATCTTAACGAAACCGAAGAGACAATCCGTCAGATTGTCGTTTCTGATTTGATCATCATCAATAAAACCAATTTTGTCTCAGCGGATTATCTTGTAAAACTGGAAAATCTTATGCTGTCTCTAAATCCTTTTGCCGAAATTTTTCTATCGGTGGATGGGCAAATTCCACTGGAAATTCTGGAAAACAAAAGAGCTGAGGATTTTGATATCAGGGAAAAACCGGAGGCAATTTTTACCCATACAATTGGTCATAAAATAAAGACAGTCAC
Organism: Dyadobacter subterraneus; assembly: GCF_015221875.1. Classification (NCBI taxonomy): domain Bacteria; kingdom Pseudomonadati; phylum Bacteroidota; class Cytophagia; order Cytophagales; family Spirosomataceae; genus Dyadobacter; species Dyadobacter subterraneus. The sequence continues at coordinate 2,785,020 of NZ_JACYGY010000001.1, forward strand.
CTTTAAAACGGAAAACGAGTTTTACAAAGATTACCTGATCCATACTTTGAATGTTTCCCTGATGTTACATTACAAGCAGATCTATCGTATCAAAGGATTTGTGAAGCTGGAAGGAAGTAATGAAAAAATTCTGGTACAATCTACCGGGAAAAGGCTTACTCTGGAAAGCCGCGGTAACTGGAATGAAAGCGAAGTGCCGGTTTCAGAACTGGTATTTATTGGTCTTGGTCTGGAGCTGTCCTCGATTCAAAGAATTCTGCGTCCGGCTATCAAAAAAATAGCTGTGGAGAAACTGAAATCCATGAAGCTGTCAATTTTAAAAGGTAATTGAGTAAAAAAACATCGTTCGTTTTTTCTAAACAGCGATAATTGCTAAATTGGCTTATCTCTACTCAAAGCCCGTTAATTTTGAAAACTTCTACCTTCTCATCAGATCAGCCCGGCTATGACCAGGCAAAAAATTACAATGTTGTAAAGTTTGTTTTTCTGTTATTTTTTCTTCTTTCAATAACCCCGGTGCTGCATGCGCAAAAGGGAAAAATAAATGAGGATTCGATTTATATCAGGGAACATTATTCCAAGATAGAACGAATGATTCCGATGCGTGACGGGATCAAATTGTTTACTTCTATCTACATTCCAAAAGATATTTCTGCTAGTCAAAAATATCCGATTTTGCTGAACCGGACGCCTTACAACAGCGCGCCTTACGGAGAAACTCTATTTAAAACTTCACTTGGTCCTTCCATGAGTTTTGCAAAAGAAGGGTATATTATTGTATATCAGGATGTTCGTGGTAAGTATATGTCCGAAGGAGATTTTGAAGCATATCGCCCCTTTATAGCAAACAAAAAAAGCCCAAAAGACATAGACGAAAGCTCGGATACTTTTGATACCATTGACTGGCTTCTTAAAAATATTCCTGATAATAATGGTCGTGTGGGTTCCTGGGGCATATCCGCGCCAGGCTATTATGCAACGATGACAGCAGTTGACGCACATCCTGCCTTAAAAGTGGCATCTCCGCAAGCGCCCGTTACGGACTGGTACATGGGCGACGACCGGCATCATAACGGAGCGTTTTTTCTGATGGGCACCTTTTCGTTTATTTCATCTTACGGGGCTCCGCGTCCGGTTCCAACCACAAAAGGAACACCACCTTTTTCTGCCTACGGAACTCCTGATTCATATGAATTTTACAAAAAACTGGGACCGCTGAAAAACGTAAATGAGAAAATTTTCAAAAACGAAAACCGTATCTGGAACCAGTTGATGGAACATGAAACTTATGATGAGTTCTGGCAGGCGCGTACTCCGGTTCCATATCTGAAAAATGTAAAACCAGCCATGCTGGTAGTTGGCGGATGGTTTGATCAGGAAGATTTATACGGTCCGTTAAAAACATATGGCGGCATTGAAAGCAATAAACCAAAATCCCCGAATTTGCTCGTTATGGGCCCGTGGATTCATGGAGGCTGGGCGAGGGGAACAGGGGAATCGTTGGGAAATATTCGTTTTGGGTCTAAAACAAGCTCCTTTTACCAGACTTCCATTGAACTTCCATTTTTCAATCATTACCTGAAAGACAAACAGGATCCTTCCTTACCAAAGGCATATATCTTTGAAACGGGTTCTAATGAGTGGAAAAAATACGACCAGTGGCCGCCAAAAAATACGGTTGAAAAGAAATTGTTTCTGCATCCTAATGGAAAACTCTCATTTGATGCTCCAACTACAAAAACAGCGGCTTTTGATGAATACGTTAGTGATCCTTCAAAACCGGTTCCTTATACTTCGGAAATAAGAATTATTCGTGGCAGTGATTATATGTATGAAGATCAGCGTTTTGCAGCAACCAGGCCGGATGTTCTTGTTTACGAATCTGATGTTTTGAAAGAGGATGTTACAATTTCCGGTAATGTTTTTGCCAACCTTTTTGTATCGACAACAGGTACAGATGCCGATTTCATTGTAAAACTGATTGACGTTTATCCTGGTGATGCACCAAATAATAGCCCGGTTAATCCCAATATGAAAATGGGTGGTTTCCAGTTATTGATCAGGGGTGAAGTGATGCGTGCCAAATTCAGAAACAGCTTTTCAAAACCCGAAGCAATGGTTCCGAACAAGATTGAGCATGTTAAATTTGATATGCAGGATGCCGCTCATAGCTTCAAAAAAGGCCATAAAATCATGATTCAGGTACAGAGTTCGTGGTTTCCTCTGGTTGATCGTAATCCTCAGAAATTTGTCAATATTTACAAGGCATCAGAAGCTGATTTTCAATCTGCAAAACATCGGATCTATACATCAGGCACTAACGCGTCGTATGTTGGTGTCCGCGTGATGGAATAAAATTTAACCCTTTAAAAAAAACATCCGCAAGAGAATGTCTCTCTTGCGGATGTTTTCTTTTTTTTATAACCTGAAATTTTCTATTCGTTTCTCAACTTATTGAGCCTGTCTATCAGGTGAATAAGTTCATTTTCTGCGCTGCTAAGTTCCTTTAATTCACCGGTATCTATTACGTTTCCAGCCGGATCGTAAACGTTTTTAAAATCTTCGCTTACGTCAGGATTTTCATTATTTTCCGAGGAATATTCAGTCGTCAGATCTATGTCAGTTTTATCAAACTCGATCTGTTGTCTCTTTGCCATTATTTTTTCTTGCAGCTCTCTAATTTCCCGCTCTTTTTGGTCTAGCATAGTTTTAAAATTTAATCTTTTCAAATATTGAGCAAAAACCAGACCAGCATTTCTGGTCGAGATTTTAACGTATTAATCGCTAAAAATCATTAAATTGTAACCGGTGTTAACAATTAGTTAATTTCATTTTGATAATTAACTATCATATTGATAGACGTTTATTTCCTTGAAATATTTATTATTTAATTTAAATACTTGATTATTAAGGTATTATAATTTAAAAAATCCTTAGGCAATACAATTGCAATTACTCAATATTATGATTTAAATTTCTATATTATGATAACGCAATTTCAGGTTATTGGCTTATTGAAAGAAGAATTACCGAAACTTACCGAACGGGAAAATTTTCAGGAAATTCCAAGAGCTTTTTCATCGATTCATGCCGCGATTTATTCCTTGTCGGATTTTACAAGAATCAATCTTGAACTGAAACATTTCCAAACTGCCAGAAAATGTTTTGCATTGGCCGAAAAAATTTATCTTGAAGGAGATATTATGGTACAGCTTCTGATTGAAAAAGTATTTATTGATTCGCTGGTTCTGGCGAAAAAAGTGAAGAAGAAAAATCATCTGGCAAGCCTGATTCCACCTGCACTTCAAAAAGTTTATCTCAAACACCTTGATCCCCAAATACCTCCCAGCCATATTTGAGAATCATAATACCAACTACGACCAGAAATATAATCCTGACAAAATCATTTCCTTTTCTGAGTGCGAGTTTGCTGCCAATAATGTTTCCGGTTATGTTCATCGCGGCCATGATCAGCGCGAGTTCGAGCATATAATTTCCCTGTCTGATAAAGACAATCAAAGCTGAAATATTGGTTACACAATTCACTATTTTGGCATAAGCCGATGCCTGAACAAATTCAAAGCCCAGGACAACTACGAAAGCAAGAACAAAGAAACTTCCGGTACCGGGACCGAAAAAGCCATCATAAAATCCAATAAGCAAGCCTATAATTGCTCCATAAATAATTTGCTGACGATAAGGAAGATCTTTTGTTTTGACTGATCCCAAATCTTTCTTGAAAAAAGTATAAACAGCAATGGCAATCAGAATGAAAAGTATGAGCGGTTTCAGTACATCTACATTGATCAAACTAACAATTCTTGCGCCGGTAAATGACGAAAGAAAACAGCTAAAAGATATGACAGAGAGAAGTTTAAAGTCAAAAGTTATTCTCTTGGCATAATGAAAAGCAGCAACAGAGGTCCCGGCCAGTGCCGCGATTTTGTTGGTGCCAAAAAGTGTAGCGACAGGAGCATTTGGAAAACTGATTAACAAGGCAGGAATCTGTATTAATCCGCCGCCACCAACAACGGAATCTATAAAACCGGCAATAAAAGCAAGAGAACCCAGCGCAAGCAAAGTCCAGGAATTGTAATCTGAAAACAGGTTTGAAAACATTCAGGTAGCGATAATGAGGCGTATTTATGCTAAGCTAGCAAGCAGAGTTTGAATAAAAAAGGATAAGTATTTCATTCAAAATATTATTCTTCCATTATAATTCAGAATGTAGCTTTAACATGATTAAATTTTGTTTATTTTAGTCGAAATATAGTCTGGAAACCATTCAGACTGAAATTGTTGAAAGTTTTATCTAACAAAAATGAAGGACAAAATGAAACAAGGATTCATCACAAAAGGAATTGTTCTGACATTGACGGCTATGCTTATGTCGTCACTTGTTTGGGCGCAGCAGGATAAAGCGAGCCGGCCAAGTCCGCCTCAAACGGCTACCGGAAAAGTTGGCGGAGCAACGGTAACGATCAACTATTCAAGCCCTTCTGTTAAAGGACGAAAAATATTCGGAGATCTTGTTCCTTACGACAAAGTGTGGAGAGCGGGTGCAAATGAAGCAACAATTTTTGAAACTGATAAAGCAATTAAAGTAGAAGGTAAATCTTTGCCAGCTGGAAAGTATAGTTTGTATGCCTTGCCTGGTGAAAAGGAATGGACATTTTACTTCAATTCAGAAGTGGGTCAATGGGGAATAAAACGCACGGGTGAAACGACAAAAGATGCTTCAAAGGATGTTTTGAGCGTGAAAGCAAAACCTGCGAAAAGCGCGTCATTAACTGAAAAACTGGCTTATGAAGTTACTCCGAAAGGATTTGTTCTTCGCTGGGAAAATATAGAAATACCTGTTTCTATAAAATAGTTTAAAAAAAACAAAAGACGGGAATCTGGCACTGTGCAGATTCCCGTCTTTTTTGCTCTTAATCGGCTTGTCAAACCAGAATAACTTTATCTGGCTCAGGATAGCTGTGAATTGATTCCAAAGGATATTCCAGCGCGATTCGTTTCCCGGTTTCTTCGGCTTCTTCTAAAAGTTGGAAAATTTTCTCTTCTCCTTCAATTTTCAGTGCCTGATACAACAGGTTTCCGTATTGAAATTCTTCGGAACCGAAACCATTGATCTGAGCAACAGACTGATAATGATCAAATAATTGTTTTCCTTTCATGGCTACTATTTATTGGAGTGTTTCTTTTGCCTGAACAACAGATGCATGCAATAAAACAAAGGTTGCATGGCTTGGATGCCAATCATCATTTATTTTTACAAACGGCAAAATAGGTTGAAGAAAACGTTGGATTGACATTAATTATCAGCTTGTTGTAATATTGTTTTGCAGTACGGAACGCTGCCGTTTTCATAAATGTTTAAGTATGTACCCGTTTGGTGGTTTCCGGTTTCAGCTTTCTTAGTCTATGGTTCAAAAAATTATACAAAATTATAAAGTTTCATTTAGCGGACTGAGCCGGGAAACCTGGCTGTTGAGTTTCGTAATACTGATTAATCGCTGCGGATACATGGCTGTGCCATTTATGAGCATGTACATTACCCAAAGCATGCACCGGAGTATAGCGGATGCGGGTTTAATTATCACTCTTTTTGGTGTAGGTTCTGTGCTGGGTGCACTGGCAGGTGGTTATTTTACCGACAAAATCGGTTTTCGTCCGGTGCAGGTGATCAGCCTGGTTCTTAGTGGCGCTATGTTCGCGGTCTTTGGCCATATTGAAGATTTTAACGTGCTCTGTGGGGTGACCGTTATATTGAGTTTTTTTGTAGAGGGTTTCAAGCCGGCGAATAATACTGCCGTTGCTTCTTATTCATCACCGGAAAATCTGACAAGATCTTACGCATTAAACCGGCTTGCAACGAATGTCGGATTTGGTTTTGGAACGTCAGTCGGTGGTTTGCTTGCAGCCATTGATTATCATTTATTGTTTTGGGTTGATGGCGTTGTTTATACTCTTGCCGGAATTCTTATTCTGGTTTTGCTGCCAAAAGGTGTGAAAGTCAAGGAAAAAAGTACAGAGGAAAAAGAAGCCTTAATTGGCCAATCCCCTTGGCAGGACATATTTTTTGTTCGTTTTATCATACTCGTAACGATTTACATGATTGCGTTTGTGCTAATTTTCCGCCTTGTTCCGGTTTACTGGAAAGAGCAATGGAATATAGGAGAATCTACAATCGGGATTTTGTTAGGGATGAATGGCGTTATTATCGCCCTTTTCGAAATGGTTCTGATCCAAAATCTGGGCAGCCGGAAAACGGATGCATTTTATATTATTTCAGGTATCTTGTTAACGGCCATAGCATTCCTGTTTCTGGTTGTCCCGGGTGTGGCCCCCGTTATAATTGCGGCTGCCGCAGTGTTGTTTTTCACATTGGGCGAAATGCTGACCTTGCCTTATATCAGCACCATGATTATGAGCAGGGCCACAGAACTGAATCGCGGGAAATATTCGGCTGCATACTCCATGTCATGGGCTGTGGCGCAAATTATCGGTCCGGCCGGCGGTGGTTATATTGCTGCCCATTGGGGCTACAATAGTTTGTGGTTGGTATTGGTTCTGATGAGCTTTGGCTGTGCGCTTGGCTTTAAAATACTTTTTCGGAAACAAAATGATATGAGAGTTTTTGATCAGGTATAGTCTTAACCAAAATCATTGCGACGTAATATCTTTTTTTACTTACGATTCCATAACCACCTTTTTATGTTCTTTCCCCCAGGCTATCATCGATAAAATGATCGGAGCAAATGTTTTACAATAATCGGTAGATTCATATTCAATCAGAACAGGGGAGTCAGGATATACTGTTCTGGTGATCAGTTTATTCATTTCCATTTCTTTCAATTCCCTTGACAACATTCGTGTAGTAATACCCGGAATACTTCGTTCTATTTCCCTGAAACGTTTATTTCCATTACAAATAGAATTGATGATCGGCAGTTTCCATTTACCTCCGATCACATAAATAGTGTCCTGTAAAGCCTTCACTTCCTCAGACTGACTTCTTTTATTTACATTGATAATTTCTGTCGTTTCCATATTTTTACTGGTATACTCTGTGATACTGGTTACAAAGTTACACCAATTCACTTTTATATTTGCATCGTTAATTAAATATTTTAATGATTAGGAAGAAATGGAAAATTTAAAAAATAACAAAACGGTTTTCATCACAGGAACAAGCAGTGGACTGGGAAAATTAACAGCCAAATATTTTGCCGAACAAGGATGGAATGTAGCAGCGACGATGCGCACACCTGAAAAGGAAACGGAACTTACGAATGTTGAGAATATTAAAATATTCAAGTTGGATGTTACCAATTTGGAGCAGGTTAAAAGCGCTGTTGAGCAGGCTATTACAATTTTTGGTAAAATCGATGTTGTAGTAAACAACGCTGGAATGGGAACCTATGGTGCTTTGGAACTGGCTAAGGAGGAAGATATTGACTGGCAATTTGCGGTTAATACAAGAGGACCGATTAACATTATCCGTGCTTTTCTTCCACATTTCAGATCGAATAATGGCGGGATGTTTATCAATATCAGTTCTTTTATGGGAGTGACTACTGCCGTGCCTATTGGTTCGCTTTACAACATGTCCAAGTTTGCACTGGAAGGTTTGACAGAAGGTTTGTATTATGAACTGAAACCATTTAATATTCATTTGCGCCTGATTGAGCAGGGCGGTTCAAAAGATAATAATTTTAACGACAGTGTTATCTGGCATCAGGATCCGGAAATTAATGCATACGAAGCAATTACTAACACTGTTAAAAATCTTTTCGACACGGCAGACGATCGTTTGAAAGATAATCCTATGGTCATCACAAAAGCAATTTATAGCCTGGCAACGGGCGAAAGCAACAAATTCAGAACGGTGATCGGCGAAATGGGAAACAATTTAGTGTCCATGCGAAATTCGGTTCCGATAGAAGAATATCTTGAAACGATTGCCTCCAACTTTGGAATATGATCCATTTATCAGAATGTCGGCAGGTTGTACGGCATTCTGATTTTCCTTCCAGTTTAGATTACAGGTTTTCCTTAATGTGGTAATCTTTCCAATTAGTTTTATCAAAAAAGCAACCGGGCACGTAATTTGTACGTATATTGATTTATATTGAAGAGTAAATCACCCCATGCAAATTGATAGGAATACTATTAAACTTCTGAGAATTCCATTCTCGTTTTTTTTGATGCCTTTGTTTTTGTTTGCATTTAGTCAGGCAAAAAACATTGCTTGGTTTCAGGCTTCACTTTCCTTTTTTATCATTCATTTTTTGGTATATCCGGCCAGTAATGGTTACAATAGTTACATAGATCGTGACGAAGACAGTATTGGCGGCATTGAAAAACCGCCAATGCCAACGGAAAGTCTTTTTTATGTTACGGTTTTTCTGGACGCGCTGGCAGTTTCATTGGCCTATTTTTTTGTAGCTCAATTCTTTGCATTCTGTTTGGTCCTTTACATCGCCGCCTCACGCGCATACAGTTCAAAGCAAATCCGGTTGAAGAAATATGCAGTTATTGGTTTTCTGGTCGTTACGATTTTCCAGGGGGCTTTTACCTACTACATGTCGATGGCCGGAATAACCGGCAATCCTTTACCTCTCAATCGTGATACGGTCTTTATTCTTTTGGGATGCTCATTTCAAATCGCCGGCGCTTATCCGCTAACGCAGATATATCAGCACAAACAGGATCTGCGGGATGGTATTGTCACTTTGAGTTATAAACTTGGGTATAGGGGGACATTTATTTTCACGGCACTGATGTTTGTCTTGTGTAATCTTTTTTACTATTTATATTTTCAGAGCAGGGATTCTGGAATGATTTTTTTTATAATCCAACTGTTCTTTGTACCAATCGTTCTTTATTTTTTTTACTGGTTTTATCTGGTCTCTAAAAATACGGAAAATGCAAATTTTACAAATACAATGCGCATGAACTGGATTGCGGCGCTTTGTATGAACAGTTGTTTTTTTGTACTCATTATTATCAAATTTTTCCTTTGAGTTATATCACCGCTATTGGGACCGCCGTTCCTGAAAATTGTTTTTCACAAGAAATATTGAGTTCATTTTATATGAATTCAACGAATGATGACACTTTTAAGCGTAAAATCAAAATCGTTGCAGGGAAAACCGGGATCAGCCAGCGGTACTCCGTATTACAAGATTTTGACGAAAGCACTTCCGATTTTGAATTGTTTCCGAAAACTTCTTCCGTTGAACCAGGACTTAATGAAAGAATGATGTTATATAAAAAATATGCAACATCACTTTCGCTTGCAGCAATTGAAAAAATTGACCATGTAACCTTTCTCAAACCAGACATTACCCATATCATTACAGTTACCTGCACAGGTTTGTTTGCGCCTGGGCTTGATATTGAACTTATCAGGGAACTTAACCTGAATCCGGAAACCCAGCGCAGCAGCGTTAATTTCATGGGATGTAATGCAGCGATCATCGCTTTAAAAAATGCAGACGCCATATGCAGAAGTCAACCGGATGCCACTGTTTTAATTGTTTGCACAGAATTGTGTACAATTCATTTCCAGAAAAGATTTAACGACGATTACATCCTTTCAAATTTGATTTTTGGAGACGGAGCTGCTGCTGTTATCATGACTTCTCAGCCTAAACAAAACAGTTTTGGTAAACGAGTTCAGGTTAATAAATTCAATTCCATGATCCTTCACAACGGATACAGAGACATGGCCTGGCAATTATCCGAAACCGGATTTATCATGAATCTCACCTCTTATGTGCCTGGGTTAATAAAGGAAAATATTCTACCGATGTTAGATAAAATTGGCCTAATACCCTCTGATATTGAGCATTGGGCAATTCATCCCGGCGGAAAGAAAATTGTTGATGATTTTGCAGCTGCTTTGAGCCTTGATAAATCTTTACTTGCAGAAACTTATAAAGTGCTTAAAGATTACGGGAATATGTCTTCGCCGACAGTTTTATTTGTTTTGAAACAGGTATTGGAAAAAGCTGAAAAGGCAACGGCTGGTGAAAAGCTTTTCGCGGCTGCCTTTGGGCCAGGATTAAGTATTGAAACCATGCAGCTGCAATATGTTTAAGTTCAGAAGTACCGAAAAGGAACTGCTGGACCAGGAAGAAATTCCGGAAGATGATTTATTTCAAAATCTAAGGGAACTTGACTTCGTTAATCACTGGCTTGGTGGCTATAATATTTCCTTTTCAGCTTTAAAAACGATTGTAAAACCGGGCCATCGTTATTCATTTGTTGATATCGGTTGTGGTGGAGGAGACACGTTAAAGCACATAAAAAAATGGAGAACGAAACAGGGGTATTCTATTGATTTACATGGTGTTGATTTAAAACCGGTTTGCATCAAATACGCAGAAAGTAATCCTGAAAATACCGGAATCAGGTTCCTTTGTGATGATTATAAAAACATTTACAAGCACATTGAAAAAATAGATATTATTCACGCCTGCCTGTTTTGTCATCATCTTACCGAAAGCGAGCTCTTGGAATTAATAGGTTTTGCAGTTGAAAATAAATCAATTCTCATCATCAACGACCTCGAAAGAAATCCATTGGCTTATTATTCGATAAAATTGTTAACCTCTTTGTTTTCAAAATCTTACCTTGTAAAAAATGATGCCCCACTTTCTGTTTTACGAGGTTTCAAAAGGAAAGAATGGATTTCGATTTTGGAACAGTCGCGGGCAAGTCATTATTCTGTAAAAAATAAATGGGCTTTTCGGCATCAGATCATAATGGATGGAACCAGAGAATAAAACATACGATTGTGCCATTATCGGTGGAGGTTTAGCCGGATTATGTTTGGCAATACAACTTGCAGATCAAGGCATTAAGGTTGTTTTGTTCGAGCGAAATGAATATCCGTTTCACAAAGTTTGCGGCGAATACATTTCTATGGAAAGCTGGGATTTTCTGATGAGGCTTGGTTTACCACTTGATACTTACGACTTGCCCATCATTGATTCGTTGGGAATCAGTTCAGAAAAAGGATTTATGTTAAATCAAACCCTGGAAATGGGCGGATTTGGTATAAGCAGATACAGTCTGGATAATTATCTTTATCAACTTGCGATTGACAAAAAAGTTACAATTCTTCAAAGTTGTAAAGTTACCGCTGTCAATCAGATCAGCACTGAATTTCAGGAAATTGACACGAATCAGGGAAAATTCCGGGCTACAATTATTTGCGGCAGTTATGGGAAATATACACCTTCTTTTATCCAAAAAAATGATAATTATTTAATCCGGGAAGATAAAAGTGGTACAAATTATATTGGTGTAAAGTATCATATCAAGAGTGATCTTGCCAGCAACCGAATTGAGCTTCATAACTTTAAAGATGGCTATTGCGGTATTTCAAAGGTAGACCAGGATTGGCATTGTCTGTGTTATCTTACTACTGCTAAGAATCTTCAAAACAACAATAAGGATATAAAAAAGATGGAGGAGCATGTTCTTTTCAAGAATCCTTTTTTAAAAAATTACTTTACAAAATCGGAATTTATTCATTCTAATCCGTTGGTAATCAGCAATATTCAGTTCAATAAAAAACAAACTGACGTTGTAAATATCTTCCTTCTGGGTGACGCGGCGGGATCTATCACTCCGCTTTGTGGAAATGGCATGAGTATGGGTATGAGAGCTTCGAAATTATTGGCAGTAGAGTTGATCAAATATTTTGAAAATAAATCTTCACTGGAAGAAGTAACATCAGCCTACAAAAAGTCATGGAATGAAGCGTTAAATACCAGAATCCGTGCGGGATATTATTTGCAAAACCTGTTTGGTAAGAAAAATACAACGCATCTGGCGCTGAAATTTTTGAGTAAAACGCCAGGTTTAATGCGCGGAATTATCAGCTTAACACATGGTGAAAAGTTTTAATAATCTTATACAGAGCGTGGTACCTTATTTTGCTTAGCCATTGATTGTTTTGCCTCCTTAAAGTACTTGAACGAGACCCAAAGCATACCAAAACATTCTCCTTCTTCTTTTCCCAAATGTTTGTGATGCACTTTATGCGCTTTGCGTATTGCTTTCAGATAAAAGGAATCAGTATTTCTGAAAATCTTGAAACGTTGGTGAATGAAAATGTCGTGCACCAAAAAATACGCCATGCCATATAAAGTGATTCCGGTACCGATCCAGAATAGCATGCTGAAATTTTGTTCAAGTCCGAAATAAAGACACAATATCCCTGGGGTGGCGAAAATGAGAAAAAAGTAGTCGTTTTTTTCAAAAAAATCCTTGTCGTCTCTTTGATGATGGTCGTGGTGAAGAAACCAGAAAAGACCATGCATAAGGTATTTGTGAGCCAGCCAGGCCACACATTCCATCACTATAAAAGTTACAATGACGGTCAGGATATTTGCAATAACAGGATTCATATGTTGATTAAATTCTTATTCTGTCCAAAACTTCATCGAGGCAGATTTTAAACCATTCAGTATATTTTGCAGGATTTTCCCGCATATCTATGCGAAGGTTTTCTTCCGAAATGTATTGATAACTTAAAACTTCATCAGGATTAATTACAGGAGTTTTATCCGTAATTCCCCAGAAAACATGGTCAAGTTCATGCTCAGTCAACCCATTATCCAGACCAGCCTCATACTTGAATGAATACAAAAAATTCAACGAAGCATCAATGCCCATCTCCTCTTTCAGGCGTCTTGTAGCGGCATGTGAGGTAGTTTCATCCGGGAAAGGATGGCTGCAACAGGTATTTGACCACAATCCTTCCGAGTGATATTTTCCGTAAGCGCGCTGCTGTAAAAGCAAATCTCCGTTTGTATTGAAAATAAAAATTGAAAACGCACGATGTAAAACACCTTTCTGGTGTGCTTCCAGTTTTGGCATCAAACCAATTTCGACATCATTTTCATTTACAAGGACAACGTGATCATTCATGAGTTAACAGATTTAGGTTTTAGAACAAGAAGCAAATTTTTAAAATGCTACTTATACTACTACTTTATCTAACAAATTATTGTCATAAAAGATCAAATTCATGCCTAAATAATGACTGAAACATTAATCCGATTTTATCATAATCAGGAATTCTGATCCGGGCTGTCATTACTTTTTCAGGCGGTAATTCCTTGATCCTCAGAAATAATTTTTTGTAATAAAAATAAGCAAGGTAAACTCCTCTTCTGGCTCCGGCGGGCAACTGTTTTATACCAATGAGCGCCTCTTCAAAATCAGCTTCTATTTCTTTTTGTATGCTAAGTTTGTCGCTATGAGAAAAGTGCTGAAAATTGACATCCGGGAAGTAATTCCTGCCTAATAATTGATAGTCCGCCATCAGATCTCTAAGAAAATTTACTTTCTGGAACGCCGCTCCAAGTTTCATTGCATAGGGTTTCAGTTCATCGTAGACGACAAGGTTGCCTTGTGTGAAAACCCGCAAACACATGAGTCCCACAACTTCTGCCGAGCCCATAACGTATTGATTGTAAGAGTCTTCGGTATGTTCTTTTTGATAAAGATCCATTTCCATACTTCTTAAGAAAGTATCGATCAGTGCCCATTCAATCTTGTATGTATGAACGACATGCTGAAAGCTGTTAAGGATCGGGTTGATGCTGATTTTCAGGGAAATAGCTTCCATCGTGTCCTTTCTGATTTTCCGCATCAGAAATTCCTTGTCATATTCATGAAAGCTGTCAACAATTTCATCGGCCAGCCTTACAAAACCATAAATTCCGTAAATCGGCTCATGGTATTTTTTATCAAGAAACTGAATTCCCAATGAAAATGAAGTGCTATATAATTGTGTCGTTGTCTTGCTGCAAGAGGCAGACAGATTATCAAAAATCGCTTTCATATCTTATTTCTTTAGGAATTTCAAAAGTTCTTGTGCGGCAATTCGACCTGAAATAATGGAAGGAGGAACACCCGGTCCCGGTACTGTCAGCTGTCCCGCGTAGTACAGGTTTTTCACTTTTTTACTTTTCATTTTTGGTTTGAAGATTGCTGTTTGCATTAAAGTGTTAGCCAGCCCATAAGCATTGCCCTTATAAGCGTTATAATCATTGATGAAATTCGAAACGGAATAACTTCTCTTATAAACGACATGGCTGGTAATATCTTCGCCAGCAAACTTTTCAAGCCGTTTCATCAGCGCATTGTAATATTCTTCACGAATGTTCTCAGAATCAGGAAGTCCGATGGCAATCGGCATTAGTACAAAGAGATTTTCGCTTCCTTCCGGTGCCACAGAATCATCCGTTTTTGAAGGACAGCAAACGTAGAAAAGAGGATTTGTCGGCCACTTTTTTTCTTTATAAATTTCAATTGCATGCTGTTCAAAATCTTCATCAAAAAACAAATTATGATGTCTGAGTTTGTCTATTTTTTTATTTACACCGAGGTAAAACAGCAGGCATGATGGCGCGAAAGTTCTGGCAGACCAATAGGATTCGCTATATGACTGTAAATAGTCGGGAAGCAGGTCATTTTCAATATGGTGGTAATCTGCGCTGCCAATAATGGCATCTACCTGATGACTGTTACCGTTGGCGTGCAAATGACTGATTGCACCTGCTTTAATTTCCAGCCAATCAACATTATGGGAGGTTTTGAAATTGACCCCCTGATTTTCAGCAATTGTTTTAAAAGCATCAGCTACTTTTCCAAAACCGCCCATAGGATAAAATGTACCTTGTTTTAGTCCGGCAAAATTCATCAGGCTATACAAGGCCGGCGTATCTTTTGGCATTGCACCAAGAAAGAGCACAGGGAATTCTATGATTGAGAGTAACTTCGGATTCTTGAAATATTTTCGGACGTGATCGCTGAAAGAGGAAAAAAGCTGGATTTGCAGCGCGTCTTTGAACAATTTCAGACTAAAAAACTCAGAAACCGAATGGCCTGGTTTGAAAACCATTTCACCCATTCCAACCCGGTATTTAAACTCACCTTCTTCAATAAATTTTTTCAGTTTGGCCCCGCTTCCGGTTTCAATACTTTCAAATAATTCACATATTTCATTAAAATCTGACGGAATATCAATGACCTCACTTTCACCAAAAATCACGGCAAATCCTGGATCCAGTTTTTTTAGTTCATAAAAATCGGAAGTTGTCTTGCCAAACAAATTGAAATAGTTTTCATAAACATCCGGCATCCAATACCAGCTTGGGCCCATATCAAATACAAAACCATTGCTTTCAAAAGATCTGGCCCTTCCACCGGTTTTCGCATTTTTTTCAAAGACTGTCACCCGGGTTCCATTTGCAGCCAGCACAGCTGAGGCAGCCATTCCGGCAAAACCGGACCCAATAACGGCAATTTCCTTTTTATTTATTTTTTCAGTCTGATTAGGCATGGGCTGATGTTAAAATTTCGATGAGACTATCAATCGTTTTGATCTGCATGATGTTATTTTCTTCGGCAATCTTTTGAATATTTTGATCACCTCCGGAAATGCAGATCATACTGGATCCAAAGTCGGCTGATAATTTTGTGATCAGTTCAGCCAGATCGTTTTCATACTGATTCCGCACGAAAAATGAATAAATATGCGTCGGATTACAATGTTTCACCACGTTGGTCAAGTTATCATAAGGAACACGCTGTCCCAGATAAATCACTTTTTTTCCATGCTGACGGATAAGATAATTTGCGAAAAGAAGTCCAATTTCATGATCCTCAGACTCATTTAGAAAAAGAATCCAGCTCTGGTCTGCATTTCTCGGCAGCGGAAGTGCATCAATGGCGCTAAAAAGTTTTTGTTTAATAAGGTTAGATAAAAAGTGTTCCTGAGCCGGAAGCAGGTCGTCCTTTACCCACATTAATCCAGTCCGTACCAGAAGCGGGTAAATAATTTTTGTATAAGTTTTAGCCATCCCAAAACGCGTAACAGCGTTTGAAAAAAGCTCATCAAAAAGAGGCTGGTCGTAAGTAGAAAGAGAAATTAACGCCTGGTTGATAATAACTTCAACATGTTTTTCATTTTGAAAGGATTCTGTAATGATCTTGTCAATTTCAATAGCCATTTCCAGCTTACTGAGCTTACTAATATGCGAAATTTTCATACCCTTACTCATCAGGGTGCAAACATTCAGCAGCTTTTTGAGCTGAATGTCGTCGTAAAACCTGATGTTGGTTTCCGTTCTTTCAGGTTCCAGCAAACCATAGCGTTGCTCCCAAATACGGATGGTATGGGCCTTCTGGTTGCTGATCCTTTCAAGATCTTTAATAGAGTATAAAGCCATTTTTGTTTAACGTTTTTCAAAAATAGTTAAACAAAATGACTTATGTCATGTTTTGAAAAAATAGTTTTAATAAAAGCTATGACTTTTAAATCTTTTCAATTTAGAGAGCTGATTTTGTGACTGTCTTATAACTTATTGGTTTGAAATAAAATACAGAAAAAAAATTTTCAGGTTTTGTATGTTTTATTTAAAAAGTTATTACATTTGATATTGAAAATATCTACTGATTGATTTCAAAAGTATCATACCGTTATGGAAACGCAACAAATATTTTGGTCAGGAAACATTAAGCATTTACGGCTAAGGAAAAAGATGAGCCAGGAGGTACTAGCCGAAAAGCTGGGAATTTCGCGTGTAAAGCTTAATGCGCATGAAAGCGGAAGAACCGTCAACCCGACGGTAGAAGATCTGGTGAATACTTCCAGTTATTTCAAGATGAGTATTGACTGTCTTTTAAAGATGGATCTGTCAAAACTCAGTGAGCAAAAACTCAAAGATCTGGAAGAGGGGAGTCAGGCATACATGTCGGGAAGTAAGATCCGGGTCCTGGCTATTACGGTGGATAAAGATGAGAAAGAAAATGTGGAATATGTTCCTGTAAAGGCGAAAGCCGGCTATCGTTCGGGATACAGCGATCCTGAATTTCTAGCTGGATTACCAAGGTTTAATCTTCCGAATCTGCCTAAAAATGGCACTTTCCGTATGTTTCCTACAATAGGGGATTCTATGCTTCCGGTTCCTGAAGGCAGTGATATTATTACAAGATATGTTCAGGATTGGCGATTGCTTAAAAATGAAACTCCGTGTATCGTGATTTTGAAAGGGGAGCAGGATTTTGTTTTTAAACAGGTTACTATAAATGACGACGGAACGATGCTTTTGCAGTCGTTCAACAAACAATATTTTGCTTATACGGTTCCGGTATCCGAGGTTTTGGAGTTATGGGAGTATTACAGTTTCCATAGCAAGCAACTGCCAGAACCGCAAACAGATATGCAGCAATTGCTTAAAATGTTACAGGAAGTTCAGTTTGAAATTAAAGAACTGAAAAAGTAATTGAGATTGGGTGTGTGTAGTGGCGAATAGAGGCTTTGGGTATAGTTACCGGAGGCCTTTATTTTGTAATCGCCGTGATCATGCCTTTAAATATAAAAAAGTGAAAGGGCATGGAAAAATACCAGTAAAGTCTTCCGTACAAACCTTTTGGCCGAAAAGTGGCGGTTTGTGTTAATTCCTGCCCGTTGATACTGAACTCCAGCCAGGCTTCTCCGGGAAGTTTCATTTCTGCAAACAATAATAATCGTCCCTGTTTTTTGTCAGCCAGCAAAACGCGCCAGAAATCAAGTGTATCTCCCGAGTGAATGTCGATCGCCGAAGTCCTTCCTCTTCGCATACCAACGCCCCCGGCCAGCTTATCAAAATAGCCGCGCAGCTGCCAAAGCCAGGTGGCATAATACCAGCCCGTTTGTCCTCCGATTTTCCAGATCCTGGATTGTACAGTTTGGACATCATGGATCGGAAATTTCTTAATATCCTTAAAACAACCATCAACAGGAACTTGAACATATTGCGAAAGTCTGGTATTAATTCTTCCGCTGATCAGAGAATCTTTCCAGCTGGATATGATTGCATTTTGTTCAATTTTGGTAAAGGCCGCTTCGATAGCTTCCTTATAACTCATAGGTTTAAGATGAAGTAATTCTGAAAGTCTGTTATCACGACAAACCACTTCAACCGTCATACTGTCAACAAGTTTTTTTGCCAGGGAAAATGTAGTAGAAGTAACAAAATAAAGCCAATAAGAAGATAGTTTCGGCGTAAGCACTGGTAATGTAATGATGAAACGCTTTAAATTCCGGATTGCTGCAAACGCTAAAAGCATTTGTTTGTAAGTAAGAATATCTGGCCCGCCGATATCAAAACTTTTACCAAAAGTATCCTTATTAAAAAGTACCTTTTCAAGCATCGTTATCACATCTCTGATTGCAATCGGCTGGGATTTCGTTTGCAGCCATTTTGGTGTGATCATAACCGGCAGTTTTTCAATCAGATCTCGAATAATTTCGAAAGAAGCACTTCCGGAGCCGATAATTATTCCCGCTCTTAAAGTTGTAAAATGGTATTTCCCCGCAGCCAGAATATCTTCGACTTTTTTTCTGGATGCAAGGTGTTTGGATAAATTATGGTCGTTAATGATTCCACTCAGATATACGATATGTTTGACCTCCGTCTGATTCATTCGGTTTCGGAAATTTTCTGCCGACTGATCTTCCAGTTTAGCAAAATCTTTGGAATCTGAGGACATCGAATGGATCAGATAATAGGCTCCGTCAACATTTTCAGGTATTTCTTTAAGCGTGCCCGGATTCAGAAAATCCACTTCAATGACAGTAACCTGATTTTCAGAATTTTCTGGCGGAGTAAATCTCCCCTTATCCCGTACACAGCAAATAACTTCATGCCCGTTTTCAAGTAATACCGGCAATAATCGTTTGCCTATATACCCTGTGGCACCGGTAAGCAGGATTTTCATGGGGTGAAATTTAGAAAGAATGAATAAATTTTTATTAAACGACCTGTTCAAGTGACGTACAACCAAAGTTAACGTCTCAAATCTGTGGCATTTTTATATTCTGGCCTTACGTTTAATAACTTTTTAATAAAAAATCAATACAATTTTCAAGTATATTCCGTTAGTAGATTAACTTTGTATTGTTATAAAAAAAGAAAGAATAGTCATGACACATGAAAAAGTTTTCACTTTGAAAAATCGCCGGGAGGTTAAGGTAATCTTTGAGGCAACGTATCATCCAACCATACAGAAATTAAAAACTGAATATGAAATTCTGATAAGGGAACCGGGAGAAAAATCGTTTCGGACGCCTATTGGTATCAGTCATCCCAAATATTGGAAATTACAGACAGTTACAAAAGAACAGGGGAGGGAGCTTATTTTATTATATAGTGGAATAAGCCGTAAACAGGTGCAAATAGCAGAGAATGAATTTAACCAGCTAATGCTCGTGCCGGCTTAGAAACAAGTTATTTTATTGTAGCCAACTTCTTTCTATAATGAAAGAAGTTGGCTTTTTTGTTAGTAGATGCGTTTCACAACCACTTTACTATTAGTCAGCTGGGCAGCATAAGCGCGTGCGTTTTCGTTTGGCAGGGAAATAAAAGTTTGTTTTTTCTTTTTCCCATCAGTTGTAATCCAGTTGGCCGAATAAATTTCAAAAGGAGGTGCACCGGCATAAATCGGACGATTATCAGAGTGCACAAAATTATCTTCTTCTTCGTAAGCCAATTCAAGGTCGCTTCCTTCCAATACTTCACAGATAATTCTTAATTTTCCAAACTCATCATCTGCGAGGCCTTTAATACGCGCTTTTCCGAAAAAAGGTTCTTCACCAAATTCCCAGCGATCGTAGTATTCTATCACATTTCCAATTTGAGAATCAATATAATCTGCACTTAACTTCGTATCCTGGTCCATGGTAGTAACGGCTTTGTTAAACATTTCGTTTTTAAAAAATCTTATCACTGACTCCAGTGATTTAGACTGACTGGTAATCCTCACATTGTATTTAGGCCAAAAGTCTGACTTTCAATTTGTGAATATTTGCAAATATAGGAATGCCCTTATATCTATAACACAAACCACCATTTTTATTAGTGTTTTTAGTGGTAAAATATGAAAAAAATTTAGATATATGTTGGATTTAAAAAGATCTTGAAAAATTGGGCTTTGAAAAGTCATTTGTAAAATATTTTATTTCAATACTTTACAAAGATTTTTGAGGGATTAAGCACTGCAATTGAGAACCGTTTTGATTAAATCTAAATTGTAGAAATTTGCAAAAAATATCCCCCGGAAATCCTTTTTCACGAGTTAATGTGAAGACGAAAGTTTCCGGAGGATAAATAACCTGGCCAATATTGAATTTTAGAAAATGAACTTGGTACTTAAAAAATTAGAACTGTTTTCTCTGACAATTTCATTAATCAGCTGATTGTTGCTGTCATTCATTTTAAAAGCAACAAGCGAACGTATTGAAAAAGAGCGTATTGCGTCAGGAATGGATAGTGTTCCTTCTGCGCTGTCTTTGCGTCCGGTAAATGGAAAAGCATCCGGGCCTCGTTGTGACTGGGTGTTAATATTAACCCGGCTTACCAGATTTACAAGGGGATCTATCAGCCAGGAAACTTCCTGAGCGTTATTGCTGAAAATACTAACCTGCTGTCCGTGAGTGGATGCAATCAGAAAATCAATCGTTTCTTCCAGATCATCAAAAGGAACAATCGGGATAATGGGACCGAATTGCTCTTCATGATATAATTTCATCTGATCGTTTACCGGGTAAACAACAGCTGGATAGAAAAAGGAAGCCAGTGATGTACCTCCGTTTTCATTCATGATTTTAGCCCCGAACTTTTCCGCATCCGCAATACATTCGTTCAGATAATCAATTTTATTAGGTTCTGGCA
Source organism: Dyadobacter subterraneus (assembly GCF_015221875.1). NCBI lineage: Bacteria > Pseudomonadati > Bacteroidota > Cytophagia > Cytophagales > Spirosomataceae > Dyadobacter > Dyadobacter subterraneus. Next base: position 2,805,767 of record NZ_JACYGY010000001.1, read on the forward strand.
ATGGCGTGAGAGATACGCCTTTTTCCCAGGGCATACCAAATTTAAGCTGGCCCACAGCGGCGTTAAATTGTTTGATAAATTCATCCGCTATACTTCTGTGTACCAATACGATTTTCAAAGCGGTGCAGCGCTGACCATTAAATGAAAGAGAACCTGTAATTGTTTCTTTAACGGCCAAAGGAATATCGGCATGAGCTGTTACAATAGCAGCGTTTTTGGCATCAAGACCCAAAACTGCCCGCAAACGGTTCACTTTTGGATGTTGTTTTTTCAGTTCATTCGCAACTTTACTGGAACCGATCAAGGTCAGCACATTGATTTTTCCTGATTGCATCAAACCTGGAACAATCGCATTTCCACGGCCGTAAATTACGTTGACCACGCCTTTTGGAAAACAATCCCTGAAAGCTTCCTGCAAAGGATAATGCAGCAATGTGCCAAATTTCGGTGGTTTAAACAAAATTGTATTTCCCATAATCAACGCCGGAATAAGCGTTGTGAAAGTTTCGTTCAAAGGATAATTAAATGGTCCCATGCATAAAACCACACCCAAAGGTGACCTGCGTATCTGTGCTGCAATACCATCTACAATTTCAAACCCGGACGAATCCCTGTCCAGATGTTTCAAAGAATCAATGGTTGCATAAATATATTCAACCGTACGGTCGAATTCTTTGGTAGAATCGGCAAACGATTTTCCAATTTCCCACATGATGAGCTTTACGATAATATCCTTTTGCTCAATCATTTTACCAGTGAATTTCTCGACGTGGTGAATTCGTTCTTCAACACTCATGATGGGCCATTCGCCGCGGCCATTGTCGTATGCCTGAACGGCGGCTTCCAGTGAAGCCTGCGCTTCATCTTCTGTACAAACCGGATAGCTGCCGATTAGTTTTCTTTCAAGCCCGTTTTCCGTTTTAATACAGATTGGCGAATATACTTCATGAACTTGCCCGTTCCACTGTTTCATTTCTCCATTACTAAGGTATTCCCGCTGGTAAATTTCCGATGGCAGGGAAAATTCAGCAGGAACATCCTTTGCCTCAACAAAGATGTTTTCTAATGCGGTTTTGAAATCCATTTTTAAAATTTTGAAAGGTACACGTTAATGAATGCCCGAATTATTGCATGGAAAATTATTTACCCAGGCATTAATTCATTCATCAATTTAAGACCATAATTGATGGGAATTGCTGTAAAGCAAAAGTATTTTTTAGGATTTTGAATTGCAATGTCAACTTCACGGCTCTTATGGTATAAATCCAAAAAGGTATTTGAAAAGTTGATTAAGAAATATCGTGGATGTGGGAAATAAAGTTAGGATTGTAAAATTATGTTGATCTGGAATTTACACTTGAAAGAAAATAGAAGGCAGATTTAGTGACTTTATTGATTTAAATTATTAATAAAGTCACTGATCTCTTTTGAATCCAGTACAAGGTCTATTTCAAGATTGTTAATTGCATTTTGAGGCATATAAGCCATTTGCGCGGATTCCGGTTTTTGTGCAATAATAAGTCCACCGGCATTTTTAACAGCTTTCAGACCTGCCGTTCCATCGTCATTTGAACCTGATAAAAGGATTGCCACAAGGGAAGGCCCAAAAGTATCTGCGGCAGACTCGAAAGTAACATCCAGACTTGGCCGGCTGAAATTCACTTTCTCGGATACATCAAGAGAAAAAATATTTTTTTTCTCTATCAGTAAATGATAATCTGCGGGAGCGAGATAAACATGGCCTGGAAGAATGGGATCTTTGTCATCGATTTCTTTGGTAGGCAATGATGTTTTGGTAGAAAGTAGATCGGATAGGGACGAGTCGCCGGAATACTTACGGTGCAGCACCAGAATTATAGCAACATTCAAAACAGGATTCAAGGCCGGGAAAACTTCAAACAAAACAGTAAGGCTGCCGGCCGAACCGCCGATAACAATGGCTTTAAATTTATTTTTTACATCGTTTTCTTCCATATTTTTTCCTTATCCAATTGCTTGTATCTTGATTGTATGGTCGAAAATTTCAAAGTTTCTTTTGATCCCAAAGCAAGATATCCCAGCGGTCCCAGACTTTCATCAAATAATTTCAAAGCTCTTTCCTGTAAATCCTTGTCAAAATAGATAAGAACATTACGACATAGAATAAGGTCAAATTCATTAAAAGAACTGTCAGAAACAAGGTTGTGTGTCGAAATAATAATTTTTTCCGATAAATCTTCGTTCAATTTTGCCTGCCCGTAATTTGCGGTGTAATAAGTAGAAAAATCTTTTGTTCCTCCCGAGGCTATATAACTTTCGGAATATTGTTTCATCTGGTTTAGAGGGAAAATTCCCTTTCTGACTTTTTCTAAAACACTGGGATTCAGATCGGTGGCATATAACAGCGACTTTTTTAACAAATTGGCTTCCTGTAACAATATCGCCATCGAAAAAACTTCTTCACCTGTTGAACACCCTGCGTGCCAGATTCTTATGAACGGTTTGGTACCTAAATTTGGCAGAATTTCATTTCTTAACACTTTATAAAATGACGGATCCCTAAACATTTCGGTTACGTTCACCGTAATTTCTTCAATGAATCTCTTTAAATAATCTTCTTCCGTTCGCACACGATAACGCAGTTCTGCAAAACTTGGAAACTTGTCCAGCGCGAATAATCTTATAATACGTCTTTTTAATGATGCCCTCGAATAATTGGCAAAATCATATCCGTAAATTTCAAATACGTCATTCAAAAGAAGATCTATGTCTTCGTCCTCGATCATCATAAATTTTAAATACTTCTTAACAGTTGCAATAAATGGTCAACATTGATAGGCTTGGAAATATAGTCGTCTGCACCTGCCAGCAGACATTTTTCCCTATCGCCGACCATAGCCTGGGCAGTAACGGCAAAAACGGGTGTTTGCCGTCTCGATTCAATATTTTTGATTAGCGGAATAGCTTCATAGCCATCCATATCCGGCATCATCATATCGATGAGGATAGCGTCCACCACCTCGTCCGTTTTCAACAATTCCAACGCTTCACGTGCACCAGTACATGAAATACTTTCAAATGATTTTGAACGTAAAGTAGCGGAGAGTGCAAAAATATTTCTGGCATCATCGTCAATGATCAATACCCTTTTTTTGTGCATAAATTTTAGCTGCTATTGGTCTATACTATTTAGGAATGTTTTAAAATCAGGATTTTTCGTAAAGCCAAACACGTAATAATGACATAAGTTGGTCAATATCAACCGGTTTGGTGATGTAATCTGACGCGCCCGCGTTGATACACTTTTCTCTGTCGCCAGTCATTGCCTTGGCAGTAACTGCAATTACCGGCAAATTTTTCCATTGATAATTTTCGCGTATTCTTCGTGCAGTTTCGTAACCATCCATTTGAGGCATCATCATATCAAGCAAAACTACATCTATTGACGGATTTTCATGGAGTTTTTGTAAAGCCTCCTGGCCATCCAGCGCAGTTATTACATTCATTTTATAATTTTCAAGCGATTTGGTCAGCGAGAAAATATTACGGACGTCATCATCTGCTACCAAAACAGTTTTTCCTTGTAATATTTGTTCCAAAGCTCCCAGTTTCTTGAAATCTCCATCCCGCACCTGTGGTTTTTTACTTTCTTCAACAACATGTAGGAAAAGCGATACCTCGTCCAGCATACGTTGATAGGAATGTGCCGTTTTCACGATGATGGAATCAGCATATTGTTTAATACGCAGCTCTTCGGTCATCGATAAACTTTTGCCAGTGAAAATAATGATAGGAAGATTTTCAAAACCTGGATTCTTTTTGGCTTCTTCCAACGTTTCATAGGCCTGTTTGTCGGGGATTCCCATATCCAGTATCACACAATCGACCTGCTTATTTTTTAGCGCTTCAATACCTTCTGAAATGTTACTTCTCAGTTCTGAATTGATATTAAAGGTTTCCAGGAAGTATGCCAAAGCCTTGGCGTGCTGTGGGTTATCTTCAACAATCAAAACCTTCTTGGACTTCCGGCTTAATACATATTCGATCTTTTTGAATATCTCCTGCATCTTGTCCAGCGCCATCGGTTTATCAATGAAATCGACTGCACCTTTCATTAAACTTTCATTTTTCAGCTTGTGCGAAGACATGATATGCACAGGAATATGTCTCGTTTTTGGATTGGATTTTAACCTGTCCATCACATCCCAGCCACTCATCACAGGCAGTTGTATATCAAGTAAAATACCCTGCGGTTTGAAACTCTCAGCGAGTTCCAGTCCTTCATCGCCCCGCACAGCAACTATTCCTTTGTAGCCTTTTTTTCTGGTATAATCCAGAAGCGATTTGGCAAAATTGGTATCATCTTCAATGATTAGGATAGATTTATCTTTTTCAGAGATTGATGACCTGTCGTCAGGAATACTTTCCGGTATTACCGTACTTACAAACCGTGTATCTATGATTTCCTCTTTTTTGGCGACGAAGGCCTCCGGTTTGGATGTTCCGAAGAAACTTCTGCTTTCCTGAATTTGATGATTTTGGTTGGGAGAAACCGGCAGATATAAAATAAATTCACTGCCTTTACCCGATTCACTTACCAGTGTAATCTCTCCTTTAAGCAGTTTTATCAACTCACGGCTGATAGAAAGGCCCAGACCAGTTCCGCCATATTTTCTTTTTGTCGAGCCGTCCGCTTGTTGAAATGCTTCAAAGATAAGCTGCTGTTTTTCAGGAGGAATTCCAATTCCGGTATCCTTAACTGAAAATGAAAGCGTCTTTGCATCATCCGGATTAGATTTTACACTCAGTTCAACCGAACCTTTTGAGGTGAATTTAAGTGCATTAGAAATCAGGTTTTTCAATATTTGTTCAAGGCGCATTCTGTCCGTTTCGATGAATGCCGGAACATTGTCATCAACAGTAATCTTAAATTCCAGATTTTTCTCTTTGGCTACCTGATTGAAAAGAGCCCTGATGTCATTTGTTATATCCCGTACAGAAACTCTGGCAAAATCCAGATCCATTTTTCCGGCTTCAATTTTGGAAAGATCCAGAATTTCATCAATCAGACCCAGCAATCCATTTCCGGACGACTGAATAACGGTGGCATATTCCACCTGATCACTATTAAGATTTTTCTCGTCGTTTTCTGCCAGCAATCGGCTCAGCAGCAATATTGAATTGAGGGGAGTACGCAATTCGTGCGACATATTTGCCAAAAACTCCGATTTGTAACGGGTGGTTAGTTCAAGCTCTTCCGCCTTTTTCTCAATTTCCAGGTTTTTCTCTTCAAGTAAACTGCTCCGTTCTTCGAGCTCACCATTGGTTTGTTGAAGCTCTTCCTGCTGCACGCGCAACTCTTCCTCAGAAGCCTGGAGCTTTTGGGATTGCGCTTCCAGTTCTGCATTCAGGTTTTCAAGTTCATTATGCTGCGTTTGCAGTTCTTCGGATTGTGCCTGCGTTTCTTCAAGGAAATCCTGCAACTTAACATAATCCAGTGCGGCATTTACACCGATGGAAAGCATTTCAAGATTATCTTTCAAAAACTGGATTTCCAATGGTGCAGGTTCTCTTAATAGTCCGATTTCAATAATACCGATACATTCATTGGCATAAACCAAAGGTAAAATAACCAGACAAGTCGGCGGAGTTGTTCCTAGTGAAGAATTTACTGTAATGTAATTTTCAGGCAGGTCCCGGATAATGACAGAACTTTTATTCTTAATCACCTGGCCTGCAAGTCCTTCCCCACCTTTAATAATTTCAGGCGCATGGGTTGCGGCAAAGTTTCCAGTCAGTTTGTAGTTCCAGTCTTTATCGAGAATGTAAACCGTACCGAGCGGGGCATTGATATAACCTGTAATCGTGTTGATCAGATTTTCCGCCAGATTCTTTAAAATCCTTTCTCCGCGAATAGCGTCACTTAGCTTTACAGTTCCGGTTTGCAGCCAGTTTTTATTTGATAAATCGTTAAAAGTTTGCTCTAGTGAGCCGGTCATACTATTCAGTGCAATTGAAATCCTGCCCAGTTCGTCATCCATCCTATCCGAACTTCTCACAGAATAATCACCTTCTGAAACGAGTTTTGTAATACCTTCGATTACGTTAATTCTTTGAGTGGTTTCAATATATTTTGCCTCAGCTTCTTTCTGTTTTTTAAGTCGGTCATCCAAATCTTTTTTGATACGGAAATAGGCAAATCCAGTAATCATGATCGATATTAATGCGGCGATAACCAGCAAAACCGGTGTGTAGGTGATGTATACCTGCTGCGCTTCGGTGCGCTCTTTGAGCATTTTATTTTCTTCGGTTTTGATTCTTTCGATCACAACACGAAGGTCGTCCATGACCTGCTTTCCTTTCAGCATTTCTTTTTGTCGTGCCTCAGTATCAAATGCAGCCTGCTCGTTTTTCTTCGTTTTGTCAATGACCTTTTGCATTTGCATGAATTTGGATTCATACAATGATTTTGCCGTTTCCAGATTTTTTTGTTGAACCGGATTATCGCTCGTAAGCAAAATTAACGTGTTGTAACTTGCTGATACTTTTTCATAAGATCCGTTGTAGGGCTGTAAAAACTGTGGATCCAGGGTGACTAAAAAACCACGTTGACCAGTTTCCGCGTCCTTAATGTAGGAAATGATGTTTTCTGCTTCAATCAAAACCTGATTGGTGTGATTAACAAGCTGGGAATTCAGAATTAATTTTTGAGTACTGTAAAAGGAGGCAAAAAGACTCAGAACCAAAAGGACAACTGAGACGGAAAATACAATTTGCAGTTGCCGGATTATAGAGTTGGAGGAAGTAGCAGGCATATTATTATTGGTAAATCTTTTCTGTATTGGCTGTTTGTATGTTTTCGTTACCTTGATTAATCGGAAGAATGATTATAAAACTGGCGCCTTCGTTCTCATGGCTTTTTGCAGAAATAATGCCGTTGTGTTTGTCCATTATTTTCTTGGCTATGGCAAGTCCTATTCCCGTTCCTTCATAACTGCTCTGGTTATTCAGGCGCTGGAAAATGACAAAAATCCTGTCCAGGAATTTTTCATCAAATCCTATTCCATTATCAGTCAGCGTAATGCGGCAGAATTTTCCGGATTCAGATGGCTGGCTGTCAAATTCTTTAAATTCAATAATTTCAGCAGTAATCGTGATAACAGGTGCGGTATCTTTCTTTGCAAATTTTAATGCATTGCTGATCAGATTTTGGAATACCTGACGAATCTGGCTGGAAATTGTTTCGATCAGCGGTAATTTGTCAACCTTTACCACTGCATTTTTCTCTTTGATCTGATCGTCAAAATCACTTAGAATATCACTGATCAGAAGATTTAAATCGGTCGGCTGAAAATTGGCAGAAATTGATAAACGTGAATAATCAAGCAAATCGCTGATCAATCTGGTCATCCTTGCCGAAGAACTGATTGACCTGTCGAGATAGGAGGCTGCCTCCTGATTTCCGTTTAAAAACTTATCCTTGATCAGATGATTAAATGTCTGGATTTTCCGTAGCGGTTCTTTCAAATCATGTGATACCACCCAGGCAAATTGTTGCAGTTCGTGATTGGTTGTTTCCAGTTCCGAATTTTTTGCCAACAGTTCTTTTGTTCTTTGCAGCACTTTATGTTCAAGCAATTCATTGGCCATTTTTTGCTGATGAATATCCGTAAAAGTACCAACCCACCGAATAATATTGCCCTGCTGTACAACAGGAATTGTTTTTAGCAGGAAATAGCGGTAATCCTGAGACGACAGATTTTTCAAGCGTACCTCAGATGAAAACTCCAGACCCTGCAAAATGGAGTTTTGCCAATTTTCCCACAACATATCATCCGGATGTATTTCCGGCAAAGTGTCCGAATTTTTTGAATATTGAAACCAGTGTTTGTTCACATATTCAATTTTACCATTGGTAGACATGGTAAACGCTATCTGAGGTAATGATTCCAGGACAAACTGCAATTCCTGCATATTGCTTGCAAGATTTTCCTGAGCCTGTTTTCTAACCTCAATTTCATTTTGAAGAGAAAGCTGAATTGCTTTAAGTTCCTGTTGTTGTTCGTAAAGCTTGTTGAAGGTTTTAACTTTTAACAAAAGTATGTCTGGATCAACCGGTTTCGTTAAATAATCAATACCGCCTGATGTATAACCTTTGGTAATAAATTTTTTCTCTTTATTAACAGCAGATAAAAAAAGGATAGGAGTATCCTTGGCTTTATTAAAACCAGAAATTGCCTCTGCAACTTCAAAACCATCCATACCAGGCATTTGCACATCCATAATGATGAGCGAATAACTGTTGTTCAGGATTTTTTTTAAAGCCTCTTCTCCGGATTCTGCACTGTCAGTTTTGAAGTTATTCAGTTCAAGAATTTTTTTCAGAGGAAGGATATTTTCGGATCTATCGTCAACTATAAGAATCATAATTCAGAAATTGAATTTATTAATGGACCAGCCTTTAATCTATTCTTATATTTTTAACAGGTTTATGTAATTTAATTTCATTATTCAACGGTTTTGGGATTCCCCAGAACCGCTATTTAAATATCATACCAGCAAGGGGCAGGTAATTATACAGACTGATAAAATTGTAATTTTTTTATATTGTATAAGATTAGATATGTTGACAATTATTTTAAAAGGCCATCATGTTTTAAATAGCCAATAAATTGTTCTACATCATAACCATTCATTTCCATGATTTTCTTTTCAAAAAGAGAATGTCTTTCCTGATGGTTTAAATCGTTTATTGCTTCATCTGCAATAAGTTTTAATTCCTCCACCCATTTTTGGATCGTAATAAGGTGGTGGATATACGCCGTATCAAAGTCATCAACAATAGCCTGCCGGCCTTTTATTTTAGCGAGCTCGATGATTGATTGAACAATATATTCCTGATCAGTGGAGTATTCAGTGCTCTCATTGGTCTCACCGATTTTATTTAAAAAGACTTTGATTTCCTGAAGTCTCGATTTGTTCAAATTGACTGGTTGCGGCATAAAATAAGCATATATATGTGAAGTGGGGAATTATTCCCACAGGTTTTGAGATCTATTGTTGTTCAATTAACCCGCAATAAATTTTGATAGCTTCATCCGCTTTATAAAAATCGTGCCTTTTAGATTTGGGGTTGGAACGATGTTTTTACAATTTGCAACAATTTTAATAATGGTATAATTGATATATAATTTTAAATATTTATAATATGGCCAGAGAATTAGAAATTCAAGGCCTTGCAAATAAAACAAGGCGAAAAGTTGCCAACAGACCTTTTGAAGATGTTCAGGGAATTAAAAATGGAATTCCGGTTCATCATATTATCGAGGCGCACGAAAAGTTGGCTGAGAAAAGTGCAGCAGGAAAATCCGTAAGAGAAAGAAAGCTGCGAGAGGAGCCGCCAACAAAAGCCAGGCTGACGGTCAGAGAAAAAAAGAGAAATCTGATCAAGTCAAGTATAAGTTTGGCGGATGAATAGCGAAACGACAAATAAGAAAGCCAGCAAGAGTAATTTTTGCTGGCTTTCTTATTAAAAATTAGTGCTATTCGATATTGCGGATTTTTATTTTGATGTCATGTGGAGCAACTTCATCACCACCAAAATAAGGCAGCAATTTATAAGAAATTCCAAGTCCGCCAGAACAATGGCGTGGCATTATAGTTTGCTCGCCATTGAAAATAAATATGTAATTATTGTTTAGAGTAGATAAGCTGAAACTTCCCATGTTTCCAATCGGAAGCGTCCCCAATTGTTTTTCCTGTCTTTGTCCGGCCACATAAATATAGGCGTAGATATTTAGTGCATTATCCCGCCAGTTCCATCCGAACCGCGCACTGTTTTCGTGATGCTGGGAATTACAATCTGAAAATCCAAGTAATTTATTGATATCGTATTGATTGCCGGAGTCTGTGGTTTGATAAATGCAGGTACTATCAAAAATGGCCTGAAACTTTAATTCGTTTCCTGTAAAAAGTGGATTGGAATTATCGTCAATTTCATGGTTTCCCTTACTGATTTTGTAAGTAACATAGTCATCTCCAAAACTGGGCTGATTTCCCAGCCATTGACAGGAAGAACAAAAAAGGATTAAAACTATAATTGAAAAACTGATTTTCATCGGCTAAAATAATTCCGTAAGGTAAAAAGAAACGTTATTAATGGACGTGTGTTAAACGACTTAGTAACGTTATTATTTATTTTGAATTACAAATTTACCAGTCAGTTTTCCTGAGGAATATTTATTTTGATATCTCTTGTACCGGCATAGAGCTCGTATTCAAGCAGACGACAATCGATCGTACTTGTGTAAAACTCAATTCTTCTTTTGGCTTTCAAACCGATTTTTTTTGCAAGATCAAGATTTCCCGTGAACACATATCCAAAGTATCCTTTGCATTTCTGTTTCATAAAATCACCGATTCTACCGTAGGTTTCTTCAAGTTCGTCTACATCTCCCAAACGATCTCCATATTCCGGATTGACAAAAAATACACCGTTTCCACCTTCCGGAACTTCTGTATCGGCAAAATCACAAACGCTGAATTCAATCATATCGGCAACACCGGCAGCTATCGCATTTTTACGGGCATTGTTTACGGCCATTTCGCTGATATCCGTTGCAAGAATTCTCAGTCCAGAAACCTCGATGATCTGGTCTTCCAAAACATACATTTCGTTGTAATAAACTTCCTTATCATAACCCTGCAAATGCATAAATGCAAAATTGTCACGGAATAAACCGGGCCGGGTTTTACTTGCAATCAAAGCTGCTTCAATTGCGAGCGTTCCTGAACCGCACATGGGGTTGATAAACGGCGAAGTTTTATCCCATTTACTTGCAAGAATTGTTGCAGAAGCGAGAGCTTCCAACATTGGCGCACGGCCAGGAATTTTTCTATATCCATGACGAGCCAAAGAATCTCCGGAAGTATCTACAAAAATTTCAGCATAATCATGTTTCCAGAAAAGGTGAATCACAGCACCCACAAGCTCAGAGCCGGTTGAAGGACGGTTTCCTCTTTTATCTCTTAATCTGTCAACAATCGCATCTTTAACACGAAGATTAGCAAACATTCCGTTGTTGATCGTTGGATGCTGCACGTTGCTGGTAACCGAAAAATATCCGGGATCGGGAAGAATATCTTCCCATGCCATTTTGACCAGATGATTATAAACGTGGTCAGGGCTTTGAGCTTCAAACTGTTCCAGGCTATACAAAACCTGGCTTGCGCAATACAAATTCAGATTTAGTTTGATACAATCGTTAATGGTGCCTTTGATGCGGACGCCGGTAATAAAAGCCTCTTCAATTTTATATCCCAGATCTTTTACTTCCTGATCAAGATAAGGTGCCAGGCGCTTGTTGCAGGTAATAATGATCGGGGCTTCGGTTGTATATAATGACATGACGGTGATTTGCAATTCAATCGGAAAAGTGGCAAAGGTAACGGTTCGTGATGGAGTTTTGATATGTTGGAGGAAATGTTTGCTTTAAATTTCTGATTGATTTTTATAAAAATAAAATATTGTTTCAGTTTTAATGATTTGGGTGGTATGATTTCGGCTAATTTTTATCTATTTTTCCACCTTAACAAAACATTATTCTGATGACACAGGAAATTAACAATCCTTTACCCGGTGCTTTTGAAGCTATCGATCTGGCTACCAAAGCTTCCGGCTTTACTATGGCGTCTGATGTTCAGACTTGTTCACTTTTAAAAACGCTGGCGGCTTCAAAACCGGGCGGAAAATTTCTTGAACTCGGAACCGGTACCGGATTGTCAACTTCCTGGATACTCGCAGGTATGGATAGAAATTCAACTTTGATATCCATCGATAATGATGAAAAATTTCTGGATATAGCCGAGGCGCATTTGTCGCAGGATACACGCCTTGCTTTGGTTTTGGCTGATGGTGAAGACTGGGTTGAAAGTAACCGTGAAATGAAATTCGATTATATTTTTGCCGATACCTGGCATGGTAAATATTTGCTTCTCGACGAGGTTTTGGAAATGTTGAATAAAGGTGGGTTGTATATAATTGATGATATGTTGCCTCAGCCGAACTGGCCGGAAGGACATGACAGAAAAGCCATAAATCTGATAAAGGATCTTGAAGCAAGAAAAGATCTGGTACTGACTAAACAAGTTTGGGCAACCGGAATTGTGATCGCAGTAAAAGTTTAGAAAACTAAATAAAAATGCCTGAGCGGAAATTCTGCTCAGGCATTTTTATTTAGTATAATATTATTTGCATTTACATTCCGTTCAACTCTTCAACCGTAAATGCTTTTTGACGGGCACTTAGTTTTTTTCGTGTTGAGGCTACTTCCTCTGTCGTGATTTTCTCTCCGTTATTTCTCCACGATTTGCGAATAAAACTGAGAAGCTGGGCAACATCTTCACTTGGCATATCTTTATCATAACCTATTCCCGGCATATCGCCGCTCACTTCCGGCGTTTTATAAATATGTCCGTTCACTTTTACGGGTCCGGTCAATCCAAAAAGTACAATTGAAATAAGTTTTCCTTTATCGCCTGTAACCCACTCAGACTGATTTAAGGGAGGCCCAAGTGATTTAACACCATTTCCATCAGGTCCATGGCAGGTTTGACAAACAGATGTAAACAGCGCAACTCCTTTTGGAAATTCTTTAAGAAGCATCTGCGGGTCGCGGTTTCCTCTGGTATTAGCCGCCTGTGCAATAGCGCGGTTTAATTGCTTTTGAATCAGAAGCGTTGTATCTGAAACCGAAGCAAGTAGTTCAGTTTTGAAAACATCTTCATAATCCTGTAAGTTACTGATGACCGCGTCACTCACATAACGGTTTGCAGGATATTTTTTTGCTACTTTCAATAACAAATCATTAGCCGCACTTTTGTCAAATTTCTGAATATTATGCGCCAGAAAAGCAACATAAGGTGCTGATAACGTATCATTTTGATCGATCAGTTTGTTTAAGGCCGAGGTGTATGTCTTATAGGTTTGCGCTGACATTACCGATGGTAAAACACTAAGTGCTTCCATTCTAACGGGCCATGAAGTCTGATTTAACAAAGCCAAAACTTCGTCCGTTTTTAATGCATTTAAACCTTCCAAAGTCCACAGCGCGTGAATGGCAAGAAAAGTATTAGCTGTTTGTTTTGAAGCAGATTCCAAAGCAGGAATTGCCTGGCTCATTTTGCCGTCTACCAATCTTTGCTGCGCATAATCTCTGATCCAGCCATTATTATCTCCCAATAATTTAACCAGACTTTCCGCATCTGTTGGAAGTGCTGTAATTTTTGAATTCGTATTTTTAGGAACCACTTTGTAAATTCTTCCTGCCGAAAGTGGCTGCGTCAAATTTCTTTTGCCAATTTGTCCTTTCAGATACGGAGTCAGATAAGTTTTGTGCTGGATAATTCCGCGGTACATATCAACAATATACATCGCGCCATCAGGTGCATTGTACAAACTCACCGGACGGAAACGTTCATCAGTACTTGCCAGAAACTCTTTTCCTTTGTACGCCTGTTCACCTTTTACGATATAACCTTTGTCATTAATGATATTTCTTTTGATCAAATTCGCGGACGGCTCAGCTACAAATACATTTGATTCATAGGCTTTTCCAAACAGATTTCCACGATAAACCAGCGGAGAGCAGGCAGCTGTAAAATCAACAAGTCGCAAACTGTCGTCCACAACACCTTTCATATAGGCGCGGTTGACACCGGGCGTAGGACGGATTGGATAAACGTGGTTATTGGCAACCGATTTTTCATTAAATCCTGCTACGTTTCTCTGGTTTTTATTGTTGGCTCCAAAACCCGGAGAGAAGAAATCGCTCAGCAAATTCTGCGAGTTATTGTTGTAATAAAGTCTTCCGTAATTGTCCTGCGAAATTCCCCATTGACCACGAAAATGCGTTTGTTCGATCAGCCATTTATTTCCTTGTCTGCGGTATCGCTTGCTAGACTTTGCATTATAAATCCAGTTGTCCATCGCCCGCATCAATCCATTTGGCTGATGTTCAACATTTCCGCCTTCGGTATACAAAGGATCAACCAGCGTTTTATTGACAGGCTTGTCATTTTTTATTTCAAAGAACCACAAATTTGTTGGTTCTCCAACCAGAATCCCGTTTTCGATAAGACAAATAGCGCGTGGCAACACCAGAGAATCCAGGAAAACTTTCCTGTCGTCCATAACGCCATCTTTATTTTTATCTTCAAGAATCACAATTTTCCCATTCGGAATATCTTCACCAGTACCAACAGTATCTGGCATATAACCCGTCATTTCAATCACCCACATGCGTCCTTTTTGATCAAAAGAAAAAGCGACAGGTGTACTGATCAAAGGCTCGGAAGCTACCAGTTTTACCTCAAATCCATCTTCAACCTGAATCTTTTTCATGGATTCCTGAGCGGTCAGAAACGGAGATTTGCTAAAATCTATTTTGGCAGGATCCTCTTTTGGAGTTTCCTGAACGTTTGTTGCAACGATTTGTGATCCAGCTTGTTTATTCGATTTACAATAGAATAAAGTGCCCGCAAGGGTCAACATCAGCAAAGGATAACGAAACTTTTTCATTGGTTACAGTTTAATGGCGCCGAAATAATTTTAATGGTATTTGCGGAGGTTTAGTAATACGTATTTTTTAATCGATTATTATAAGTTTTCATTTCTCAAAGCTTCTTCCACCGGCGTCATTTTTGCAGTAAGCAACTGAATCGCCGACCAGGCAACAAAATAAGTACACCCACAAATAATGAAGAGAATATTATAGCCCGCGCCAATGTTGCCGGCTGCTTTGTAATAATCCAGTAAAGCGCCCACAAGTAAAGGAAACAAAGTGGAACCCAGCGAGCCGACAAATCCACCCATACCAACCACAGAACTTACAGCTCTTTTAGGAAATAAATCCGAAACGATCGTGAAAATATTGGAACTCCAGGCCTGATGCGCAGCGGCAGCAACACTGATAATCCCCACAGCAACCCAGATGTCCGTAGCATATTGTGCAAAAAGAATTGGCATTACTGCAAAGGCAACAATAAGCAAAGTAATTTTTCTGGCTTTCAAAGGAGCCCATCCTTTTTTGATAAGATAAGACGATAAATATCCTCCGCCAATACTTCCAAAAGTCGTAGCCGTGTAAACCACAACCAAATGGATACTTGGTTTTTTTAAATCAAGAGAGAATGTGGTTGCAAAATAGGAGGGAAGCCAGAAAAGGAAAAACCACCAGATTGGATCGGTAAGGAATTTACCGATGATGAAAACCCAGGTTTGTTTCAATTTTAAAAGGGATGTCCACTTGATAGGTTTGGTCGTTTCTTCATTTACAACCTCATTGTCGCTGTGGATATATTCGAATTCTTCAGGTTTTAATTTTTTATGACGTGAAGGTATTTCATATAAAAGCCACCAGAAAATAAGCCAGATAAAACCCAGTGCTCCTGTGATAATAAATGCCTGCTGCCATCCGTAAGATCCTAATAACCAAGGGACAACAATCGGTGCCGCAACCGCTCCAATACTGGTACCTGAATTGAAAATTCCGGTAGCGAGTGCTCTTTCTTTTTTTGGAAACCACTCTGCCACTGCTTTCACAGCCGCCGGAAAATTACCAGCTTCTCCCAAACCTAAAACTGCACGTGCAGCGCCAAAACCAAAAGTACTTCTTACAAATGCGTGTGCAATGGCAGCAATACTCCAGATAATAATGGAAATGGAATAACCCAGTTTTGATCCAACTTTATCAATAATATTTCCGAAGATAATATACCCAAGTGCATAGCAACCGGCGAAAACCGTTACTATATTGGCGTAGTCAGTTTCTGACCAGTTAAATTCTAATTCTAGTGTTGGTTTTAGATATCCAAGTATTTGTCTGTCAACATAATTAATTGTGGTTGCAAAGAAAAGTAACGCGCAAATTACCCAGCGGTAATTACCAATTTTGGTTTTTTCCATGGTGTGAAATAATGGATTTTCAGGAATTTAAGGGTATTGGAATATTTATCTTCTTGGAGGTAAGACGGCGAAACCTGATTTCTACCCCTTATTTGATGTTGAAGTCTTTTAAGGATTTGTTCAGAAAATAAAAAACCTGCGCTTTCGGATGTAGTATCTGAAAGTGCAGGTTCTTGTAAAACAGCCGGTTTATTTGGCCGTTTAATTTTATTGATGAAGTCTTTTTTTATTAAGAAATCGGATATTTTAATTGTGCTTTTACCAACTCAGCTTCATTGGTAAGATCAAGTCTTAAAGGTGTGATCGAGACAAAATCATTTTCAATCGCCCAGCGGTCGGAGCCTTCTTCGGCTGCTTCTAATGGAATTACCGTAAACCAGTAACTTTTCCTTCCCATCGGATCAAGTGCCGGTACAATCTTGTTGTCGTATAACCGAACCGATTGTCTGGTCCATCTTACACCTTTTGGATTTCTTGGAAAGTTGACATTGATAAGATTTAGATCAGGATTTTCCAGCAAAATTTTCAGGGCCTTTTCTACAAAAGGGTCCAGAAGATCAAAATCAGGGCCCTCTTCTCCTGCCGGGGTGCTTAATGCAATTCCTTTCATACCAAACAAAACAGCCTGTTTTGCAGCTGCAAGCGTACCCGAGTGCCACATCGCGTTGCCCAGATTCGGTCCCATATTGATACCAGATAGGACAACGTCCGTTTTTTCCCAAAGATGCTGGCCCAACGCCACGCAATCAGCAGGCGTACCGTTGACGCGATATGCATCAATGCCTTCAAAAACGATCGGCGATTTTTTATATGATAAGGGGCGCGAAGCCGTAATGGCATGACCCATAGAAGATTGTTCTACATCCGGAGCTACAATTCTAACCTCTCCAAAACGTGAAGCGATCTTGGCCAGCGCAGCAATGCCGGGACTATAAATTCCGTCGTCATTCGTTACAAGGATTCTCATAAGCGTATCTTTTTTTTCAGATGTGCTAATAAAATTATGCCTGGTATATTTTTATTAGTACAATTTTAACTTAAACCGATACTATGAAACGAGCTCACCTTTTACATAATCCCGGTGCAGGAGAGAAGGATTTTTCGAAAAATGAATTAATGGAATTGATCGGAAAAGCTGGTTTTGACTGCACATATGCCTCTGTCAAAAAAGAGAATTGGGATAAATTTGAAGACGAAACGGATTTTCTGGTAGTAGCTGGTGGTGATGGGACTGTACGCCGCACAGCGAAAGCATTGCTAAAAAGAAAAGTAATTGATAAACAATTTCCAATTGCCTTGCTCCCTCACGGAACGGCAAATAATGTTGCCGGCACGCTGAATATTTCAGGAACTGTTCACGAAATTATTTCTACCTGGCATAGATCCATATTGAAAAAATTCGATGTTGGGAAAATCGGAGGTTTGCCTGAAAATATGTTTTTTCTTGAAGCATTCGGCTTTGGCATTTTTCCAAAACTGATGAAGGTAATGCACAAGATGGAAGACGACGCCGAGGAGAGCAGGGAAGATAAGATAAAAATGGCACGGGCCGTTTTGTATGATGTTGTACTTTCTTATCGGCCGCGAGAATGTAAAATCATAGCAGATGGCGTTGATCACACCGGCAAATACATTATGGTGGAAATTATGAATACGCGTTCCATTGGCCCAAATCTGGAACTATCCCCGACATCTGATCCGGGAGATGGAGAATTTGAAATTGTTCTGATTCCTGAAAATCATCACAAAAAGTTTGAAGAATATTTATTAAATCTTATCAATGGAAAGGACGATAGTTATTCTTTTACGACTTTAAAGGCAAAAAAAGTTCAGGTTTTCTGGGAGGGAAAGGATCTTCACGCTGATGATGAGACGATAAAAATTGATAAGCCGGTGGAGATAAATATTGAGGTGAGGCCGGGTTTGTTGGAGTTTTTGGTGGCTGAGGTAGAGGATTGAAGGGGTTTTTACTCTTAAATTAATTTGATTGAGTGGGAGGTTTTTTTACCCATCGGACGGCGAAAAAGCCGTCCGACGGGTAGCTCGTTCGGAAGCCTTAATAATTGAAATTCGTTTGGTTTATTTCTGGCCATGTGCCCGGTCGGACGGTTTTTCTACTGTCCGACCGGTAGAAAACCATCAGATAATTAATAACTCTTACTTCTGATTAAAGAAATAAACAATCAGCATCAAACAACTTTCAGCATGTCTGTTTTTTGGAACGTGCGGTAGCCTTCCGTCAAAAAATAATGAATCTCCTGCTTCAAGGCTGTATACATCACCGTTAATGAGGTAATCAACTTTTCCGCTTAAAATATATTTGAATTCGAATGCTTCCGTGTAAACTTCCTCGCGATGTGAATTTGGGGACAATTCAAGCATGACAAAATCTATCGTTGTTGCCTGAAGACTTTTTGTAAAGATTCTCTGGTAACTAAATCCCTTTGTATTTTCCTTTTCAAAAGTTTCGTAATGATCTTTTTTCTGCACAATAACAGTCGGTTCAACGAGGTTCAGATCTTTGAAAAAATCACCAACTTCCATTTCCAGCGACTGGATAATACTGAACATAACGGGCAAAGAAGGAATACTACGGCCGTTTTCAATTTGGGAAATCAGGCCTTTGCTGACGTTGGATTTGTCTGCCAGCTCCTGTAAAGTAAGTTTTTTATCAATTCTTTTTTCCTTGATTCTCCGGCTTACTTCCAATAAAAATGCACCTTCCATAGTAATCTAATCGCTATATCGTTTTAACACAGCTCAAAGTTAAACGCTTCTGCCTTATGGAATGGCATTTTTTTCGAGAGTTTACGATATCTTAAACTAAACTTAGTTTAAGGCAAGTTTATGAAACGTGTTAAAGAGATAACAGCGGTTTCACAGGAGGAAGTGCTTCATCTACCCAAAGCTGGTGCATTTTTTTCGAATAATGCAGATTGTCGGAGGCAACCATGGTTGGATCATTCAGGGCTTTTCGGGAAATTGGTGTGATATCAACGAAGAGAATTTTTTCTTTCGCACATTCTTCTTTTACGACCAGGTTAAATTTATCAATGCTTTTTCCAGTTTCCTCCCTGTTGCCTGAACCAAATTCCGTGCAGCCCCAATCGGGTATGGATAAGACAAAAACCCGGTTTCTCCGATCACCTGCATATTCCACACTTTTTAAAAGCAACATGTGAAAATCGCTTCTAAATTCGTCGAGGCTTCTGCCTTGATACTGATTATTTACACCAATGAGAAGTGATACCAGGTCATAATTTTCTTTGGGTTTGAAACCGTTGCAGGCACCCAAAAGATTTGCAGTTGTCCAGCCGGTTTTGGCCAGGATATCTGTTGTGGAGATCACGCGCCCATTTTCACCCATACTTTTGGCAAAAAGCACAGGCCAGCGATCCGTTTCCGGAACGCTCTCACCAATGGTATAGGAATCTCCAAGGGCAAGATATCTAAGTCCGGTTGTGGTATCCTGATTATCTCCTGAATGAATCACGGAAACTTCTGTCTCATTGATACAGGCAATACAAAAAAGTAAAGACGAAATGATTAATTTGTACATTTTCAGAATCTGTGTGTTGAGAATATTTTGAAACAGCTTTTATTGCTATTGACCGCTTTATATATACCGTTTTTGAACTCATTTAGATCGAAATGATCAGAATTTAGATTATTATTTAAATTCTACCATTTTTCATCTTCAGGCACTGTTATTTAAGTATATTAGAAATAAAGAAAAATTGCTTAAACTATCGGATAAATCGACCCTGCTTAATACATTTTAACCTATGAGAATGTTAAAAACCATTCGGACTATTACTATTGCCTTGATGATTAGCCAGTTAAATAATACTGCTTTGGTAAAGGCGCAGTCAGTGGATTCTACCAAAGTAATGACTTACAGACCTGCCTTTCATTTTGCGCCGCCCAACAATTGGACGAATGATCCAAACGGGCTGGTTTTTTATAATGATCAATACCATATTTTCTACCAGTATAATCCGGAAGGGGATACCTGGGGACATATGTCCTGGGGGCACGCCACGAGCAAGGATATGATGAAATGGGAACATCAGCCGGTGGCTTTGCAGGATTATCCGAACGGAAATGGCACGACTACCATGTTTTTCAGCGGCACAGCGGTGGTAGATAAAAACAATACTTCCGGTTTTGGAAAAAAAGACGGAGAAATCCCGTTGGTGGCAATTTACACGGCCCATATCGATAGCAGCGGAACCGGGATTTCTCAGAACCAGAGCCTGGCGTATAGTCTGGATGGAAAGCAATTTACACGATATGACAAAAATCCTTTAATCGATTTACATACCAAAGATTTTCGTGATCCCAAGGTTTTCTGGCAGGAACAGTTTAAACAATGGGTCATGATTGTTGCCAAACCTCTGGAATTTAAGGTTCAGTTTTACGCTTCGCCGGATTTGAAATCATGGAGTCTGTTAAGTGAGTTTGGGGATAAATTTGGGGATAAAAGTAAAATCTGGGAATGTCCCGATATTTTTGAACTGCCAGTTGAAAATGAACCCGGCACAACAAAATGGGTTATTACAGTCTCCGGAGGCCATCCACAGCAAAATGGAAATCTCGGTATGCAATATTTTATCGGAAATTTTGACGGAAAAACTTTCACGCCGGATGCTTTAAAATATCCGTTATATCTGGATTATGGAAAAGATTTTTATGCAGGAATTATTTTCAATAATCTTCCTGACAATGACAAACGCAAAATCATGATAGGATGGCAAAATAGCTGGGAATATGCCGGCGTTACGCCGTCCAGAGGTTTTAGAGGACAAATGTCGGTTCCTAGAGAACTTTCCATTTTTAAAAATGAAAATAGTGAGTACAGGATAAAATCATTTCCTACAAAAGAAGTCACTTCTTATCGAGGTCAGCTTTTGGCAACACAAAATTCCGTAGCTGTGACGGGAAGTAAATTGTTGAATTCTATCTCTGGCAGTAAACTTGATATTGAGTTTGTAATTAAAAGAAGTTCTGCTGAGCAGGCGGGAATAAAATTGTTGAAACACGGAGAAAACCAGACGCTGGTTTATTACAACAAAATTGATAATACGCTGAAAATTGATCGTACAAAAAGTGGCAATGTAGATTTCAGTCCAAAATTTCCAAGTATTGAATCTGTGCCGCTTCCGGATACCAATGATGATATTTACATAAGAATTTTGGTAGACAGAAATAATATTGAAGTTTTTGCAAATGGCGGTAATCAGGTGATGACTGATCTGGTTTTTCCGCTTTCTGAAAAAGTTAGTTATGAATTGTTTTCAACAGAAGTAGCAACAACTTTCAGAGATCTGAATATTTGGGAAATGAAGTCTTCTATGGAATAAAAAATTCAGTTATATAATAAAAGGCTGTATCAGAAAAATTCTGGTACAGCCTTTCGTTTTTAAGTCAATTAGAAAGTAATTGGTGTTTCAACCACAGTGTTTTCCCAACCAAACTTCATTACCGCGCCAGTATCAGCTTTGGCAAACTGGATCGAGAAATTTTCAATAGTTTCTGATGTCTTTTTTGCCGGTACTTTTACTCTTAGAACATCGTCAGCCTCTTTATAGCTGTAAGCGCCCCAGTAATCCAAATCTTTGTTAAGAATAATAGTCCATTCGGTTTCACCCGGAATTGCGAATAAAGAATAAGTACCCGCTTTTATTTTTTGTCCCTGAATTGTTGCGTCCTGGTAAAATTTGATCTCGGTAGATTCATCCGCTCCAACTCTCCATACTTTTCCAAAAGGAACAAGTTTGCCAATCACTTCACGATTCTTTTTTGCAGGGCGACTGTAAGTAACGCGAACAAGTGCTTTGTCGTCACCCTTGCGGTCGTGAGAAAAATTGTCAGGATAAAATGCCTTATCCATAGGGCTCACATCAAGACCTCTGAATGTTTGTGCGTTGGCAGAAAGTGCACCTATGAAAAGCATAGATGATAGTAAAATTGCTTTTTTCATTTTTCTTGTTAGTAATAATTGGAATAGTAATTGGGATAATAATATCTGATAATTTATTTCTTTTTCATAAAGTTGTCAAGATTTTCCCTGGCACTAGTCTGAACTTTGTTTCTGAAATAAGGCGTCCAGCCGAGTAATAAACCTGAAAATCCAAAAGCCTGTTTCGCCCAGACATAAAAATCAAAGGTATCGGTATGGCTTACAATTTTATTGTTTTCAATGACAAATTTTGCATGAATGTTATTTACTACCCGTTTTCCGGTTCTTGAAAAAAGATAAGATGCCGTCCACTCCGCACTTGCACCTGTTTCGTTTTCTGTTACGTTTCCAAAAGTAAGGCTGAGTTCTTTTCCCGATTTACAAAGCATTTCCCACATTGCTTTCACTTCTGCACTATTGAGATTTTTAAAAACTTCATCGTTGAAAACAGCATTTTCGGCATAACAGGACTGCATACCTTTGTAATCTTTGTTTTTAAAACTGGTGTAAAATGCGGTGATCAATTGTCCGTCAGACGTCATAGAGGTGAATTTAGAAAAGAAAATCCTGTAACAGAAAACCTGATTTACAGAACCTGATCCCATAAATGTACAAAAGGCTGGGACAAACACAGGGGGCGAGGTTATATTAATTATTAGATAAAGCTTAAAGTAACCTTTGGGATTTGGTATTTTTGTGCGGAATTGATTTAATTGCACGATGAGAAGGATTTATTTCACACAGAAATCTTTCCATTATTTTAAAGTAAAGACGGAATTATGACTTATTGCTTAGGAATTAAAGTGAAAGAAGGATTGGTGGCCATAGCGGATACGCGGATCACAGCCGGCACTAATACTACCACAAAAAAGAAAATGTACATCGCTCAAAAAGATAATTATTCTCTTTTTATCATGACAAGCGGTCTGCGTTCTGTGAGGGACAAGGCAGTACATTATTTTGAAGAACTGATCGAAGAAGGAGTAGTTTATAACAAATTGTACAAGGCGGTCAACGCCTTTGGAGAGCAGGTGAAGAGGGTTGCGGTTGAGGATAAGGAAGCGCTTGAACGGGCCGGTTTGAAATTCAATCTGAATACCATTGTTGGCGGACAGCTCAAAGATGATTCAGAACACAAACTTTTTCTGCTGTATTCTGAGGGAAATTGGGTTGAGCTGGATGAAGGTTCTCCCTATGTAATTATCGGGAATTCCGGACAGGGAAAAGCGATTTTAAATCGTGTTCTTGACGACGAATCCACGATGAAGCAAGCTTTGAAAGCGGGCTTTCTTTCTTTTGATTCAACACGTGTCAGTAACAATGACGTTGAATTCCCAATTGACGTAGTTCTTTATAAAAAGGATAGCTTCGCCATTGTGGAACATCGCTACGAAAAGAAAGATATGGAAAAAGTATCCGAACTTTGGGCAGCAAAACTGAAAGAAGATCTGGACGAGATTCCGGAAGACTGGATGGATGTTTCTTTTGATAAAATTAAAGAAAAGCAGGATTAGTAATCCTGAGAATATAAAAGCATCGGGCCTGAATAAATTTTATTCAGGCCCGATGCTTTTATATTTAGTTGAAGTGAAAAAATTATTCCACTCCGTATTTATCGATCAGGTATAACATGGCTGCCATAGAAGCGCCACCCAGTTCAAGTTCACGTTTACTCACTTTATCAAACGTGTCATTTGCAGCGTGATGATAATCGAAATATCTTTGCGAATCAGGGATTAATTCCATCAAAACAGTTCCCTGCGGACCTAATGGGCCAATATCTGCACCGCCACCGCCTGGTCCTAATTCATATAGACCATAAGGCGTAAACAATTTTGTCCAGGAAACTATTTTAGCTTTTTGAGCCGGTGTTCCAACTACACCAAATCCTAATGGAATAAATCCACCGCGATCCGATTCAATCGCAGCGATATGTTTTTCATTTTTATTTTTCGCAGAATCCGCATAAGCAATTCCACCTTTCAGACCGTTTTCTTCATTCATAAACATCACGGCTCTCAAAGTATTTTTTGGTTTGTATCCCAAAACTTTAAGCAAACGAACCGCCTCAATAGACTGAACGCAGCCAGAACCATCATCATGAGCGCCTTGTGCAAAATCCCACGAATCAAGGTGACCGCCTACAACAATATATTTTGCAGGATTTTCAGATCCTTTTAATTCACCGATGACATTGTGAGAAGCTACATCAGGAAGTGTCTCACTGTATTGCTCAAAATATACTTCAGTATCGGCATTTTCTTTTATCAGCTTGCTCAACAATTCAGCACCGTTTGTCGAGATCGCTGCGGCTGGTATCATTCCCGCTCCGCTCGCATAACGCAAGCTGCCTGTATGAGGGAAATCATCCAGTCTTGTGGTCATGGAACGGACGATAGTACCGATTGCTCCAAGTTTTGCAGCTTCGCTAGGGCCGTAACCACGTTGTTCTACTGCACCACCATATGCTTCAAAAGTATTTAATTTGGTAGGATCCATCGGCCGGTTAAAGAAAACGATTTTTCCTTTTACCTTATCCGTTCCCAGTGCTCTTAATTCCTGAAAATTTTGAACTTCAATTACCTTCGCTTTTACTCCGCCTTTTGGTGTTGCTACTGAACCACCCAAAGCAGCGATTGGAACAACTATTTTTTGTTTTCCTGAAACAATATATGCTTTTTCCTTAGCGCCGCGTACCCAATGTGGTACCATCACATTTTGTAAAAAAACATTGTCAAATTTTTCCTTCACCATAACATCCCTGGTGTATTCAACAGCCTTGGCAGCTCCGGCGGATCCGCTCAATCTCGCTCCAACTTTTTGGGTCAGGTCCCTCAGGTATTCATAAGAATGTCCTTCTGATAAAGCCGTGTTGAATATTTTAAGGATAAAAATCGAGTCAGCCTGGTAGTCGGACTGGGCAAAAGTAACGGAGGTTGAGCACAAGGCCAGCATCGCTAATGAAAGCAGGGTTCGTTTCATTTCTTGTTATTTTATAGGAGTGTTTATTTGGCAATTTAATTTAAATCAGGATGGCTTTTCACCTTTCTTTTGCCATTTTGAAATGGATAGAAGCAGTGCAGGTAGTAAAATTAAATTGGTACACATCGCTACCAATAAAGTAATCGAAACCATGACACCCATCGCCGCTGTACCGCCGAAGCTCGAAGCAGAGAAAATAGAGAAACCACAGAAAAGAATAACTGCTGTGTAAATCATACTAAGTCCGGTTCCAAAAATAGAATTGGTAACGGCCTGAGAAGCATTCAGTCCTTTATCATAAATTTCCTGACGATATCTGGTTAGGAAATAAACGGTTCCATCCGAAGCAATACCAAAAGTGATACTGAAAATCAAAATGGTTGTAGGTTTGAAATAAATCCCAAAGTAACCCATAATTCCGGCCGTAAGAGCCAATGGAATTAGACAAGGTAATTTTGACAAAAGAATAATCGGAATGGAGCGGAAAAGTACCATACCAACCACCGCAATCAAAAGAATTGCGATCAGCAAACTTTCATACAAGTTTCCAAGCAAATAATCATTGCTTTTCAAAAACACAAGACTGTGTCCGGTAAGACTCACTTTATATTTGGCAGGGCTGAAAATAGAATCCACTTTCGGGCGGATTTCTTTCATTAAAACTTTGATACGTTCCGAGCCAACATCGGCCATTTGAAAACTGACGCGGGTTACGCTTTTATCTTCATTTAAAAACGAATTGATTTGTTTGGAAGCGCCTTGTTTTCCCTGAACATAATTGGTCAGTTTGGCCAGTTCCAATGCACCAGGTAAAGCATAATATTTTGAATCACCGCCTCTGTAAGCCTGGTAAAGGAAACGTGAAGCTTCAACAACTGAAACAGGCTTTGAAAATTCCTTATATTTTCCAAGCTCGTTTTGCAGCGATTTTATTTTGTAAAGTACTGCTGCGTTATCACCAAATACACCATTTTTTTCTTTCGTATTGATCATCACTTCAAAAGGCAAAACACCGTTGAAGTTTTTTTCAAGGAAACGAAGGTCGGTATAAACGGGGTCATTTTTTGGAAGATCATCCACTACATAACCGATGGCTTTAATCTTCGTCATGCCATAACCGGAAACGATGATCATAATGAACATGGCGATATAAATTTCCTTGCGGCGATTATGTACCAGATAATTTACTTTTTCAAGGAACCCATGCGCCCATTTTCCATCCAAATGTTTCAAATGGCGTGCTTTCGGCACATCCATGTAATGCAGTGTAATAGGAAGCAAAAGCAGGCAAAGTACATAAGTAACCATTACGCTTATCGCTGCAACGATTCCAAATTCAACCAGCAACGTACTGTTTGTAAAGTAAAAAACGCCAAAACCGATAGCAGTAGTAATGTTAGCAAGGAAAGTGGAAAGTCCGATCTGTCGTACCATTTCTAATAAGGCATCATCTTTTGACCGTCCGGCTTTAAGTTCTGTCTGGTATTTGTTGATGAAAAATACACAGTTCGGAACGCCGATTACAATCAGCAGGGGAGGAATAAGTCCTGTAAGCGCCGTTATTTTGTATCCGAATATTTGAAGCAGACCAACTGAAAATATTACTCCAATTAATACAACAATGATAGAAAGTAATGTAAGACGGAAAGATCTGAAAAACGCCCAAAGAATAAATAATGTAACTAAAACCGCCAGTCCCATGAACAACTCCATTTCACCGGAAATTTTCTTCATATTGACGGTCCGGATATATGGCATACCCGAATAGTGCAGATCCGTTTTGTACTTAACAGCAAATTCTTCTCCCATCGCTTCAATATCACTTACGATACTAAGACGGCGAGCTGAATTAAGGGCTTTGTCGTTGAATGTAATGACAATAAGCGTGGCGTTGGTTTTGGAATTTAGCACCAAACCCTCATAAAAAGGAAGATTCAGAATCTCCTTTTTCAAACTGTCAACTTCTGTTTGTGTAGTGGGAATTGCCTTGATTACAGGAGCGAAATCAAACTGGCTGAGGCTGTCATTTCTCACAACCTTTTGAAGATTAGCTAATGATAAGACGTTTTTGATCCCAGTAGTTTCCTTGATACGCTGCGCGAGTTTGCACCAGTCCTGAAATTTGTTGACCTGAAAAAGTCCCGGATCCTGCCATCCGATCACCATTACACTTCCGTCTTCACCAAATAATTTACGGAAATCCTGATATTCTTTTTCAACCGGATCGTTTGCGGGGAGAATTCTTGCAAACTGATAGGAAAGTTCGATTTTTTTTGCCTCATAAGCCATGAAAACGGTTGAGACCAACACTAATGCAACCCACCAAAGCCGGTAGCGGATTATGTAAGTTGCTAATTTATTCCACATATATTGTAATTAGGTTTTTTGCAAAAAGCTGCAAATATACACAGCATGTTTAGGAAACGGTCTTTTTTGACCTTTTTTGTCACGTTCAAAAAAATATTGGACTGATTTGTGACCGATTGGTGTCAAAATCAACTGAGAATATGTTTTTGCTAATTATTAGTATAAATTCTTATGCCATATGTCAAATTCCCAACATTCTTTCTAAATGATGGTACTCAATCCCGAAATAAGATTTGGCACCTTTTATCTTTTTTAGCAATAGCGTTTTATCCGGTTGCGACTTGTGATTTTTAATACCGACAATCATAACGTTTTTTGGCGTGTGAGCGTCTGAAATAAATTCAAAAACTTTTGTTTTATAGCCAAAGTATTCCAAAATCATAGCACGTATTCCATCGGTAACCATTTCCGCCTGACGTTCGAGGAAGATTCCATATTTCGTCAAAAAGTCAACATCGTTGGTTGCCTTATGCTTTTCAATTTCCCTGCGGATTTGCTTATGACAGCAAGGTGCAACTACAATTAATTCTGCATCAGCTTTTATGCCTTTAAAAATGGCATCGTCTGTTGCTGTATCACAGGCATGAAGCGCAATAAGAATATCAATTTCCCTGGTTTCGTAATCTTCTATCGTTCCTTCAACAAAACTGAGATTTTTGAAAGATGCATTTTCGGCGATACTATTGCAAAGTGAAACCATATCCGCCCGGAATTCAACGCCGGTGATTTCCGGTTCAAGATTCAGCACATTTTGAAGATAATCATATAAGGCAAAAGTAAGATAACCCTTGCCGGAGCCCATATCGACTACTTTTACAGAGCCTTCGGCAGGAATTTCCTTAATGAGCGAACTCAGTATTTCTACGTAGTGATTGATCTGTTTGTATTTATCCTGTGCGTTTTTGAAGACATTACCTTCCTGATCCGTAATTTTTAAATCAGTGAGATAGGATTTATTTTGAGCAGGAATCAGTCTCTTTTTGTTTTTATCGTGTTCAAGAGAAACCGTGCTTTTTGATGCAGGCCTTTTCTTTAAAGTTAGTTTGCCGGCATTCAGAATTTCAAATTGCAGATCTGATTCAGTAGAAAAAAGTGTAGATACATTGAAGCCTTCAAGAAGAAATTTTTCTATAAGACTGATCCCTTCATCTTTTGAGAAGTTTTTAACGATGTCTCTGGTTTTGTACCGATAAGTAAAGCTAAGTTTTTCTTCCTTTTTGATAAGAATCCTCTTAACATACAGATTTTTAAGATTTTCTTCCTTGCCTTTGTAATTGCCCAGAGACAGGCTGATGAAAGTTTGATCGGTGATAGTCTGCGAAATTGCTTGTATGAACTCCTTTACTTTTTCAGAAATAACCATTATTTGTGTTTTGTTTTCTCAAATTAGACTAACACCAGGAAACGTAATACAGTTTGGTGAAAGAAGAATTTGTTTATTTGGGAATCTCAATTCCAATGTTCGTTCCCGGGTTTTGTTCGTTTGAAATCACGATTTTGCCTTTCAGGCTTTGAACCCTGTTTTTCACATTGCCCAGACCAACGCCATGAGAAGAATTATTTTTGATCCCGCTTCCATTGTCGCTGATTGTCAGGTGAATGGTGCGGGCTGTTTCTTTCAAAGAGATTTCTGCCTGGTCAGCTTTGGAATGTTTGAGTATGTTATTAGTCAGTTCGAGCAGGATACTGTACAATTCAAATTCAACTTTTTTGTCAAGTCGTTTGTCAAGTCCATCAACTTCAAATTTAAATTGAATAGAATTATTTTCATTTAACTTACCAACCAGGCGTTGTAAAGCCACAATCAGGCCATGTTCTTCAAGTTCAATGGGCATTAAATTGTGCGATAAACTTCTGACTTCCCTATACGCCGCACCAACCATCTGATGTACGCTTTGGTAAATTTTTTGCTCTTCTTCGGACAACAATTTTTTGTCCATACCATACAAATACCAGTTCAACGACGCCAACGTGCCTCCCAAATGGTCATGAAGCTCGGCCGCAACACGTTTTCGCTCAATTGTTTGTCCCTGAATCAAAGCTTCTTTTATCGCTGCGTTTTTCCGTCTCAGCTTTTTGTTGTTGAACCAAAGAAAAGCTGAAAAAGCAACGATCAGAATTAAAAAAGCGATCAAAACACTTTGAATCGTATTTTGTTCATTAATAATCTTTCGTTGAATTTCTGAATCCATTTGCTGGTTTTCGTAAATCAGCTTATACATATTATATTCTCTCGCAACGCGCTCGATATGTCTTGTCCGGCGGATGTAATCGACCTGTTCGAGGTAAAAGAGAGATTGTTTTACATCGTTTTTACCTTTGTAAGCTTTGTAAAGGCATATGAGTGCCCAATTCGTTTGGCGGGAAGAATGATAAAGTTTGCTAAGCTCAAATGCCTCGCTTTCTGTTTCGATGGCCTTGTCATATCTTTTTTGGGAATAGTAGACATTGCCAAGGTCGTTCAGTGCATTGAGAATGCCAAAACGATTATTGAGCTTCTGAAATATTACGTAAGCTTCGGTTACATACTTTTCAGCCTTGTCCAGCTCATCTTTTCGTACATAAAGATAACCACGATCTTGTAATACAGATGCCATTCCCCATTGCGAGCCTATTTTTTTAAAGGCATCATATGCCATGTCATAGTACCGGTTGGCTTGTGGATATTCCAGTTTCTCACGATAAAAATTACCAATATTTTCCAGACAGACTGCTTTGGCGCTGTCCAGTTTCAAATTGTTGTAAATGTTGAAAGCACTCTGAAAATTTGCCAGCGCCACGTCAAACTGTTTATATTCCGCACTGGATTCTCCCTGAAATCTCTTGGCATTAGCGGTGTACAGCGGAAGATTTTCTTTTTGAGAAAGCAGAAGTATTTCATTGGAAATTTCTCTTAAAATATCATAGCTGCCATCAATGATATAATATGTACACAACAGGTCATAGGCCATAATTTTGCCTTTTGACCATTGATGTTTTTGTGAAAGGCGAAGAATTTGCTGGGCGTACAATACCGCTTTATCCGCGTCAAAATATAAATTTTGCATGGCAAGTTTGCGGTACTTATATATCAAAATGGTGTCCTGTGGGAAATTTGCAGAATACTTTGATTGCATCAAACCCTCATTGGCCCTTGAGGTTTGGGCAAATGAAGTGTGTCCCTGTAAAAGGCTTACGTATACCAGTAAAATAAAAGCTAATGAGTAAAGTTTAGCCATAAATAAATTCGGCATGTATGGCAGGCACGTATTGTACCAAATGAAATTTTTATAAGAAGTTATATAACGCTGAGTGTTTTCAAACAAAGGCCAAATATAGAAAATGATAAGACAAAATAGGGCTTTGTAGGCATTTCTTTTATCTTTTTGTAGTATAAATTTTGATTTTGCAGCTGTTGGTTTACCTATCTGCTAACAAAAGGGTTGTTTTTGAGAGAGTAACGATATAAGAAATCGGCACCTTGTGTAAGGCCGATTCTTTTAGAAATTTCTATCTCGAAAGGATTGCCTGACAGGGGAGGTGTGATAAATAAATTGCTGTCGACCAGAGATTGGGAATTGTGAACGGAGCGTTCTATACCCATTGCCTGAACCAATTTTCCAGGACCTCTGCATAATTCCTTGAGTGGAATAGGTTTTGATACTTTACCCAGCGTTTTTTTTCTCGATAATTCACGGCGTATTTGCATGATTTCAATGCCTTCGGTAGGTTGAAGTGCCCGGATTAGTACCGCTTCACCGCAGTCAACCCTGTTGCTTACGACATTGACACACTGATACATGCCATAAATGAGATAGACATAGATGGTTCCAGGAGCAGCATACATAGGCTCTGTTCGCGGTGTTCTTTTCTGATATGCATGACAAGCCGGATCGTCCTGTAAATAGGCTTCTGTTTCAACAATAGTCCCGCTGGTGATACCATCGGGACTATTGTGAACAAGTTCGCAGCCAAGTAGTTTCTGGGCTAGCGTACGTGTATCATAAGCTTCATAAAAGGACTGTGGCAAGCGATTTTCGCCAACAAGCATCTAAATAATATTCATAGTTTGTTCCTTGATTTTTTCAAGTTCATCTTTCATTTGAACTACAAACCGCTGTATACCGTAGTCGTTTGCTTTGGAACCGATCGTATTGATTTCCCTGCCAATTTCCTGAGCGATGAAGTTCAGTTTTTTACCATTGCTTTCTGGTGACTGCAACGTTTCGTTGAAGTATAGCAAATGATTGGCAAGACGAATTTTTTCTTCTGAGATATCAAATTTTTCGATATAATAAATCAATTCCTGCTCAAAGCGGTTTGGATCAAAATTTTCATCTGACAATAAATCGCGTACTTGTTTTTCCAAACGCTCACGTACCGCAGGAATTCGTAATTTATCCTGCTCTTTTACTTCTTCCAGAAGTGAGGAAATGGTACCGATGTAATCCGCAAATTTATCGGCGGTCATTTTTCCTTCCTGTTCGCGGAAAACAGTACATTTTCTTAATGCCTCGTGGACAGCTTCTTTAATCTGAGCCCAGTCACTATCGCGATTTGTGTCAGTAACCGATTCTGTATTGTAAGCATTTGGCATTTGAAGTGCCATGCGGAGTAAATCCGTAGATTCGCCAGAAAAACCAAGGTCGTTGGCAGTTTCAGTTAAATCGTTAAAATAAACTTTCACCAAAGGACGATTTACAGCAGTCGTTGCAATCGCTTTTCCAACTGGTTGTACCGTTAAACTCACCTCCACTTTTCCGCGCTCCAGCGATTGGGTTACGAGGTTACGGATTTCTATTTCACGTTCTGAATAATTTCTTGGAACGCGGCAGTATATATCCAGGAATTTGGAATTCAGTGTTTTAATCTCAACTGTTACGTTGATCGATTCGGATTCGATGTTTGCTACACCGTAGCCGGTCATGGATCTTAACATGTAGGGGTCTTTAATTAAATTGAAATTTAGATGATGAAAGCTTCCACGGAAAACCGGGCGGATCTTACTAACATCAATTTTGTCTTTGTTTTCCGGATTTCGCCGGATGCTGGCTTTCGGATTGTTGTGGTTTTGTTATCAGTGCATTTTTATCAATTTCCTGACTGAATGTTCTGTATTTTGCCACATCGCAGGCAAGATAAATCGCCTGCAAAAGCGAACCTGGCTCTGCCTGATTTTTTCCTGCAATATTATATGCAGTTCCATGGTCAGGGGATGTTCTTACAGCAGACAAGCCGGCAGTGAAATTTACGCCTTCATTAAAAGCCAGTGTTTTAAATGGTATCAATCCCTGATCGTGGTACATGGCCAGCACTGCATCATATTGTTTGTAAGTCCCGGCCGCAAAAAATCCGTCGGCAGGAAATGGGCCAACAACAAGATTTCCTTTTTCGCGGAAATTTTTCAGGACAGGGATAATCGTATCAATTTCTTCACTACCCAGTAAACCATTTTCACCTGCATGAGGATTTAAACCTAAAACAGCAAGTCTTGGTTTCTTTATACCAAAATCATTTTTCAATGAATAAAGCATTTGTTCAATTTTCGCAGTCAATTTTTCCATAGTTACCCACGCCGGAACATCTTTTACAGGAATATGACCCGAAAGAACCCCAACGCGAAGATCACCCGAAACCATAAACATCAATGCTTCCTGAACAGCGAAGGATTCGGCTAAAAATTCGGTATGACCCGGAAATTTGAATTCAGCACTTTGAATGTTGTCTTTATTGATAGGACCTGTTACAACCGCATGTATTTTTCCGGTTTTAAGATCTTCAACCGCACGTTTCAGCGACGATAAAGAACCTTGTCCTGCTTCGGGAGTAATTTTTCCCGGTTGAATTTCTGTCTGATGGTCGTGCCAGCAGGTAATTACGTTCGTCAGTTTAGGATTAGCTTGTTCCGGGCGTTGTATGCCGTGTAACGTCCAGTCCTTCATTTCAAAAAGATTGCGATATTGATTCAGTACGCGTAAAGAACCGTATATAACCGGTGTGCATAATTTAGCTAACTGATTTCCTTCCAATGCTTTAAGAATTACTTCCGGGCCAATCCCGTTGTAATCTCCTAACGTAATCCCTATTAATGGTTTATCACTTGGTAGTTCACTCATTTATTTGATATTGTATTTTTTTATTTCTGTTTTGTTGAAATTACTTTGCAAGGTACTGATATTAATAATTTTGTATTCATAATGAAGAATTTTAAACATGGAACTTCACTCAGAATAAGCATTTAAATCATCCCTTGTATATATTTCTGATTACTTTTGTAAAACTAATCAATTGGCAAGTTACAAAAATTCCCGTGCTCCTATGAAAATCCTGATAGCAGACTCCATGCATCCGTCACTTTTTACCATGTTGGAAGCGGAAGGTTGGGAATATGCCTATCATCCCGAATATAAAAGGGAAGATATTATCCGTGAATTACCAGCATTTGAAGGATTGTTTATCCGAAGCAAAACTTTTGTGGATATGGAAGTAATGGAGCCGGCAAAGAAACTTCGGTTTATCGCACGTGCAGGAGCTGGTCTTGATTTAATTGATCTTGAAATTGCAAAGGAAAGAGGTATCAAAGTTTTTCATGCGGGGGAAGGAAACCGGGATGCAGTTGCCGAGCATATGCTGGGAATGCTCCTGGGCTTATTGGCCAATATTGTAAAAGCGGATAAAGAAGTTCGCAACGGAATTTGGGACAGGGAAGGAAACAGGGGTGTGGAACTAATGAATAAAACCGTTGGGCTTATTGGTTACGGAAACAACGGCGGTGCCACAGCCAAACGTTTAAGCGGATTTGGCTGCAAAGTTCTAGCCTATGATAAATACCGCGACAATTATGGCGATGCTTTTGCAACCGAGGCTTCACTCGAAGAAATTATGCAGGAAGCAGATATTTTAAGTTTACACGTCCCGCTTACGGATGAAACAAAGTATCTGATTGATAAAAGTTTCATTGAAAATTTTACCAAACCTTTTTATCTGATGAATTTGTCCAGAGGAAAAGTTGCTAACCTTACTGCGGTGGCAGAAGGTTTGAAATCAGGAAAAATAATCGGGGCCTGTCTGGATGTTTTGGAAAATGAAAAATTAAAAACGCTTACCGAAGAGCAGCAAGCAGTTTTTGATTATTTAATTAATTCAAATCGCGTTGTACTAACACCGCATATTGGTGGCTGGACACACGAAAGTTATACAAGGATTAATGAAGTTCTGCTTCGTCAAATAAAAGAATGGCTGGTGGAAGCCTGAGTTATTCTTTCAAAATAACACTGATATTTCCTGTTGCTTCAAGGTAACAGGTTTTTACTTTTTTGTAGTCATCTACATCTTTTTCCCGCAGAAGGGCAGTTAACTCTTCTTCATCGATCAATTCCTTTTCCATGTTTTTTTGCAAAAGTCGGCCATTTCGGATTAGTAGTACAGGATCTGGCTTTGCAAATTTTCCAAAGATAACTTTGTTATAACCCATCCAGTCAATCGCAAAATCCCAGAACAGCAATGTCATGATTAGCGCTGCACCTTCCACGACAGAATTATAAGTTCCTGCCATTGCATTTTGAGCGGCGTCGGAAATCATGGTGATTAAAAGTAAATCACTGATACTTAACTGTCCGGTACCTCTGCGAAACAATCGCATACAAAGATAAATTACCCAGTAGGTGAGGGTACCTCTCAAAAATATTTCCAGCAGCGATAAGCTGGGAACAAACATGGCATGCCAATCTACATTAAAAAGTTTATCCATTAATATTCTGAGGTTTGTTAAATCGGTGTGTAATCTAGTGAAAAACAAATTGCCTGGATAACAAATATGCCGACCAAAGGTCGGCACGTTTGCATCTATTAGCCATGAAAAATAAAATACTTAATTATTTACCCAAAGTACCGCGAAGTGCACGTGGGATTTCAACTGAGGCAATCGGGTTGCTGATCGCTGTAAGGATAACAAATCCTTCCGGCTTGATAGCTCCAACTTTAACAGATTTTCCAAGATCAAGTTCAGTTACATCAACTTCTACATAATCAGGAATGCTGTTTGCCAAACCTTGTACGCGCAATTTACGCAATTTTTGGTTCATTTTACCACCTTTCATTACACCAGAAGATGCGCCTGTCAATTTCACAGGTACGTCAACTTTAATTTCCTTGCCATCAATGATTTGAAGGAAATCGGCGTGTAACAACATATCATTTACAGGGTGGAATTGTTTTTCCTGCAAAATAGCATTATATATAGTTCCCTCGATATTCAAGGTAACATTAAATACATCCGGGGTGAAAAGCAATGTGCGGAACAACATAGCAGGTGCATAGAAATGCACTTGTTCTGGACCACCATACAGCACAGATGGAACATAACCCTGAGCACGTAACTCCTGAGCTTCCACCTTGCCGAGATTCGCTCTTTTAAACCCTACAATCTCATGCGTTTTCATAAGAATATTTATTAAAGTTAAAAAAAATAAAATTTACTGATAATTTATAAACAATGAACTAATAGATTCGTGATCTCTGATACGTCCGATTGCTTTTGCGAACAACTCCGCAACTGACAATACGCGTATTTTGTCATTCTGTTGCTTAAGAGGGATAGTATCTGTAACAATTAATTCCTCCAAGACAGAATTTGCAATATTTTCATGTGCTTTCCCGGACATAATCGGGTGAGTACTAATGGCTCTGACAGAATTTGCACCTTTCGCCATTATTATTTCAGCAGCCTTGCATAAAGTGCCGCCTGTATCAATTAAGTCATCCACAAGCACTACATCCATACCCTCAACTTCACCGATAACCTGCATACTCGCAATTTCGTTGGCTCTTTTTCTGTGTTTATCACACAAAATCATGTCAACGTTCATAAACTTGGCAAAATTTCTTGCCCTTGCAGCTCCACCCATATCCGGTGATGCAATAAGAAGATTTTTAAGACCAAGTGATTTGATGTAAGGAACAAAAATAGAAGTTCCTTCCAGGTGATCCACGGGCAAATCAAAAAATCCCTGAATTTGTCCTGCATGAAGATCAACCGTCATCAGGCGATCTACACCAACAGCTGTCAACAAATTGGCAACCACTTTTGCAGCTATTGCTACGCGGGGTTTGTCCTTTCTGTCCTGGCGCGCATATCCAAAATAAGGAATAACAACGGTCACATAGTGTGCGGAAGCTCTGCGTGCTGCATCTACCATTAAAAGAAGTTCCAGCAAATTATCTGCCGGCGGAAAGGTCGACTGAATCAAAAACACGTCACAGCCGCGTATCGATTCCTCGAAGCTTGGAGATAATTCACCGTCGCTAAATTTGCGAAGTGTGTATCCTCCCAACTCCTTGCCATAGTACCTTGCAATGTCCTTAGCCAGGTACTCCGACTGACTTCCTGAAAATATTTTTACTGTATTAAAAGAGCCCATGGCCAAACTAAAATTTGCGCAAAATTAATAAAAATCAATTAATTAGGATAGTATTTCTTTAAAAATATTAAATAAAGTTGAATACATATCCAGCCGGTAAGCAGACCGACCAATGCTCCGACGAAAATATCTCCCGGATAATGAACGCCGACATAAACCCGGCTATAAGAATAAAAAGCAGCCCAGGCAAGCAGCCAGCCCATATTACTGATCTTATCCTTTGTCAGTTGAAACCACACTATTGCAAGTGAAAAGCTTGTTGCAGCGTGTGCGGAAGCGAATCCATACAGGGCACCACATCCGCCGACATTATGTACGAGTCCGGCCAATAATGGTTCATGACAAGGCCGAAAACGTTCAAAATAGGGTTTCATTATACCAGAAACAACCTTATCTGATAAGATTACTGCCACTAAAACTGTAACTACAATGGCAATTGCACGCTTTTTTTCTGCTTTAATCGTGATAATAAGCAAGGCCAGATACATCGGAATCCAGGTAAATTTGAATGTTACCCAAAACATAATCGAATCTAACAAGGGTGTATTTTTGCCATTAAGCCATAGAAACAGCTGTTGGTCTGCGTGGACAATTGAGTCAATCGCCGAAATCATTCGCCAAAACCGAGCACCCGGCGGACTTTTGCAATTGTCTCTCTGGCAATAATTCTGGCTTTTTCTTCACCTGTTTTCAAGATCCTTTCCAGCTCATCATTATTCTCCATGTAATAATTGTAGAGGCGACGCGGTTCAGCATATTTTTCAAGAATAATTTCAAAGAGCGCCTGTTTTGCATGACCGTAACCATAACCGCCGTTCAAATAATTCTGACGCATGGTTTCAGTTTCAGTTTCTGAGGCAAGCAAAGAATAGATTTTGAAAGTGATATCAGTATCCGGATCCTTCGGTTCTTCAAGCGGTGTAGAATCTGAAACAATCTTTTTAACAACTTTTTTCAATTCATTTTCCGGTAGAAAAATGTTGATATAATTGTTGTAAGATTTGCTCATTTTCTGGCCATCAATTCCAGGAATCGTCATCATTTTTTCATCGATCTGCGGTTCCGGCAAAACCAGAATGTCCTCGCCGGCAAGAAGATTGAAACGAGAAGCAATATCTTTTGCCATTTCCAGATGCTGCTTCTGATCTTTTCCAACCGGAATGATATTGGCGTTATAAAGCAAAA
Organism: Dyadobacter subterraneus; assembly: GCF_015221875.1. Classification (NCBI taxonomy): domain Bacteria; kingdom Pseudomonadati; phylum Bacteroidota; class Cytophagia; order Cytophagales; family Spirosomataceae; genus Dyadobacter; species Dyadobacter subterraneus. The sequence goes on from NZ_JACYGY010000001.1 coordinate 2,843,604, forward strand.
TATCTGCCGCCATCAAAACCGGATAAGTAAATAGTCCGGCATTTACATCCGCAAGCTTTTCTGATTTATCCTTGAAAGAAGTTGCATTTGCCAGCATTGGAAAGGGCGTAAAGCAACTTAGATACCACGAAAGTTCTGTATGCTCCTGAACGCGGGATTGTCTCCAGAAAACATTTTTATCTGTATCAAACCCAAAAGCAAGCCAGGTTGATGCAATAGAGCGAACGTATAATTCACGCTCGGTTCCGTTTTTTAGTGTAGTAAGCGAATGGAGGTCCGCTATAAAAAGAAATGATTCGTTTTGTGGATTTTTGGATAGTTCAACAGCAGGCTGGATTGCGCCCAAAAGATTTCCCAAATGAGGAAGTCCGCTACTTTGTATCCCGGTAAGAATTCTGGCCATTTGTATTGTATGCGAATTGAAAAAGATTACTCTATAATAGAATTAATTATTGACTGAATTTCTTTGATTGAAACGGAGTCCTGTTCTGATTTATCCTACAGATGAAGTAAGTACAGCTCATCATCCTTAAAGTAGAAGTAAGTAATGATTCTCATTCCTCCACTTTTTCCCCTGCCCTTACTTTTTACACTTAATCTGATTTTAAAAATATTTTTACCCAGGGATTTTCCCATTTCAGGGTTTTTACCTAGCTCGGATATTAAATCCTGGATTTCCTCATTGAGGGATTTGAATTTTTTGATAAGCGCTTAAATTCCTTTTTAAATTCTGGTGTGTAAGTGATTTTAGTCATTAAACAGCTCGTTAATGTCAGGTTTGGGAAGTTTGCCTTCCCGCATCAATTTCATTTCGTCAACAGACTTACTTAATGATGCGAAAAATTTTTCTCTTTCCAGCTTTTTCTGGATTTCCTTCCAATCCTCTATCGTAACAAGAACTCCTGTCTTCTTACCCTTTTCATTTGACAAAAATTGAACGTTCATAATTTTCAGTTGATTATGAGTTTTAAAGAAACTTCGTCCTTTCGAATTGTAAAATTCGTTAAATTGATTCAGAAAAACGTGGTAAATTTGATATTTGTAAATTGTCTAAGGTTTACAAAACGTGAAAAACGGATTAATATCTCAGAATATTTTTATGCTTCAATCATCAACACTCAAATTTCTAACAGAACTAGTTCAAAATAATAACCGGGAATGGTTTCAGGAAAACCGGAAAAGATACGATGATTCCAGAGCTGATTTGGAAAAACTGGTTGGAATATTACTTACAGAAGTTGGTAAATTTCATGATCTTGGTAATGTTCAGGTGAAAGACTGCATTTTCAGGATCAATCGTGATGTGCGCTTTTCAAAAAATAAAGATCCATATAAAAGTAATTTAAGTGCCGGAATCGGTCCTGGCGGCAGAGGATCGGGCCGGATTGATTATTATTTACATATTCAGCCTAATGGTGAATCTTTTCTTGGCGGTGGAATGTGGGATGCAACAGCCGAGCAATTGGCAAAATATCGTCAGGAAGTTGATTATAATGCGGATGAATTAAAAAGCATTATTTACGACAAAACATTCCGTGAATTTTTCCCCGAAATCTCCGGTGAATCTTTAAAAACTGCACCAAAAGGTTACCCGAAAGATCACCCGGAAATTGAATTGTTAAGAAGAAAACAACTTTTCTTTATCCATCGTTTTACAGATAAAGATGTGACTTCAAAGGATTTCGCTGATTCAATTGTAAAAGGAATGAAATTGCTGAAACCTTATACCGATTTTATGAATTATATACTGTATGATGCCAATCCGGAAGCGGAGGATATTCAGTTGTAATGATTGAATAAAAGAATTAGAATTGAGCGAATCTTCAAACAAAATATATGCAATTTTCCCACTTACACTGCCACACCCAATTTTCATTGCTCGATGGTGCTGCTGATATCAAAAAGCTTTTCAAAAAAGCCAAGGAAGATAACATGCCCGCCGTTGCGATTACCGACCATGGAAATATGTTCGGCGTTTTTGAATTTGTGGCCGAGGGTAATAAACAGGGTATAAAACCAATCGTAGGCTGTGAATTTTATGTGGTGGAGGATCGCCATATTCGTCAGTTTACGAAAGAAAAAAAGGATGTTCGCCATCATCAGCTGCTTTTGGCAAAAGATGAAATTGGATACAAGAATCTTGTCAAAATGTGTTCTCTTGGTTTTATAGAGGGCATGTATGGTAAATATCCAAGAATTGATAAGGAGCTGATTGTCAAGTACCATAAAGGACTTATTGCGACAACCTGCTGTATCGGGGCGATCATTCCTAAAACAATTATCAGAAAAGGAGAAGCCGAAGCTGAGAAGGAATTCAAATGGTGGCTGGATCTTTTTGGGGATGATTTTTATGTTGAATTACAGCGTCACGAAATCCGCGATCAATATATTGTTAACGAGGTTCTCATCCGTTTTGCAAGAAAATATAATGTCAAAATTATTGCATCGAATGATTCACATTATGTAGATCAGGAAGACTGGAATGCACATGATATTTTGCTTTGTATCAATACGGGAGACAAACAAAGTACGCCTTCGGCGAAAGATTTTGATGATGATAAAGGTATTCCAAAAGGCTCTCGTTTTGCATTTTTTAACGATCAGTTTTACTTCAAAAATACAAGTGAAATGATGAAATTGTTTAACGACTTACCTGAGTCGATAGACAATACCAATGAGATCGTTGACAAGATAAAAACGCTGAATCTTAACAAAGATATTCTACTGCCAAACTTCCCGATTCCTGAGGAATTTAAGACACATAGATTGTCTGAAATGGTTGGAAATAAGGAGCTGACAGCCGATGTACTTAACCAATGGGAGTATTTGCGGCATATAACTTTTGAAGGCGCAAAGTTTAAATATGGCACAATAACAGCAGAAATCGAGGATCGTCTGAACTTTGAATTGAATACAATCCGGAATATGGGTTTTCCCGGTTACTTCCTGATTGTTGCGGACTTTATTGATGCTGGCCGGAAAATGGGTGTATTTATTGGTCCAGGTCGTGGTTCTGCGGCGGGATCTGTGGTCGCTTATTGTACAGGAATCACCAATATTGATCCGATTAAATACGATCTTCTTTTTGAACGTTTCCTTAATCCTGACCGTATTTCTCTTCCTGATATTGATACGGATTTTGACGATGAAGGCCGCCAGAAAGTAATTGATTATGTTGTTAAAAAATATGGTTACAACCAGGTTGCGCAGATTGTAACCTATGGCACAATGGCTGCCAAATCGGCGATAAAAGATGTGGCTCGTGTAATGGATTTGCCGTTACAGGATGCCAACATGCTAGCCAAACTGGTACCGGATAAGCCGGCATATAATATGACTTTGTCAAGAATTTTCTCAGCGCCATTGGAAGGCGAAGGTAGTTTGACGAAGAAAGAAGGAATCGCTCCTGAGGAATTGGATAACGTGAAGAAAATGCGTGCCATTATCGCTGGAAATGATCTTCAAGCCAGTGTATTACAGGAAGCAAGACGACTGGAAGGGACGGTAAGAAATACCGGTATTCACGCGGCAGGGATTATTATCGCGCCAAGTGATCTTACTGAAATTATTCCGGTAAGTACTTCCAAAGATTCTGATTTTCTAATTACCCAGTATCAGGGGAAAATCATTGAAGATGCGGGAGTAATTAAAATGGACTTTTTAGGTCTTCGAAACCTGACCATTATTAAAGAAGCACTTCGACTGATCAAACGAAATCACAGTATTTCAATTGTCATCGACGATATTCCACTGGATGATCCGAAAGTGTTTGAACTTTTCCAGAGAGGTGAAACCAACGCGATTTTCCAGTTTGAATCCGATGGTATGAAAAAACACATGCGGGATCTTATTCCGGATCGTTTTGAGCACCTTATCGCGATGAACGCATTATACCGTCCGGGGCCAATTGCTTACATTCCAAACTTTATCCGAAGGAAAAATGGGCATGAAGAAATTACCTACGATTTACCTGAACTTGAAGAATATCTTGCTGATACTTATGGAATTACAGTTTATCAGGAACAGGTAATGCTTTTGTCCCAGAAGTTGGGCGGATTTACGAAAGGACAAGCGGATACATTGCGTAAGGCAATGGGTAAAAAACAGATTGAAACCCTGAATAAAATGAAAGGGTATTTCATGAAGGGTGGAGGAGAAAAAGGTCTGGATTTAAAGAAACTTGAAAAAATCTGGACCGACTGGGAAGCTTTTGCATCCTACGCCTTTAACAAATCCCACTCAACCTGTTACGCTTTTGTTGCTTACCAGACAGCGTATCTAAAAGCGCATTTTACGGCTGAATATTTGTCGGCGGTTTTAACAAGTTCTCTTGGTAACATTGAAAAAATTACATTTTTCATGGAGGAATGTAAGAGCCAGGGGATTACGGTTTTAGGTCCGGATATTAATGAATCGGATCGTCAGTTTAATGCTACAAGCAGGGGAGAGATCAGGTTTGGACTTGCGGGTGTGAAGGGAAGTGGTGATGCAGCGGTGGAATCCATTATAGAAGAACGTGATACTAACGGACAGTTTAAGGATATTTTTGATTTTATAACAAGGGTTAATTTAAGAACAGTCAATAAGAAAACGCTTGAAAGTTTAGCTTATGCAGGCGGTTTTGACTGTTTTGAAGATTATCACCGTGCCCAATATTTTACTTCCGAACCAGGTGGTGATGTGGGTACTTTCATTGAGCGTCTTATTCGTTATGCGAATAATTATCATGCTGAAAAAGCTTCTGCACAAGCATCTTTATTCGGTGCATTTGGAGGAAATGAAGCATTAATGGTCAAACCAAAACCGGCTGACGTACAGCCTTGGGATGATCTTGCCAAACTGCGTTACGAGCAGGAAGTTGTTGGTTTTTACATTTCCGGGCATCCCTTGGATACGTTCAGATTGGAACTTGACAATTTCTGTAACGGAACGCTGGATGAATTGTTAACCATTCATGAAGGAGAGCGGGCACCTAGAAATTTTGGCAAAGAGATTAGTGTAGGCGGAATCGTGACCAGTGTTACGGAGCGGATGTCTAAAAACGGAAATCCTTTTGTCATCTTTAAACTGGAAGATTATCGTGGCTCCATAGAAATGCTGCTTGGTGGAGAGGATTGTGTGAAGTTTAAGAATTATCTTGAAGTTGGTCGCTTTTTATACATTAAAGGAAAAATACAAAATCGCTGGAAACAGGAAGATCAGTTCGAGTTCAAGATTTCTTCTATACAATTGCTGACTGAAATCCGGGATAAGATGTGTAAGAAGATTAGAGTTAATTTAACTCTAGACCAGATTGATGCTCAGTTCATCATGCTATTAAATGAAACATTCAATAATAATCAGGGGTCATGTCCGGTTAATGTTACAGTGAAAGACCCTGATTCTCAGTTAGAAGTTGAGATGGTTTCCCGTGGTTATCGTGTATCTCCCACAAACGAATTATTCAAAACCCTTGAAGGCTCTTTGGGTGTCAAATTTTTTCTTAATTAGAACGGAAATTCAAGAATTCCGGAACTTTTATACCACTAATTTCATTATTATCTCAACTAATTAATATCAAAAAATAGACACTTATTGACATGGGAAAAGCACTTGAAATTACCGATAGCACTTTTGAAGAATTGATCCAGGGCGATCAGCCTGTACTTGTTGATTTCTGGGCAGAATGGTGTGGTCCTTGTAAAATGATCGGACCGGTTGTTGAGCAATTGGCAGGAGAGTATGAAGGAAAAGCTGTTATTGGTAAAATGGATGTAGATATGAATTCGGCAGTTCCTGCAAAATTCGGTATCCGCAGTATCCCTACTTTAATGATCTTCAAAAATGGTCAGTTGGTAGATAAAGTTGTAGGTGTTGTGCCTAAAACTACTTTGGAAGATAAATTAAATGCCCAAATCGTAGCGACTGTTTAATCTTAACAGTTTCAGGATTTATATAAAAAAGGCTCCTCACGGAGCCTTTTTTATTGGACTTCTATATTGATTGCCAAAAAAATACATAGTCCCAACCCTATAGGGGTTACCTGTTTATAGAAAAATAAGTCCGAGATCAATCAGTTAACTGCATCGCAGTTTCCTGATTCCAAGTTTCAGGAGGCTCCTATGGAGCCAATATTTTCGCACAATCTACCTCTTCTATAAACAGGAGGCTCTATGGAGCCATAATCGCAAGCACTTACTTCAAATTCAAATAAATCATCTCAGAAACACCCGCCAGCATTTTCCTGTTTGCCGCTTCATTTTCCCAGTCTCTTGATAAAATGACGAGGACATATTTTCTGCCGTCAGGAAGAAAAACAATCCCGCTGTCGTGTTGGATATTTGGAAGTCCGCCTGTCTTATGAGCTACTTTTACATCCTTTGGAAGTTTTCCCGGAATAACATCGTTGAATTTCTGATCTAGTAAAATCTTGATCATCGCATCACAGGCTTTCTGATTTACGATTTTACCAAGCGCCATTTTCTCAAATAGTAACCGCAGATCATAGGCATTCGTTGTATTATTAAGACCTTTTTGAAAAGCTTTCGAGTCTTCAACGCCTCGAAGAATCAGAATATCTTTTGCTCCTAACTCTCGCATAGTTTGCGTTACATTTTTCGCACCAACCAGATCGATAACCATATTTGTTGCAAAATTGCTGCTGACAATGATCATCTCGTAAACCAGATCTTTAATCGCACGTTTTTCACCAATATGCCTGTAAAGAATATGGTCGCTATCCTGAATGGAATCCTGACTGTACAAACTTCCATCTACAATACTTTTGAACTCGTTCTTTATGGTAATCGAATCCGTCAGTTTAAACTTTCCCTGATTTGCTTGCTTGAAAACCTCAATCATGACAGGCATTTTCATCGTACTTGCCGCATGAAAAGTTTCGTGCTCATTTATTGATAACTCTTCACCGGTCGTGAGGTCCTTAAAAGCAACAGCATAAGAACCTTTGTGTTTTGCCAATTCATCTGAAATTTTCTGCTTTAAATCTCCCATTTTTAATTTTGACTGCCCGACAACAGAGAAATGTGACAGGCAAAATAAAGCGATTGTAAAGCATACTTGTTTCATAGTTATTCTGTAATTTCGATTGAGTAAGATGCGTTGAAAGTTCCTTTGGCAGCCAGGTTTAATATTCCTTCTTTGGTTTCAAAATTGTGATCACTGTCGGCATTATCTGCGATTCCAAGCCATGGTTCTATGCAAACAAACTTTGCATTCGGTTTTGCCCAAATTCCCAGATAGGGAAAACCTTTATATACAACATGAACGACCTGAGATGATTTTTTACTTTTCAGACTTACGCTGGTTGAGTTCAGATTCTTGAAAATCAGCGCGTCATTATCAAACATATCTGATTGCAATGGCAAAATGTTTGAATTTTCAATGACCGGCTTTGTCGTTTTTCCAACCAGACCGTCTTTTTCCAAAAGCCAGGTTGAAGCATTTTCTGTTTTCTCAAATTCAAGATAATAATCTTCATATTCCTCGCCCTCGTTCACCGGACATTTGAATGCAGGGTGCCCGCCAAGTGAGAAAAATAATGTATAATCTCCGTGATTTATGATCTTATGGTCGACAGTAATTTTATTTCCTTCAAGCGTGAACGTGATCAGAAATTCAAATTCATAAGGATAAATCTGTAAAGTTTTTTCGCTGTATTTCAAACCATAAGTCAAACTGTTTTTGGTTTGATCAACAAGTTTGACGTTAGGATTATTTCTAACGAAACCATGTCTTGGGACTTTATATTGATGACCCTTAATCAAAACATAACCATCTTTTATCGCTCCGATTACCGGAAAAAGTACAGGCGCATAGCTACCCCAGATATCCGGGTTTGCATCCCACATATATTCTTTTCCTGATTTTTTGGAATGAATTTCACAAAGTTCTGCACCAAGTTCACTGACACCAACTCTGAGAATATTATTTTCTATTGTAGCCATGATCTAATTTAAAGTTTATTAATCAGTAAAATAAATTTGGTTGGTAATATCTAATTTATTGTTCCAATACTTCTATTATCACTCCACAACCTTCCCGGATTTGTTCTTCGGTAATAACAAGCGGTGGGGCGAGTCGCATGGAATTGTCACAAAAAAGGAACCAGTCTGTTATGACACCTTTTGCAATACAACTATCTATGGTCTGTTTTAAAACATCAAAAGAATCCATTTCCGCCGCAAGCATCAATCCTTTTCCTCTGACTTCTTTAATTTTAGGATGAACTAATAATGACTTAAAAAGCTCTCCTTTGGCAACTGCCTTTTCAGCCAGATTTTCTTTCAATGTTACTTGAAGTGCAGCAAGTGAGGCCGCAGAACTTACCGGATGTCCGCCAAAAGTTGTAATATGCCCAAGCACAGGATTGTTTTTGAATACACTCATTACTTCCTGAGAGGCCATAAAAGCACCGATCGGCATCCCGCCACCCATTCCTTTGGCACTTAGAAGTACGTCAGGATAAATATCATATTGTTCAAATGCCCAGAAAGATCCTGTTCGCCCAAATCCGGTTTGAACTTCGTCAAGAATTAATAATGCTCCAACTTCTGTACATCTTGAACGAAGCGCTTTTATATATTCCGGAGCAGGAACCCGAACACCTGATTCACCTCCAATTATTTCTATAATTACCGCAGCGGTTTTGGTAGTGATAAATTCAAGATCTTCAATCTTACCATGTTCGATATTTCTGATTCCAGTTAATAAGGGACGGAAATTTCGCTTGAAAGATTCAGCACCCGAAAGACTTAATGCACCTTGCGTAGAACCATGATATGCATTGTAACATGAAATAAATTCAGCCCGGCCGGTAAAACGTTTCGCAAGCTTCATCGCGCCTTCCACCGCTTCGGTTCCGGAATTTGTAAAATATACATTATCTATTTTACCAAAAGGAGAGGGGTTTTCCGATTCAAGATTTAAGGTTTCTGTCAACGCTTTTGCAAGTTGTACCTGCGTGCTTTGGATGAATTCACCGTAAACCAGCAAATGCATATGTTTATCCAGTTGCTCGTGCAAAGCTGCCAAAACTTCGGGATGTCTGTGGCCAACATTACTAACACCAATGCCGGAAATCAAATCTAAGTAGCGTTTCCCGTCCGTTCCAAACATATAAACACCTTCTGCTTTTTCAATTTCAAGAGCCAGCGGAAAGTCAGAAGTTTGGGCAATATGATCAAAAAAATGTTGACGATGTGAAATATGCATTTAATACTTATTATACTTTTTTAATTTATTTTACTTTTGAAAAATATCATACTTTAAATATTTCTTTTTGAAATCTGAAATGCTCATTCTTCAAAAAAACAAGCCGTTCCGCCAACCCATGTGAAGTCTTTATTAAACCTTACACCAATCATTTCTCCACGGCTTAATCTACTCAAACTGGTTAACAGACGAGGTCTTTTTTCTCCATCGGGCCATCCATACATCATCCTGACTTCACATTTTACCAATCCATCGGGGGCCTGAACAACGGGTTCATAAACCACTTTTCTTTGTAAAATGTAATTTTCCGGATCCGTTATTTCTTTCAGCATTTCTTCCTTCAAATGAAGCTGAACGCCGGTTCCTGCGAAGGAGAAAAGTGGTTTCAGGACATAATTTTCCAGATCAGCAGGAAATTGATTGTTATAATCAGAAACGAATCTGGTTTCAGGAATATATTCTCCCGTCAAAAATGGCAGGGTGAATTTACTGATTCGGAAAAACCAGTTTGGGTGACCAACCCAGTCAACATCCACATCATCAGTAAAATGATAATTCGTTTCCAGGTCAGGATAATTTTGCAGATCATCAAAAATCAGGCGGTTATAAATTCGCTTCACCTGAATTTTATTACCATCCTTTTCGTAAAAAAGATTACGTCCTTCCTTGATCAATTTGGTATAACAAACTGCTTTAACGCCGAGCAGATTTTCCGTTAAAGCAAAGTCAATTCTGGTTTTTTGTTTTTCAGGAAATATTTCAAGCAGAATTACATTTTCGGGATTTTCATTACCTACAATTAGCTTTTTTAAGTCCCCGACATATTCATCTAAATTTTCAGATCCGAAGGAGTATTGAAAATTATCAGGAATCGGAAAATATTTTTTAAAAGTTTCCGATAAATATCCCTGATAAGCGTAAAGAGAAGCAAAGCCTTGCAATTCAATTAATTTTGGTACCAAAGCTCCATTTTCATTCTTACAAATCGCAAAATCGATTGCTAAAAAAGATGTATGCCCGTTTTCATTTGGAACATTCTGATCAGCCGGAATTGCGCGGTCTGTTTTAGATTTGAAATCATCAGAAATCATCGTTTCAACGATTTCCTCACAAGCTTCAATCAGTTTATTTTTTAAATCTTTCGGTACAAAAACCGGCGTTTCAGCCACACGAAAATCAAGCTGATCAGGATAATCTGTTTGAATTGCATTAATGAGCTGCTGGTATTTTTCCTCAGAAAATGACTGATTAAATAACTTTCGGGCTTCCTGATGCATATTTTCCTGAATTTACTTTGTTGAATGAATGTCGAATTACTTAACAGGTATAGGAACATTTTCTGATTCCTGAACTTTATCAAATGCAATTTTTAAAAATGTCGGAATAATTGTTGCCTCCGTCATTCTGATTTTGTCAGGATCGTTCAAATGTTCGATCATGTCGTTATATTTTGCTACACCGTAATTTTCGGTGATACTTTTCTTCTTATCTTCTCTTAAAAAATATCTCAGCATTCCTTCCGAATCTGCTTCCGGATGAAACTGGGTTCCAACAATTTCCTTGGAAAAACGGATCGCCATTATGGCACGTTCCAGTGGTACATGCGGACGAATTTTTTCGAGACAAATAATCTTCGCGCCCATATTGTCAATCGCCTGCTGATCTGGCTGAATGACCTGAAAATCTCTGGAATCCACAATCCAGAATGGATCATTAAGTTGGTTTAACAACGGATCTTTTCTGCCCCAGGAAGTTTTATGAACCGGAAATGTTCCGAATGAAGTTTTTCTTCTTTTACCAACCGAACCGATTTGCCAGTGAATACTCGCCATCTGGAAAGAGTGACATATCAGGAAAAGATGTTTTTTTGTACGATTATGCCGGCTTGCATTAAATGCCGTCAGCTGATCCAGAAATCGAAAAAATTTACGTTCCCAGGCTTCTCCCGCAGGAGCAGGATTTCCCGGTCCGCCTGTTGAAATATATGCGTCAAAGTCCATTCCGGGTACTTCCAGTTTCTGGCGCACATCGAAAATCTCGTAACTAAGATTCAATAATTCTTTTTCACCAAACTCTGTGATGATTTTTTTAATACAACGCATCCCCTCATTTTCAAAGCCGTTGTACATGTCCAGAATAGCAATTCTGAACTGTTTCTTATCGTTGTTCATTTTTAGATAGGGCCCAAAGCTGATAGTTAATTTTGGTACTCCGTTTTGTTATTACCTTTATTTCAAAACGTAAATTTCCTCATTTGATTCAACAAAAAGAAGAATTCCCTTAGTATGTACTAAAAAGAATTCTTCTCGCAATCAATTATTAACCTGAATTGTGCCCGTTAATAAATACCGATTTTGGTCTCTGAAACGATATAATCAACAACGGCTTTCATGTCATTAGTTTTCTCAAAAACGGCTAGTTGACGGTCTGCGCCGGTACCCATTTCAAGAATCTGGTGGATGTATTCGATCTCGTTTCTGCTACCGAGTTCATCAATCACGTCGTCGATAAATTCCAGTAATTCCACAACCAGTAATTTATATTCAACTTCTTCCTGTTTACCAAAATCAATCAGTTTTCCGCTGATTCCATATCTTGCTGCGCGCCATTTATTTTCATTGATCAGCATGCGGTGATAAGGACGGAAACTTAAATTCTGTCGGTGAAGTTTATGGATTTTTGCTACGAGCGCCTGCATGATCGCAGCCAGACAAATCGTTTCATCCGTACGCATCGGCACATCACACATTCGGAATTCAATCGTGTTGAAAAACGGATGAAGCCTGATATCCCACCAGATTTTCTTGCCGTTATCAATACATTTCGTCTTCACCAGGAGATTGATATATTCGTCATATTCCGCTGCGCTTGAAAAATAATCAGGAATACCGGTTCTGGGGAATTTATCAAAAACCTTCGATCGGTATGATTTAAATCCAGTATTTCTTCCGCACCAGAATGGCGAATTTGTTGACAAAGCATATATGTGAGGCAGGAAATATCTTACAGCATTCATGATTTCAATTCCCTCATTCCTGTTTTCTATTCCAACGTGAACATGCAAACCGAAAATCAGATTTCCGCGCGCAACATCACGCATTTCGTCAATGATTTCGTCATAACGCGGATCAGGCGTTATCAGCTGTTCAACCCAATCAGCAAATGGATGTGTTCCGGCGGCTCCAACCTGCAAATCCTGCTTGGCTGCCAGGTCCAGGATCATTTTACGCAGATAGGTAACTTCCTCTCTGGCCTCCTGAATATTGTGACAAATATTAGTACCAACTTCAACCACCGCCTGGTGCATTTCAGCCTTAACCCGCTCTTTCAAAGTGATTTTCCCATCTTCAACCAGTTTGGACATGTGGGAGCGAAGATTTCTGGTAACAGGGTCAATAGTTTGAAATTCTTCTTCAATTCCGAGTGTGAAAGTCGCCATATTTTGATGCTGAGGTTAATTATTTATTGGCTACTATTTCTTTTTATTTGTTTTGCCAGCTACTTTTTTTGACGATTCGGCTACTTCTGCTTTTGGTGACGCCGCCTTTTTCGGGGTTGCCTTGGTTGCCGGTTTGGCAGGTTCAGGATCTTTGGCGCCGACCTTTTCAGGAGCTGGTTTTGCTATTGCTTTTCTTTTTGGAATCTCTTCAAAAGCCACAGGAGCCGGCGCTTTTTCTTTCACTAGTTTCGCAGCCGGAGTGGGTGTTTCGGAAGTTTCGTTTTTTGTAACAGTTTCCTTTTTCAATTTAACTGATTTTGCAACAACTACTTCGGGTTCATTCTTCGCAGGTTCCGGCGCTGGTAATGCAAAACCAACAGAATCTTTCACAAATGTTCCCCATGTTAGGTTTGTCTGACCAGCCTTATGATTTTTAGCTCTCTCGATTGCCATATTTGCAGCTGCCTCAACAACCCATTCAAAATTGTCATTTCCAACGGAATAGATATCAGCATCCGGCGCAGGATTACAGAAATCAATAGCAATTGGAATTCCGTCACGCACGGCAAATTCCACTGTGTTGAAATCATAACCCAAAGCAATATTGAGCTTTAAAGTATATTCTTTGATGGTTGCCAAAAGTTTCTCAGCTTCTTCACCTTTTGCTTTAATTTCGGAAGCGTAACGCAAATGATGCGGATTTCTCGGTTCGTATGGCATGATCAATACATCTTTCTGACCAATGCAATAACAACGGAAATAATCGTCAAACTGAATTTCTTCTTGCAGCATCATAATAAGCTGACCGGTTTCCTCATGTTTTCTCCACATATCATGCGGATCATTCACCTGGTAAACGCTTTTCCAACCGCCGCCATCATGCGGTTTCATATAAGCCGGAAATCCGATGTACTGGAACATCTCTTCCCATGCCAACGGAAATTTTAGGTTTCTAAATGAGGTTTCAGAAGTATCTGTTGGTCTTTCTTTTGATGGAATTAGAACCGTTTTTGGAACAGGAACGCCAATTTTTTCTGCTAATGCGTTATTGAAAAATTTCTCATCCGCACTCCACCAGAAAGGATTATTAATTACCGCCGTTCCACTTAAAGCCGCATTTTTAAGATAAGCCCGGTAAAACGGAACATCTTGGGAAATCCTGTCAATAATTACTGCATATTCTGTTGGGTCAGCCTGTACAACTTTTTCTATTGTTACTGCTTCTGCAATAATATCTTTTTCACCTTTGCTGTTAACGCGATCTATAAATGCCTGAGGAAAGGTATTTTCCATTCCAAAGAGTATCCCAATTTTTTTCATAATGATTTTTGTTAATGAGTTTAATAATTACGTGTGGTTAATGAGCCAAAAGGCGCATCGTGATTTTCAAAAATTGAATGGCTGGAAATTTTGATTGTTTAAAATTCCAAATAACAAAATGGTGCCAAAGAGCAGCTTGAATTTGATAATCAAATAAAATAATAGAACTCACATGATTCTGCTCAGATAATCGGGAAACATTTTGTTCCAAAGCGGCCAGTCATGTTTTTCCCAGCCTCTGACATCCAGCCAATGATCAATTCCCTTGGCACTAAGAATATTCGACATTTTGATATTACTATCCAGACAGATATCCCAATCCGATGTGCCCAGCACAATCTTCATATGATTATATCGCCAGCTTTGTTCATTTGGCATAAAATCGACAGGATTGCTGAAATAAACATTGTCGTCATAAAAGCCATCCATGAAATTTCGTATATCAAAAGCTCCGCTCATACTGACCAGATACGCGACCGAGTCCGGATGTCTAAAAGCAAAGTTTGCTGAGTGAAAACCACCAAAACTGCACCCTGCAACACCGATTTTATCTACATGGCATTCATTCCGGATGTAAGGGACAAGCTCATTCGTAAGAAATTTGTCATACTGAATGTGGTTTAAAACACGGGCTTCGGGATTTAAATGTTTGGCATACCAGGAATCAGCATCCACTGAATCAATACAATAAATTTTATATTTTCCTGAATCAACCAGTCCGCGAACTGACTCGATCAATCCCATATCTTTTGCCTGATAATACCTTCCAAGCGTTGTTGGAAATACCAAAATCGGATAACCCCAGCTGCCGTAAACCAGCATGTCGATATCACGGCCAAGGTGGTGCGAGTAATATTTTATATGCTTTTCCTCCAATGTGAGCTGAATTTTATTGATGATGTTGAAATATACAAAACATATAATAAGAAGCAAATAAGTGAAAAATGCGAATAAACAACGGTTGTTGGGCTCAAAAGAGAAATTTTATTAAATGCGGCAAAAAAGACAAACTGATAAAAGTTATAAATTTTAGCTTGCCAAATTTTATCTATTGGCTTGGGCTGAGGTAAATATCTTTTGATATTATTTTAAAATAAATGTAATAGTGTATTTTGTAACTAAATTAAACTTAGTTTCTAGTCGTTATAAAACTACACCAGTCATGAAAACTTTAAGTTTATACTTTTTACTACTGTTGGTATTCATTTCAGGTGGAGCTTACGCCCAGAAGAAGGTTTTCAAAGGACGTGTAGTTGATGCAGAATCAAATAAGCCCCTGGAATTTGTCTCTGTTTACATTACAAATTCTACTATTGGTACTTTAACCAATAATACCGGAGGTTTCTCATTCACGCTGGATCCGGGGAAATATGAGGTTGTAGTTTCAATGGTAGGCTACGGACCTATCATTCATCCAATCATAATAAAAAATGATGAAACAGCAATGGCGCCTGTTTTGTTTAAAATTCCACAGCAAGCCTACGCATTAGATGCAGTTTCTGTTACAGGAAAGCGTGATGCTTCCTGGTATGCGAACCTGAGGTTGTTTAAAGATTTCTTTTTAGGCAAAAGTGCAATTGCCCAAAAATGCAAATTGCTAAATCCTGATGCGCTTGTGACGGAATTTAATGTTGAAAAACAAACATTAACGGTCACAGCCAAAGAACCTCTGAAAATCCAAAATCCTGAGTTGGGATATAACATCAATTTTTTGTTGGTCGCATTTGTGTTGAATAAAAACGAAGGTTATGTAAGTTACCTGGGCTATCCGCATTTCGAACCCATGGATGGGAGTGAATCAAAAAAGCGGCAATGGATAGAAAAACGGCTCGAAGTATTTCAGGGATCTTCCATGCATTTCGCAAGGTCATTGAGGGATCAAAAATTACAGCAGGAAGGATTTCGTGTAACCAGGTCGATGACCTATGAAGATGTAGCTTATGAAGAATATCTTTCTTATTTGGATAATGAAGCGAAGGTAGAATTTAAAGGGTCTTTGAATGTTGTTTATCTTCGCAAAATGGAAGATCTTGACTATGTATATTCTAAAAACACAGGTGTTCGAAAGGCATCCTACCAAACTTCTACGATAAGCCTAAAAGATTCCTGTGTTTTAATAGATAAAACCGGAAGATTTGAAAAACCGCTTGGAATTATTTTCGATGGTTATTGGAGCTGGGACAAAGTGGGAGATATGCTTCCTTTTGATTACAATCCCTAGTAACATAATTTTGCCTCTTTCTTTTATTAAAACAAGGCATCTGTTACCTTGCCGCTTTATCGTCTTTAATCTTTATTTTGATTTCATCCGATCCCCAGCTTTTGTGTATTGAGCAAAGTATATCGTCTTTGTATCTTCATCGTGAAATTCTCATTTCAATAAAACTTCCTGTTCATTATAACGAGGAAAGGCAGTATCCGTTGCTTTTGGTAAATGACGGGCAGGATTTTGAAGCACTCAGGATAAATCATATCCTGGCAGATTTGCAGATAAATCAATTAATTGAACCAGTCATCGTGGTTGGTATTCATGCGGGAACAGACCGTTTGCAGGAATATGGTACGGTTTGTAAGCCGGATTATGCACATCGGGGAAGTAAGGCCGGTGCTACAACTGATTTTGTCTTAAAGGAATTACTGCCCTATTTAAATGAACATTATCCGGTTGATAATAATGATATTGCATATGCCGGATTTTCTCTAGGTGGCTTGATGGCTCTGGATATGGTTTGGAATCATCCCGATATTTTTTCCAAAACAGGAATATTTTCCGGTGCGTTGTGGTGGAGGCAAAAAGCGCTGGATGCCGGATATAGAGATGTTGACCGTATCATGCACGAACAGATCAGGAATTCTCATACAAAGCCGGATTTGAAATTCTGGTTTCAGACCGGTACCAATGACGAGACCGACGACCGTGATCATGATGGTATTATTGATTCAATTCAGGATACATTGGAATGTATTGCTGAACTTGAACGAAAGGGATTTGTTTGGGGAAAGGATATTAAATATTGTGAAACGCCAGGCGGAGAACACAACCCGGAGACCTGGTCCCGCGAGATGCCGAATTTTTTGATCTGGGCGTTTGGGAAAAACAATGCATGAAAAGCACATTTTAGTTTTCGTGCTTTTCATGGAGAATATTTATAAAGAAGTCAGAAAGGCCATCGTGTCCACCGAATCTGCATAATCGGAAAGTTCCGGTTCTTGCGTATGTCCAAAAGGAATAGCATTTGGAATGTATTTTTTATCACCAACCACACATTGTATCTTCTCTGAATTTTCTTCCAGATATTCCTTCATAGATTCCACATTCTCATAGGTTTCATAATGAACGACGCTGATTGGAGAAACCATTGCCGGGCTTTCTGTCAGCATCAGGAATCCAATATCATAATGAAGAACGCGGTTCACCAGCAAAATTGATTTGTTGTATTCGTAGTTATTGAAATATTTGTGATGATTAAGACACAGCTGATCAAAGGACTGAATCGATTCGAAAAACTTGGTAAAATCATATCCTTCGGGGATGTATAATTTCGAAACATTCCGGCATCCAAGGCCAAAGTATTGTAAAATATCCTTACCAAGTGAAGTTAACTCACTTTCACTTTCATTACCGGTTATAACAGCCAGTGAAGTTCTGTTTTTCCTTATTATGTTTGGTTTTTTGGAAAAATAGTAGTGAAAATATCTTGCTGTGTTATCACTTCCTGTCGCGATATAGGCATCAGAATCATTCAGTCTTTCAACAAAAAATATATAGTCCGAAAAGGCAGTTTCAATCTCAATAAGTTTTTCCAGTAAGGCAGGAATCAGTACTGGATCATCGGAACTGGGTTTTGCCAGTAATTTATGCCCGCTGATCAGTACACATAAAACATCATGAAATCCTACGGCCGGAATGTTGCCGGCCATAATCACTCCGATTTTTAAAGAGGTTTCAGGTTCCGGATATTGGTTAACCCAGGTTGTCAGGTTTTTTTCTGACAAAAAGCGCGTAGCAATTGCATCTAATGATCCAAGCACATTTACCGGCGTAAACCAGTTGTTTTTTCTATTGGCACTGATGGCTAATTCCTGAAGATAATCACTGTTTTGCGGGTCTTTCAGAAAATTTCCTAACTTAATAAAGGCATTTATGCGCTGAATTCTTGATATCATTCCAGGGAAACTAAAAATAATTAAATTTGTGAATCTGTTTTTATTTTTCTGATTGCCGGGAAACTTTAAATAGTTATATTTGTTAGTCTATTAGGGCGAAAAATAGGAACAAATATAAACAATCCGGCGACTATGGCTATAATGATAACCGATGAATGCATAAATTGTGGGGCGTGCGAGCCAGAGTGCCCCAATACGGCTATTTATGAAGGAGGTGTAGAATGGACTTGGGGAGAAGGTACGAGTTTGGACGAGGTAGATTTTGGAGACGGAACCGTGATAAGCGGTAAAGAAAAGCAGTCACCTGTTTCTGACGAATTCTATTATATAGTAACAGATAAATGTACCGAGTGCGTAGGCTTTCATGAAGAACCGCAATGCGCTGCCGTTTGTCCGGTGGATTGCTGCGTGCCTGATCCTGAAAATGAGGAGGAAGAAGAAACTTTACTGGCTAAAAAAGCTTGGATGCATGGTGAATAATCCATAATAATCTTTTAATGCTTTGAGAGGTCCACTTAACAGTGGACCTTTTTTTGTGCCCTGTGATTTTTTAATAGTAAAATAATAATAAAATTTCTTAATTAATAGAAGCAGCATTATTTAATAAAATTTTGTAATAGTATGCAAATACAGAATAAATTAAAATTTCTTAAAATATACGTAATAGCGTTAATATGTTTTAATATTGATAAAAAAGAGTACAAAAAAAGGAAAATTGCCGTTTCTATGATAAAAAATGACTATAATATTTGATAAATATAATTTTAGTACAATATTTGGTACGTAAATAATCAGTGAAACTATTAAATACGTAAACAGAAGAAAATTATGAAAAAGGTCTATTGCACAGTATTATCTTTAATGATCCCCTTTTTGGGTTTTAGTAAGTCGGGCTTGGGAGAAGAAAAAAAAACCAAAACAACAGAAACTACCAATATTGAGGAGGTAAAAGAAGAAGGTGAAGAAGGTAAAGGATCTTTTGCGTTTTCTGGTTATTTGGATTCTTATTACATGGCCAATTTTAATAAGCCAGCTTCACGATCAAATCTTGGCCAGGCTAACGCCCGTGTTTTTGATATTAAATCCGGTGAATTTCAATTAGGTTTGGTACAGGCAAAAGCGGTTTATACAAATTCAAAATCTGAGGCTGTTGTTGACTTGACATTCGGTCCTAATGCAAACCTTGGTAACTACGGTAACTTTCCTTTCAGTACTGCTCTTGCTATCAAACAAGCTTATTTTACTTACAAATTTACCGACAAGTTTTCTATGACAGCAGGACAATTCGGAACGCATATCGGATATGAGGTAATCGATGCGCCTGCAAACTTTAACTACTCGCTTTCAAACTTATTTAACAACGGGCCATTTTATCACACAGGGGTTAAAGCAACTTACGCATTCACTGACAAAGTTTCATTAATGGCTGGCGTAGTTAACAACGTAGATGGTTTGGGAGATAACAACCGCAAAAAAGGTATTATATCTCAATTATTTATTTCACCTGTTTCGGGCTGGAATGTGTATCTTAACTTTATCAATAGTAACGAAGCCAATCCAGGCGCTGACGGAGATTCTCCAAAAGCACACTACCGCGTATTCGACGTTACTTCAAGTTATCAGGTTACCCCTAAATTCCTTGTTGGAGTTAACGCCGCGCTTGGCTCTCAAAAAGGTGATTATCAGGGAACAGGTGGTCCGGTTGATTCTCAGTCATGGGGTGGTGCGGCCATTTATTCAAACGTAGCCATTACTGATAACTTTGCAATTGGTGCACGTTACGAGTATTTCAATAACGACAACGGTGTCAGAGCTTTGCTTGCTTATCCAAACGGAAAAGAGGATGGTGCAGTAGGTATCGGAACTCACGTAAATTCCGTAACTTTAACAGGTAACATCGGTCTTGCAGACGGACACATTCTTATCAAACCTGAATTCCGCCTTGATGCTTATCCAAAAGCAGGTGGTACAAAACAGGAACAGTTTGAAGATTCTGACGGAAATTTCACAAAAAGTAGTCAGACAACATTTGGAATTGCTTTTATCTATAAATTTTAATTCACCTTCTTAAATCAAAAACAATCGAAATCTCTACAAAACAATGGAAAAACGTAATTATTTACCACTGATTATTTTACTGGTAATTGCTCTGCTGGGAGCTTTTGTTCCTAGCGTGCCTACCAAAATTGTCACTGAGGGCTTAAATTCGGGCGATATCGCCTGGATGTTGGTATCATCCGCACTGGTACTGTTAATGACTCCCGGTTTAGCTTATTTCTATGGAGGAATGGTTAATAACAAAAATGTTATTTCCACAATGCTTCAAAGTTTTATTGCAATGGGCGTTATTAGCGTTCTTTGGGTTGTAGTTGGTTTCAGTCTTGCTTTTGGTGAAGATATTGGAGGGTTTATCGGTAACCCAACGACTCACTTTATGTTCAAAGGAGTCTTGGATGGTCCTGCTTTCGGAACAATTCCTTTCGCTTTGTTCGCGATGTTCCAAATGAAGTTTGCTGTTATTACGCCTGCACTTATCACAGGTTCTATGGCTGAGCGTGTTAATTTCCGCTCTTATGTTCTTTTCATGATCTTGTTCTGTGTGTTCGTTTACGCTCCGCTTTGCCATATGACATGGCATGCAGATGGTATCCTGTTCAAAATGGGTGTTCTTGACTTTGCAGGTGGAACGGTAGTTCACATGTCTGCTGGTTGGGCTGCTTTGGCTGGTGCAATGTATCTGAAAAGACGTAAATCTGTACTTGAAGCGCACGTGTTGCCTCCTGCAAATATCCCTTACGTTCTTTTAGGAACTGGTTTGCTTTGGTTTGGATGGTTCGGTTTCAACGCCGGTTCTGCTTTAACTGCTTCTCCTTTGGCTGTTTCGGCTTTCGCTGCTACTAACACGGCTGCTGGTGCTGCTGGTTTGGCCTGGGTATTGTTTGATGTTGCAAGAGGCAAAAAAGTTTCAGCGCTTGGATTCTGTATCGGTGCTGTTGTAGGTCTTGTTGCTATCACACCTGCTGCTGGTTTCGTAACGGTTCCTTCGTCTATCTTCATCGGTGCGGTTGCTGCATGTATCAGTAACTACGTTGCTCACCTACGTACACGTTCAACTTTGGATGATACACTTGACGTATTCCCTTGCCATGGTGTTGGTGGTATGGTTGGTATGTTGATGACAGGTATTTTTGCAACAAGCGCTGTTAACCCATTGGTTACTGACCAAGGTCTTGCTTTCGGTGAAACTACTCTTTTCATCAATCACGTAATTGCTTTGGTTGGTGTATCTGTTTTCGCATTCGGAGGTTCATTCCTTCTTATCAAAATCACAGATCTTATCCTGCCACTTCGTGTATCTGAATCTGACGAAAAAGTTGGATTGGATATCAGTCAGCATGACGAGTTCCTTGTTGAAGCATAAGAATTCAAAACATAAAAAATCGCCTGGCAGGATATTCTGCCAGGCGATTTTTGTTACAAAGCTTTCTGAAATAATTTCAAACGAAAACCAGGAATTCGGAGCTGAACTGCGAGCATTAAAACTGTTCGCTAAAAGCTAATGTGCCGGTTCATAATTTTCAGATTCCATTACTTCCATCAATCCTGATTCATTCAGGTTTATATACTGAATTTCTTTTGTTTCGTTAATCAGAAGCGGATCATACTTCACTGCAACCCGGATATAGTTTTCTGTAAAACCAAGCATTTGTCCGTTTTGAATTTCGTCTTCAAATAAAACAGTACCGGTTTTACCAATCTGGGATTCGTAAAAATGTCTCTTTTTCTTTTCAGAAAGTATATGAAGCATTTTAGAGCGTTCTGCTCTTTCTGATTTCGGAACTACCGGCTTGATCGTTACTGCCAAAGTATTTTCTCTTTCCGAATATGTGAAAACGTGGAGATAAGAAATATCCAGTTCATTTAAAAACTGGTAGCTTTCCAAAAATAATTCATGTGTTTCACCCGGGTGTCCTACAATTACATCAACACCAATACAGCAGTCTGGCATTAAGGATTTTATTTTTGCCACACGTTCAAAATATAATTCTCTCCGGTATCTCCGGCGCATCAGCGACAAAACTTTATTTGAACCCGATTGAAGCGGTATGTGAAAATGTGGAACAAAACGTTTCGACTGCGCCACAAATTCAATAACTTCATCAGTCAATAAATTTGGTTCAATTGAAGAAATCCTGAATCTTGATATTCCTTCAACTTCATCCAAAGCCTTGATCAAATTCAGAAACGTTTCTTTTTTCTCGCCATTCTGAATACCAAAATCACCGATATTCACGCCTGTCAGCACAATTTCCTTTACATCTCTTGCCGCGATTTCTTCCGCCGCTTTCACAATGTTAGCGATTGTATCGGAACGGCTTTTGCCACGCGCCAAAGGAATGGTACAATATGCGCAAGGATAATCACAGCCATCCTGAACTTTCAGGAATGTACGGGTACGGTCATTAAGTGAATAAGAAGTATGATACTCAACCGCATCTTCAATTGAAGAAGCAAGAATTTTTGCGGTTTGGTTGACTGGCTCTTTTTCAAAAGTATCCAATAACTCAACCAGCCGGAATTTTTCTGCTGCACCCAAAACGGCATCAACCCCAGGGATTTCCGCAATTTCGGCAGGTTTTAGCTGAGCATAACAGCCAATAATGGCCACATAGCCATCAGCATTTATTTTTTGTGCTTCACGAACGATTTTGCGGCATTTTTTATCCGCATTTTCCGTCACAGAGCAAGTATTGATGATAAATATATCCGGCTTATCGTTGAATTCAACTTTCGAATAACCCTTGTCTTCAAACATCCTTGCGATGGAGGAACTTTCGGAGTAATTCAGTTTGCAACCCAGCGTATAAAAAGCGACTTTTTTCATAGTAGTGACAATAAGAGTGCAAAATTACACTTTTTCCGCTTAACGCTTCAAATAATCACCAAAAGAAGCTTGTAAATAGGACTTTCCGTAGTCAACTTCCACCGGTTTCAGATTTCCTGATTTCTCAGTAATGTTTCCTCCAATGTTATCCCGGATAATAAATCCGTTTGGACGTATCCAGCCCAAGCCATTCATAAATGCGAAATAAGCAAATGGAGTGCGTTTTTTCATAAAAATATCATTACTCCAGCTAAATGTATTTGAAGGCAAATTTAATTGGTTGAGTAAGGTCGCGGCCAAATCTGTCTGTGAGCATAATGTGTCGACCTGGATATTCTTTTTTTTCAAAACACCGCCAAGCCATAACATGGGAATGTGAAATTCATTGGGTTTCGAAGCCGGTTTTTCAGGCAGGGGATGTCCATGATCCGCTAAAATGACAACCAGCGTATTATTCCACCAGGATTTTGTTTTGGCTTTTCTTATAAATTCGCCAATTGAAGCATCCGAATAATGAAGCGCATTTAAAAACAAATGTTCAGGATCATTGCCGGGAATAACCGTTTTTACAGGGACTTCAAAGGGCTCGTGGCTGCTTAGTGTAAAAAGCGTTGTAAAGAATGGCTGTTTTTTTTGATCAATATCGGACAGAAATTTATTCAAAACCACGTGATCATGTGCACCCCATTTTGAATTCATATCAGCTTCATCAAATGCGTTTTTGTCAACAATGGTATTAAATCCCTGTTGTATGAAATACGTTTTCATGTTCGCAAATTCCGTTTCTCCTCCATAGTAAAAAGACGTATTGTAACCAAAATCCCTGAACTCTCTCGGCAGGGAAGGAAGCGAAACTGTTTTGTTTGGAATTTTTATGATTGAGGTTGTCGGCTGGGCAGGATATCCGCTGAGCACCGCTACCATTCCCTTATCGCTCCGGTTCCCACTGGCGTACATGTTCGTAAAAAGAATTCCTTCTTTTGTAAGCGCATTAAATTGTGGCGTGATGCCCGGAACGCCGTTTAATTTTTCAACGACTTTGGCCGTAAAACTTTCCCAGATAATTATGATAACATTAACAGGAGCATGGACCGTATCAATTAATTGTTCGTGTTCCTTTCCTTTATAATACAACGACGTAACAGTTGCCTTTGCTTTTTCATCAGGAAAATAATTGAAAGGGTTGCGTTTGTTAAAACCGTCATGAAGCAGCGAGCGACTATAATTCCAGGGTACATTTACAGCTGCGTAATTGGCAAAACTTTTATTGGAAAAATATACAGCACTTTCATTCATTGGTGCTAAATTAAAACCTCCGCGAATTGGTATGATCAGTGTGGCAGCCAGAAACACAAAAAGTAAAGCCGTAAAAATCGGCGAGGAGCCTGAGAAGTAGGGTATTGTTCTGTTTTGAATGGTAAACAAACTTTTAGTCACCAGAATCAGAAGCAAAACAAATATAATCAGAAGGGGGAAAACAGGCGCAGCGCCCATCGAAGCAAAAGCTTCTTTTGGCGTTTTTAAATATATAAGTGAGGATGCGTCAATCCTGAAACCCCAGGCCCGGAATAATTCCAGGTCAAAAACGGTGAGCAAAACCATTAAAAAGGCCACAATGGCACTATACCAGCGTAAGAAATTTTGATACCATTTCCACTTAATACTGCTGAGGGCCATGAGTAATGTGGGTATCATCAGGATATATCCTGCAAAAGAAATATCCATTCTCAATCCGTGCAACGCACTCTGGACAAGAAGATAGCCGCCAAGATCAATCGACTTTTTGAAATGATAAGCAAAAAAAATGATGCGGAAGAGTTGAAAGAACAATATCCAGCTCAACCCGTACAAAGCCAGAAATCGGATTCTTTTCAGCATGTTAGGGGAATAAATTGCAAAAATCAAAAAAATATCTTGAATTTGAGACTTGTTGTAACTTATAAAATGAAAAATCAGAAAAATTCATGCAGTTTTGGTACTTAGTATTCCGAAATAAATAATTTTGGCAAGAAATACTATTAATTCACCATACTTATGACATTTCGTTCCAAAGCGTTTGAGATTGCACTGAGCCGCGTTGCTCCCGTACTAACACCTCCAACTGAAAAGGTTGCTGACTTATATGGAAGCAATACTTTTAGCGATGATGTGATGAGGACTTTACTCTCTCAGGAAGCTTATATTAAAATATCAAATGCAATACGTTCAGGATCGACTATTGACAGAGAAGTTGCCGAAGAAGTTTCCGCAGCGATGAAATCTTGGGCGATTTCTAAGGGCGCAACCCACTATACACACTGGTTTCAGCCATTAACCGGAAGTACAGCAGAAAAGCATGATTCTTTTTTCGATTTAACAATTGACGGAAAAGCCGTCGAAAAATTCAAAGGCAGCGCCCTTGTACAACAGGAGCCTGACGCATCTTCATTTCCAAGCGGTGGCCTGCGTGCTACTTTTGAGGCCCGCGGATATACAGGCTGGGACCCAAGTTCGCCAGCATTTTTGATGGACAATGGGGCAGGAGGAAAAACTTTGTGTATCCCGTCCGTTTTTATTTCCTACACTGGTGAAGCCCTGGATTATAAAGCTCCCTTGCTTCGTTCGCTAGTAATGCTGGATAAAGCTGCAACTTCTGTTTGTCAGTTTTTTAATCGTGATGTTGATAAAGTAACGCCTACGCTTGGCATTGAGCAGGAATATTTTCTGGTTGACAAGGCTTTGTATTATGCCCGACCGGATTTATTGATGACAGGAAGAACAGTTTTTGGGCATAGCCCGGCACGTGGTCAGCAATTGGATGATCATTATTTTGGATCGATTTCGCCGAGAGTTAATGCCTTTATGGTGGATTTTGAATTCGAAGCTTTAAAACTTGGAATTCCGGTTCGCACCAGACATAATGAAGTGGCACCCGGACAATTTGAATGCGCGCCGACTTTTGAGGAAGTAAATCTTGCCATTGACCATAACGCTTTGTTGATGGATCTGATGCAGAAAATTGGTGAGAAACATAATTTCCAGGTTTTGTTTCATGAAAAACCTTTTGCAGGAATAAACGGAAGCGGAAAACATAATAACTGGTCGCTATCTACGGACACAGGTATTAATTTGCTGGCACCAACAACAAAACCAAAAGAGAATCTTCGGTTTCTTACGTTTTTGCTTAATGTGGTAAAAGCGGTACATGATCACGCAGATTTGTTGCGTGCATCCATTTCATCCGCAGGAAATGAACACCGTTTGGGGGCAAATGAGGCGCCGCCATCAATAGTTTCCGTATTTTTGGGTGGAGAATTAACCAATATGCTTGAAGAATTGGTTAATAAGGGGGAAATTACGCTGGAAAAAGGCGAAAATTTTTATTACAAGTTGGGAATCACCAGAATACCTAACTTGCAGCGTGATAATACAGATAGAAACAGAACTTCTCCTTTCTGTTTTACAGGAAATAAATTCGAATACCGGGCTGTCGGCAGCGCATTGAATAGTGCCTCACCGATGATCGTTCTTAATACCATTGTTGCGAATCAGCTGATGGAATTTAAGAAGGAAATGGACGAGAGGCTTAATGCGGGGGAAGAAAAGAAAGTTGCTACTGTGGCCATTCTTAAACGATATTTTAAGGAATCGAAAAAAATACTGTTTGAAGGAAACGGTTATTCGGAAGAATGGGTTGAAGAGGCTAAGACAAGAGGATTAAGTAATATCAGTGCAACTTATGACGCACTTTACGCTTATGTAACGGAAAGTACCATTAAGGCTTTTGAAAAAATGGGCGTACTGTCGTCCAGAGAGTTGCATGCGCGGTACGAGATTGAACTTGAAAATTACGTTAAGAAATTACAGATAGAATCCAGGGTTATCAGTGACCTTGCTTTGAATCACGTCGTATCAACAGTTGTAAAGTATCAGTTTAAACTTGCACAAACGGCCAGAGCGCTGACGGATCTGGAAATGTTGGAAGAAGCAGAACCGATAAAGGAAATAATCAAGGATATTTCTTCACATGTGGTGGTTATCAAAAAACTGGTACATGAAATGACAGAAAGTCGGAAGACGGCTAATAATGTTGAAGATTTATTGGAACGTGCCCGTTTTTACGGTTCAACTGTAAAAGGTTATTTTGACGAAATCAGATACCATGTTGACAAACTGGAATTACTGATTGACGATGAAGACTGGCCGCTTGCCAAATACAGGGAAATGCTATTTTTAGAATAATTATTTTTACCATTGCTTTAAAACAATAATCAAATCAAAACTATGAATCCGGGATTCGATCCAGAAGAAATTGCACAGCTTAAACGGGAATGTAAAGCTGAACGATTGAACTTTGTGTACGTGACAGACGAGTTCGAAGACGAAGAAGAAGAAAATAATGAACATGCCCACGTTCAGTTTGTAGGTTATTACAAAGATAAAGAGGTGGTTTATGATTTATTAATTTATACTTTGAGATTGCACCACTCTACATTGGTGTATGACGCGGCTTTGGAAAGATTAAAACTTCAAATGCCTGATTACATTTCTCCCGACGAAAGAGGAG
Organism: Dyadobacter subterraneus; assembly: GCF_015221875.1. Taxonomy (NCBI): domain Bacteria; kingdom Pseudomonadati; phylum Bacteroidota; class Cytophagia; order Cytophagales; family Spirosomataceae; genus Dyadobacter; species Dyadobacter subterraneus. The sequence goes on from NZ_JACYGY010000001.1 coordinate 2,871,171, forward strand.
AAAATGATGTGGTGGATTTCGATAAGGATGAAGAAGCTGAAATTTTGCTTACTGAATTTATAGAAGAAATTGAAGAAAACGAAGAGATTACCGTTCGTGAGCATGTTGAAGTTGACGATAAATTTGAATACGGAATTGGTCTGGAAGTTGGTTTGAACAAAACCGAGATTAATGAAAAAGTGATTAACGATTTCATTATCCGTTATAACTCAGGGCGCTTGCAGCTGGATACCAATGTGTATTCTTTTACCACTGAGGACGAAGAGTAATTTTTTCATGATATTATAACAATAAAAAAACCACCATAAGGTGGTTTTTTTATTGTTACCGTAAAATAACTATTTTCTAAACAGCTCCTTTAACAGTTTTGATAATACGAGCTGCTACTTTATAAGGATCAGCGGCAGAGTTTGGACGACGATCTTCAAGGTATCCGCTCCATCCTCTTTGAGGAACCAGAACCGGGATACGGATAGAAGCACCACGGTCAGAAACACCATAGCTGAAATCATGAATACTTGCAGTTTCATGTTTTCCAGTCAAACGAAGGTGGTTATCAGCACCATAAACTTCGATATGTTCTTTAACAACAGGACGGAAAGCTTCGCATATTTTGTCGAAAGTTTCTTTGCTGCCAGCAGTTCTCAATACATTGTTTGAGAAGTTAGCATGCATTCCGCTTCCGTTCCAGTCAAGAGCTCCAAGTGGTTTTGGGTGCCAGTTGATAGAAACACCATATTTTTCACCGATACGCTCCAAAAGGTAACGTCCCAACCAGATTTCGTCTCCGGCTTGTTTTGCTCCTTTTGCGAACATTTGGAATTCCCACTGGCCAGCAGCAACTTCTGCATTGATACCTTCAATGTTAAGACCTGCTTCGATACAAGCGTCAAGGTGTTCTTCGATAATTTCGCGTCCGTATGCATTTTGAGCGCCTACTGAGCAATAGTAAGGACCTTGTGGTGCTGGGTAGCCATTTGCAGGGAAACCTAATGGTTTATTAGTTTCGATATCCCAAAGAAAATACTCCTGTTCAAAACCGAACCAGAAATCGTTGTCATCATCTTCAATTGTAGCTCTGCCATTTGAAACGTGAGGAGTTCCGTCAGCGTTAAGAACCTCGCACATTACAAGGTATCCGTCTTTACGTTGTGGATCCGGAACAATATAAACAGGTTTCAAGAGACAGTCAGAAGATCCTCCAGATGCTTGCTCGGTAGATGAACCATCAAACGACCAATTGCTGCAATCTTCAAGTTTACCACTAAAGTCGCTTTCGATTTTGGTTTTGCTGCGTAAACTTTGGGTTGGCTTATAGCCGTCCAGCCAAATGTATTCCAGCTTAGATTTTGACATAATAATACTAGATAAAGTGGTGACGAATTAATATTACGACACAATATTAATGCTAAAATGTATTTCTAAAAAATAAAATCTAATAAAATTTAATCTAATACAGAATAAAATTGCGAGCATGGTAGTATTTTCAGTAATTAATGTACTATTTCTATAAAATCAGCTTAGATTTAAAATTAAACCTTTCAAAACGCAATTATGTAATTATGTCATATTTAGGGTTTATATTAATAAATATTTTTAAAAAAATTAAAAAAATACAAAAAACAGGTTTCAGATGATTTTTCCCCAAATCTTGGTATAGTCACTTTTTGAGTATGAAGTGATTACATAATTATTAGCTATTTTTGAAAAATAAATCGGCGCTATTGCTTCCGAAAATTAAATTAGATTATGCATTTATTTTTTCAGCCTGATCCAAAGGTTTTTGAATTGGACGAAGAAGAGTCCCGGCATTGTACAAAGGTTTTGAGACTGACTTCGGGAGATATTATTTATGTGACTGACGGTAAGGGGCTTCTAAGAAAATGCCGGTTAAATGTGGGCAAAAGAAATGTTACATATGAAGCTGTCGAATCGAATTTTATACCAAAAAGATCATTTACTGTACACATTGCAGTAGCACCAACGCGAAAAGCGGAACGGAATGAATGGATGGTTGAAAAAATGACAGAAATGGGTGTGGAGCGCATTGATTTTGTTGTAACCGAACACACGCATCGTGAAACGGTATCACGTGTTGTGAATATGACGCGCCTGAACAGAATTGCCGCTTCGGCTATGAAACAGTCACAACAATATTATATGCCGGAAATAAGATTGATTCCGGATTTTAATTCGTTTATAAAGGAATGTGAACAGGGAACGCGCCTGATTGCCTACGTTCCTGATAATCATTTGACGGAACATGTTATAAAAAAGGTAAAGAAACAATCGAATACAGTATTATTGATTGGGCCTGAGGGGGATTTTTCACCGGAAGAAGTTATATTAGCAACAAACAATGGCTTTGAAGCCGTTTCTTTGGGAGCAACCAGATTAAGAACCGAGACAGCAGCCGTTGCTGGATGTCACGCGATTAATCTGGCAGAATTACTTTGAACAGTATTGCACTGGATCTGACACTTCATATTTCATAGGGTTATTATGATAAAAAGCATTTGGAAGAAATCGTTTTTGATAATTGTTTTACTTGCTTCTGTAATAAGCGGCCAGGCTCAGTCTTCTTTAAAAATCGCTAAATTAAAATATGGCGGCGGCGGCGACTGGTATGCAAATAAAACATCGCTCCCCAATCTGATCCGGTTTGGTAATTCAGAACTTAAAATGAATATTAATCCGGTTGAGGATGTTGTTGAAGTCGGAAGCCCGGATTTGTTTACTTATCCGTTTGTGCATATGACGGGTCATGGAAATGTTGTTTTTACAGATGCCGAAGCCAGAAATTTAAGAAATTATTTACTTGCAGGAGGTTTTTTGCATATCGACGATAATTATGGACTTGATCCGTTTATTCGTCGTGAAATGAAAAAAGTTTTTCCGGAATTGTCTTTTGTTGAACTTCCGTTTGATCACCAGATTTATCACCTGAAATATGATTTTCCTAATGGCTTGCCAAAAGTGCATGAGCATGACGGGAAGTCACCGCAAGGTTTTGGATTAATTTATCAAGGAAGGTTATTATGCTTTTATTCCTATGAATGCGATTTAGGCAATGGCTGGGAGGATCAGAGCGTGTATAAAGACCCCGAAGAATTACGCAGGAAGGCTTTACAAATGGGAGCTAACCTGCTCGATTATGCATTCACGATTTTGTAATTTTTCCAAGTTCGAAATAGCAATTTAGGAATATTATAGAATGAATATAAATAAGTCCGCAAATTAACCGGTAATGATGGTGGAATTCTGCCTTCTTACATTTAAATTTGTAATAATAATTCCGTTTTTAACAATCAGACCTTTTCATGTATATAGTTCTTGCCGTTTTTGTTGTACACTGGTACTTGTCTCTTTTTTGTCAAACATTCTTTTTGCACCGTTATTCCGCTCATAAAATGTTTATCATGAGCAAGCCATGGGAGCGGTTTTTTTATCTGTTAACATACCTGTCACAAGGCTCGTCCTATTTGAGTCCTCGTGCCTACGCCATACTTCACCGTATGCACCATGCATTCAGTGATACCGAAAAAGATCCGCACTCTCCGCATCACACTAAAAATGTGTTTACCATGATGTGGGAGACAAAAGACATTTACAATGCCGTATTAAACCGTAAAAGAGCGATAGAAACGCAATTTGAACGTAATTATCCTGAGTGGAATTTTATTGAAAAACTGGGAGATTCGTGGGCTTCAAGAGCAGGCTGGGCAATTCTGTATTCAGCATTTTATATTTTAGCCTATGTATATCTTGATATGCACTGGATTTTCTTTTTCCTTTTGCCGATACACTTTTTAATGGGTCCGATCCACGGTGCTATTGTTAACTGGAGTGGTCACAAATATGGCTATCAGAATTTTGACAATCAGGATAAATCTAAAAACTCACTGATTTTTGATTTTCTTATGATGGGAGAGTTGTTCCAGAACAATCACCACAAACGCCCGAATTCTATCAACTTCGGTTCTAAATGGTTTGAAGTTGATCCAACTTATCCGGTAATTAAAATGCTGAACAAGCTTAAAATTATTGAAATTCGTAAAAAGGTATAAATGATAATAAATCTATAATTAAGGCCGTGAACAATCAGTTGTTCACGGCCTTTTTTGTTGTGAATATATTGATAACGTAACTATTACTAGCAGTTTAGTTATGAGTTAACCCGTGGAATTAAATTTATGGTTGGTCACAAAAAACTTTGGCAGGTGTGAGAGACACCTGCCAAGTTTGCTTATTAACACCACAAAAAATGAAATCTAATTTTACGCGTTCGATGAATAAGGTCTGACGCTTAAAAGAACAATACAAATAAAACACGTAATGCTTAAGATGAACTTAAGGATAAATTAGAATTTGCTTAGAGGCGAATAAAATCTATAATGAAGGTTGTTCCCTTGGGTTGGTTTGTTTGAATGGAGACATAGCCATTGTGCAGCTTAACAATACGTTCAACCAGGGAAAGTCCGATGCCGTAACCTTTTACATTAGCAGTATTGTCGCCACGATAAAAAGGTTGGAAAATAAGATTCTGATCCTGAACGGGAATTCCCTTGCCACTGTCTTCAAAACGTAAATTCATTTTATTGGAAGAGGCATGTAAGGTGATTCTCACAGTCTGATTTTCTGAAAATTTGCATGCGTTATCCATTAAGTTGAGAAATGCAGTTTTCAATAACGTTGAATTTCCAGCGATTTCCAACCATGTATCATCGTCCGGAAGCTCATCCAGATTGAGTTGAATATTATAAGCAGGATTAGCCTGTCCAAGACTTTGCCTGCAATCCCAAAGCAAATCATCAATTCTTACGATTTCCGTTAAAAGATCCCGCTGATCTTCACTCACTTTGGCAAGTTCGAGTAAGGTATTGGAAAGCTGTGCCAGTTCCTGAACATCTTCAAGCACAGATTGAATTGTTATCTGATAATCTTTGGAACTACGCTCTTTGAGCATACTCACTTCGAGTTGCGATCTGATTTTAGTCAAAGGATTTTTAAGCTCATGCGAAACATTGGCCACAAATATTTTCTGCATCTGAAAAGCCGTTTCAATCCGATCCAAAAGTTTGTTGAATGTTGTCGACAAACGGCCTATTTCATCTCTCTGATTTGGGATTTCCAGTCTTGTATCAAGCTTCTGCGGTAAAATTCCTTCCACGGCATTCATAACCTTTGAAATAGGACGAAGCGCACGTTTGGCGAAAACCCAGCCTGCAAGTCCTACAATGGCTGTTACGATAAGATACAGCACAGTCAGCAGTGTATTTAAATTGGACAAGTTGGCTTGTCCATATAAATCCTGGGCACCGAGCATAACCACAGCCCGGTTGAAAGGATATTTGTAATACAATCCTACAACCTTATAATCCCCATCCGTATAACGGATTTCCCCGGATTTCCGGATTTCATCCAGCCAGTAATTTGAGACGTGAATTGATTTGGTAACTGCGTTGGTATTGGTGTAGATCAGCCTGTTTTTTTCATCAAAAATCAGGATATTTTCATTGTAGATAAGGTCGCGGTTTGAGCCTTCCAATGCCCGCAGCACTTCGGTATTTACCTGAGGAACTTTTAATAATAGCTCGGCAGTGGATTTTGCTTTTGAACGCAACCTGTCGTAAAAATCCTCTGTAACATTATTATAGGTAAAATAATAAATCGCAAAAAACGTAACCAATAAAATGCCGCTTACAAGCAGGGAAAACTGGATCGTAAGTCGGGTACGGATTTGCATAATTTACTCTATTTTAAGCACATAGCCCATTCCGAACTGCGTGTGGATCAGTTTTACCGGGTAATCTTTATCAATTTTTTTACGAAGATAATTGACGTAAACCTCAATCACATTGGTGCCCGTATCAAATCCGATATCCCAAACCTGTTCCGCAATTTCAACTTTTGACACAACACGCCCCTGATTCCGGATCAGATATACCAACAAATTAAATTCTCTCGCAGTTAAATTAATCTTATTTCCGGATCGGTGAACAGTTTTTGCATCCATTGAAACTTCAATATCCGCAAAACGTAAAATCTGCGCAGTTTGAGAAATCGTTGAGCCGCGTTTTGTTAGTGCGCGGACACGCGCAAGCAATTCTTTAAATTCAAAAGGTTTGACAAGATAATCGTCCGCTCCAGCATCAAGCCCCGTTACTTTATCATCGGTTGAACCAAGCGCTGTCAGCATTAAAATAGGCGTTTCGTCACCTGAATGACGCAGTTCCCTGCAAAGTTCTATGCCGTTGATTCCAGGGATAATGATATCGCTGATGATTAACTGATAGCCGCCTTTCTTAGCCAATTGTTTTCCAATCAGGCCGTCGTATGCAATATCAACCTCATAACCATTTTCTTCAAGCCCCTGTTTAAGGGATTGAACGGTTTTAGGTTCATCTTCTATCAGTAGTAATTTCATTTATTGGGTAAAAATAATTCGGAAACTTCCTGCCAGTTCGACACACGCCGAAATGTTTTGTCAGAAAGGTTATGCGGTGCTGTAAACAAAATTCCTTCACCCTTAAAAGCCGTCAGATTTCGCACATGATCATCAATTAGATAATCAGAATGAATGATACTCTTATGCCCGCAAAAAACAATATTGGACCATGGAATAAAATTGAAATGTTTTTGCAGCCAGTCAAATTTGTCTTTAAACGAATTCGGAAATTCCATAGCCGCTGTGGCTACATAAATCTCATAGAATTTTGACAGTTTCAATATCGTTTCCCGTGCGTCTTTTTTGACCGGAATATCGGCAAAAAAACCAGGCTCATTCATAATTCTGTTTAACCGCGTCAACTGTTTCGGATGAAGTAATTCTCTCAAAGATTTTGTTTCAAAATCCAGCTTGTTCAAAGTTGTATCGAAATCTTTGAGTACGATATCGGCCAGTTTTTCATGTGTGTCGGCCATCACATCATCCATATCCAAAGTTAGTCTCAGCATTTAAATGAGCGTTCTATGGGCATCAAAATTTTCAAGATAATCGGAAACCCGTTTGACAAACATACCGCCAAGTGAGCCATCAACAACGCGATGGTCATAAGAATGAGAAATAAACATCAGACTTCTGATTCCAATTAAATCTCCTTGCAAAGTTTCTATAACGGCAGGTTTCTTTTTTATTGCTCCAAAAGCCATAATCGCAACCTGCGGCTGAACAATAATCGGCGTTCCCATTAAATTTCCAAAAGCACCAATGTTTGAAACCGTGTAAGTACCGCCGGCAAGATCATCCGCTTTCAGTTTATTTTCACGTGCCCTTTTTGCCAACTCATTCACCTTTCTCGCCAAACCAGCCAGATCGTATTGATCAGCATGATGAATCACGGGAACTATCAGGTTTCCGTCTGGTAACGCCACAGCCATACCAATATTGATGTCTTTCTTTTTGATAATATTATCACCTTCAACAGAAATATTGATCAGCGGATAATCCTTGATCGCTTTTACAACAGCCTCGATCAGAATCGGAGTAAAGGTTATACTATCACCTGATTTTTTTCTGAAATCATTTTTAACCGCATCCCGCCATTTTACAATTGTTGTCATGTCAGTTTCTATAAAAGAAGTAACATGAGCTGAAATGCGTTTGGATTCACTCATACGGGAAGAAATCATCTTCCTCATACGGTCCATTTCAATAATTTCTGACGAACCGTTCAGAGAAGTCGCTTTAACAGGTGCCGGCTGAATAATTTCCTTTTTAGTATTGGTCCGGTCTGTCAGATAGGAAATAATGTCATTTTTTGTAACACGATTTTCCGCACCAGTTCCCTGGATACTGGCCAATTCCTGAGCACTTAAATTCTCTTCACGTGCAATACTTAACACAAGCGGAGAATAAAATGTACTTGACTCTGAACCGCTTTTCAAAAGGATTTCTGCTTCAACTGTTTCAGAAGTCTTGCGCACTGCATTATGGATATCTTTTTCAAGAAATGCAACAGCATCAAAATCGGGATCATCAAAACTTGCTTTTGGAGAATCATCCGGAGTTTCATCCCCTTCATCAACCTGAATATTGGCCACCGGACTTCCAATAGCAACTACGTCGCCTTCTTTTACAAGCCATTCGATTAACACACCGGAATAGGGCGAGGGAACTTCCGTATCCACTTTATCCGTGGCCACTTCCAGAACAGAATCGTCAGCCGTTATTGAATCGCCTGCTTTGTTTAGCAGCGTCAACACGGTACATTCCATAATACTCTCGCCCAAAGCGGGCATTAACATTTCAACTATTTTCATATTTTTCTATATTTCATCTCCACAACCCAACCCCGCGATATTATGAATGATCTAAATTTTCTGGTCGTTAATTTTTGATTTTTTCGGCTTCGGTTTTCAAAATAGTTTTTCTCAACAAATTTAAAACGTAGCTCGATGTCAACTCAATATTTACTTTTCTGTCGTTTCTTAAAGTTAATAGCTGAGTAACTGTTTCCTTTGGTGTTGCACAGGCAATCCAGACAGTTCCAACAGGTTTTTCAGGTGTTCCGCCGTCCGGCCCTGCAATGCCTGTTGTGGAAATTGCGTAAGTTGTATTTAATTTTTTACGCGCGCCTTCTGCCATTTCCCGTGCAGTTTGTTCACTTACTGCACCAAAATCTTCCAGCGTTTCTCTGGAAACACCCAAGATATGCATTTTTATTGCATTGCTGTAACTGATGATCGAACCTTCGTAATATTGTGATGAACCCGGCACATTTGTAATCTGATTCGCCACAAAACCACCGGTACAACTTTCGGCTGTGGAAACGGTCGCGTTGTTTTCAACAAGCAGTTTTCCAATTACAGTTTCCAGTTCGTCTGCGTCATATCCAAAAATATGTTCCTGAATCATCGGGACAAGTTGGTCAACCTGCTCCTTTAATTCTGCGTCCAATATTTCCTGATTATCTCCGGTTGCTGTGAGTCTCAGTTTTACCTGACCAAAATGAGGAAGATAAGCAAGTTTGATATGGGATGGCAAGGCATCTTCCCAATCAGCAATTTTTTCAGCTAAAAAGGATTCACCGATTCCAATCGTACGGATTATTTTATGTGTGATGATATTAAAAACGAATTGCTCCTTCAATTTTGGCAGAATCGCATGTGTCATCAGGCTCTTCATTTCATAAGGCACACCAGGAAGCGAAACATAAATCACGCCGTCTTTTTCGAACCACATACCGGGTGCAGTACCCCAGAGATTTGGGATATAAGTGCAGTTTTCCGGAAGCGCCGCCTGCTGCCTGTTCAGCTCTGTCATTTCTCTGCCTCTTTTGGCAAAAAAATCTGTTACAAGCGCCAGAGCGTCTTCATTTATTTTTAATTCGGTATTAAAATATTTGCAAAAAGTATGTTTTGTGATGTCATCTTTTGTCGGACCGAGACCGCCGGTTACAATAATAACGTTCACTCTTTGACTTGCTTCTGTCAGGGCTGCAATGATATCTTCCTGTAAATCGCCGACCGAAGTTTTCCTCACCGGACGAATTCCAATTCCAGTAAGCTCAGCACCAATCCATTGCGTATTTGTATCTGTGATTTGTCCAAAAAGAATTTCATCACCAATGGTAATTATTTCCGCCCTGATAATGGGATTCATAAATGCGAATTTGAATGATTTGAACCGTTTATTTTTCCAAAATTAAGTAAAATTAATTGTTATTGATTACGTTTGAAACATAGTGTGAATTAAACAGAGTAACCCAAATGAATCGTAAAATACCGTTAATTATCTTTTTATGGATTTCATGTAGCTGTGCTTCAATGGCTCAGTTCAATCTCGGAAAGGTATTGGACTCATTTAAAAAAACGGAAGGAACAACATCATTATCAAACGCTGATATTGTAAAAGGTTTAAAAGAAGCATTAACTGTCGGAATAAGCAACGGATCCGCCGAAGCATCCAAGAAAGATGGATTTTTCAAGAATGAACTGATTAAAATTGTTGTGCCGCCGGAAGCGCAAAAAGTAGCTGAAACGCTTCGCAAACTTGGATTAGGTAAAGAAGTTGATAAATTTACACTTTCCTTAAACCGTGCTGCCGAAGATGCCGCTAAAAAATCCAAACCAATTTTTGTCAAAGCCATCACGTCCATGACAATTACGGATGCACTTAGCATATTAAAAGGACAGGATGACGCTGCAACAAGATATCTTCAAAAAACGACAAACCAGGATTTGTACAATACCTTTTTTCCGGTTGTTGACAGCACATTGAATCTGAATAAAGCGACGCAGTATTATGCGGATCTTGTTAAAACTTACAACGAAATTCCGTTGGTGAAAAAAGTAAATCCTGATCTGAAAGGATATGCGACGCAAAAAACAATCGACGGACTTTACACGTTAATTGCGCAGGAAGAAAAGAAAATCAGAAAGGATCCGGTTGCCAGAGTAAGTGATATTTTGAAAACAGTTTTCGGACAATCCGGAAAGTAGCGAACCCGAAATGGCAAGGTGTTGTTACTTTGTCTTACTTTTGCGAAAAATATTTAATCCTTTTATGAAAAATTCTGAGATTCATTTCACCGTTGAACTAGATAATCAAAACGTACCTGATAAAATCCATTGGTCGGCGACCGACAATCCAAACGAAGGCATCAATGATACCCGCGCAATTGCTATCGCTGTTTGGGATCATTACCACAGAGGCACATTGAAAATTGACCTTTGGACTAAGGATATGGAAGTTTTTGAAATGAAACGTTTTTACATTGAAATTATGAGCGGAATAGCTGATACTTTGCTGACTGCGACAAACGATATGGTTATGGCTGACGCAATTGAAGGCGTTTGTGAAACACTGAGCAAGAAACTTGATGAGGAAATGAAGGCTGCGAAGTAATTGACTTTACTTTTATTTTCTATATTAAAACTAAAAAAGCGGTCTTTGGGCCGCTTTTTAGTTTTTCCCTGGCGGGAAATGTTTGTACATATTTCCGCGGCTTAAATACGTAAAATTAAAGAGATAACCATCCCATTTCTTTTTCAAGTTGTTGAAGGGAAATAGTAGCCTCATCTTTCCTGGATTTCATAATTTCCAAGAGCAGGAAATCTTCGACTTTCTCACTTTTGACTATTGAAATAATTTTTAGAACCTCCCTAACTGAAAAGTTATCATTTTTCAATTTGGAAGTAAAACTAGCTAAGGACAGGCCGATTTTTGTTGCTACAAAATCGTTACGGTATCCTGAAATTCTTATCACTTGCCGGATCGTCATGTTGAGATTACAATTAAATAATTTGAGTTTCGCGCAGGTTATTATGCTTATAAGCAAATATTGCTAAGCTTATTTGCATGACAATAACTTCATTTCAATTCCCCCAAAGCCGCTTTATCCTTTTTCGGTAAACTGTCAACAACCAGTTCATAAGAATCCTTGATCATGCTGTATAATAATTCACTGGGAATGCTTCCATTAACATGTACCGTGTTCCAGTGTTTTTTATTCATATGATATCCTGGCTGGATATCAGAATATTTCTCTCTCAGCTCTTCGGCCCTTTCGGGATCACACTTGGCATTGAATTGTGTAGCAACACCATCAATCGGGGTCAATAAAAATACTTTTCCCATTACTTTAAAAACAAGCGTATCTGGTCCGAAAGGAAGTTCTTCGGTTACGCCTGGTAATTCCAGGCAAAAGTCTCGTATTGATTCCAGGTTCATCTTGTAAAGGCGCGTACAATCATAACGATCAGACAGAATAAAAACATAACAATCGAAATCCGGTTAATGCCGTGCATCATTCGTAGGTTGAATGAAGTCGGATCGTTTGGATTTGGTTTTTTGAATACCCGGACAAAGTAATAAAATACATCTCCAAGCTGAAAATACTTTTTCATATCAAACAAAGTTTAAAATTCGTAATTGGGAATTAAGAAAGATTGAAAGCTTCATCCTGTCCCGGATCAATCCAGCGGCCGTCTTCCTTGATCAGTTCAATTAATTCGTCTACTGCCTTCGCAGCTGTAACAGAACGTTTTACAACTTCCTGTCCACGGTATAAAGCAATTTTATCTTTACCCATACCCACATAACCGTAGTCGGCATCAGCCATTTCTCCCGGTCCGTTTACAATACAACCCATAATCCCGATTTTCAAACCCTTCAAATGCTCGGTATATTTCCGGATCATGGCTGTTGTTTCCTGTAAATCAAACAAAGTCCTGCCACAGGAAGGGCAGGAGATATATTCCGTTTTTGACATCCGCGTTCTTGCGGCTTGCAAAATTCCGAAAGCGATGCTGTTATAAGTTGTGGCTAAGGCAAGTTTTTCTTTATGTGAAATCGGATATTGAAAATCCGGCGATAACAAAATCCCGTCGCCAAAACCGTCTACTAACAATCCACCAATATCCGTTGCCGAATATAAAGTTAAACTATCGCCAAGGTCAGTTTCGTATGTACGCTGGATAATTACCGGCGTTTTTATTTTCATTTCTGTCAAGCGATAGAAAAACCTCCGCATTTCCGGCATCGCATGATGATTTTCGGAATGCAGCAGCAATACTATATTTTTTTCGTGACGGATTTTTTCAAGAAAAGGAATATCAAACTGATGAATATTGCCTTTGATGAAATTTAATTGGGAAGACGTTTCAGTGGCTGAATAATATTCATGAACTGTGAATGCCGGGAATTTATTTGTCCGGTCAGTATGTTTAAGCCATTGTTCATGATCAAGAATTTCTTTCAAACCATTTGGTAACATAAATGGAATGGCGTTGCTTCCTGAATAAATAAAATCTGCACCCTGATCGTTCATTGCCCATTTATCAGGTACTGGCAAAAAGAAATGACCAATACTTTTTAAATCATCATATTGTTCAACAGAGAGATCAGAATAATCCGCTATAACACGCGGAACATTTAATCCTCCAATATTAAATACTTCCTGCGTTTCTCTTCTTGTATATTGAAAAGGATTGATCGGACAAGATTCGATTGCATCAATATGCTCATGAGGCGCACGGTGATTATATCTTTCAACCAAAGCGCGAGCAACCGGTGCTTCTTTTTCAGGTGCCTCAGTAAGTGAAACACGAACGGTATCACCTAAGCCATCTTCCAGCAAAGTACCAATTCCAACGGCTGATTTTATTCTTCCATCTTCCGCCTCACCAGCTTCTGTTACACCCAAATGTAATGGATAAGGTTTCAAGCCTTCTTCATCCAATCTTTGAACGAGTAAACGGTATGCTTCCACCATCACCTGCGTGTTGCTGGATTTCATAGAAAGTGCAATGTTAAAATAATTGAATTCTTCACAGATCCTTAAAAATTCCAGTGCAGATTCAACCATTCCAAGCGGTGTGTCACCATACCGACTTAAAATACGGTCAGAAAGCGATCCGTGGTTGGTACCAATGCGCATCGCAGTTCCGTATTCTTTACAGATTTTGATGAGCGGAATGAATTTTTCCCGGATACGTTCCAGTTCGGCTGCATATGAAGAATCGGTATAATCGATTACTTCGAAACGTTTTCTATCCGCGTAATTTCCCGGATTGATACGAACTTTTTCAACAATTCTGGCTGCAAGTTCAGCAGCATTTGGCGTAAAATGGATATCTGCAATCAGAGGAACAAAAATTCCTCTTTGACGCAATCCATTACGAATATTTTCAAGATTTTGGGCTTCTTTAACACTTGGCGCCGTTATACGTACGTACTCGCATCCGGATTCAACCATGCGGATTACTTCCTCAATCGATCCCTGCGTATCCATGGTATCAACCGTTGTCATAGATTGAATTCTGATCGGATAATCAGATCCCATTGGAATGTCACCAATTTTAATTGTAATCGTTTCCCTGCGTTTATATTCTGTCAGGGAAGGGCAATATATATTTAATTTATTCTCAGGAGCTGTCAAAATGGACATCTTGTTTTTGTTTTTTAAAGCAGATATTTATTCTGCTTGTAATGAATTCTGACGTCTAAAGTCTGTTTTTCTATTTTTTAATTAATTAAAAAATAAATAAAAGACAGAACTACGACACCTTATTGTTTCTGGCGTAAACCAGATTACAAATTACACAAAAGTAAAACACAAATGGAATTACAAAGGTGCATTTATATTTAAAAGCACTTTATTATTCAAAAACAAAACCGGTTTGGAAATTAATTTCCAAACCGGTTTTGTTTTTGAAAGACCAATATAATCTATTACCCCTCAATCCGTGTTCCCGAATCGACAGTGATAATATAACTTCTTCCACCTGCACCATCAATGGCTTCTGCAACTTCCTGGGCATTGTTTGGTGCATACACAAACATACAACCACCACCGCCTGAGCCGTTTATTTTTCCACCCAAGGCACCTGCTGAAAGCGCAGCATCCATCATTCGCTCAATTTTGGGTGTTGAGGTACGCTTGTGATCACGAAGATTTTTGTAATGTCTGTATAGCAATGAGCCCAATTCCTTATCAAAAGCTTCGGTTCCGGCTTCTTCAACAGTCTGTGACAAAAGTGCTTTTCCCTGTAAAAGAATATCCCGATCATCTATATTAGCCTGAAGAAGGCTTAATTCATCCTGAGATAGCAACTTTTTGTAGTCAGAAGACTGCGCCATCTGCGTTTTAAAAATCGAAAAATAAGGATCGTATTTAGTCACCTTTTTAATCACATCTTCCATTCCATAACGGCAGCGGGAAAGAATTCCCAGCGTATCTTTTGGTTCCAGCGAATCACCAAGTACAAAAGTGCCAAGTTTTGGCGTCAGTGCCTCAACGTGAATTTCTGGTGTTGATTCAAGATAAATCACATTTCCAATCGCGGTTGAATAATGATCCATCATCCCGCCTGGTTCTCCAAATTCCAGAACTTCCGCTGCATTGGCAATTTCTCCTAATTCTTTTTGAGAAAAATTAGCCGGATTATCACACATTTTATCAAGAAAATGCGCCCAGGAAACAATCAGCGCCGATGAGCTGGAAGTACCCGAATTAATCGGGATATTTCCATGGATCGTGCACTCAAAGCCTTTTGAAAAAACAAGACCTTTTCTTTTTAAAACATTAATTGTACTTCTGAAATAATCTCTCTGAATGATATAAGGAAATGTTTCCTTCAAAGAGAATTCTATTTTTTCATCTAAATCAGGTAAATGAAGAATAATCTGATCATCATTTCTATAATTACCGTCGATACTAATTCTTCTTGAAATGGCCGCTGCAATCACGGGAAGTCCCAAATAATCCTGGTGTTCACCGAAAAAACAAATACGACCTGGCGTTGAGATTCTCATGTACTACCAGCTTTTCTTTTTATGACCAACAAGGCCGAAATATAATATAAATGCGTAAAGAGGAAGTACGATTAGGTAAGCTTTTTGTGTGCTGCCAATGGAATCCGCAAGACCTCCGTAAATCAATGGCATAATCGCACCACCTGAAATACCCATTACCAAAAGCGCAGACGCAATTTTTGTAAATTTACCAAGTCCGCTAAGCGCAAGCGGCCACAATGCAGGCCAGATAACTGCGTTAGCAAAACCAAGAACAGCAATACACATTACGGATGTGAATCCGGTAGTCAGGAATGCAATGACGGTAACAACAAGTCCTAAACTTGCAGAGAAAATCATGTAAGCCTGTTGAGAGACGAATTTAGGAATAAGTACGATACCCAAAACATATCCGAACATCATTCCGCCCAAAGTATAGGCTCCAAAAACCCTTGCTTCACTTTCAGGAATACCCAAAGATACACCGTAGCTGATAATAGTATCTGCTGCAATTACCTCTGCACCAACATAACAAAATAGGGCGATCACACCCAAAACAAGATTTGGATATTGAAATACGCTCGTTTTTTGTACAGCCTGAGGTACACCTGGCGTTTCCTCTTCTTCTTCACTCACTTCAACAAGACCTTTGCTCATCCGGATTATCAGTGCCAAAGCAACAAGAATGGCCGTAAGGATAAGATATGGTACCACCACTTTATCAAGCTCATCTTTCGGATCTGCCGATTCCGCACCTGCCAAAAGTAATTTACCAATAACAACCTGACTAATGATACCAGCGCCTTTGTTGGCAATTCCCATTACACTGATTCTTTGTGCAGCACTTTCACGAGGCCCAAGAATGGTTGCATATGGATTAGAAGCGGTTTGAAGAACGGTAAGTCCGATCCCGATTGTGAAAAGTCCTACAAGAAACAATGGATAAGAAGCCATTTCAGCAGCAGGAATAAAAATAAGCGTTCCGGCGGCCATTACAAGAAGTGCCAGTGACATACCATTTTTGAAACCGGTTTTTTTAACAACCATGGAACATGGGATTGCCATGATCACATAGGATATAAAAAACGCAAAAGTAACAAGGTAAGAACTGGTGTTATCCAGTGAAAATGCTTTTTTGAAGAAAGTAATCAGGGTTCCGTTAACCCATGTGATGAAGCCCATCACAAAGAAAATTACACCAATAATTACAAGAGGGCCAAGGTATTCGTTTTTCTTATTAGTCATTTAATTTGAGTAGTTAAAAATTTCCGGGTTATTATTAATTTGATATTTACAAAATTTAAAATTCATCATTCAAGCCAAAAATCGGCTTATTGGTTTTCCATTTTCCTCTGGTAAAATCCGGAATTTCTACCGGGGAGCTTCCACGAGCAATTGATAATTCTGAAAGCGGACTAATTGCACTCCAGACCGCCGCATCATAAACGTCGATAGGAGGAGCAACTTTTCTTTTTACAGCTTCAATAAAACCGCGGAAAACAAAATAATCAATTCCACCGTGGCCAGCATTTTCAGCTTCTTTTTCGTATTTTGTCCAAAGCGGATGATCATATTTTTTCAAATAAGGAGCATCCGGCTCAGCTTCATGTTTTTTCGGAGAAACGTCTTCAAGATAAATTGTATGACCATCATTCATCCAGATTCCCTCAGTTCCCTGCGCTCTGAAACCAAGCGAATAGGGGCGGGGAGAATTTGTATCGTGAATGATCACAATGTTTTCTCCATTATGGCACTGGATTACGGTCGTTACAACATCACCTAATTTGAAATTTACTTTCGCATTCGGGTGATCTTTTCCACCGTGATCTACGACATATTTATGCAAACCTAACGGTTTTGTTGCCGTTGAGGTAAGATAATTAAATTTATTTCCACGATTAATATTCATCCAGTGCGCAACCGGACCTAATCCGTGCGTCGGATAAATATCGCCATTTCGGTCAACGGAATGCTGTGTACGCCACTTCGCTTCTGAATATCCTTTTTCTCCAAATTCAACTCCATAACCTTCATTGCTGGTTCCGTTGTTGAATTTAATTCCACGCAAATCATGCTGGTAACCGCAATGCGCATAGGTCATTTCACCAAACATTCCTTCGCGGATCATTTTCAAAATAGCCATTACATCTCTGCGGTAACAAACATTTTCCAGGATCATGCAATGAGAACCTGTTTTTTCAAAAGTATCAACCAGATCCCACGATTCCTGTAAAGTCACAGTGGCAGAAACCTCCACAGCTGCATATTTTCCTGCTTTCATAGCTGCAATGGTCATGGGAACGTGCCATTGCCAAGGCGTTGCAATTAATACAGCGTCCAGATCGTCGCGTTTCACCATATTCAGGAAATCTTCATCGCCTTTGGAATACACGGCTGGTTCTTTTCTGCCCGCTTTTTTAACCAGGTCCAATGCCGCTTTAACGGAATTGGAATCAATGTCACAAATTGCGTTCACTTCCACATCCGGCCGGAAAAGTGCCTGCTGTAAATGATTGCGGCCGCGCAGACCTACGCCAATAAAACCAATTCTAACTTTATCCCTCGCTTGTTCCGTTTCTTTGTTTAAAAGTATTGATGGTAAAATTCCTGTTGCTGAGCCGGCTAATGTTGCTTTTTGAAGAAAATTTCGTCTATCCATAAGAAAGCTTAAGGAAAATTTTATAAGGTTTAGGTATTAGTACTGTAACCGCGCAAGATACGACCAATTACCATATTTTTTAAATTTTTTTATTAATTAAAAAATATTAGAAACGCATCAGTGTTCAGAATCTTTCTCAATTATAATGATGAAAATTGAACAATTTGAATTAATATCGTGTTGAAAGTGAAAAGTATACTCCGATGGGCAGAGACGATCCCGCCCTACGGCTTTAAGTGTGTTGGACACATACTTTGTTACGACATTTAAGGCATTTTTTTTGTTTAACGTTATTTTATAGTATGGCTCATAAAGTGGCTGTGTTTCGTAAAGAACACTTCAATGCGGCTCATCGTCTTCATAATCCAGACTGGTCGGATGAGAAGAATGAGGAGGTTTTTGGCAAGTGTAACAATCCGAATTTTCATGGTCATAATTACGAACTTATCATTCAGGTAATTGGCGAATTAAATCAGGAAACTGGTTTTGTGATTGATATGAAAGTACTGAGTGCTATCTTGAAGGATAATGTACTTGATCGTTTCGATCACAAAAATCTGAATCTTGATGTTGAAGAATTCAGGAATTTAAATCCATCCGCCGAGAATATTGCGGTTGTTATTTACAATATTCTCAGACCAAAAATTGATGCAGAGCTTGCTCTGAAAATTAGATTATATGAAACAGAACGAAACTTTGTTGAATACCCGGTCGATTGACAATTTTGATGTTGAGGAAATTGGCGATGAGCATCTTTTTTCTTCTATTGAAACACCCATGCGTCCCGATGCCTTTGCGTTGGAAGACGATGTGAAGATTGAACTGATTGAAAAACATTTTCGCCATATCATGGAAATCATGGGTTTGGACCTTACAGACGATAGTTTGAAAGGCACTCCAAAGCGTGTAGCAAAAATGTATATCAAGGAAGTTTTTAGCGGTCTTGATCCTAAAAACAAGCCAAAAGTTGCTTTGTTTGATAATAAATACAAGTATGATCAAATGCTTGTAGAAAAAGATATCTCCGTTTTTTCAAACTGTGAACACCATTTTGTTCCAATTTATGGAAAAGCGCATATCGCATATATTTCCAGTGGAAAAGTGATTGGTTTATCAAAACTGAACCGGATCGTAGAATATTTCTCTAAACGCCCACAAGTTCAGGAAAGACTGACCGTTCAGATTGCGAATGAATTAAAACAAGCCTTGCAGACAGAAGATGTGGCTGTGGTGATTGACGCAAAACATATGTGCGTACAATCAAGAGGCGTTCGTGATGCAGGAAGCTCAACAGTAACTGCATACTACGGGGGGAAATTTGAACAGGAAGCTACAAAGAAGGAATTCCTGGCTTATTTGGGAATGTAATGAATGCATAATTATTAATGATAAATTGTTAATGGGGCTCGTTAATTTTATTCGCTCTAAACTAATAGCCTGATCCATCTATTGAGATGAATCAGGCTATTATCATTTACCATTAACACTTACCATTAACAATTAAATAGTCGGTCCAACACGCTCCAAAAGTGCCTTCGTTGCCTTAATTCCTTCGCGTTCTGAAAGTTTGCTTCCTTCGTATTCGATACCAGCGATGCCTTTGAAACCGCTGTCTTTCACGATTTTAAGAATTTTGGTATAATCTGTTTCGATGCAATTTCCTTTTTCGTCAAAATCATAAGTTTTGGCACTTACACCTTTTGCGAACGGCATCAATTCTTTTGTTCCCTGGTAGCGGTCGTATGATTCTTCGCATTCGAAACTTCCTTGTTTTCTTTTGATACAGAAGTTTCCGAAATCCGGTAATGTTCCAACGTTTTTCATATTCACGTGTTTCATTACGCCAGATAGCCACTGACCGTTTGATGAAGATCCACCGTGGTTTTCAACGATTACATTGATTCCTGTTTTCTTAGCGAATTCCCCAAGTTTACCAAGTCCTTCTACGGCTGCTTTTGCGATTTCTTCATTGGTACCTTTTCCAAAAGCATTTACACGGATCGTTTTGCAACCCAGATATTTTGCGCATTCAACCCATTTGTAGTGATTTTCAACTGCTTTATTTCTTACCGCAGGATCCAGTTCTCCAAGTCCGCCTTCACCATCAATCATGATCAGGTTATTGGTAACGCCATTATCCTTACATCTTTGCAAAAGTTCGTTCAGATACGTTTTGTCTTCTGCTTTGTCTTTGAAAAACTGATTTACATATTCAACAATAGAAATCCCGAATTCTTTTTTAGCCAGTTCAGGGAAATCCATGTTGGTGATTTTCTTGGCAAATAATTCCTTGTGAAGCGACCACTCAGCAAGGGAAATATCAAAGAACATTTTTTTAGCAGCGGATTCCGCAAAAAGATCTGTCAGTGTAGTAGCCATCAACGCAGTTGCGCCTGCTTTCTTTAAAAAATCGCGTCTTGAAAAAGTCATTTCGAGGTTAGAATTTAGATTTAAGATATAGAAAAATTATACATTCAGTTTAAGGCTTGCGTCTTCAAATAGCTTTTGATTTTTGACCAGATTGGCGGCGTCCCAATCAATATCTTTCACAAAATCATATTGTCTTACCGGGCAGATTTTCATTTTACAGAAATAGCAGCATTTAGGCAAACAAGGATCGGCATGCACAAAAATCTCAGTTTCACCCGTATGGTTTTCTTTTAAAATATTTTCAAATTCATGAATTGCTTCATGTGCTTTTTGTAATTCCCAATAGTAAGGTAAAGTAAGATGACAGTCAATATGCAGATCAGAGCCGTACTGCTGCACTCTTAAATTGTGAACATCAACCCAATGATCTTTTTTATTTTCGGAAATCGATTGCACAATTTTTTCAAGCAGATTTTCATCCGTTGCATCCATTAATCCGGCAACCGATTTACTGACCAATTGAAAACCGTTGTAAGCTAAAAATAATCCGAATAATAAAGAAGCTGCACTGTCAATCCAGATTTGTCCGGTCAGCATAATCAATCCCACACTGACGATTAGCACCACGCTGCTAACGCTATCTGATAATAAATGTCTTCCATCTGCGGTCAGAGCAAGCGAATTTGCCTTTTTTCCTTCCTCAACCAGTTTATAACCGATCAGCATATTTACGATGATCGTAATGACTATGAAAATAGCTCCCTGCGCCAGATTCTGGATAGGAGCAGGCTCCATTATTCTTTTTACAGCTTCAATAATGATAAAAAGTGAAGCAATAACAATTAATGCCCCTTCAAAACCGGCGGAGAAAAATTCGATTTTTCCGTGGCCGTAAGGATGATTTCTATCTTTTGGCTGAGCGGAAAGATATATGCTGTAAAATGCGAAACCGCTTGCGATCACATTGATGATGGATTCGAGTGCGTCGCTCAGGATTGCATTCGAATCTGTCAGGTAAAACGCAAAAAACTTTAACCCCGTCAGGATAATACTTGCTACAAAAGAGAGCAGGATGAGACGTTGTTTACGCTTATTTTGGTTTATTTGCATCAGAGATTAATATTTCAGAGACCAAAAATACTAAGAAAATGCGGGGAATAAGTACAGAAAATAATTGGAAGACGCTTTCTTCCAAGACGGTGTATGAGAATGCGTGGCTGGAAATCAGTCACCGTGAAGTGATTAACCCTGCCGGAAAAGATGGAATTTATGGTGTTGTAAAATTTAAAAACAAAGCGCTCGGCATCATTCCTGTTGATGAAAACGGAAATATTTACCTCGTTGGTCAGTTTCGGTATACGTTAAATGAATATTCCTGGGAAATTCCGGAAGGTGGCGGACCTTTTGATGAGGATGTGCTGGATGCCGCAAAAAGAGAATTAAAGGAAGAAACTGGTTTATTGGCCAGCAACTGGACAAGATTATCAAGGATCCATACCTCAAATTCTGCAACGGATGAGGAAGGATTTCTTTTTCTGGCGGAGGGTTTAAGCCAAAGCGAGGCGGAACCAGAGGAAACAGAAGAATTACAGGTGAAAAAGATTCACTTGTCGGAAGCCGTGGAAATGGTAATGCGTTCAGAAATTACGGATGCCATTTCGATCGCCGGAATTTTAATGGCCGCACGGCTGAAAGGAATATAGTATGATTGAAGCTTTATTTTACGGTATCCTGACGGGTATAGGACTGTGCCTGACTTTCGGTACTGTGTTTTTTTCTTTGATTCAAAATAGTGTAGACAATGGTTACAGGACAGGGATTAAAATAGCTTTTGGTGTATTCATTTCCGACGCTATTTTCGTTTTCTTTGCGATTTTCGGCACGGGATTATTGCCTGATATTCACAATTTTCAAAAGTACATGGCCGGTGCCGGTGTTCTTTTTTTATTGATTTTAGGAATTTCAAATTTGGTTAAAGGGCAGCCAAAAGTTGCTTATCCCAAAACCAGATTTGGTAATTTGTTGTATTACTTTACAACAGGTTTTTTTTTAAATGCTTTAAATCCGGTGAATTTTATTAGCTGGGTTACAATTGCTTCGTACATCCGCTCAACTTTGCATTATAATTTCCATCAGGTTTTACTATTCTTTACAGCGAGCGTGATTGCGGTTTTCCTTGTGGAAAGTTCAATCGCTGTTTTTGCAGATAGACTAAAAAAAGTTTTTACCCCGAAAGTTGTTTTGATTTTCAATAAGGTGACGGGGGTGGTTTTTATATTGATCGCCTGCCAGATTGCTTATACTAATTTTTTGAAGTAGGAGAAGAGATATAAAACAAAAACCGGTCAGGATTTAAAATCTGACCGGTTTTATGTTTGTAAAGTGTGCCAACGGAGCCCAAATTTATCTTACCACGGGATAAATCCAGTGGCTAGAAAGTCTGTCGTGCCGAAGGCACTATGAAATCTGGGATGATTCAATTGATTCTAATCATATCTAATTTTGAGAATTAAAAATGCCGTAGGCATGACCGACGTTGTAGCCGTGGGTTTTAACCCACGGAAATGTTCACCAGATATATTATTTCGAAAAAACCTCATCTACCACATACCCGTTATTCTTCAGATATTCCTTCCAGTCTTCAATCAAAAAGTTTTTCAAAACGCGCGGGAATTTATTTTGTCCACCCATTTTTCCTTTTGATTCCATCCAGCCGTAAAAAGCTTTATTGGGAAGTACAGTCACAAAAACATCTTTCAAAGCATGCTTGCGTTCCACTGCATAATCATCATTCAACTCAGCAAGTTTGGCATCGATTTTGGTTTTCAAAACCTGCGGATCAACATTACTTTCTTCCACACCGATATACCAGTGGTGAGCAAATAACGAATCATGTTCAACACCACAAACTGTAAATTCTTTGACAGTCAATCCTAATTCATCAGAAATTAAATCAACCGCTTTATTCATATTATCAACCGAAAGGTGTTCTCCACATAAGCTTAAATAATGCTTGGTACGGCCCGTGATAACAATTTCAGCCTTCGCTTTATCTACAAATTTGACTGTATCACCAATCAGATAACGCCATGCACCTGAGCAGGTTGAGATCAAAAGTGCATATTCTTTTCCTTCTTCAACCTGGTCCACCATCAGCGTTTCCGGAGATGTTACCAGCGTTCCTTCCGAATCAAAGTTCTTTTCATTGAAAGGCACAAATTCGAAGAAAATTCCATTGTCAAGAACCAAAGCCATTCCGGCTGCACCGGGACGGTTTTGATATGCAATAAAACCCTCGGAGGCAAGATATGTATTGATATAAATGAGCGGCCGGGCAAGCAATTTTTCGAAACCTTTACGATATGGTTCAAAAGAAACGCCGCCATGCGCAAAGACCTGAAGATTTGGCCAGATATCGTGAATTGTTTTTACTTTGTAATGGGCAATGATTTTTTCCATCAGAAGCTGAATCCAGGCCGGTACGCCCACGATAAAACCAATATCCCATTCGTGCGCTTTCAGTGTAATTTCTTCCAGTTTTAATCCCCAGTCTTTTTCAGAGGCAATTTTTTCTCCCGGTTTGTAATATGGACGAAACCATGCAGGAATCTGGCTGGCTGTAATTCCGCTCAAATCACCTTCATAATGTGAATCCTGATTGTTGAGGTTGGTACTTCCACCAAGCATTAAAAAACCTTTTTCATATAAATCGTCTGGCAGATCTTTATAACTTCCAAGGGATAAAATTTGCCTGATGCTGGTTTTCTGAATGGCTTTTGACATTGCCTTCGTTACCGGAATGTGCTTGGTAGCAGCTTCCGAAGTTCCTGAGCTTAACGCATAATATTTAATGCTGCCTGGCCAGCAAATGTCTTTTTCGCCATCAAGAGAACGGTGCCACCATTCCTTAAAAATAGCGTTATAATCATAAACCGGAACTGATTTTTTATACTGTTCGTAAAACGCACCTTTGTTGCCAAAAAGGATTGACGATAACAATTCATCAAAGTTGTATTTTTCACCAAACTCGGTATACCTGGCCTTCGCCAAAAGTTTTGCTAATGTCTTTTTCTGCTGCTGATGAATGGTTGCCTTTTTCCTGTTGGCAACGATGTTACTCAACCGGATTCCTCTTTTTAGCAAACTTCCTACTATGGCCATAGCTGATTTTCTAACGTGGGTTATAAATTCCAGGTTTCAAGCTCTTTCAAAGCTTTATACTCTGTTAAATCATATTGACAAGGTACAACGGAAATGTAATTATTATCCAATGCCCAAACATCTGTATCTTCTTTTTCTGTATCAAAATTGACAAACTTGCCCGCCATCCAAAGATAACCACGACCATTCGGATCAACACGATGATCAAATTTTTCCTGCCATTTTGCATGCGCCTGGCGACAAACTTTTACTCCTTTAACCGGCTCCTCAGTCTTTTCAGGAATATTAACGTTCAGGGCTATGCCCTTTGGTATACCATGTTTTAAGGCAGATTCCGTGATTGATTTTATAAAGGGTATTCCATGACTGAAATCTGCATCCTCTCTGAAATCACACAAAGAAAAACCGATAGCTGGTATACCTTCAATTGCTCCTTCAATGGCGGCAGACATAGTTCCGGAATAGAGAACGCTGATGGAACTATTACTTCCGTGATTAATTCCGCTGACAATTAAATCAGGTTTTCTGTCTTGCAATACGTAATTTTTTGCCAGTTTAACGCAATCTGCCGGTGTTCCTGAGCATTCATATTCTACTACATCATCAAAAATATGTGTTTCATATAACCGCAATGGTTCGCCAATTGTGATGGCATGCCCCATTCCGGATTGCGGGCTATTCGGTGCTACAACGATGACGTCGCCAATAGTTTTCATGATGTCAACCAGTGTGCGAATACCCAACGAGGTTATTCCGTCATCATTTGTAACTAAAATAAGTGGTTTCATATATTAATTCAAAATTTACTCAGCTTTATATCCACAAAATTTAGCGGATTTTGTTGATGAAAATTGTTTTGTTTTGTGGTTGAAAGTATCCAATTTCACTTTAAAAAATCAAATTTAAGGAATATGCCTTCATTCTCAATAAAGCATGCAACCCTGGCTGACATACCCGTAGTAATCCAAATTCAGGAAAAAACGTGGGAACCTACTTACCGTGAAATCCTTACAAAAGAGCAGATAGATTATATGTTTGAAAAAATATATTCTAAAAATGCGCTGGAAAATCAGATGACACAGGGCGGACAGCAATTTATGCTTTTGTTTAACGCAGAAATTCCCAAAGGTTTTGCTGCGATATCTGAGGAAGCACCCGGATACTTCAAGTTACACAAGATTTATGTACTTCCAACAACGCAGGGTACCGGAGCCGGCAAATTTTTGCTGACTGCGGTGGAGAATTATGTAAGATCGCTGGGTGGAAAAAAACTGGCTTTGAACGTCAATCGATACAACAAAGCCAGATCTTTTTATGAAAAAATGAATTTCACTGTTACAAGGGAGGTTGATGTTCCAATTGGTCCTTACTGGATGAATGATTTCATCATGGAGAAACAATTGGAACAGTAAATATCAGGCTTGCTCTTTTGCGGCAAGCTTCAATTTTTTAAGTGTCTTTTTCAGACTTTTCATGCCTTGCAGCGGATTGTAATGGTTACTGTTACTGACATAGTAACCCGTTCCGTCATAAACCCTTTTGTTTGGATGTGCCTTACATTCCGGAGAACATGCACCTTCCATTTCTTCACCACATTTGTGGCAAACCGGTACGTGCGTGTTACATTCGGCGTTGGCGCAGTTGATCATCCTGTCGCAGGGATCGTTGCAAATATAACATCTTGAAATAACGGTAGGATTTACCTGGTTCACATCAACGGTAATTCTGTTGTCGAAAACATAACATTTCCCGTCAAAATCTTCACCGCCTTCTTCCAGTCCGTAACGGATAATACCACCGTGAAGCTGGTACACATCAGTAAATCCTTTTTCCAAAAGATATGCACTCGCTTTTTCACACTTGATTCCACCTGTGCAATACGTGACGATTTTCTTATCCTTCAAATGCTCGATTTCATGGATATGATCCGGTAATTCACGCAGATTGTGCATATCAAAAGTGATTGCACCTTTGAATTTCCCAACTTCATGTTCATAGTCAGAACGCATATCAACCAGAACCACATCGGGATCCTGCATCATAGACTTCAGCTCTGACGGTTCCAGATGTTTTCCGGTACGCACGAGAGGATTTACATTAAGGTCAGAATTTACAATTTCATCCTTAACACGAACGTGCAATTTTTGGAAAGCAATTTCATCATGATCATCCACTTTAAACTGGACATCTTTAAATCTTTCGTCAGAGCGGATATAATTCATGTAAGCTTCACAATCTTCCGGCGTTCCGGAAACGGTACCATTAAGGCCCTCCGGAGCAATAATGATTCTTCCAAGAAGATTGTTTTCTACACAAAACAAATGATGCTCATCGCGATACGTTTCCGTATTTTCGATAGGAGCATAAAAATAATAGAGTATTACACGAAAAGGCTTCATTAATCTAATTTTCAAGGACTGAATGGGGCAGCAATTGTCTTTTTGAAATGCCAACCCTTAAAATCGACTGCAAATATACGAATATCACAACTTTATCCGAAATGGAAAAAACTAACTTTCGTCAGCCTTTCATTTAACGTTCAAATCCATATTTTTGTGCCACTTGAAGCACCACATATTCATTAACAACTAAAATTTAAATTCAATGCACATCGCAATAATCGGAAATATCGGCGCGGGAAAAACAACGCTGACACAGATGTTAGGTGAACATTATGGCTGGGAAGTGATGTACGAAGCCGTAGAAGGAAATCCGTATCTGGCTGACTTTTATGAAGATATGGAGCGCTGGGCTTTTAATCTGCAAATATATTTCCTGAACAACCGCTTTGCCCAGGTTCAGACGATCAGGTCTACAACTTATGCTACCATTATTCAGGACCGGACAATCTATGAAGATGCTTTTGTGTTCGCACGTAATTTGCACGACTCGAAAATCATGACAGAACGTGACTACAAAAGTTATTTACTATTGTTTGAATCAATTATGAAAACGGTTTCCCAGCCTGATCTTTTAATTTATCTCAAAGCTGATATACCAAAACTGGTTTCACAGATCAAGAAAAGAGGGCGGGAATTTGAGGCTGATATTTCAGAAGAATATCTGACAAATTTGAACAGATATTATGAAGATTTCAGTCAAAACTACGACCACGGAAGATTGCTTACCATTGATGTAAATAATATGGATTTTGCTTCCAAACCGGAGGATTTTAATACCATTGTTACAGCGTTAAACAAGGAATTATTCTACGTTTAGAAATCAAAACGCAAACAGGAATTGACCAAATTGAGGCAATTCCTGTTTGCGTTGTTTTTAGAAACGATCAGTTATCAACAATCCTCTTGCCACAATAGCAATCAAATCTTTTGACGAAGTTGCTTTATCAAGGTCAGATTTCATGGACAAAAATTCGAACTTTTCTTTTTTGTCCAGACTCATTTTAAGGAATTTACTTATCGCTTTTGCAATATATCCTTTCACCTTATCCAGTTGTTTGACATTAGAAGAAACCAGTTTGCTCAAATCTTTTCCTTCTTCAATATCAATCAAATTGGTCATTTGAACGCCATGTTCGCCATTTTTTCCTTCGGAGGTCACATTTTTAAATGCCCGGCGGATAAATGTTTCGTAGTCGTATGCGTCGTTGTAAGCGTTTTCGTTTGTCATTATTCTTCCTGATTTTATCGCAAAGTACGGCTTTGCCGTTTCGTTACAATTTTATTATTCAGGTTAATTTAAATCAGCTGCTGACAATTTGTCCGTAAAAATTTCAAAAGAAGATCCATCCACAGTCTCAATTATTATTTTTGACCAAAAACTTTGCGCTTTCTGATTCGTGGGAAACCAGTTTCTATTTTCATTCACAATCACAAGCAATCCTTCGTCGTCACCGACAGCTGTGAAATTTTCCTGAGCGGGCTGTTTGTGAAATATGGCAAGATTATAATTTTCGGAGATCGTTATAGCCAACGCCGGAACATCGTCCGTTACCAATCCAATTTCACTAACAGAAATAACAGAAGAAGCATCGAATATTTTTTCAGACTGGTTGTCAACATCAAAACGACAAATTAATTCGAGCAGATTTCCATTGTTATCATAGAAATAAATCGATTTGGCATTCCACAATTTGATATCAGCAATGTTGCTTTCTGGTGTTACCGGAAGTATGGAAACTTTTTTGGAAAGCCAGTCAAAAGCTTCATCCAGTTTGTTATTGGGAATATCGAATGCAATATGATAAACCGGTTCAGGAACTTGGGAAAGTATAAATTTCAAATTTGTATTACCAATCAGGTAAGATAATTCTTTTCCTGTTTTTTGGCGGGCGGATAAATCCAAAAATGTATTGTAAAAAGTTTCGGTTTTATCAATGTTATTGGTCAGCAGATGTAATTCCTTTATTTTCATGTTAATAGTATTATCAAGCCGGTTTAAGCTGCGGCTTGTATAATTATAAGAAATTGAAAGGAAAGATAGTTCCTGGCTAACGGGTAGGAACCAGGTTTAGAATCGCTGATGATCAAAAAAACAAGTCTGTAATGCTTCTGCTATTTTAATGAAACCGTCCATCGTATTGGGCTTTTTAATAAAGGCATTGATCCCGGCCTGGTAAGCTTTCTGGATTAATTCCGGTTCAGAAGATGTCGAAATCATTACTGTGGGAATATGTTTGATCTGATCATTGGCGCGGATGGCTTCCAAAGCTTCCAAACCTGTAACTTTCGGCATATTCATATCCAGAATAACAAGAACGGATGAATCTGCGATACTTTCAGATTGAATCAGGTTTAACAAATCCATTCCATCGGCAACTTCAATTATTTTGATTTCAAGATTGAGGTCACGAATGGCATCCGAAATAAACTGGCGGTCATCTTCATCATCGTCAGCAACATAGATAATTTTGGAAGGTTTCATTACTAAAAGTCTTTGGATTATTCTTATCCGGCCGCCCGCAAGTAATGAGGGGCAGCATGATTTATCGGATTCCAAAGGTAGGAAAAATACTATTTTAACATTTTGTCAAAATACTGATTTTAGTCATTTTCTACATCAAAAAGCGGAAGATATGCATAACTTTTTTTGCTAAGATTCGGTTGGGAGCTGATATTACAAAAACTGATTGGTAAGCTGCTGGATTAAATCAATAAAGGCTTCAAAAGAATCGGGTTTTGTTAGATAAATGCTGATTCCAGCCTTATAAGCCAGCTGTGCAAATGAAGAATCTGAGGAAGTTGACAACATAACGGCAGGAATCATCGACAAATGTGGGATGGAACGAATGGCGTCAAGTGTTTCAAGACCATTCATTTTTGGCATATTCATATCCAGAACCACGATAGCAGAGTCAGCTTCTCCGCTTTCTTCCATGAGGGTTAGCAACTCAAAACCATTTTCGGCTTCTATCACTTTTATTTCGCTGTCTACTTCCCGAATCGCCTCCTTAATCAGGAACCTGTCGTCGGCATCATCATCGGCCAGGAAAATAGTTTTAAGATTTTGCATGGAAAATGAATGTATATATTTACATTTTGTTTCAATAATAATTTTGACGGAACAAGAAGTAAAATTAATGTAAATTGGTTTAGATGCAGTTTTTAAATCAACTGTAAATGGTTAAAATTCAATTAAAGTTTCCACTTCCTGTGAGCAAATTCTAAGCGATTGATGAAGCTGACAAAAAATATTAAATCTTCAAATTTCCAGACCGGACCCGTATCCATTTAAGGTTGATTTCATGCCTGGGGTTAGTTCAGGTATGATTCTTTTAAAAGAGCAAAAAATTTGACAGATTTAGCTTTTTCAGCCACCATGCTTATTTCGAAGTTGTATGGAGAAATATAGTCGGAATAATTATATTTGATTTATGAGTATTTTAAAACCTAATTTCCACAGTAATGTATTCTGACAATAGTTTGTCCAGAGATATTGAAAATGTAAGGCAAATCCCCATTGTATCAACAATGCTGGAAGTGGTTTGTCGTACAACCGGGATGGGTTTTGCCGCTATTGCCCGTGTCACGCAGGATCGATGGATTGCATGCACTGTAAGAGATGAGATTTCATTTGGCCTGGAACCTGGAGGAGAATTGCCTATTGAAACCACAATTTGTAATGAAATCAGGGATGCGCAGCAGGCCGTAATTATCAACGATGTCGCAGTAGATCCAACTTATGTCAATCATCATACACCCAGAATATACGGTTTTAAAAGTTATATTTCTGTACCGATTTTTCTAAAAAACGGTGATTTTTTTGGAACGCTTTGCGCTATTGATCCCAATCCGGCAGATCTCAACAATGCCAAAACAATCGGTATGTTCAAGTTATTTACGGATCTGATATCATTTCATCTTCATAGTATCGAGGTGATTGAAAAGAGTAATGAAACGATACTCGATATGAATCGTCAGTTGACCGAATCCCGTGATGAAAACCGTCAGTATCAGCATATTTCAAGTCATAATTTACAGGAGCCGCTTCGGAAAATAAGGATGTTCAGTAGTATGCTTATTGATGCTGCGGAGGCAAAAGACACAGAAAAGGCAAAATATCTTTCATTGAAAATTAACGCCAGTGCGCAAAAATTTTCTATGATGATCAAGGATTTGTCCGATTTTTCTGAATTAAAAGATACTTCCTTTGAGCCGGTTGATCTCAACAAAATCATCAGTGACGTTTGCGTTCAGTTAAAATCTGAACTGGAAGAAAAAAGTGTCGAAATAAGTGTTACACAAATTCCTGTCATTCAGGCAGTTCCTTTTCAGATGGAGCAGCTTTTCTACCATTTGATTCACAATAGTATCAAATTTGCCAAAAAAGACGACACACCGATTATTGATATACAAGCCAAAGTGCTTTCCAGGGAAGAAATACTAAAAGTAATTCCGACCGCGAGAGGCATTGAGTTCATGGAGATTTTGATGGAGGACAATGGTATAGGAATCGAAAAATCGCAGCTGGAAAATATTTTTGATATGTTTTCTCAATTGCCGTACGACAAAACACAGAAAGGTCGGGGAATTGGTTTGTCTTATTGTCGGAAAATAATCCGCAATCATAACGGAATCATTACTGCCCAATCAGAATCAGGTAAAGGTACCCGTCTGCGCATTATTTTGCCCATGTCCAGAAACTAGGACGAAGTCTTATTTTGATAAAAAGAATAATTTCAGACCAGAATCTAGAAAAATAACGTCCAGCTTACTCTTGCGAAAAATGGAGTTCCGGGCGTAAAGTGAATTTCTTCAACGGGCGTCGTTTCATTTTTCAATCTGCTTTCAGTATCAAATTGCGTTTCTTTCCATTTTGTATTTAATATGTTTTGAATGGAAAGGCCGAGATTATATTTACTTTTCGTGTAGTTTAATTGCAGATCACTGACAAAATATCCTTTTGCTACAATCGAATTGTCTTCATTGGCTGGCCTGTTTGCCATGTAACGGTATCTCAAAGAACCATTTATCCCGTTCTTCATTTGTAATGCTAATCCTCCGGTTGAAGAAAAAAGAGGCGCTAGCGGTAAATAATTCATGCCCGCTGCTTCGCCAAGAGCCCGTGGTTTGGCAGAACTGATGTCAATATCAGCGTAAAGAATATCGGTCAATTGATAACGAACAGATAAGTCTAACCCTTGTCTTTTTGATTTACCACTTGGTTCAATTACACCTGCATCGCCAACGTATACAAATTCCTGTTGAAGCCACAAGTACCAGGCAGCGGCATTGATCAGCATTTTAGGAAACGGCTTGAATATCATGCCCAGATCAGAGCCATAGGCAGCCGGCAAAATCTGTTTTCCACCCTGAGGAACCACCACTCGTGTGTCATTTGAATGAAAACCTTTTCCCGAGTTGAGGTACAGCTGTAAACGTGGATTGAAAGTATAATAAAAATTCAGCTTTGGAGAAACGATGGCATCACTGGCATGTTTGCTATCCACAGGCTGGGCCAGTAAATCTTTGTATTGATTATGGAAATAATCGATTCTTACGCCGACATTGACAGTAAATTGATCCGTAACCTGAACGAGTTCATCTGCATAAACGCCGGCATTTAATTCATTGATATCGCCAAGCTGATATCTTTCGAGGGTAGTGATTCTGTCTTTCGTGTGCGACAATTCGGTTTTGTTGGTCAAATCGTGACGGAATTGTGCTCCTAATGTCGTTGTCCAGCGCATTTTTCCAAGATATGTTTCTTTGGAAATACTGCCATTGTAGCCATATAAATTCCTTTTTTCTTTTTGACGAATCTGATCACCATTAATAGAATCCTTTAAGAAAAATGTAAAATTGGAATACAGTTCGAAATTGTAATTGCTGTAAAAAGCCTGGTTTTTGATGACAAAGTTACTGGCCGTTACCGTAACAAACTGAGCATTAAAATTAGTCCGACTGGTTTCTCCACCTTCGGAAGGATCTATTGATCCAAAAAATCCGATTTGACCTGACTCATAAGCCCGGTCAGGGACCTGTCCTGAATGATTCCATTTACTGTAAAAAGTAAATCCTGTCAGCGTCAGATTTGTATTGGCTGCCAAATGCCCATGATATTTACCAACAATATTTACACGGTTAAAATGCTGGGGATTATCGAAATAGGAGTTGGAAAACGAATACTCGGAAGTAATGTAGGCCGACTGGTTTTTATCTCTTCCCGTTTTACCTAACAAATCAATACCTGCAACTGCCCGGAATGAATCATATTGACCCGCTTCCAGCTTCACAAAGGAATGATCCAATGCATCTTTTGTCCTGAAATCCACCCAGCCAGCTGTTGTAAAATTTCCTTTTTCGGCATTATAAGGACCTTTTTTGAAATCAACTCCTTTGACCAATTCCGGTATTACAAAATGGAGATCCGCATAACCTTGTCCATGGGCATGAGAAACCATGTTTACTGGCATTCCATCAACGGTCAGGCGAATATCTGTTCCATGATCCAGGTCAAAACCGCGAAGAAATATTTGCTCTGCCTTTCCTCCGCCTGCATGTTGTCCAATGAAAAGTCCCGGCACCATTCTTAAAATTTCCTGGGAATTTGTGATCGGCCTGAGCTTGATATCCATGCTGCTTATTAACTGCTGATCATGTGCCCGTTCAGACGAAATGACAACTTCACTCAATTCAATATTGGTATTTGAAAGCGTTGTTTTTACAAATGAGGTTTGATTGTCAACGACTGTAATCTCGATAATCTGTGAAGTAAAACTCACATGTGAAAGCTCGATTTTATATTTTGATGCGACCAGATCTTCAAATCTGTATTGTCCCAAATCATTGGTTACAGTCGCTTTTCCTTGATTGGTAAGCTGCACAGTCACTCCTTTCAAGGGCAGGTTGGTAGCCTTGTCGAAAACGGTGCCGGAAATATTTCCAAGGTGCGCAAATACCGTCAGGCTTGTTAGTAAAAACAGGAGTGAGAGTAATGATTTTTTCATCAAATTTAAGTCAACGATTTTTCAGGTGAGTTACAAATATTCTCTATTTGGGTTTTAGAAAGCAAATTTTAATTTATTTTCTACCGCTGAATTTCTAAAACTTCCTATGCTCAAATACAGGTAATGCGGTGTAAACACTACCAATTAACTTGGTTTTCAACAAATACTCGTCACAATATTAATGTGTTGCGTTCATTCGTAAATGATATCTAAATAAAAGGCGATTGATGCGACAACTTCAAATTGATCTAATAAGATTTATTTTGATTATTTTTGATCGTTTATTTGTTTCATAAGATGATTCGCCCTTATATTTGCTGCATGAAATATCAATCGATACTTTCCTTAAACTTCTGGTGGCACAATACCCGACTTCTGTATTGTGAACGATGGCACGCCTGTTAGAAATTTCTTCTGATTTATACGCGAGACTTCCTGTTCACAGGGAGTCTTTTTTTATTTTAAACCAATATTCTAATGAATTATCAAGTTGACGAAAACGGGTTTTACGGTCCTTATGGAGGAGCCTATGTGCCCGAAGTTTTGTTCTCCAATGTTGAGAATTTAAGTCAGAGTTATCAGGCCATTCTGGACGATCCGGATTTTCAGAAAGAGCTTTCAAGGCTGCTGCATCTGTACGTCGGCCGGGAAATGCCGCTATATCCTTCTCCCTATTTATCAGAATTATATAGAACCAATGTTTTCCTAAAAAGAGAAGATTTATGCCATTCGGGTTCTCATAAAATCAACAATACACTCGGGCAGGTTTTGCTTGCGAAGAGATTGGGGAAAACACGGATCGTGGCTGAAACTGGTGCCGGATCACATGGCGTTGCAACGGCCATGGCCTGTGCGCTTTTGAAATTGCCTTGTTTTATTTACATGGGTGAAGTTGATATGCAGAGACAATTCCCAAATGTAGAGCGTATGAGGTTGCTTGGGGCGGTCGTTGTTCCGGCACTTTCTGGTAGTAAAACTTTGAAAGATGCTACGAATGAGGCTTTTAGAGACTGGATCAATAATCCGGTAGACACGTTTTATGTCATCGGCTCCGTCGTTGGGCCGCATCCTTATCCGGATATGGTAGCAAAGCTCCAATCGGTAATCAGCAAGGAATTATTACATCAGGTTCCGGCGCAGACCAGTAAAGAGAGTCCGGATTATGTTGTCGCCTGTGTTGGCGGAGGAAGTAATGCGGCGGGTTCATTTTATCACTTTTTGAATAATCCTGATGTAAAACTGATTGCGGCAGAAGCGGCTGGAAAAGGTCTTGATTCAGGTTTTACAGCAGCAGCAACTTTCCGTGGCAAAGAGGGGATTTTGCATGGCAGTAAAACGAAATTTATGCAGACAAATGAAGGCCAGGTACTGGAAGCACACTCAATTTCAGCCGGACTGGATTATCCCGGAATCGGACCTTTGCATGCCTGGCTGCATGACACCAAAAGAGCTCAATTTGTGGCTGTGACGGATGATGAAGCTTTGGACGCGGGACTCGCTTTAAGCCAAATGGAAGGAATTATCCCTGCTATCGAATCTGCCCATGCGCTGGCTGCACTTTCACAATTAGACTTTAAATCTACCGATGTTGTCGTAGTTTGTCTTTCCGGCAGGGGAGACAAAGACTTGGAAACGTACATTCAATATTCAACTTTTAAGAAAACTTCTCATGACAACTTTTAAAGAAAACCGGTTAAAAACTATTTTTCAAATCGCACAGAAAAAAGTCAGTATTTATTTTACTGCGGGTTATCCGGCTTTAAGTGATACTGCACCGATATTGGAATTATTAGCTTCTGAAAAGATTGATTTTGTAGAAATCGGCATTCCTTTTTCTGATTCTGTTATGGATGGAGATGTAATTCTGGATAGTCACAAAGTTGCCCTGGAAAACGGGATGACTCTTGATATTTTATTTCATCAGCTTGAAAAAGTACGTGACCTTATTTCCATTCCGATCGTGTTAATGGGTTCTATGAATCCTGTTTATCAATATGGTTTTGAAAGGTTTTGTCAGCGTTGCAATGAAGCAGGAGTGGACGGATTGTTATTGCCCGATCTGCCCCTGGATGATTATGAAAAGTATTATCGTGTTTGGTACCAGCAAAATAATATTGCACCAATTTTCATGATTTCACCTCAGACAAGTGATGAACGTCTGAGCAGGATTGACAATCTGGGTGAAGGTTTTTTATATGCACTTTCAGGAAATTCTACTACGGGCGGTCCCGGTGTAATCCGGGATAACTCAAACTATCTGCAAAAATTAGCAAACCGTAAATTTATCAATCCGGTTGTACTTGGTTTTAATATCAAAACGAAGGACGATATTCGTTTTGCAAACCAGTTTGCCGACGGCGCGATAGTAGGTTCTGCTTTTGTAAAAACTTTGAAAGGTGGATTCGACAGGAAACGGAGTAAGCAATTTTTGGAAGAATTGAGATAACGTCTAATAAGAGCGGCTAGCTGATTTTTTACAAAGGCAATCAAATCGTTAGTCGCTCTTGTTACCTGTTTTGTTTTGTACAAAATCGAAATACAATAATAACTATAAATAAAACTAGTCTTTTATTGAAATTTTTTGTTGAATGCCGGATTGTCCGTTAAAGCTTGTTTATATTCATTTTTTAAACCAAACATGATCCGGATATGAGGAACAAAATTCTATTATTCTTGCTGCTTCTAACTTGTTTTTCTGTCTCAGCTCAAAAAAAGAAAATCTATCAGGTTGGACAAATCAAGACAAGTTTTGGTGAAATTCTTTTCTGGTTGTATGATGAAACGCCAAATCATAAAGCAAGTTTTATTAAACTGGCGAACGACGGTTACTGGGATTCCTTAACGTTTAACCGGGTGATAAAAGATTTCGTGGCACAGGGCGGCTGTCCTGATACGCCGGCTGGATTCTCTGATTCTCCTTATCTGCTTAAACCGGAATTCAATAAAAATATCCGTCACATTTACGGAGCAGTTGCCTCCGGACGTGACAATAACCCGGAAATGCTTTCGGCAGGATGTCAGTTTTATATTGTTCAAAACAAGAATGGTTTGGCGAGGCTGGATGATAAATACACCATTTTTGGACAGGTCTTCAAAGGAATGGATCTTGTTGATAAAATTGTCAGCGTTAAAACAGACTCAACAAACACACCGCTTATGCCCATAAAACTCGACGTAAATGTGATAAATATGTCAGAAGCTGACTTGAAGAAAAACGGTTATCTGGCGATCCCAAAATAAATATCGATTTCGATCCTGGTTTAGTTACTGTTAATTTATTCTCACGGTTTCTTCATTTTTGATTACTTTTAGTAGTATTAAAGTTGCCCTCGCAGAAGCTCAATTGTATTCACTTCTATTCTCAAAATATTGTCAAAAAATCAACATTATGAAATTAAAACTGCTCGTTTGTTCATTAGCGTTCGTCGGAATTCATGCAGAATCTTTCAGTCAGGCATTTAATAATTTTCCGGTGCCAACGCAAAAACCCCCGCTTCACGCCAAACACTGGATGGGGATCACAGGAAAACCCTTGGCGGCCACGGCCGGAGCAATGATTTTTAGCAAAGGTGGCAATGCAATTGACGCATCATGCGCCATGCTTGCCTCAACTTGTACGATGTGGGATGTTTTGAGCTGGGGAGGCGAAACGCAAGCTTTGATCTATAATCCAAAAACAAAAAAAGTAATTGCACTTAATGCAATGGGCGTTGCGCCAACCGGTGCTACTGCCGATTTTTTTAAGGGAAAGGGCATGAAATATCCTCCTGAATACGGTCCGCTCGCCGCCACAACTCCCGGAACAGCCGGCGGTTTGATGACGATGCTTGCAGAATACGGAACCATGAGTTTGAAACAAGTTTTGGCGCCAGCTATGCAGTTGGCAGCAGGTTATCCGATTGAAGCCCAAACGGCAAATTCAATCGAAAGAGGAAAAGCAAAAATCAAAGAATGGCCATATTCAAAAAAAGTTTTCTTGACCCATTTGGGTGAAAAAAGAGAAGCGCCGGATGCAGGCGAAATTTTTGTACAAAAAGATCTTTTGGCAACATTACAAAAACTGGTTGATACCGAGGAACAGGCTTTGAAAAAAGGCAAAACCAGAAAAGAAGCGATTTATGCAGCTTATGACCGTTTTTATAAAGGTGATATTGCCAAGGAAATTGCAAGAAGTTGCCAGGAACAAGGGGGCCTGATCACAGAGCAGGATCTTGCCAACTGGAAAGTAAAAATTGAAGAACCATTGATGACAAATTACAAGGGAATCGATGTTTACAAAATGCAGCAGTGGACACAGGGTCCGGTCATGTTACAGGCCTTGAATATGCTGGAAAATTTTGACCTGAAAAGTATGGGATATAACTCATCCCGTTATGTCCATACGCTGTATCAGACAATGAACCTGGCTTTTGCCGACCGTGATTTTTATTATGGTGATCCTGCTTTTGCGCCTGCCGGGCCAATAAAGGGTTTATTATCAAAGGAATACGCTAAGGAAAGAATCAAACAAATTAACTGGGAAAAGAATGATCCTAAAACTTTACCCGGCGATCCTTACCCTTTTGAGGGCAAGACAAATCCATACAGTGATCAGATAAAATCCTGGGGAACAAAACAGCTTTCAATGAGAAATGATCATGGATTGGATGAAAAATTCATGGAGGAATTTACGGCCGGTACCACGTCGGTTGAGGCGGCTGATGAGGAAGGCTGGGTAGTATCCATAACGCCGAGTGGTGGCTGGGTTCCGGCAACTATTGCGGGAACGACAGGCGTAGGTTTAAGTCAGCGTATGCAGAGCTTCGTTCTTGATGCGAAAGAAAATCCTTTTAATGTGGTTGAGCCGGGAAAACGTCCACGGGTTACACTTACGCCAAGTCTGGCTTTGAAAGATGGAAAACCATTTCTTTCCTTTGCCAAACAGGCCGGTGATGAGCAGGATCAGCTGCTGCTGCAATTTTTCCTGAATATTGTAGAATTTGGTATGACAGTTCAGGAAGCAACAGAAGCGCCGAGCTTTAAAACCTTGCAGATGTACGCCAGTTTTGGTGAACATGAAAAAGATCCCGGAGGATTAATTTTAAACGAAGCGATGCCAGACTGGACAAGAAAAGAATTGTCACGAATGGGATACAAAAATTCATATCAACCGCGTACCAGCGGGCCGATCAATGCCATTTATTTTGACTGGATCCACGGAAGCATGTGGGGCGGATCGAGTAATCATGGGGAAGATTACGGAATTGGCTGGTAAGAATATTTGGATAAATTATCCTGTCAAACCACTACAATCATTCAACTGGAATTTCTTTCAGTTGAATGATTGTCTGAATTCCCTTGGCGACATATTCGTTTTATTTTTAAAAAGTTTGTTAAAAGACTGGGTATACTCAAATCCCAGTTGATAAGCTACTTCACTTACAGACAACGTTGTAGTTGCGAGAACTTCCTTCGCTTTTTCAATCAGTTTTGAATGTATGTGTTGCTGTGTATTTTGTCCGGTCAGGGATCGCAGCATATCACTCAAATAATTGGAAGAAACATGAAGCTGTTCCGAAATATACTGAACCGATGGAGGGCCGGTTTCAGACAATTTTTCATTATCAAAATATTCAGTCAGCATATTTTCAAGTTTCACCAGCAAATCATTGCTGACACTGCTCCTGGTAATAAATTGCCGGTTGTAAAAACGATTGCAATAATTCAGGAACAAGTCTATTTGTGACACAATTACGTTTTGCGTAAGCGAATCAATGGCCCCGTGATATTCCTGTTCAATATTCTGCATCAGCAATAAAATCATTATTTCCTCTTTCTCAGAAAGATGTAATGCTTCATTTACCGAATAGGAAAAAAATCCGTAGTTTTTAATGATATGCGCCAGCGGATAATTACGGATAAAATCAGGATGAAAAATCAATGATAATCCTTTATGATTTGTCGTCGTGTTTGAAATCATCTGGCCCGGAGCAATAAAAGACATAACGCCTTCATCAAAATCATAATATTGCTGGCCATATTTCATTTTCCCGGTAAAGTCTTTTTTGACGGAAATGATGTAAAAACCATTCAAATAATTGGTAATCGGTTCTCCGTTTTCTTCTCTTATGTCAGAACACTTCACCACACTAACCAAAGGGTGCTCCGGTTTGGGAAGGCCCAGAAAGCGGTGCAATTCTGAAATGGAATCGATCTTGTTAAATTCCTTATTTGATTTTTTCATAACATGAAAAAGTTACCTTCGAAGCCATTTGACAGAACAGCTCCGAAGGAGTAAAATTAGTTATTCAAAGTCTTCATATCAATCACAAACCGGTATCTGACATCGCCTTTTAACATTCTTTCGAACGCATTATTGATATTTTTAATGTCAATAAGCTCGATGTCAGAAACGATATTATTTTCAGCGCAAAAATCCAGCATTTCCTGTGTTTCCGGCAATCCGCCAGCTCCCGAACCGGTAACCGTTTTATTGCCTGCTGCCAGAGAAAAAGCCGGTACTTCCATCGGTGCTACCGGTAAACCAACCGCTATAAAAGTACCGTTAGTCCTCAGCATGGAAAGATAAAAATTTACATCATGTTCTGCCGCAACAGTGTCAAGTATAAAATCAAATTTCCCCTTTACAGCTGCCACTTCCTCCGGATTTGTCGTTACAACAAAATGATGAGCGCCAAGCTTTTTCGCATCCTCTCTTTTGGATTCAGAAGTGCTCAAAACAGTTACCTCAGCACCAAAAGCAATACCAAATTTTACACCCATATGTCCTAATCCGCCAAGGCCCAGAATGGCCAGTTTGTGCCCTTTTCCTACCTTCCATTTGCGGAGTGGAGAATAGGTTGTAATTCCTGCGCAGAGCAGCGGAGCAACCGCGGCCAGATCGAGTTTCTCTGAAATGTGATGAGCAAAATCTTCATTTACAACGTTATTGCTGCTATAACCGCCATAAACAGGCTTACCATCTTTTCCCAGATTATTGTAAGTCTGCACCGGACTTACCTGACAAAATTGTTCCTGCCCGTTGTCACAATCCTCGCAATGCCTGCACGAGTCCACCATCACACCAACACCGGCAAGATCACCCACTTTAAATTTTTTGACATGAGCGCCAATAGCTGCCACGCGGCCAACAATTTCATGTCCCGGCACCAAAGGGAAAATCCCTGGAAACCAATCGTTTTTTATCGCATGCCAATCGGTATGACAAACGCCGCAATAAAAAATTTCTATTTCAATATCATGTGAGCCGATATCTCTGCGTTCAAAATCCCATGGAGCAAGGTCTGTTTCAGCACTTTGGGCCGCATATCCTTTTGATTGTATCATATTCGTTTTGTTAATAGTTTGTATTACAAAACTAGTCAGACCAGAAAACGAAAAGTTATCCAAATGCCTCAGTGTTGTATCCAAAACGAGGTTAACACAAAATTTATCTGTCACACAAAACTGACAAAAATAATCTCTGTTGAAAATTCAACCATTTCAGCTAAAAACGTGGCTCAATGTGATATAGATTACGGACTGGATTATGAAAAATTGAAAGTTAGGTCAGACCATGAAGTTACCAATTACATCACAGACATCCAGGGAATCAGGCGCTAGTCTGTTTAAAATCTGATCATGTTCGGATCAGGTCGTGAGGATGTTTTTTCTGGCGAAAATCTGATTATACAAAATGCAATGGCATTGTTGTTCAATCTCAATTAAAAACGGACAAGAAAAAATTTAAGGCAGATGTCAACCGTTTGTCGGCCGCCTGGATTCCATACCAAACTTACGCCTGCCTTCATTTAAGGTAATAGTATAATAAAAACGGAAAACTTTTGATGGTTAAATAAGTTAAACCGAAACCGCCTTAATGCCCAGCCGCTCACACCAGCCCAGAAAGGTTTTGTAAGCTGCGTCCAGAATTTCGCGCTGTTCAGCAGGAATCTGTGTTTTGTTGGAACGGCAAATAAGAGAAATTGGCAGTCCTCGTTTTTGTAAAAAATATTTAGAGCTAACCGGATAAAATTTTGAAATAACCGGTTCCATATTTGCGATTTCATTCTGTATCCAGGAAGCATCAGCAGATTTGGATGGATTATTTGCATTTTCACAAAGCCAGCTATGGATTTCAGGATAAAAATTACCTGAAATTGGCGACAAACCCTTTGCTCCATTCTGTAAGGCTTCCAGTGCCGTAGCCGAGTGTGCATCATAAAATTCCATCTGTGTTCCCCGGCATATATCAAGTTTGGCCCTTATCTGATTTATGTCTTCGGACGTATCCTTATGATAGATCATTCGCTTGTTCGAAACCAGAAAACTAAAAACCTTTGGTGAAATAATACGTTTATATGGAAGCGGACATTCATAAGTGCCAAGTCTCATGTTGCCTGTAAGCGTAAACATTTTCTCAAAATTTTCAATCAAAACATCATCGCTTTGGTCTTTTTCAGCCAGATGGCCGGAAATCAGAATTACGGCATCTACGCCGGTTTCGTGAATTTTTTTTGCAAATAAGGCTTTTTCTTTGATCGTTTCTCCAAATGAGCCCGTGGAAACTACCGGCACCTTTCCGTTTATATATTTAACCACATGTTTGGTCAGAGCTATGCGTTCCTCGTCGCTCATATAAAACATTTCGCTGCTCAGACAATTGGCAAAAAAACCTTTTGCACCCGCTGCCAGATAAAAATCAATTAACCTGGAAACCTTGTTAAAGTCAATCTTTGAATTGTCGTCATAAGGAGTGATCATAACCGGAACAAACTTTTGCATTTCCTTCCGCGTCATTTCAGCTGACTGTTGAGAAAAACGGTGAGCGTCTTGCATCTGCGATGCTTGAATTAATCCCGGTGCGACTGAAAATCCCAAAGCAGCAGGGACTGTTTTTTCTAAAAATTCCCGGCGCGATAAGTTGCTGATGATTTTCATTGCAGGTTAAGATTGGTTTAGTACATGTTTTCAGAATAGTACTGAAAAACATCAAATCTGGTCATGTAAAATTGAAATTATTTTTACGAGATATCGTCTTCAATTCCCCCCACGGAATTTGTAACTAATCAGTTATAAATATGTCCATTTTGATA
This sequence comes from Dyadobacter subterraneus, assembly GCF_015221875.1. Classification (NCBI taxonomy): domain Bacteria; kingdom Pseudomonadati; phylum Bacteroidota; class Cytophagia; order Cytophagales; family Spirosomataceae; genus Dyadobacter; species Dyadobacter subterraneus. Next base: position 2,914,082 of record NZ_JACYGY010000001.1, read on the forward strand.
AATAACATACTTATATCAATAGTGATTTTGATTATTTAGTCTTTTTTGAAAAAAAAATAGAATTTATCAAAGGCCTAACGGATGATGTGCCGCGTATATATAATTATTGATTTTTCACTTTCAAAAAGCTTTCAAAACCGGAGTGAAAACGAAATATTCCAACCATAAAACCCCAGGTAAATTGCATGAAACAGAAAATTTTACCACGTCATGGTACATTCTTCTCATTTTTGGGCAAGAGATGTTCCCTATTCATTGCAGCTGCCGCTCTGACAATTCCCGGTCATGCAGCTGTATCTATCAGTACCGGAGTCAGGGAAATTGAATTGGTAAAAAACAGCAGCTTTGGTTCTGCCCAACTGGATTTTTTAACAGAAATTAAAGGAAAGGTTACGGATGAAAAAGGGGAGGCGCTGCCGGGCGTAAGCGTTTTGGTAAAAGGTTCGCAGCAGGGCACAATTACCGACGGAGGTGGAAATTTCGCAGTCAACATTGCTGAATCGGAAGCAGTTTTGGTGTTTTCTTTTGTGGGCTATAAAGTGCAGGAAGTAAAGGTTGGAAATCTTACCAACATTGCTGTAACACTGGAATCTGACAGTAAGGCTTTGGATGAAGTTGTTGTCACTGCACTGGGTATCAAAAAAGAAGCAAAGTCGCTGGGTTATTCTGTAACCAAGGTTAACGGTGAAGTATTTACAAAAACAAGGGAAACAAATTTCGGAAATGCGCTGGCTGGCCGCGTTGCTGGTGTAAATGTCAGTGGAGTTGCCACCGGTCCTGCCGGAGCGAGCCGGGTAACGATTCGGGGAAATACTTCCATTTCCGGAGATAATTCGCCTTTGTATATCATCAATGGTTTACCCATGGATAACACTCGTTTTGGCGGTGTAAACGCCGATAATCCCGATTATGGCGATAATATTTCTAGTATAAATCCTGATGATGTTGAAGAAATTACGGTATTAAAAGGAGCGACTGCTGCTGCACTTTACGGCTCACGCGCAAAAAATGGAGCCATTGTGATTACGACCAAATCCGGTAAAGGGAAAAAAGGAATTGGGGTTGAAGTCAATAGTAATAACACATTTGAGGTTCCCTATTATCTGTGGCAGCTGCAAAAGGAATATGGCCAGGGATACGGAGGCGTGAAACCGGCGAGTCAGCAGGATGCTGCCAATCACTCACAAAATCACTGGGGACAATTATACGATGGCTCTGAAACGGTTCAGTTTGATGGTGTTAAACGACCTTATTCTTATGTAAAAGATCAGGTGCTGAAAGATTTCTACGGAACCGGACATACACGTTCCAATAATATTTCATTTTCGGGAGGTGGCGAAAAAGGATCTTTCCGTGTTGGTGTTACCGACATGAGAAACCAGGGAATAATCCCTAATGCAACCATGAGAAGAGATAACATCCACCTTGGTTTAAGCCAGAATATCTCCAAAAATCTTGTGGTTACAGGAAACGTTGATTACATCAATGAAAGAGTTGACAACCGTTACGTATTTGGTGGCAGTAACAGCAATAGCGCGGCTACAATTTTGTACGTCAACAGCAACATGCCAACCAGTGCCTTGTCGCCGGGTTATGATCCCGTTACTTTCAAAGAAAAAGTGCTCGGTACGGACTTAAATGCAACGAATCCATATTACGTAATTAATCAAATAAAGAATAATTCTACCAAAGACAGGTTTATTTCCACTGTTAACCTGCGCTGGAATTTGTTTGACTGGCTTTTTATTCAGGGAAAGGCCGGACAGGATTTTTATACTTTTAATACGAGCAAAACAGTTCCGGAAGGCACAGGTTACCGGCCAAACGGTCAGATTGATTTATCCGGAATGAATTTCTGGGAAAGGAATTTTGAAGGTTTGATCGGTTTTAATAAGGACCTTAACAAAGATTTTGCACTTTCAATAAATCTCGGTGGTAATCTGATGTCACAACACAGATATACCACTTTACTTTCAGGTTCAGGTATTGTAATTCCACGACTTGAAGTGATCAATAATACTTCGACCCGCACGGTTTCCACCGCTATTTATGACAAAAAGATAAATTCTGTTTTTGCCACCGCTGAGCTTAGTTATAAAAACTATTTATTCTTTAACGTAACGGGGCGAAATGACTGGTTCTCAACTTTAAACCCAAAATCAAATAACTTCTTTTATCCATCGGCCGGAATCAGTTACGTTTTCTCGCAGGCCTGGAATATGCCTGAGGCTATCAGTTTTGGAAAATTCAGGGTTGCTTATGCTTCTGTTGGCGGTGATACCAACCCTTATCTTTTAAATCTTACGTATGGTTTGCTGCCTTATAATTACGATGGAAAATCGCTTGGAACTATTAATCAGACAACCGTTCCAAACAGCAGTCTGCGTCCGCTGAGTGTAAATGAATTTGAGGTAGGTTTGGATCTGCGTTTGTTTAAAAATAAACTGGGATTTGATATCGCAGCTTATAACAAAATGACTACCAATGATATAGCTGTTGAAAGTATTTCGAGCACAAGCGGCTATTCCGGCGTTTCGGTTAACGTAGGATCCATTCGCAACCGTGGAGTTGAATTGTTGATCACAGCAAAACCATTTTCAAGCAAAAACTTCAACTGGGACATTTCCCTGAATACGGCTTATAACAAAAGTAAAGTGATCAAAATATCTGATCGTTCTACTGAGCTGATACTTGCTACTTCAACCAAGGCTTTTATCAAACATATTGAAGGAAAAGAATATTCCCAGATTGTTGGCCGGACTATACTAAAAAATCCACAGGGTCAGGATGTTATTGATGCAACCGGTTTGCCGATTGTTCCGGCTGGTGTGGTTTCTTTCGGTTCTGGTATACATAAATTTACAAGCGGGATTACTAATAATTTCAGTTATAAAGCTTTCACTTTGTCAGTTCTTGTTGACGGGAAATTTGGTGGGAAAATATATTCTGAAACAGGTTATAATCTGGATCACCGCGGAATGTCCATTCATTCTTTGATCGGCAGAAAAGACGGCGCCGTGCTTCCGGGTGTTACTGAAAGCGGTGAAGTTAATAAAGTGCTGGTGACTGCCGACAGAGTTAACAACCGGGCAATTATCGTAAGAAGGCGCGATGCATTGGATGATTATATTTATGATGCAAGTTTTATCAAACTCCGCAACGTATCGCTGACCTACAATTTGCCAAAATATTTATTTCAAAAGGCAGGATTTATCCAGGGAGCGAGTGTGTCGCTGGTAGGCAGAAATCTTCAAATCCTGATGAAACATACACCAGGCATAGATCCTGAAACGAATATTTCCGCGGGTAATGATCAGGGCATTGAAACCACAGCCTTGCCACCAACAAGAAGTTATGGCTTCAATGTAAACCTGAAATTCTAACCGTCAACAGATTTAATCAAATGTATATGAAAAAAATAAACGCGGTGATATTGGGATGCAGTCTGCTTTTGATGACTGCCTGCGATAATGGCTTCGAGCAGCTCAACAAGGATCCAAACGCTGTTACGTCGGACAGATTCAACCCTTCATTTCTTTTTACAACCACGCAGCTGGGAACGGCAAAAGGGGATGATAATACCGATCTTTATTATGCCCAGGCATTCATGCAGCAATTTGCTTCGCTAAGCAATGTGGGAATTTTTGATTTTCACGGCGACAAGTATGTTTATTACAAACCTAATAATGAATTACTTTGGAAGTCAACTTTCAACGCCATTGCAGGACCGTCCAAATTAATTGAAGATGTTATTCAGCTTTCAAAAGACAAGCCTGCGTACGCAAATCTTTATAACATGGCGAGAATTTGGAAAACGGTAATTTATCACCGTCTCACCGATATGTATGGTGATATTCCTTACTCCGAAGCCAGTCTTGGATATTACCAGCAGATTTACAAGCCCAAATATGACAAGCAGCAGGATATTTACAATAATATGCTGACGGAACTGGAAGACGCAACAGGCAAACTGGATGCAAGCCAGGCACTTTTTGCCTCGGCAGATATCGCATACAGCGGGGATATTGCCAAATGGAAGAAATTCGGTTATTCGATGATGCTCCGATTGGGTATGCGTTTGTCAAAGGTTGATCCGGCTTCTGCCCAGGCATGGGTGAAAAAGGCTTATGCTGGCGGGGTTTTTAGTTCGGTTGATGATAATTTATTTATCAAAGGAACAGACAAAGTTGGAACGCTGGAAGCTTTGACTAATGGTATGAGCTACACGCTGAGCGTTACCACCAGAAGTCCGGGAAAAATTGCCAAAACGTTTTTCGATTTTCTGAAAAGCCATAACGATCCGCGTCTTAAATACACCGTTGCCGTTTACACCGATCCGACCAATGTGGCTACCAAAAATACGGATCCAGCTATCCAAAAAGGTCTCCCAAACGGGCTCGACAGAATCACATTGGTAAAAGATCCAAGTTACGATCCTAATGCACCGGGACAGGAACATCAATATTCGGGAGTTAACCGGGATGTTTATGCCAAACTGGATGGTCCTAGAATGTTCCTGACTTATGGAGAAGTGCAGTTTTTGTTGTCAGAAGCAGTAGTTCGGGGTTGGATTACAGGAGATGCAGCGCAATTTTATAAAAACGGAGTTACAGGAGCTATGAAAAACCTGGCAAAATATGATGCTTCTGCCACTATTTCTGATGCTGAAATTACGACATATTTAACAACAAATCCATTCGTCGGTACAGGCGATCAGGAAAAAGCGCTGGAACAGATCAACACCCAATACTGGGCAGCAACTTTCATGAATGGCTATGAATCTTTTGCAAACTTTCGTCGTTCAGGATATCCTAAATTAACACCTGTGAATTATCCTGACAACGAAACTGGAGGAACTATTCCGCGCCGTTTGAGATACCCGGACGACGAACCTGTACTTAACGCAGACAGCTACAATGAGGCAGTGGCTCGTCAGGGAGCTGATAGTTATAAAACAAGAGTCTGGTGGGATAAATAGATGTTGATTTATTGATTAAGAAAAAGGTAAAATGCCAGCACTATTTCAAGCCGGCGTTTTACCTTTTTTAGGTTAATATTTCATTAAAATACAAAACAGCAAATAATGCCGATATTTAATTTTTCGTTTCTGATTGATAATTTATATACGTTAATAACCAGTAACTTATACTCAATTCTGTCTTCATATATAACAGAATATTTAGTCCGGTATTTAAAACTGTATTCAAAAGTAATATGCTGAAAATACCAGTACGGACAGAGCAGGATAGTTGGTTTAGGAAAAATCTGTTAATTGCTATGACCCGGTAAATTTTCATTTTTTAGATAATTAATTATATTTAATTGCAATTTCTTGTAATTTCTGGTATGCTTAGAATTCCCATATTCCTGACCCTTATCATCAGCCTTGTTTTGTCGCTCCAATGCTGTAATAAGGATTCCTCAAATGAGGCAAAAGAAGAAAAAATGACTGAGCAAATCAGCTATAATTTTGATATAAGACCAATCCTTTCTGACAAATGTCTGGCTTGCCATGGCCCCGATGCCAATAAAAGAGCCGCAGGTTTAAGAATGGATGTAGAAGAAAGTGCTTTTCAGGCATTGAAGGAAAATCCGACAGCGCATGCTTTGGTTGCCGGAAAACCGGAATTTTCACAGGCTTATCTGCGGATTACTTCAAAGGACACTGCCTTACTGATGCCACCGCAATCTTCAAATCTGAAACTTTCTAACCATGAAATCAGTCTGATTGAAAAGTGGATCAAACAAGGCGCGAAATATGAGAAACATTGGGCGTTTGTTGCGCCTGTAAAACCTGCACTTCCGAAAGTTGCCATGAAGGAATGGCCGAAAAATGAAATCGACTATTTCATTTTACAAAAACAGGAGCAAAAAGGACTTGCACCAAACCAGGAAGCGGATAAGGAAAGATTGTTAAAAAGACTTAGTCTGGATATTACAGGTTTGCCGCCAACGTTGCAAATGATGGATAGTTTCCTGGCCGATAACAGCGCCGGAGCCTATGAAAATATGGTTGACAAACTGATTCAAAATCCTGCTTACGGTGAAAAAATGGCACTTCACTGGCTGGATCTTGCTCGTTACGCAGATTCACATGGCTATCAGGATGACGGATATCGTACACAGTGGCCGTGGCGCGACTGGGTGATTCATGCCTTTAACGAAAATATGCATTATGATGATTTTGTGACCTGGCAGCTGGCAGGAGATTTGATGCCGAAATCAACAAAAGAGCAACTTTTGGCAACCGGGTTTAATCGAAATCATAAAATCACAGAAGAGGGTGGGGTAATTCCGGAAGAATACCGGATCATGTATGTTACTGATCGTAATGATTTGTTTGGTAAGGGTTTACTGGGTGTGACGCTGGAATGCGCACATTGCCACGATCATAAGTATGATCCTTTTTCTCAGAAGGAATATTACCAGATGTTTGCTTTTTTTAATAATGTGAAGGAAGTCGGGATTGAATCTGTTATTGGAGGACCTGAGACCTATGCAAAAAATCCTTTGATGGAAATCAGTAATGAGGACGCAAAAAGTATTCTGAAATTTGTAAATAAACAGGATACCAGCCGGTTAATTGTGTCAGTGATGGGTGATCTTGATACGACCAGAAAAACTTATATTCTGAAACGCGGAGTTTATGATGCTCCGGGAGAAGAAGTCCAACCTGGTACGCCAAAATCCATTTTACCATTCAATGATAAATATCCCAAAAATCGTCTGGGATTGTCTCAGTGGCTTTTTGATAAAAAAAATCCACTCACTGCCAGAGTTTATGTGAATATTTTATGGCAGGAATTTTTTGGAAGAGGTATTGTAAAAACCTCCGGCGACTTTGGTATGCAGGGAGAACTTCCATCTCATCCTGCCTTGCTTGACTGGCTTGCTGCGGATTTTATGGAACATGACTGGGACATAAAAAGGCTTGTGAAACAAATGGTAACTTCTGCAACATACCGGCAGTCTGCTGTGATTACGAAGGAGAAACTGGCGACTGATCCTGATAATATTTATTTATCTCGTGGTTCACGGTACCGTATTCATGCTGAATTTATAAAGGATCTTGTTTTGTCGAGCAGTGGGTTGTTAAACAAAACCATCGGTGGTCCAAGTGTGAAACCTTACCAGCCTGCGGGATTATGGGAAGGTGCTACTTCGGGCAGAGGTTTGTTATCAGTTTACAATCAGGATCATGGCGCAAGTCTTTATCGCAGAGGCATGTATACGCTGATAAAACGGACGGTGCCGCCACCAACGATGGGAATATTTGATGCCAGTAACCGTGATTTATGTGAAGTAAAAAGACTGAAAACAAATACACCTTTGCAAGCCCTTGTAATGATGAATGACCCTGCCGTTCTGGAAGCTTCCCGTGTTTTGGCAGCAAGACTTTTACAGGAAAAAACAGCATCTCCGGATAAGATTATCAAGGCATTCCGTCTCATCGTTTGTCGCAAACCAAGTGAAAAGGAGATCGAAGTTTTATCAGCATATTATAGTAAGGAGCTGAAAATCATGAAACCGGATATAGCTGCCAAAATGATATCTGTTGGCGAATATCCGATCATTAAAAATGTAGATAAATTATCACTGGCAGCTTTAATGCGGGTGGTTTCGGCCATTTATAATTTAGAAGAAACAATTACAAAAACCTGATTTATGAATGGTTAAGGGTCAATGGTTAACTGTTAATGGGAGAGGACTATTCATTGCTCATTGAGCGCAATAAGATTTTTAATTATGGAAAAGGAAATCCTGGAACATGGTCTGAATTTTAACAGAAGACGTTTTTTGTCTTCAATGAGTTTGGGTATAGGTGGCGTGGCTCTGGGTTCGCTTCTTATGCCAAATCTGTTTGACGGAACCGGAACGGAAGAAGGACTGGCGCCTGGAATTCCACATTTTGCCCCAAAAGCAAAGCGGGTTATCTATTTATTTCAAAATGGTGCGCCGTCACAGCAGGAGTTATTTGATTATAAACCGAAGCTGAGAGATTTGTTTGGCCAGGAAATTCCGCCTTCCGTCAGAGGAACGCAACGATTAACTGGCATGACCGCAAATCAGGCGTCTTTTCCCTTGGTTGGATCCTTTGTTGATTTTAAGCAATACGGCGAATCACGTGCTTGGATAAGCGATCTGATGCCATATACTTCTAAAATTGTCGATGATATTTGCATCATTAAATCGATGTATACCGAAGCGATTAACCATGATCCTGCGCTGACATTTTTGCAAACGGGATCGCAGCAGGGAAACCGGCCAAGTATGGGTTCGTGGCTTAGTTATGGTTTGGGAAATGAAAATAAAAACCTTCCAAGTTTTACGGTTTTATTATCCAGAGGGGTAGGGAATGGTCAGGGAGTATATTCCAAATTGTGGTCAAACGGATTCCTGGATTCTGTCCATCAGGGAGTTCAGTTTAGCAAGGGTGAGGATCCCGTGCTTTACTTGCGCGATCCGGAAGGCATGAACCGTAAGGATCGCAGAGATATGCTCGACAATATTTCGCAGCTCAATGAGCTGTCGTATCAGGAATTTGGTGATCCGGAAATTACTGCCAAAGTAAAACAATACGAAATGGCTTACCGGATGCAGACCGCTGTGCCGGAAGTAATGGATTTGTCAAAAGAGTCGGATGATATCATAAAATTATATGGGCCGGATTGTCTTGTGCCCGGAACTTTTGCTGCTAACTGTCTTTTAGCTAGAAAGTTATCTGAAAATGGTGTTCGTTTTGTTCAACTGTATCACCAGGGTTGGGATCAGCATGGAAATCTTCCTTTTGAAATTGCCAAGCAGGCAAAAGACGTGGATCAGGCTTCCGCTGCTTTGGTAACAGATTTAAAACAAAGAGGTTTGCTGGATGAAACGTTGGTGATCTGGGGAGGAGAATTTGGCCGGACAAGTTACACGCAGGGAAAACTGACAACCGATAATTACGGCCGTGATCACCATCCGCGCTGTTTCACAATTTGGATGGCCGGCGGTGGTATCAAACCTGGTATTGTATATGGAGAAACGGATGAGCTGGGATACAATATTGCCAGTAATCCTGTCCACGTTCACGATTTCCAGGCGACAGTTTTACATCAGCTTGGGCTAAATCATGAAAAACTTGTTTTCAAACATCTTGGCCGAAGATACCGGCTTACTGATGTTTCCGGAAAAGTTGTGAATGATATTATCAGCTAAAAGTAATATCTGTATAGTATGTGAAATACAGCGATCTGAAATAAAACTATAAAAGACCAGCATTGCAGCGGATAATTTCCTGGAAATATCCGCTTCCTAAACCCTGAAAATTAATAAACTAACCGGTTTTGTGATACATATAAGATTAAAAAGGTTTGCCGAGCAGATACTATTTGCGTCCAATATTTTTATAGCTTTTTTGCTTCTTTTTGAAAACAAACTGGTTATTCCGCCATGGTTGCAAACGATCGGTCGGATGCATCCGCTTATTTTGCATTTCCCGATTGTCATTTTATTATTGGCTATGATTATGGAGTTTTTCAGATTTAGAACTGAAAACTCGGCTAATACTTTTTACCGGAATTATTCACAAAACCTACTTCTTGTCGGCTCTTTATTTGCGGCTGTGACCGTAACAATGGGCCTTTTTCTTTCAAGAGAAGAGGGTTATTCCGGCGAGACATTGATATGGCATAAATGGACGGGTTCGGCATTATTTTTTGTCGCTTCGATAATCTATTTCGTTCGAAATAAACGCTGGTATAAAGCGCCTATCGCAAAAAGCGCGGCTTTAATAACCGTTGTAGCACTTGTGCTGACGGGACATTATGGCGCAGCGATAACACATGGGGAAAACTTTATTTTTGAACCTGTTTCCAGCCAGAAAGAAATGGCAGTTGTACCATTAGAAAAAGCAGAGGTTTTTAATGATGTGATAAAACCAATTCTTGAACAGAAATGTGTAAGCTGCCATAATCCGGAAAAAATGAAAGGGGAACTGGTTTTAACGGATCCCAAATCAATACTGAAAGGAGGGAAAACGGGTAAATTATTTGTGCCAGGAAATCCTCAGATAAGTCTGCTTTTGCAGCGTGTACATTTATCTATCAATGATAAAAAACATATGCCGCCGATTGGAAAGACACAACTTACGACCGAGGAAATAGCGTTGCTGAGTATATGGGTGAAAGAAAACGCTACTTTCAACAAAAAAGTTATGGCACTACCTGCCACAGATTCTTTGAGAGTATTCGCTGTTGCCCGGTTAAAACCTGCTTCAAAAGAGGAAGAAGTTTACGATTTCTCTGCGGCTGATGAAGAGACAGTGAAAAAACTTAATAACGATTACAGGACAGTTAGCGAAGTCGCGCGGGAATCGCCGGCTTTGTCTGTGAATATTTACAACCGGAGTGCTTTTAACGCCAGTCAGCTTGATGAACTGGAAGAAGTTAAAAAGCAAATTGTATCGCTCAACCTGAACAAAATGCCCGTTAAGGATTCAGATCTGAAAAGTGTAAGCAAATTTGAAAATCTCAGAAAACTTGATCTTAACTTTACTGACATTACCGCCAAAGGTCTGAAAGAACTTACTACTTTAAAATACCTCGAAAGCCTGACTTTATCAGGAACAAAAATGGATTTTAAAGATTTACAGGCAGTAATTCCTACTTTTAAAAACCTGAAAACAATTTCAGTCTGGGACACAGGGATTGCATCATCAGACCTTGAAAAATTACAGAAAGCAAATGCTAAAATAACGTTCATCGGTGGTTTTAAAGATGATGGTTCAAAACCATTGAAACTAAATCTTCCGCAAGTGAAAAACAGTTCAACCATATTTGCCCAGACTATTCCCTTGCAGCTAAAACATCCGATAAAAGGTGTGGAGTTGAGATTTACAACAGACGGAACTGAGCCGGATAGCATTAAATCTCCCGTTTTTGATGGTAAAACAGTACTTACCAAGAATACAACAATCAAAACAAAAGCTTATAAATCGGGATGGCTATCCAGTGATGTAGCTACTTTCGATTTTTTCAGAAGTGCGTATAAACCTGATAGTGTTAATATCTTATTTCCTCTGGACCGCGTTCATCAGGCAGAAGGTGACAAGACATTTTTTAATACTAAGTTGGGTGTAATAGGTGCAAACAATCCTGCATGGGCAAACAACTGGGCTGCTGTTAAGGAAAACGACATGGCGCTGGTTTGTGAATTCAAAAAACCGGTTCCGATATCTTCCGTCGGTGTTCATTATATGGTTGAAGAAGACACCGGTATTTTCCCGCCGCAACTTGTTGAGGTTTGGGGCGGCTCAAATCCAAAACAACTGAAATTGTTAACCATATTTTCAGCACAACTACCGTCGAAAGGTGACAAGCCATCTCTGAAATCCGTTGAATCGAATTTTAAAACCGAAACTGTGACGTATCTGAAAATAGTAGCCAAACCACTAAATAAAATGCCGAAATGGCATCGTGATAAGGATAAAAAAGCGTTGCTGCTGATTGATGAAATGTTTTTGAATTGAGCAAATCGATATTAAATACATATTTAAAAAAGAGAAGAGAAATAGTTTGAGAGGTGTAGGAAAAACTCCGCGCACCTCTGTTTTACTCTGTGGCGCTCCGTGTAACCCAAATCACTTAAAGTAATAATTAGAATAACTCCTCAAAGCTAATGCTAAACAAAGAGGCAGATAAGCAACGTTGAGATGTTGTGGTAAAAGTGCCCAAACAAGAACTGTCAACATTAACAATAAGCTATAATAGAAATAATATCGCGAAATAGGATTATTATGCTTTCGCGAAAAAATAGTAAACGACAAAAAGAAACTCAACGGACTTGCCCAGATCAAATTCAAATTGAACTGAGAATAATGTGTTGTAAAAAACCATAAATACAAAAGCAGTAAACCAATGACACCACAGCTGAAAAACAAAATAAAGTCAAAAAAACGGGCGAAAAATGGTTGGCTGGCGAAAGGAAAACTTAGGACAATTGACAAAATCAGTATAAGGCTAAAACATACCATTGGACTGAAAGAAATTAGCTGAGATTCATTATCTGATTTTTCACTATACCGAAATAAGAAGGTTTTTTCTACCACCAGCGGTGAAAATTTCTCCTTGGATATTATTACTGCCTTGTCATAATTCCACATCAGAAAGTCAGGCAAAAACTTAAATTGTTCGGGTGTGATTTTTCTATCCATCTCAATGCCAAGACAAGTTTCAATTCCTAATTCTCCCCATTTACTTTGTTTTAAATATTGATGCGTAAGTTGTCGGATCGATGCGCCTGATTGGCCATGTTCTTTCACAACTTTTTCGGAATAAAACTTCATGCTATCTCCGAAAACCTTTTTTAGTGCATTATCTATCCGGTTTGAGCAGTTATCATAAAAGTAATCGTAACGATAAACACTGTTTTGCGGTAGTGCATTATTTTCTAAAAACCGATATAGATCATTTCTTTGCTTTAAAGTCAGGTTAAGCGTTTGCTGGATTACGTTACGTTTCTCACGTACTGCCCAGATATAATATTCTTGCTGAAAAGGCACAATAGAAAGCCAGTAATCATTTTCTCCGTTAGCAAATTTGATGTAAAAATTATTATCAAAAGTGAATGTCCCATAGTTTATACGTTGTCAATTCTTAAAACAGTATCAGTAATACGCATCGCGCTATGGCCAAAGGCGGAATAAACGTCTTTCCCGGGACCAATGGTTAAAATACCAATTTTCGAACTTTCAGATAACTGGGCAGTTGCAGTTTTGGAAGTAAGAAAAAGGAAAATGTAGAAAAGCGAACCTATAATTTTTAAATTCATTGAATCAACTATTACTTATGTATTTCCAAAATTCCACTCGTTGCAGTTACCTTCCCATTCAGTTTATAACTGTTAAGGTCATTGTAAAAATCATTACACAAAAATCCAGTGTTGCACCTTTCTTTTCTTATTACAAAGTCTGAAATGGTAAAAGTTTTTCCAGACGCGGGAATTTCAATTTTATAGTCAAAATCGATATGTAATTTATCCTGATCATCTATTAGAATGATTTGAAAACTCGATCCAGCCTCAGCGGGCATGCTAAATGCCTGGACACTGTCCAGTACGGTTTTGAAACTGGAATTTCTGTCAAATCTTTTGATTACAATCGTATCGACTTCTTGTGGAGTGAAGCCATAGAAATAAATCTGGTTCATATCGTCTGCACCAAAGCAACCTCTATTTGTGCAGCAGGAATTAAAGCTACAAAGAATTAAAACAAAGAGTAATGGAGCAATCAATTTTTTGAAATTGAGTAATTTCATGACGTAGCTTGAAAGGAGAGTTTACTGACGCACTAAATTATCTCTATTTAAAAAAATAAAATAACAGTTACAAAATCAGGAGTTTAATTTGAACAAAAGTCTTAGATCAAGTCTTACTTTTGAAAGTAACTTATAATTATTTATTTGGCTAAATCTATCTTGACTTTTAAGCTCTTGCGCCTTATATTCTACACACAACTAATTGATTTTTAGCAGTAAGCTCGCAATTGGAGCAATATAATTGGTTTTGAATTTGTGTTAGGAAATAAAAGTTTTATTTAGAACGCTATCTGCCGATTTTTCTTTCCCCATTTATACTGATGCGTCCAGTAAGCTACTTTCATCGACAAAAAACCAATACCGGCTCCAACGAGCACGTCGCTTATATAATGCCGGTTATTCGCAACACGCATAAGGCCAACGGAAGATGCGACTGTGTAAGAGGCATATGGCATCCATTTGTAACGGTCTTTATATTCTTCACTTAAAAATGTTGCTGCGGCAAAAGCCTGTGTAGTGTGGCCCGACGGGAATGAGTTATACGCACTGCCATCCGGGCGAAGTTCATGGGTTACTCTTTTTAAAAGTGTGGCCGTTCCGATGGCCAGGAGTTCTCCTTTCAACAAAATAACCGACCGGTTCATGAAATCTGTTTTCGATTTTATTCCGATGGCATCAAGTCCGTAGGCAATTGCAAAAGGGGAAAATTGCAGATAATTATCGAGCTTCGTCTTAAATCCGGCCATGTGTCGGTTACGATCTTCGGCCAGTTCATTTTTTATAGATTCCTGCGAATGTCCATTGGCTATAAGTCCGGCCATTACAAGTAACGCCGGCGCGTAAAGTTGTTGTGTTGAAAAGCGGGTTTCGTGTCTGGTTGTGTCGGTAGTTTGAGAGAATACCGGAAGCTGTAAAAGGAAAGAAAATGAAAGGCAGATGACGAGAGTTTTCATGATCTGAAAGAAAGAGAGTTAAATCTGAAAGATTAATTTTCTGTACTTGGAGCACTATGCAAAAAATCATTTCCTTGATCTTTCGCCTTTTTAAATTCAAGCTTTCCGAATTTGTAAGTCAGGCTGATACCGAAAGACCGATAGGGAACAAGAACAGTGTTTGTGGCGACATAATTGCCAGTTTTAACTGTTGTAACCTGACTGATATATTTGGTAAACGGATTTGTAGCAGTAAAACCAATACTTGCATTTTTATGGTAAAACTGCTTTCTGAAAGCGAAATTATAGGTAAGCTGCTGCGGTCTTTTTCCCTGGATTGTATTGATTGAAGAAGAATAATTTCCAAAACCTTCCAGACTTAAATCCTTCGGAAGCAGATAGGTTGCATTCAGATTAAAGCGCCAGTTGGTCCCGTTGGTTACATTTCCACCAAGCAGATTGTTTACAACCCGCTTCTGTGTTACAACAAAATTTCCTCTCAAATTCAAGCGATCAGTGACCGGCACAGAGCCCGACAAACTTACTCCGGAATTATATTCCACACCAATGTTTTGGCGATTGGTAACCGAAACGTTCAGATATGTTGAGTCGCCGATCATATAGGTTGGGTAAAAAGTAGTATACGGTTTTATGTCACTGGTATTGATCCGTTCAATTAAAGCGACGTAAATACTTCCTCCGTTTTTGAAAGGTTTATTATAGCCAAGCTCAAAATTATTGCCGATTTCAGGCTTCAAAAGCGGATTTCCGGCTGTGATATTATAAGGATCGCTCAGATTCATAAACGGGTTAATTTCTCTGTATTCCGCCCTTTCAATCCGGCGTGTAAAAGCCAGTTTAACGGACTGATCATCCTTGAAATTATGTGAGAAGATAAGGGATGGGACCAGATTATTATAAGATGGAATCGAGGTATTGGGATAATCAATTTTTACATCGGTATGCTCAAAACGTGCGCCTGCTTTAATATTCAGCCAGTTAAACATGGAAAAAGCCGTGGATAAATATCCTGCATAAATCTTCATATTGTAGCTCAGCTGATACGACTGTGTCGGATCATGGACAAACCGGTTTTGGGCAGGTGTGAAAACGCTGATATCCGCAATGCTTTTGATATCCTGCAAAACTGTTTTTACGCCTGTTTCAATCATAACACCTTTTTTTATCGGGTGGGCATAATCAATTGAGATATTGGTTTGTTTATCATTTCCAGGCGTATTTCCCATGGTTCCGGAATTGGCAAACGATTCGCCATTATAGCTTTGAACCTGACTGTAATTATTCCTCGGTTTTCCAAAACTTGAACTATAAAGCACATTCAGCTCCTGTCCATCTTTTTTCAGCTTTTTAATATAATTCAGACTCCAATCAAAAGCACCGATACTATTTTTACTGGAGGAATTTCGAAGAATTTCCTGAGCTAACAGAGGAGTACCTTCTAGGCTATACGTTGTCTGGTTTATGTTTGTAAGTCCACTGCCGCTGCTGCTAAAACTGTTGTAGCCAAAGGAGCCTATCAGATTATCCTTTTTGCTGATACTCCAATCAAAACCAATGCCGGAGCGATAACCGCTTCTTTTAAAATCCTGATATCCATTTTGCAAAAGACGCGTTGTAGTAGTATCAGCGCTGTTTGTAGAAAGACGGTCCTGGGTGCTTGGTGTCCTGGAACTGAGCTGTTTATTTCCGCTGAAAAAGGCATTTATGCCAAAGTTGTTCTTTCGGAAATTCAAATTTGCAGAACCATTTTGAAGTCTGGTTCCTCCTGTCAGACTAATATTCCCGTTAACGCCCTGAAGCTTGTTGTCTTTCAAAATTATATTGATAATACCTCCCGTTCCCTGCGCATCATATTTAGCACCCGGACTTGTGATTGCTTCGATACTTTTTATCTGACTGGCTGGAATTGAGGCTAGCGCATCAGTAAGGCTGTTTCCAAAAACACTGGATGGTTTTCCATTAATTAAAAAACGGACATTCGGATTTCCTTGCAGCTCTACATTTCCATCGATATCCACCGAAACCTGCGGTACTTTTTTCAGTACATCAAGCGCTACTCCCGCCTGAGAAGTAATATCATTTGCAGCGTTGTAAACAATTTTATCAATCTGGTTTTCAACAATTGTTTTGTTACCGGTTACAGTAACTTCTGCAAGCACATTCACGGTGGGCGATAAAATAATTGTATTCAGTGAAACGGTTTTTGAAGAACCTGAGATAGTAACATCTTTTATAGATTTTTTTTGATAGCCGATAAAATCAACACTTACCGTAAAAGTACCGGCAGGAAGTCCGGAAACTTCAAAGTACCCGGCAGTATCAGTTACGGCTCCGTTCACAATAGAATTTGTTTGCTGATTTGTAATTCCGACTGAGGCATATTCTACCGGTTGGTTTGTGGAAGCGTCTTTTATTTTACCCGTAATTTTAAAGTTTTGCTTACTTTGGGGATGAGCACTTGATATAATAAAAATGAAAAAGAGTATGCTCAAAAATATTGGCCTCATAGCTGATTTGAAAAGTTTATGCAGCAAACCTAGAGACCAATTCTGAATTTTTTTGGAGAAAACTTGCGGAAAGGAAATATGTCGGGAAATTAATGATATTTTAATTTGGGCAGATGTCTTTTTATTCAAAAAATGAATCTGAATCTTAAATAGATATCTTCTATGTGCCAACTTTCTAAATGATAGTTCTTTACAATCCGGAACTTATTTATTTGCAGTCGGTGTTAGCAAATCATATCAGAAATTGACAAACCGAAGTTGCCGCAAAATCAGTTTGAATTGACAAGATATAGATTTAAGTCTGAGTATTTCAGAGCGTTATTTTTACAATATTTCTTTTTGTACTATTTTCATTAATAAATCTATGCTGTCAGGCAACCGGAAAGCTCTGCTTGTTTTTCTGTGTACTATCGGTGCAAATGCGTTTTCTCAGACCCTAAAACCAGGCTTAACTGGTATGGCTCCATCCAAATGGCTGACGATGAGATATACTCACTCGCCGGGTAAGGTCTATGATTTTCCAAATGTTGGAGCAAAAAAGTTTACACATGAAGAATATTATTTCAGAGCCTGGCTTCCCGTTGTTCATAGTAAAAAAGTGACCATTCTTATGGGGCCAAATTATCGGACGGAGCAATTTGAATTGAAAACTCCGGGTGATAATCCGATACAAAAAATGGCAGGCTGGAACCTTCGCTCTTACGCGATGGACATCAATTCACTCATAAAACTTGACAGTACTTCCTGGCTTATTACAACAACAAATATCAATAAAAGTGGTAATCTGGCGGATTTAAGTTTGAAACAAATTCCGATTAATTATACAGTTTCAGCAACTTTTCTTCGAAAAAAATCTGCTAACAAGGAGATAGGTTTTGGAGCAATGTTGAATAAAAGCTATAAACTGACTGTGCTGCCCGTTTTTGTATTTAACTACAACTATTCGGAGAAGTCGGGAATTGAAATGATGCTTCCAAAAAGAATAGCCTGGAGAAGGAATTTGTCGCCCAACGACATTATATATTTAAAAGCAGAAACGGTCAGCCGAACCTATTATGTCAATGGCCCAAACAGTGATTTGCCAAGTGTTTACCGCCGCGTGGATGTTGATATGGGTATAAGTTATAATAAGAAACTGGGAAATTTCGGAGGCGTTGATATTATGGCAGGTTATAGAAAAAATTTAAGTACCAGAATGGTTGAAGGAGGAATTCCTATTAAAACATCAGGTCTCGCAATAACGGCTGATTTTTACATTCAGCCACCAAAATTTCATAAAAAGAAATAAAAACTGATTTGCCGATTTTATACGAGATTCAAAAACGAGACATGCTAAGTCTTGTTTTTGAATCTTTTTTTGTCTTCTGAAACGTTTAATACATCACGTTCTAATTTCTGGCGAATTCTGATAAAGGAATCACGCCAAGCAATAAGAAAAAACGCAAAGATAAACTTGGCGAAATTTGCGCTTAATTTTTTTGCTTAGCGTAAAAAAATACAAGACCGAAAAAATTCGGATTTCTAAATGCCCAATTCAGGATAAAATATGTCCGGATCAAGGTTTTTGACATTGAGCCTCATCAGAAGCGATTATACTTTTGAGAACACAAAGGGAAGTCATTTTCAGACTTTCTTTTTTTTAGCAAAAGAGATAAACGTTCTTAGATTATGTCAGAAATAATAAAATACGATCGTCGCAGGTTTTTTGGCGCTGCGGCTGCTGCCATTGCCGCAGGAGAAATCATTACAACCACATATGCAAAAGCACAAAACGGCATAAACGAACAAAAAGTAAATTCATCTTTTGAAACTATAAAACAGATCGAAGCCGGCGTTCTAAATATTGGTTATGCGGAAGCTGGTCCGGCTGACGGACCGGTAGTAATTTTACTACATGGATGGCCTTATAATATTCACAGTTTTGTTGAGGTCGCTCCATTGCTTGCATCTAAAGGTTACCGCGTTATAGTGCCGCACTTGCGGGGACACGGAACTACTCGTTTTTTATCCGATAAAACATTCAGAAATGGTCAGCAATCTGCCGTGGCGCTGGATATTATTGCTTTAATGGATGCCCTGCATATTAAAAACGCAATCCTTGCTGGTTATGACTGGGGAGCGCGGACAGCTTGTATTATTGCTGCACTTTGGCCGGATCGTTGCAAGGCTCTTGTTTCGGTTAACGGATATCTGATCAACAACCTTGAACGTAACAAACTTCCGTTATCGCCAAAGGCCGAATGGGGATGGTGGTACCAGTTTTATTTTTCAACGGAACGGGGAAAAGCAGGATATGAAGCAAACCGTCAGGATTTTGCAAAACTGATCTGGAAAAATGTGTCGCCAAGGTGGAATTTTGATGATGCCACGTTTAACCGTTCAGCGGCATCATTTGATAATCCGGATTACATCAGTATTGTAATCCACAATTATCGATGGCGTTTGAGTATTGAAAAGGGTGAAAAGCAATATGAAGATTTGGAAAAACAACTGGCAGAGGGTCCGGTAATAAAAGTGCCAACAATCACGCTGGATGGTGATTCAGACGGCGTTGCACCGGCAACCGACGGAACGGCTTATGCTAATAAATTTTCTGGCAAACGGATACACAAAATTATAAAAGGTGTCGGCCACAATTTGCCCCAGGAAGCCCCGAACGCATTTGCAGACGCCATTATTGAAGTGGATCGTTTTTAATATTTCCTATTTCAAGGTCTTTAAATTTCTGATTTGAAGACCTTGAAATGTGTATTGAACTTGGGATAAATCAGCTCTCAATGATTTTCCTGCGATGGGCCAATCCCCAAAAATGCAGTTCCTCCATTACCTTTTCAAGTGACTTTCCATGTTCTGTAATGGTGTATTCAACTGTTGGTGGAAAGGTATCATAGACATCCCTTCTCAGCAATTTATTGGCTTCCAGATTTTTCAATTCCTTGGACAACGTTTTGTCCGTTATTCCGGGAACTTCCCTGGAAATTTGCTTGAATCGGCGTGGCCCCGTCGATAAGGCAAATAAAATCAAGAGTTTCCATCTGCCCTCCAGCGCTTCCAAAGCATCACGTATAGAAAGGGCAGTTTTAGGACATCCACCTGTGGTCAGCATCATTTTCAGGTTTTAAGTTGCACGATACTATCCTTTTGGATATCGCTATCCAGAGTGGAAGCGCTATCAAACGGATAGCAAATATAAGTAGGTTTGTCACTAAACAAAACTTATACATAAGATGACCGAACAGCTAAAATCTTCAAAAACAACAAACATTATCCTCTGGATAGCGCAAATATTACTTTCAGCCTTTTTCATCATGGGGGCTGTGATGAAATTTATGCCCATTGAAAAAATATCCGTCATGATGCCGTGGACGGGGCAAGTTCCAGCGATCGCTGTAAGACTTCTCGGCATGATTGATTTATCAGGAGCAGCAGGTTTGATACTTCCGGGATTACTTCAAATTAAACCAAAATTGACAGGTTGGGCAGCTGTCGGTATTATATTGATGATGATTTGTGCGATTATTTTTCATGTGTCGAGAGGAGAAGGAGAGGTGATCGGGGTAAATATTTTTGCAATGGTTTTGGCGGGATTTGTGGTTTGGGGAAGGGGCGCATCGCCACTAGTTAATACCAAATAACGTAAAAACTATTTCAACCCGGATGAAATCTGATTCTGTTAAATTTCATCTTTCATTTTCCTGATTCATTACTTCATTTTTCAGGATTACTGGCAATTAAGCAGGATTGAAATAGATTTAATACAGATAATTTTTTCTCCATTGCACAAAAACCTATCTTGAAACAGTTTAGTATCAACCACAATTTTAAACCCAAAAAACATGGCTAAGATCACTGTAAAAGATGGTACCGAGATTTATTACAAAGATTGGGGAACGGGGCAGCCGATCGTTTTTCATCACGGCTGGCCTTTATCGGGCGACGACTGGGATGGACAAATGATGTTTTTTCTGAACCTTGGTTACAGGGTTATCGCTCATGACCGCAGAGGACATGGAAGATCTTCTCAAACTTCTGAGGGGCACAATATGGACACTTATGCTTCTGATGTTGCTGAACTTACCAAAGCGCTTGATCTGAAAGACGCGATCCATGTTGGTCATTCAACGGGTGGGGGTGAAGCGATTCACTATGCTGCAAAATTTGGAGAGGGCCGGGTGGCAAAAGTTGTACTGGTGAGTGCTGTTACGCCTTTAATGGTGCAAACCGCGGATAACCCGGATGGGATTCCCATGTCTGTTTTTGATGAAATCCGTGAAGGAACGGCTACAAAAAGAGCACAGTATTTCCAGGATTTTACAATTCCATTTTATGGATACAACCGTGAAGGAGCGACAATATCTCAGGGTATTCGCGATAACTGGTGGAGACAAGCGATGATGGGAGGAATAAAGGCACATTATGATGGAATCAAAGCCTTTTCTGAAACTGACTTTACGGATGATCTTAAAAGTGTTGATTTTCCTGTGTTGGTTTTACATGGAGAAGATGACCAGATTGTTCCATTCCCAATTTCCGGTGCAAAAGCGGTAAAACTTTTGAAAAACGGAAAGCTAATTTCTTACCCAGGTTTTCCTCACGGAATGCCTGCCACGGAAGCTGCTACAATTAACAAAGACCTTTTGGATTTTTTTAAATCCTGATCCGAAACAGAATTTAAAAAAACAAGTATATCAAAAAAAGCAATGCGCTGCCGGCCTGGCAGCGCATTGCTTTTTATAAATAAAATAAGAGTCCTTTTATTTGATTGCAGCGATAGCAGCAGTATAATCAGGCTCCTGTCCAATTTCCGGAACTTGTTGTTCGTATACGATTTTTCCTTCCGGATTAATCACAATCACAGCACGGCTTAGTAAACCTTTCATCGGTCCGTCTGCAATTTGAACTCCATAAGCAGTTCCGAAATCGGTTCTGAAATCAGAAAGCATTACAACATTGTTGATTCCTTCTGCACCACAAAATGCTTTTTGCGCGAAAGGCAAATCCTTCGAAATACAAAGTACAGTGGTATTTTTAAGGCTGGCAGCGTCTTCATTAAATTTTCTTACAGATTTTGAACAAACGCCGGTATTCACACTTGGGAAGATATTCATGATAATATATTTCCCTTTGTATTCTGATAAAGATTTGTCTTTAAGATCGACACCTGTCAGATTCAGATTTTTAACTTCTGTCCCGACAGCGGGAAGTTTACCAACAGTATGGATTGTATTTCCGCCCATTGTAATGGCGGTACCGGTTTGGGCAAAAGAACTGGCCGTTATGAAAATTCCAAGAAGTGCAAGGAAAAGAATTTTAACGGTAGATGAAGATTTTTTTACGCTGGTCATGTAGATTGATTGTTATGAATGAATCTCCGAATGTACAAATAAAACAGATGTACAACTTATAATTTCCAGCTTTCCTAATAAGTTGATTTAGCAAGAAAAATTTGACATTTTTGTATCGCTACACATTCACCATTCTAAATCGTATTTCACTATGCTCACCGATATAAATCCAAAATTACCCATGCGTGATAAGGCGATCACGAAAGACTTTTATTTGAATAAATTAGGTTTCGAACAATTTGGCAGCGATGAACACGAGGATTATTTAATGGTACAAAAAGACAGTATCCAGATTCACTTTTTCGAGTTTAAAGAAATTGACCCAAAAGAAAATTACGGGATGGCTTATATCCGGACTAATGATATTGAAAAATGGTATCAACTGGCTCTTGACCAAAAAATTAGCATACCAACAGCGGGGCATCTGCAAATAAAACCGTGGAGGCAGAAGGAATTTGCGATACTTGATCCTGATAATAATTTGTTGACTTTTGGGGAAAGTTTGTGATGGGGGATTTTATTATAATCTATTTTGCCTGTCATATCATTTTATACTTGGGGAGTCAGCAGTAATGTAAATTATGAGAAAGACTAAAAATTGATTTGGAACTTAAATCGTCTAAAAAAGCATAATTAAAATTTACGGCTCTTGATTCCCAAAAATATGAAAATTGTACCCATTGTTTGGATTGTAATATCTGTTTTTCTAATAATAATATCTGGACTTGGTATATTAGATTGTAGCGTTTCCCTAAAATATGAAATTGAGCCTTTCGATATGTCTCCTAATCTAAATGAATTTGTTGCGGATGAAAGAGATTTATTGAATAGAATAATAATGATATTGTGGTATGCAGTTATTTTTCTGACAATAAACATTGCGATTATGGTACGTTGGATTTTTATGAATAAGAATCAATACAAGACTGGTAATGAGTCAAACTTGTAATTTTCCTAATTCACTTGATTAATACATTTATAAATGGTAAATTTTTAATATTAAGAAGTTTTTAAAACTACGCATATCGGCACTTGATCTTTGCTGTTTCACAAGTCCGAAGGACTGACATTATTATAGAACATTCAAAGCCTCACGGCCATATTAAAACCACGAAGTGGTGAAATAAATCTTATTAGATAATCCTGACTGACATTAATTTCAACCTCCTTCAATTCCGGCTACAACAAAAGTAGATTCAGCTACATCCGCCAGTTTGCTGTTGCCGAACTTTGTTTTATCAAACAAACAGAGAAAAAATGAAAATTGTAGTAACAGGATCGACAGGACACATCAGCAAACCACTGACGGAAGAATTAGTACAAAAAGGACATGCTGTAACGGTCATCAGCAGTAAGTCTGAAAAACAAAAAGAAATTGAAAACCTTGGTGCAATCGCTGCCATTGGTTCATTGGAAGACGTAGATTTTCTGACTAAAACTTTTTCAGGTGCCGATGCTGTATACAGTATGGTGCCGCCAGCGAATTATTTTGATCATAACCTTGATTTAATTGCTTACTATCACAATCTTGGTAATAACTATGCGCAAGCAATTAGTCAATCCGGCGTAAAGAAAGTTGTGAATCTCAGTACATTTGGCGCAGATCTGGAAAAGGATAATGGGCTATTGCTCGGTGCGCATGATGTGGAAGAAATTCTGAACAAATTGCCTGAGGACGTAGCGATTACGCACGTTCGACCAACTTCTTTCTTCTACAATTTGTACGCTTATACAGACATGATAAAACAAGCAGGTTTCATAGGCGCCAATTATGGTGCCGACGATGTCATTCCCTGGGTTGCGCCATTCGATATTGCCGTGGTTGTGGGTGAAGAATTGCTGACTCCTTTTAATGGAAGAAAAGCGCGTTACATCGCAAGTGAGGAGTTAACGGGAAATGAAACCGCCGCCATTTTAGGATCAGCCATCGGAAAACCTGACCTGAAATGGATAATCATTCCTGAGGAGCAGGTACAAAGTGCTCTTGAAGGAATCGGAATGAATCCGGAAATTGCGTCGGGTATGGTTGAAATGTTCGGAAGTTTGCATAACGGGGTACTAGCTGCCGATTATAACCGCAACAAGCCGGCCGTTATGGGAAAAGTAAAACTGGTGGATTTCGCAAAGGAATTCGCTCTTGCCTTTAAATAAATGTAAGTACATTGCACTATGGCAAACCTGGAACCTTACAAGATTAAAACAATTGCTGACTGGCATCAGTTGAGGTATTTACCAAAACCTGAACATCCATTGATCAGTGTAATTAAATTTGAGCATGTGAAAGAGCTGCGCCAGGTGGAGCCGAAAAGCATCATAACCAATTTTTATACAATTGCGCTGAAACGAAGTTTTAATGCGAAGATGAGATACGGTCAGCAGGAATATGATTTTGATGAGGGAGTAATGTTTTTTATTTCACCGGGCCAGGTTTTTTCAATTGAAATAGATAGGCAGATAGAACATTCGGGATGGTCTTTGCTGGTCCATCCCGACTTCCTCTGGAATACTTCCCTGGCTCAGAAAATAAAAAAATACGAGTATTTCAGCTACGCCGTTCACGAAGCCCTGCATCTTTCGGAAAAAGAAGAGGCCATGATCGCGGCTATTATGAAGAATATCGAGCAAGAATATCATTCCAATATTGATAATTTTAGTCAGGATGTTATTATTGCGCAATTGGAATTACTGTTAACATATGCCGACCGGTTTTATAACCGACAGTTCATAACCAGAAAGATTACTAACCATAAAATCCTGGAAAAACTGGAAGAAATTCTGACAGCTTATTTCAACAGCGATTCTTTGGAAAAAAATGGATTACCTTCTGTTCAGTATGTAGCGGAAGCTTTAAATGCCTCACCAAATTATTTAAGCGGACTGCTTAAATCACTGACCGGGCAAAGCACCCAGCATCATATTCATGATAAACTGATTGAAAAAGCAAAGGAAAAATTGTCTACCACAGACATGTCCGTTAGTGAAATTGCCTTTGCACTCGGGTTTGAGCATTCTCAATCTTTCAGTAAATTATTCAGAAATAAAACCAATTTGTCCCCATTGGAATTCAGGCAATCTTTCAACTGATTATTGCTGATTTAGTATGAAAAAACCTGATCGAACTGATAAGGGCTAATAACTAGTTATTTTAATCAATAAGCCTTCGAAATCTTAGATTTTGAAGGCTTATTTTGTTTTGGAATCCGCTATAGTTTAAGTATAATCTGCACTTTCAGAAAGACGATTCTGAAACGAAATTTAAACTCAAAAAGCAGTACATTAGTAAGCGTAAGTTTACACCGTTAGATCTGTGGTGTACCATTTAGTAACATTTATTAATCGAAATTTTCCATTCGGACGACTGATTTTCTTAATCAAAAATGGAAATAAACAGGATTTGTCTTTAACTTGTCATAGGCTGAATTAAGCCAGCGATGTTCCTGCCTCAGAAGAATATGATTTTTTGTAGAAGTAAAAAAGTAACTTTTTGTAAACTCATGTTCACAAGACATTAATAGTGGCTTTAAATTTTAAATATTATTAATACTTGCTTTGTCATACTTAATCTTGCTTCATTAATACGATCGCTAATATATGTGAATATTTTAATTTCATTTTAATTTAGCTTTAATACCATGCTAATCAATGTTGACGCTATTTGTAACCAGAACTCAACCACGATTGAACAACCACCTCACATAAGATTAAAGTTTTGCGGCCGATGATAAAGAAACTTAGATTCATATTACCACTGATTATTGTCTTGTTGAGTGGATATATTCAACATGGCAGTCGTGGATATAACGAATCTTTTTTTCTTTCTGCAATAAAAGATTTTGAAGGATCGGTATTTTCAAGCTGCGTTAGTCTACCCGTCAACCAAGGTTTCTCTGTTCAGTCCTTACCAACAGATTCTGAAAACGGAAATATTAAGAATCATGCCACGGCTATTGAAGAGAAAGATGAGGAATTGGTTGCCTTCAGAAAACATCTGGAATTCGGCAACGAATTCTTCACTGATTTGTCTACAAATGTAGCGGCACGTTTTCGCCACTTTATCACACACCGGATATTTTTCTCTAAGAGTTTTTGTTATTTTCCATCATATAAAGCACTGTATCTTTTGTTAAAAGTATTCAGGATTTGATAAGAATTTGATGGGAATTACGAATTGCCGGTTCTGCCATTTGTTAAGTGAAATTTACATTAACAGTCAGCAGAAAAGGTATCCGGAAGTGTTCAGAAGAACATACATTAAAAAAGAATTACCAAAACTCATATAGTATTAAATAACAAAATCATCATGAAGAGAATTCTCATGGTCATTAGTTTGTGTGCGTTGTTGCTACATACAAGCTGTGAATCAAAAAAGGAAGAAAAGGAAGAAGAAACCGATTACCAGGTTACTAGTCCGTTGCAGAGGGACACTTTGGTCACAAAGGAGTATGTTGCACAAATCCATGCCATAAGCCATATTGAGCTAAGAGCATTGGAAAAGGGTTATCTTCAAAAAATCTATGTGGATGAGGGGCAATCGGTAAAGAAAGGTCAGCTTATGTTCCAGATCATGCCAATGATCTATCAGGCCGAAGCACAAAAAGCGCAGGCAGAAGCTAATTTCGCAGAAATCGAATACAAAAACACAAAGTCGCTTGCCGATAGCAATGTTGTTTCTAAAAATGAACTTGCACTGGGTAAAGCCAAATTTGATAAGGCAAAAGCAGAACTTGGATTGGCGAAGGCCCATTTAGGTTTTACTGAAATCAGAGCTCCTTTCAATGGTATCATGGATCATTTCCAGGGACGGTTGGGAAGTCTTGTAGATGAAGGCGATTTGCTTACAACATTATCAGACAACAGCAAAATGTGGGTTTACTATAACGTACCGGAAGCTGAATATCTTGATTACAAAACCAAGATCAGCAAAGAAGGTCCGTTAAAAGTGGAATTGCTGATGGCAAACAATAAATTGTTTGATTACCCTGGATATGTTGAAACGATTGAGGCCGACTTTAACAACGAAACAGGTAACATCGCTTTCAGAGCAACCTTCCCTAATCCAAAAGGATTGTTGAGACATGGTGAAACTGGTAACATCCAGGTGAAGCTTCCGTACAAAGATGCGCTTATCATCCCTCAGAAAGCTACTTTCGAGGTTCTTGAAAAGAAATATGTCTATGTGCTTGATAAAGACAATGTGGTTAAATCAAGAGAAATAACGATAGCAGCTGAGTTGCCGCACATTTTTGTCGTTAAATCAGGTTTGAATAAGAGTGACAAAATCCTTCTTGAAGGTTTACGTCAGGTGCACGAAAATGAAAAAATTCATACAAAATTCGTTAAGCCTGATTCTGTTATCTCTCATTTAAGTCTGTATGCCGAATAGTTAGGTATTTAAAATAGCCAAAAGACATGTTCAATCAATTCATACGAAGACCTGTATTCGCTATTGTGATTTCGATCATGATAGTATTTATAGGCATCCTGGCAATTGAGAAATTACCTATTTCCCAGTTCCCGGACATTGCCCCAACGACAGTAAACATTTTTATAGCTTATCCTGGTGCGAGTGCTGATGTACTCGTTAAGTCCACGCTTATCACCCTTGAACAGGCGATCAACGGGGTTCAGGACATGCGTTATATCGCAACCGATGCAACCAGTGCTGGTGAGGCTACGCTCAGGATTATCTTCGAGCCCGGGACCGACCCCAACGTTGCTGTAATCCGGGTTAAAACAAGGGTGGATCAGGTTATGCCACTTTTGCCGGAACTTGTTCAGCGCGAGGGGGTTATTATTTCGCCCGTACAGCCTAGTATGTTGATGTACGTTAACCTTTACTCGAAAGAGAAAAGCATTGACGAAAAATTCCTTTTCAACTACGCCACTGTTAAAATGATCCCTGAAATTCAGCGGACCAAAGGTATAGCAAGAGCGCAGATATTGGGTAGTAGAAGATATGCGATGCGTCTTTGGTTAAATCCGGAACGTATGCGTGCTTATAATATCTCGACAGAAGAAGTAATGAAAGCAGTAGGCGAGCAAAGTATTGTTGGTCGTCCGGGTCGGATTGGTCAAAGTTCTGGTATCGCTGCACAATCTCTGGAATATGTACTAACCTACAAAGGTCGGTATGATAAGCCAGAAGAATATGAGGGAATTATCATACGTGCAAATTCAAATGGTGAGAGTATCCACCTTCGGGATATTGCAAAAGTTGAGTTAGGTAGTGAATTCTTTGATATTTATTCCAACCTTGATGGTCATCCTTCGGCGGCCATCGTGTTAAGACAAAACTATGGTAGTAATGCCAGCGACGTAATTGAAGAAGTAAAAAAGAAGCTTGAAGTGATGAAGGAATCTTTTCCTCCGGGAGTGGATTACAAAATCAGTTATGACGTTTCGAATTTCCTTGATGCGTCCATCGAGCAGGTTATTGACACTTTACGTGATGCGTTTATCCTGGTTGCCCTGGTAGTTTTTGTATTCCTTGGCGACTGGCGTTCAACTTTGATTCCGATCCTTGCGGTTCCGGTGTCTTTGGTCGGGGCGTTCTTTGTGATACAGGCATTTGGGCTTTCCATCAACCTGATCACACTTTTTGCCCTTGTACTTGCGATTGGTATTGTTGTGGATGATGCGATTGTCGTCGTCGAGGCCGTCCATGCGAAGTTTGAAGAAGAGCCCGGTATCTCGCCGTATAATGCGGTGAAAAAGGTACTTTCCGAAATCAGTGGTGCGATTATCGCTATCACAGCCGTAATGGTGTCGGTATTCCTTCCGATTTCGTTCATGTCTGGTCCGGTTGGTACTTTCTACCGACAATTCTCGATCACGATGGCTAGTTCGATTGTAATTTCGGCCTTGATCGCCTTGACACTTACTCCGGTATTGTGCGCCATGCTGCTTCAAAATCACCATGGACATGAGAAAAAGAAAAACATACTTACAAAAGCGCTTGACAGTTTCAACCGTGTATTTGATAAACTTACAGGAAGATATGTAAGCTTGTTGAAAGGAATTGTTAGCCGCAGATTTGTTACCTGGGCAGTATTATTAGCATTCTGCGCCGGAATCATTTTTGTGAATAAAATTCTGCCGGCAGGGTTTATTCCCAATGAGGATCAGAGTACGATTTACGCGATTATCCAGACACCTCCGGGTTCTACACTTGAAAAAACGAACGAAGTTTCAAGACGTCTTCAAAAGATTTGCGAAGAAGTGGGGGGAATTGAATCGGTATCTTCTCTTGCGGGTTACGAGATCATGACAGAGGGACGGGGTTCTAACGCCGGTACTTGTTTGATCAACTTGAAACCTTGGGGAGATCGTGACAAGAACGTGAAGGAAATCATGGAAGAGCTTGAATCAAAAACAAGAGGTCTTGGAGCCGTGGTTGAATTCTTCGAACCACCAGCGATTCCTGGTTTTGGTACTTCGGGTGGTTTCTCGATGCGTTTGCTGGATAAAAATTCGGAGACAAATTACGCCGAGTTTGATAAGATCAACAAGCAATTCATGGCAGATCTTGCAAAACGTCCTGAACTTACAGGTTTATTTACATTCTTCGCTGCGAATTACCCTCAGTACGAATTGCAGATTGACAACCAGCTTGCCATGCAAAAAGGAGTTTCGATCGGAAAAGCGATGGACAACCTGAACATCATGATTGGTAGTACATACGAACAAGGTTTTACAAGATTTAACCAGTTCTTTAAAGTATATGTGCAGTCTGATCCAAGTTTCAGACGACTTCCATCGGATTTGTTAAAGCTTTTTGTTAAAAATGATTCGGGAGAAATGGTACCTTATTCGTCATTCATGACTTTGAAAAAAGGTCAGGGTCCTAACGAGATTACACGTTTCAACTTGTACAATTCAGCAGCGATCCAGGGTCTTCCGGCCAAAGGTTACACAACTGCTGATGCAATTGCAGCCATTCGTGAAGTTTCAGCCAAGACATTACCAAAAGGATACGATATCGCATTTGAAGGTCTTTCTTATGATGAATCGATTCGTGGAAATGAGTCTCTTGTCGTGTTCATGATCGTATTAGCGTTCGTATACTTTGTCTTGGCGGCGCAGTATGAAAGTTTCATTATTCCTTTCGCGGTAGTATTATCGCTGCCGGTTGGGGTATTTGGTTCATTCCTGCTTCTGAAACTGATGGGTCTTGAAAATAACATTTATGCTCAGATCGGTCTGATCATGCTGGTTGGTTTATTAGGTAAAAATGCCGTATTGATTGTAGAGTTTGCTGTCCAGAAACGTCAGCAGGGTGATACAATCCTGAACGCAGCCATTGAAGGAGCAAAAGTTCGTTTCCGTCCTATCCTGATGACATCATTCGCATTCGTTGCCGGTTTGATACCTTTGATCAGTGCGTCAGGTGCAGGTGCTATTGGTAACCGTACAATCGGTGCTTCGGCCATGGGTGGTATGTTATTCGGAACGATTTTCGGGGTAATCATCATTCCTGGATTGTACTTTATATTTGGCAATTTGGCCGATGGTAGAAAAATGATCAAAGATGAAGAGGACGGCTCGTTGTCTGAGCAGTTTGTTCACGCAATCGACGCATTCCCTCAAACAAATGAACCTCATAATGATGCGCAATAAAAGAATATTAAGTTGGGTCGGGATAGCATTTATATCCCTCGCTTACACCGCCTGTAAGGCGCCAACTCTGGTTACGAAAACCGAAAATAAAGCAGTACCTGTGAGCTATACCGGCTCACAGGACTCAACGAACGTAGGAAAACTTTCCTGGAAAACTTACTTTACGGATAGTGCACTGGTAGCTCTGATCGATCAGGGACTGCAAGGCAACCAGGAATTGAATATCACATTGCAGGAAATCCAGATTGCCAATAATGAGATTATGGCAAGAAAAGGGGAGTACATGCCTTTCGTGAATCTGGGTGGAGCTGCTGGTGTTGAAAAGGCATCGCGTTATACACTTCCGGGTGCTACGGAGGAGGTCACTGAAATAAAGCCTGGAAAGAAAACGCCGGATCCTTTATCTGATTTTCGTTTTGGCGCTACGGCCTCCTGGGAAATCGATATCTGGCATAAATTAAGAAATGCAAAGAAGGCTGCTGCTTACCGCTATCTGTCATCAGTAGATGGTAAAAATTTCACAGTGACGAATGTTGTTTCAGAAATTGCCAGTAACTATTACGAATTATTGGCCTTGGATGCACAGCTGGAAATTTTGCAGAGAAACATTGATATTCAGAATAACGCCCTGAAAATTGTCAAAATGGAGAAAGAAGCAACCCGTGTAACGGAACTGGCTGTAAAGCGGTTTCAGGCGCAGGTGCTGAATACTCAAAATCTGCAATACGATATCAGACAAAAGATTGTTGAAGCGGAAAACCGTATTAATTTTCTTCTTGGCCGGTATCCACAGCCGGTTGTGAGAACACATCAGAATTTTGAAACACTGATGCCAACGATTATCCAGACTGGTATTCCTACTCAGTTATTGGAAAATCGTCCGGATGTTAAACAGGCAGAGAATGATCTTGCAGCTGCAAAACTTGATGTTCAGGTTGCAAAAGCGAATTTTTATCCTCGCCTTGGTCTTTCAGCGGTACTTGGTTTCCAATCGTTCAATCCGGTTTATCTTGCAAAAATGCCTAAGTCGATCATTACTTCTTTTGCAGCGGATATGGCAGGACCGTTGGTTAACAAGAATTTAATTAAAGCCACTTATTACAGTGCAAATGCCAAGCAGATTCAGGCCGTTTACAATTATGAACGTACTGTTTTGAACGCTTATATTGAGGTGGCAAACCAGATTTCAAGAATTGGTAACCTTGAAAGAAGTTATGAACTGAAAAAGAGCGAAGTGGATGCACTTACAGAGTCAATCAATATTTCAAATCGTCTTTTTGCTTCGGCGAGAGCAGATTACATGGAAGTACTTTTGACCCAACGTGACGCACTTGAATCAAGATTCGATCTTATTGAAACAAGAATGAACCAGATGAATGCAACGGTAAGTATCTACCGTGCATTAGGAGGTGGATGGAGATAATAAAATGCAAAGGTCATCTTAGCAGATTAATTTCCAGTATAAATCAAAAGAAATGGTTGCCGGAAGTCTGGCAACCATTTCTTTTTTTGAACCAATCCTAATGACAACTCCTGACCATAAGTGACCACCCTTGACAATTCCTGACTACAAAATTAGCAAAATCCTAATCCTCCGAAATTTCCACCTCCACATCACTTTCCACATATTCCAAAATATCACCCGGCTGACAATTCAATACTTTGCAGATAGCATCCAGAGTACTAAATCGAATTGCTTTTGCTTTTCCGGTTTTAAGGATTGACAAATTTGCAAGGGTCAATCCCACTTTATCAGAAAGTTCATTTAATGACATTTTCCGTTTAGCCATCATCACATCCAAATTTACAATAACGGCCATGTTTTATACAGTAAGGTCATTTTCCGATTGAATTTCTACACCACGCTTGAATACCTGAGAAATAATAAATACCAGTCCTGCAATGAAAATAAATTCATCAGCTGCCAATTTCTCACTATTTATTCCAGCTGTTTTAAGCAACCTGCCAACGTTTTCGTTGTTGAGCAACGCAACAATCCAGATTCCGAGTAAAATATAACTGATCCTTTCAAGGATATGAACCACTTCAATTTTAAACGGATTCACCAGATTTACCTTTGAAAGTGCGGTTATCAGCAAATACAAAACATACGCCTTCATAGCCGATACTGCAAGAATAAAGGAAACTACGTAAGTATATTGCCAAATACTGAATTCCCGGAGCTCCTCTAAATTCAGATTTTTATACAAATTTTTCGCTGCCTCCGGATTAATACAGCTTACCACGTAAGACACCAGAATTGCGCCTGTTTCTATCATTAAACCAACAAATGCTATCCATGTCAGGACATACATTACATCTAAAATCTGCTTTGTTCTTGTATCGTTTCTCATAATATTGTTGTTTGAAGAAACAAATATAGGTAGATATTTATTGTTTATCAATAAATAAAAATTCTTTTTCGATAAACAAGATTAGCTCATCTTTGGTAAACTCTGATTTTTCTTATTACCACATTATTAGTTTTTCGATTAATTGTTGTCGGTTACAATTCTGACTGTATATTTAATAAGCAATTTTTAAGCTTTTGAATGACCAGTTTTTCTAGACCCAACTACTTTTGAAAAGATGAAAAGTCTCTTGGTATTTATGATGATTTATTTCGGTAGTCGCGAGATTCGGGCGCAAAACTGGCATCCGGAATTTAGTCTTCCCTTGGGTTCAGAACTACTTTCAAATATCAATATTCAAAATTTGAGCAGTTATTTAGAAAGGAATTTACCCTGGCACCGACCAGGAAGTTGTGAAGTGGAATTCTCTGTTTTTCATTTCAGGGTGAATAGTGAGGGCAAAATTGACAGCATCCGCACAGAAGGAAATTTGAGCAAGGAAGTATCCGCTCAGATCATAAAAAATATATACAAAACGGAAGGAAAATGGAAAATTCCGGATCATTCAAAGCCAGGTGATAAATGCTGGTTTGTATATCCTTATTTTTTGTTTGGAAATTATAGGCCTTGCCAAAATACTAATAAAACGTCCTACCAGCAGATGTATATTCTATATCACATTTATTCCGAAACTGCTGATACACGTGATTCGATGGGCAGAGTAATTCTATCTCCAAATAGATTTGCCAAATTGGACGAAAAATAAAATATTAACGAATTGTGCGATAATGGTCAATTAAACTCGTTAGCTTTTTTTCATTGGGGGATATTCCTGGTGCATTAAGTGCCAATATTTTTCCATCTTTATTAATAATCACATATCTGGGAAGCATTTTTATATCCAGATCCTCAGCGAATTTTGAGGTGTTCCCTCCCGGTATCCAAAATGAATTATTAGTATCTAATTTCAATTTTTTGATAGTAGCATTCCATTTTTCTTTCTTTCGATCAACAGAAATCCATATAAATTTGACTGAGCTATCATTACGATATGTGTCTTTCAATTTAGTCATCGCCGGGAAGGATTTCAGGCAAGGCCCGCACCAGGTTGCCCAAACGTCTACTATTGTTACCGGCGCTAGTTTTTGACCCAACTCAATTTCCTTTCCGGATTCTGTGATCAATTTGTATTTTTTTACAACTTCGCCAGTGATATCAATAGCTTGTAAATCAGATACTTTTTTCAAAAGGAAATGTGTCCTGGATTCTCCTAGATATGTTTTGTAAGCATTAATTAATGAAATTATAGATGGATATTCAGGATTGTAAATTTTGGTAAAATTAGTAAGCATAGACAGATAATAATCGATAAGATAGGATTGCGTACTACCGATAAATTGTTTTTTCGAAATTTCCAGCATGTAGGCATAAATACCAATTTTCGCGATTTTGGAACTGTCACCAGCTGCATACGCTGCGTCAGCATAGTAACCTACAAGATTTGGAAAAAAGTATCGCTTGTTTTCACTCGACAAAGAATCGGCTGGTTCCTGAATTTGGGGAAGGGTATTAATATATTTTTCAAAGAAGGATTGTCTATCTGTAAATGGAAGTTCTCTCGATGATGCATAATTCATTAATACTCTTGGCAGAAAAAAACGATTTTCCTCTTTTTCGATTTGGAATAATTTAGCAATTACCGAATCACTTTTTATTACAGAGCTGTAAATATTAATATACTGCTGATAAACAGAATCTCTTTTATTTGCCAAACGGGTGGCTTTAACAATAAAATCCTCCGGAGCGGCAACAACATTATTTTCCTTAACTTTTGGAACCTTGCCGCTCACTGCTAAAAAAACATCACGTAAATAGCTATTCCCCAAATAGCCGTCTCCTTCAAAAGTATAAACTGACCGATCCAAGTCAAGTTTAACAACGGATTTGTAGCCCGGTGCCAGATATATTTGCGTTTTATTTCCGGGTGAATATAAAGTCACATAAATGGGGTGAAGTAAGTTAAAATCTTTTTTGTAATGGCCATTAACGGCAACCAAAGTATCTCTTTGAAAAGTGTTTTTTGAGCTGACATCACAAATGATAGTGGGGAATTCAGAATTTATAGAATTTGCAATAATGGTTATATAAGCCGAATATCTTTTAGTATTGCTGGAAAATACATCGTTTGCCATTGTTTGTTTTTTGTATACAAACCAAACAATGGAAGTCACTAAGAAGAGGATGACAATTGCCGATAAAATGAAACACTTTTTCATTCCTTTATTATTTTCCTGAACCAATTTATAAATTGAATATGGCTCTATTTCCAAAACTTATTCTTTCAATAAAATATCAATTAGCTTAACACGGAACAGCCCCTCTCTGAAATTTGTCACTTCAGGGACGTTTGGTAAGGTGGTATTATAACTCATTTTCTTGTTGTCCAGACTTATTGAAAAAGTACCTTCTATTGTTTGAAGTTTTTTATCATAATTGGTAACACGGATCCAGCCTGGTTTCCGGCCCTCATATTCATATTGTTTGTTAACGCCGCTTCCATTAGCTAATAACCAAAAAGCCGTCTTTTCAGAATTTATTTTACGACCTTTATCCAGTTTCGAAATCTTGAATTTTCGTTTTTTTAATGGAATGTTATAAATATGAAGCCTTTGTGTCGGGATACAGTCCAGTCCGTCCAGGCAGCCAGTGACGTATGGCGATTTGCTAATACCGGATCCAAAATGACCTGGATATTCAATATCGGTCATTATTTGAATATTGAATGTTTTAATCGTGGCTGCCTTTTTGCCTTTTGGAATAATACGAAGCGCTTTTCCCGTAGCAAACCAGGTTGAATCATTTTTCAGACTGGTCACATTATATTTGCTATCCAATGGTAAGCGAGGCTGTTTTGCACAAGAAAAAAGTATAGCACCGACAAAGAAAATCCATTTCATATCCGGAGGTTTTAAATTTATTTGCTTCTTAACTAATTCAATAGTTATACTAAGTAACGTCTTTCCTGGATATAACGTGGTGATAAAAAATAAAAGTCTGGACTGTAAAATTTAGATTTAAAAGATACTGCGTTAAAAGGATTAGGACCATCGTTATGTCTTTCATATAGAAAAACCGTTGTCCAATTATAATAATTGCACTTCTTCCTTTTTCGACACTAACAGATTTACACCTATTAAGTAGGGCATAATAAAAGGGAAAGCTGGAATAGATACGAGGTAACTAATGGTTGCCAGGGGGTCTGGACATGAGGGTGGCAAGAGGTTTAACGTGGCCGCTAACAAACTAACCACGGCGTAGGCGTTTCTTGTACGAGACCCGAACAATCCGGAGGCTTTTAAAGACATAACAAAAGCAAAAGTCGCAAGGTAGGTCAATGTCACTTCTGTCATCCCGATAATCATAAACTGTTCTTTAATTACGAGATACCATTCTGGTCTTTTTTGTAATGGTAGAGCAGCAAAAATTTTAAATGACTCCGTCAGGAAAGTGCCCCAAAAAGTCATATTCAAAATAAAAAGTGGAATGGCGATACTCATCATGATACGTCCAAGTGTAGAATAAAGATATTCACCACGGTGTTTTAAGTGTTCCCCCAGCAATATCAAACCGATATTGACAAAAATTCCTGCTATGATCAGAATTAGATATCGGATTTGCTGTTCCATCGCAGTTTCCACCCATTTCTCAATGGTCGCAGGTGGGGGACCGAAGCCCGCGAAAATTGATATAAAAATCCAGGGTATAATGAGAAACCATATGCTGACAATCTGCCTTTTATGGTCATTATTCTGTGAATCAAAATTTTGCCCGACAAGTATACGTGTTGATATGACCATCATAAAGGCATTAATTAACCATACAGGTAAATAAATCTTATAACTCACGTGGCCAACTGCGAAGGCCAGAATAGCCCCTAAAAATGGGATGGACAAAAGGTAAATCCTACTTAATCTAACCAGAAGTAACTTATTGTCCATTATTTCAGATTTCGTTTGTGATACTTGAAAGTATTAAATATGAATTGAATTCCACAAATTGGCAATAAGTTACAAGATATTTTGTAAAGTTCTTATTTGCCTTTATTTAAATCAGGTTGATAATTTTGTCTGCTAGTTTAGGGTATGTGACACAAGAGACCAGTAATAATAAAAGTAGAATGAGCAATACCAGAAAGTGGCGCAGGAAAAAAATATGAAAAATCCGGCATATGCCCATCCCTTGATTCTTGCGGGATTCATTGGAATACCTAATGCCAAAGCTCCC
Source organism: Dyadobacter subterraneus (assembly GCF_015221875.1). Classification (NCBI taxonomy): domain Bacteria; kingdom Pseudomonadati; phylum Bacteroidota; class Cytophagia; order Cytophagales; family Spirosomataceae; genus Dyadobacter; species Dyadobacter subterraneus. The sequence goes on from NZ_JACYGY010000001.1 coordinate 2,951,433, forward strand.
AGCGATTTGGCTATGAAAAGTTCAACACGGTAAGTACTGGAGAATCTCATATGAACATAGGCACCTTTTCCCTCAGACCAGTTATAGACGAAATGGCCGCCTGTGAAAAGCAGCACAAAGAACGTATAATGACATTGTGAAAAATTAAAATGCCAGTTCATTTACCTCTCTCGTTATTACTGACAAATTTCATTAATTAAATCAGCGAGTTTTTCCGAAGTTTCAACGGGAATTAGGTGTCCTGCACCTTCAATTTCTATAAATACTGCTTCCGGGAAATATTTCGAAAATTCCGCTTTTAAAACGCTCGTCGAGAAGTTCGGATCTTGTGAGCCACTGATCACCGTTACCGGAATATTTATATAACTCATCCTTGAAGAAATATCTTCCCGACTTCCTTTTTCAATCCAGGATGTCCAGCCCATTTCTGATATCTGCAAATGTTCGCGGACTGTTTTTTCAAAAAGAGGTTCAGATAAATCACCGGCAGTAATTTTATGTACCAGTTCCTCAATAGCCGGCCGGTTGTCAAAAGTATCAAGCATTTCTTGTCTCTTGTCATCGTCCATAGGCTCTGGTGTCGGAGGCGATGGCGCAACAAGGATAAGCGCATTTATGTTAGTCTGTTTCGATGCCAGATAGGCAGCAATTTTTCCTCCCATGGAATGTCCGATCAAAATATAATTCTCTATTTCGAGCTCTTTTAACAGATTGGCTACATATTCTGCATGTTCATGAACCGAAACTTCCCAGACTGTCGTAGGGGAATTCCCGAATCCGCACAAATCAATTGCCACACAATGAAAATCATCCGCAAGCTGGTCTGTAACCATCGACCAGGTTTGCGCCGATCCTCCGAAATAATGCAAAAAGACGAGTGTTGTAGTATTCCCACCGCCTTTTCGCGCATAGTTCAAATCAATATTGTGCATTTTTTAAATAGTTTTAAACGACAACTTTAAGACGAGCGTCGCGATTGGTTATCTCAAACATTTCCCCGTGAGGAATGATGGTGATTTGTCCATATTCTTTTAAAAGCATCTTGTAAGCGTCAGAAACGGGTCTTGGTTTCCGGTCAAGATCGTATAATCCGCAAGCGATTACATTGTTATTTAATTCGGTCAATCCACTATCCCAATCTATCTGGTCAATTAAACTGTACCAGGTAAAACCCAGAACGGGGACACCGTCAGAGCGCATTCTTAGAACGTTAATCCATTGTTTCCAGAGCCAGGTAGGCGCTTGTTCAGGATCAAAGGTATTGGTTTCTGTATGCATTACCGGCTTTTTGTATCGGTCGTAATAGCCTTTGGTGATCTGGTACCAGCCAAGCACATCCTCCGCGGTACAAATGGTGTTGTCGGGCTTCATTATTTTTTCATTCCGGCCGTAATAATCATTGCCCATAATCTGATATCCCGGAGGTTCACTGACCATAAACCAATCGAATTCCGCTCTGGTCATTCCGTTATCCATTAAGTACGTAAAAATTTCAGAATCAGGCGGGTAGGCATACAAAAGATCAAGCGAAATCAGTCGTTGTTTGTTCAGCAGTTTTACTTCCGGCGATTGTTCCGCCTTTGCCTCATGCATATATTCTGCGCTTTCGCTCTGGATAATAATAGCATCAGGCCGGCATTCCACAATACTATGCGTGGCCATGATACTGGCTGCGACAATGTTTTTCATCGCCGTAACAAAAGCCTTATCCGATTTTAGCTGCTCATTCCATAAACCATCCTTTGCGCTGTTTTTGGCTGTTACATATATCTCATTGACGGGAGTGTAATACCTCACCCATGGATAACGCCTGGCAACTTCCTTTGCATAATCGGAGAAATGAAGCGGTAATTCGGGATTTTGAAAATTACCCAGCCAATCAGGCAAACCGAAATGCATCAGATCCAGAATAGGAGTGACGTGCATTTTTTTCATGGCATTCATCACTTCATCTGCAAATGTCCAGTCATATTTCCCCGGACCCAAATGAATTTTGTGATAGGGAAGTCCGTATCGTAAAACTTTTAACCCAAGCTCATTTACCAGCTCAAAATCTTTTTTCCAGTGTTTATAATGACCGCATTCTTCCAGCTGGTCACGTCTTGTTTTACCATGATTAATGGTAGGAGCGGAGCATTCAATTCCGGTTGCGAACATAAAATTTTGTGCAGAGCCGTTTGGCAAACCACTTCCGGATTCACCTGATGCGCCGCCATGTTCATCGCCTGCATAGTTACTGTCGCCCCGTTGTTTCTTTATGATGTCAAGAAAGCTGCTTTTCATAATGTTGATTTTCTCAAATCTGTTTTACAGGATTTGTTAGTTATGTGTAGTCTTTTTATTTCGTTTTTGATAAAAACAGATCCGCTGTCCGGAGTGATAATGCCATGATCGTCAGTGCGGGATTTGCGCTGAGTGCACTTGGAAAAACCGAATTGTCACAAATGAAAAGATTTGGAATGTCAAAGCTTTGTCCCTCACTGTTCACAACTGCCTGATCTGCTTTTTTACCCATCCTGCATGTTCCGATAATATGGGCACCTCTATTGAAGGACCAGACATTTTCCGCACCGGCTTCGCTCCAAATATTCCGCATCACATTTTCCGCATGCGCTGTTAACCTTTTTTCATTCTCCCCGAAAGTAAAATGGATACGTGGTTTTGGTAAACCGCGCTGATCTGTTTCGTCAGAAAGTTCTACATAGTTAAAATCGTAAGGCAAACATTCACCCAGAATGTTGATCCCGGCTGTGTTGTTATAACACCGCATATGTTCAATCAAAGCTTTTCCCCAAAGTCCCGCACCACGCGCCACCTGCGATGCGTAGGTAACGGGCATCACACCAATGGATTGTAACAGATATCCTCCAACAAAATCAGCCTCTTTTGGCCGGTGAGTATCCTCTGAGATTAATGCGCCTGGAATTCCTTTAAACGGCTGAATATTATGATTAAACTGACCCCAAACCTGCATTCCTGTATGTGCCATGAAATTTTTACCAACTTGTCCGCTGGAATTTGCCAGGCTGTTGATTAATAATAATCTTGGTGTTTCGATAGCGCCGGCGCACAAAAAAACATTACTGCATTTCTGCCGGATTTCCTGGCCATCTTTCTCATAAATAACGGCCGAGATTTTTCCTGACTGGTTTCTTTCAAACCCTGTAACAAAACTGTTGGCACGGATTTCAGCTCCATATTGAACGGCAAGCGGGAGATAGGTCACATCCATACTTCCTTTGGCGCCAATGTCACAACCAGCCTGACAAAAGCCACGATTCGCACACGCCTCGCGCCAGCCAATACCTTGCTGAAAATATCGGGCTGAGAGAGCGGCATTAGCAGCTGCTGACGTTTTGATTCCGAGTGCATCGCATCCCATTTTCATCAGTTGACCAGCACCGTTGATGGGTAATGGTGCCAGGGGATAACTTTTTACACGTTTCTTTCCCCATGGATAATCTGCCGGACCGGAAACGCCTAGAAATTCTTCGATTTCATCAAAGTAACTTTCAAGATCTTCGTATCCAATGGGCCAGTCTACCCCAACGCCGAAATCGGTATGCAAATTAAAATCATCTGTTTGCGGCCGGGGAACATAGGCGGTATAATGTAAAGTGGAACCTCCAACACCGGTTCCTGAATTATTATTGCCAAAAGCCAAGGCATTTTTTCCCGCACTCAGGCGTTCGTCGTTCCAGAAAAGTTTAGCTTGTCCGGGTTCATCGGTTACAAAATCTTTGTTTGCAGACCAGTGACTTCCCGCCTCCAGAGCCACGACTTTTAATCCTGCCCCGGCCAGCCTCGACAGCAGAGGCGCTCCGCCTGCGCCAGTTCCTATGACAACAGCATCGACAATCTCATCATTTGAAAATTGTCTGGAAGGCAAACGATTACCATAAATATCATAAAAGGATCCGGTCCGGTTTTCGTCAGTCATCGGTTATTAGGATTTGGCTTTTCAATCTGGTCGAGGCCTATATTTTTCCATCCTTTTGCGTCGGCAAAAGATATGTCTCCAATTTCTTCTTTGGCCAAAGGATGACTATAATAAAGTTCAACCAAACTTGCCAGTAATTCTTCAAAAAACAGGTTGGAAGGAATCTGGTCCCACTCGTAACCCTTGGCATTACCAGCTTGAATCGTTAAGAGAATCTGGTCCGTTTCGGCGTCGTCAAGATCACAAAAAGTTTTGGCAAAGGCCATCTGAGCCAGTTTTTCCATACCTTTTATTCCCTTTTTGAAAAGCACTTTATCTTCTGGTAATTCATCGTAGCGCCAACCATTTCCAGGGCTTTTGCTCAGCTGTTCATCTAGCAAACCAGCCAGGTCAATCGGTTCATTCCTGTCTTGCGGAATCAATCTCATACAAACGCATTGAAGTATGGAAAAAGATTCATCGTCAAAAAAATCAGGAGTTGACTTTGTATTTGTGTCAAGACGATCTAACAGAAGGGCACGCGTGGATGGCTTTACAAATTCAGTTTCCAAAATTTCCTTTACCCAGCCGTCGGGATAATTGGTATTTTCCATCTTAATCACTGGAAAGTTTGCCGCCCGTAACATGGATAAAACTTCCGGTCATAAAACTTCCGTCGTCCGAAGCCAGAAGTATATAGGCAGGGGCAAGTTCTTCGGGTTGACCCGGGCGTTTCAGTATCACCTCGTGACCAAAATTTTCGACTTCTTCAATGGGCATGGTGCCTGGAATATTTGGTGTCCAGACGGGGCCTGGCACTACGCAGTTGACCCGGATACCTCTGTCTCCAAGATTGAGCGCCAATGATTTTGTGAAAGAATGAATGGCGCCTTTGGTTGACGAATAATCAATTAAAATCGGAATTCCGGTCTTTCCCACGATACTTCCTGTATTAATAATCGAATCGCCTTCTTTCAAAAACGGCAACGCAGCCTGGGCCATAAAAAAATAACCAAGAATGTTGGTTTCAAAAGTACGTCGCAGTTGCTCTTCCGTAATGTCCTCGAATTTTTTCTGTGCCATTTGATATGCTGCATTGTTGACCAGGATATTCAGAACTCCATATTGGTCCACTGTCCTCTGCACAGCATCTTTACAAGCCTGGGAATCCCGGACATCTGATTTGATGATCAGGCATGTTCCTCCTGCTTTTTCACAAAGGGTTTTTGTTTCCGTTGCGTCGTCGTCGTTTTCATTATATAAAATGGCGACTTTGGCACCTTCCAGGCAAAAACCAATGGCAACTGCTCTTCCAATTCCAGAATCTGCACCAGTGATCAGGGCGACTTTACCCTTTAATTTTCCGGCAGGTTTGTAGTGTGAAAATTCAGTTTCCGGAAGCGGATCCATTTTGGATTGCTCGGCAGGATAAGGCTGTTTCTGGCCCTTAAAATCTGTTGCCTTAGGATATGTTTTCATAATTTGTTGATGAAGTGATCGGAAAAGGTGCGAAATTCTCATCTCAGACAATCTTTTCCTTAAATTTCTTCTATCTACAAATCTCATGCCTTTGAGAAGTCACAGCAGCCTAATATTCCTTCAGGGAGTAAACATTTCTGAAATTGAAGTCTTTTCGGACGGTGATCAGCAATTTGTTTATAAAAACGAGTTAACCGCAATTGGTATTTAATAGACTGGATCTTTTATTTGTTTTTGTGGAAAAGGTGTGATTAAATGTTTGAAGATTTGTCTCATTTTTCATTTGCCTTTAAAAAATTGTTTGGTCACACACCGAAAGATTTGATGAAAAAAGAGTCTGAGCACGCTCTGATTTATTTTTAAACGAAAAAAGTAAGCGCCCTTTTGAGCGCTTACAATAAGCAGCAATCTTTGATTTTACAAATTCATACCACCGGTCAATTCAATTCGCTGGCCATTTACCCATTTGGCATCTTCGCTGCAAAGGAATGCCACTACGCCGCCGATATCGTCAGGTAAACCAACGCGTCCAAGCGCGGTAACACCTGCCACATAGGCACGCATTTCCGGCGTGTCTTCCATGGCTGCTCCTCCGAAAATTGCGCCGGGAGCTACTACGTTAGCCGAAATGCCACGTGCACCCAGTTCAAGCGCAAGAAATCTGGTATACACATCGACTGCTCCCTTCATCATGCCGTATGCCGATACACCGGCAAAGCTGACACGGGAAACTGCCGAAGAAATGTTGACAATTCGTCCGCCATCGTGCATATAATCCAATGCTTTTTGAGTCAGGAAATAAACACCTTTCACATGAATATTCAACATTTCATCAAACTGAGCCTCAGTAGTTTTTGTAAAAGGCGCGGACAGGCTGGTTCCTGCATTGTTGACCAGGAAATCGAAACGTTCTGCACCAAAAGTTGACTTTAATGCCAGCGCGGTTTGCTGAAAAAAGTTGTCAAAGCCGCTAATGTCGGCCGTGTTTAGAGGCAAAGCAACGGCTTTTCGCCCAAGAGCGGTTATGGCCGCTACGGTTGCGTCGGCTTCGGTTTGATTGCTGCGATAAGTGAGCAGGACGTCTGTGCCTTTTTTAGCCAGACTAATTGCAATATCTTTTCCAATTCCACGGCTTCCACCGGTTACTAATGCGATTTTTTGAGTTGCCATAAGACTTTTTTTGTACTGATTAAAAACAATACAAAAGTCCGTCAAAGGGGAGAGGTCAGGTTTGTTTCAACCAATCAATTTTATGTATAATTCAAACTTTTTGTTTGTCTTCGAAATACACCCGGAGAAAAGGAAGTTTCGTTTTTAAAGAATTTGGCAAAATGGGCAAAGTCCGAAAATCCCAGACTATCCGCAATTTCGGCGATACTCCAGCCGGTGTGGCGAAGTAATGCTTTTGCTTCCTGAAGAATTCTCCCGGCAATAAGTTCAGTTGTCGTAAGACCAGTCGTCTCTTTTAGTACTTTATTTAAATGATTGATATGCACCGCCAGTTGATCGGCATATTGTTTTGCGGTGCGAATGGTAAGCTTTTGTTGTGGACTTTCCAGGGGAAACTGTCTTTCGAGAAGTTCTAAAAAAAGAGACGTTGTTCGAGCGGAAGCGCTGTGATTCGGATGAAGTATGGTGCTGGACTGTAACTTCTGCCCAATATGGATCAGTTCGAGCGCGTAAGCCCGAAGCAGGTCATATTTGTAAGCGTAATTAGATGCAATTTCGGCTTCCATATTTTCAAAAATCCCTTGTACACGCGTAATATCGGCATCTGAAAGGGAATAAACCGGATGTTCAGGCGATTTGAAAATGGGCAGTTCGTCCAATACCACACCACTTCTGCTTGGGTGAAGGAATTCAGCAGTGAATACACAGAACTGTCCGGTCTGGTGCCCTATCGGCAGCCAATAAAACGGACTTTTGGGCGTTGAAAATACGAGGGTTGGTCGTAATATTTCAACCTTTCGGTCATGAAATTCAGCCACCGAGCGACCCGTCAGAAAACTTATTTTGTAAAATGCACGGGAAGCGCAGGATACTGCCGATTTCTCATGAGGCCCCTGCGTAATCTCAGTTAAATTGAAAACATTGAAATGACCCACTTCCTGTTGGATACCTTCCGGCAGCAGTGCACTTAAATCCGTAGATGAGCCGCTTGAAAAGCGGGAGCACAATTCTTCAAACGATGTTGTAAGCATGTTTTAATTTGTAAAAAACAAAGATAATGAAAAACAGATTACATCTTTGAAGATAGGATTATGTTTCACGCAAAGCTTAAAAAGTAAAATGGATAAGACCTCTCTTTGCGTACTTTCATTACAACTTATTTTCTTTGCGTGATTGCAGAGGCTCCTAAAAACTAAGAAGGTATTAAGCCTTAAAAATTTCTCCTGAATTCGGCCGGTGTATACCCAGTATTCTTTTTGAAGAATAGATTAAAACTGGGCTGCTCAGCAAAACCGATGCTATAACTAATATCTTGAAGGCTCCAGTCGGTTTGGACTAACAATGCTTTTGCTTCGTCCAGTAACCGGTTGCGGATGTGCGTACTGGCATTTTGTCCTGTATGTTTTTTAAGTAATTGATTTAGGTAATTGGGATGCATCTGAAGGCTGCCGGCAAATTCCTTGGCCGTTTTGATACGAATCGGTGCGCTGTAATTAATAGCCGAAGTTTCTTTTTCAAGCAGATCAAAAAAGTGATGGATATGCGTAAAATCCTCGGTAACCTCATCGGGTTTGGGATGACGTGCAACTTTCATACTTTCAACCATTAAAAGTTGTAGAAAGGCCTGCATGGCGTCTTCCTTGAAATCACTGTTGCCTAATTCCTCTTCCTGCATTTTTTCAAAATACTGGCCTATCCGCAGCACCTCAGGATCGGTCAACCGGATTACACTTTTTGATTTATCAGAGAACAATCCGAATTTATCAATCACCGCTTTAAGTTGTAAGTGATGGTTAACAAACGATTTTTTAAACAAAACATAAAATCCACCAGATTCATCGGACAAATTTTTCCAGGAAATAATGTCGTTGGGATGAATGAACAATAGCGTCGGCTCCTCAATGTAATAAGTATTGAGGCCCATGGTGAAAACGCCGGTACCTTTTGTAATGAATAAAATCTTGTAAAACTCCCGTCTGTTTGGTGAAAGATAATTCCGGCATTCATGCTGCTCGCGGTTAAAAACACGAATGTTCCAGTCTTCAAAATATTCACGAAAAACGGGAATCATATCTGGCAAGTCGCGCAGTGTGTCGATCACTTTGCTGTCTAGGGTTGTTTTGAGCATAACGGTTTGTCAGAGGTTTATACAAATTTACTCAAAATCAATGATGTATGAAGAAAGTGAAACTGGCGAATTTCAGGTTTAAGATAGCCACATTTAATTATTCTCTCTCACTTTCAACTGGTAATCTTTCAATATATTTCCCAGAACCGGCGGAAATTGCCGGTGTTAACACCTGAAAAACCTGCTTTATTTAGTTTCAAAGGAATTAACGTCTTTTATATTTTGACAATACAAGATTAAGCTGAAACAGGGGATGCCTTGTTACGAAATGCAAAGCTTCTGTTATGAATTTCAAAGATTGAATGGAAAAGTATAGCGTTCGTGGCATTGGTTAAGCAGAAATGGATTAAGCAACAGTTTTTAATAGTTTGCAAGTTTAGCAACCTGATATAACAGCTCAAAATGAAGTTGTGTTTGCTTCAAAAAAATGAAAATACAGGGTTATTTAAAAATCCGTTCGGTATTATTAGCCCTTTCGTTCTTCATAAAACTATCTCCTTTTTAGCAAATCTTTGAAATTCGTAATAGAAGCTTTGTTATGGATACAGCCCAGGCCTCTGATTGTGATCAATTTTGTCTCATCAAATAATTTAAACGATTGGCAAAAATGAAAACGCAAAAAACATGGTTCATTACCGGGGCCTCACGAGGATTTGGATTAGAAATTACAAAAGCTGTACTCGCATCAGGTGACCGGGTTGTTGGTACTGTTCGCAGCAAAGCCGCAGAATTGAGTGCACATTTTAATAATGACCCTGATCTGTTGGTTATAACAATGGATGTTACAAATGAGCAGCAAATTAAGGCTGCCGTTCAACAAGCCGTCGATCAGTTTGCACAAGTCGATCAGTTTGCACAAATTGATATCCTGATTAACAATGCCGGCTATGGATTACTTTCGGGTGTTGAAGAGGCTACCAATGAAGAAGTGAAGCAAAATTATGAAGTGAATGTTTTCGGGACGCTTAATGTGATCAGAGCTGTGCTTCCGTTTATGAGGGAAAAGAAAAGTGGGCATGTGATCAATATTTCATCCGTAGGCGGCCTCGGCGCATACATAGGCTGGGGACTTTACGGCTCTACAAAATTTGCGATTGAAGGAATCACGGAAGCGCTGGCTATGGAAGTTGCCCCGCTGGGTATTTTTGCAACGGTAGTCGCACCAGGATTTTTCCGGACCAACTTTCTGGATGAAAGCTCACTTATCAGCAGTGCTCAAATTATTCCAGACTATGCGGAAACAGTAGGAGCCATGCGGAAATTTGCTGCCAAAGTAAACTATCAGCAGCCAGGAGATCCTGAAAAGCTGGCAAAAGCCTTCGTTGCACTTGGAAATTCAGAAAATCCTCCGGTGCATTTGCCTTTGGGGAAAGATTCTCTTGAAAGATTCAGAAGCAAAACTGCGGCTTTTGAAAAAGATGTTGCCGACTGGTTTGATACAATCACAGGAACAGATCACGATGATGTCAAAACCAACAAACCGGAATAAACACGAAATAATCTTAATGTATTTACCAAATTTTCACATCTGCAATCATGAAAACATACATCAAAACTGCTTTGTATAGTATATTATTTTTAATGACAAACATTATTGCCCAGGCACAGCATAGTGAAGCCACCGGTTTTAAAATGCCGGCACTTAATCCTGGCAGTGCACTTTCCGAAATCAGTGGGAATCACGTTGGAATCCGTGTCCCTGATTATGCAGCTGCTATAAAATGGTACACTGAAAAACTCGATTTCAGGGTAATTCACGAATGGGATTATGCAGACGAAAAACTCGCTTATCTTGCTCCGGCCAATACGAATGATTTTTGGATCGAGATTCTTGCTGGTGGAAAACTAATACCGAATACCAAATTTAACGACCTGGGAAAAAGTCTGGAAAGTGGCGGCTATCATCACTTGTGTGTCCACGTCACCAACCTTAATAAAGTACTGGCTGAATTGAAAAAACGCGGTGTTACTGTTGTCGGCCAGCCTTTTTATCTGGATGCCATTACAAGAAATCTTGCGTTTATCCAGGATCCCTGGGGCAATATGATCGAACTATCGGAAGTTGTTAAAAAATAACGTATAAATAATATCGTTAACGAACAGAATACTACGGACTTTTCCGAATTATTCTGTTCGTTAAGTCGTAGATGGAAAAATCCTTGCATACTGAATATAATCGGTGGATGGTGGGATATGACCCAATTCTCTGATCCGGCGGACAATCTGGCCGCGGTGGTAAGTGGCATGATTTACGACATGAGCAAGCGTGTCTTGAATTGTATTACTAAATGGCTGTCCAGCAAGATTATTATAATCGATTTGCTCAATGAACTTTTGTTTATCCAGCCCCTGAATGTAGTCCAGCCACGCTGTTCCGTTATCATTTAAGAGTTCTGGCAGCTTGGCCAATTCCAGAATCTGCCATACGGGCTGGTCATTCTGTTGATTGATAATCCGGTAATACCAGTTTGATTGCGCCAGAAAAAGATGGCTCATTAGCTTTATGCAATCTTCATCCCGGATCTCGTTTTCGGATAAATGATTACAAATGAAATTGTTAGCCCAGTTGTTAAAGTCAAAAAGCCGGTAAAAGTAGTCGTTCATTTATATGATGAGTTGTTATAGGGAAAATGATAATTTTACCATAATCCTGGCGATTAGTAAAGTTTCTACGGACTTGTAGGAAATCTCTCAGGATACAATCAGTAAAAGTGGAAAAGAGGTTATATCATCCCGAGTGAGATTATTTCATGGTTAATTTTGGTTTGCAAAGACTTCATTTTCCAATTGTTTTTTGCCCCAGTTATGTAAATGTTCGATAAAAGGAATCAATTCCCGTCCTGTGCTGCTTAGTGAATATTCTACTTTTGGTGGTACTTCATGAAACATTTCACGGATGATTAATTGATCATCTTCCAATTCGCGTAAAGTTTGGGTGAGCATTTTCGTAGTAATGTCGGGCAATGTCCTGCTCAACTCGCCATAACGCAGTATCTTTTTTGAGTTCAGATGCCACAAAATCCGCGCTTTGTATTTTCCACCGATCCGTCTGAAAGCATAATCAACTCCGCATGGCTGCACTTTCCCGGAAATGTTTGATTTATTTTTCATTTTTATTTTTTGATAATTCATTCATATTCAGCAATACCTACTTTTTGGTATGTAACATACAAAAAAGTACATACTTGCCAAAAGTATACAAACAATCTAACATTGCAGTTCATTAAGAATAGAAAAAATGGACTTGAAATTAAAAGATAAAGTGGCTGTGGTAACCGGTGCATCAAAAGGAATTGGTGCAGGAATAGCAAAAGCGTTTGCAAATGCGGGCGCAAAAGTTGTGGTCAATTATGCTACCGATAAGGAAGGGGCAGAAAAAGTTGTAAATGAGATTTCAAAAACCGGCGGCATTGCCATTGCTGTGCATTGCGATGTTACAAACGGGGCTGACGTCCGGAGAATGTTTGAAGAAACCAAAACTGCCTTTGGGCAGCTGGATATTTTGGTAAATAATGCCGGTGTTTTCAAATTTGAACCGTTAGAAGGTATTAGCGAAGATAGTTTTCACAGACAATTTAATACCCATGTTCTGGGCAATTTGTTGTGCTCGCAAAATGCTGTTGAAATGTTTGGCGATCAGGGCGGAAGCATTATAAATATTAGCTCAACCGTAAGCACAAATCCGATGCCTGGCCTGCTGGTATATTGCGGTGCAAAAGCGGCCATTGATACTTTTACAAAAGTATTAGCAAAAGAATTGGGAGGAAAAAATATCCGGATAAATACGATCGCGCCGGGTGTCACAGATACAGAAGGAAATCACACCGCCGGTATAATTGGCAGAGAACTGGAAAAACAAATGGTGGCTAACACTCCTTTGGGCCGTACCGGTCAGCCAGAAGATATTGCAAAAGTTGCCGTTTTTCTTGCCTCTGAGGAGGCAGGCTGGGTGACTGGCGAAAGAATTACCGTTGCCGGTGGTTTGTTATAATTTTTTCGTATTTGTTAAAGACTGCCGCCTGTAAGGGTGGCAGTTTTTGTTTATGGTAAATATGCATAGAAATAATTTTATTGGTCGAGAAAAAAATCGAACTAAAAAAATTGAAAATATAAAAATTAAAAATATAAAAATTAAACAAATTCTTATCGGAGTAAATATCAACCAAATAATAACTTAAAGCATATCTATTATTAAATAAGTTAAAATATTTATAGATTTATTTATAATTATTTCTTAGCGATTTTAAAATAAATTGTAAAATAATTTTAAAAACAGAGAGCAAATGAAACGTTATCTACTTTTTTGCCAGCTCGTTTTATTGTACTCATTTAATACCAATGCTCAGTTTAATGCTGGTAGAAATAGATTATATATTCGGCAGGTACAGATATTTATTTATGGTCTCACGTTCAGGCCGACTACTTCTTTTTCCATTACCAACAAGACTTTGACCATTTCTTCGGTAGCCTTGTCAGGAAGTCCTCAGAGTATTTCGCGGGTTTATCTCAAAATTTAAGAAAGAAAATTAATATGGTATTCCTCTGTTATCGCGTTCAAAAATAGATAAGTCTTGCTGATATTTGTTTTTTGCTAATTTTCTTTTTTGAGAACTCAAAGTCGCTTTTTAGATAGTATTCATCTTCAAAGGGTCAGGATTGTTAACATGTTTATTTGAGTTCCAATATTACAGAAGTACGTATTGTCGGACACGCTTAAAAAACTCAGCCTCCATATTTATTTTGTGGAGACTGAGTTTTTATAATGAATGCGAGTATTTATGAGATTATTCTTTCTCTAAATATTCCCTGACGGCCTGGGCAGAAGTACCTACCGCTTCAACGGCTTCATTTAATTTTCCCTTTGATATTCCAAGAGCCTCTGTCCAGTAAGCTACTTCATAATTTTCGTTAATATTGATTCGGCTGCTATCGGCCGGACCAATTTTGGTTTTATCGTCTGCCATGATTTTGATGTTTTGGTTTAAGCCGGTCATTACAAAAGTCATACCGCGTTTCCAGAAAAGATATATTGGACTGGATAAATTTCCGGTCAATCTACTCGGACCAATCATATAAATCATTTTATCTGAATCAGTATTGGATAAGGTACTATAAATCAACCAATCAACTCAGAGTTCTACATTCGATTAAAAACAATAAATCCTGCAAATCAACAGTTTACAGGATTTGTTGTTTTAAAATTTTAATAGGTATGATGTGAATATTTGATCAAATATTTATTTGATGTACGCCATATACCGATCTAATATCAAAAAAATTAATCAACATTAAATGTAGTGCCGGTTAGTTTCTCAGTCAATTTCCACAATTGTTTGGCACTTCCTTCCTCCAACGAATATGGTTTTACACCGTTTGGTATAGATGGATCGATTGCCAACTCAGCGATGTCAACATCTTCGAGATAGACACCGCCAATATCTTTCAGTGACGGACTGGTAGCTGCCCAGATGGCGGTAGCGGCGCCTTGTGGAATCGTTTTAAGGGAATCTATAACTTCCTGTACAATATTTCCCTGCGCATCAAGGAAGCCAAATTGCTGTAATATTTCCTTTGGAGCTTCCCGAGTTAATTCCGTTCCCCATATATTGCCCGGGTGTACTGAATAGGCTCTTACGCCAAATGATTTGGCCCGGTTATCCAGTTCAAGCGAAAACAAGTTGACAGCAGTTTTTGACTGCCCATAAGCCTGTAAGGTTTCATAGTCATGTTGTTCAAAATTCGGGTCCTCAAGATTGAAAGGTGCAAATTGATGTCCCAAAGAAGAAAGATTGATTACTCTTGCACCATTTGCTTTTTTCAGCGCTTCCCACAATCCGGCTGTCAGCTGAAAAACGGAAAGATAATTGGTGGTGAGTTGCGATTCATATCCGCGTGCATCACGTCGTAAAGGCACGAACATAATTCCCGCATTGTTAATCAGCAAATGCAGCGGTCTTTGAGATGCAAGAAACTTTTTAATAAAAGAATCGACAGAGCCTGAGTCGAACAGATCCATTTCTTCAAGTTCAACATGATCAATTCCTTTCAGATTTTCCTTCGCTTTTTCAATATCTCTTGCAGGTACAATGACCGTTGCACCAGCTTTTGCGAGGGTCTTCACCGTTTCCAAACCGATGCCTGTGCTGCCACCGGTAACGATGGCGATCCTACCGGTAAGATCAATTCCCTGGATTACATCATGTGCAGTCGATGTAGCGCTAAAACCAGAACCAATCGGTTTCTGAAACGCCCCTTCATAATTATTTGATATCATTTTGATAATTGTTCATTTAAATAAAAAACTGACCCGGCAAACTCCTCTTAATGTTCCGGAGGTTTTTGAATTTGACAGCATTGTGCGAGTGTTTAAACGCCTGCACAATGCTGTCAATCAATAATTATTTCATAAGGCTGATATTTGTCATCCCGCCATCAGAAAGAATTTCAGTTCCCACAATAAAAGTAGAATCATCAGAGGCAAGGAAAACGGCAGCTTTGCCTATATCAGAAGGTAAACCCATTCTACCAACCGGAATCAGGTTTGTCCAAATTTGTTTAACCTGCTCTACGTGTTCCTCCGGTACTATTTTACCAAATACAGGTGTGTCAATAGAACCTGGCGACAACGCATTTACTCTGATTTTTCTTTCCAGTAAATCAAGTGATAAGCCTTTTGCCAGCGATATAATTGCCGCTTTGGCTGCTGCATATATCGCCATTCCAGGTGCTGCCCGATGTGCTGCGCTGGAACCGATCAGGATGATTGATGCTCCGTCGTTCAGATAAGGAAGCGCTTTTTGAACAGTAAAATAAGAACTCTTCAAATTCAGGTCCATATACTGGTCGTAGTTGTTTTCCGTAACATCGGTAATGGCTGCCATGGGACTGCCCTCCACAGCACCACCTGCGTTTACAACCACCGTATCAATCTTTCCGAATTTGTCAAAAGTTTCTTTGAAAATCCTTTCAAGATCTTCCATCCTGGTCACATCACCCGCGATACCTATGAAGTCTGTTCCAAGTTGTTTAACGGACTGGTCAATTGTTTCCTGATTTCTTCCTGTGATAGCACCAACTGCTCCTTCATTTCTGAATGCTTCTGCAATGCCAAATCCGATTCCGCTATTGCCACCGGTAATGACGGATACTTTATTTTTTAACTTACTCATTTGTTTGTTTTTAATTTGTTTTAAATTTTATATACCGTAGATACCACCCGAAACGGATATCTTCTCACCTGTAATCCATGCCGCGTCATCCGAGGCAAGGAATACAGCCACTTTTGCGATATCTTCCGGCTGACCTGTACGGCCAAGTGGCGTATTGGCAACCAGTTTGGTTTCGAAATCGCTGCCGATGAAACCAGCACTGTGAGACCCTTCCGTCTCCACTACGCCGGGTAAAATGGAGTTGATACGGATGTTTTTACCGCTGAATTCTTTGGACAAAGAAATCGTGACGGCGTCAAGCGCTGCTTTGGTTGCAGAATATACCGAGCCCGTTGCCAAAGGCGTATTACTTGCCCCTGAACTGATGTTGATGATATTTCCGCCTTTATCCCCGAATAGTTTAACTGCTTCACGAATTGCCAGTATTGATCCCAACACGTTGACGTTAAAATGCTGATGGATGGATTCCGCGGATACCAGTTCAATAGGGGCGTATTGATAAATTCCAGCATTATTTACCAGAATATCCAGTGAATCGAAAGCGGTTTTTGTTTCTTCAAAAAGCCTGATGACGTCAGCTTCTTTTGACACATCGCCCTGTACTGAAATGGCAATACCGCCGTTATCAGTTATGGCCTTCACGACTTTGTCAGCACCTTCTTTACTTGATGCGTAATTCACGACAACTTTTGCTCCTTCCTCCGCAAAATATTTGGCAATCGATGCACCTATACCTTTTGATGCGCCTGTAACTATGGCTACTTTGTTTTTTAACTTATTCATTTTTCTATCATTACAATTTGAAGCTACAAAGGTAGATTGTGAATGTTTATTTTAGTAACTTTGTAACGAAAAGTAACAGTAACCTTGAAGTAACAAAGTAACCTATGGAGTGCAAACCGGAATTTCAAATAGATCGGAAAAAGGAGATGATGGCAGTCCACGACGCTATGGACGTGCTGAGTGGAAAATGGAAAATCTATATCATTTCATCGATCTGCCATTATAACAAAAGAAGGTTTTCTGACATTCTAAACGATGTAGTGGGTATATCGAACAAAATGTTGAGCAAAGAATTAAAGGAACTGGAAATAAATAAACTGGTCGAGCGAACGGTTTTAGACACACATCCTATAACGGTTCAATATGAACTTACCAAACATGGCAAAACCTTGCAAACGATCATTAATAATCTGACAGCGTGGGGTATACAGCACCGGAAGGAAATAATTGGGGATAACTGACTTCTTTTAAAAAACGGAGGTTATCCAGAAGATATTTTCATATTAGAATATATCTGGCAACGCTAAAAACGTGTTCATTAACGGAATGAGCGAGATGAGAAATTTTCTGTTCATCCTTTGATATAACAACTTTACGGAAAGAAAGTTATGTGAGAAGCAATCAGCATTGCATTTGATCGTCAATCTGATTGCTTCTTTTAAATTGGAGTAAAGTCTGTATCACTTCCAGTCTTAACTTTTCACAGGCACTTGCTTTTCCGTTATAGTATATACTTTTTTTGACGTTGAAATTATAAAATCAACGGATCTTCTTCCTGCGCCTTCGATCAAAAGAAAAAGGCATGTGAGTATTTGCGCATATTCAGAACGGATTTCGTGGAGCACTGCCCAAATACCGGTTTTTGGCGGAGAAGGCGGCAGAGGTAACGGGCTTGTGCCAAAATAGAGATCAACCTTGGTACTAAGTATCGCAACGATCATTTGTATGACAAAATAAAATGCGGCGACCCTTGTAAAAAGCCCGAAGATGAGAAGTAAGCCACCGATAATTTCACCGGCGGCTATTATGTGTGCGGTAGTTTCGGGGAATGCAAAGCCTAATTTTGTGAACCTGCCTACGCCTTGATTTGGGTAGACAAATTTTAAAATGCCTTCCCAGAAAAAGACACCTCCTGCCATTAAGCGTAAGAATAAAATGGCAGATTGCCCGGTAGCAGGCGGATTAAAAAACCAATCGACGATTTTTTTCATTGTTTTTCGTTTTAGATAATTGATGCCGCTAACCTCACCATTCCCACAGCGTATTAAAAACTTTTTACAGCAACCATTCCTTTTTCTTGATTAACCCCTGTTTTATCAAGAATTTTACCTGCATGGTGTAATAAAGTTTACCGCTGATTTTAAGGTTGATAACTTTGGAAAACCAAAAGAAATTGAAAAGCAGGACACTACGCTATCACATACTTTTTTGGGCAGGTATCTATCTTTTATGGGTGCTTGTTTTTCGCAGTTATTCGGTTTCTATCACCAAAACAATGACTGTGGAATTTTGCTATTTGATTTTTATCACAGCCGACTTTTACGCTATCAATAATTTCAGTGTTCCAAAATTATTGTTCAGGAAAAAAAACTTTCTGTTTGCAATTGCCACGCTGACAATCATTGCTCTTTCGGCATGGTTCAGGACATTGGTAGCTTTGCAGATGAACCGGCATTTTTTTCATGGACCGGTAATTGATTTCAATACAATATATTTAAATTCATTAGTCAATATTTCTCTTTGGGTATTGTTGGTTACAATCATTAAGATGTTGATCGACAGGAAACAAACCCAGAAGCAGCTGGAATTACTGGAAAAAGAAAGAATAAAAAATGAACTGGATTATTTAAAAGCGCAGATCAATCCTCACGCACTTTTGAACTCACTGAATACCATATACGGTCATATTGATAGAAGCAATCGTACGGCCAGAGCGATACTGTTACAGTTTTCCGATTTATTTAAGTACCAGCTCTATGAGTGCGGCGCAGAAAAAGTGAGTTTGGATAAAGAGGTGGCGTACATCAAAAATTATGTTGCTTTTCAGAAGTTGCGAAAAGATGACAGGCTGGTTGTAAATATTGACACGGAAAATATCGGATCAGGATTAGAAATTGCTCCGCTCCTGATTGTTGTGTTGATCGAAAATGCTTTCAAATTTGTCAGCAGTTTTTCTGATAAAGAGAACAAGATTGATATTCAGATTTTTGTAAAAGAAAACAGGTTGTTTTGCTCCATTATCAATACAAAAGAAATACATCAAAGTGCCATCGATGTAAATTCAGGCGGTATCGGATTAGTAAATTTAAAAAGGCGGTTGGATTTGTTGTACGCTGACAAACATACACTTGACGTAAATAATGAACAGGATTTTTACGAAACAAATTTATCGATAAATTCACGATGAAGCTGAAATGTATCATAGTAGACGATGAGCCGATAGCAAGAAAAATATTGCAGGAATTTATTGAAGAAATAAGTTTTCTGGAACTGGTCGGCCAGGCTGAAAATCCATTGAAAGCCATGACATTGTTGGATGAAAATGGCGTTGACTTGATTTTTCTGGATATCAATATGCCTAAGCTAAATGGTATCGATTTTCTCAAAAATTCAAAAACATCCGCAAATGTGATAATGACAACGGCTTATGCAGAATATGCCATTGAAGGTTATGGACTGGATGTTCTGGATTATTTGGTAAAGCCCATATCCTTTGACAGATTTTTGAAAGCTTGTAATAAAGCAAAGGAAATGAATGCTTTGAGAAAAAATGTTCAAACACAGAAGCCGAATCCTGACGACCATTTTTTTATAAAATGTAATAACCAGATCGAGAAAGTTTTGTACGAGGATTTGCTGTATGCCGAAGCGATGCTGAATTATGTGATGCTCTACACAAATTCAAAAAAAATGATGGTATATGTTACGATCAAGAATCTGGAAGAACAATTGCCATCAGATATTTTTATTAAAGTCCACAAATCTTTTATTGTGAACAAAACTAAGATTAAAAGTATTGAAGGCGTTATTTTGAACATTGGAAAAGAAAAGATTACGATCAGCCAAAGTCTGCGGGAAAAAGTTATTTCAGAAATTGTAAAAGACAAAATGATAAAACGATAAACAGACATCTGGTTTTGCAAACGTTGTCCGGAAGGATTGACAGCAGCGCGCCAGCTTCACGATACACTAAAAAATTACGCTTGAAATATCTCGATTTAAATCATAAGAGATATTATTACTGCATTAAAATACAGCTTTGTACAACTTCGAGTTTACTTTAATGTTAAAAGTGTCTTCTTAAAAAGATACAATTAATTTGCATTTATAAATTTTTTTAATTTAGTTTGTCTATAAACTTAGTAGACTATAATCTTTACTTGTAAACCACCTGTGGGTAAGGAGTCAATTTTTTAATCATAATTCTTATGAGCATAAAACATTTACTCTCGCCAGTTCCCGTTACGTCAGGAAGGATAATCATCCTGATTCTTTCGTATTCCCGTTGTTGCAGCCAGTTGCCGAGATATTAAGTTCATTGATCTTTTCTGATCATTGATGCTTTTTGTCTGGTTATTGTAACCGTATCTACACCTCCCGATTCTTTCAGGGAGAAAGAATTCCTATGTCACATGCAAGTCTCTTCCGGTTTGTTTGATCCGGAATTTTGTTTGAACTCATCTTATGATCTATTAATTATATCCTATTTTAGAATGCAAAAAAAATACCCAGCTTTACTGCGGGACTCATGGAAAATCAGGTCTGCCCGCGCACTCTTTCCCCTGGCCGTTTTACTGGCCGCTAATCCGGCATTGGCCGAAAACAATAAAATAAACAAAGTATCAACAGGCCATATAACGCAATCAAAAACAGCGGATCGGGTAATTTCAGGTTCTATTAAAGACAAAGAATCCGGCGACTTTTTACCCGGTGTAGCTGTACTCGAAAAAGGAACTTCCAATGGTACTATCACCGATTCGAACGGGAAATTCACTTTATCAGTCAATGAAAATGCGACGCTGGTTTTCTCTTTTATCGGATACAGTCCCATAGAACGGGCAGTCAACGATAAGGCCGGTTTTGATATTGAGCTGCTTTCGGATAGCAAGCAGTTAAGTGAGGTAATGGTTGTGGGATATGGTACGCAAACCAAAGCCGAATTTACCGGTTCGGCGGTGCGTGTTGCCGGAGAAGCGATCAAGGAACAGCCTGTCCAGAGTTTTGATCAGGCGCTTGCGGGCAGAGCAGCCGGGGTAAGCATTGGGCAGCCTAACGGAGTTTTAAATAACCCGCCGGTGATCAGGATTCGTGGGGTAAATTCAATTTCGTTGAGTTCGTATCCGTTGGTTGTTGTTGATGGAATTCCGATTAATACCGGTAACGTTTCTGCCAGTACAGCCGTGCCAAATAACCCGCTTGGAGATATTAATCCCGCTGATATTGAATCAATTGACGTTTTAAAGGATGCGGCATCAACTTCTATATACGGGTCACGGGCAGCAGCTGGCGTATTGCTGATTACCACCAAACGTGGCAAGACGGGCAAGCCAAAAATTTCATATGAAACCTGGGCGGGTGTTTCCGATGTTGTCCGCTTGCCTAAACTTTTGAACGCAGAACAATACATTGCGATTAAAAATGAGGCAGTTTTAAATGCCAAAATTTTGGGTGGAAATGCAAATAATGACAACGTAGCATCTGCACTGTTTTTTCCAAATACCCGCTCTGACGGCTCACCGATTGACACACGTTGGTATGACTACATTTACCGGAAAGGTGTCTCTCAAAATCATAACGTAAATGTTTCTGGCGGTACGGAAACCACCAAATATTATTTCTCTGCCAACTATACCAAACAAAATGGATTCCTGAAAGAAAATGAATTTAATAGAAAGGCTGTGCGCTTCAATATCGACCAGACCGTAAACAGTTGGTTGAAATTAAAAGGAAGTGTTTCGTACAACACCAGCTATAACGAGTCGCCCTATAACGGATCTTTGCCGGGATCAAACTTCTTTCTGGTAGGTGCAGCCCGTCTGGCAATTTCCTTACCGCCAAACGTTCCTGCTTTCAATGAAGACGGAAGTTACAACATCAGCACTGCGAGTCCGAACACGATTGGAATGGGAAACAATAAAGTGGTGAGTAACTTTGGAAATCCGGTCGCGCTTCTGGAATTGAACCGTTATACATCACAAAATGACCGGGTGATTGCCAGCTTTGGAGCTACGGCAAAACTTCTTAAAAACCTGGATTTTAATACTTCGTATGCAGTGGACCGTTTGCGTACGGATAATGTAAGTTTTGATAGTCCCGTTCAGGGTAATGGTTATTCCAGCAAGGGATCTGTTGCCAACGTTTCTGCCATCCGCGATAGCTGGAACTGGACCAATACGCTGAATTATTCAGAAACTTTCGGCGGCAAACATGCGGTGACTGTACTTGCAGGTTACGATGTTCAGAAATTTACTAATTCGTCCTGGGGTGCAACGAGAACACAAACGTCTGATCCCTTTTATCAGAACTATCAGGGAAACTGGGGCTCGATCACAGCTTCCGACAACGATATTAATGAGCGCGCATACCTGTCTTACTTTTCGAGGATTACGTATGATTTAAGCAAAAAATATTTCCTTACGCTTAATTTCAGACGTGATGGAAATTCTGCGCTGGGAGCAGGTAAGAAGTATGGTAATTTCGGCGGAGTTTCCGGTGGCTGGGCGCTTTCAGAAGAAGAATTTTACAAAAATTCAAGCGTTGCTTCTGTCTTGAATAACATTAAGTTAAGGGCAAGCTGGGGAAGGGTTGGAAATGGTAATTTGAGTAATTCATACAGTTCGCTGGAATTATACAGCGGGTCACTTTACGGAAGTGTACCAACCTCCGCTATATCACAGGCCGGAAACGCTTCTCTGGGCTGGGAAACCAGCGAGCAAACCAACATCGGTGCTGACTTGGGCCTGCTAAATGACCGTATCCAGTTAGAGCTGACTTACTTTAATAACAATGTTAACGGTTTGATCCTGAGTGCACCTCAGGCAATTTCAAAAGGAATTCCTAACAATTCAATATTGGGTAATGTGGGATCCATGTATAACCGTGGTATAGAGATCGGTATCAATGCCAACTTGATTCGGAAGGGAAGTTTTTCCTGGAACGCTTCATTAAATTATACCAACCTGAATAATAAAGTAACGGCACTTGCAGAGGGTAACACAGACATCGTAGGAACTACACACGTTTCCTATGAAACTACCAATGTGACCCGGGTTGGATATTCTGTCGGCAGCTTGTACGGCGCAAAAACGGCGGGTGTAAATCCGGATAATGGCCGCAGGATTTTTATTAATGCCAAAGGAGAAAAAGTACAATATAGCCAGGTGGTAGGTGCCGGTGATAATCAATGGTCTTATCTGGATGGCACGAAGGCCGCAGCCATTACGGGTGCTGACTATTATCTGATCGGAAACGCGCTGCCAAGATGGTACGGAGGTTTTATCAATAATTTCAAATACAAAAACTTTGATCTTGGAATAAATTTGTCATACTCAGGTGGGAATCTGGTCATGAACGGGACCCGGGCCACATTGCTTGATCAGCGCGCCTATAACAATTCCACTGAGGTTTTGACCCGCTGGCAAAAACCGGGTGATGTTACCGACGTTCCCCGTCTGGTTTATAACGACCAGCTTTCGAGCGGCTCTTCGTTCCCTGTATCTACCAACGCCGAAAAAGCAGATTTTATTCGTCTTCAGAATGCTTCGCTGGGATACCGGTTTCCATCTTCAATTCTGACCAAAACAGGTATCGGTTCCTTACGGGTTTATGCGCAGGTGTCCAACGGATTTTTATGGACAAAATACAAAGGAAGCGATCCGGAATCTTCTGTTAACGGAAATTCCAATACTACGCCGGGAGTTGAAAAAAATTCAATTGGCCAAGCCAGAACGTTCACTGTGGGTCTTAACGTAGGATTTTAATAAAAGCTGTTTTTAAAAAGAAGATTACTATGAAAAATATAAATTTATCACCGCGTCGCACCGGATTGTATTTGAGTTTAGCTTTGTTTATGGCAACTGCTGCCTGCAACAAAGATGAGCTTTTAAATCCGACGCCGGAAACTTCCATCAGTGGAGCAAACGCCTTTGACACGCCGGACAGAATTTTGGCATTGGTGAACGGAATTTACAAAGCAGCTAAAAACGCCAACTTTTACGGGGGAAATTATTATACCTATACTGAGGCCAGGGGAGAAGAATTTATCAACCGGACCAGCAATACATTCACTGCTTTTGAGGCTTGGAGTGAAACGCTGAATGCCGGATCCAATTTTGTTGCCGGTTTCTGGGCTGCGGCTTACAGCACCATTAATAATTCCAATATTCTTATCAAAGGGATTGCTGATAATCCCGGCAAGGTCACTGATGTCGTTGGAAAACAATATGTTGCAGAGGCGAAATTTTTGAGGGCCCTGAGTTATTTTGATCTGGTGACATTATATGCCCGTCCATTAAACGAGGATAAAGGCGCATCCAAAGGGCTGCCGCTACGCCTGCTGGCAGAAACTACAACTGCAAATAATGATTTGAAGAGAAGTACGGTGGCAGAAATTTATACCCAGATCATTAAAGACCTTGATGAAGCAGAAGCTGACCTTCCGCTTACCTATTCCACTGCGTTACTTAATACGACAAGAGCGCACAGGAATACTGCAATTGCTTTAAAAACAAGGGTTTACTTAAACAGTGGGAATTATGCCAAGGTCGTTGAAGAGGCAAAAAAGATTGTCTCAACCACTGCTCCATATTCTGCCACAACCGGTGTAGCGCACAAGCTCCAGAATATTATTGAAATTTTTACAACGAATTATACGAGTACTGAATCAATTTTGTCTGTACCGATGACCGAGCTTGACAACGTTACCGGACAATCTTCTTTTCCGTATGTTTTTAATGCCAATTCAGAATACAACCTGAATCCTTCCGGAATCTGGGGAGACGCAGAATGGAAAGCGACTGATGCCCGAAGAACTTTTGCAAGAACCGCTTCTGGTGTTCAGTTTTTGACAAAGTACAACAAGCCTTCACCGTTTCTGGATTATCTGCCAATTATCCGGTATTCTGAGGTGCTGTTAAACTATGCAGAAGCGGCCGCCCGTACGGGAGACCTGGCAACGGCAACTGCATTGTTACAGGCAGTGCGAAACAGGTCTGATGCAACTTATACATTTCCATCAGCTGCCATTGGTACCCAGGCTGCTCTTGTCAGTACCATTTTGAAAGAAAGAAGGATAGAGCTTTTAGGAGAAGGATTCCGTTCAAATGACTTGCTTAGGAATCTGTTTACCATTCCCGCAAAATCCAGCAGCGCGCTGATTGCACCAGCCGTAGAACCGTCACAAAGCAATTACATTTTTCCGTTACCAAATACAGAGATCACCTCAAACAAACTGCTTCTGGATTAATTAAAAACCGGTCCTGTCTGTCATGATATCAGACGGGGCCGGAATTTTTTTTATACATTAAAGCTTCTCTTTACCAAAATTATGGTCGTATCATCCTAATCTTTAACGGTTAATCCGTTTTGGAATAATAAATAAATGAAGTTTAGAAACACCCAAATTTTTCTCAAATCTTCTCATAACCAGACAATTCGAGATCAGTATCCGTTAAAACGACTACCAGCTCATTGCCGCGTTGTTATTCATTTGTAAAATATCAACGACATAATATTTCAGCGTTTTCATTTATTTTCAACGTGTTAACAAACCTGCATCCAGGACAAATTGCGATCCGGTAACATAACTGGCTTTATCTGAAACGAGATATACAACCGCGTTTGCAACATTTTCAGGCTCAATCTACGGAACAGGCAAAAGATTTCCTGCCGATGCCTCAGCAATTTCCTGCGACGTTTTTCCTTCCAATGCGGCCAGGCCATCGTTCATAGGCGTATTCATACCCGTTGCATGAACGGAATTTACACGGATATTATGAGGTGCCAGCTCAATTGCCCAGGATTTTGTTATTCCGACCAATCCCCAGTTAGGAGCGGCATAATGACTTAAACGGTTCATCCCGCGGAAGCCTGCGACCGAAGAATTGTTGACAATATTCCTGATTTTGCTTGATCATAACCGGAATCACATGCCGGGCAGCGAGCCAGGCACCTTTAAGATTGATATTGATCATGTCATCCCATTCTTCTTCGCAAGCTCATGAGCCAGCCGGCAGGCACATATGTACCGTAGGGAAAAGTGGATTTTTTAATAAGCAATGGAAACTAAAATTATCGTATGGAGGAATTTTCACCAGATTTTCCAGCAGCTTCTTTAAAATCCGTAATTGTTAATACGCCCTTTATTAAAACTTTTGGTCTGCAAAATCCATTGGAAGCAAAATATTAATCGTAAATCTATCAGGACTCATTTGAGTATATTTATTTCAACTGTGGGGAAATGAAGTTTCAAGAAGCGATACTCTATCAGAGAATTACCCAGTTAGGACAAACAGCCTATGAATTAATTGCCGTTTTTCAAAATCTGAAAAAGTATTGGAATTATACGTTTTAGAAGAACTTTACTGGAATGATCGAAAATATGAGTCACATTCTGTTAATTGCCAGATTTATAAGTACTTATACAAAAAAAACAATCCGGTGAAATAGCATTTCACCGGATTGTTTTCTGACCTAATTTTCTAAATATCTGTAAGCATCGCTTATTTTTTCATTTTTGGCAAAGGTTTTATTTTGGCTAACTGAATCGCAAAATATTTAGGAGGCACTGCATTGCTGTCAACCAGCTCACTAAACTTTGCATTCATTACCCAGATATCTTTTCCATTCCTTACCGCAGTGGAAGGGTAGGTAAAGCGGTCGGCGGCGAGTGTGGTGCCAGATAGCCATGCGCTTTTGAAATTATCGTCGGTTTTAAGCTGAAATATTTTGTCATTCCCTCCATTAACTACGACAGTGAGTTTATCGTCACCGCTCATAAGCAGTCCATCTGCACCCAGGAAATACTGGTCAACTTCTACTTTTTGTACATTGTCGGGAGCTTCGATATCTACTTTGTAGATCTGTCCCGTATTACTGTTGTCAACCAGCAGAAATCCGGCGGGGTGATAAACGATGCCATTCAGGCCAATTCCCTTGGTCTCATATTTTTTGCTTTTAGAAAATACCGACGCCTTGCCCTCAGCAGTGATTTTATAAATCACATTAGCATAGCTGTCAGTCATATAAATATTTCCCTTTGCGTCAAAGACCAAGTCGTTACCAAAATGCTTGCCAGGAACCAATCCTGAAAGGTCGGTATCTGACAGGCGTTTACCGCTGGCCAAATCAATACTGATCAAACGGATCATTTTTTGTCGTGTGTCAAGAGAAGTGAATTTACTGTAATTCGCATCACCCACACAAACAAAAAGTCTTTTACCATCCGGATGTATTTTCATTCCGTATGTTGATTTTAACATACTGTCGGCATGCAGAACTGAGTATGCACCTTCCGGCGTCACTTTACCAATTGTGCCGGTTCTGGCAGAAGATACATAATATACATTTCGCGTACTGTCAAAAGCAATTCCTTCCGGGTAGGAATCCGGAGCGTTAAAATTTATTCGTTCGGATGGCTTGATGGCTATGCAGCTGTATACAAATGCCATACAGATCAGCGGGAATATTAATTTTTTCATCTTAGTTCGTTTTTTTAACTGCATAAATTACCCCATTTGCATCGTCAGAAACATACACCACACCTGATGGGGTCACAGTAATACCAGCTGGGCGTCCAAATCTGGTTTTTCTTTTGAAAAGCAGCATTCCGGGTTTTAAAAATCCAGTCATAAAATCTTCGGCGCCAACGGCATTTCCATTTTCAAAGTGAATACGCTGTACTTTGTAGCCCGAAGGTTTACTCCGGTTCCATGAGCCGTGCCAGGCAACAAGTGCATCACCGCTGTATTGCGTTGGAATATTTGCAGCATCACCAAAAAACTTGAATGCGATCGGCGCCATGTGTGCAGGTAATTCCAGAGTAGAAGGCAATGTATTTTTAACCCATTCTTCCTTCGTATCCCCGGCGGGGTCTTCACGGCTTTGGTCAACCTCTTTTTTACCATAGGCGAAGGGAAAACCATAGTTGCCATTTTTGACGATCTGATTAATTTCTTCAGGAGGCCATTTATTGCCTTTTCCATCACCTCCATTGTCAGCTCCCCACATTTCTCCGGTTTTCGGCTGAAAATCAAAACCTATTGTGTTTCTCAGGCCACTGGCGTAAATAGTTCGTTTCCAGGTTTTCGGGTCGACCTGTAACATGGTAGCCGTCTCTTTATCGCTTTCTTTACAATCATTACAAGTTGCACCTACGCTCAAATACAACATCCCGTCAGGACCAAACTCTATGGTGCGGTTCGGATGCTGGCCGCCACTTGGCAAATCACTGATCAGAATTTGGGTTTCACCAAGTGTACCATCCGGGTTTAATGGGTAACGTCTTAGCTGCTCATTATTACAGAGGTACATAAAGCCATCTTTGATGGTAATACCGTGAACACCTTTAAATTCGGACGCAACGGTGGTAAGCTCTTCAAATGTATTGTTTTTGTCATTGTCCCTCAACATCAGCACATCCCCGGCATCCCTGCGTGTGACATACAATTCTCCATTAGGTCCATTGTATAACATTCTGGGTTTTCCCAGACCAGCAGCAGCTACACTGACTTGCCAGCCATCGGGAACCTTAATTAACTTGACCATGGCAGGAAGAAAGTCCAGGTGCTGGGGATACTTGGTGATCAGAACCGATCTGGTTTTAGCCTTTGGTGGCATACCCCGCTGTGCATTGGCTGCACTTGCTCCCAGGATTAGAAGCAGCAGAATTGTAAATGTGTTAAATTTCATAAAGGATTTTTAGTTAGACGAACTGTTTTTCTGACCGGGCATAAAACGGTCTGGATCAGATTATGTATCATGGGAACACCCCGACATGTCCAGCACGCCCTGTAAAGTTTTATGCCAGCCGGTGAATTGATACCCTTTTCGTTGAATGGAGCTTAAATGCCTTAAAACCGGGATTTGTGTAGATTGTTTTGCGCCGTATAGCTTTGTTAGAACTGTTTTTGCTAAAAGTATGCGCTCCCTACATGTTTAGAAGGAAATCAGTGTCTTTGCTGCATGGTTTTTCGAAACTGGGCATGCTTTTGTACAGACGGGCAAGGTTCAGGCGGCTAATATCCATATTTAATTAAGGTAATTTTGATTAGTCTTACCGCTATGTAAAGTTTCAAAATGACTAGTAGTTAACCGTTGTGAAGTGCTACTTATCAGCCTTATCATAGGGCGAAAACGAATTCATTGTAACCTCTTAGCAGCTCAGAAATTTGACCTTTGAAGGATTTTTAGCGGCGAAATTTAAAATGAGCTGCATCATGTAATGGTTCGCAGAGATTGGTTTCAGACTTTGCATGGCTTGGGCAAGCCCGCCGCTCAGGGCTTCATAAGAAAGATGTCCAGCCGCCGTCAGACGTCCTTTCTGCACCAGGATGCAGCTTTGTTCACCAGGATCTCTTCCCGTATCCAGAATCACAAAATCCGCAAGTCCCTTGGCAAAGAAGTCCAGCGCCTGCATCACCGATGCATTGTACTGGATGGCCGTTATAGCTTTAAAATCGCCGCGCAGTTTTACCAGCTCCGGATCATCCTGGCTAAACAGAGGATAATGGCCATAGGCGCATTTATCAGGATTGAGCTTAAAATCCATGACCAGCTTTCTTAGGCGACGGATACCGTCTGCTTCTTTATCAAAAACGTGCAGAGCGCTATGAAATTTGCTCTGTTTTCCGATCACAAGCCTTAAAAAACCATCACCATCTTCGTAGCTATACAAAGCAAACCGCGGTTCTGCACGTTTCAGGGCTCTGTTATACAATGGCCAAAGTCGTTTGATTTCCGATGCCTCTAAAATTAGTGCCATCAGCTCGCTGCCGCAGGGTTCGCAGCTGACCGAAAAAATGTTTCGAAGAAAGTTTTGGCGCTGTGCATTTGGATTATGTCCTGTAAAGTGCTGACTCACCCGTTTTTTAATATTCGCCGCTTTGCCAATGTATATATCCTTGCCTTTTTGGTCTTTGAAATAATAAATGCCAGGGCAGGATGGGAGCGCAGTAAATTCTTCCTTGTCAAGATTGGGAGGAAGCAGCTGCTCTTTTGATGTTTTTTTAAGCATGGATGCGATATGCCCCTGAGAATCCGATGCGAGCAGTTGTTCAAATAGTATCACCGTAGCATCCGCATCGCCGCCTGCCCGGTGGCGGTTTTCGATCCGGATTCCGAGTGTATCACATAGCTTGCCAAGACTGTAAGAAGGCAGGCCCGCTTTAAGTTTCCTGCTTAAACGAACGGTGCAAAGCTTGGGAGCATTCAGCTGATAGCCTGCCAGCTGAAGATGATATTTTAGAAAGGAATAATCAAAATTAACGTTATGGGCAACAAATACGCATCCATCAAGCATCTGGTAAATTTTTTCAGCCTTCTCGCTGAACGTAGGGCTGTCCTGGATCATTTCAGGATGGATGCCTGTAAGCGCCTGGATCGGCAGGGGAATAGAGCAGCCGGGATTCAGCAGCGTTTCAAAGCGATCAATTACTGAAATGCCATCATGAATCCGGATAGCTACTTCTGTGATTCCGCTTGCGGCCGCATGCCCTCCGGTGGTTTCTATATCGACAATTGCATAGTTCATTTCCAGCTCGTTTTGGGATTGAATTTCAATGCTGCTCCATTACAAAGATTCAGCCAGCTGGGCAAAACCTACATAATCTGAATAAATAAAGTCTGCAATCGCATCAATTTGTCTTGATTTCATTTTAAGCTGCTCGGAGCGGTTCTCCGTAATGGATGCAGTTTCCTGCCGGCTCAGCAGGATCTGTTTTTCGAAAAAAACGACTTCTTCATTTAGATCAAAAAATTGCAAGTGAAGTGGCAGTGTTTGAAGATCGGGCCAGGTGCTGATTTTTTTAAAATGCACCGGAACGGCAATCACCTCACCACCATGACTGAGCTTAAAGATCAAAATAGGGATATCACACAAAGAGCGCAGCTCAAAGTGGACGTCGCAGCTTAAACGGCTGCCGGCCGCAGGTTGCTGCCGGAAAATTCTAATAACGACTTTGTTTTTTGCCGGAATTATTTTGATAGATTCTTTCATGAGATGTGAAGTTTTTAATACGTTGATGATTTTACTCTTTTTGTAATTGACAGATTTACAGGGTTAATCAAATTATTGATACCATTAGTATCAATAATTTGATCTAATAAGCATCAATAATAAGTTAAATTTTTATAATTCTCAAGAGATGATCCTGCATGTTTTGTTTTACTTATTAAACATGAAGCTGCTCTGTGAAGGGCTTATCTGGTTTGCAGCGGTCTGAAGCTTGGTATTAAGTTTTTCATAGTTTCCAGAAAGGGATAATGGGTTGTGGTATAATATTTTTATATCACGTACAGCGATTTGATCCAGCTGGCTTTTACTGAAAGTTATTTCCTAACCCCACAGAAATTAAGACCCAGCGCCCAAGGCGAAATATCTCACATTCAAAATCAGCAACAATGCAGAACTATTTTAATCCGGATACTTCTTTGAAAGAAGATGCACAACGTGATAACAAAGTTTTTTTAGAAAAACCTTTCTGTGCAGATATTTCATTCAGGACATTTTGGATAGCCGGATTCGAATGCAGTGATCTGATGAATGCAAGCAATCACCGTGTAGATTTACTTAAAATGACCGGGCATCTGAAATTACTGAGCGAAGATTATTCCCGTATTAGCTCGGTAGGCATTAAAACGGTTCGGGAAGGAATCAGGTGGAGCGTTGTTGAATACATGCCATACCAGTACGATTTCAGTGTGGTTCTTGAAATGATGAGCGCTGGCAAGGATGGAGATATCCAGCAAATCTGGGATATCTGTCATTTTGGTTTCCCCGCTGATCTGACACCTTTTCATCCCGAGTTCAGGTTAAGGTTTGTCTCACTCTGCAAGGCCTTTGTCAGCTTTTATATGCTTCATTATCCCGGCGAGCTGTTGTATGTCACACCCATTAATGAAGTGAGTTTTCTTTCCTGGCTCGGCGGTGAGGCTGCTGGAACGGTGCCTTATTGTCGTAAAAAAGGATGGGAAGTGAAGTATGCCTTGATGAGCGCCTACATTGCCGGCGTGAAGGCAATGAAAGAGCTCAGCAGCATGGTTAGAGTTGTCACTACCGAGCCGCTGGTCAATATGGTGCCTGGCCTGGAACCGACCGCCGAAGATTATGCGGAGGCGGCAGCCCAGAATGAGCAGCAATTTCAGTTTGTTGATATGCTTTGTGGGCGATTATGTCCAGAACTTGGAGGAAACGCCGATCTGGTTGATGTTATTGGTTATAATTTTTATTACAATAATCAATGGATTATAGGCGGGCACGAGTTTCTTGGTTGGAACGATCCGGTGCCCGATTCAAGATGGCTGCCACTTTCCGATCTCCTTGAGTCGGCCTATAAACGCTACGGCAAACCGATCATGTTATCAGAAACAAGCCATCCAAAAGAAGACCGGCCGCTGTGGATTGCTATGGTTGCAAACGAATGTGCAAAGGTGATCGACCGCCACGTTCCACTGGTAGGTATTTGTTTATATCCCATTATTGACAGGCCCGACTGGGACTATCCGGAGGTATGGCATCACTCAGGCCTTTGGGATAACGACGCTTCCACAGGCAGCAGTAGGGTTTTGCACCAGCAATCTGCGGCGGCCCTTCTTAAAGGCCAACAATTAATAGCCGGACATATGAAGTTGTCAGAATAAATCTCTCACTAAGTGTTGTATGATTTTTGCGGGAATTAAGACAATAAATACCGATAAATCCATATATCTAATTTATCCCATATCCCTTAGCATAATGCAAAGCCCCTGTGATGTTTTTTTCAACACAGGGGTTTGAGCGGAAGAGGAATTTTTTAGCGGTATTTTGTATTTTGATCGGCGTAATGCTGGCAGGCTTTGTAATGTCTTTAAATCACAAAATTTATCTATTTCCCTGTTTTTGCAATTATTGTTAAAATGCTTTTTGGGTTAACAGAGAAACCTTTTGAAAAGGCTGTAACGTCTACCAACCCCAGATTGCTTTCGGCAGAAGTCTGGTAGGCACTTTGAACCAAAAGACTGCCTTGATTTGATTTTAAAACAATTTCCTTCGCCTGTGTTCCGGAGTTGATAATGACAATGACAAGTTCTCCGCTGGTATTCAAATAGGAAGAGACCAGAAGATCACTCTGATCGCTATTAATGGAAATCCCGGTTCTTACTGCCCCCGGACGGATGAAACGGCTGTACTGTCCTAATGCCCATAGCATTTTTGTAGCCTGAAAATTTCCATCTGTTTTGTTTTTATCGATAGAGATCAAACCATCTTTATAGTTATAAGGTGAGATAGCCAGCCACCAGTGCCATGCCGAAGCGTTGGCATTTACCAGGTCATTGTGAATCACCCGGGCTACGTATAATCCGGGTTCAATACCAGGATCTTTTCCTTCTCCTTTTATCTCCCCTTCGTTATCACCAAGAATACAGTATTCTGACATCCAGTACTTTAAACCGCCAACGGTTTTTAATTCTTCTGAAAGCCTGGTCCTTTTTTCTGCCGCTGTTTTATAAGGCGATGTGGTAAAATAGCTGTGTCCGGAAATGGATTTTGAAAGATTGGGCAGGTCACCAACGTAGTTAGCCGAGGCTTTGTTGAAAAAAGAATAGATCTGGTTCTGGCGGTCCTGTTTGTTAAATTCAGAATACAGATAGTCAATCTGGCCGGCTTCGGCAATATCAATTTTGGTGTCAAGTTTTTTCTTGATTAAAGCAGCGCTGAGAAATCGGGTAATTTGAGCAATTTCATTGTTGTAAAAAGGAGTGCCTTCCTGGCCACCATCACTCCAATCCCACTGCGGTTCGTTCACAGGGCTGATATGGTTGAATGTGATGCCTGTTTTGAGAGAAACACCCGAAATTACATCGGCAAGAAATGATGCAAACTGCGGGAAACTTCCGGTCGCAAGATTAGTCTTTCCATTACTTGCATATCCCTTTTTGTTGATGGTAAACTGCACCGGCGGACTGTTTGGAAACGCCAGAAACTCATTTACACCGCGGGCTTTGGCGGCATTTAGAAACCAGATCTGCCCAGCCTGTTTGTCCCAATTATAGGCTCCGTTTTCGTTCAGGAAAGATTCTGCCCTTCGCCATTCATCATTAATTCCGCTTTGGTCGCCTTGCTCCGCGCTGCCTGCACCGATATTAAATCGCCATAGCGACAATCCGATTCCCTTCGGCTGTCCGTCAGACGAAAGCTGCTGGCTGAAAAGAAGATCTGCAATTGCATTTCTTTTTGCA
Source organism: Dyadobacter subterraneus (assembly GCF_015221875.1). Classification (NCBI taxonomy): domain Bacteria; kingdom Pseudomonadati; phylum Bacteroidota; class Cytophagia; order Cytophagales; family Spirosomataceae; genus Dyadobacter; species Dyadobacter subterraneus. The sequence continues at coordinate 2,985,514 of NZ_JACYGY010000001.1, forward strand.
TCGGGCCAGTTGCCAACAAACTGGCAGGCCCAGGCGTCAGAAGCGCCAAAATGATCTATGGATTGAAAGGTTTGGGATGGATTTATAGTGATTGTTACGGGCTGGGCTGTTTTGGGATCTTCGTCGTTTTTCTCAGCCGCCTGGCATGAGCCAATTGTGAAGGTGAGAAAAAGCAGGGTTAATATTTTGCAGGAGGTGAATTTTGAAAGCATGATTTAGGTATAAAAAAGCCCTTTTCCCGGAGAGGAAAAGGGCTGGATTTGAAAATTAATATCCTTGATTCTGTGTCAGCTTATTGTTAGAAGCCTGAATTTCGGTACGTGGTATGGGCAGCCAATATTGTTTTTCGGCAAAGCTTTTTCCCGATAATGCTTCTTTTTGCTTATAGGTATAAGCCGTTCCGTTCTTGCCGATCTCTATACCATAGGCAGGTACATTTTCTTTTTCTGCTGCAATTTTCCAGCGGCGAACGTCATAGAAACGGTGCTCTTCAAACGCCAGTTCAATACGGCGCTCGTTACGGATCCGCTCGCGCATTTGAGCCTGGGTAAGTCCGGCAGGAATTACTGGCATATTCACACCCACACGCTGACGCACCGCGTTTATGGCCGCATAAACAGATGCATCTGGCCCGGATGCTTCGTTTTGCGCCTCAGCAAAGTTTAGCAGAATCTCTGCATAGCGGAAGTAAATCCATGTCTGCGTACCGGCAACATCCCATGGGTTATCTATCGGCAGATTATCATTCATGAATTTTCTAAGATAATATCCGGTCTTTGAAGTGTTCCAGTTTGAAGGACCATCCTTGCTGTCTTTTCCACCAGGAGTATAGGTTTCAATGGTGCTGTTTCTGTAAGTCGCGCCATTATACAGAATTGTTGCATAAAATCTTGGATCCCTGTTTTTATAAGGATTTTGCGGATCGTAGCTAGTTTTAGCATCGGTCACTTTGGTGCCGTCCATCATTTCATAGTCATCCACAACATTTTGCAGCGGCACGTTTCCACCCCATGCATTGTAGCTGTTTGGTCCGTTTGCAATTTCCAGACATACGTGACGCGCCCCGATAGCATACAGCCTTCCAAAGATAATTTCAGAATTATCATTTGATGTAAAAAGGTTACCATAACCCCCTGTGTAAAGGCTGTATTTGTTTAGGTCCATTACAGATTTTGCCGCTGCCGCTGCTGCTTGCCAGGTACCTGCATTATACAAAGCGCTGGCTGCATAAAGTGTTAACCGCGATTTTAAAGCCAAAGCTGCACCTTTTGTTGCTCTTCCCAGTTTCCAGCTATTGTTGTCATTGGACTCCGGAAGTAAAGCTGCCGCCTCGTCAAGCTGTGCAATGGCATAATCAAGACTGGTTTTAATATCAGAGCGGTCGAAAAGATCCTGGCTGGTCAGATCATTACTGATTTCGGTTACCTTATCACCCAGTAATACCACGCCGCCGTAATTACGGATAAGGTCATGATAGCGGAATGCGCGGATAAACTGTAACTCGCCTTTAAGCATCCGTTTTTTTCCTTCACTCACCGGGACTTTATCCAGATTGGCAAGCGCATAATTGATCTCACGGATACTTCGGTAGCTTCTTCCCCAGAAGCTGCCTGCAATCCCTGTATTTTCCGGAGCGATCTGACCGCGCTGTATCAGCCAGGTATTGTCATCATTATTGTAAATGGATTCATCAGTGAGTGATGACCACATGGCATATTCAAATCCGCGACCAAATCCGGGCAAAGTTCCCTCGGCTTCTTTATCTGTAAGCCTTGTTCCCATGTAGCGGTTAATGACGTAAGCCTCAAACAAAACAGAGTCTGACAGGATGGAAGCATCTGATACGCGGTCGGTGGGTACCACATCCAGAAAGTCTTTCTGGCAGGATACCATAAACATCGAGCTGGCAAGAGCTGTTAAAACGGTAATTCTTTTTATATACTTCATTTTGATTCTTTACGGTTAAAACTTGATGCTTAATCCAAGGTTCAGGATACGTTGCTGCGGGTAAAACTGTCCGCTTCCCTGGCTTCCTTCCGGATCGTAATCCTTCACGCCCGTAAGTGTGAAAAGGTTAAATCCGCTGGCATAAATTCTCAAAGACTGTATTTTAATTTTTGACAGCGCTGACTTAGGCAATGTATAACCCAATTCCACGTTTTTCAATCTGACAAAAGCTGCATTGTTCAGCCAGAAATCATTTTGGTTCAGTCCGCCGTTGATTGAGGAGGAAGCGCGCGTGTCTGCACGTGGGTAGCTTCCTTCCGGATTGGTCGGGCTCCATCTGTTGTTTGCCCAGCTGCTGTAAAAGTTACCAACCTGGCCTGATTCCGGAAGTACATACTGGCTTGCCATAGCTTGGCCGGAGAATACTACGGAAAGATCAAAAGCTTTGTAACCGCCGTTCAAAACCACACCGTAAGTAAGCAGTGGCACATTGCCATAGTCTGTTCTTACTTTGTCATCGGCTGTTATCTTGCCATCCTTGTTGTAATCTTCCAAAATCAAATCACCGACCTGAGCGCCCTGAAGATGGGGATACTGGTCAAGGTCTGCCTGCGTGCGGTAAATACCGGCTGTTTTGTAGACCAGGTAGGTGTAAAGCGGACCGCCGGTTTCTCTTTGGTAATCCAGAGCGCCCGGCGCTTCATCTTTAAAGATGATTTTGCTTTTTGCATAAGTAATATTTCCTGAGATATTATATCTGAAAGTGCCCGCGTGATTGTAGCCCAAAGTCGCTTCAAAACCCCTGTTGTTGACCTTACCAAGGTTTTCATCCGGCACAAGCGCGCCAGAGCCGTAAGGATTTACAATGCCCGAAGTATTTGGAATCGACGCATTACGTGCGGCCAGGATATCGGAGCGTTTCTGACTGAAATAGATCACTTCTATGTTAAAGTTTTTCAGAAAAACCGCATTCAGACCAATATCCATTTTTTTGGAAGTTTCCCAGGTGATATTCGGGTTGGCAAGTTTTGTTAAATCAATTCCCGGCGTAATGACGCTGCTTCCCAACACATACTGGTTGTTGAAAGAGTAGTTATTGTAAAACTGGAACTGGCCAACATTGTCATTCCCTAGTGAACCATAGGAAGCGCGGATTTTCAAATCATTGATAAAGGTTACGCTATTTTTAAACCAGTCTTCCTGCGAAATACGGTAACCCGCAGAAATAGAAGGGAAAAAACCGTACTGGTTTCCTTTTGGAAAAATAGATGAACCATCTACACGTGCCTGGATTTCAGCCAGATATTTCTCGTCGAAATCATAGGCAAAACGCCCTATAAAGCTTTTTCTGGTAAAGTTGTAACTGCTGCCGGAGTTGTTTTTGTCAGTTGCCGCTGCGCCGCCCTGTGAGAGTTCTGGTGTTGAAACCGTTGGATAATTGATGCGTGAGGCTTCAAAAGTCAACTCGTTTCTCTTGTTCTGCTCATAAGCAACAAAGGTGTTGATGTTGTGTTTTCCAAGATGTTTCAAATAAGTCAGTTTGATATTCTGGGTGATGTTTGTCAGATTGATCTGTTTCTGAGCCAGTGAGGCTTTCCCGGCAGAACCGCCTGTTACCACCTGCGAATAAGTGTCTGTTGCTTTGTTATAATTATAAAGCGTATAGGGCGTAGAGAAGGTTTTGGTGAAATTGAATGATTTATCGACCGAATAAAATCCGTCTACCGAAAGTCCGTCAATAAAAGGCAGATTGTAGCTTGCTCTCAGAATACCGTTGAAAATGGAAGTCGGATTGCTGCTTGTGCCGCCTATATCTGTTCCCAATACCGCAGGATTGCTGTTTTCCACACCCGTAGAATAATAGCCGTTCGGAAACTGTGCAATCAACGTAGGGTAGGCGCGGTATATAGACCGGAATGTGTTTTCAGCCGAAGAAATCGGGAAATTTCTGTTTTCCTGACGTCCTGATAAACCGAGGCTCACTTTAAAATCTTTTGTGATATTGGCATCAATATTTGATCGGAAATTATACTGTTTGTACTTTGTGGCGCCACTGCGGTAGAGACCGTCCTGGTAAATTGTTCCAAGCGAGACATAGTATTTCACATTTTCAGTACCACCATTTACGCTCAGATTGTGTTGGTTTTGAAGCGCGAAGTTTTTGAGGGCAACTTTTTGCCAATCTGTGTTAGGATAGTTGATCGGATCTGAACCGTTTCTGAATTTTTCGATTTCATCAGCCGAATAATACTGGTTCATTCCGCCAGACGGATTGTTGTAATAATCGATTTCGTTCAAAATCGTTGCATACGTGGCTGCATCCGCCAGTTTCGGCAGACGGGTGGGAGAGGAAAAGCCCTGGTTGAAACTGTAAGAAATAACCGGTTTTCCTGTCGTTCCGCGTTTTGTAGTGACCAGAATTACGCCATTTGCAGCGCGGCTACCATACACAGCGGCGGAAGCATCTTTCAGAATGGAAATGCTTTCAATGTCGTTTGGGTCAAGACGGTCCAAGCCACCAACCTGGCCCGGTATTCCATCGACAACGATTAGCACATCATTGTTTCCGGTTGAGGCAAAACCGCGTATCGTATAGCTTGACCCGTCATAACCAGGCTCACCGCCCCGGTTGTTGGCCACAAAACCAGAGAAGCGTCCTGCCAACGAGTTGGAAACGTTAGGCTGAGGACTTTTGACAATGTCAGCTCCTTTCACCTCAGATACAGAGCCGGTCAGTGTCGCCTTTTTCTGGGTCCCGTAACCAACAACTACAACCTCATTAAGTGTCTTGTCGTTGGCGACCAGTTTGATGTCAAGCTGACTTTTGTTAGCCACGGCAACTTCCTGGGCAACATAACCGATATAAGTGAAAACCAGTGTTCCGTTGCCATCAGCCAGGTTTATGGAATACTTTCCGTCAACATCGGTGGTGGTTCCCGTGGAGGTTCCTTTGAGGATCACACTGGCACCCGGAAGCGTCTCGCCATTTTCTGCGGTGATAAGTCCTTTAACTGTAAATGTCTGTCCATAGGAGAAAAAAGATAGCATTGGGATCAGCACCAACAACAGCGCAACCGATCTGATTTTTCCGTAAGACAGCTGAAAAAAGACAGCATGTTTATGAAAAGGTTTTTTCATGAATAAATAAATTGATAGGTAAATAATTGGCTTGGAGATCAGAAATAAATTTTGCGGGCTGGCTTCTGTTTTCTAACAAGACAGGCTTAAATCACCTTAATCTTGGAATAATAATAGCAGGCTTTCAGCTGGTCCGGTTTTATAAACTGATCAACCAAAAGTAGGATTATTTAAATGTTGCAGACAGGGGACATTTTCACATTAAAAGGGGGGTATATCAATAAAAATGCCTGATTTTATTAGAATCAGGCATTTTTAACTAGACATATTTCAATAAAACGGGCACAATTCGTCATTTTGGTTTGAAAATATCCTTGTTGATCGAATGTTTTTGGTGAAAGGGTTTTCTGTATTTTTTTATATATTCAGAAGGTTTCATCCCAAATAAATGGGTGAACTGCTGCCTGAAATATTTGATGTCATTGATCCCCACCAGATCGGCTGTTTCCATAATAGTCGTATCTGTACTGATCAGGATTTCCGCCGCCCGTCTTAGTCTTATAAACCTGATAAACCCATTGGTCGATTGTCCTGAAATGGATTTGATACGGTTGTATAAGGTCGAGTGGCTCATGCCGATTTCTGATGCCAGTATTTTGATATTGAAATCCGGGTTTGTAATGTGGCTTTCCACGATGGCGATGCATCGTTGCAAAAATTCCTTATACTCTGGCGAGATCTTGAAATCACCGGATTGAAGCGTAATTTCATTATAAAAATACTTTTGAAGATCGTTTCTGTTTTTTAGAACCGATGCGACTTTGGCAACAAGAAGATCTTTATCAAAGGGCTTGCTGATGTAATCGTCCGCTCCGCCCTCAATGCCTTTTAATCTGGATTCAGGTGATGAACTTGCGGTTAAAAGCACAACAGGGATATGGCTTACTGCTAGGTCCTGTTTCATTTTTAAGCACATTTCTACACCTGACATTCCCCCCATCATTACATCACTGATCACAATATCGGGCGCATGTTTTTTTACCAGCTGTAATCCCTGCTCTCCGCTTTCTGCCTGGATGAGCTTGTATTTCTCCTGAAATAGGCCAGCTAAATATCTAAGCATTTCTTCATCATCGTCAACGATTACCATGGTTGGTTTTTTCGCGTTCAGATGTTCAAGAACGGGCCTGGTCTGTTCTGTTTCACTTTCCGTCTCATCAGAAACAAGATTGCCGGGTTCAGTCAATTCTTCAAGAAAGACAGATAAATGAGCCAAATGATTTGACTGCACCTTACTTATTTTTAACTGTGGATGTTGCTTTGGAAGCTGGATTTTGAAAGCCGTGCCTTCTGAGGGACTGGACTGATAGGTGAGCGCGCCAAAATGATTCTGGACAAATGTTTTTGCCAGAAAAAGCCCAATTCCGAACCCTCCTTTTGAAATTGCTCTTTTATCAGGATATTGATGGAAGAGCGAGAATATTTTTTCACCCGCATCAGACGGAATGCCTATGCCGGAATCCTGCACCAGGATCTGGATTTGCTCTTCTGTCTCAGAGAGTGATACCTTAACATTACCGTTTTCGGGCGTAAATTTTATTGCGTTGGAAATCAGGTTGAAAAGTGCGATTTCCAGCTTTTCAATGTCTGCGGTAATTACCATGTCTTCGTTTTCGCAAACAAATTCATACCGGATATTCTTCTGTTCAGCCTGATGTAAAAAACATTGAAATACATCACTGATTAACGCTGGCAGGTTATGAATACCCAGGTTTAGCTCATCCTGCATCTGCTCAGCTTTTCTAAAAAGCAGCAGCTGGTCCACCAGGCTGAGCAGTCTTTTGGCATTACGGTGGATGATATTAAGATTTGCAGAATCCTTATTTGATTCATTTTTAAGCAGCTCTCTGACCGGATTGATAATCAGCGTCAGCGGTGTACGGAATTCATGTGAGATATTGGTAAAATAAGATATTTTACGTTCATTCAGTTCTTTTTCCTTCTGGGTTTCAAAATGTGCGAGCTGAACTTCGTATTTTAACTGCGCCTGCCTGGTTTTGTATCTCTGATAATAATAGATCAGCAAGCCGGCTGCTGTCAGATACAGAAAATATGCCCACCAGGTCTGATACCAGGGCGGTAAAATGCTGATGTAAATACTGCTATAATCTTCAAACCAGACGCCATCCTGATTTGCCGATTTTACTTTAAATACGTAATCGCCGGCCGGCAGATACCTGTAAGTGGCCGTCCGCTCATTTTGAACAAAATTCCAGTCCTTATCCAGCCCTTCCAGTTTGTATGCAAACTGGCTTTTTTCCGGATAAGCATAGTTCAAAGCCGCATACTGAATTGAAAAAACGGACTGGTGCGGTTCCAGTGTAATTTTAGTTTTGTTGCTAATGGGCTCACTAAGAATCACCTTTCCATTTTGCCTGCTTCCGATCTCTACTTTTTTTCCGAATAACTGAATGCCCGTTATCAGTACTGTTGGTTTGTATTTTGAGGTAAGGATTTGTTTGGGATAAAACAAATTCCATCCTTCGGTGCCTCCAAAACATATATAGCCTTCTTTGGGATTGTAAAGTACCGAGCCCGGATTGAACTGGCCCGACTGAAGGCCACTACTTCGGTCAAAATTCTCAATTTTATTATTTGAGAGGTTAATTCGCGAAAGGCCTCTGTTGGTACTGACCCATATGCTATTGGTACTCTCGGGTTGAATGGAATTGATCACGTTGCTTGCCAGCCCATTTTTTTCTGAATATAGTCTAAGAGTTTTCTTTTTTGTGTCATATAATAAAAGCCCGTTTCCTTCCGAACCAATCAGCAGTCTGCCCCGGTCATCCAGATAAAGTGAGAATACGATACGGTTGGAAATGTGAAAGCCCTGACGCGAATTGTTAAAAAACTGGGTGAAACGTATTGTTTTTGTATCCAGATAATTCAGACCGCCGCCGTAAGTGCCTATCCATAAGTTTCCTTTTTCATCTTCTGTAATCGCCCGGATATCGTTAGAATTTATGCTGCTGTTCGAGGGGATGAATTGCGTAAAAACGCTTTTCTCCCGGTCGAAGCGTGTCAGCCCGCCGCCATTTGTACCCACCCAAAGTGTTTTTTTGGAATCTTCGAAAATTACCCGGACGTCATTACAAGGAATACTTTCTGGGTTTTTGGGATCATTAGCAAATTGTATGAATGAGTCAGTTGCTGGATCATATTGAAAAAGACCTTTTGAATAAGTCCCGAACCACAGGATGCCTCCGCTATCCTTGTATGCCGAAATGATTGCCCCATCCTTGATGCTTCCCTGCTTGCCATCAGCACTATAATGTTTAATAACCTGGCCGGAAGATCTGGTTTTATAAATGCCGTCACCGTCGGTCCCAAGCCAAAGATTTCCTTCATTGTCCAGGCACATGCCGTAATATCTAAGGTACGTTTCCGCACGGCTGTCAATGATTTTCTTTTCGAAAAGACGGAATTTTTCAGGAATGCTTCCGATCAGATACACACCCTCTCCATAAGTTCCCAGCCAGATATTATGGTCCTTATCCATATACAGGGACTGCACAGATCTTTGGGTAATGCCCTGGTTACGGGTATTTGTAACCTGTTCAAACGAAAAATTTTCAGGGTCTAAGTTTTTCGCAGCTTCAAGATCCAGGGAATAAACGCCACCGTCCTGCACACCTACAAGCAATTTGTTCTCCTGATTCTCAACCAGCGATAGATAAATGTTGCTGTTGTGAAAGGTGCTGACGCGTAGTGTATAGAATTTTTTGTTATCTCTTTTAAACAAGAAAAGCCCTTTTGAAGAAGCGATCCAAATATTATGGGCATGATCTTCATAAATCTTATTGATGCGGGCTTTGGGAAGAGCACTGATGTCAATGCCGGATTTTTTGAGTGTCCTGTTTTTATCAATTTCAAAAACCTCAATACCCGTGTCCCTTGTTCCCAGCCAAAGAAGACCTTTTGAATCTTCCAGAACGCTTAGGACCGAATTTGTCATCAGACCCGGGAGCGTTTTCTGATCGTGATATTTAAAAACTTTACTGCTCCTATGGAATGAGGCAAATCCGGAGCCATTAAGTGACAGCCATAAATCGCCGTTTTTGGCCTGAGAAATATCCGTTACATCGTCAGCGCTCCCATGTTTTTGCAGGGAAGGAATATGACGGACAAAGTTTTCTTTTGAGGCGACAAATTCATTTAAGCCACTTCGCGAACTGGCCCAGATTACACCGTCCCGATCCTTGAATATCGATTTGACATAATTGCCCGAAATACTGGATTTATCTTCGGGATTATGCTTGAAAACTTTGAATGAGTAACCGTCAAACCTATTCAGTCCGTCCCCGGTCGCAAACCATAAAAAGCCTTTGTCATCCTGGGCGATGCTGTTAACTACACCAAACGACAACCCGTTTTGAATGGAATATCTGGTTACCCGGCCAACGCCCTGCCCATGAAGCAAACAAGGTGAAGAGAAGGTCAGTAAGAAAAAAGTTATGACTATTAGCGTTCCCGGGAATCTGTTCTGCACGTTCCATTTTCTGTTTATCATTCTTCCCGATCGTCAATAAATAGTCTTAGTTTTTCAGTCGTTGCCGTTTTAACGAAAAGATGCTTGTATATTTAACAAATTTTTAAATTTATTTTGGTAAAAATACTTTCACCGAAATTTTCTAGAATGCGGACTGGCCGTTTGATTTTTTTTGAAAAAAATCAAAAATACGCTTTTGGATAAAGAAACAACAATTTTAATCGTCGCAATGGAGATTAGCAGTATTAGAAAGCAGTTTTTTTTGATAGGTCCCAAAGCACCTTTTTCGTATAGCGTCCAGCGAATACAAAGAATGCCATAAACATTGGCATGAGATTTTTTACATGATAGTATTACGCTATCTAAATCAAAAATGTTATGCAAAATCATGAAGATAAAGTAAGAAAAGTAGAAAATAGCAATGAAGCTGACGAAGAAGATCCGAATGCAACATTAGGAAAAGCTGGATCAGAAGAAACGGGATCTCTTCCTAACGATCCGGCAGAAAATGCAAAAAAGACGTCGCCCGAGCAGGATGCTGGCAAAAAAGAAGACACCAGATTATCAGCAGGCAATTAAGCCGTTACAATAGTACAACTTAATAAAACTTTTTGTTATCACACCAGTCGCCTGCAAAAGCTTTACATATTGGAATTACAGATAACAGCAAATCTTTATCGAAGTTAATAAACGGGCGTTACTGTTAAGTACAAGAATTACATCATTTTCCCACATTGAGATTTCTCAATGTGGGAAAATGTTTTTTACCATCACCATTTAAAGGAAGCACTAAAATTAGGGCTGGCTTTCTGTTATATTTTAAATTGACAAACTAATTCCTAAGATTACTCCTCCACGCCAACGGAATTTATCGCATTCATTCATCCCACTAAAAAGATCATTGGGAACTAAGCAACCACATGGAAACTAATAAAGACACAAAATCGATTGAGAATATTGAATTGGTATTTCTTAAACCAGAAGATTATCAGGAAATTAAAGAAATGATGATTGAGACCTATTCGAATATGCCAAACGCCTATTGGAAAGAACATCACATCAAAACACTGATCTCCATTTTTCACGAAGGGCAGGTGGGCATAAGAGTAGATAATGAGCTGGCAGGGTGTGCATTGTCAATTATCGTTGACTATGACAAAGTAGATTCCAAACATACCTATAGAGAAATTACCGGCAATTATAGCTTTAAAACTCACACCAGCAAAGGAGATATTTTATATGGAATTGATGTTTTTATACGGCCGAAGTTTAGAGGTTTAAGGTTGGGAAGACGTTTATACGATTATAGAAAAGAGCTCTGTGAAAGATTAAATCTTAAAGGGATTGTATTTGGCGGCCGGATTCCTAATTACCATCAATATTCCGATGTCATCTCGCCAAAGGAGTACATTGACAAGGTAAAAAATAAAGACATACATGACCCTGTGTTAAATTTCCAATTGTCTAATGACTTTCACCCTGCAAGAATACTTCAAGGATATCTGGAAGGAGATAAAGACTCTAATGAATATGCCGTACTGCTTGAGTGGGATAATGTTTACTATGAGAAAAGTTCAGATCAGGCTGCTTTTAAGAAATCAATCATTAGGTTGGGTTTGATACAATGGCAGATGAGGCTGTACAATGACTTTAATGAATTGATGCAGCAGGTAGAATATTTCGTGGATGCAGTATCGGGTTACCGGTGTGATTTTGCCTTATTTCCTGAGTTTTTCAATGCGCCATTGATGTCGGATTATAATCATCTGGCTGAACCGGTTGCGATAAGAAAATTAGCAGAATATACTGATCGGATTGTCAGCCGGTTTTCGGAGCTTGCCATTTCATACAATATAAATATTATCACTGGAAGTATGCCGGAGGTAGTTGACAACAGTCTCTACAATGTTGGATACCTTTGTAAAAGGGACGGAGGCATCGAACGGTTCGAAAAGCTGCATGTAACGCCGGATGAGGCAAAGGTATGGGGTATGCAAGGAGGAAGCACAATAAAAACCTTTGACACGGACTGTGGCAAAATAGGTATTCTAATCTGCTATGATGTTGAATTCCCTGAGTTAAGTCGCATATTGGCCGATGAGGGAATGAATATATTGTTTGTACCATTTCTGACGGATACCCAAAATGGCTACTCCAGGGTAAGAAATTGTGCTCAGGCAAGAGCTATTGAAAATGAATGTTATGTTGCGATTGCCGGAAGTGTTGGGAATTTGCCCAAAGTTCATAATATGGATATTCAATATGCGCAGTCCATGGTTTTTACCCCTTGCGATTTTTCATTTCCTACAAATGGAATAAAAGCCGAAGCAACCCCAAACACGGAGATGATTTTAATTGCCGAAGTTGACATTGATAGTCTGCGTGAATTAAATCAATTTGGAAGTGTCCGGAATTTGAAAGACAGAAGAACTGATATCTATTCGATCATTCGCAATCAGACCAGTGAATCATCAGGTGCTAATATCCCGGTACATAAAGTGTTAAATCATTAGATTTGTTTAAAAAGCCCTTTGGCCTTGTACTAAATTGATAAATCAGACAGCCCGGAGTTGACCCACTCCTGGCTGTCTGATTTTTAAATATCACCGTTGGTTTTAATTATTTAAGATCCGTGGTGTCTGCTCAGAGTTATTAATAAAAATAGAAATCTGATCCTTTGTTATTTTGGGTGATGCGTTTTCCTTTTTACTACTTTATATTCGGTTGGAAGCATATTGAACTTGGCTTTAAATGATTTGGCAAAATAATTGGGAGCCGTAAAACCGGTCATGTAAGATATTTGCGAAATACTAAGATCGCTGTTTTCGAGCAACAACGCTGCTTTTTCAAGTTTGATAGAACGTATGAATTCAATGGGCGTCTGGCCGCTCATTTCAAGAACCCTGGTGTAAAGGGTCCCTCGGCTCATGCCGACATGTTTGCTCAGATTTTCAACGCTAAGCTGAGCGGTGTGCAGATTGTCTTCAATGTAAGAGAGCATATCTTTGAGCAATTTTTCCTGACTTGATTCCATTTGTAGCGGCTCGTCAGAAACTCTGATTTGCCTGGAATAAACGCCTTTCAAAAGCCTGTTTAACAATATCAGATTATTTATTTTGGCGTTCAAAATTTCGAAATTGAACGGTTTTGTCAGATAATCGTTAGCTCCTGAATTAAGCCCTTCAAGCTGCTGCTGCTCGCCATTGGATGCAGTAAGTAATATGATAGGAATGTGTTTCGTTCTTTTGTCTGCTTTAATCTTTTGGCTTAAAGTAATTCCGTCCATTTCCGGCATGGCAATATCACTGACGATCAACTCGGGGTGGTGACTCAACGTTTTTTGCCATCCTTCTTTTCCATTATTTGCTTCTACGACATGATAAAAAGGCATAAGGCTTTCTTTCAGATAGTGCCTGAATTCTTCGTTGTCTTCAATGATCAATACACTGGACGGATCATCAAGATTTGATTTTTCCTTTTTGTTAATAACCATGTCCTCATTGGCAGAAGGCAAAAGGAGCCTATCGGAGCCCGATTGCCCGGCCGGTGAAAGCGGTATTAAATTGGTTACCACTGGTAGCCGAACCGTAAAGGTACTGCCCAGGCCTGGCTGGCTTTTTACCGTGATCGTTCCCTGGTGCAGCTGAACAAACTCACGCACGATTGAAAGCCCGATACCACTTCCCTGATTCAGGATCGACAGATCTGTGTCATCCTGGAAAAACCTTTCAAATATTTTTTCATGGTTAGCTTCCGTAATACCTACTCCGGTGTCTTTTACCAAAATGGTGAGCCAGGAATTGCCATCAGCGGAATTTTGCTGGCAAATGCCCAGTTCTACTTCTCCACCCTTAGGTGTGAATTTAAATGCGTTAGACAGCAAATTGAAAAGTATCCGTTCCAGTTTTTCCGCGTCAAAATCCATATACAGCTGGGCAGTATCGCTTTCAATGTTGAACTGAATGCCTTTTCTGAATGAAAGGTCGCTGAACTGTTCACAGGTATCCTTGATAAACAGGATGGCATCCCTGGTTTCCAAATTGAGTTTTACCTCCTGCTGCTGCATATTTTTAATATCCAGAAGCTGGTCAACAAGGTTGAGCAGTCTTTTGGCATTTCTTTTAATCGCTAAGACCGGTGCGTTTAATTCGGTTGCTTTTGTTTTGATCAATAAATTTTCAGTAGGTGCAAGAATCAGAGATATCGGCGTTCTGAGTTCATGACTCAGATTGGTAAGAAACTTTATTTTTTGCCTGTCCAGTTCTTTTGCCTGTTCAGCTTCTGCTTGTTTTTGTTGCTCCCTAAATTCCCTTTGAAGTTTTTGGATTCCCCGGCGGCGCATTGCAAATACAATAGCAATTGGAGTCAACAGATAAAAAATATATGCATAAATGGTAAGATAAAAGGGCGGTTTTACGTGCACTGATATCGAGGTAGAATCAGGGCCCCAATTGATACCGTCACTGCTGGACTGTACCTCAAATACATAACTTCCAGGGCTTAAATTGGTGTAGCTGGCAAAATTATTGAGTCCAGTTTCATTCCAGTCGGCTTGCATGCCTATAAGCCTGTGCCGGTAATGCATCTGCCTGGGATTGGTATAATCCAGGGCGGCATACCCCAGTGAAAAATTCTGTTTGTAATCCAGATTTATCTTTTTGGCCACAGCGATATCAGCATCAATAAAACTGGAATCTGCCGCTGTAATGCTTTTGTTACCAATACGCAGATCTTTCAGGATGATAGGCGCTATGTTTTTACATGAGGGTAGACTTCGCGTATCAATGTAGTTGAAACCTGCAATGCCACCAAAAAACAAAATGTTATCAGACGTCCGTATTCCTGAGCCAAGGACAAACGTTTTGTTTTGAATCCCGTTATAAGAACTGTAATTGGTAAATTTTTTATTTTTAAGATCAAAATAACTGATACCCTGATTAGTACTCACCCAGATTCGGCCCTGAGCGTCTTCAAGAATCTTATTGATCACATTGCTTGCCAGTCCTTCCTTTTCTCCATACGAAATGAATTTTTTTGAAACGGAATCAAACAGGGCAAGTCCTTCTCCGAATGTGCCAACCCAAATGTTTCCTTTTTTATCTTCCAGGATAGATGAGACGATATTGCCGGGAAGATTACTGGATTGTTTATCGAGCAGTATCGATTTTCGTTTGACCGGGTCAAAGACTGCCAGGCCGGTTCCATGCGAGCCTATCCAGATTCTTCCCTGGCTGTCCTGTAAAATATCTCTGATATATCCATTGAGGGGAATAATCCGCTGTGAAGCAGGAACTGTCAGGTTGAAATATCTTTCAAAATGTTTTGTTTCCGGATCAAACAAGTGCACGCCACCACCATTGGTACCTATCCACAACTTGCCGGATCTGTCTTTTTGCAAACAGAAAATTTCGTTGTTACTCAGACTGGAAGAATCTTTGCCACGTAAGTATTGCTTATGTTGGCCAGTTTTTGGATTAAACTGGAATAAGCCATCCTGAAACGTTCCTATCCAAAGTTCATTCTCAGCGGTGAATTCGAGTGTCAGAATAGCCAATCCAGATGCGGCATTCCTGTTTTGAGGATTGATCTGAAATTTTTTAAAAAGATTCCTCTCCCGGTCATATAAGTTGAGCCCTCCGCCGTCTGTACCCACATATAGCGCACCTGAAGGGCTCTGGGCAAACGAGGTAACAAACGGAGCACTTAGACCATACGGATCGTTGGTATAAGATCTTTTTAATCCGAAAATAGCCAGATTTTTGTCGTACTTATTTACACCGCCTTTGTATGTACCAAGCCAGCAGATACCTTGATTATCAATCAGTATGCTGCGTACCGATTTATTTGTTAAACTAAATTCAGTTCTGGCATCCGGGCCATACCGTTGAATGTTTCCGCTGTTGATATCAAGAATATTCAGTCCTGCATCGGTGCATATCCAGATATTATGGTTATTTGCCAATGAAATTGCAAAAACCATATTAGAACTCAGAGAATTTTTATTGCCTGATTCATACTTGAAATGCTTTAAGAGCTGCCCATTTGAATCAAGTTTCAGTACGCCGCTGTAAGTACCGACCCATAAATTTCCACCAGAGTCCTCAATAATAGACTTAACAGTTCGAGAACCGCTTTCTTCCGGCAATGCCTGAAGATAATTAATGTATTCGTTGTCCTTACGGAAAGGGTCAATCCTGAACAAACCGTTTTTCGAGCCAACCCATACCCTCTGCTTTCTGTCTGTTGCAATGCTCAGTATAAGTCCTTTCGAAAGCTCATCCGGAACGTTGGGTATTGAAGAAAATGTGCTGATCCGGTGATTTTTTGCATCTACATTAACTAATCCATTGGTCGTTCCTATCCAGAGTTTTCCTGTTGCATCGCTGCCTATACTTGTGACGCTATGCGGGGATGGAATGCTCACAAATGAATCCTTTCTTCGATCATAAAAGTGTAGTCCACCTTCAATGGTTCCCACCCAGATATTACCGGTTCGGTCCTGATGTAGACTGGCAATATCATTGGATTTCAATGAGGTTGAATCCTGTTTACGGTGACGATATACCGTTACATCCGTACCATCAAATTTGTTAAGGCCATCGTCAGTTGCAAACCACATCAGTCCATGGCTATCTTTTAAAATAGCTGTTACTGTATTGGACGAGAGCCCATCCATGGAGGTAATCGACGTAAAACTTGGTTCAGCACGCTGAGCCCAGGCTGTGTAATAACCCGTAAGGATTATTACCAGCGAGCATGCAAAGTGATATATATAATAATTTGTTATGCGCATTGATCCGGTAAAATTAAAAGCCCGCCATTGTTGAGACCATCATATTTCGTATGCCAGGAAAAGTAAAGGGATATTTCAGTTCAAGGATAGGACCACGAGGGCTTCGATTACATTCCACCTACGAAAAACGGTATTTTAAACCTAAAAATGCAAGTTTCTCCTTGAATACGGCATTTTTTATGTGGATTTGAACAATAGTAGCTGTAAAATGAACAAATCTGCTCACAATAGACATCGATGCCCTATTACATTTGTCGATAATTAATCAAATAATATCTGGGAAAAATGATGAACTGAATTAGTGCACTGATTCTGATTCATCCATACTATCGAAAAATTTTCTTCCAAGGCGAAAAGCGTGAACGGAGAATTTTCAAATCAAAATTATGCCGTATTTAAATAATGTCAAATTGACACTAATTGATTACTGAAAACCAAATGAAAGTGTTCGTAAACTTTTTTTTAACCCAAATTTTATGACATGCTAATGCACCAATTAAAACAGTTACCGGAAATTACTATGATGCCGCACATGAATGAGAATCATTCAGTAGGTGCAACCCAATCTATTCGGAAACACTTAATCATTCCAAACTTATGCAAGACTCTTTATTAAACTTTAATATGGTGGCAAGGGTCATGGGGATCTCTGGCCTACACTTTTTACTGCTGGGCGGGTTGTCTACGGAAACTTTTGCCAGTAGTACATTTTTAATTAACGATCGCATTCCGTTAAGATCAACATCGGTTGCAGATGTGGAGATCAAAGGAAAAGTAACTGGGGAAGATGGTGCCGCACTTCCCGGGGCAAGTATACTTATTAAATCCACTACCCGGGGAACGATCACCGATACCGATGGAAATTTCAAAATCAACATTGCTGAGAACGCCAATACAATTCTGGTTGTGTCGCTTGTTGGTTATGTGTCTCAGGAAGTGGTAGTTGGAACGCAAAAAGTCCTGAATGTAATTTTGAAAGGTGATAATAAGGTGCTCGATGAAGTGGTGGTCGTAGGTTACGGTACCCAGCGGAAAAGGGATGTGACAGGCTCGGTTGTTTCTGTCAGTGAAAGCACACTTAAAGAAGTACCTGCTCCTAATCTGATCAATCAGTTGAAGGGCCGGGCAGCCGGTGTTTCAATCATCAGCAATGGAAGTACCCCCGGTTCTCAGGGGCAAATCAGAATCAGGGGCAACCGGACACTTACGACAAGTTCGGGTACTGCCGACAGTCAGGACGGACCCCTTGTGGTGGTCGACGGGATACCTTTTGGTGGTTTGAATGACATAAACCCGGATGATATCCTGAGCCTTGAGGTTTTGAAAGATGCCTCGGCAACAGCAATTTACGGTTCACGCGGTTCAGGGGGTGTGATTTTAGTAACGACTAAAAGAGGTAAGGTTGGTAAACCTGTATTCAGCTATGACGGATACCACGGAGAAACCCGTGTAATGGGAAAATTCAATGTGATGAATGGCCCTGAATATGCTCAGTTCAAACTTGATGCGGCCAAATACAACCGTACAAGCCCGGGAACGTCCGGTTATGTGCTTACACAGAAAGAGCAGCAAGCCCTTGATAACGGCGTATCGACAGACTGGCAGGGTCTTATATACAAGCCAGGATTTATGACTAACCACCAATTGGGCGTGCAGGGTGGCAGTGAGACGACGCAGTATTCGTTGGGTCTGGGTTATTTTAATGAAACAGGGATTATTCCAAACCAGAATTTTCAGCGTTTCAATATCCGTGCGACCATCGATCAGCGGATTGGAAAACACGTCAAGATCGGTCTTAATACGCTCAACACGCTGACATACCAGAACACGCCTGGCGGGGGTGGCATTCCAGGTGGACTCGTGCGTTTAACACCACTCGCCTCACCGTATAATGCTGATGGTACAGTCAATATATTCCCCTCGGAAGGTTCCATTGATGCGGCTGGTGTAAGTCCGCTTACGATTATGACGAAAAAAGATTCCTATCTTTCACGTACACGCTCTCTGAGGACATTCAACAGTATTTACGCAGAGGTGAATATTTTACCAGGACTTAAATACCGGTTCAATGCGGGATTGAATTTCAGCCAGTCGAATTTTAACAATTATAATGGCCCGCTTACCTATTTTAACTCAGCCACAACGCAGGCATCATCCAATGCCGAGATCAGTAACACAGAATATTGGGACGTGAACTTGCAGCATTTGCTTTATTTCGATAAAACATTTGCAGGAAAGCATAAACTGGGTTTTACCGCACTTTTTGAGTATACCAAAAATCACTCGCTGGGCAGCCGTTTCACAGTGACAGGGGTACCGGCAGATTACATTAAAACATCCAATTTCTCGCTTGCATCAGGGCAGCCTGTGGCTAGTTCTGATTATGGCAACTCTTTTTCTGAAACCGGGTTATTATCCTACATGGGCCGGCTTAATTATAGCTATGCCGATAAGTATTTGCTGACCATGACGCTTCGTAGGGACGGATCCTCTACCTTATCTCCTGGTAATCAGTATTTTAATTATCCGGCTATTGGTCTGGGGTGGAATGTGATTGAAGAAAGCTTTATGAAATCCGCCACTTTTGTCTCCAATCTTAAGTTACGCGGCGGCTGGGGTATTTCAGGAAACCGGAATGTGGGTGCCTATTCAACTCTTGGAGCATTATCTGCCGGTTATTACAATTTTGGAACTGGTACTGCCGGACAGCAGCTGGCTTATACAGTGACCAGTCTTCCAGCCAATGATTTGACCTGGCAGTCGACTGCGCAGCTTGATATTGGTCTTGATTTTGGTATTCTTAACAATCGCATTACAGGATCGGTGGACTGGTATCATCAAAAAACCAAAAATATTCTGCTCTCAGTCCCGCTGCCTGCCAGCAATGGTGCGAGTTCAACCCTAAAAAATCTTGGTAAAACCGAAGGAAAAGGGGTGGAAGTGACCACAACCTTTGAGATCATCAGAAAACCAAAAGGGTTTAACTGGAGCGTAGACGCGACTTATTTTTTCAACCGGGAGAAAATCACCCAGTTGACCACACCACAGGAACAGTCCAATATCGGCGCAGGATGGTTTGTAGGACAGCCACTTTCTGTTATTTATGATTACAAAAAGCTGGGTATCTGGCAGACTGCCGACAAGGAAAATGGCACATTAGCCAAACAAACATCTCCTGTACAATATCCAGGACAAATCAGAGTACAGGACCTTAATGGTGATGGAAAAATTGATGCCAACGATCGTCAGCTGCTGGGTAATTTTCAGCCAAAATGGGAGGGAGGCCTTACAACCCGTTTCAGTTTCAGGAATTTTGATGCTTCCGTTGTTACTTATGCCCGGATGGGAATGAAAGTAATTGTGCCTTACCTGACAGGTAACTCTACAGGATCAGGCGGATTTGCCTTCTATAACCAAAGCCGTGTGAATCAGGTGAAAACAGATTATTGGACAGAAACAAATCCTACCAACGCATTTCCTGCTCCTGACGCAAGCGGCGCTGTGGCAAACTTTGGTTCAACGCTTGGTTATTACGATGGTTCGTTTATCAAATGCAGAAGTATCAACTTTGGTTACACTTTCCAAAGTAATGTTTTCAAAAAGATTGGTGCAACATCGGCCAGAATCTACGTAAACCTGACCAATCCATTTATAATCTATTCGCCTTTGGTAAGAGATAATCTTGCTATCGACCCGGAAGGAAACAGTTATGCAAGTGGTCAGTCGACGCTAAACCCGGATGCTTCCAGCGACCGCGGTACGCCAGAGCGTCAGATTTCGGTAAATCTTAATAATCCTCCGGTAAGACAATTCACTGTGGGCGTTAACCTTAAATTCTAATCGATCATGAAATCCATAAAAATTCTGCTTACTGCCGGGCTGATCGTTGCACTTAGCTCAGGTTGTGAAAAAGTGCTTGAAGAGCATCCACAATCCCAAATCGTCCCTTCTTATTTTAATAGTCCATCCGGTGTGCTCGGAGGGATTGCAGGGGTTTACAACGATATTCGAAGCCAATGGGGCACCGAAGGGTTCACGGTCGAAATGCAGGCTGGAACCGACGAGTTTATCCAGGGCGTCAATGCCGGAACTGGTAATGCCTATACCTACAACGGTTTGAACAGCAGTAATTTCGGCTCAGCCTGGGGCGTCGCATTTCAGGATATTAACACGCTCAACGGCGTACTTCAGTATGGTCAGACCATTGATTTGAATGAAACAACGCGGAAGCAATACCTTGCCCAGGCTAAATTTTTAAGGGCTTTCTGGTATTTTTATCTTGTCCAGACCTGGGGTGATGTTCCGCTTCATACCGAATTTATTACCGTAGCCTCACAGGCCGCTTCGCGCCAGCCTGCGGCAGAAGTTTATGAGCTGATCATCAAAGACCTTACAGAGGCTGCCGCTGATTTGCCCAACCAGCCGACCGCTCCATTCCTTGGAAAAGCGGCAACCAAACCCGTTGCGCAGTTTTTGCTGGCCAAAGTATACCTTACCCGCGGATGGCTGAACAATACAGCCAATGACTTTTCGCAGGCGGCAAAAATTTGTGACGAGATTATTGCCAACAAATCTGCTTATGGACTTGATCTTTGGCAGGATTATGGCGATGCCTTTGTGCCTGCGAATGACTATGGAAAAGAAACGATGTTTGTCAGCGACCACGTGCTGGATCCAAAATATGGTTATTACAGCGTCGGTGGAGCAGCCGGCGGCGGTGCGGCCCAAAACCTGAGTCCATGGTTTACCAACTGGAATTATCCCAACAACAGTGGAATCAATTCGATCAAAAATGCTGCCGGAGCTTTTACCAACAGTGGAACTTCGGGCATGATCCGTGATTCGTACTATGGCCGCCCTTATGTGCGGATGCGTCCGAATTCGGATAAGCAGACCACGGGAACACGTGCCGGGAAAAATTATTTCCTTGATCAGGCTTTCACAAACCGTGATGTCGATTCACGTTTTGCCAATTCATTTTACACGGTTTATATTTCCAATACCGCAGTAACGAATACCCCAACAACCGCCAATAATACCCGTGGAATTGGTTACACCACCGTTCCGGGTTCGGATACAGCCGTTTGGCTGCCCGATTATGAAGTGCCAGGGGCGCCTCAGTTTGTAGGATCAAGGCCATTTAAAGGCATTGTTGTGCCGCCAAGTCTTTGGAATAACGGTATTTATCCGGCATTGAAAAAATATATGGATCCAAGTCGCGGTGCCAATTTCAACGATCCATCAACGCGTCCTTGTGTTTTATACCGTTTTTCTGATGTTTACCTGATTGGTGCTGAGGCAAGTTTCAAAGCAGGCGATGCATCCAAAGCTGCAACGCTGATCAATGTTTTAAGGCAGCGTGCAGCATTCAGAAAAACGAATACCGCGGCTCAGAATACAGCTGCGGCGACGGCTATGACGATTACCGCTGCTGATGTAACTCTGGATTTTATTCTGGATGAACGAAGCCGTGAATTTTTCGGAGAATGGCAGCGCTGGCATGATCTGGTCAGAACGCGCTCACTTGTCCGCCGTGTGCAGGAATGGAACAAAGAGGCCGCACCTTACATCAAAGATTTTCATATGTTACGACCAATCCCTCAGTCTCAGATTGATAGGGTCGTGGAAGGTCCTAAGTTTCCTCAAAACACGGGATATTAATACATGTTGATCAAAAAACAATTAGCCTGGGACGCAGGGCTGCCATAAGCGCAGTTCTGTGTTTCAGGATTAGTTTTGTCAGGATTTGAATAAAACCACATAAGTAGTAACACGCCAACGCTCTGCTTTCAGTATTAAAAACATAAATGATGATACAATTCAATAAGAGTCTTATAGTCACCTTCTCGATTATTGCTGCCACTGCCTGTCAAGGGATCTGCCAGAAAATGCCTGAAAAGATAAAACCCCTGATCGACGGCCTCTACACGGCCGATCCCTCAGCACATGTTTTTAATGGAAAAATTTACATATATCCGTCCCATGATGTGGAAGCTGACGTGCCGCAGGATGACGAAGGCGGGCATTTCCAGATGCGCGATTACCATGTTTTCTCCATGGACAGGATCGGTGGAAAAGTGACCGATCATGGTGTGGCACTGGATGTAAAAGATGTACCCTGGGCAGATAAACAAATGTGGGCACCGGATGCGGCTTACAAAAACGGAACATATTTTCTTTATTTTCCTGCAAAAGATAAAGAGGGCATTTTCCGTATTGGCGTGGCTACAAGTAAAACCCCGGCCGGACCTTTTAAGCCAGAAGCAAAACCTATTGAGGGCAGTTATAGCATCGATCCGGCTGTGTTTATGGATACCGATGGTAAGACATACATGTATCTGGGAGGAATCTGGGGAGGTCAGCTTCAGCGCTGGCATACAGGAACCTACAATAAAACTTTGATGACTGATCTAGGCAAAGGCCATGAAAATGAACCTGCATTAAGCGCAAAAATTGCTGTGATGAAAGACGATATGCTTTCATTTGCCGAGCCTTTGCGTGATGTTCAGATCCTTGATGAAAATGGCAAACCTCTTCTTGCCTCAGATGCCAGCAGGCGTTTTTTTGAAGGAGCCTGGATGCACAAATTTAACGGAAAGTATTACTTCTCGTATTCCACAGGTGATACGCACTTGCTTTGTTATGCGGAGGGAACTTCGCCTTATGGACCCTTTACCTACAAAGGCGTGATCATGACTCCGGTCGAAGGGTGGACAACGCATCACTCGATCGTTGATGTGAACGGAAAATGGTATCTGTTTTATCATGATGCTGAGCTTTCCGGTAAAACGCATCTTCGCAGTGTAAAAGTCAGAGAGTTGCTGAGAGATAGCAATGGAAATATTAAAACAATAACTCCTTGATAATTAATATATCATTATTCATTCCTATCAAAAATTAATATGCAACTCGAAAGACGCGATTTTTTATCAACCCTGACTTTGGCAGGAGCCGCTGCGTTGTTTTCCGGTAATCCCTTGCTAGCTGCTACCGCCCAGAAAAAAGAAAAATTGGGCATCGCCCTGGTGGGCCTTGGATATTATAGCACAGATCTTCTGGCACCGGCGCTTCAAATGACTGAAAAATGTTATTTGGCGGGTATTGTGACGGGAACGCCCGCAAAAGCTGAAACCTGGAAAGCGAAATATAAGATCCCTGATAAAAATATCTACAACTATCAGAATTTCGATCAGATCGCCAATAATCCGGATATCGATATTGTCTATGTGGTATTGCCCCCATCCATGCACAGGGAATATGTGGTACGCGCCGCAAAAGCAGGCAAACACGTATTTTGTGAAAAACCCATGGCGCCCTCAGTGGCAGATTGCGAAGCGATGATCAAGGCTTGCAGCAGCAGTAAAGTTAAACTGGCGATCGGCTATCGCTGTCAGCATGATCCTAATATCCAGGCGATTATGAAACTAGCTAAAGAACCAAAATTTGGTAAGGTAAAGATGGTGACAAGTGCCGCCGGATATTTTGACGCGCGCACCGATCACTGGAAACAGAAAAAGTCGCTCGGAGGTGGTGTGATGGGGGATATGGGTGTGTACGCTTTGCAGGGAGCACGGCTTGCAACGGGTGAGGAACCAATCAGTGTTTTCGCCCAGGCTTCTACAACACGTCCGGATATTTACAAGGAAGTGGAAGAAACGATGATGTTTATGCTTGATTTCCCAAGCGGCGCCAAAGCCTCCTGCCAGACCAGTTTTGGCATCAACATGAATCACTTGCATGTCAACTATGAAAAAGGCTGGGCAAAGCTGGAACCGCAGTCGGGTTACAATGGAAATAAAGGAAGTCTGTCGAATGGAACATTGATTGAATTTCCGATTAAAAATCAGCAGGCTAAACAAATGGATGAAGACTGCGATGCCATACTTCGAAACACGGATCTGATCGCTCCTGGTGAAGAAGGGCTTAGAGATATCCGGGTTGTGGAAGCGATTTACAAATCGGCCGCCGCAGGAAAAGTAATAAAAATATAGGCAGAAATATCTGCGGTTTGACACCGCTTATTTAGAAAACCAAATCGTTGATTAAGATTACTAAATGAAGACAAAGCATTTTTTTTATACGGTGTTTTTTGCCGGCAGCATTTTTTTTAGTGAATGCGCGAGTGCTCAGACAACCACCATCATAAACCCGATTTTAACCGGCTTTTACCCCGATCCGAGTGTGGTTCAGGTAGGGACGGATTATTATCTGGTTAATTCTACCTTCTCTTATTTTCCGGGAATTCCAGTTTTTCACAGCAAGGATCTTAAAAACTGGAAACAGATTGGAAATGTCATCGACCGCCCGTCGCAGATGGATTTCATGGGAGAAAAACTAACCAGGGGTTTGTTCGCACCGGCGATCAGTTTTCATAATGGTACGTACTATGTCACTTGTACGGATATTGATCACGACGGGAATTTCATAGTCACTTCCAAAAATCCGGCTGGCCCGTGGAGTGATCCTGTCCGCGTTCCCCAGGTCCGCGGCATAGATCCGTCTCTGTTTTTTGATGAAGAAAACAAAGCATACATCATCTACAACAGCGATCCGCCGGAAAGAAAGTCTCTGTATCCCGGCCACAGAACCATCCGGATTTATGAAATTGATCCTGCGACTTTGAAGGTGATAGGTGAAGAAAAACAGCTTGTTAATGGCGGGGTAGACCTAAGCAAAAAGCCGGTCTGGATTGAAGCACCGCATATCATGAAAAGAAATGGCTGGTATTATTTGTATGCAGCCGAGGGAGGAACATCGGTCAATCATACAGAAGTTGTCTTTCGCAGCAAATCCGTTTGGGGACCTTTTGTTCCATATGAAAATAACCCGATTCTTACGCAAAAAGGATTGCCGGACGACCGTAAAGATCCGATAACGTCGGCTGGTCACGCGCAGTTTGTCGATGGTCCGGACGGTAAAACCTATGCCATATTTCTTGCCGTTAGACCTTATGAAGGAAATTTTTACAACACCGGTCGCGAAACTTTCATCGCACCTGTGGAATGGAAAAACGACTGGCCGATCATTAATCCCGATAGCAAAGAGATCAAATATGAGTATGCCGTAAATTATAAGGAAGTAAAACAAAAGGATACGCCTCCGCAGGCCGGCAACTTTGCCTACACGCTGACTTTCGAAAAAACGTTGGATCCGGCGCTTCTTTTTATGAGGACTATTGATAAGAATTCATTTTCACTATCACAGAAAAGCGGCCTGACGATGAAATTAAAACCGGAAACGATCATGGAAATGGGTAATCCTTCCTTTATCGGAAAACGTCAGCAGCATTTGTATTGTACAACGGAAGTGGAACTTGACTTTTCTGCCAAATCAGAAAAAGAAAAAGCGGGGCTGACCATTTTTCAGGATGAATCTCATTTTTATTTTTTGAGTAAATCCATGGAAAATGGTAAACCTATGATCCAGCTTTATAAAAGCATTGCGGATAAAAAAGAGATGGAACTGCTCGCGCAAATGCCTTTAACTGATGTTTCAAAACCGGTCAAACTACGCATCACAGCCGAAGGCGATTCTTACAGTTTTCATTTTTCAAAAGGAACTTCCTGGCAGCTTTTAAAAGATAAGGTTGACGCTAAATTCCTGAGTACGCAGGTTGCGGGAGGTTTTATCGGCTGTCTGTTCGGTATGTATGCTACTTCATCGGGAGAAGCGACTACCAATTCTGCATCCTTTAAATATTTGAAGTACAGCGGAAATGATCCGATGTTTCCAAAAGTATCAAAATAGGTTTGGGTGAGTTTACACTTCGTTTTACACAAATATTAAAATTCATTTTTGAAGAAATATTAAATTAGATTATATGAAAAAGTCAATTTTTAGAAACTTTTTGACAGTCTCCGCGGTGCTCTTTTGCAGTCTGGTTCACGCTCAGTCCAACTTTACTAATAAGTCAATCGGCGTTGGTGTAGTGGTGGCCGATATGGAGCGTTCATTGGACTTCTATGTCAATGGCATTGGCATGGTAAAAACCGGGAATTTCACAATCAATGAGGAATTTGGAAAAAGAGGCGGCCTGACCGGTGGAGAAGCCACGAATGTCAACATTCTGAAACTTGAAAACAGCCCGGAAGCCAGCGAATGGAAACTGATGAGTTTTGGCAAAAAAGTGGCGCATCCAAAACAGAAATTCATACAGGATGATACCGGTGCCCAATACATTACCATCCATGTCAAATCATTAAAACCAATTATCGAAAGGCTGAAAGGACAGAAAGTAGCCTTTCTGGGAAAAACACCTACACAGCTCAACAAAGACGCGCACTTTGTATTGGTGCAAGATCCTGACGGTACCTTTATAGAACTCATCGGGCCACTTGAATAACAAAACGGGCATAATCGTCATTTTCCAATGAAAGAAAAATCTTTGTTTTGCCTGCTTTTTTGTGTGTTGGTTTTGAGCCATTTTTCTCAGGCGCAAACGGCACGAAACCCGGTCATTTTTGCCGACGTGCCTGATATGTCCATGCTACGCGTCGGAAACTCCTATTATATGAGCAGCACCACCATGCATATGAGCCCCGGACTGCCGATTATGAAATCGAACGATCTGGTGAACTGGCAGCTGGTCAGTTATGCCTACGACACGCTGGCAAATATGGATGCGCTCAATCTTACCAATGGAAAAAGCACTTATGGCCGTGGCTCGTGGGCCAGCAGTTTTCGTTATCACAATGGGTTGTTTTATGTGACAACCTTCGCTCAGACAACTGGCAAGATCTATATTTTTACAACAAAAAATATTGAAAAAGGAACGTGGAAAATGTCGTCATTTTCGCCTTCCTATCATGACCATTCTTTATTTTTTGATGACGATGGAAAGGTTTATCTGATTTACGGAGCGGGAAAAATCACAATGGTCCAACTGGAAGCGGATGCCTCGGCGGTGAAAAAAGGTGTCGCTGAGCAGGTTATTATTGAAAATGCCAGTTTGCCTTCGGGTGCCAGCGGAGGTCTTCCGGCAGAAGGTTCGCAGCTTTTCAAGGTGAACGGTAAATATTATCTTTTCAACATCACATGGCCGAAAGGAGGTATGCGAACGGTTGTGATTCACCGGGCTGATACAATCACGGGACCTTATGAAGGCCGCATTGGATTACAGGATTTAGGCGTTGCGCAAGGCGGGCTGATCGATACGCCGGACGGGAAATGGTATGCTTATCTTTTCCGGGATTATGGTGCCGTCGGCCGGATTCCTTATCTCGTACCGGTTACCTGGAAAGATGGATGGCCGGTGCTGGGAAATGACGGAAAAGTGCCTGAAATACTTGCCTTACCAGCCAGCAAAGGTTTGATGCCGGGCATTGTCGCTTCCGATGATTTTTCACGCAAAAAGGGAGAATCTGCCTTGCCCCTGATCTGGCAATGGAATCACAATCCCGATAATAACCTTTGGTCGGTGACAGAACGTAAGGGATTTCTGCGGTTAAAAACAGGGCGGATTGATACCTCGTTTGTAAGTGCAAGAAATACACTGACGCAGCGTACCATCGGTCCGGAATCCTCTGCTTCCACTTTGATTGATATTTCAAAAATGAAGGAAGGGGATATGGCAGGATTAGGATTGTTGCAAAAAAACTATGGTTTTGCAGGTGTGAAAATGGGGAGCGACAGATCTTCGATTGTTATGGTTCGCTCGCTAACAGGCAAGGCCGATGAGATTGAAAGTATATCATTGTCTCAAAATAAAGTCTATTTGAAAGCGGAATGTGATTTCAAAGACAAGAAAGATACAGCCAGTTTCTTTTACAGTCTCGACGGCAAATCCTGGCTGCCCATTGGGAAACCACTTAAAATGTCTTATACCATTCCGCATTTTATGGGTTATCGTTTTGGGTTGTTCAATTATGCAACCAAAAATGTCGGCGGATATGCGGACTTTGATTTTTTCAGTTTAGAGGACAAAATTGTAAACGGGAGTAATTAAATCATACAACTATGCTTAAAATTTGTCTTCTCTTCATCCTGTCCGTTTTCATCACGCTTAGCGTTTTGGCACAAAAAAAGAAGCCAATACCGGTTTTGATCGTGGATGGATTCAGTAATCATGACTGGAAACAAACGACCGCTATAACCAAATGGATATTGGAAGAAAACGGACGGTTTCTGGTGGAGGTGAGCACGATTCCCGCGGATAGCTTGAACAGGAGTGCGTGGAATCCTGATTTTAGCAAATATGTATTGATTATACAAAATACGAATAACATTCAAAAACCCAGTCTGCGCTGGCCAAGGCAGGCTGAAAAACAATTGGAAAAATATGTAAGTAATGGGGGTGGATTGTACATACTCCATTCGGCCAACAACGCATTTCCCCATTGGAAAGAATACGACAAGATGATCGGACTGGGCTGGCGACGGGCTTCCGAAGGTTATGCACTGGAAGTTGACGGAGCTAAAAACATAAGTAGAATTCCGCCAAATGAAGGAGAGGGAACAGGGCATGGTGAGAGGTTCAATGCATTGATTCAAGTACTGACGCCACACCCGATTAATAAAGGATATCCTGATCAATGGCAAACTGCCAATACGGAGGTTTATTATTTCCCGCGCGGTCCGGCAGAAAATATCAGCGTGCTTTCATGTGCTTTTGACAGTACGAGTACAAAAAGGACCTGGCCGGTGGAATGGGTTGTAAAATATGGAAAAGGACGGGTTTACAATTCAAGTCTTGGCCATCTTTGGAAAGGTGAAAGTTATCCTCCCGCTTATCGCTGCATTGGTTATCAGACAACGGTGATAAGAGCAGCAGAGTGGCTGGCGACAGGCAAGGTGACTTATCCCGTTCCTCCTGATTTTCCGACAGCGCTTAAACTGAGTCTTCGCCCGGAAAATTCATACCAAACACCTTAGATGCAGTGCATCAATCAGTTAAATAATATAAAGCAATTACCTTTCAAACCATGAAAAGAATTATATCAATTGTCACGAGCCTGATGCTGCTTTCTTTGTTCAGCAATGCCCAGGAAATCCTGAAAGAAATGCCCAAAGGGTATGATGTGGTGCAGGCCGGAATTCCGAAAGGAAAAATTGATTCGGTGAAGTACCAGTCGAAGACGGTTGGAGCTGCCCGAAAGGCGCTCATTTATACACCGCCGGGTTTTAACAAAAGGAAAAAGTACCCTGTTTTGTATTTATTACATGGTATTGGCGGGGACGAAAAGGAATGGCTGAAAGGAGGCAATCCGCAGCTGATCCTGGATAATCTGTATGCGGAGAAGAAAATTGAACCGATGATCGTCGTGATGCCCAATGGCCGGGCGATGAAGGATGATGCTGCTACCGGAAATATTATGGCGCCTGATAAAGTCGCAGCGTTTGCAACTTTTGAACAGGATCTGCTTAAAGATCTGATCCCTTTTGTAGAAAGCAAGTATCCGGTTTTGAAAGATCGTGAGCATCGTGCCATTGCCGGACTTTCGATGGGAGGCGGGCAGTCGCTTAACTTTGGTTTGGGAAATCTGGATCAGTTCGCCTGGATAGGTGGTTTTTCGTCTGCGCCCAATACCAAAGTCCCAACCGAGCTGATGCCTGATCCTGAGCAGGCGAAAAAGAAACTGAAATTACTTTTCATTTCGTGCGGGGACAACGACAGGCTGATCACTTTCAGCAAACGGACACATGATTATATGTTTGAAAATCAGGTTCCGCATATCTATTACATCGAACCCGGCGTGCATGATTTCAAAGTTTGGAAAAACGGTTTGTATATGTTTTCACAGTTTCTGTTCAAGCCGGTGGACAATGCATCTTTGTCTAAATACACCATTCTGGGGACGCGTGCTGCTACCAATATCCGTACTGCCCAATACCCTCAAATTCTCCCGGATAACCGGGTTGTGTTTAGGGTAAAGGCGCCGGAAGCACAAAAAGTACAGATTGATCTGGGCAAAAAATATGAAATGAAAAAGGATACCGGCGGCTACTGGGCGGTAACAACAGATTCCATCAGCAAAGGTTTTCACTATTATTCACTTCTGATCGACGGCGTCGCTTTGGCTGATCCTGCAAGTGAAACTTTTTATGGCATGGGTCGCATGGCAAGTGGTATTGAAATTCCCTACCGCAACGGTGGATATTATGCTCAGCGGGATGTGCCTCATGGCGATATCCGTATCAAAAAATACTTTTCGAAAACGATGGGTGCCTGGCGTGAAATGTACGTTTACACGCCACCTGGTTATGATAAATCAACAGAAAAATACCCGGTTCTGTACCTGCTTCATGGGGGCGGAGAAGATCAGCGTGGCTGGGCCTTACAAGGCAAAACGGATATGATTTTAGATAATCTGATTGCGGAAGGAAAAGCCAAGCCGATGGTAATTGTCATGCTGGATGGAAATATGGGAGGCTCGGGCGGCCTTGCCGGTTTCAATGAAAATGTGCTGAAACAATTTGATAATGAATTGAAATCAGGTGCTATTCCGTTCGTGGAGAGCAGTTTCCGGGTAGAAACGGACGCTAAAAACCGGGCACTTGCAGGACTTTCGATGGGCGGATTACAAACTTTATATGCCGGAATAAAAAACACAGAAATGTTCTCCTCGCTTGGTGTTTTCAGTTCGGGCTGGTTTGCAAATAATACGGCACTCTCGGATCCTCAATATGCCTTCATGAAAACCAATGCTGAAAAGATCAATAGTAACCTGAAAAACTTCTGGGTATCGATGGGCGGTGAGGAAGATATTGCTTTTAAAAATTGCAAGATCATGCTGGCGAAATTCGATGAGCTGGGCGTGAAGTATAAGTACAGCGAATATCCCGGCGGACATAGCTGGCCGGTTTGGAGACATGATTTATTTGAGTTTTCGCAGCTATTATTTAAGTAGCTGTCGGCTTTCGGCAGCTGAGTTGCCATCGACTGGGGTTTCTTTACTGGCTTAAATTTGATAGCCGACCGCCGCAAGCAAGCTAATTTCTCATTTTTTCAATCAACTGATGTCATGATAAAATCTCAAGGATTAAAGTTTTGGTTTCAATGTGTGGCTGTATCGGCGGCGTTATTTTCATCAAATGAGCTTTTGGCCCAAAAAACGCTAAAAAGTGCTTATAAAGATTTTTTCCCAATTGGTGTCGCTGTGGGACCCAGGAGCCTTACGGGGCCTGATGCGGAATTAATTAGCACACAATTCAGCAGTCTGACGCCGGAAAACGCGATGAAAATGGGGCCGATCCATCCTGAACCAAACAAATATGCGTGGCAGGACCCAGACGCTATCGTAGCCTTTGCCCAAAAAAACGGTATGAAAGTAAGGGGTCATACGCTGTGCTGGCACAACCAGACACCAAAATGGTTTTTTACAGATTCTACCGGCAAACAGGTAAGTCCTGAAGCGCTTCTGGCGCGTTTGAAACAACATATCACTGATGTGGTTGGCCGTTACAAAGGAAAAATTTACGCCTGGGATGTGGTCAACGAGGCTGTGCCTGACACGGGCACAAGCATTTACCGCCGTTCGAAATTTTATGAAATCATAGGAGAGGATTATATTGAAAAGGCATTTGAATATGCCCATGCTGCTGATCCGGATGCAAAATTGTTTTACAACGATTATAACACCGAAAGCACTGCAAAAAGAGAGAAAATCTATCAGCTTCTTAAAAAGTTAAAGGATAAAAAAGTGCCCATCGATGGTGTAGGTTTACAAGGGCACTGGTCGATTTATGAGCCCACCGCGCAGGAGCTTGAAAAATCCATCCAACAATTTGCAAACCTTGGTTTGGCCGTACAGATTACTGAACTTGACGTTTCGGTACATCCAAAAGAGCACGAACGACGAGCAAAAAAGTCAACTGATACCGGTGAGCTGACTGCTGAAATGGTAGAAAAACAAGCTGCGCAGTACAAAATGTTATTCGATGTTTTCAGAAAATACAAAGGCACTATTACGGGCGTGACTTTCTGGAATGTGTCGGACAAATATACCTGGCTGGATAATTTCCCGGTGCCCAACCGGAAAGATTACCCGCTTCTCTTCGATCAGAACTACAAACCTAAAAAAGCTTTTGAAGGGGTTGTTGATTTTCAAAAGTGATTTAGGGATTGTCAGGTTTGGTCAGGTTTGGTCAGGGGATTGTAAGGTGTAGTATCGGGTTGTCAGTTGTGGTCATTTATCGTGATGATTAGGTGGTTGTTAAATTGTGAGATTAAATTATCGGGCTTAGTAATGAGAATTTTTACGTTTGTAATACTGCTTCTTTTTCTTTCCTGCAATCTTTCAGCAGAGATCCGTTTGCCGAAGCTGATTGGTGATAACATGATATTGCAGCGGGATCAACCCGTTACGATCTGGGGCTGGGCGGCTCCAAAAGAAAAGGTTACGGTGACGTTGAAAAACAAAAGTTATAAGACTGTTGCGTCTACGGATGGCGAATGGAAAATCCTGCTGCCTGCACAATTTGCTGGCAGTGGTTTTGAAATGTTTCTAAGGGGTAAAAACCAGATCCGGATCAAAAATATAGCCTTTGGAGACGTTTGGCTTTGCAGTGGACAAAGTAATATGGTCATCAATATGGAACGAGTCAAGGAGCGTTTTGCAGATGATATTGCCTCAGCCAACTATCCTGACGTCCGCAATTTTTTTGTTCAAACCCTTACCAATCTGAACGGTCCTGAAAAAGATTTTCCGGGTGGAGAATGGAAAACGGCAAATCCCAAGGATGTGCTTAACATGGGAGCCGTTACTTATTTTTTTGCAAGAGATTTGTACGATCAGTATAAAGTGCCTATTGGAATCATAAACAGCTCGGTAGGTGGCACGCCTATAGAAGCCTGGATCAGTGAAAATGGTTATAAGGATTTTGCTGATTTACAGAAGATCATTGACAAAAATAGGGATACGGCTTATGTCAGTTCGTTCAAACGCAGTTTTTTAAATACCAGATCACAGGCGCAAGTTACGGATTTAGGCCAAGTTGAGCACTGGGAAACCTCTGCCTACCAACCAAAAGGCTGGCGGAATTTTAACATTCCGGGCTACTGGGAAGATCAGGGTGTGAAAGATTTGAACGGTGTCGTTTGGTTTCGCAGGGAATTTGAAGTCCCTGAAAAATGGATTGGCAAGTCTGTTAAACTTTACCTGGGACGCGTTGTGGATGCGGATGAAATGTATGTCAATGGCAAAAAAATTGGAAATACTACCTACCAGTATCCGCCCCGCCGTTACGAGATTCCCGCCGGTTTATTGAAATCGGGTAAAAATACTTTTGTCATAAGGGTTACAAATCAAGTTGGAAAAGGAGGTTTTGTACCAGATAAACCTTATTTTATGACGGTTGATGATCAGCAGATCGATTTAAAAGGGACTTGGCAGTATAAAGTGGGAGAGGTTTATCAACCTTTGAAAAAAGGATATGATAAGGGCAGCCTGTTGGTGCGACAAGATCAACCCACAGCACTATTCAACGCTATGGTTGCGCCTATTTTACCCATGAAACTCAAAGGTTTTATCTGGTATCAGGGAGAGTCGAATGTAGATAACCCGGAGCCCTATAAGAAGCTGATGCCGGCTTTGATCAATGATTGGAGAGGCCAGTGGAAAAATCCGGATGCACCGTTTTTGGTCGTGCAGCTGCCCAATTTTCAGGATGTAAACTATACGCCGTCAGAAAGTAATATGGCCCTGATCAGGGAGGCGCAAAACCAGGCGCTCGCGTTGAAAAATACGGCTGTGACCGTAACACTGGATTTGGGTGAATGGAATGATATTCATCCATTGAACAAAAAGGACATTGGGAAAAGACTGGCGTTGTCAGCCAGAAATCTGGCTTATAATGAAAAAGATGTCGTTTATCGCGGGCCGACGCTAAAATCCCAAACTATCGAAAAGGATAAAATCATCCTGACATTTGACCATGTAGCCAAGGGTATTACTTCCAAAGATTCGGAACCAATACGCTGGTTTTCCATCGCGGATTATGATAAAAAGTTTGTCTGGGCGAAAGCCCGCCTCACTGGAAAAGATCAGATTGAGCTGTCAAGCGAACTGTTGAAAACACCAAAATATGTTCGCTACGGCTGGCAGGATAATCCTGAGGGAATTAATTTTTATAATTCAGAAGGTTTGCCTGCATCTCCTTTCCGGACAGATACAGAATTATTGGATGATTCAAAACCCTGGAAGGGGAAAAAAAGCGCAGTAGTGCTGACCTATGATGACGCGCTGAATGTGCATCTGGATAACGTCATTCCGGCGCTGGATTCTCTTAGCCTGAAAGGTACTTTTTATCTGACCGCTTCATCAGATGCCGCAAGAAACAGGATCAAAGA
Source organism: Dyadobacter subterraneus (assembly GCF_015221875.1). Lineage (NCBI taxonomy): Bacteria > Pseudomonadati > Bacteroidota > Cytophagia > Cytophagales > Spirosomataceae > Dyadobacter > Dyadobacter subterraneus. Next base: position 3,020,167 of record NZ_JACYGY010000001.1, read on the forward strand.
CTGGCGCGCTGCCGCGGTCAACGGACATGAGCTGGGTAATCACACCTTGTATCATCCCTGTGACGCCACCGGCCCGGGTATGGGCTGGGTGAAACCGGAGTATGATCTGAGCAAATATAGTCTGGCTAGAATACAGGATGAGATCAAAATGTGTAATGCTTTTTTAAAGTCGCTCGACGGAAAAACCAAACGAACTTTTGCATTTACCTGCGGACATAAAAAAGTAGCTGAGGGAGAATTTATCCAGACACTTTCTGATGAGTTTGTCGCGGCAAGAGCTGTCAGACATGAAATGCATTCTCTTTCAGAGCAGAATCTGATGGATATCGATTGCTACGGCATGTCCGGTGAAAGCGGTGAAAAAATGATCGAGCTCGTCAAAGAGGCGCAGCAAAGTGGCAAATTGCTGGTTTTTCTTTTTCATGGTGTCGGAGGCGAACATGCGCTGAATGTTTCCAATCAGGCGCACAGCCAGCTGCTGCACTATTTGAAAGAAAATGAAAAGGATATCTACATCGATACAATGCTCAATATGGCGGAGCATATCAGTAATGTAAAAAAATGAAATGCCCTATTAACATGACCAGAAAATTACTCCTATTATATTTCAGCTTTATCCTGATCAGTTCTGCATCATTTGCTGCTGATACATTATCTTCTGATGGTGAAGACGGATACAAGCTCTGGCTTAAATATGAACCAGTCACAGAACCGTCAATCAAAGCCGAATATTTAAAATACGTGGCTTTTATTTCAGAGTCTGATCATGGCGAAATCATGCACAATGCTGTTCAGGAGCTGCAAACAGGGTTGAAAAGCCTTTTGGGTAAAAATATTTCTGTCAGCAAAGCGGTCGAAAATAAATCCGGCGGCATCGTTTTAAGATTGGACCCCAAGGCCGATACAAAGCAACAGGAAGGTTACCGTATTCAGTTGACAGCGGGTAATATTGTGGTCAGCTCAAAATCGGAAAACGGTATTTTGTACGGAACCTTTGCGCTTTTAAGACATATGCAAATGCAGCTTTCGGTCAAAAATCTAAAAATGGAGAGCAGCCCTAAAATACGGTACCGGATGCTCAATCACTGGGACAATCCTGACGGGACCATCGAGCGCGGTTATGCAGGCTCATCGCTTTGGAAATGGTATGAATTGCCCGAGCGCGTTGACCCACGCTATCAGGATTATGCGCGCGCTAATGCTTCTGTCGGAATTAATGGCACTGTGCTCAACAATGTAAATGCAAGTGCGCGGTTTATGTCACAAGAGTATATTGTCAAGGTTGCAGCAGTTGCCAAAGTGATGCGTCGATATGGAATCAAAACTTATTTGTCTGTATACTTTGCTGCGCCGAAAACCCTGGGCGGACTACAAACTTCCGATCCGCTAGACCCGAAAGTACGGGCCTGGTGGAAAGAAAAGGTCGCCCAGATCTATAAAGAAATTCCGGATTTTGGAGGCTTTCTGGTCAAAGCCAATTCGGAAGGGGAACCTGGCCCTCAGGACTATGGCCGCACGCACGCGGATGGTGCCAATATGCTGGCCGAAGCTTTTCAGCCTTACGAAGGAGTCGTGATTTGGCGGGCTTTTGTTTACAAAGCAGACCCCAATGCCGACCGCTTCAAAGCGGCTTATGAAGAATTTGTACCGCTGGATGGAAAATTTGATCCGAAAGTAATTGTTCAGGTAAAAAACGGACCAATCGATTTTCAGCCGCGCGAGCCGTTTTCACCTCTGTTTGGTAATATGCCAAAAACACCTTTGGGCGTAGAATTTCAGCTGACGCAGGAATATCTGGGTTTTGCCACACATGCGGTTTATGAAGCACCTATTTTTAAAGAAAATCTGGATTCTGATACGTATGTAAATGGAAAAGGATCGACTGTCGCGAAAGTGGTTGACGGAAGTTTACAAGGCTATATGCGCACGCTGATGGCCGGTGTAGCCAATATTGGAAATGCCAGAAATTGGACGGGTCATCCGCTTGCTCAGGCCAACTGGTATGCATTCGGCAGACTGAGCTGGGACCATACTCTGAGTTCGGAGCAGATTGCAAAAGAATGGACAGAGCTGACTTTAACCCGAAATAAAAAAGCGCAGGAAAATATTGTCGGGCTGATGCTGAGATCACGGGAAATCTATGTGGATTACAATACGCCACTTGGCCTTTCGCGGCCCTGGATGGGTGTTCATTTTGCCCCCGAGCCCTGGCAAAACAAAGGCTCGCGGCCCGATTGGACGGCTGTGTATTACCATCGTGCAGATTCCGCAGGATTAGGATTTGACAGGACTGCTTCCGGGAGTAATGCCCTGGCACAGTACCGACCGGAAGTGCGGCAGCAGTGGAATGATCCTGACAAAACCCCTTTGCCCTATCTTTTATGGTTTCATCACGTGGGCTGGAATAAAAAGCTGAGCAGCGGAAGAACGCTCTGGGAGGAGCTTTGTACCCATTTTTATACCGGTGCCGATTCAGTAGTCTGGATGCAGCAGCAGTGGGATCTGGCTAAACCGGCTCTGGATTCTCAGGTTTACACCGATGTCGCTGAGCGGCTGAAAATCCAGCGCAGGGAAGCGGTCTGGTGGCGGGATGCCTGGGTTTTGTATTTACAAACCTTCGCTAAAAAACCGATTCCCAAAGGTTTCGAACCACCAAAACAGACTTTAGAAGAAGTTAAAAAGTCAGTGAATATTTATCTGATGAAATAAGGTTCAGTGTAGTGAGAAGAACCGTTCTTCAATCGACAAGCTTACTCTTAATTTAGACAAACCTTGACAATTACATTTTTAACAGACCTTTCTTTGCAGGCAAACATCTGAACTAAGTTAAAAACACCAAAGAAGTAGTGTTTACAGACTATTTGTAAATTGATAAACCATGAAAGTATTCATACCAGCTGACCATCTTTCTTATCACTGTTCATTTTTAAAGCCTAATTCAACCCTGAAATAGGGTGCGATATAGAAAATCCTAAATTCAGCACCAATTATCTCGCAAAGCCGGCTTACTATCCAAAGCCCAAGCCCAAACCCTTCATTGTTTAAATCCTGTTTACTGAATTCATTTGTAATCACTGAAATATCACTTACTGCCATGAGTGACTCATTCTTTATTTCAAATACAATGCCCTGATTAACCTGAATTACCTCAATGTCTATTGCAGATTCGGGGCGACCATGCCTGATCGCATTTTCAATCAAATTTGACAGCATTGTTTTCAGATGTGACTGGTCAGTAAAGACGTTGAATGTTCCGGTTTCGGGTACCAGTGCAACTTTGAAGGTCTGGCTTTTCAGCTGCGCTTTTTTAGTTAAGCTCTCCAGTATCTCTATGGCTAGTTCCGGCAGGTTAACCTGGCTTTTATTTAGAATCAATGCCCGTGATTTAAGCTGACTCATGAGCAGAAAATCGTTCACAAGCTTGTTTAAGCGCCTTACTTCCACAATTTGATTTTCAATGACAGATTTTATATCAGGAACAAGGCTGCCTGCATCAATAATTTGAAGCTCGGTCAGCATCACACTTAGTGGTGTTCTAAGCTCATGAGAGGCTGAGGCAAAAAAAGCATTTTGCTCCTTGGCCTGTTTTTGTATCCGGTTTAGCATGTTGTTGAGAGATCCCGTGAGTTTATGCAGTTCGTCTCTAACAGCGGGCTCTTCAAGCAGAATAATCTGATTTTGCAGACTGATCTGATCAGCTTTTTTTACAATATTTTCAACCGGGCGAAGCAGGAATCCGGAAAGAAAATAACCCGCAACCAGCGCAGCAAGAAATGAAACCGGAAAATAAAAGAATAATATGATTTTTAATCTGTTGATATCAGCCGTCAATTCCGTGGCGGCAAGCATATATACGATGCGAATGCTGGCTCCTGTCTCTAGATTTCTTATCATTACCTTATATCGCCAAGAGGAAGAATTTGCATTGTTTTCTGAGCTTTTGAGCTGAATGGGCAGATTATTGAAAAGTGTATCCTGTCTGTCATTAGCCTGATAAATCAACAGAAAATATTCATTCTGCGTTGGTAATGGTATGGTAAGCGGGCTTACATCTGTCTGACGAAGAATTGCGTTTCCCTGCGTTTGCAGCCTGGCTGCGAAACTTTTTTCAAACTGCTGCCTAACATTTGAATACAGAGTAAAGCCTGCGATCAGTAAAAAACACAGAAAAACAAATCCGAAAATTAGCCCGAACCGGAACCTGAGACTGGAATAAAAAGGATAGGAGACAGGCGTTTTCATAAGGACGATTTTGTTCCTTTAAGTTTGTAGCCAATTCCAATCACCGTTTCAATCAGTGGCTGCTCAAACCCTTTGTCAATTTTCCCGCGAAGCTGGTACATATATACTTCAACGATATTACTTTCGGGGTCAAAATCCATATTCCATACATTTTCCAGGATCTGGTTTTTACTCACAACACGGTTTGTGTTTCTTACAAGATATTCAAGCAGCGCAAATTCCTTACCTGTAAGTACAATCTGTTTTCCATTTCGTGTGATTTGACGGCTCATTAAATCTATGACAAGATCATTCACCCCGATTCTTGTACTCTCACTGGAAAAGACTTTGCGTTGCAAAATTCGTATTCTTGCCAGGAGCTCTTCCCATTCAAATGGTTTTCTGATGTAATCCACAGCACCCAGATCAAGTCCTTCTACAATTTGAGAAGTTCCTCCCAGTGCACTGATAATGATCACGGGAATTGAAATCTTATAAGTCCGCAGATTTTTCAGCACATCAATGCCTGTCATTCCCGGAAGCATCAGATCCAGAAGGATCAGGTCAAAAGTTTCAGAAGTAGCTTTTGTGAGTGCCTCAGCGCCATTGTTGGAAAGCTGAACCAGATAGCCTGCCTGCACAAGACCCTGTACCATGAACCCTGCCAGTTTCTGCTCATCTTCAACGACTAGTATTTTCATTTAAGCGGTGTGTTAGTTATTGATGAATATTTTAGCGAACCTTGTAGATAACGCTGTCAATCTGGATAGAACTGGGTTTGACCACATTTAGACCTGTTGCAGACATAAAACCCTGAGTGGAATCCCGCATCTGTCCTTTGACAAGAACAATTTTTGCTCTGCTGATCAGAGGAATCAATTCCTTTGCCATGTGAGGAGGCAGTACAATGCGTTTTCCAGCCAGCACAAAACCGGTGTTGTCTGCATTTCCAAGGCCAGATATTTTATTTGGTTTACCTTTAAATGCAACTTCAAATCCTCTGCTTGGCAGAGGTGCCGGGAGACGGCTCAAATCCAGGATTGTATCTGAAAATTGACTCCTAAGATATTTTAGCTCATATTCACTGTTGAAATGGTGGCCAGGCGGACCTCCCTTACGGACAGATGCAGTGATAAAATGTTCGATGCGGGCAACTGATGTCACCTGCCGGGCCGTGTGCGGTGGAAAATGAAGCCAGACGTTACCAGTATCTATGGAGAGAAGAATTTTATCTATATCGCCGTCATGATTGCTGCCATATTCAATAACTTTCCCGCTGATATCAAGCTGTTTTTCTGGTGTTAGTGTATGAGCAGAAGGTTTCGTTTCCAACAGCCTGCTGCGCTTTGGATTGTATACAAGCCAGGCGGCCACAGCTATAATCAGCAGCAGCAATATCCTTTTATATTTTGGATTTAAATTCTTCACTTCGGATCCGTCTCGTAGGTTTCTTTCATAAAGAGCAGACAAATTACAAATGCCAATGCTGCAATAAGACTAAGAAACAAAAAAGCGTACCTGAAAGAAAACATACTGGCAATATACCCCCGGGCAACATTGCTGAGCGAAGCGCCAAGTTCCAAGGCAGTGATATCTTTCAAATTCCAGTGCTGTGAAGACAAAAGATAGATTCCCAGAAAAGGGCTGATTCCATCACGGACATCAGCCAGTGTAAAATTGATAAGATCGAGTCCGCGAAGCGATACACATTTACCGTTTTTCATCATGCCTTAAAAATAAAATAGACCGAAGCGACCAAAAGTGCGAAACCAATCAGGTGATTAATTGTAAATTGAGTCGTCTTAAAAACTGTTACGGAGAAGATCATAAAAATGATCAGTGTAATGACCTCTTGAATAATTTTGAGCTGAACCAGTGAGAATGGTCCACCCATCTCTGACGAGCCGATCCGGTTGGCAGGCACCTAAAAGCAGTATTCAAAAAATGCAAGACCCCAACTGAGCAGAATGATTATCCAAAGAGGTGTAGAGCCATGATTTCCGGCTTTGCTGAAAAATTTAAGATGGCCATACCAGGCCAGTGTCATAAAGGCGTTTGAAAATATCAAAAGCACAATTGTTGAAATGATTTTGCTCATAGCAGATTTTGAAAAGATAAGGCAGGGAATCACTGCCTTATCTCCATGGGAAATTATTTACCGGACCAGATACTGCTGGCCGTTAACAGTGATCGTATTACACCGGATTACTTTGTAATCTTGCAAAGTAATCTCCCCGTCTTCTTTGCTTTTCTGACTGCCAGAGTAAGAAATAGCGGTACCCTTTGCAACTGAATTTCCGATTTGGGCAGCTATATGCGGAGGAAATCGAAGGACCGTTTTGTTGTCTACAAAAAGTCCGTTAACTCTGCCTTCCCGGTCGGTTTGTAAAGAAGTGACCTTTCCATTTCCGGAAACGACAATTTCCTGTGCTGGTGTGGGCAGCATAGTCGGAGGTGTATCTGTCAAGGTTTTACCACCTGCGTTCAGATTAACCATTCTGAGTTCTTTCGAGCCAAATGGAGGCATTTCCAAAACACCCGAAACGCTAACCTGTGAACCCGGTTTGGTCAGACCAGAAACCTGAGATCCCATGTGTGCCGGAAATTTTACCAGCAGACTGTCTGTCCCGCTGAGTAAATAGAAGCCATCGAAGACAAAATCATCATTTCCCCATAATTTCACGACCTTCCCCTGAACCGTGGTTACAGCACGAAGTCCCTGCTCTCCTGGTGCTCCTGGGCCGAAAGGTGGACGGGGGCCTGGGCCATTAACTCCTGGGCCTGCGATCATAGCACCCGCAAGCGGTCCCGCGATTTGCGCGAATACATGGTTTGTGCTGCCTGTTACTACTGAGATAAACAAAGCGGCAAGTGCTAATTTTTTCATGATTTTATTTGTTGAAATGATTCTTGTTTTTTTAACGAATCGAAGGTAGAGCTGCCAGATAAGGCTGATATGAGAAGCAAATTAATTTTTACTTATCTGGGCTGAGAAACACAAATCTGGGAATTGGGCTTTGCCGGCGGAGCATTTATGGCAAGCTCGGTGATAGTCGCTGAGGTTGCCGGCTATCTGGACTGTGAGTATCCACAGGCATTTAAAAAACTTTTCGAATCAAAGGCTGATTGCTCATAAGCTGACTTCGTAATAGTTTAAACTAAATCACGAAGTAATTTTTAACCAAGGTTCGATCTTTTAAGACTTAAAACTGCCTGAAAGTTTGGGTTACAGCAATTATAAATTTTTGTGGACTATGTTGCAGCAGAACATTATAAAAGGAGGCCGCCCTATGGCTGTTTCATATCGCGTCTTCCTTTTATAAAGTTTACTGCGTGCAGTTCGCTTTATCTCTGGTTTATCACCTGAAAAGCGTCCTGTTCATTAATAAAAAATTGATTTCGGAACCCAATTGTAAGGCCTATGCCAATTTCATACTGGTCCTGTTGTATGCCCTCAATCAGGCCCTGAGCAACTTCACTGGCGGGCATGCCACGTTGCTCACCGCCGATTTCTTTGGAAAATTCGGTGTTCACAGTTGGTGGCATAAGTTCATACACTTTTATATTTGTGTCTTGGGCAAGGGTATGGCGAAGCGCTAAAGTATAGGAGTGAACCGCAGCCTTGCTATCAGAGTAAGTTGGAATGATGGCAACCGGTGAGAAGGCCACAATGGAGGTCACATTCACAATAGCGGCCTCGTCTCGATTTTTCAAGACAGGCAATAATTTCTCGGTCAAGCGGATCAGCGAAAAATAATTGGTTTCCATTTCTTGTCTGGCTTTTTCCACGGCCCCGGCTGTTTCGGAATGGGTATAAACAAATGCTTTGCCGGCATTATTGATCAGCACGCTCAGGTCGGGATAGCTGCTGGTTATCAGCTCTGCCAGCTTGTTTACATCTTGTTCGCTGTTGATATCACACGGAATGGCAAATGTATTTTTTAACGAAGCAGCAGCCTGTTTCAGTTTGTCAGCAGTTCTTCCGACAATAATAATTTTGTTGCCTTGCTCGCTAAGGAGTCTGGCTATTTCATAACCAATGCCTGAGCCTCCGCCTGTAATAAGTATGGTTTTGTTTGTAATGTCCATGGTATTTTGGTGTTAGAATCTATTGTTAAACGAAGCAACTGCGTTTTCGGGATTAGCGAGGTAAGCTGCTCGCTGCGAGCCGGTATCGCCAACATAAATCTCATACTGACCAGCCTTGATTCCGGCTAAGGTAGCCTGGGCTACCTCTCCTGGGTGCATGCCGCTTTCACCTCCCATATCTTTTGTGGCTTCGGTATTGACCAGTGAAGGCATCACCTCGTAAACCTTTACTGCGGTATCTTTTGCCAGTGTATGTCTGAGCGCAACCGTGTGTGAATGCAATGCCGCTTTCGTATCTGAATAGGTTGGTAAAACCACAAGCGGATGAAATGTTACATTCGAAGTAATATTTATAACGGCAGCTTCGGGCTGCTGTTTCAGGATTGGTAAAAGCTTTTCAGTCAGCAGCACCGGCCCGAAATAGTTTACCTGAAATTCGGCAGTTGCTTTTGTAAATGCGTCTGCACCTTCACCCAGTTTATATAGATGGGCTACACCTGCATTGTTAACCAGAATACTCAGCTCTGGAAATTCTGTCTTGACTCTGCTAACCAGCGCTTCAATATCGGCTGGTTTTGTCAGATCGCAGACAAGCGCCGTTACGCTGAGTTCTTCGGCTGCTTTTGTTATCTTTTCGGCATTACGCCCGGCGATGATAACGTTGTTTCCCTGCTCTTTAAGTAGTTTGGCTATCTGATAACCAATGCCTGACCCTGCTCCGGTGACCAGCGCTGTCTTATTTTTGATGTCCATGTTTTTTGGTTTATAAGTGAATATTATTGTCTGCCGGGTAATCAATAGTGATAAACCGGCTGGCGTTTAATTTTAAAAAATCTTTAAGTGATGCGGGCGGCCGGCCAGTCAGCTGCGCTATGGTATCTGTGACTATATCAAACGTTCCGGCTTTGGTGTTCAGATCGGTCATAATAACAGTTTCTACGAAGGGTCCGGGTATATCAGGAGTTGTTTCCTTTACCATGATTTCGTCTGCCAATCCAATCGCTTGATTTGCGGTATGATTTGATCGTTTTTCATGGAAGTTTAAATTATAGCTGTTGCAGGGTTACACTCTCTGGTTTTGCAGAAACCTTGTCCTTTACACCGTCGAAAAATGCTCTGGTGTAATCAGCAGCCATATGCAGATCGAAAGCTTCCCGGGAAGTAAATACTTCAAAAAAAACCAATGTATGCGGATCATCCGTTTTGCAGGTCTGGTAAAAGGCCTCACATCCAGGTTCTTCGAGCGTAAGCTTCAAAGTTTTTGCCGAAAGCGCTATGACTTCCTGCAGATGCTCTGGCTGCACAGATACCTGAGCCATTACAATATATTTCAAACTACTCATAATAAAGGATTTAAAAGGCTGGAAAAAGCTCTTCCCTGGTTTTGCGCACCTTTGGAATAACCGAAAATTCGTCTTCCGACGAGCGGTAACCCAGCGCAAAAAGTAAGACCGATTTTAAGTCCTGATTTTTAAGACCCAGAATTTCATCTACCTGGTCAGGGTCAAAGCCCTCCATCGGCGAAGCGTCGATTCCAGCTTCTGCTGCGGCACTTACAAGAATGCCAACGGCTAGAAACGCTTGTTTTTCTGCCCATTCTATCTTTTGATCCGGTGAAAGAAGTGCCAGGCGCGAATTCACGAACTGCTCGCGGGGTTCCAGATTTTTGCGGTCGGTACTGCGGGCTACGGCGGCTTTGTCAATATAATTTTTGACGGTCAGGTCGCTGATATTTGTTTCAACGGCAACGACCAGCAGTTTGGAAGCGGTTGTGATTTGGGGCTGACCAAAGGCTGCCCTGCTGATCTGTTCGAGCTTGCCAGAATCCTCTACTGAAATAAAACGGTAGGGCTGCAGCCCGTAGGAGGAGGGGGCTAGCTGAACAGCTGATAGCAGATCTTCAAACTGCTGCTGACTTAATTGTCTGGAAGTATCATACTTCTTGGTGGCATATCGCCACTCCATTGCTTTAACCAGTGACATAGATTTTGATTGTATTAAAATACATTTTAACTTTGCTTGCAAATTGCAAGTGAACAAAGGTAAAGTAGTTTACTTGCAATTTGCAAGTGAAGTTTAAAAAATAATTTTATGAAAGAGATTAAACCGCGTTCAGGGTGCCCTTTAAGTTATACCCTTGATTTTTTTGGCGATAAATGGTCGCTTCTGATCATGCGCGATATGGTTATTGGGGGTAAAGCAACTTATGGAGAGTTCCTGGGGTCAGATGAAAAAATTGCAACCAATATTCTGGCTGACAGGCTTAGCATGCTTGAAACCTACGGCTTTGTGACCAAACAGGTCGCACCGGATAAAAAATCGAAGTTTGTTTACAGATTAACAGAGAAAGGAATAGGACTGGTCCCGGTGATTTTAGAAATCGGTCTGTGGGGTTCGCAGTTTCATCCGCCGGGACTTGGCGCCGAACTCATTGATGCCTTGCATGTTGACAGAACTGGTACTATTCAGAAAATTCAGGACTCTCTACGAAGTAAGCTTGCCTAATGAATGTAAACCTATTTTGTTTATGATAGATGAACTTAACAATCCTGTCTGGTCAGCGCTGATCACGGGAAACAGGACGCTGGCCACAGGTGGTCAACATGCAAAAGCCTTCCATGCGGGCATCTCGCCGTTTGTCGCCGTCGAACAAAATAGCCGGGAGCATTATCAGCTTTTAACCCAGGTTGCCACAGGTGAGGGGCCTGTCGCTGTTTTTACAACGGATAAAGACCTTGATCCAAGCCCTTGGGAGATATCAAGCCGTATTGACGGTTACCAGATGATGTTTGAAGGAGAGACCCCACAATCCCCATCCGGTTTATCTATAAGCAAATTAACCGAAGAGCATGTTCCGGCAATGCTTGAACTAACACGCATTAGTCCGCCAGGTCCTTTTATGGAAGGCACCATCAGGTTTGGCGGTTATGAAGGAATTTTTGATGGTCAGCAGCTGGTTGCCATGGCCGGTCACCGCTTTCATAGCGGCCACCACGTGGAGATAAGCGCTGTTTGCACACATCCTGACTACACCGGTAGAGGTTACGCCAGGGCGCTGATCCAGAACCAGATCATTCAGATTCGGGCTAGTGGCAATGTGCCTTATCTCCATGTAAGATCGGATAATGTAAGGGCATATCAAATTTATCAGAACATGGGTTTTGTTACCCGCACTGAAATGATTATTTATATTTTAAAAAAATAGACAGATCGCTGCGGTCATTTTATTTCGCTATGCAAATCGATCTTGTACCAGAACCGTGATTTAATTTCAGCAGGCGCATGATGATTAATTAAAAATTAACCTTTTGTTATAGGCCAAACGCTTCTTTTGTGACCTGTTGCCATTATCTTTTTAATTAAAATCATTAACCACATCATGAAAATTTTTTGCCTGAAGTCAGCACTGTTATGCCAGACATTTGCAGTTCTGGTACTTTGCCTTCTTGCCATGGTTTTACCAGCACGTTCAGAAACGGGCCAACTTCTGGCTGGCACAGCGAAAATCAATATAACACCCAAAACCAGTGAGCCCATTCATGATTCTGTATATGCCCGTAGTTTGGTGTTAGAAGTCGGACAACTAAATATTGCTTTTGTAGCGGTGGACCTTGTTATTTTTACAAGTACGAGGATAAAAAAGGAATGCTTTGAAAAATATGGAATTTCTCAGGTTATTCTCTCTTCGTCACATAATCATTCAGGACCACTGGTTGCCAACAAAATTTTTTTTACAGAAGACAGTCCGTTTCAAAAATTTTACGAGGATCAAATCATTAAAGTGATCGGCATAGCGGCCAACAACAAATTCAGGGCCAGGATTTCCGCAGGCAAAAGCACATTCCCTCAATTGAATTTTAACAGGTTAATCGTGCGAGAGGACGGCCATGCACGTGAGTCCTGGTTTGAAGACGAACATTACAAATCCGAAAATCCGGAAAGAATTCCCTTTGGTCCTGTGGATGCAGAGTTAGGTGTCATAAAAGTAATGAATGATCATGGCGACACGCGGGCGGTCTTGATGAATTATGCCATGCATGCTGATATTGTTTGTTTTAATTACGCGGTTTCAGCAGATTTTCCAGGTGTAGCAACCCGGAAGGTAGAAGAAACCCTTGGTAAAGATGTTAATTGTCTTTTTATCCAGGGTGCTTCGGGTAATATGGAGTCGTTGCTGATCAGTCCAAGGCGTTCAGGCCCGGACGATAAAATAAAAACCAATTATGAGCCCATGCAAAGAACCGGTGACTTATTAGCTTGGGAAACTGTTAAATTGGTAAAGAAAACCGCACCGGGTCCGGATCGTACTGATGTGAAATGGATGACAGATTCGCTGCCATTTACTGGGCGATATGACAAAAGTTTAAAATTTAACGTCCAGTTTTCCAACCTTATTATTAACAATGATATTTCAATAGCTGTTTGTCCCGGTGAATTTTTTATACAATTTCAACTGGACTGGAAAGAGAAAATGAAAGTTGCCGGGGCTAACGGTTTTCTTTTCGGGTACTCGTGGACGGGTGGGCAGTGGCCGGGTTACATCGGGGACATTCGATCTATGGCACTTGGCGGCTACGGCGCGGACCAGAATCCTAAAGGTATTCAGGTAGGTAGTGGGGAATCAATAATGAGCAAACAACTTGAAAACTTTTACAGCCTGATTGGTCTTATGAGGCAGCATCCTCCAAAATAATTTGCTGAGTTGGTTTTTGTGGAGGAAAAATTCGCAGATAACTTCCATGCTTTTAACTGGTATGTGATTCGAAGGAAATTGTTTCAAAACCCAGTTACTTTTCTTTCAATTTTTTGCCCGTATTTAGTCAGGGGGTGATTGTATGTAGAAAAGTGGAAATCCGGGTATGTTGGCGATACTGCTTAAACTACGTTATTAATCTTCTTATACTGGGTGGGTGTCTGCCCGGTAATGTCTTTGAATGTACGGGAAAAATAAGACAGACTTTCAAAGCCGGTTTCTACGGCTATTTCGGAAAGGGAGAGTTGGGTGGTAATGATTAAATACTGGGCACGTTCTATTCGTTTTTTCTGAATGTATGCCAAAGGGCGCTCTCCGGTGTAATTGGTAAAAATCCTGGAAAAGTAGTTGGCGTTGTAACAGGCACGCTCCGACAAGTGTTCAACCGTGATGTTGCTTTGCAGATTTGTAAGAATGTAATTAACTGAATCAAGAATCACGGAAGGGATTTTTTTGGTTTCCGAAGATTTAAATGAGTCGGACTTTAAAAATCGTGCGATCATTTCCAGAATCAGGCCTTTTGTTTCAATGTAATCTGACAGAGGAATCAGGTTGTTTCTCTTTTGAAAGCCCGCAAGTGAGGGCTGCTTTTCATATTCCCGGGGATTGTCAGTCCGTCGAAGATCTCTGCCCGGATTAAGATGCAGAATTTTCTTAAAGCGGATAATGTCTTCCGGTATGGATTCGATTTTGTGGATTTTTCTGTTAGAAGAAAACAGTGACGTGCCATCGGCGCTTTCTTCCAGGACATGTATATAAAATTGGCTGAGATACTTAGGGCAGTGGTGATTGCATAAAGTAAAGCTGGGAACCATATACAAATATCCTTGTTCCAAAACATGCGCACGATCGGCATCTCCAAGCGATCCAATACCTTCATCAATCAGATAAATCCGGTAAAATGGACTGATTACATTACGATAATTCCAATTTTTGTTCAATTGTACATAATCTGCATTCAACAATGAAAATGTGGATTTAAAGTCAGTATTCTCCATTGAAGCACACCTTGGGTGGTAAAATATTTCTCAAAATTAACAAAAATAGTCCGATTTGTTAAAATGGATAATACTTTTGTACAATTACTATAATTTATTAAACTATACATTTGTTGTGCCTGTTGTATTCCATTTACGGACGATGGCTAAGCAGTAAAATTTCTAAAAATGTCGATAGTCAATATGAAAAAGTTTTGTCTGGCACTGGATCTGAAAGACGATCATGAGCTTATTGAACAGTACGATCAGCTTCATAAAACTGAAAATGCATGGCCCGAAATTACCAGAAGCATTACAGACGGCGGCATTTCGAATATGGAAATTTACAGAACGGGGAACCGTTTATTTATGATCATGGAGACATCCGATGACTTTGACTTTAACAATAAAGCGATGGCGGATGCAGCAAATCCGAAAGTGCAGCAGTGGGAAGAGCTCATGTGGAAATTTCAGCAGCCCTTGGAATGGGCTGCACCCGGTGAGAAGTGGGTTTTAATGGATCAGATATACAAAATTGTACCCTAGTTTTTCGTAACATAATCAAAAATATCCTCATTTATGGCTGATCGCAAAACCAGGCTGGCTGTTATTCTGATCACTTCCCTGTTTTTCCTGTGGGGATTTGCACTGAATTTGAACCCTATACTAATCCCGCATCTTAAAAAAGCCTGTCAGCTTAGTGATTTTCAATCGGCTTTGATTGACTCGGCATCATACATCGCCTATTTTCTGATTGCCCTGCCGGCTGGTCTTTTTATGAAAAAATTTGGTTATAAAGCGGGTATCACGCTGGGTTTGCTGCTGTTCGCATCCGGTACGTTTCTGTTTTATCCTGCGGCTGAAATGCGCCATTTTGGCTTTTTCCTGGTAGCGCTTTTTATCATCGCCAGTGGGTTGACATTGCTTGAAACCGCAGCGAATCCCTACATCACCGTTTTGGGTGATGCCGATTCAGCGACACAGAGGCTAAATTTTGCACAGTCATTCAATGGACTTGCTGCTTTTCTGGCCCCACTGATGGGAGGTACTTTTATACTTTCAGGAAAGACTTTGTCAGAAGAACAGCAACTCTCCATGACACCCGCAGAATTGAATGCTTATCTGGATCTGGAAGCATCTTCTGTGCAAATGCCCTTCATCATTATCGGCGTAGTGGTGTTGCTCGTAGCAGTTCTTATATGGCGTACCCGGTTGCCGGAAATAATGGAGGAAGACGAAATTGAAGGCGTGGAAACAGGTTCTGTTTTGGGAGAGAAAAATCTGATGCTCGGAGTTGCTGCCCAGTTTTTTTATGTTGGCGCTCAGGTTTGTATCAGTAGTTTTTTTATTCGTTTTGCTGGTAAAGTAGCCGGCATTGAGGAGAAAACGGCTGCATATTTACTGTCGGGCGCATTTTTGAGCTTCATGATCGGCCGTTTTATAGGTACCTATCTGATGAAGTTTATCGCACCACCGAGACTTCTGGCCATGTATAGTCTTGTTAATATCATTTTGTTGATCGCAGCTGTGTCCACCACAGGAATGGTTTCCGTCTACGCACTGGTTGGTGTTCAATTCTTTATGTCGATTATGTTTCCGACTATATTTGCCCTTAGTATCCGTGGTTTAGGTGCAAAAACCAAAGTGGGTTCCTCGCTGGTGATCATGTCCATCGTTGGCGGAGCAATATTTCCGGTGATCATGGGACGGGTTTCAGATATATCATCCATTCAAACCGCCTATGTTGTACCGGCCGTTTGTTTTCTGGTTGTACTCTATTTTGCAATTAAAAACAATTCGATCAAAAATGTTACACTGGGCACATCACACTGATTCAAAACGATCAAAAGGTTTATTTCAAAGCCTCATCCAATTGTACGCCGCTTATGGCGGAAACTTTTTAATTAACCATAATATTTTAAAACACATTCACCCTAAAATTTTAAACGTATGAATACACTGGTTTGCATCACTCCGGGTGAATTTTTGTTTAGTGAAGTTGAAAAGCCCGAGCTAAGGCCGGGACACACAATCATCAAAATCAAGCGGATCGGCATATGTGGCACCGATCTTCATGCATACGAGGGCACACAGCCCTTTTTCAATTACCCACGGATTCTGGGTCACGAACTGGCCGGAGAGATTGTTGAAACGGACGATGCGCCCGGATTTTCAGTGGGAGAGTCTGTCACGTTTATTCCCTATTTCAATTGTGGAACATGTGTGGCCTGCCGCAATGGAAAACCCAATTGCTGTACTCGTGTCCAGGTTTTTGGTGTGCATATTGATGGCGGCATGGCGGAGTATGTATCGGTTCCGTCCTATTCACTCATTCATGGTAACGGACTTAGTTTTGATGAACTTGCCCTGGTTGAGCCGCTTGCAATTGGCGCACATGGAATCAGAAGAGCCGGGGTAACACCGCAGGATACCGTGCTTGTTGTGGGCGCCGGCCCGATCGGTTTGGGTACAATGGAATTCGCAAGAATAGCGGGTGCAACCGTTATCGCGATGGATGTCAACGACGGCAGACTGGCTTTTTGCCGTGAAAGGCTGGGGGTGGAGCATACCGTCAATGCACAAACCGAAAATGTATCAGAAAAACTAATGGAACTGACTGGAGGAGATATGCCAACGGTTATTATAGATGCAACAGGAAATCTGAAAGCAATCAACAACGCATTTCAGTATCTGGCGCACGGCGGAACGTATGTACTGATTGGCCTGCAAAAAGGGGAGATCAGCTTTTCCCATCCTGAATTTCACAAACGCGAGGCAACTTTAATGAGCAGCCGCAATGCTACCAGAGAAGATTTTGAACATGTAACCAGCTGTATGAAAGCGGGCATGATAGATCCGACTACTTATATAACGCATCGTGTAGTTTTCGGTGACGTAAAACAGGATTTTAAAAGCTGGCTTGACCCTGCGAATGGCGTAATAAAGGCGATGGTGTCGGTTGGATGAACAAAATATCAAATACAATTTTAAGTCCCATGCAAACAAATACGTGGCAAAACCAAAATTCCGGCAAAATTCATCTGCCCCCAACCGTTTTCGGTACGAGCTGTCTGGGTAATATTTACCATGCCACCAGTCACGAACAGAAACAAGCAATTGTAGAAGCCTGTATGAAAAATTCACCGGCAAGGGCAGTTTTTGACAGTGCCGGAAAGTATGGGGCAGGTCTGGCTTTGAAATCTTTGGGTAAATCGCTGGATGCCTTAAATGTAGATCCGAAAAATGTGGTCATCAGCAACAAGCTGGGCTGGTATCAGGTTCCTCTTACTACACCGGAGCCTACCTTCGAACCAGGAATCTGGAAAGACCTGACCCATGATGCCGTACAGCGAATTTCATACGAAGGAATCCTGGAATGTTTTTATCAGGGAAACGAGTTGCTGGGGCCTTATACTTCTCAGTTGGCGTCTGTACATGATCCTGACGAATACCTGGCCAAAGCCCAGAGCATCGAAGAAGAAAATGATCTGTACGCGGATATTCTGGGTGCGTACAGAGCATTGGCTGAACTGAAAGCTTCGGGTGAAATTTCAGGAATAGGCGTGGGTGCTAAGCAATGGGGCGTAATTGAAAGAATTTCAAAGGATGTAGCCCTTGACTGGGTGATGATCGCCAACAGTCTAACGCTTCACGATCATCCCCGTGAGCTACTGGAATTTATTTCTGGTTTGCACAACAAAGGCGTAACCGTTATTAATTCAGCGGTTTTCAACGGTGGATTCCTGGTTGGAAGTGACTATTACAATTATGGGCTGGTTGATAAAAATACCCCATCGGGGAAAAGCCTGTATGCGTGGAGATCTGAATTTTGGAGGTTATGTGAGCAGTTCGGCATTTCACCCGCGCACGCGTGCCTGAATTTTGGATTTACGATTCCCGGTGTCAGCAGTGTGGCAGTCAGTACTACGAACGCAGCCAAAGTAAAGCAGAATATCGACATGGTGACCGCAGATATTCCAGAAGATTTCTGGCATGCGCTGAAAAGACAGGGACTAATAGACAATCCTATTTTGTGAGTTTTGATGTCATCAGCGACAGCCATTTCGCAAGTAGCATTTTACATATTTCTGGAAGTTCGGTGGACACAGAAAACATTAATTTTTAAAACGTTTTAGATAACCTAAGTGTAAATACAATCGGCAACATACAATGATTAAAATGAAATGCTATACCATATTGGTCTGCTTATGCGTGATCGGGAATTGCTTTGGCCAAGTGAAGGCGCCCGAACCCGTAGGACCAACGCCAACGGAAAACCAGGTCAGATGGCAGGAAATGGAGTATTATGCCTTCATACATTTTTCTACCAATACGTTTACTGATCAGGAATGGGGTTATGGTGAAGCCAATGATGCAAAACTTTTCAATCCAACCAATCTGGACTGCGATCAGTGGGCGAGGGTTTGCAAAAATTCAGGGATGAAAGGGATTATTGTTACGGCAAAGCACCATTCAGGGTTTTGCCTGTGGCCTACTGAAACCACGGAATATTCCATAAAGAACAGTCCCTGGAAAGATGGCAAAGGCGATATCATTGGTGATCTGGCAAAAGCATGCAAAAAATACGGGCTGAAATTGGGTATCTACATCTCGCCATGGGATAGGAATAATCCGAGTTACGGGCTTCTTGACCCGGATGGCAGTGCACCTTATGTAAAAAATGTCTTCCGCAAACAAATTGAGGAATGCCTCACCAAATATGGTGATGTTTTCGAGATTTGGTTTGATGGTGCCAACGGCGGTGATGGCTACTACGGCGGGGCAAGAACCAGCCGGAAAATAGACCGGACTACGTATTACGACTGGGCAAACACCTATAAGATGATCCGGAAAATTCAGCCAAAAATCGTTATCTGGAACGACAACGGTGACCGCGCAGATCTTCGCTGGGTAGGAACCGAATCCGGTTATGTGGGTGAAACCAACTGGAGTCTTTTAAACGCCAAGGGCGACGTACCGCATGATATGTTAGCCCATGGGGTAGAAAACGGCGATTCCTGGGTGCCGGGCGAAGTAAATACTTCCATACGTCCGGGGTGGTTTTACCATGAATATGAAGATAACCGGGTGAAGACGCTGCCGGAACTGCTTAAAGTTTATTACAGTTCCTTCGGACGAAACGGAACCATGCTTCTTAATTTTCCTATCGATAAAACCGGCCGGATTCACAAGACAGACGAAAAAGCTGCGTTGGAGCTGGCTGGTGCAGTAAAGGAAGCATTTGCCATGGATCTGGCGAAAGAAATGAAGGTTAGCGCGTCAAATATTCGGGGGAAGTCCAGCGAATTTGGAGCCGACAAAGCCTTGGATGGAGATAAAAATACTTATTGGGCAACAGACGATGCAGTAAAGACAGCTTCTCTTATTATTGATTTTGGTGCTCCGAAAGCCTTTAACCGGTTTCTTGCTCAGGAATATATCCAGCTTGGGCAGCGGGTGAAATCCTTTACAATTGAAGCATTCGTAAATGGTAAATGGAAACAGCTTGACAACCAAACGACGATTGGTTATAAGCGCATACTGGCATTTCCAACGGTGAAAGCTTCACAGCTGCGTTTTACGATCACTGATTCCAAGGCAAGTCCTGTCATTTCGAACGTAAGCGTTTACAATGCGCCGCAAATATTGGAAATTCCCCTTGTCACCCGCGCCAAATCGGGAGAAGTTACCATCACGGCTACTGATAAAGAATCACAGATTTTCTATACGCTGGATGGGAGCATGCCAACCAAAAAATCAAAGTTATACACGCAAACCATTGCGGCAGAAAACAAAGTGAGTGTCCGTGCTATTGCCTGTGATCCGGTTTCCGGGAAAAGCAGCCCGGTAGGGGAAGAGCATTTTGATATTTCCCACAAAAATTGGAAGATCGTAGGCATAGAAGATGAAAAAGTGAATAATATTATTGATGGCAACAGGAATACAGATTGGTTTCAACCTCAAAACAACAAACTCCCTGCCAGCATAGTAATCGATCTTGGGAAACAACAAAATCTGGCAGGTTTTAAATACCTTCCAAGTCAGAGCCGAAACGCCGGAATTATTACCCGTTACCAGTTTTTGGTTTCTTCGGATAACAAGCAATGGAACGTAGCGGATGAAGGAGAATTTTCTAATATTAAAAATAATCCACTGTGGCAGATTAAGAAGTTTACACCTGTAAAAGGGCGCTATATTAAACTGGTCGCTACGCATAACACGCAGGAAAATAATGCGGCAGGCTATGCCGAAATCGATGTGATTACAAACTGACCCGGAAATTTTCAATTTGAGTAAGTGCCGGCTGGATTGAGTTTATCTAACTTGATCCAGCCGGCATTTTTATTTGATTAGATCAGCCAACATTTGTACAGCTGCGATTTGATGCAAATTAATTGATTAGACTTCACACATCCCCCTAATCTGGCTTAACCTTAAAGACATAACTTCAATTGCGGATTCCAGCTGACACAAAAAGTTAGGCCGCTATATTTCTTGTCCATTTTTTCTTAGGGGAATCTTTAATAATACCTTCGGGATTCTCACGTCCAATTCGCTATTACTAGTCTTTTGATGCTTTCTTTTCCAAAGGCTACACAGCCTGAAAATATTCCGTGCAAGAAAAGTATTTGTATAATGAAAATTTATATTGATTCAGTGCACTTATTAATCATTTATTAACAATTTCTTAATAGCTCCACTCTTTCTTTGGCCTTGTCGTTCGGCCGAACTGATCCCTTTTAAAACAAATTTCAAATCTGACAATCTGGAAAGAAAGTAAAACTGATACTTGCCGGAATGCCCAAAGACCGTAACCAAACCGCATGTGCCTATGACAAAACTCCGCTGAGAAATAAGAAAACTTTGAATTTAGAATAACTACTCACCAATCAATTTTTATGGAAAATCAACCTTTATTAAGAAAAAGAATAAAGGCCTGGATGAACGTTTTACAACTGGTCATGATGGCATTTGCTGTACTATTTTCTCCACAAGCCTTCTCACAAAATCAATCTGCCGCAAGCGGCGACATTTTAGTCTCGGGTGAAATCGATGACGAGAAAAACCAGCCCATCCCCGGGGCGAGTATTGTACTGAAAGGATCCATCCAGGGAACTACAACAGATGTAAATGGAAAGTTTTCGCTTAACATTCCAAGGTCGGGCGCTACGCTGGTCGTCAGTTTTCTTGGCTATAAGCGGCAGGAAATTGAGGTTGGAAACAAAACTTTTTTCCAGATTAAACTGGAACCAAGTACCGATGAGCTGCAGGAGGTTGTCGTTGTCGGGTATGGTACGCAGCGCAGACAAACACTTACCGGCGCTATCTCCAATATCGTTTCGGACGCAATCAAAACCACAACGCATACGAGTTTGGCGCAAAGTCTTCAAGGTAAAATTGCCGGTGTACAAATCCGTCAGAATTCAGGCGAACCGGGCTCGTTCAGCACAAGTATCAATATCCGCGGATTTGGCGAACCGCTCTATGTGGTAGACGGTGTTGCGCGTGATGGTGGGTATGAATTTCAAAAAATAAATCCTGATGATATTGAAAGTATATCGGTACTAAAAGATGCTTCCGCTGCGATTTTTGGTATCAGAGCAGGGAATGGTGTCGTGATTGTTACCACAAAAAAAGGAGTAAAGGGCAAACCAAAGTTTAGCTATAACGCGGTTTATGGAAGGCAAAGCCCGACCGACGTGCCAGTCATGACCAATGCCTATCAGTGGGCGCAGATGCGTAACGATGCGGCCAGAAATCTGGGCGAAAATCCGGTTTATACTTCCGAGGAGGTAGAAAAATTCAGGACCGGCGCGCCTGGTTATGAAAGTACCGATTGGTACAAGCAGGTTTTAAACAAATCAGCCTCCCAAACGCAGCATTTTATTTCCGCTTCCGGCGGTGAAGGGGCCGCGACTTACTTCACAAGTTTCGGTTATCAGAATGAAAACGGGCTTTTGAAAAGCAATGACATGGGTTACAAGAAATATACTTTTCGTACCAATGTCGGGATTGATCTGACCAAAAACCTGAAAGCCGATCTGATTTTGTCGGGGCTTTATGACAAAAGAAATCAGCCTGGGGATAACTTTTTCAACATTTATAAAGGTACCCGCATTGCCTTACCGACAGAACGACCATATGCCAATGATAATCCGAAATATCCGGCGTTGTTAAGCGGTGGTTATAATCCGGTTGCGCTTGCTGATGGAAATTTGACAGGTTATAACGAGGAAGCCAATAAATTTTTCCAGTCAACCTTCGCTTTGACATATACCGTACCGTTTGTAAAGGGGCTGAGAGTAAAGGGTCTTGCCGCTTATGACAGTAATAATTACCGCGCGAAATCGGTTTCCAAAAGCTATAATTTATATACCTACGATGCTGCAACCGATAAATACACCGCGCATCAGCAGCGTAATCCTTCACGGATCGGAAACAATTTTTCGGATAACAACCGGGTGACTTTTCAGGGGCAGTTGTTTTACAATACCGTCATTGCCAAAAACCATAATGTCGGAGCTACGCTGGTCTATGAGCAGCAGGAATCCAAAAACAGATCGGCCGGTCTGGGAAGAGAATATGCCTTTTTTACAAATGACCAGATTGATCAGGCGGGTTTAAATAACCAGACAACCAGCGGAACCGAAAGTGAGTATGCGAGCCAGTCCTATGTTGGCCGTCTGAATTATGATTTTAAAGAAAAATATCTGCTGGAAGTGGCAGCCCGTTATGATGGTTCTTACCGCTATCACCCGGACAGACGTTGGGGGTTATTCCCTGTGGTATCTGCCGGATGGCGGGTTTCAGAAGAATCTTTTATGAAAAAAATCCCGTTCGTCTCAACACTTAAATTAAGAGGCTCATATGGTCTGGTGGGTGCTGATGCGGGTGCGCCCTTTCAATATGTTCCCGGATTTTCGCTTAGCGGCGGCGGCGGTTATGAATTTAACAATGGAAACTATACCACCGGGGCGGCATCACCAGCCATTGTCAACGAAAAACTTACCTGGTTTAAATCAAAAATTCAGGATATAGGTATTGATATCGGCCTTTGGGATAATAAAATTGACCTGACCCTTGATGTTTACCAAAGAGATCGTAAAGGTTTGCTGGCAAGAAGAAATGTGTCACTACCCAATACTTTTGGCGGAACGCTTCCTGATGAAAATCTGAACAGCGACCGTGTGAAGGGGATCGAATTCACGGCCGGATACAGCGGGCAGATACGCGATTTCAAATATGGTATCACCGGAAACTTCAATTTTGCCCGGACCATGAACCGTTATATTGAAAGAGGAGATTTTCTGAGCAGTATGGACAAATGGCGCAATGGCGGCGCAAACCGCTGGAATGATGTCGTGTGGGCTTATCAGCTGGAAGGTCAGTTTCAAAATAAAGATGAAGTCATTTATGCGCCGATCCAGAATGGAGACCTGGGCAATACCCGGGAATTGCCTGGTGATTTCAAATACAAAGATGTCAACGGTGACGGGGTGATAGACGGAAATGATGCCATGCCGTTATTTTTTGGAGGAGATCCAAAAATGTATTACGGGCTTACGCTGAACGCTTCTTACAAGGGTTTTGACTTTACTGCCTTATTTCAGGGATCAGGAAAGTACAGTGTCCGTTTCCGGGAAGTTTATGCAGAAGTATTTGCATTCCGTGGAAATACGCCTGAATATTTTTATGACAGATGGCATCTGTCGGACGATAACCAGTGGACTCCCGGAAAATGGCCTGCTTCCCGCTTCAACTATAACGTGGGCGCCATGTATGCGGAAAGTTCTGCCTGGCGTAAAGATGCTTCTTATCTCAGATTTAAGAGTGCGCAGCTGGGCTATACTTTCAAACAGGGATGGCTGAAAAAAATCGGTATTGACGAAGTCCGTTTGTATGGAAATGCACACAATATTTTCACCTGGGCAGATCCTTTCGTAAAACCATTTGATCCTGAAAAAATCGAAGGTTTGTTTGGGGCCGGACTTACTTACCCGGTGACAAGAAGTTACAACTTTGGTATAAATGTTAAATTCTAAGCGTGAGAAAAATGAAATTATATAGATATATCATACTGCTGCCCATTTTGTTTTCGTTGAGCTGCGGAGATGTTTTGGACAAACAACCTTTGGATAAGTTGCAGGGAGAAAACTTATTTTCCAATCCCGAAGGTGTCAAACTTTATATGGCAAACCTTTATTACCAGCTGCCAATCGAAGATTTTACATTTTTCAGACAAGGTTTTAACTGGAACACGGGTGACCCAAACAATGGAGGTTTTGCACCCGCCATGGTTACCGATGAAGCAGTGCATACAGAATTTGGTGATTTTATCGGCAATGATGATTTCCAGTGGTGGGACCAGGGATATAAATTGATCCGTGACACCAATATTCTGATTGACATCATTCCAACACTTAGTGTGACAGAAGAGGAAACCAGGGCGCTTGTTGGGGAAAGTGCCTTTATCCGCGCTTATGCCTATTTTGCTTTGGCGAAAAGATATGGCGGAGTTCCACTGATCACATCTGTGCAAAAGTATGAAGGGGATGTCGAAGCGCTGAAAGTACCAAGAAGTACGGAGAAAGAAACCTGGGATTTCGTTTTAAAAGAATGCGATCTGGCCATTCAAAACCTGGCAGAATCATGGCCGGGCGGCGAGAGAAGAGCTACAAAATGGGTTGCTTATGCGTTGAAATCAAGAGCCGCGTTACATGCGGCATCGTTGGCAAAATACGCAGACAGAGCTCCGATTTCGGGTACAGCGGTTGACCAAAAACTAGTAGGGCTGGATAACTCAGCAGCAGCGGAATATTACAAAGCAGCCATTGAAGCGAGTGAAGCACTTATCACCTCTGGTAAATTTTCACTTTATAAACCAACGCCGGCATCGCCCCAGGAAGCAGCTGAGAATTACAGACAACTGTTTGAGGACCCAAACATTGCGCCAAATGAGGCCATATTTATCAAAGGTTTTGCACGGCCCGGATCTGGTACGGGGCATAATTATGGTATCTGGTACCAGCCCAATCAAACAGCAAATGGCTGGCCGCATCCTGGGCGTATGAATCCGACACTAGATCTGATCGATGCTTATGAAACCTACACGGATCCGGGGAAAAGTGCGCCGGTTGTGACATCGGAGGCTGCCAATGATATCAATGACTACAACGGATTTAACGCGTCAAAAAATTACAAACGTTATGATGATCCGGCAGGCATTTACAAAGACAAAGATGCGCGGCTTTGGGCCACTGCTATCTTACCCGGCACTACGTGGAAAGGCCAGAAAATCATTATCCAGGCAGGTTTTGTGAAACCGGACGGCAGTCCGCAGCTTTTCGGTGGAGAGCCCCTCACTGCCAATGGAAAAACGTATTATCCGTACGGTGCAGCCGACCGGACACAATATTCCGGTTTTGATACCTGGGGAGGAAACAATACACGGACGGGTGTAAGCTTCAAGAAATTCCTGAATGAGGGCACCAACGTGGCTCCGGGCTGGAACCAGACAGTATCGGACTGGGCAGATTTTCGTTACGCAGAAATCCTTTTGATCTATGCAGAAGCAATTGTGGAAAGTGGTTCTGCAAAAGCAGATGCCGGTGCAAAAGCATTAAATGACATCCGCCGCCGGGCAGGTCATACCAAAGATATTCCTCTAAGCATTGACAATGTGATCCGGGAAAGACGGGTTGAACTGGCCTTTGAAAACAAGCGGTTTTGGGATTTGATAAGGCGTCGTGAGTACCATACGCTGTTTAACAACTCCGTTCGTCATGCTTTGATTCCTGTTTTGGACCTACGGGTTTCGCCAGCGAAATACATCTTTATCCGCCAGACAATCCAGCGGTTGAATCCGGCCACTTTTGATTATAAACAATATTACCGGTCTATCCCTGGCATTGGTTCTAACGGTTTGGTTCAGAATCCACAGTATTAAGAAGGTTGATAAATCTTAACAAAATCATAATGAAAAAGATAAAAATATATATACCGGCGCTGCTTTTGGTTTTAGCATTAAATGCCTGTAAGATTGATAATTATCCGGCTCCGGATGCACAGCTGCATGGAACTTTCCTGGATATCGATACCAATGAACCCGTTGAACAGGATATCATCCGCGGCAGCACGATTGAATTTATTGAGCACGGATATGCCTCCCAGACCAAACAGGTGATGATCGTTAAAAATGACGGAACTTACCGCAACGACCTGATTTTTTCAAACACTTACACCATCACGCCGGTCCGTGGAAATTTCGTTCCCGCAGAGCCGCAGGAAGTAGATGTAAAAGGTGAAACGCAGTTAGATTTCAAGGTACAGCCCTATATCCGCGTGAAAGATGCCAAAATTGAAAAAGTGGGTTCCAAGGTTGTTGCCACTTTTAAATTGCAGCAAACGGTGATCAACAATGTGAAAAAAATCGGATTGTATGCGCATCCGGAACCTGCTGTGGGTGAGCCAATGCGGACCGTACTGGCTGATCAGGAAATCAATGCGGTGACTGATCCCAATAAAATATATACCCTGGAAATTGATCTGCCTTCCAACAGCAGTAATCTGAAAGCCGGGAGCCAATACTTTTTCCGCGTCGGTGCTTTGATTGATGCACCTGAATCAAAATTTAACTATGCCAAAGCGGTAAGACTTACTTTGTAACATCAGATTGCCGGCCCGAAATTCGGGCCGGCAATTTTTGTGTTAATAAGCCTATCAAATGGATGAAAGAGCATGATATTGACGGGGTCTGTATCAAACAATGAGCTGGATAATTTCTCGCAAGATATTTTCCAATTTTCACTCTAAGACCTGATATAACTCTGCTAACAATAAGATCCGGCAACACCATTGTTGCCGGATCTTTTTATGATTTATAACAAAATTTATTGCTTCAGAAACTTTCGTTCTGTCCCGTTAAACTTTACAATATACATGCCCGTTGCCCAATTGCTGACATCTAGTTCTACTGTTGAGTTTTCAGGCTTTGAAGTATATATCTTCCTGCCGTTCATATTTACAATTTCCAGGTTTAATATTCTCTGTTCAGCACTGATTGTCAGCTTTTTTGAAACGGGATTTGGATATACTTTCATCAAATCATCAGAAACAATTTTGATCGTAGCGATCCTGCTCAATGCACTTGTTTCATCCAGATCGACCATTTTTAAACGGTAATAATAAGTCCCGGACGGAAGGTTTTGGTCGGTGAAGCTATATTGATGTTTCGTTGATGAATTATTACCTGCTTCAACCATTCCAATTCCAGTAAATGTTTTTGCGTCCGAACTGCGCTGGATTTCAAAATGCGAACTATTTACTTCTGTGGCCGTTTCCCATCGTAGCTGCGCTGAATTACCTTCTTTGTTTGCTGTAAATGCGGTCAAGGTTACAGGAAGCGGATTTCCGGCAGCTGTCGTGACCGGATTTGGAAAGAGTGGGACCGACAAACTATTGGTTGCCCTGCCGGCCAGTACCTTTTTGGTATAACCAGCTATACCCAGATACCAATCAGGCGTCAGATCATAACCATCAGCATCCAGAGAAAGATACCAGGTATCCCCACCCTTGGGTGTATGAGCGGAAAACTTCGCCATTTTGAAAAAAGATGTAGACTCATCTACCTCATCAAACATGGCAAGATAAATCATTTTCGCTCCTTCATTAATCACGTTTTGAGACTGCTGCCAAAGAAAGCTACCGCCGTTTCTTGGAATTGAATTTTTAATCGCAGCAGAAGGATTGTTTCTAACCGTTTGCAGATTGAACCAGGAAAAGCCGGGGAATATAACTGGCATGTAATCAATACCTTTGGGTTCCAGGTAAGCCATATCGGGCCTGACCGTATTGATCGCAAAGCTATTAGCGCCGCTTTCATCGCCATAACGCCCAACCGACCAGGGACTTACTGCATCCAGCAAGTCATAAACCGCCAACCATTCGGCAGAATGCGAGCGCCAGTTGTCATTCAATCCACCCATAATTGTAGCTCTGTATTTTGGATCATCCGTTGGATCGGCCGGATCTCCCTCCTTAAACCATCTGACCAGTTTTTCCGAACGCGCGGCGGTAGCTTCCGGATCCGACGCCAGGCCCAGCCCCCATAGTGCCACAAGCGGTTTGCCTTTATGCCACAAATAGCTGTCTTCCGAAGTCACACCAAGATCGTCAACCAATCTTTTCCAGTCCGCAATAATGGCCTCGGTAGAGGTTGCATTGGCTCCTGACAGATCATACATGATCGAATAAACCCGTTTGTATTTACTGCTGGCAATCTGTACATTTTCAATTACCTTATCAAAATGACGGTGTACGCGCGTATCCGTTGTGGTGGCATAACCAAGGAAACGTTGTTGGAAAACGCCATCCACCTCGTTTTCCTGCATCCATTTAAAATGCTCGTCAACTGTGCTATAATTATAGCTTGAAAATAGTTTTGCAGGACTTCCATCACTGTAAGTCATTGTGGTTGGAACCAGTTCACCCGGGGGATAATCTGCCTGGTATGGCCACATATCCACAGTTGCAGTACTATGCTGCGGCGCACCGCTAAACCAGTGAAGCCACCACTCATGCGCCGGTTGACCGTCCGTTGGAAGTCCAAACCAGCCCTGATAACCAAACATAACTTTGCCGTTCAATGTGTTTACCGATGGATCGGCTGTAAGCATTGATTCAGGTTCATAAAACTCAATTTCATCTATCTTGGCTGTAATTGAAGCAGCAAGCGGCTGATTAATCCTGAAATAGTTGATGGCGCCCAGATTAGGAGTACCCTGTTTTGCAGCTTCGGAAATTCTCAGGAAAACATGATTCCAGCCATTCAAAAGTTTCTGGCCTGACATATTCCATCTGTATTCATCCGTTCCATTCTGGCCGGACGATGAAAATTCAATACTTCCCGCGCCCGTAAATTTAGAAATATCAGACACATATAGCCAGAATTTGATCAGGCCATTTGCTTCACTTATAGTCGAATTAAATGCAGAAGAAGGTGTTTGTACAAACCAATCCGCTCCTGAACCTGTTTTGGTAATCGCGGCAGCACCGAGGATTTTATTAGCATTGTCAATCTGAACAGCATCAGTGCCCGACCAGCCGGTATTCTGATCGGCACTGTTAAAGATATGCGCCCCGGAAAGATCACTTCCATTATATCCTTTGGTAAAACGCATATTATCAATTTTGATAACAACACTTTCTCCGTTGTTAATGGGTTTATAATACCTGAAAAAGTTGATTGCCGACAAATCAGGATTGCCGGACTTTCCGGCTCCGCTTAACCGGAGTACCACATTGTTCCACCCGTTTCGCAAATTGACACTGCCCGTCCCCCAATTGAATTCATCCGTATCGGGACCACCCGAACTGGTAAGTTCAAACTGGCCGCCGGCTGTTGAAAATTTTGTTATGTCAGAAACAAAAAGTGAGAATTGTAAATAGGAAATTGTTAGCTCACTGGGGAGGATACCCGTGTTAAGCGGTGTTGCAAAGTTCTTGCGGAAACGTTCCGTATTACCACCCTCGGATTTTATGGAAGCCAGGCCCTGAACGGGGGTATCCGTATCCAGGCTGAGGGTATTGCCGCCTCCGCCCCAGCCAGCAATCGATTCACAATCGTCGATCAGAACAACCTGCGCATATCCTTTTAAAAAGAATAGTAATAATAAACCAAGTAAAAAAAGTTTTTTCATTCGTCGAAAAAATTAAGGTGAATAGTGATTTTAACAATGGCCAGGTGTGTGGCGTATTGTAATGTCAAATCTATCCGGGGAACCATAATTTTTTCTTAATTATAACTTAACAAAGAAAAAATATTGAATTTATTTTCAATCTGTTCGTGATTAAGTGTATCTAAATTTAAAATACCAGACTGATATGGGTTAAGCAGAATTGAAACGATTAGTTTTGAACGTCTTGCCTGAGAAAAGGTCTTTATGTTATTTGAGATTTGTCTTATAGAATGAGGATCCCGAGAGAATTCGAACCGCGGGGCGGATCGTCCGGGACCCATACATTAAAATATACTATACCCAAAAAAAAAGTCAAACCATTTAAGGTTTGACTTTTCAGTGATCCCGCTGGGATTCGAACCCAGGACCCATACATTAAAAGTGTATTGCTCTACCAGCTGAGCTACGGAATCGTTTGGCTATTATTGACAATTTCAAAACTGGAATTTGTCTGCTAAAAAAAGTAATTGCCAACCACTTTTTCTCTTACTCCGCTGGAATTGTTTTATTTCTAAAATCTCCTGACCGGCTTGAATCAAACTTTTGATCCATTGGTAATTTTAAACTACCGAATACTATTTCTTTGCATTTTGTAGTGCCTTTCACTAGTATCGTGGTGCAAAAGTACTATTTTATACATTCAATCCAAATTTGATAGCGAATTATTTTTGATTTATTCGAGAGATTCCTTTCAAATATCTCTGTTTGAGAATATTGAGAAAATATTTTTTTTTAACATGGTTGATGTTTACATTATAAATCGCTAGAAAGTATTATCCGCGACTATTATGAATGACTATTTTAAGAGGAAATTACATTTTATTTAAACTGTCATTCCGATAATGTAATTGTCGGATAGCTTTTGAAATGGGCAAATCTGAAAGTGCATCAGGCAAGCCTTTTTTGGAATAACCAGCTGTTGAATTGCCTAATATGATGATCTGCGTATTTATAAGCCCGAAAACCAATCTGTTGTCTGTCGTTTTTCCAAAGAACCAATGAACAAAATCGTGAGTCGAAAATGAGTCATAATTTTCAAATGCGGCTATTCACTTTCTTTTTCCTGCACAATAACTCCCTCTGTTTCAGTATCTGACAAACATTCGCCGTTCCCAGTTGGGCGGTCGAATTATGGTTAAGCGTCTGGATACCTACAATGAGTCTCCTTCTTGTGACCTTGTCGAAATTGTTTTCATACGATGGCTATTTTCTACCAAACTTACAAAGGAGGTCGTCGTAAAGATGGTAACTGGCAAGACGATTTAAGGGGCCAAACACGACAACTAAATTTGGTAAATAGTCATTACGAAAATTCCAGCATTGTTGTATATCCTAATCTCGGCAAAATTAAAGAGTTTCTTTCCTCGGTCAGCCACCATGTACTGAGTGGTGTTAGAATGTTTATCTTATTATCGTATTCTACGGGTAACAACCAGCCTAAAAGCCAGCTTATTAGTTTGTCAAAATCCGGATCAGAAAAATACTTTTCCAGTTCATCTGTATTATTAAATGAAAGATTGATCTGCAATTCAGGTAAACCAGAATCCAGTGCTCCGCCTAAAAATAAATCCATCCCGAGCGCCGCAATACCAATTTCGGAACCATGTGTCGGAAAAATATTTTTTCCGTATTTTTCACTGATTTCCACCGAAACATTAAGAATTCTGGTAAGAACAATTTCGCATTTTTTAAAATCGGCCCGGAATTCTGATACCTGCGGCAGGAGGGGCAGAAGTTGCCGAAAAGTGATATCGGATACAAAAGAAGGAATTTGCCAGAAGTAACGCAGCTCTTCAAATAACGAAGAATCCGGATCCAGTGCACTGGACTGCTGCTCAATTTGTTCTGTACGAACTTTATTGAAGAAAAACTCCTGTTCCAGCGGAAGAAAAAAAAGGCGTGTTTTTTGTTCCTTTTCCCTTTCAATTCTTATGTCTTCAATTTTCTTCTTTAATTCTTTCCCTGATTTGGAAGATGATAAATGAAAAAGCTGCTCAGGCAAATAATCATAAATACCACTCCGGTTTGATTCGATAACAAGACCGGTAAAATTGCCAATTTCCTTTTCTTCCGCAGATTCGATGTCATTATGACTGCGTCTTTTGAACGGTCCTAATGCGCGAAAAGTGATCTGTTCTGGCCTTAAACCGGCTTCAAGAAGTGATGCTGCAAAAAACTCTGCCTTTAAATCATTCTCCGCTTCAAAAAGTATATTATGTCCAGCTTCCATTTTTATGCTGTTATTATATCAATTGGATACATTCCGGTTGACAATTTTTCAATTTTTGTTTTTAATAAATCACAAGTTTGAATCCATTCAGCATGATCGGAAATAATCCCGGAAGGGGTGAGCTGGATTTGAAGGCATCTTACAAAACCTTGTCCAGGAAGATTCCCTTTGATGAAATGTGGGCGCATATTTACTTTCCTGACTTTGTCACCAAGCTCTGCGGCACAATACGCCCTGATGTCTTCCGCCGTGATCAAACGATCGCAAGTGATAATATTTTTTCGAAGTTCCCGGACATACTGAGTTTCTTCCGGTGCCGGTTTTCCGCCAAACGACGAGGTCAAAAGCATGATTTCAGCATTATTCAAAGCCGAAGCAGAATAGGACTGGAGCCGGGACCCAACAGGTAATCCGTTGGCAAGTTCCGCCGAAGTTGTCCAGTAAGAAATATATAAATTGTCCGGATCCTTGTTGCCTTTAACGACGAGATAGGGTTGGGAGTAGGTTTCGTTTGCTCTTTTTACGCCAAGTTTTTGCTCGATTCTGGCCATATTTTGAGCAATTTCCCTGAGTATGGAAGCCAGGAAATCTTCACCAAGCGCGTTAAACGCAGTAACTTCATCTCTCAGCAGTTCCATAAGCTGATAAAGAAATTCCTTTGCGTTTCTCTGATCAAACCTGCCAACACCCTGCTCTCTGAGCGTATAAGTATTGTTGGCGATACCATCATTGAAGCCGCCATCTTTATCAGAGGCCGTGTAAAACTGATTTTTTTGATTTACTATGGTATTAATTCCAAGGAATGCCTCATTGGATGGCAGCGCGATACCGTTAATTCCGGATTGCAAACGATAAGTTAATTTATGAAGTTGCCTGTTGCTCACCGGAAAAGCGTTCAGGGCTATTTTTATATTTTCAAATCCTGCAATGGGAAATGCGGCCGGCCATTTAATTTTTAACCAGACCAAAGGCTTTTTTAGTGTCTGCAAAGATCTGTCGTATATATCTTCAAATTCCGGCGGATAGGGTAGTAATGCCATCTCACCTTTTTCCCAGGTTTCTTGATTCGTTATATTGACGAAATGATTTTTCATACCAAGCAAAGTCATTTCTTCGGAAGTATTTTCGGTTTTTAATCCTACTTCATATGTTAATTTTTTCCTTCCTGACTCCCAGCTTGTAAAGGACAAAAATTCACGGTAAAGGCTCTGTGATATATCTGTTGGCCAGTCAATATAAAATCTGAAACCTTCAAAGGAATCGATCGATTGATCCATGTCAATACCAATCCATACAGTCTGATCTCCACCTTTTTGTACCAACGACGATGAAAGCAAATTGCGCGATCCCCTTTCCATGGCATAAAGTCCAACCGGCGTGGCATAATAAACGATTGCCGCATTGACAATGGAATGTCTGCCAACCGGGGAGAAAAATACCTCAGCCGCTTCTCCCTTTCTAACATTGCTTCGCCTGCAAACCAGTTGATTTTCCTGGTCTACCCAGGCTTTGGCTTCAATTGATCTGGCTTGCGCAATGGCAATGGCAGGTTTTGGACTACGTTGTATTTGCGGGCAAAGAATTTCTGCGAGCCGGCTCATTAATCTAAGCTCGGTTCCTTTTATTTCCTGACCGACTTTTTCAAATTCAACAGCACAGCCTTCGATAAGGAGTTTTACCAGCGGATCAAACTGGTCGAGACTGGTTTCGTCATATCCCCAAAGTTCGGCGGATCGTTTTAAAATTCTGCGGGATATATTTTCCTTGGTATAATAAGAATCTGAATACATGGCTAATCAATGGACATGGGTGAAATGAAGATGCGTTCAAAGAAAATGAAAGGTTCATTGGTTCGCCTGATAACCGCCTTAACTTCAACGCCGATTCTTTTCCGGATGTAGCTATTGTGCTTCGACATCATTTCCAGTTCTTCAATTTCCACACGTACTTTTATCTGTGTCAGGCGCCGCTCAAAACGGGCAATGGCTGTTTCAAGCGATTCTCTTATCAAATCCTTCCACTTAATTTGGGAAAGGATTGAAAAATCATGTTCCCACAAAGCACAGCCATAATTTTCATCAAAACGTGTTTCGTCAAAATGTGTAACCATCAAAAGATAAAGATGCTGGTGAATAGCTTCCCGATCCGGGCATTTTGCCAGCATTTGCTTCATAACAATCCGGTCAAGTGCCAGTGGTAATGCATAATTTTGTTCTTCCATGGGCCTCGTTTAATAACAATGTGGTTGCTTTAATGAAAGTCTCTCTTATTTTTGTTAAACAGATCAACCAGCGTTACTTATGAAATTGCCTTTGCCTAAAACTTCCTCACAACGTCTTCAGCTTTTATATGCTTTTATTGTAATTCTGCTGTTGGTAAGTGTCGGTTCATTTGCCTTTTTTATTACAGATTACCGCGTTGCTTATCCAGCTGCTATGGTGGCTTTTCTGATATTGGGCGTGCTTCATATTTATTTGTTATCCCAATGGTTCAATACACTTTTCCTGAACGGTTCTGTAAAAGCACTGGGTTTTACGCTGCTGTTGAGTATTTTGGCTGCTTTGGTGATTACTTTTCTTTATCATAAGATCAGTGACGCACTTATTATGGGAATTGGCATGGCCACCGCTCTGATTGGTTTTTTGTTTCCGGTTT
This sequence comes from Dyadobacter subterraneus, assembly GCF_015221875.1. Taxonomy (NCBI): domain Bacteria; kingdom Pseudomonadati; phylum Bacteroidota; class Cytophagia; order Cytophagales; family Spirosomataceae; genus Dyadobacter; species Dyadobacter subterraneus. The sequence continues at coordinate 3,054,829 of NZ_JACYGY010000001.1, forward strand.
TTGTCGCAAAGGTTTATCAAACCTATCTGACTATACCTTTGAGAGAATATAAAAAATGGTATTATCCCGTTGGGCAGCCGTTGCCGGATATGGATCTTCTGGATCTTTCCAGAGTTTTGGTGATTCAGTTTGAATTTACTAAAAAGGCAGACGAAACGGCCTTTACAAACTTCCGGGCCAAAGCTCCTAATGCTATGCTTTTCGGAGAATTGTTTTTTATTTTTCTTAATGATTACAACGACCGGAATCCTGCAAGTCCCGTTGAATTTCTTACACCCGAAGGACTTCCATATGGATGGCTTTTTTACAAAAAATCACCCTGGTATAAAAAACGGATTTATATGGATTCGGATCTTACTTTTCAGGCCAACGGCATTGTTGATAATGAAACGATTGTTGCGGTTAGAGAATAATTTTAATTGCCAAGTGCATCATCAAATATGCTGGTCAATGAAGCAACTTCCCAAAAGAAAATTCCCCTGAGTGCTGTGCTATCTGCATGAGCACCGCTCCATAAATCAAAAAAATCTGATTCATGAACATAGTTCTTTCCGTTCCAAAGAGAAATGTGCCGATAACCCAAAGCAAGAATTCCTTTTCTCGACCCAAGTTGTTTCACAAATCCTGCCCGGCTTCCTGCGCGGTAATTTTCACTTACGGGATAGGTTTTATCCAGATATGCTTTCATATCCACTACACTATAAATATAATTATCCCCTTTGTCATCCTTCATACTGCGCACTCTTCCGCCGGCAACGATAGGAGAGTAAGGCAGATCGTCCGGAATATTCAGACCAGAACGGTTCATGGCGTAGCTAAGCTCAATGGTGCAGGTTTCCACCTTTGTGTCAATATACTTTTCAATTTGCCCGCCCATTCCTTCATACTGAATTGTGTGGTAAGGATGGTTGTTAAGAAGTGTCTGGAAATCACAAAAAATCATAATTTCTCTGATTTGAGTTATTCATTAAAACCTTTTCATCACTGGGAAGATAGAGGGCGCCTCTTGCGGACCATCGGCAAAAACTTCCGGTACGAGATAATTGCTCAAAGAGGCGCCCTTTTTCCTGAATAAATCTTAACTTTCTACCACCGGTTGGTGTGTGGTGTGCCAAATAGTTTGATCTCTTTTGAAGACAAAGTCAAACTGGTTGTCATAGGCATAGACCCTGTTTCTGCAAAGCTTTCACTATACTGGACACAGTAAACATCCGTCAGTTCGAGCTCTTTCTGGGTTTGTTCTTCATCTACATTTTTGAAAGTGATTTTGGCAGAAGCCTTTTTTCCGTCCGGATCCACCATCCATTCCCAAAGTCCTTTACTATCATCAGCACTGGATGAATCGACCTGGATAAATACAGTTCCTCCATATACTTTTGAAGATACACGGCCTTTGTCGTCTATGGATTGTGAAAGTGAATAATTACACGAAATAACTGCGATTCCGTCACCGGATGGACCGCCATCCCAGGTAAAATACGCGTCAAAACTTGAAGCTGGCATAATTGAAAAGTGTTTAAAAGTGGAAAATTTATTTGGATATAAGTATTTTTAATTCAGCATAACCGGCATTCCCTTAATCATAGCCGGACCGTTACTTTTGACTTCGGCCATAGCATCGGCTTCAACGCTGACCTGAGTAGCTTTGAGTTTTGCCGAGACGGTACCTTCAAGTTTGAGTTCAGAGCCCGCCTTGATTTCGGCACCTGCCGTACTTTCTGCTTTCAATTCCTTGGTTGCTTTGATGGAAATTTCATTTCCCTGCAATTCCAGTTTTTGATCGGCTTTAATGGAAATATTATTAGTGGCTTCAATCGTCAGGTCTTTTGATTTGATTTCGATCAGCCCGTCTGTTACTTCCAGATGAATTTTGCCATCATCCTTAAAGCTGAAAGTCATTTCTGTACCGTCATTGTTAATATTTCGAATCTGCAACTGGGCATCACCTTCCTTATCTGAAAAAATGATCACGTTTCCTGACCTTGTCCCAATCACCTTCAAGTCATTGTTGTCGTGCGTGTAATATGTATCATCTTCTGGCTTAGGGTAAAGTGTGGTGACGACAAATGGTTTTTCAGCCAGATTACCCTCGTAGCCAATCATCACTAACGCCCCGACTTCCGGTACAAAATTGATCCCTTTTCCCTGTGCGTTATGCATGCTGCCTACACGGATCCAGATCGATTCCTGATCCTGCTGTTTAGCCTGCCCCCACATAAATTTCACCCGGATGCGGCCTAGATTTTCCTTATCATCATTGGCAATAACTTCCGCCTGCTCATTCTCTCCCAAAGGATTATGCACATTTGGATTGTTTGGAGGATGCTGGGCCGATTCGGGAACGGCTTTGAAAGAATTTTGATAACTTCCTGCGGTATTGACCTCGTGGCGGATATGTACGACACGATACTTGCCAAAATTCTCCTCATATTTTTCTCCGCGTTCATTCAATCGCTGTCCCTTTACCGCCAGAACAGTTCCAACGCTCATGGTTGGAAGTTCTCCTGTGCCCCGGAAATCAACCATCGAAGTTACCCGGGCCGACCGTTCCATTTTCGTCAATTCATCAATCTCACTTTGTCCGGAAACAATTTCAGGTACTTCCAGCAGTGCATTTTGGGCAAAAAGATTATCGGATTGTTCCAGTGCAAACTCACTGAGCGACGTCAGTCCGCTTACATTTTGCTGGGAAGATTGTCCCGTAAAAGTTTCTGCTTTGGTATAATTATAACTTTGGTAATTAAATTTTGATGGATGCAGAAGCAGCGCGACGTCAAAATTCTGCAAACCATCAACCAGGAAATCAACTTCGCTGGAATCATTTCCATGACCCAAAACCAGTTCCTTTCCATTATAATAAAACCACTCACAGCACCGGTCCGCAACCCGGCTTAGAAACCTGAAATTGCTTTCATTGTATTGAATAAAAGGTACCTGACGTCCGCCATTTTCAGGATTTAATTGTTTTTTGAGCAAATTTTGAGGGTACGGCTGCAAAACATTATTAAAAATATCCTGAACTGTTCCTCTCAAAAACGATCTGCGCTGCACGGTATCTTCCAAAACGATAGTGGGACTGAAACCTTTGAGCACAAATGCGCTGCTCATATCACTAAGGCTCCGCAAACGAATTTCTGTGACGATTCCCTGAAAAGTGAAATCAAAAGATTCCTGATCGAGCCTTGGACTGAAAGAAAAGGTAATTTTTTTGCCCATCACATTACGGTGCGACTGGCTGAAAAAATGTTCTCCCTGTTTTTCAAGCTGATCAAAAGGTACCAAAAGCTCAAAGCTGTGATGGTTGAACAAATCCTGTTCAATCGTCAGTCCCAAATGACGTTTGATCTGGATTCCTCCTTCAATTTCTATGGAAGTATTAACCTGCCGTGCCATTTAGCTTTTGATTTCTATGTTTCCAATTTTTACTGTTGCCGGCAGCAGAACCAACTCATAAGCCGGCGATGTACTGCTGTCATTCAGAAAATAATCTTTTCCCCGATGTTGAGGCAGATAGCCTTTCGTGTCGGGCACGTGGGCCATTCTATAATCCCGGATCGTTGATCTTTTAGACAGAAATGATTCACGGAATCCGACACAGTAGGCATCTTCAAATTCTATTTTTCGTAACAGCTGCGAATCGTCCTGGTATTTAAATTCAATATGACCGCTAAGTTTCCGGTCGTTTTTGAATGCCCAATCATAAAGCAAAGCGAAATCGTCGTTTTGTTTGGGCCCAACTGTCATTCGGATCAAACGTGCCTTGGGCGCATCAGTCGGACTGCCGCGTTCGTCAGCGTTCCGGTTACAGCCGTATGAAATCTTTTGTGCCGAAAACTCCTTTCCGTCAATTGTCACATGCGCTTCTACGCCTATGGTTGCATCTTGTTTTGCCATCCTTTAAAAATTTTCCAGTTTGGCTTCGTCCACTTCCACATTGGATGCAGTGATTGTCAGGCAGGTAATGAAATTCTCCAGACGTTTTGTGAGCGCAATGTCCAGATCGTCGGACCCGTCATCAAACATTTCAACAAATTCGATACAAACAGCATCTTTGAAACTCAGCGTTTTAAAAGCACCGTGTTCGCCAAACTGTTCGATAGTCAAATCATATTTTTGAGACGGCTTGCTTGCCCATTCCACCAAAAAGTCATCCAGCACCATTTCCACTTCAACATACAAATGAGCCCATTGAATAGGCGAGGTGACCGACATCGCGTCATCTACGGTTTGATGAAGTTCAAATCGCATGTACATCACAGTATATTCGTGATCGCCGTCGACGGTCAAAGTGGAACTGAAAGCCATCTTAAATCGAATTCTTTTAAATGAGTACCATTTTACTGCTGTGCATATTCAGCAGCCCATGCGGTTGCGTCCAGATCTTCTCCTTTTTGTCCGGTCAGTGCGATCATAAAGTTTTTGGCCGGGAAATAGGGGATCATATGAATGTCCAGATATACCTTGTCTTTTTGATTTTTGTCCTGCTCGAAACGCATCACGCTAAACTTTTCGATCAGTTTCCCAGGTCCGGTTACGCTGTCCAGAAATTTGATAATCTGTTTTTTGAGATCGTTTTTAGTGTTATAATCGAAATTTTCGAACGCCCGGCGATTTAAAAAGTCGATCAGTACCTTTGTGATATAATCAAAAACCCGAACGACAGAATAGGTTTGAAGCCCGACATTATCTCCGTTGAAAAGTGTCTTGGCGGAAAACGCCATTACCTTGTTGTATTCATTTACCATCGGTATCAAACCCATTTTTTCAAGATCAGCGATCTCCGATTTTTTAAGCGGAAAACGTACGCCATCCACCTCATTTAGCGTTCCGTGTTTTTTTCCGGCAGCTACCTGCGACATTAAAGTTTTGTATACATTACCGGCCAGAGCAGTGGAAGGCGGAATGTAAAGGTCATCCTCTTCATCCAGGTCAGCATGTTTTGCTCTGCCAACCAGCCAGTTGCAGGTCATCATCACATTGGATAAATGCGCTGATCCGCCCGTCAGGTTTGCTGCTTCGAAAAGCTCCATGACATCTTCCGGTGCGTCGAGATGTTCAAAATCTGTCACAAGCATTACCTTGTTTTTGTGCGCCATTTTTGCCCATTTATCAACGACCTTACCTGAACCCAGATAACCGGGAACATTTAGAATCGAATAGTTTTCACGCAGATCAAGCCGGTCAAATTTTGCAGCAAGCTCTTCCCCGACGGCATCAGCAAATGTGGTCACATCCAGATCTTTTATTTGGTCAGGATCAGCATTTAAAAAAGTTACATTTTTAACTTTTTCCTGTTCCGTATTTTTGAAAAAAGTCGCGACTGAGCGATAGGATTGTTCCAACGGCCGGATCAATTCGACAGCTTTTCCAAGGTTTTCCTTTAAAAGCTCGGAAGCGGCATCCGCTTGATTTTGTCCTTTTTCAATCATTTCGGCAATACTTTCCGAGCTTCCAAGAAGTTCGGTCCAGAGTTCAAGGCGCTTTTTAAGTTGCTGCCGTTCTTTTTTCTTATCGGCCTCGGTAAGGAAAATCTTTTTTCTGGCTTTTTTCTCTGGATTAATATTTCCCGCGCCTTCGATGATGGTTTCCACCAGATCGTAGCTTCCGTATTTTGCTAAAAGAGGCAGTCCTTTTTCCAAAGGTATCGCAGCATGTTCGCGGAAACCCGCTGAACCTTGCTCTTCATTTAATGTTTTTTCAGTTGGCATATGACTAGATCATTTGAACTTTTGAATACTTTTTTATCAGTTAAAAAAATAAGATGAATGCCCTTTCAATCAGCAGCTTCCAACTCATTGATCAGCGTTTGGAAAACGCCTAACAGTGCAGCCTTTGCTTCCGGCTTTTCCAAAGCAGCTTTCAGAATTTTGTTTACTTTCAAGTGGCGGACAACTTGTTGGTATGCTTCGGCGCGTGCATCAAGATCTTGTAGAAACGCACTTTGTGCTACGATGCCTTTCTTGCCAAAATCACCCAGATTGCGAAAGCGGAGAGGCTCATTGATGAAACTTCCTTCTGCTGTAATAAACTCTGCTTCGGCCTCCGGCTGGTAGTGCGCAAAAACTTCTTCTGTTGTTTTTAAATCATAAACCATTTCCGGTCTTACCGCCGGATCCCCGGTTAACTTTGTAGCGAAAAGTGTCCGGTTTTGGGGAATATCCGCGATCCCCTCGCTTGCCTGGTCAATTTTGCGTTCGTTGCCGCCAATTCCGTAGTTGAACATGGTCTTATTTGTTTAAATGTAAAATCCAATTCTATTTTCAGCCGCCAATTAAAACAGTGGGGCAGCCAGCCAAAATACTTCCGCCGTGCGCGGTCATGTCACCCATTCTTGCCGCAGGTTTACCCGAAATAAGTACACTTGTGGATCCCAATACGATAGCGTCAGGAGGACCTACACAAACGCACATATCGCCCAATGCCGCCGCTGGCATTCCTCCGATCAACACCATGGGCGCACCCGGCGGAAGGATAGGACCGCCCACATGCGGGATAGGAGGAAGGCCTGGTGTAACCATCGGACATACATGCATGTCTCCGACTCTTGCTGCTGGTTGTCCCATTTTTTATTTTGGTTAAGTTGTTGAAATAATGATTGTTGTCTATTGATGAAGCATGCTTCTATTTCTTTTTCAATTTTTTGAAATCAAGTAAGGAAGTTACCGTCACGCCAAGACCAACCGCTGCCGAACCGATTGAAATATAGATTCCCGGTTTTGCATAACTTGTCAGTCCTTCCGGATTGGCAATCTTGCTTTTGTAGTCCTTGAAATCCTTGTTGAGCATCGCATAGGTAACCGCTCCAAATGCAAAAGCAGCGATACCAACACCAAGTTTTATAGAGGCAATTTTTCGGTCGTGACTCAGCTGCGCCTGATTGGTTTTACTTAGCTGGTCTGCAAATTTTTCCACCGGTTTTTTTTCCTGCTGAGCTGACGAAACCTGTGGTTTCATATCGGTTGGTTTACTTTCAGTTACTGCGGGTTGCGTTCCGTTTTTCTTGGCTGATTCATAAGTTGCAGATGCAACCGGCGTTGTAGGTGTGGCGATGGCATTCGCAGCTGAATTAAAGGAAATGCTGGTCAGGTATACAATCCAGCTGCCGGAAGCCCCTTTATCGGCCCGAAGTTCGGCAACCCGTGAAACCGGTTGGTAAGGATCTTTGGTGTTGCTGTTTTTTCCTTTAAACTGCTGGGTATAAAATACTTTTACATAGGCGTATTTATTTATTTTGGCATCGGACACCACAATGTTGGAAAACTCAATCGAGTTGGTTTCTGATTTGGTATAAAACAGATCGAAATTGCTCAGATATTTTTCTATCGGCGTATCCAGCTCAGGTGAACTGCTGGTATGTTTCGGATCCACATCATCTTCCACGACAACACCATCGTTAAAAAATATCTGGTCATTACTTGGCATATAGCTGTTCATGATCATGTATTTACGCTCGTAATTGCTCAGATCATCATTGGAAATTGCGTTAAGAAGATCGTTGAAAGCTTTAATTTTTTCCCTTGCCAACACCCGGATTTCATCCGCATCTTTGCGGCTCAACGTTTGCGCCACAGATGTTTTCGTATAAAAAAATCCTAACGCAAGCATCAAAAGGACGAGTGATTTTCGGTTTGCCGAAATGGATATAAATCGTGCCATAATTTCAATAGGTTCTTTCTGGTAAATCAATGATTTGAACTTCAACCCGTCTGTTTTTTCGTCTGTTTTTCTCTGTATCATTTGGTGCTACCGGGAATTTGCTTCCCAGTCCCTGCGCTTTTATCCGGTTTTCGTCTACACCTTTATTCACGAGATATCGGGTAATAACCCGTACCCTGTATTCTGAAAGTGTAAGATTGAGCGATGCATTACCTACATTGTCAGTATATCCATTGATAGACAATGATTTATCTTTATTGGCAGAAATCCATTCGGCCAGTGAATCGAGGTAATTTTCGGAATCAGGGGGCAGTTTATAATCGCTTTGAGGGAAATAAAGCGTTCTGTTTTCAACTGTAAAAAAAGCTTCCGCTGTTCGCTTTTCTGGTTTAAGGCTGTCTTTGGCTGGCAAACGGAAAGATTTTAAGGTAATTCCTTCTTTCAGAGAAGCCATAGCCGTAGCAAGTTCTATGTTGCGGTTTTGACCAGTCAATTCCAGTTTATATATTCTGCCAGCTGCGGCTTCTGTATAAAAGTGTCCGTTGTTTACCCTTTCCATTTCGATATTTTCACCATTTCCTTCTCTTAAACGGGCATGTAATCCGGCGTGAGGATTGGCAATATTTACAGACAAAATGGTGTGCTGACGATTGAGCTTTAACGTGTATGTCCGCGTACTATCCTGTGCCTGGTCCAGTATCAAATTTCCGTTGTAGGATTGATAGCCTGGAGATTTGACTTCCATCGCCACAATATCATTTTCCGGAAATGCTATTTCAATTCCAGGATCGGATTTTGTCAGATCGAAACATTCCCTGGCTTGTTTGTGCGTGTAGTAAAGACAAATGTTTGCCGGTAATATTTCTTTGGAAATTGCATCTTCTACTAAAATCCGCCGAATGATTTTTGGTACGCTTGTCGTGCTGTCTTTTAATACCAAATGTGTTTGTTCTGACTGCGCATATGGCTCGTCCTTGGTTTGCTTACCAATGGGTAAAAGTTTAAGTGGTACAAAAAAGGTAACATCATTTTTTTGGTCAATATAAACCGGCACTGTAAGCGACTGGTAACCTTTTGATTCAATAACCAGAGCAGAGAGGTCACAAGGAATTTCGAACCGGAACATACCTTTTTCGCTGGTTTTTCCCATTCTTGTTTTACCCTGTTCGCTTTTGGAAAATACGGTAGCGACAAGCGGTTTTGAGCCGCTTACATCTGTAACCGTGCCTTCCAGAAACCCGCATTGGGCATAAAGCGAAGTGATGCTGAGAAAATAGATGAATAGTTTCACTGCTGGCAAGTTCTTAGCTTATTGATTTGATGATGTTTCCACGCCGATATTCCCCAGTAAAACTTCCCAACGCAGCGTATCTCTGCCGTCAACTGTTTTCTGGTATGATTCCAGTTTTACTCGGACATTCTTCTTTGTAATATCTCCGTAGGCTACTTTTCCATTGGCTGAATAACCTTCGAAAACCTGCTGTCCGGAAATGATTCCGTAATAATTGCCATCTGCTTCCTGTTTGAGCTCACTGACGTATTTTACTTCGTTCCAGGTGATATTGATTTTGCTGTAAGGAAGAAGTTTCAGTCTGTTCAAATAATCCTTGACCGGATATTTCCTCACTCCGCTGGAAGAACTGACAGCCACGGTTGCCTGCGGTTCAAAAAGGCTTAAAGCCTGCAAAACGGCCTTGTTTTTCTCGTCGGACTTACGACTTTTATCACCGATAATCCTCAGATAGGAATTGAATTCATCCACCCTCCGAATTCCCTTCTGACTATATTCTTTATATTCCGAATCTGTCAAAACAGGTTTTTCTTTTTCCTTGACCACGGCCGGCGCTTTTTCTTTTACTGCGGCCACAGGTTTATCGGGTTTTACTTTTTTAAGCTCTGATTCTTTTTTTTCAATTTCTCTGTGCACAAGCCCCAGTAAAGGCGCTACGTCAACCACGTCCCTGACTATTTCATGCCGACCATCTTTGTAAATCACTGCCGCCACTTCTTCCTTGTTGATACTGGCTGCTTTTCCCTCCGCAGAAATGTAATTGATCACTTCATCGCTTTCATAGGAAATCGTTCCGGTCAGGACAGTCAGCGGGACACTTTTGATGATAATATCCTGGCTCACATTTCTTGGTGGGGTTTTGTAAAAAGCCTCGATCTGCGCCTGTGCTTTCGAAGTATTTTCATTCAATTCAGTAATGACAATGAACTGCCCATTCTCGGCAAATACAACCAGAAAGCGTTTACGGTTATATATCCGTAAGACTCCGTCTGACGCCACCCATTCCAGTTTTCCATCCAGCGCACGGCTCAATTTTGCCTGAACAGGATTTCCATTGTCAAGCCAGATCCGGTCCTGAGCATAAAGCGAACCCGCAAGCAGCACCAAAAGGATAGTATGTAAACTGAGCTTTTTCATTTCGTGTAAAGTTGAAAGACAACCAGATTGTCATCGTTTTTCCTCCGGATAAAAGCCTCCGGGAAAATGTCGATGTTCGAAATCATTTATTGTAAGTAAGGATTGTCACCTGCATATCTCCGCCCGTCGAGGTTGCATTTACCCGATCCTGACCATGCGCGTCAATGTACATTTTTCCATATCTGCCCTGATTGGTAATGTAAGCGATTACGGTACCGTTGGGCAATTTGTTGGCATTAGCGTCTGTGTAACTTCCGTTTATAAAATCGGTGGTTAAAACGGCTTTTGTAACGTCACTGTATTTTACATTATCAAAATTGAGCTGTCCCAAAACCGCGAACTTGGCCCCATTTTTTGGATAAATTCCAGCCTTATCGTTATAAGGATACCAGGTAAGGTCTTCCGCTCCAACTTGTGAAACCAGCTCACCCAGATCCAGATCGTAGGGATTTGAGTAATTCATAGTAAAAGATTTTTTTGGTAAAAAAGCGGTTGGTTCGCCCAGAGTGAAAGTAAGAACTCCGCTATAAGTAATTCCACCAGAGTATATTGCATAAGCCCGTGCGTAATACGTCAGGCCAACGGACAAACCCGTCATTGTAGCGGTATAACTACCTCCGGTCGTTTTGGTGCCTACTTCTATTTTACTGTCTAGTGTTGTAGGTAAATTATTTGAAGCAGAATAACATACGCCAAATGAACTGATAGTTTCTGTCCCCAGTCTATCAAAAAAGGATATACCAACATTGGCTGATGATTTTGTGACATCAGTAATGGTTCCAATCTGAATTAAGGGAGGTGTATAAGTTCCCGTTTTGAAACTTGCTACTTCTCCATACGAGACTCCGCCTCCTTCATTTTTGGCATAAGTTCTTACAAAATAATTGGTCGCAACATTCAAGCCGGTGATCTGTCCCTGAAACTGGAAAGGCGTCGAAGTAATAGCATTTCCCACTTTCAACGAAGTTCCGCCTTCGAGAACAGGTTTGTCCTGGGTTGCGTAAACAAATCCATACTCGGTAATTTGTCCACTCTTTTTATCCTGCCGACTGTTTTTTCCGTCTGGATCCTGTACCGTTCCGCTTACAGTAGCGCCGGAAGTCACCACCTGGATGACACTAACTGCGGATACGACAGGTGGGAGCGGATCTACCGGCGAGAAAAGGTTGCAGGCGCTTACCAGAAACAGTGTTAAAATTGCAAGAAAACTGTATAGCCTTTGCATTTGATTTTATCTTTAAATTTCAATATTCATTTTCCCGGATTTGAATGTTAAATCCTAACCAATTCTTTATTTATTCTTCAATACTCTCCGTGTAACTGGCAAAAGTCCTGTTTAATATTGCCGGGTAGGGTCGCAATACCCGGCTTCCTCTGCTTGTGGAGTGCGGCCGAAACCTGAACATATCTCCCTCCCAATCTCCGTCAATGTATTGAGTGGCGTCAGAGGAATAAACTGTTGCTCCCGCTGCATTGGCAATATTTTGAAGCATCAATTTTCCATCACCCCATCCGCCTACTTTTTTAGGATCGCTGTTGGCTGCCGAACAGGATAGAAAGACAATATTTTTAACTCCCAGATTAGCCCATTTTCTAAATAGGAAATCGTTTGTGACTGTAATAATATCAGCACCAAGATGTAAGCCAAAACCACCGACTTTGTCAGGGAGGGAATATCCGCCTTCCCGTGAACGTCCTTCGTAGCTTTCGATACTGACCACAGATACTCCATGAACGATCAAAAACACATTGACTATTTTTTTTCGTGAAATAATACTTGCAGCCGTTTGCAGAATTCCTTCTGTACTATCGGAACTGGCAGCAAAATAGATGTTTTCCGCCGCGTCGAACTGATTGTTCCCGGCAAAGTCCATGTCACAAATAAGTAATCTGTCAGCTTTCATTGGCCAAACATTCTTTTAAATATCCACTTATCGCTCCCGACATTTTTCAATTCCCCATTGTCCCAGAAGCCTAACAGCTGCGGGGTTTTGACTTTTCCTGAAAATGTAACCTTCGTATCACTTACATTTTGTTTGATCAGATGTTGATTCAGGCGTTTTATCCACGGATCCGAAAACTTGTCTCTCATTCCCATTCCTATCCCCATTATCGAATCCGCATCATATACATTACCTTCGCCGTATGACGCTCCTTCATTGGTATCACCACTTACATGGTGCAGTCCTAAAATATGCCCAAATTCATGAGCAAGTCCATTTTGTAAATAATCAACCGCATGTGGATGGCCATTGATTTTTGTAACAATATGCTCCTTTCTATATATGTGGGGGACCCAGTTTACCCATTCTATTTTCGTATCACTTTTATTGATAAACCCTTCTTTTGGTTTTACACCATTATCAATATGGCTCCTGATTGGCATTGGTTTTTTTTCGTATTAAAAACCATAAATTTCACATGTGCCTGCTGCGGTATTGTTGTCATTATTTCAATGGCTACTCCGCAATTAATCTTTGCTGCCGTAAGTCCTTTTGCCGTTTTAAACCAGGGCTTGTTAGGAATTAAATCAAACTGGTTATCCCAGTAATTTGTCACTGTCTTTTTAAATTCCTGAGGGAAATTCTGCCATTCATTCAGATTCCAGGGATCCAGGAAATACACGTGTCCGGAATCTTTCTCCTTAACCGTTCCTTTTCCATCACAAGTCAGTAAACCAAATTCATGTACTTCGGAAGGTTCTATTTTTTGTAAAAAAAACACGCACCTGGATTAAGAGTGCCAGTGTATTATCATCCAGCGGCAACAAAACTGAATCCCAATTATCTGCCTTTATGACGATGTGGTAGTGCATGGCTTAATCTGTTATACTTCTTCTGTTATTTTGAATCGGTGCTTCTTAGGTGGTCTTGTTTGCTGTTGCAGGTGGCTGCCAATCGTTGTCCCAATATTCAATAAGCTGCATTGTAGCAACCCGGCCTTTGAAATGAACCGTTGTATCGTAATGATTTTGATTGACCAGATGTGATTTCAAGCGGTTTATCCAGGGTTTTGCGTGGCTGGCTGTTAAAAATCCACCCATACCCATCTGATTTTCGCGTTGTTCCAATGTAAGTCCGTAATTCGAATCATTGTTTCCGGCACCATTTACATGACCAAGACCTAATGTATGTCCAAATTCGTGGTTAACAGTGGTTTGTAAAAAGCTCACACTGTGTTTTACGCGTCCTATTTTTGTATCCCTGTCATTCCAGTGAGATTCCAGATCCAGATGTGTGAATATGCCCGAACGGTTGTTTTCATCCACGTAAGATCTGAAATCGGTTTTACGCGGGTGTATGATACGGTAGGTCTGATGAGCCTGTGCTGCTGTATCAACCAGCTGGATTGACAGGCTGCAAACGATATTTGCCGGAGTAAGCGCGCTTCCTGCTCTGGGTCTGTACCATGGTTTATTCGGGTCCAGAATAAACCTGTCGCTCCAATGCCTCCTCACGACATTTACAAAATCTCTTTTATATGTCTCCCATTCTAGATTTGTCCATGCATTGAGGCGATAGGTGCCATATAAATCATGAACAATACCATCTCCGTAAGCTTGTGTTTCGGATGTATAAAAACGACTTCCGGGTTCGATACGCACCAAATGGATCCTGAACTGAAGGATTAATTCGTGTGCGTTGTCGTCGATAGGCAATAGGCATGAATCCCATTTTCTGCCTTTTATAAAAAGATGAATGTTCATACGTTTTCGTTAAAAGTGAACATACTATTTTCAATTTTGAACTAAGCCCAGTCCGGTGCAGACGGATCTCTTGGACATTCGATTTTCCTCAGCCGGCCGCTGCTTGCGCTTATAGCAGTGGAGATACCATATCCGGAGTCGGATGAAATGGTTACCGAAGACGGATTTATCATCACCTCCCGAATGACCAGCTGTTTGTTATCATTTCTTTTAAAATCCAGAATAAACTTGCCCATGACAGAATCCTGTCCCATGGTTACGCCGGGTTGCTGTGCCAGCGAAACGATCAGATCATCAAAATCATCCAGGGACATTTTAAACCTGGTTGATATTGTAAAACCTGCCCATGGACCCGAGCCGCTCCACGATACCGGAGAGCCTGGGCCGCCCACGGAAATGGAAGTGCCGGTGTATAAAAAACATGCTGTTTCGTTCGTTTCGACATTTTTTATTTTAAAAGTGTAATTATCCCTTCCCAGCATTTTAAATAATGATACCGACTGTCCACCCATCAATTGTATTTGAAATTTCTGATCAACAAATGCCGGTTGAACAGGTTTGGGTTGTGGATTTGGAAATGGGGGAGCGCCCTTGTGCGCATAAATCTTCACCGACCGCCAATATCCATAATCATCGTCTGCCGCATCTGTACTTGCATCTGATCCACGCGCAACTTTCCTGCGGAATTCAGCTACATAGAGCTTGTTTTTACCTGTCAAAATTTCGTTTTGCACCTCAGCGCATCTTCTCAGAGATAAGTCTGAATTGTATCCGCGATCACCAATTTTACTCGCATAACCTACAAGATTAATCCAGTAATCCGTCTGTGATCTCAAAGGCGTAAAAATGTATTTATAAATTCCAACCTTGTGATTTTCAATTAACTTATCACTGTCTGTCACAAAATTGTAGAGCCGCAACGCACAAATGGGTCTTCCGTTTGTGGCAAAATATATTTCATCTTCGGTGTCCGGATTTTCAAAAATATTTTCGTAGTCAAACTTGTAATCCCATTTTGCCATGATCTTAAATTTAAGCTTCCTGCGTAACTTCGTTTTCTTCTGTTTTCCAAATGACCTCACCGCTGCTGTCCAGATCCAGGATAATCACGGATCCTTTGCCAACATCACCGGAAATTATCATCCGGCTGATAGGTCTTCTTAAAATATTCCGGATCACACCTTTCAATGGACGCACTCCATAACGCGGCGTAAATCCCTGCATGGCAATATGTTTTCTTGCTTCGTCGGTCATTCGCAGTGTAATTCCCTGTTTTTCCATCAGATCGGTCAGACTTTTCAGATGGATGTCAAATATTTTCACAACGTTTTCTTCTGAAATTGGCGCAAACGGGACAATTTCGGTAAGTCGGGCCAGAAATTCAGGGCGGAAATGTTTTGCCATGATATCCATCAGATCGGATGATTTTGGCAAACTTCCCTGATTAAACTGCTCTACAATTTTCTCCTGCCCGATATTGGAAGTAAAAAGAATTACCGCGTTTGAAAAATCACCTTCTTTTCCAAGCCTGTCGTGCAGTTTTCCTTCATCCAGAATCTGTAAAAACAAATCAAAAACTGATGGATGAGCCTTTTCAATTTCATCAAACAGTACCACCGAGTAAGGTTTTTGTCGAATTTTATTCACCAGAAGTCCGCCTTCTTCATAACCGACATAACCCGGAGGAGCGCCGTAAAGCAAAGCTGCTGAATGTTCTTCCTTAAATTCAGACATATCAAAACGGATCAAAAATGATTCGTCGTTGAAAAGAAAATCCGCAAGTGCCTTTGCAATTTCTGTTTTTCCGGTTCCCGTCGGACCTAAAAGAAAGAAAGATCCAATCGGCTGTCCGGCCTTAATTAATCCTGATCTTGATTCCAGTATAGCTTCGCTCAAAGCCTTGACAGCCTGATCCTGACCAACGACTCTTTTCTTCAATACCTCATTTATTCCCAGCAATTTATCTCTTTCAGAGCTTTGAAGTTTGCCCAGCGGAATTCCTGTTTTATGTGCTATCACCGCAGCAATTTCCTGTTTCCCAACACTTTGGGAATGTCTGGATGCCAGTTGTTGTAATGCCGAAAGTTTGGTAGTAAGATGGGTGTAAATACTTTCAGCAGTATCAAGTTCTTCATCCTGCTGGTCGAGCTGACCAACCAAAAGTGGACTGAGGCGATTGGGTAGTTGCCTTAAAAACCAACGCAATTCATGAACTCTTTCTGCTTCATCAACAGCCATTAAAGCATCAAGTTCTGTTTGAAGAACGGTCAGTTCGTTTTCAGAAACTTCTTCCATAAGCCGCATCGCAGCCATGGTTCTGTCAAGCAGATCCAGTGCAACATCCGGCAGTCGTCGTTCTTTAAGATACCTTTTAGAAAGTTTAACGGCTTCGCTGATCGTTTCTTCTTCAAGCTTCAAATTGTGATGCGCTTCATACACCGGTATAATGTGTTGGATCATACGAATAGCGGTGGCTTCGTCAGGTTCATCAACGTGCAGGATTTCAAATCTTCTGCTGAATGCTTCGTCCTTTTCGATGTATTTTCGATATTCTTCCGGTGTCGTTGCACCGATCAGTGTCAATTCGCCACGGGCAAGTTCAGGTTTTAAAAGTTGCGCAACACCCGCGCCGACTGAGCCTTTCGGATCAAGAAGGATATGTATTTCATCAATAAATAAAACTGCTTTATCCAGACTCTTCAACTCATTCAAAATTCCTTTCAGGCGCTCTTCAATTTCACCTTTGTAAGAGGCTCCCGCCACAAGTGCGCCTGTATCAAGTTCAAGTAAACGGGCATTTTGCAACAACAAGGGCACTTTTTTCTGAGTAATGAGTTGTGCGAAACCTTCTACCAAAGCAGATTTTCCTACACCGGGCTCGCCAATCAAAATTACGTTTGGTTTACTCCTTCTTCCCAAAATCTCAGCCATTTGTCTGATTTCCCGGTCGCGGCCAATTACAGAATCTATTTTGCCTTCGGCAGCTCTTTTGGTTTTGTCGGAAGTATATTTTTCAAGAAAACCGGATGCCGGTTTCGCTGTATTACCGGGACCGTTTCCGGATATTGTTTTTTCATCCTGATTATCCGGAGCCTGATCACCAGCCGTTTGCTGGCTCATGGCCAAAACTTCTTTTTGTGTAAGCGGAAGCGATTTGAGCTGTTCGGCGGAAAAACCTACACCTGGTTTTAAAAGTGACGCGAGCACACAAAGCGGATCTGTATCCCGGTTCAATTGCAAAGAAATTAACTCTGCAAGTTCCAGGCAAGAAGTTGCCAGGGAATCCGGTTGGGGCGATTCCGGTACTTTTATGGATTTCGGACTTTCCTCTAATCTTACTTCTGCCCAATCCCGTAGGTATGCAACATCTTTTTGTGCCATGACGAGCTCAGAGGCAAGGCCTGCATCATTATGCAGAACCCCCATTAAAAGATGAGCGGGTCCAAAACGCTCTTGCCGGTATTCGCGGGCAAGCGATTGCGCAACGGTAATGGCGTATTTAAGTGCTTCGGTTTGCATGAATTGATCGTTAAAATCGAAAACGTTTTTTTGTTCATTCCTTGGCCAGGCCACAATGCATTACCTTTTCAAGATGAGGAGTTTATAAATTTGTACTACGGCTGGTTTTTCTGTAATCCGATCAGTCTCTCAAGTGCTTTCGATTTCATTTCTTTATTATTGGTTGAAAGCTGAAGGCCATCAAAAATCTGCTTGGCCTGGTCGTAATATACTTTTCTGTCGTTTTTACGGAGATTTCCCTGCGTGAGCAATTGATAATAACCTTCGGCTTCTGAATATCGCAGCCATTCGCGATAGGTCACACCAGTTCCTGCTTTGGCAGAAAGACATTCATCCAGTTGTTTTTGTATCGCTGCCGCATCCGTTCCGCCGCCTCCTGATTTCGACGACCGGCAGTTGTCAAGATCTTTTTGTGCGGCCGCCAGTTTTGCCTGCAATTCTTTTGCGGGATCAGCTCCGCCACCTCCGCCGCCACCTCCGGCTCCGCCCGCACCGGCCATGAGTTGACGTTCCATTCCTTTTATTTCCAGGTCTTTCATGTTAATCTGATTTCTAAGATCATTAACTACCTGCATGTCAATTCCTTTGCTATCGAGCGTGCGTCTGAGTTCACTGATGGTTTGGCGGTAAGTAACAAGTGCTTCCGTCAGTTTTGCAACCCCACTCGAAAGTCTCCTGTTTTGTTCACTTTTGGCAGAGGCAGCGAGTATATTAAAATGGCTCATGATCGAATTGATCCTGCTTTCAATATCTACAAGCTGGGTGCGTGCCGTTGCTTTGGCCATCTCATCGGTTGCGCTGCTGTAAATTCCGTCCTGCTGAATTAGTTTGCGCGAAATCTGGCTTAATGTATCCGTATCAACCAGCAATGGAGATTGTTCCTGCACGATTTCCTTGTAAAGATTTGATTCAGATTCTGTTACGGAGCCTGGTACGCGCAGAAGCAGGTACACTGCCAGCACCGGAAAACTGAGTGAAAGTGCGTAAATGCCAATGAATTTTCCGATAGCGGATTTTCTCTGGTTTTTATTAACCGGCTCCATTTTTGCTAATGTTTAGTACATAGTTATCCTGTCGACGGATTTTTGTGGCCGTCGGATCGTCAAAAACAATACTCTTTCAAAATCACTGCATCAAAGAGGGCTCCACCTGGATTTCTGCTTTTCGGGTTGAACGGGTGTTTCGTGGACCGGGCTTTCGATTATGAAAACCTGTTGTCCCTTCCGTTTTCCTATAAATTCCAGCTGGCTTAATTTTAAAAACAAGGCTGTCCAGATACTAAAAAAGTTGTCCGTTATTTTAAGACTGGAAGCTATTTCATTGTGATCATATGGCACCTGAATCATGTTCAGAATCCACTTTTCAAGTCCGCCGGGCGACTCTTCTGCCCATTCTCCCAAATAACCCAGAACTTCTTCCTTCTCACGATCGGTCAGGGATTCCAGTGATGCACGGATACTTTGTACCGGTTGTATCATCACTACAATCATTTCCAGCGGCGTTTGATAAGGTGTAATTCTGTGAAATACTGCGTTGTTTGTAACGAGTACATTGATCAGCCTTTCAACCATTATCTGTATGCTGTCAGACAAAGGGCTTTTTTGGCTTTTTATCTTGATTTTCTGAACAATACGAAATGAATATGTTTCAATATCATTTAAATAAGCACCAAAACGGTTATACCAATCCTTTAATCCCTGATGACTTTTTATCGTTCCTGATGCCGGAATGTATTCGTTTATAACTTTCAATTCTGCATTGTTATATTCTATTTTTCCAACGATCAGATTAGGTCCGGACCATTGCTGATTGTTGATCGTTTCCGCAGGAACCACGTTTACGCTATACCCAGGCAAAGTGTAGGGATGGCGCATTGGAATTTCATTTTCTACCGGACTGCCAAAAAATGTTCTTTCAAATAAATCAACACTGATGACGATGTAAAACGTCTGATTCTGATTTGCTTGTAAATGATTTTTTGCAAATATTTCACCAAGTGAAGTATCGGTTGTCAGTTCATTTTTTTGGTTAATTTCAATCAGGCTGCCATCGGGTGTTATCGCAAAACAATGGCTTATTTTAATTCTTATCTGCTGACTGGCATCTCCCAGGATTTGTATTTGTAAGGATTCGCTGCCGTCTTTTTCTGCTAAAAGTCCGTAATTATATGGCGTCAACGTCGCAGCCTGCATCTGGCGGACTTGTTCGGTATGGTAATGATCCGTTTCAACAAAATGTTGTCTGGATATTTTCATTCCATCGACCCAATTTACTGCCAAGTGCTGAAATTTCGCCATACTCTTTATTCGCCGGTTAATTATTTAATTTCATGGCTGCTTTCACAAGCCCGATAACAGTGCGTACTCCAAATTTTCTGAACAGGCTGCGCCTGTATGTTTCAACGGTAGAAATACTTACTTCAAGCTTTTCAGCAATCTGCTTTGAGCTGAGCTCCTCCATGATGAGGTCTAAAATTTCCTGTTCGCGCTTTGTCAGTTCCATAAGTAAAACACTTAGACAAAGTTGCAACCTTACAAGCGCCATTTCAATCGGCAGATACCCTGAAATTTATCTGCAAATACCCTGATATTTACATTTAATTTTTGCGCAGTTTTAAGGGTTTTCCACGACGATTTTTTCAGAAAATCAGACAACTCCCATTCTGACAGCAATTTTGGTCAGCCCTACCGAATTTTTTACTCCCAGCTTTTGAAACAGGTTTCTGCGGTGGCTTTCTACTGTTTTGTCGCTGATACACAGTTCACTTGCAATGCGTGTTGTGGTATACTCATTAGCAACCAGTCTTAAAATTTCAATTTCTCTCTTACTTAAAAAATCTTTCGTTGTAGGTTCGGGTTCTACTAAAAATGTTTCAACTGAACTTTCCGCGAGCCTTAACATTACTTCCTGCCCATAATAAACTCTTCCCTGCGAAACGGCCCGGAAAGCAAGTTCCCACTCATGTAATTCCGATTCAAAAACAATATAACCACTCACCCCTGAGCGGACAACTTCTCTTACTGATTCAGGCGACGGACTTGGTGCCAACAGCAGAAATTTTAGCCTGGGATGCAGTTTTCGGATTTTCAGGATCTTTTCAGCCAGGTTTTCAGTCTGATGTGCAAATACAACAATTACGTCAATGTCTTTGATATATGGAAGCTGGATAAGATGGTCGAGTGAGCTGCCTTTGCCTACCAGTTCAACATAGGATATTTTACGCAGCCAGTCTGCTACGGCTTCACATTCCAGTGGATGTGGATGTACTAGAAACGTATGTGCGATGAAGTGTTCCATACTTGTCGAGTAATTATTTACTGTTCAAAGGTAGCATTCTGAGTCTTAGTGTCAATGCTGAGAATGGTACCTGTTATTATCCGGTATGCCAATTTCGCATGTTGCGCCGGCATTTCCACATTAAAAAGTCATTAATAAGTAGTGTACCAGATACAATAGAAGTTGAGAATGCTATATATCTCACTATCAGATTTATGAAAAATTATTTCGGATATTTTACAACCAAGTAATACCCTTAATGGTATAAACTTACTCAATAGTATATACGTTGAGTGGAAGTTTGCTAATCGAATTGAGATAAAAAGGGAATCAGGCAAGCGCAAGAAAATCTAAGGATATAAGAATTCGAAGATTCTGTTTTTTCAGATTTAACCGTAGATTTAATCGGCATGATATGAGGAAGAAGAAATCAGGAAATATTTATATCATTTTTTTACTTGAATAAGGTATATTTCTTTGACACGGCTACTGATTTGAAATGCCTGATTTGATAGGAAGAATAAAAGTGTATTTCCTTAAAAGATTTGTAGAGGGAATTTTAAAAATTACATATTGGATAAAATTTATTTTATAAACGATTAAAATATCTACAAAGCGAAAATTTTCGATAAATTTTTATTCGGACACGATTTAAGTGTGACAGATTAAAATTTCTGTACTTTTTTGGAATAATACCCGTAGGGGAAAAGACCATTTGGTTTGAGGATGTTATTAGGCGGTAAGCTGTTTTAGTTTTAAAAGGTTAAATAAAGCTGAATTTCTTACAAAGACCGTGCTGTTTTATTTTTCCGGAAAACGGCTGGCGACGACCCCGTGCTTTTTCCAAACAAGCGAATGAAATATTTATCATCTTCGTAACCCAGCGTATAAGCAATTTCTTTAATACTCATTTCTGAATAGTACAATAACCGTTGCGCTTCATTAATAACTTCCTGCTGTATGAAATAAGTTAGCGGAAATCCTGTCACCGCTTTTACCGTGTCGTTCAGATAACTTACCGAAAAATTCATTTTTTCCGCGTATTCGGAAGGCTTCTTTATGGTTTTAAAGTTTTTCTGTAAGAGCTGGCGAAATTTCTTGGTGATGTCAATATTTCGGGATGAGTGTTCCTGAATGCGTGTGTTCTCCTGCAACTGATATAAAATTGAAAACTGGTAAATAAAGGAATCCAGGAGCGACCTAATGAGCTGCGGCTGAAACATAGCTTGTTTTTCTGTATTGATAACTGAATGTATAAGCTCAAAAAGTTTTTTGAACCAATCATTTTCTTCATCACTTAAATTGATGAGCGCCACTTTTGTAAGTGATTCTTCTATAATCAGCCTCGCGTTTTCATTCACCAGTTTGGCGTCAAATGCCAAAACCCAGCCGTTGCCAGTCTGATGTTTTACCACTTCATGCACTTGGCCCGGATAGGAAATCAGTATCGATTGTTCTTTGATGAGCACAGGCTGGAAATCGATCATGAAATCCAGATTTCCATTTTCAACAAAAAAGCAGCAATAATGGTCGTGGCGATGAGGTACAGAAGCTTGGATGGCATATTGAAAAATCTCTTCTGCCAGAAAATTGCAGATGAAAATGTCGGATCCCTTCTCCATTAATTCATCAAACTGATAAATGGGTATTTTTTCAGACATTCCTTTAATTTTAAGACCAGAAGCCATGAGCAAAAATTTTCGCGGTAAGATATGGATTCTTTTTAAAGATTTTTCGTAGTCCGGTTACCATTGGTATGTAACCCGCGATATAAATGGCGCTGTAATCTGACAGAGTTTTATTTCCGGAGTATTGATGTAAACTATCAAGACTGTCTGTACCCGGCTTCATCACAAACGTAAATTCTGGATTTTCATATATGAAAAAATCAGGAAGCCAGTAATTTTCATTCAAAAATACGACCGCCTCAAACGGATATTCTTTTCTGTTTGTCAATTGTTTGAGCGCAAGAAAATGTCCCAGGGCACTTCCATCACCAAAACATATTATTTTTCCGGATTGAGATGGTAATTGTGCAGCATGTGCGGGGGAAAAAAGAATAATGTCTCCAACACTTAGATTCTTCGTCCAGGCGCTGCCGAAACCGTTGTGATCCGTTTCGATCAGCATGGTGCATGTTCTTTTTTTAACGTCCCATGTCGCCGGTGTGTAATCTCTGTATTCATATTCTGCTACTTTACATTTCAGACGTGGTATGGTTGTCCATTTAGCCATATCCACGTCCGGTAAATGCAAATCAATTTCGTACATCGTTTCCGGTTGCCATTTTCTGATCGCCTGTACAAAACCTTCCTGCGTAAATGCCTTATCTAACAGGGAAAATACAGCTTTTTTTAGTCCGTTTGCCATTTAATTTGTTGAATTTTTGAGCCTTACTATAATTTCTAATCGAGCAGTTCTTCACAATTGAATCCGTGCTGCTTTACAATTTCTATTGCCTGAGATGCAAAATTTCCATGATGTTTTATGCGAAGAACTTTGTCACAATCGCCAAGATCGAAGCTGATTTCACTGCCGGGAAAGTGTGAGAGAAGTATTTTAGCAATAATCTGGGCGTCACCAAATTCCTTTACATTTGTTTTAAAAACATAAATTGTGAGATAACTTATTATAATGTCCTCACGCGATTTTAGATTTATAGTCGGTGAGGAACGTATGGCTTCTGCTTTTTTCATTGTTGATATAACCTTTTGTTGCGACTAATAGATGAACAAAGGTATTTTATAAAACAGGTGTTTTGTGCTACAAATGACGGGGAAAGGTGGATGATTCGCGTGAAATGTTTTTGAATGTATTTTGATGAGGAAGAATGTTGTTTGACCAGAGATTCAAAATTATTAGCACTTGGTTTTATTGAATATTATCTTTAAATTAAACTATTCATCAAACTGCTGCTCATCATGAAAAAATACTGGATCTCTATATTTTTGATTACAAGTTCCATTGTAACCTATGCGCAAGGAATTGTGGTCAATGCGGATGGGACACATTCTGTTGTGATAAATTCAGGAACTACGGGAGTTATAGTAAATTCGAACGGGACACATTCTACCGTAGTTAATTCAGGATCGAATGTCTCAACAATTGTAAATCCGAATGGAACGCATTCAACCGCGATCAATAATGGCAGCATATCCACGATTGTAAATCCTGATGGCACACATTCAATTGGTATAAATAACGGAACGATGATACAAGTTGTAACACCTGATCAGAAAAATGCCGTGGATAATATTCAAAAAGCTGATGCGGCTGAGGAAAGTGATGTTTGGTTTAAACCGTCGACAGAGAAAGAGGTTGTCCCGATTTCAAAACCTGAAAGAAAACACAAGAAGAATCGGGACAAGCGAGAATAAATAATAACTGGCAAAGAGTTCATTGCGTTTTTTAGTAAAACACTAAAAAACGTAATTTTTTATAGCAGAAAATCAGAGTTTTCTTATTTCTTGTATCCAACAAAAATATAATTCCGTTTGTTAATTGACGTACTATCATATTGTCCTTCAATATAGGTATAACGCCAGTTTCCTTGAATCGTAAGAGAATCGCCTGCGAATGAAATAGTACTGCTGAGAACTCTTGATGCATTAATATTAACTGGAATATTCCAGCCTTTTTGCTGGCTTACCGGTACCGTTAAATCAACCGTGTCAAATCCATGCAGGATATAATTGTCACCAATTTTTTCGACGGTAACGTTCAATGTGTCCTTTGAAGTTTTGTAGTGATTTATGTTAGGTACACCAATCAGGTCACTCATGGAAATAATCCCATGATATTTGCCGCTTACATCAGCATCCGGAACGGGTGTTTCATTTTTACTGGTCGTTTTACATCCGAGACATACAAGGATAAGAGGAAGATATAAGTATTTTTTCATGGCTAAAAATTGATTTGTTGTATAAGTCTCAAATCATATTTAAGCAAATTACGGTTACATATAATTAAAAACAAGCGTAAAATCAGATATATTTTTGTTTTGTTTTGATTTTATGGCCACAGGATTTTTTTTGGCCAAACCGTGTTTGTGAGCCTGAATATTAAATGTTTGGAAAAATACTTGTCTCATCAATTTTCAAAAAATGATGAAAATGCAGGTTATACGTTTTTTGTAAATGTTAATCAAATATCTTTGAACTGAATAGACAACAAAATGTTGATTATTGATACAATACCTTTTACATGAAATTTAAAACTATATGCATTTTTCTGGTTTTGGCGGGGGGCATTATTTCCTGTAATGAAAAGTCAGAAAAACCTGAATCGGTTAATTACAGAAATATATCCCTGACAATGTATTCCTATCTGGAAAATGATTCTATACCTGATAAATGGGATTTTTATATAGAATCTTTCTGGGCAATCGATTCTCTTGGAAAATGTGAAATGGTAAGGAGAGATGGTTTTAAAAAAGAACAGAAATATTTCGAAACCAGTCTGCCCGATTCAACAATTTCACTTATTAATACGCTCGATTTTTCGAAACTGGATACCGTAAAAATACTTCCTCCCCAGAAAGGTCGCTATGATGGATTTCTGTACTGTCTGTCCGTTCGGGAAAAAGATAATAAGGGTGTATCTTATATCAAATTTATTCCGTCGGCTTTGAATGGTAAGTTTCTGGATTTGTTTAACAATCTGTCAAGATTAATGGCAGATGCAAAGACACCAGGCATGTTTCCGGCTTACTATTATCCCAATTCAAATTATATCCGGAAAAATTTATCCGATTCAACAAAATATCCTTTTCCAGTTAGATTAAAAGCCGAAAAAAATGTCGCTTTCTAAACAGGATTTGTCAATTGAGTAAAATAACTGAATACAAGTAGCTGATATCGGGAATGCCATAAATCAGAAAGCCCGGTATAAAATGAAGTCTCATTTTATACCGGGCTTTCTGATTTTACCAATTCAAAACCGAAAATTTCCGGAAGTTGAGTTTACTGAGGTATTAATTACCCGCCAATAACTTATACGTCTTTCCTTTTTCCGTCTGGAATTTATTGATATAACCAGAGTCTGTTTTTTGTGAAGTTGAAACGGCTCCCGTCACTTTGATCGGTGCATTTGTTTTGATAATGCAAACCTCACCATTTAAAGATTTGATTGTGGAATTAACCAGTTTCCCATTTTTCCAGTCGATATCAACTTCAAATCCGGAACGGGCCCGCAATCCTTTAATATGGCCATCTTTCCATGCTGACGGCAATGCAGGCAAAAGATAAATTTCTTTCAAATGACTTTGAATAAGCATCTCAGACATCCCTGCTGTTCCGGCAAAATTTCCATCGATCTGGAAAGGAGGGTGGGCATCAAAAAAATTTGGGTAAGTGCCACCGCCTTTATATTCATTGTTTCCTTCGTTGGTATATTTCATCAACTGACGAATCAGCGTGTAAGCGTGATCGCCATCCAGTAATCTTGCCCAGAAATTAATTTTCCAGCCCTTACTCCAACCCGTTCCGGCGTCGCCTCGTACTTGAAGTGTCTTTTTTGCAGCCTGGAAAAATTCAGGAGTGTCCTGAGAAATCCGGTGTCCCGGATGAAGTCCAAACAAATGAGAAACGTGGCGGTGCAAAGTGTCAGTCTCTTCAAAATCCTTATACCATTCCTGCAATCTGCCTCTTTTATCAATTTTTAACGGATAAAGTTTAGCCCGTTTTTCGGTCAGCAGCTTTTTAAATTCGGCATCATTTCCCAATACATCCGCGGCTTCAATCAGATTTGAAAAAAGATCGTATACAATAGAAATATCCATTGTTGTCGCAATAGAAACGGCAGCTTCTCCGCCTTTCGGGTCTTTAAATTTGTTTTCCGGCGAGGTTGATGGCGCCGTTACCAGATAGCCATCTTTGTCTTCAACCAACCAGTCCAGCGTAAATAAAGCGGCGTCTTTCATGACCGGATATCCTTTTTCTTTCAAAAAAGTTTTATCACCCGAAAACCGGTAATGCTCCCATAAATGCTGGCATAACCAATTGGCGCCCATATACCAGTTTGCCCAGACAGGATCGCCATCTCCAACATTTCCCACAGGATTTGACATTCCCCAAATATCTGCATTGTGATGTGCTACCCAGCCTTTTGCACCATTAAATTCTTTGGCTGTCACTTTTCCGGTTTGGGATAGATCCTTGATCCAGGAAAGCAAAGGTGTATGCATTTCTGACAGATTGGTAACTTCCACCGGCCAGTAATTCATCTGGGTATTGATATTAATTGTATAATTGGAACTCCATGGCGGTCTCATTTCTTTGTTCCAAATTCCCTGCAAATTGGCAGGCGGACCAGCAGGAACGCCAGGCAAAGCAGCACGGGATGACGAAATCAGGAGGTAACGACCATACTGATAATAAAGCGTTTCAAGTTTTGGATCGTAAGCTCCTTTTGAATAAGCCATAAGTCGCTCATCGGCAGGAAGTTTTACGTTTGGATTATTGGCAGTACTGTCAGCTACCTCGAAAGTCACCCGGTTGAAGTAAGTATGAAAATCGTCAAGATGGCGTTTCATTAACACCGTATAACTTTTAGCCAAAGCTTTATCCAGATAGTTTTTAGCCAATAACTTTTCGTCTTTACCATCTTTGTCAGGGCATTTGTCAAAACCGTCAAAGCTCGTTGCGGATGCCAAAAAAACAAATACTTCGGATGCATCTTTTACATGAATTCCGGAAGTATCGGTGGAAATAGTCCCGTCTTTGCTCACCGCTTTTATTCTGAACTGAAAACGTGTGCCGTTACAGCCGTTCGGGTCTTCATAAACAATAGGCTGCTGGCCTTCTGGATTGTAATAATTGGGATTGACATGCGCAGGTGCTTTTCCGTTGACCAGCAATTCCTTTGTGGCCGTAGCTTCCAATTTGTAGTGTAATTGGCTGCTGGCTGAGACAATGAAATTTAGCTGTTTTGGTTTTGACGCTGAAATTCGCATCATCAAAATATTGTCAGGAGCCGAAGTGAAAACTTCTCTTTTATAGACAATACCATCTATTGTAAAGCTTGTTGTCGAAATGGAATTTGCAATATCAAGGTCGCGGTAATACGTGGTTGGTTTTTGTCCTTTCAGATCCTGGGTTATTTTCAAATCGCCCATTGGCATGTACGATTCGGTATAAAGTCCCTGCATTTTTTTTAGCAGTTCGTTTGCTTTCTGATAGTCCGCTTCTTTTAACAGCGCTTCTCTGACTTTCGGAAGGTAGGATGCAGATGCCGGATTTACATTCGTTTTCACCGGTCCACCCGACCAGAGTGAACTCTCATTAAGCTGCAAAAGCTCTTGCTCGACACCTCCGAAAATCATTGCTCCAATGTGTCCGTTACCAATTGGCAACGCTTCTACCCACCGTTTGGCGGGTTGTTTATACCAAAGTTTTAACTCCGACTGTTTCTGGGCGAAGGAGGTAAAGGATAATAAAGTGATGAATGACGAAGCGGTTAACCTTTTTAAAAAAATATCCATAGGCTCATTTACATTTATGACAATCTTTACAATAAAAAGTGTTGAATTAACCCATTGAAACCATAGCCTTGATGACACCGGTGGCCGGATCCAGCCAGCTTTCAAAATTACTTTTGACCTGTTCAAAATCAACACGATGTGTAATGTAATTCAATGGATTGATAAGTTTTCTTTTCATGCAGCTTATGACATGCTCAAAATCGGATCTTACCGCATTTCGGCTGCTCATCAAAGTGGCTTCTCTTTTATGAAATTCAGGATGACTAAAACTGATTTCCCCGCCTTGCAGACCCACCAGAACGTATTTTCCGCCATGAGATATATAATCAAATGCGGTATTAATAGCCTGTAAATTTCCGGTGGCATCAATTACGATGGTAGGCATATCGCCTTCCGTTATCCTGAAAAGTTCTTCCACGACATTTTGCGTCGCTCCATTGATACAATGCGGAACCTGAATTTTTTCTTCACAAAATTTCAGACGTGAATCGTTGATATCCAGTGCAATAACTCTGGCGCCCTCAATTCTTGCAAATTCCATGATACCCAAACCGATCGGACCAGCACCAATGACTAAAACGGTATCCCGCGAAGAAACTTCTGCACGGCGGACAGCGTGAGCACCAATGGCCAGAGGTTCTACCAAAGCCAGTTCTTCATAACTAAGTCCTTCTGCATGAACAAGTTTATTTGTAGGTATCGAAATGTATTCTGACATTCCTCCATCAATATGCACCCCGAAGACTTTCATCTGGCTGCAACAATTGGTCTTTCCATTGCGGCAGGCAATGCAATGTCCACAGTTGAAATAGGGCAGGAAAGTGACAGCTTCCCCCACTGAAAAATCCGATGCTCCGTGTGTGCTGATAATTTCTCCGGCCAATTCATGACCCAGTATTCTTGGATAATTAAAAAAAGGTTGTCTGCCCTGATACGCATGTAAATCCGTCCCGCAAATACCAATATTTTTAATTCTTAAAATCGTATGGTTTTCTGTTAACGAAGGTATGGTGAAATCCTGGTAACTGAACTTTCCAGGTGCCTCACAAACTAATGTTTTCATTGTTTAATGTTAACGGTGAAATTTAAGATTAGGGTGAAATGAATCTTCAATGCTGACATGATCCTAAAATAAATTCAACTTAACCGATATTTCGGCTTAAAAGAGTTGAAGTTTTGAAATTAAGAGAGGTACATGAAGCTACTTCCCATAATAAAATTTTAATTTACAAACGTGTTAATAACCAGTGTTTTGAATTAAAACGTCGCGTTATGATCAATCTCTGTCAGCGTAATGGATAGACATGAGTAATGACTCATCTCACCCGATTACTCTTTGTTTAAACTAAATTTAACAATACAAAGGAATTATATTTTTTATAAAAGACTGTCCTAAAAATTAACCAACGTATAAGAGATATTAACATATTTGTTCTCCTTCATTCTAAATTTGTTGTATATATTTCGGACATGAAACCACAGCTTCTTAAGGTGCCGAATGTACAGGCTTACTCGTTTAGCATACGGCAGGACAAAATGACGAATATCAATAATCGCTGGCATTACCATCCGGAGATTGAGCTTATTCATTTTCACAAAGGCAGCGGAACACAGTTTGTGGGAGATCATATCAAAAGGTTTTTCATGGACGACATAGTGCTTGTAGGAAGCAATCTGCCGCATTACTGGCGATTTGATGCGCCTGAAGATTTGGAAGAAGAATCTGGTAATCTTATCTCAACAGTATTGCATTTTACCCCCGATTTCTGGGGACAAAAATTTTTGGATCTTAATGAAAACAAACCCATTAAAGCGGTACTGGAAAAGGCTGGGAGAGGGCTTCTTTTACACGGCATTTTAAAGGAAATGATCAGCTCTGAAATCCGTGTTTTGAATCATACGGATGGTCCCGAACGGATCATTACGCTCTTGAAAATTCTGACTGCTATATCACAATCAGAGGAATTTACTATGTTATCTTCTGTCGGTTATCAGAATATTTTGCTGGATTCTGAAAATGACCGGATCAATGACATTTATGAATTTACATTCAGCAATTTTAATAAGAAGATATATCTTGAAGAAGTAGCCAGTCTTTCAGGCCTTGTTCCAAATTCTTTTTGTCGTTATTTCAAATCCAGAACCGGTAAAACTTACCTGCAATTTCTAACTGAAATTCGTATCGGACATGCCTGTAAATTATTGATGGACAACAAGATCAATATTAAGGAAGTATGTTACGAAAGCGGATTCATGAATTTCAGTTGTTTTCATAGAAGATTCAAGGAAATAACCGGGCAAAGTCCACACAATTACAGAGTCTCGGTGGCAAATTAATGTAAGAAAAACTATTTCAAATCAAGATGAAATCAGTAATGCAAAGTGAAGAAAATCAAAGTAAACATTTATACATTATCGGTAACGGAGTAATAGCAAAAGCACTGGCTGTTGCCTTGATTATCAATGGAAAATCCGTGACTATCCTTCGTGGAACAGTGGAGGAAAAAACTTCCTATTGTGAAAATATTCAGGTAGAAACCGCCGACAGTACCTTTGAAGCTGACGTGTTAATCAGTTCAATAAACCACTTTGAGAAGCTGGATGGAATCATATTGCTGACCAATAAATCTTTTGGAAATCAGGCACTTGCAGAGAAGCTCAAATTCAGGACAAATCAGTCTCCAATTGTCTTTTTACAAAATGGTCTTCACATTGAAAATTGTTTTATTGATCAGCATTTTAACGAGTTGTACAGATGTGTATTGCTGGCAACCAGTCAATCCGTGAGCAAAAATAAAGTACGTTTTAAAATTGTAGCACCTTCGCCTGTCGGGATTATTAAAGGATCGGATCAAATCCTGACTGATATTGTTGAAACATTAAATACAGACATTTTTTCTTTTCGGACAGAAACTGACATTCAACCGGTCATCTGGAAAAAGGTAATCAGCAACTGTGTTTTTAATTCTATTTGCCCTCTGCTGGAAACCGATAACGGTGTATTTCAAAGAAACGAAGCTGTATTGGAAATCGCCAAAACAGTAATTAACGAGTGTCTTAGTGTGGCGAAAGAAAATGGCATTAATTTGACCGAAGATGAAGTTTTACAAAATGTTCTTTCCATCAGCAAGATGTCGGACGGACAAAAGATATCGACTTATCAGGATATTTTGAACCAGCGGGAAACAGAAATTGATACCTTAAATTTTGCCATTGCCAAAGCAGCCGAACTAACAAACAAAGTTGAAGTCCCGGTGACAACGTTGTTGGGTGAATTAATCAAAATCAAGTCTGAGTTATCCAGATCATAAATTTAGTTCTCAAAAATTACCTCCCAGAATTTTAACATTTCCTAAACCTTCTTGAAAAGGATAAATTAAATACCTTAATTTTGTCCATTAAAGTAGTAGACTATGTATACTTTGTTAGCCACCAGCAAAGATATGCTGTTATCGTGTGCCTGTTTTATCTCAAAATCTTCGGCAATCGTGGCAGATCTCTACCTTATTCTGACAACCAGTTCTGGTTGGTGTTTTTTTGTATTGATCATTTTATCAAGTAATTATTTATAACATGAAGCGGTTCGTGACTAAAAATATAGCTGTTTTTCTTCTCTTTACATTTAGTTCTTTTCCTGGCTTAGCCCAGCAACCGGTTGAGAAAAAGTTTCAAGGTGCTGATTTATACGCTGATGTGGTTCAGTATGTAAACTTCGGCATTCACCGAACAGGAACGGAAGGCGACAATAAAACTTCTGAGTGGCTCAAAGGAATTCTGGATAACAATGGTTTCAAAACGGAGTACGTAACTTTTCCGGTCGAGCAGTTTTTTCCTGAAAAAACCGAATTAAAAATAGGTAAAAAGTCCATTGAAGTTTTTCCCATCTGGCCGGTTTTAAAAGCGGAAGTTCAGATTACAGCGCAGCTTATAGAGTTAAAAAAGGATGGCGGCGATGTTTCTGGCAAGATTGTCTGGATCAATCAGCAATCAAAGGAAAGATCGTTCAGCTTTATGGATGAGGATAATGCTGCTGAAATAAAGAAAATAATCGACGGTGGAGCAAAAGCGATTATTCTAGTGGCCGATAATGCCGCCGGCGAAATCGCTGCGATTAATACGCTGCCCGGAGTTTCGTATCCAATACCAGTCGTGCAGGTTGCTCCCAAGGATGTTGAAAATCTGTTGGCTGGCGGCACTGCAAGCCTGACGGTAACAGGTAAATTAAAAAAAGTAACGGCGAGAAATATTCAGGGAAGTATCGGTGAGGGTGATAAAACAATCATCATTTCAACGCCTATCAGTGGCTGGTTTACTTGCGGAGGAGAACGCGGACCAGGAATTGCGACGTTCACTGCGCTGGCCAAATGGGTCGCTTCGCAAAAATTTCCTTACAAATTTATATTCACCGGTAATTCGGGTCATGAGCTGGCCCAGCATCAGGGAACCCATATATTCCTTCACGAAAAAGCCCCCAAATCGGCCGATGTACGCTTGTGGGTTCATTTGGGTGCAAGTTTCGCAACCTATGCTTATACAAAATCAGATAAAGGCTTGGTGCGTCAGGCCAATGCGGATAATAAACGGATTGTATATTTCGCCGGTGATGTTGAAAGTTCAGTTAACCAGGCTTTCCGTAATATCGAAATTCAAAAAGTAAAAGACAAAGCTTATGGAGAATTAGTTGTTGCCCAGAAGCAAGGATATTCACCTTTTATAGGCTTTGTGGGTACTGCTTCTTTTCCTCTGTTCCATACCAAACTGGACGATGCTTCCACAACTTCTCCTGCCTTGCTGGAAGAAATGGCGAATGCGATCAGACAAGTTATTGAAATTGAGTTGAGAAAAGATAAAATCTGATTCTGACCGTAAACAATTTAAACTGAATTATTTAGTAACTTATATGTTAAAATTCAAGATATTTTCAGGCATACTAATCGCTGGATTGATCCCTTTTCTTCCGGCAAATGCTCAGAAAAAAGCAGCTGAAAAAACAAAGCAGCCCAACATTATTATCATACTGACAGACGATATGGGATTTAGTGATGTAGGAACTTTTGGCGGGAAATTCGTTCCAACACCCAATATTGACAGGATCGCGAAAGAAGGAATGAAATTCACACAGTATTATAGCGCCGCTCCAATCTGCTCTCCATCCAGAACAGGTTTGCTCACAGGAATGTATCCGGGAAAATGGAATTTTACCACTTATCTGGATAATAAAAAGCATAACAAGGATGCGGAACAAATTGATTTTTTGAATACGGAAGCACCCACAATGGCGAAATTTTTTAAAAAGGCAGGATATGCAACCGGGCATTTTGGAAAATGGCATATGGGCGGCGGCAGAGATGTGACAAATGCGCCCGGCTTTGAGAAATATGGATTTGACGCACATGCGAGTACATACGAAAGTCCTGATCCGGATCCTGCGCTGACTGCAACAAACTGGATATGGTCGGATAAAGACAGTATCAAAAGATGGGACCGGACGCAGTATTTTGTTGATAAAACACTTGATTTCATGCAGAAACACAAGGGACAGCCATGTTTTGTCAATCTCTGGCCGGATGATGTTCACACGCCCTGGGTACCCAGAACTGAAACTGAATATAAAGGTAAATTTCCGATGAATCCGCAGGAGGAAGAAGCTTTTAAATTGGTGTTGAAAGAATACGACGTACAGATCGGGAGGCTACTGGATGGTTTGAAAGAAATAGGAGAGGACAAAAATACCATCATCATTTTTACAAGTGACAATGGTCCGTTACCTAGTTTCAAAGGAAGCCGG
The DNA here is from genome assembly GCF_015221875.1 of Dyadobacter subterraneus. Classification (NCBI taxonomy): domain Bacteria; kingdom Pseudomonadati; phylum Bacteroidota; class Cytophagia; order Cytophagales; family Spirosomataceae; genus Dyadobacter; species Dyadobacter subterraneus. The sequence goes on from NZ_JACYGY010000001.1 coordinate 3,088,682, forward strand.
GCAGCAGGTTTAAGAGGATCCAAACTTTCCCTGTATGAGGGTGGTACTAGAATGCCGTTTATTGTTAGCTGGCCTGGTCATATCCCCGAAGGTAAAACAGATGATAACTCCGTATTAAATGCACTTGATTTATTGCCATCGCTGGCAAAAATAGCTGGTGTATCATTACCAGAAAATTATAAAGGAGATGGCATTGACCGAAGTACTTTATTTTTCGGGAAACCTTCTGTCAGGCAAAAGGATATATTCTGGGAATATGGCAGGAATAATATTGCCTATGCCTATCCAAAAGGAGAGGATAAAAGTCCGAATCTGGCGGTGCGTTCTGGTAACTGGAAACTATTAATGAACAGTGATGGCTCGGATGTGCAGCTATACAATATCGTAAAAGATAAAAATGAAACTTCAAATTTCGAAGCAGCACAGCCCAAACTCACCAGCGAGCTAAAAGATAAATTGATAACCTGGTGGAAATCGCTGCCCAAACTTGGTTCAGAATAATCTGGGACAGGTTTGGGCAACTGTTTTTTAATTATCAATTTGAAAAATGCTGATTGATAATTATTTATTGTTCAAATACCTCTTTTATCAAGACCTGATAATTTTGTTCGAGTCGTTTTGCAATTTCAGGGTGCTTGATCATCTGATCATCCATTAATAAGTTTGATCCGATACGACGACAGGCGGTCTAGGATTGTTGATAGTCCAATGCGTTTCACCACGGATTTCTACATCATCATGCTCAAACGGAACGTAATATTTAAAATAAAAGACGGACAAAATTATTATGATTTTGATGAAGGTTTGATGGCATTTATGGCTCCGGGACAAATGATCAGTGTTGACAGTACCGACGTCAATGATGCAACAGGCTGGCTTTTAGTTTTTCATCTTGACATTATCCATAATTATCATTTAGGTAAAACCATCAAGGAATTTGGATTCTTTTCTTATGCGGTAAATGAAGCTTTGCACTTATCTGACAAGGAAGAAAACAGGGTGGAAGGGGTCCTGAAAAATATTCAGCACGAATAACATTCTTCCATGGATCAGTTTAGTCAGGATGTTATGATCTCTCATCTTGATTGGTTGCTCAATTATTCGAACCGTTTTTATAACTGGCAATTTCTCACACGTTAAACAGCGGGTAAGGACTTATTAGTCAAACTTGATGAATTACTGACAGATTATTTTAATACCGACAAAGTACAGGAGCTCGACCTTCCCTTAGTGCTCTATCTTTCAGACAAGCTTTACGTTTCACCACATGATTTGACCGATATGCTGCGAAAGCTAACCGGACAAAGCACTCAGCAGCATATTCATCTCCAACTCATCGAAAAAGCCAAAGGAATTTTATCGACGACTAACTTATCCGTCAGTGAAATGGCATATCAATTAGGTTTTTAACACCTGCAATCATTCAGCAGATTATTTAAAAGTAAAACCAACTTATGACCTCTTGAATATAGAAGTTCTTTTAATTGAAGTGGATGTAAGTTGTTAAGGTAAGTGACAAACAAAGCACCTTAAAGGCGCTTTGTTTGATAATGTTGGGACGAAACTTGAATTAATTCTTTGATGATTTGGCGTTATCAACGCCTTAGATTATTAGTTCCGCCTAGAATTTGCGATATGTTCCTCCCAGATATTGGTTGGCCTCTTCTTCTGCGAATTGTGCTTTTTTTGCATCCCAGTGCAATGTTTTGTTAGGGAATCGGCCGGCAATTACACCAAGCAAAATGGTTTCTGTAAGGCGGGAAGCGTAAGAAAATGGCGCGCTGCAAGTCGCTTTTCCCAAACATGCATCCACAAACTCATGGTAATGTTTGTGCACCTCTGAACTGTACTCCCGAACCGGTTCACTCAACTTGAATTGCGAAATATCGATGTCCTTATAGGCACCATCAACAATAAGTTTCGGCATTACCTGGAAATGCGGAAGATACAATCTACCTTTTTCTCCGATGAACATCGCACCCTGGTCGTGCAGATCAGCTCCGTCTGGAAGCATCAAATCTTCGCGTTGTTTATCTGCACCTATACCATCATACCAAACCCATTTCAGCGTATCCGCTGTATATTTTGTTCCCGGAAATTCATAGGTAACCATGTTTTTTTCAGGGTATCCAAATCCGTTCGGTTTTCTGCAATTTGTTGTGATTGTTCTAGGTACATCCAGCTGCAAAGCATTGTACGGTGTATCAAAAATATGGACACCCATATCGCCCAACGTAGCACAGCCATAATCTACGAGTTTCCGCCAGTTGCCGGGATGATAAAAACCATCTTTGTACGGCCTTTCTGCCGAAGTTCCCTGCCATAAATTCCAGTCCAGGTTGGCCGGTACAGGATCGCCGGTTTCAGGTACTGGACCATTATAACCCCAGTTTTTTGGTGACCAGGCTCTAACAGTGTGTACTTTTCCTACAATGCCCGATTGGATGAGCAAAGTAGCCAGTTTGTAGTCGTAAAAAGAATGCACCTGGATGCCCATCTGGGTTACCAGTTTTTTGTCTTTGGCAATTTTGTCCATTGCCCTTGCTTCTTTTACATAATGTGTAAGTGGTTTTTGGCAATAAACAGGTTTATTCATTTCCATAGCCATGATCGACGCCGGCGCGTGTGTATGATCAGGAGTGGACACAATCACTGCGTCAATGTCCTTACTCATTTCTTTGAGCATCACACGGTAATCCTTATATGTTTTTGCATTTGGAAACTTGGCAGCCACACTCGCCAAAACGGTTGAATCAACATCGCAAAGTGCTACCACATCGACATTGCTATGTATCGAGATAGAGGCCAGGTCCGCCTGACCCATCCCGCCTAAACCGATGTGAGCGGTTCTTAAACGTTTATCGGCAGAAAAAGCCCAGGATTCAGCTGGGATCATAGCAAGGGAAGACAAGGCCGCCGCATTTTTAAGGAACTCTCTTTTGTTCATGAATTGAAAGGTTAAATTTTTTTGGGCTAGAAATTAAGTATACAGAAATGCGTTTAGAAACCCCTGGTGTCTCACAAATCAGCAGATTCCTGGAAAAGCTTAAAATTGAGTCGTTTTTAGGTCAATTCCAAAAGTTGAGGGAAATGTTGGTGAGGAATTTTGAAGTTTTTTAAACGGCTTTGGCTGAAGATGGAGCTTGAAAGTTGCCTTTGTATTTGCAAAGGACCAGTATTGCCGCAGGCTTAGGGACGGATACTTGCTATATGGAAAAGTTGTTGTAGGGTAAGAAGGTCTAATTCCTGGAGATAAGGGGACAATTAATTAATTGCCCTGATGCAAAAATTTTAAAAGACCGTAGCAGCTGGTAGATATAGTTATCGGCAGTTTTTGATATTACGCTGCAAAAATGGATACCGCATTTGGCACAGGGCGCTTCGGTTGTATTTACACCATTAAACGCAGCACATTCACCAATTGCTTTAAAAGGTAATAGTATTTATCCAGGATTATTATATCAGGGAACCGGGACTATTGTGGATAAATATTGGCGTCCACCGGTGCCATAGAAGGCATGCAATCTCAAAAGTTTATTCGGTTTACCGGATCGACACATTGATTTCCAAAACATCCTTTCATACAAGTCTTCATGGAAAATAGGGTTATCTAATTCTTCAACCAGGAACTGTGGTGGGATTATATCCAAATTGCTTTTTAAAAGCAAAAGAAAAATGTGACAGATTTTCGAATCCAACATTCAAATAAACATCCGAAGGCTTTATATTTTTTTCAAATATTTGGTAGTGCGCCAGTTCTAACCTTTTTTTTGTTAACCATTTCCCAGGCGAACTTTTAAATGCCTTTTGAAAATCTTTTTTAAAGGTGGTCAGGCTTCTGCCTGTTAAGTATCCGAATTTGTTCAGCGAAAGGTTAAACATGTAATTTCTCTCCATGAAATCTACCAAATCGATTTTCCCAGGTTCTTCAAACTGGCCAAGCAAACAATCAACACGGGTGTCAATAGCGCGGAGAACACGGATTGCCTCTTCCATTTTAAAAACAGCCAGATCGGCTGGCAACGCGTCTGCAAGTTTGAAGTAAGGCGTCAAGGAATTGAAAAGACTTTCCAATAAGGGATGATCTTCCAGTAACATCTCTCGCGAATTATCAGAAGCTTTATTAATAAGGGGATGAGCCAGGTAATACTGCCGCAATACATCGGGCCTGAATACAATTGAAATTGCTACACATGGTTCTCCATCCAGAGGTAATTTGCTCATCCGGCCCAGCTGATTCCGGGGAATGAGTACGGTATCACCAGGGAAAAATTGATATAACTTGTCGGCCGTAACAATCCTTACCTCACCGGAAATTACGCGAACCAATGCGGGATTTGGCAGGATCAACTCCCGGCTATAGTGCTTTTCCTTTTTACATGAAATAAATACTTCCGCTACATTTTTTGCAGTTGATGCTTCCATATTCCAAGTTAATCAAAATCTTCCTGATAATGTTTGATAGCAAGGTTGTTCATTAATTTGTTTGGCGATCCATTTTTTGCTACACCAATCAGGCAGTTGGCTAATACAGCTACATCAATACTAAAAGCTTCCGAAAAAAGATCTAAGACATTTGTAACATATCTTACAATGGTTTGAACGAGCGGTCTTTTGTAATTACTATCGGAAGGCTTAATAAAAGCAGGTCTGAATAAAAAAATGTTATTGCTGAGAAATGCCAGCTCTCTTTCAGGGCGTCCTTTAATTCGTCCCTGCAAAGAAATTCCTTTTTCCTCCTGGCTTGCAGAAGCGCCGCTTACAAAGCAGAATCTCAATTGCGAATTTAGTTCCAGCATCTGCTTTGCGGCATATAACGCATATTCAAAAGTGATCCTGATATACTCCTCTGCCGTTACAGCCGACTGCGGAACCCCTAAACACCATATACAGGCATTTGCCTCAATATCTTTTGTTATCGCGGAGTAATCCAGAAAATCTTTTAGAATGAGCTCTTTTAATTTTAGATTGATGACTCCCGTCGACCTGCGAACCAGCAAAACGACTTCCGTAACGGTCGGATCTGCCAAGAGTTGTTTTAACACTTCCTGACCTAGAAATCCTGTCGCTCCTGTAAGTATGATTTTCATGATGAAGAATTTATCAACTTAATATTTCCCCGGCACCATCTCCACCGTGAGCGGCAGAACAGGCGGCTGTACACCATTCACTTCAATACCTCCGTGATGAAACATTTTTGAGTAAGGCCGGTAAGCAGATACAAAAGTGGCTGGTGGCGTAGATAACACATCTAATGCATCAGTTTCTTCCTTGCTAAGTTTGATATCAGCAGCCAGACAATTAGCTTCCAGTTGATCAAGATTGCGTACACCAATTAAAGTGGAGGCAACGCCGGGTCGGCTCATTACCCAGGCTAAGGCGATATCCGCCTGACTGCTTCGATGTTCTTCTGAAATCTCTTTCAGCTTGTCTAAAATTTTGAATTCTTTTTTCCCAAGGATATCAGATCTTTCGTTGATATTCATTCTGCTGCCAAGTACGTTTCCTCCATTTTCCCTATTATACTTTCCTGATAAAATACCGCCTTTTAATGGTGCCCAGGCGGTTACTCCTAACCCTAATTCCAATCCCATAGGGATTAGCTCATCCTCAATGGTTCTTTCTAATAGTGAATATTCAATTTGCAATCCCACAAACGGAGCCCAATCTTTAAGCACAGCCATAGTTTGCGCCTGGGCTATTTTCCATGCAGGAGCATAACTGACACCAATATATCTTACTTTGCCACTAATCACCAGGCTGTTTAACGTTCGCATAGTTTCTTCCATTGGCGTGTTCCAGTCCCACTGGTGAATCCAAAGAAAATCAATGTAATCTGTCTGCAAACGCCTGAGTGATTGATTTACACTTTCCAAAATCGCTTTGGTGCCGCCGCCCCCGCCGTTTGGATTGCCGGGAAAGGTATTGCCGCCAAATTTAGTGCCAATAACCATACCTGTTCGGATATTAGATTGTCTGCCAACCACATCTCCAATGATTTTTTCGGAATGCCCCATTGGTATATATATTGGCGGTGTCAATAAAATTACCGCCAAGTTCCATAAACCGATAAATAATCTTTTTGGAATCCGCAGCGTTTGCACCCCATTTCCAGTCGTCCCCAAGCGTCATTCCGCCCAGGCAAAGCGGACTCACTCTAAGTCACGACCTGCCGATCGTTTTATATGCTGTTAAATACATTTTAATATTAGTTAATTTCTTATTATTAGAATGTGTGAAATGAAAATGAAGTTATTTAACAATTCCTAAGCGAATCAGGCTTTCGGCAGTGGCTGTTATTGCTTCTTCCGTAGAACGGGGTGACCAACCTAGCATGCTTACTGCTTTTTTATTGGTTGTATTCATCACTTTGCCCAAAAATGGAATAATGGCTTTTGCCACGGGATTTGTCAGTGCTGCAATCCGCACCAGCGTGTTCGGCAATTCTTTTGCATTTACCTTGTTGGCCAAAGCGCTCATATTTTGTTTTAATATTTTAGCGATATCCACCATCCAGATACTCTCGCCCGCAGTGGCAATAAAGCGTTGTCCTTTCGCTGCCGGTTCAGTCATCACCCGCAAATGCAGATCAGCTACATCGCGCACATCTACATAAGAAGAGTTAACCTTTGGGCAGCCCGGCATTTTTCCTTCCATCATACTTTTAAGAAAGTGAATGGAATGCGAATAATCGGGACCCAGTACGGGCCCTAAAACGCCAACCGGATTAACTACTGAAAGTTCCAGCCCATCGCCTTCCCTTTCAATAAAATCCCACGCTGCCCTCTCAGCCAGCGTTTTTGATTTTTGGTAAGCAGGCACATCTCCGGTTGTGATCGTCCAGTCTTTTTCTGTAAAAGGAATTGTTTGAGGTTTGTGTCCGTAAACTATTGCGCCGACTGCGGAGGTAAGCACCACACGTTTTACACCTGACTTACGAGCGATCCGTAAAACGCGAAGTACACCTTCTCGGGCAGGTATAATCATTTCATCCTCGTGCTCATATTGGTTCAAAGGGGTTGGGGATGCCACATGCAGCACATAAGTACATCCTGTGATGGCTTCGATCCAATTTGCATCTGACCCTAATTCTGCGACTATAAATGATAAGCGATCACCGGCTTCAAAACCGCCTTCTTTTAGCATGGCCCTTACATCAGGTTCGCGCGTTAATGACCTGACGGTAGTTCTCACCTGATAACCTGCTTCTAACAATTGCAGAATACAATGCACGGCGATGAATCCGGATCCACCGGTTACCAACACTAATTTTTTACTATTTGAATTTGTTGTCATCTGATTAATAATTTGATGCAACAAAGATCGGGGTGATTAGAATCGAGCGTTTTGTTTAAAAGTCCGAAATTACTTTGTTTAAAAGGCGCGTTACTCTATCACGTTTGTTTAACGATTATTTGGTTTATTTCCTGAGAAACAATAGCAGACATTATAGAGGAAGTATTTGGAAAGGCAAAATATTGGTTCAAATATCAAAACCTGGTTTAAAAGACCATTATTTGAGATAATATTGAAATTGTTTCAAAATGTATTGACTAATCCCCGTGAGACTGGTGCAAGACACATAAATTAAGAAAGTGTATTGCGCAATAAAAAAAAGGTCAAACCTGATTAAGATTTGACCTTGTGATCCCGCTGGGATTCGAACCCAGGACCCATACATTAAAAGTGTATTGCTCTACCAGCTGAGCTACGGAATCGTTTTTTACTGTTTCCAGTGGTAAAATTGCTGACGATTATTGCAATTTTGTGTCCAAGAGGAGAGTCGAACTCCCATACCCAAACGGGCACTACCCCCTCAAAGTAGCGTGTCTACCAATTCCACCACCTGGACATTACTGAGGTATTTATTTTTATTCCGCTGAAATTCGATTTGAACTACGAAGGAACTTTTTCTTGTGATCCCGCTGGGATTCGAACCCAGGACCCATACATTAAAAGTGTATTGCTCTACCAGCTGAGCTACGGAATCAATTATTTTTGCAGTTGGAATAGCCGTGACGTTTTCCGTAATTGCGATGCAAAAGTAGAATTCTTAAAAGTCAAATGCAAGCCCTGATAAATAAAAACCTAATTTTCTGGATCATTTTGGGCTCAATATTACCCAAATGTGAAGTGTTTTCGGCCAGTAAAAATGAATTAAAAAGAGCTGATTCTCTGTTCGCTATGGCGAAGTATTCGGAGGCAACGGTGCTGTACAAAAAAAATTTCGGAAATGATGAAAAAAATAATCAAAGTCTGCTTTTGAAGCTCGCTTTTTTGGCTGAGAAGACAAATGACTATACCGATTGTCTGTATTATCTCAGCAAACTTGCTTTAATAACCCCGTCCAGAAGACTTTTTGAAAAAATGGATAAACTGGCCTCTGAGCAGAATCTAAAAGGCTATGAATTTGACGATTATAATTATTTTATAATTTTTTACCGCCGTTATGGTGATTACATCCCGATTTTGCTCCTAACTTTGGGGGCATACATCGTTCTGATCATGGTCATGAAAGTGCGCCGGAAAGAACCAATCTTAAAAATTCACAAGATTTCAATTATTTTCTATCTTGTAGCCTTGCTGGGACTGCTAAATATTCCGTCGCTCTATAAAACGTGTATAATTGTTAACGCTAACACCTTTTTGAGAGATGAACCCTCATCCGCTGCACAAGTGGTTGAAAAGGTCGGAAAAGGGCACAAATTGACGATTGTAGGCTCAGTAGATCACTGGGACCGGGTTATCTGGAACAACCGGATTGTCTACGTCAGGAAAAGCGATTTATGGAATATTTAACAAATCTGTCTGGTATCATTTTTGCGGTGGAGTAACTTTGTATATATTTATCGAATAATTTGTTTTAAAAAATCAGGATTTATGAAAAAGCCAATGAAACGTTTTTTACTATTAATGACAGGTGTTGCTATGTTAGGTCTGGTTTCTTCCTGTAAAGAAAAAGGACCGCATGAAGATGATGTAGTAAAATTTCATGCGACAATTAATAGTCAGCCGGCAATTCCTAAATCTTCCTCTACTGCTCAGGGAACAGGCGTATTTGAGTATAACAAGGCGACTAAGGAATTGAAATACAACATTTCTTATCAGAATGTTACACCAACAGCGGTTACAATTAATACGGCTAACCCTTCATGGCAAATTGGTGCTGTCACATACACGTTATCGTCGAATCCAACAGGCGGACAAGTTTCAGGTTCGGTTAAAAATGTTTCAACCAATGATCAAACTCAGCTGATTTTGGGAGCAATGTATGTTAACATTACCAGCAAAACCTATCCGTATGGAGAAATTAGAGGACAGATCATTATTGATCAGGTAGAATATTAAGGTCAAAATATGTTAACAAAATAAAAGCGATCGTAGAATTTCTGCGATCGCTTTTATTTTGTTATCGATATAACTTATTTCTTTTTCTTCTTTTTTCTTTTTGATTCAAAATCATCAACTTCCTGCATTAATGCTTTCAGATCATCTTTTGGCTCAGCACTGAAATCGATCGTTTCTGAATATTCCTGGCCTGTAATTTTTAAGACTTCAATAGGCTTGCCAAGGAATTCCTGAATTTCTTCCAGCATCGGTTTTTCTTCCGGACTGCAAAACGAAACTGCAAATCCCTTATGCGTTCCCCGGCCCGTGCGGCCAACACGGTGAACATAGTTTTCTGCCTGATCAGGAAGGTCATAATTTACAACAAAATCCACATTGGCAATATCAATTCCTCTGGCGCTTACATCTGTGGCAATCAGTATTTTAACTTCTCCTTTTCGGAAAGAATTCATTGCTTCAAGACGATCATCCTGCTCCTTATCTCCATGAATGGTCACACTTTTAATTCCCATTCTTTCGAGAGCCTTATATACTCTTTCTGCACGAACTTTGGTGCGCACAAAAACAAGAATCTTACTTTCAGCATTCTCTCCAACGATTCTTTCCAAAAAGAAACGTTTGTCATCCATTCCGATAAAAGCTACCGAGTGTGTAATATTTTTGGCAACTTTATCATTGGGCGATATCTGTATACGTATGGCATTTCTAACGAGCGAATAAGCCAGTTTTTTAATTTTCTCGTTAATTGTAGCAGAGAAAAATAACGTCTGACGCGTATTCGGAAGAAATTTAATCAGATCCTGAATATCCTTTATAAAACCCAGATCAAGCATATGATCCGCTTCATCCAGTACAAGTATTTCTATTCGATTCAGTTTAATATGTCCCTGGCTAACCAGATCGAACATTCTTCCCGGAGTTGCCACAAGTATGTCAATACCTTTTTCCAACTGTGCAATCTGTGGTCCCTGTTCAACGCCACCAAACACACTGAATGCCTTTACTTTGGTATATTGGCCAATTCGTTCAAATACTTCGGTGATCTGGATTGCAAGTTCCCGGGTTGGTACCATCACGATACATTTTATTCCCTCTGGCCGGCTTGCTGATTTTCTACGATGTAAAATATCGATAATGGGTATCGCAAAAGCAGCTGTTTTTCCCGTTCCGGTTTGTGCTATGGCAAGTACATCTTCACCCTTCATAATGGGTTGAATGGCCTTGAACTGAATATCGGTTGGACGCTTGAACCCGGCTTTTTCCAGACTTCGTTTTATTTCGGGAACAATGTGGTAATCTTCGAATTTCATAAATTATAATATGGTCGGGCAAGTAAATATTATTTGCCTTCATTTAACATAACGCAAAGATACGTCCTTATTTGGCAATCATTATTTTTTGATTTTAATACCTTCGAAAAACAACTGAGAGAAGACATGAATTTTAAAATCTAACAACGTTAATTATTCTTACGAAAACAGAATTAAGAATAATTGAGGACAATAATAATGTTAGAGAAATTTTGCAGTTGATTATAAAATAAAAATCTGCTGATTATCAACGATATAAAAACGGTGCTTTTTATACGTTGGCAATCAGCAGATTTATTGCTTTGCATTATCTCTACTCGTTGGATTCGTAAAGTCTCAACCGGTTTTTTAATGAAATGATCTCATCCTGCATATATTCAACACGTTTCAACAGATGTTGAACTACTTCAATTCCTTCCAGGTTAACGTCCAGATCATCGTGCAAACGTATCATTCTTTCCAGATTTTGCAATTGTGGAATTTGAAGATATTGTGTTTCCTGCACCAAAACAGTATCAATTAGTCCAACTTCCCGAAGCGACTGGACGAAAGAATACTCAACTTTATAATGACGACAAAAAATATCAATCGAAATTAGCTGATCAGTTTCCATAGCGAAAGTAGGTTAGGATTTTGATAATTCAGTAAAAAGCTCCTTTTGTTTCTCAGTTAGGTTTGTCGGGATTTTTATATTAAAAGTTACATACAAATCTCCAAATTGGCCATCCTGTTTATAAACCGGAAAGCCTTTTCCTTTTAAACGAACAACATTTCCGTTTTGTGTCTCCGCTTTGACTGGAAGTTTAACTTTTCCGCTCAACGTTTCAATAATTAACTCTCCACCTAAAACAGCAGTATACAAATCCAGGTCCGCAGTGAGATACAAATCGTTTTTTAAACGTTTGAATTTTTCATCATTGGCAACGGAAAAAGTAATAAACAAATCACCATTGGGCCCGCCATTACTGCCAGGGCCACCATGGCCCGGGATTTTTATTGTCTGTCCGTTTTCTATACCAGCCGGTACGGTTATGCGAATATTCTTGCCATTGACAGTCAGCGTTTGTTTGTGTGTTTCATACGCTTCTGTTAATGTCAGATGAACTTCTGCCTGATAATCCTGGCCTCTGAATTTTGTTTGTCTGCCCGAACGGCCGCCGCCAAATCCGGAACTGCCACCAAACATAGATTCAAAGAAATCAGAGAAATTATCACCGCCGCCCGACGAAAATCCTCCGCCATAATTCGCAGAAGATGCACGTGCCTGACGGGCTCTTTCATATTCTTCCCCATGTTCCCAGTCTTTTCCGTACTGGTCATATTTTTTGCGTTTTTCAGGATCGCTCAAAACCTCATTGGCTTCATTAAGTTCCTGAAATTTCTTTTGTGCCTCCTGATCGTTCGGGTTTACATCAGGATGATATTTTCGGGCCAGCTTCCGGTAAGCCGCTTTGATTTCTTTCTCGGAAGCAGTTTTTTGTATACCCAGTATTTGATAATAATCAACGAAAGCCATGTTTTATCTGATGAAGTTAATCGGTATCAAGTTATTAAAAATCATTTCTTATTCATTCAAACGGACAAATTCAACATCGTCGTCACGAACGAAATTTATTTATTGTCCAGCATTTTTAAATATAAATCTTCTACTTTTTTTCTTGCCCAGGGAGTTTTTCTTAAAAATTTTAGACTGGATTTTACACTCGGCTCGTGGTTAAAACTATTTATATTGATATGATATCCAAGTTGTTCCCACCCAAAATAATCAACCAGTTCATTCAATATTGATTCTAATGTTTTTCCGTGCAACGGATTATTCAGCTGGCCTTCCATGCGTAAATTTTAGTATTGATATTAAAGGTAAAAGGAAATTGATTAGAATAAATAATTATTATGCTTACTTATTAGTTCAATTTAATGAAGATTCATATGGACCAGATAAAATGGGGGATTATTGGCTGCGGTAATGTCACCGAAGTAAAAAGCGGGCCGGCGTTCAATAAAGTACTAAATTCCCAACTCGTTGCAGTGATGCGCAGGGATGCCGAAAAGGCAGAGGACTATGCAAAAAGGCATAATGTGCCAAAATGGTATAGCAACGTGGACGACCTCATTAATGATCCGGAGGTGAACGCTATTTATATCGCGACACCGCCAAATGTACACGAAGAATACGCAGAAAGGGCGATGCGCGCCGGAAAACCGGTCTATGTAGAAAAGCCTATGGCGATGAATGCCGAAGAATGTGACCGCATGAACGCGGTTAGTGAAGAAACCGGAATTCCGCTTTTTGTAGCCTATTACAGACGGTCGTTGCCCTATTTTGTTAAACTTAAAGAATTGATTTACAGTAATATAATTGGAGATATTCGATATGTCAATATTTGTCTGCAATGGCAGCCTTATGATGAAGAAGTAGGGGAGCTGCGCAAACCGAGATGGCGGGTGCAGCCGGAAATATCTGGCGGTGGACATTTTCATGATCTTGCTTCTCACCAGTTTGACTACCTGGAATATGTGTTAGGGCCTATCAAACAGGCTAGCGGAATTGCCCGCAATCAGGCAGGATTGTATGAAGCAGATGATATCACCGTAGCAAATTTTGAATTTGAATCTGGTATTTTAGGGACCGGAACCTGGTGTTATACAGTTAATAAAGAGCAGCGGGAAGACTCAGCGCAAATCGTTGGATCAAAAGGAAGAATCAAATTTTCCTTTTTTGAAAAATTCGATATCATTGTTGAAACCCAATCAGGTACAGAAACTTTCACCATTCCTTATCCGGCGCATGTGCAGCAACCTTTGATTGAGCTGATTGTGGCCGAACTAAGAGGTGAGGGAAAAAGTCCGAGCAATGGTGTCACGGGTGGCAGAGCCAATTTAGTTATGGATTGGATTACAAAGGGACAAAAACAAGTTTTGCCATCTCCGAAAATTTTTAAGTAGCTTGCAATACAAAATATGTGGTTATTTCTGTTATTTTACCATATTAAATTTAAATCTTAATAGTCATGGCAAAGGGTAAGAATCTGGACAAAGGCAGCACCAAAAAGGAGCCTGAGAAAAATTTGAAAGAAAAACGTGCTGAGAAGAAAGCAAAAAAGGATAGCAAAAAAGAATATTAAAGATCGCTTTTTGCTGTATAACAAAGGAGCTTCTCCGCTATTTGAGAAGAAGCTCCTTTGTTATAAAAATCTACCAAATCAGTAAATTTCTCTGTTCGTTTTATATTTGGCAAGTCTTTTCCTCGCCCTTGTAAGTTTAGAATGAATTCGGTTTTTTTCATCCGGGGTCATGACACCATCCGCCTGCGCTTTCAGGATTGTGGTTTTAATAATCTCCTGTTCTTCCAATAATTTAGCATATTCTTTGGCTGTAAGTTTTTTGCTTTTATAAGCCGACTTAATAGTTGCCTGCAAAGTTCTCTGTTGACTGGTGAAATTTTGTGCATGGACCGTTTCAATCCGAAGGAATAGCATTAATAAACTTACAAACAGATATTTAACTATTTTCATAAACATTTCTATTCGTACCCTTTGCCTTTCATTTCAAGTTCTTTCTGATTTTCTAGAACGTCAATAAATTCATTATGTGTCATGGGCTGACTGAACATTGGAAAATCACTTTTTAACGCATTATCATGTTCCGCCTGGCTCAAAGTGGCGCAGCAGTCAGTTAGTGTGATCACGTTATAACCCTTGTCATATGCCGTTCTCATGGTAGATTCTACACAACAATTGGTCAGGTAACCAGCCAGAACGACATTTTTTATTCCTGTGCTTCGTAAAATATAATCCAGATTAGTACTCGCAAATCCGCAGAAACTGCGTTTTCCTTCTATAATTACATCACCGTTTTCAGGTTTTAAAATATCGATAATTTCCGTTCCCCAGGTATTTTTTTTGAAAGCGCCGTTATCAATAACGCCTTTCATGATGCCGTAAGGTTTAGTCGTAATTTCATGGTAATCTTCTGTAAAGGAAATCGGTACAAACATTACGTGAACGCCGGCTTCACGCGCTGCTGCAACGGTATCGACTGTGTTTTGCAGCATGTTATTGGATTCCATAACACCTTTTACTGCACCGTAAAATATGCCACCTTCCGAGGTGAAATCGTTTTGAAATTCAATCAAAACAAGGGCGGTTTCTTTTGGGTTTAATTCCATGATCTTTACGGATTGGATTAATAATTAATAGTCTGTGAATATAACTGCAATCATTAATATTTCCGTATTTCACATGCCGGTATTTTTGACAACAAACGCAAGTTTTGGGTTGAGCAGGAGGTTTTTTGTCGGCACCTTTGTGTGACAAATTAACAATCAAATGGATCAGGAAACTTATAATTATGAAAAGATTGCCAGGGCAATTGAGTACATATCAGCAAATGTCAAAAACCAGCCTTCGTTGTTTGAAGTGGCAGAAGAAGTGAATATCAGCCAGTTTCATTTTCAAAGAATGTTCACGGAATGGGCAGGAGTGAGCCCGAAAAAATTTTTACAGTATATCACCGCCGATTATCTGAAAGAGAAAATCAAGGAATCGACAAATCTGGTTAAGCTTGCGGAATCTGCCGGACTTTCAAGTCAAAGCCGGGTATATGATCTCTTTACTGGAATTGAAGCGGTAACTCCTCAGGAATTTAAAACGGGTGGGAAAGGATTGCAGATAAGTTACGGTTTTCATATGACGCCTTTTGGAGAGTGTTTCATAGCAGTAACAGAACGAGGGATTTGTGCCATGGCGTTTGTAGATGAAGAAACCAGAGCACATCAATTAATACTGCTAAGGAAAAAATGGCACTTTGCAACCATTGAACCGAATCGGAAAGTAACTGAAAATTATATTCACAGGATATTTTCTCCCAATCTCGATACGCTTGAAAAGTTGCCGATTATGGTTCAGGGAACAAATTTCCAGCTGAAAGTTTGGGAGGCGTTACTATCAATTCCGCAGGGTTCAGTGACTACTTATCAGCAAATTGCAAACAGCATCGGAAATCCCAAAGCGGTCAGAGCGGTGGGTACTGCGGTTGGCGATAATCCGATTGCCTATCTGATTCCTTGTCACCGGGTTATTCGCAAAGAAGGTGTTTTGGGAGAATATCGCTGGGGAAGTTTAAGGAAAAAAGCATTGATAGGATGGGAGGCTGCAAAATCAGATTTATTGCATCGGCCAGCTGATTCATAAGGTTTTCGGACCGCAACAATTTGTGCATTTATTTGTACAACTTTAAGGAACGCAACGTGAAAATTAAGTCATATAATCAAAATTTTCATATGGTATTCCATAGACGATTAGAATGATCTTGGATTAAATCTTGTAACAAACTCTGTAATGTCACACTAAACTTTACAGAAATCATGAAAAATAATCTCAAATCCGCACTGGTTATTCTTACTTTATTGGTTGGATTTAATTCAGCAGCATTCGCACAATTTTCTCTTTGGTTTTCAGGGAGGAACAGGTAAATCGAACCGGGACGGAGCTAAAACAATCGGAGGTGGTGGAATCAATCTCAGGGTATTTGCATCCCCCAATCTGGCACTTGGCGTTGCTGCCAAACTCTATGCAGATGGAAATACTTACGGCATCGGAAATAACCAGTATAAAACAACCGGTGCACTTATGCCATTGACCGGTACTTTGGATTATTATTTTGCCACAGGCGTTGTCAGGCCATACATAGGTGGTGACGCAGGTGTTTATTTATCCAATTATGACGTCAATCATAATGGAAAAAACATTTATACTTCCGACAAATCCAGCAATTTCGGTGCAGCCCCCAGAGCGGGAATTGTGTTTGCCCTGGGTAAAACCGTAGGTATACAGGTGGAAGGCATCTATCATTATATATTCAATAATAAAAATCATCAGCTGACCACCGGCGACCTGGGAAATATTGATTTTAAATCAACTTCCAGATTTTATGGTTTCAACGTAGGATTGATCATTGGACTTGGAAGAGGTAATGATTGACATTTTTCTGACGGTGTCAGGGCTTCGGTCTGACACCGTCTTTTTATATAGAGAATCTATATTTATCTTGCGCTTTTCCAGCTATTCTAAATATAATTGAATCAGTTAACCGACTTTCCCGGGCAAATTTTAAATTTTCTCATTTCTTTGCCCACAGAATCTGTGGTAACTGAGCGTTTGGGCGCTTTTACATCACTAGAAATCAAGCATTCCGGGAATACCCTGATTCTTGTCCTGATTGAACTGGATGTTTGGTTGACCATTAAAAATAAGAAGGAGGAGATAATCGGTTTGTTGAATAGACTGACATCAAAACGCAACCAAAAAATAAGCTGCGTTATTTTGTGGGAAGATGTTTGGTATCAAAAAAATGAAATCGTCCAATCCAGATTAAATGCTATTTTAGGAATATCTGAAAGAATTCCCGGCAGGGTTACGCAGGTCAGAAAACTGGACAAACCTACTGCCAATGATTTTTTGGACAAAAACCATTTGCAGGGATCTGCAACTTCCAGGATACGTTACGGTCTATTTTTACCAAAACGCTATTTTCGGGTGCTGAATCCTGACTATCAAATTGATACAGGAATAGAAGAATTACTAGTTGCGGTTGCAACGTTTAGTCACCCTCGTACTTTTGAGAAGCAAGGAAAACCTTTTCGTTCTTATGAATTAATCCGGTTTGCAAATCTGAGAAATACGACCGTAGTTGGAGGGTTTGATAAACTTATCCGTGCGTTTACCGATCATTACGAACCGGGTGATATAATGACTTACGCAGATCTCGAATGGTCGGATGGGGCCAGTTACCGGCGACTGGGATTTGAAGAAATATCAGACAAAGATCCGGTCAGTTTCTGGATCGATCCTTTCATCAACATGAGGTATAGTGAAAACAGAAAACCTGAAATTGACGGATTAATTGAGATTTATAATGCCGGAAGTCGTAAATTTGTTAAAACATTTCAGTAAGTTAATTGTCAGATTATTCCACTAAATCCAGTCTTTTGAATCCCTTATTAATCATTTTAGGTCCAACCGCTTCCGGCAAAACACACTGGGCTAATCAGGTTGCGGCGCGAATGAATGGTGAAATTTTAAGTGTGGATTCCCGCCAGGTTTATCGCGGAATGAATGTTGGGACCGGGAAAGATCTGGATGAATATATAGTGGATGGTCGTAAAATTCCTTACCATCTGATCGATATTCTGGATGCGGGAGAGAAATATAATGTAAACCTTTTTCAAAAGGATTTTCAAACTTCGTTTCATGATATTTCAAGTAGAGGCATGGTTCCGGTAGCTTGTGGGGGAACGGGATTTTATTTTTATGCTTTGTTGAAAGGACATTCTTATACCGACATTCCGGTTGACGAAAAACTTCGGCAAAAGCTTGAAGAAAATTCTAACGAGGATTTGCTTGTCGTGTTTAATAATCTTCCAAGCTCCTATCAAAATCTGGCAGATACTTCCACCCGGAAACGGCTGATACGTGCGATAGAGATTTCAACTTTTTTGCAACAAAACCCTGAAAAGGAAATTTTGTTGCAAACCGATTTAGCTGACATTTATAATCCCATCATTTTCGGACTTGATCCGCCGGCAGAAATCCGGCGCGAACGTATTAGCCGCAGACTGGATTTTAGATTGAAAAACGGACTTATTGAAGAAGTCGAATCACTTCTGAAATCAGGAATCAACGCAGAAGACCTGATTTATTATGGCCTGGAATATAAATTTGTAACCCAGTATTTGACGGGAATTTTAAGCTATAATGAAATGCACACACGTCTCGAAACTGAAATTCACCGTTTTGCCAAACGCCAGATGACATTTTTCCGAAAGATGGAGAAGGATGGAATTTTGATCAACTGGCTTGATTACAATAATACGGAGGAAGAAAATATTAAGCGAATTATTACGTCCTACAATTCGTTTATTCAAAACATTTAACTAAAACCAGCATTTGAAAATTATAAGTTTGACGTTATGAATAAGAAGCTAAGCAGTGTTCTGCTTTTATTTGTTTTAAGTGTTACCGATGCGTATTTACTCGCCCATCCCAACTTGATCGGTAAACTTGGGGTATTAATTTACAAACACAGTTACATCAAAACTTTTCCACGTGCGCTGGGGACTGTGCTTCTGGTTGTTGGTTTTTCAGTATTGATTTCAGAAGGATTATTTCGTTTCGTTGATAAGAAAAAAGCAGCCATCGGCTATATCGCATTATTGCTGATCAGCGCGTTCTGGTTTGTATATGTCTATTCAATGTTCTCATCTTTTGCATACCGGATTACAGGAAAATCATTCATTTATGGTGCACATTTACTGCCGGTTATACTGACGGGTTTGTTTGGCAGATACTTAGTAAAATCACAAATGAGACCAGCAATAAATTCGAATCCGGTCGGTATTGAAGAAACAAAAAATGGTGTTTCCTAAGTATTAAAGGCGCTTTAATACTTTTGGCATGATAGTTGTGACTTCCAATCCGATTAATCCATAGAATATTATTATTAATACTTAAAATTATGTAAGATTATAGCCCTGATCTTGAATTTTCACAAATTAAACATTGATAATAATAGAAAATACAAGGTTTTTTAAGATATTGCGGCTTGTGTTTTACGGTTAATTAGCAGGTTTTCATAATTTAATCTAAAATTAACATATGGGCTCAGTAAATAAGAGGTACGGTAGCTCTTTGGGCTATCAACCGTCATCAACATATATATAGTAAACTAACCTTTTAATTTTATTCTTAATTTATATGTCCGAAATAGCTGAATTAATCATTGAAGGTAAAAATTACCAGTTCCCAGTAATAGAAGGTAGTGAGAAAGAAAAGGCCATTGATATTGCTAAATTGCGTGACCAGACTGGTTACATCACCATAGATGCAGGTTATAAAAATACAGGCGCTACCAAAAGCGCTATTACTTTTTTGGATGGGGAAGAAGGGATATTAAACTACCGTGGATATTCGATTGAGGAACTGGCAGAAAAATCTTCATTTTTAGAAGTTGCCTATCTTTTGATTTACGGCGAGTTGCCAACAGAAGAACAATTTTCAGCTTTTGAGCACGAAATAACAACGCATACGCTTGTGAACGAAGATATGCGCAAAATTTTTGAAGGCTTCCCGGTAAATGCGCACCCAATGGGTGTCTTGTCTTCACTGGTAAGTGCAATGAGCGCATTTTATCCTGAAACGGTTGATTTGGATAGTCCTGAAACGACGGAACTACATATCATTCGTTTGCTTTCAAAATTGCCTACAATTGCAACCTGGTCATACAAAAAATCACAAGGACATCCGGTAAATTATCCAAATAATGAACTGGATTATTGCTCCAATTTCCTGAACATGATGTTTTCTTTGCCGGTTGAAAAATACAAGGTTGATCCTGTGGTTTCTGCTGCATTGAACAAACTTCTTATCCTGCATGCTGATCACGAACAGAACTGTTCAACATCAACTGTAAGACTGGTGGGTTCATCTCATGCCAATATTTATTCATCAATCTCTTCTGGTATCAGTGCTCTTTGGGGACCGCTTCACGGTGGTGCAAACCAGGAAGTTATTGAAATGCTTGAAGCGATCAAAAATGATGGTGGAGACGTTCAGAAATACGTGGATATGGCAAAAGACAAATCAAGCGGATTCCGTTTGTTTGGATTTGGTCACCGTGTTTATAAAAACTTTGATCCTCGTGCGCGTATCATCAAAAAAGCAGCTGACGATGTTTTAAACAAATTGGGAATCAGTGATCCTGTATTGGAAATTGCTCAAAAACTTGAAAAAGCGGCTTTGGAAGATGAATATTTCGTATCACGTAAATTGTATCCAAACGTAGATTTCTACTCAGGAATTATTTACCGTGCACTTGGTATTCCTACCAACATGTTCACAGTAATGTTTGCTATTGGCCGTCTGCCAGGCTGGATCGCTCAGTGGAAAGAAATGCGTGCAAACAAAGAACCAATCGGACGTCCGCGTCAGGTTTACGTTGGTGCTCCAAAACGTGCTTACGTAGAAAGAAGCGAAAGATAAATTTTTTAGCTGTTGGCTCTTAACGATTAGGCGTTAGTGTGGCAGTTAGATATTAATTATAGAATAAAAAAGACTGACAGATTATTCAATTAGAACTTTTCTGTCAGTCTTTTTTACATTTATAATTTTCGAATTTCCATTGCTAACGCCTAAACGCTAACGGCTAAGTTTATGGCGACAGGCGCTCGGTTATCCAAACACCATCTTTCAAAACATAAGCCAAACGATCGTGCAAACGACTTGGTCTTCCCTGCCAGAATTCTATATAATCCGGAATGACACGATAGCCTCCCCAATGTGGCGGGCGTGGTACCGTTATTCCTTCAAATTTTTCTTCATACGATTTCTGTTTTTCTTCAAGAAATTCACGGTTTTCAATTACTTCGCTTTGATGCGAAACCCAGGCTCCGATCTGACTGCCTCTTGGGCGGATTGCAAAATAATCGTCTGAATCTTTTTCTGATGTTTTTTCAATCTTTCCTTCAATCCTGACCTGGCGTTCCAGTTCTTTCCAAAAGAACGTAAGTGCTACCTGGGGATTGGCTGCGATTTCATGACCTTTTTTACTTTCATAATTGGTATAGAAAGAAAAACCGGTTTCATCCACACCTTTCAAAAGAACAATTCTTCCCGTTGGCCGTCCGTTATCAACTGTACTTAAAAGCATTGCATTTGATTCGGAAAGTCCTGATTTTAAGACTTCATCGAACCATTTATTAAATTGATTTAACGGGTTGGCATCCAATTCTGATTCGTGTAAACCATTCTGGCTGTAATCCGACCGTATATTTGCTATTTTCTGGTTCATTGTTTGGTAATATATCAATGTTAGGAGCCCAAAATTAGCCAATTCATAGGAAAGATTGTTAGATTTGTATTCTATAAGAGGACGTACTTACGAAACATTAATCACGATGGCACAAGAACAACACGAAGGGGTCGAAAGCAATGCGCAGGAAGACCTGACACAAAAAACGATTGATACCCTGGAAATTGATCTTAACAATGAATTGACGGAAGAACTGGAAGAAGAAGCGCCAGATGTAGATTATAGCCAATTGTCTAAGGAACAACTTGTTAATTTGTTGGAAAACGAGTTATCCTTGATTAATAGCGAAGGAGTGAAGCCGGCGTCTCTTAAAAAGGCTGAAGCTTTGGCTCGTGAAATCCGTCCTGTTTTAGATCATATCAAGCAAACCGACAGAGAAACTGCACTTAAAGTTTTTATAGCAGACACGGGCAGCGAAGATGGATTCGAATTTAAATATGATGCAGAAACGCAGAAAATAGATGCTCTTAGCCGCGAAATAAGAGGATTGAAAAATACTTATTACCAAAGTGTAGAAAAAGAAAAGGAGAAAAATTTCAATGTGAAAACTTCTCTTTTACAACGTCTGCGCACACTTTTGGAAGAAGAAGGAACGCGGGAAACAGATCCTTCGGGAATGAAATCCAGCTGGGAGGAATTCAAGAAGATTCAGGAAGAATGGAAATCTGCCGGTAATATTGCGTCTCCACACAACGGTACCCTTTGGGCAACCTATAATGCGTTGATCGACCGCTATTTCAGTAACCGGAATATTTATTTCGAGCTAAAAGAACTGGATCGTCGCCGCAATGCAGATCTGAAAGCTGAGTTGTGTAAAAAAGTAGAAGATCTGGCCAAATCCTTGGAATCCCGTCCAATGTCGAAGGAAATCCTGGCCGAGGCAAACCATATTTTTGAAGAATACAAACACCTTGGGCCTGCACCAAAAGAAGATCAGGAAAAACTTTGGCAGCGATTTAAATTGGCTTTGGATCAGTTGTACGATGCGCAGCGCGGACAATTTGCTGAGCAGAAAAAATCCATGCAGGAAAATTATGATCAGAAGCTGAAAATTTATGAAGCTATTGTTCCTTTTACTACCTACAATTCAGGAAGTATAAAAGAGTGGAATGCAAAAACCAAAGAGGTAATGGCGTTCCAGGATCAGTGGGTGGCTTTAAAAGGAATTATGCCTCGTGAAGAAGGTAAAGAGCTTAGCAAAAAATTCTGGGCTACGCTGAAAACTTTCTTTCATAATAAAGGAGAGTTTTTCCGTCAGCTGGAATCGAAGCGTGAACAGAATCTGGAATTGAAAAATCAGCTTTGCGCTGATGCAGAAGCAATTTTAGCGACTGGTGAAGATACTGCTGCCAATACACAGAAAGTTATTGAGCTGCAAAAGAAATGGAAAGCAGTAGGGCAGGTACCTGAAAAATATAAAGACACGATTTACGATCGTTTCAAGAAAGCTTGTGATTCTTATTTCGATCAGAAGCGCTCGAAAAACAAAGAAGTTGAAGCCGAGTTTGAAGAAAATCTTCGTCGCAAAACAGATCTGATCGAGCGTATTGAAATTGCTGCTGCTAACAAGGATGAATCATCTCTTGATCTGCTAAGTGCTTTTAAGAGCGAATGGGCTTCTATCGGCTTCGTACCAAAAAAGGATATGCAGGCAACACAGAAGCGTTATATTGCGGCTGTAAACACGTATGTAAGCGCAATTGGAAAATTGAGCAGCAAAGAAAAAGAACAGGCTGTGCTGGAAAGCGAAGTTGAACTGGTGCGTGACGGTGAGAGTAGTCGTGGGTTGTTCCGCAAAGAAAATGATATCAAACGCAGGGTTTCTCAACTTGAAAACGATATTTCTTTATGGCAGAATAATATCGAATTCTTCGCGAAGTCAAAAACTTCTGATCGTTTGAAAGCGGAATTTGAAAGAAAGATAAGCAGTGCTCAGGCGCAGCTTGAAGAGCTGAAACACCAACTGTCTATAATTCAGGAGGCTATATAAAAAGGCAAAAAAAAGTTAAAAATATTTGCTTCAAAGTGTAGACAGTATTAAAAATTAGTATACTTTTGCACCACGATAACGGAATAACAAACGGTGTCGCATTGTGAAAGAGGCCTCCATAGCTCAGCTGGTAGAGCAACTGACTTGTAATCAGTAGGTCGTTGGTTCGATCCCGACTGGAGGCTCTTAAAAGTAAATGACCTGACGATTAATTGTCAGGTCATTTTTGTTATTGACATGTATTTATTTCCTACTAGACATTACCAGAAGAATTTCAAGAATTCATCTATTTGAAGTTTATTATTTCAAGTTCCGGAATATTTCGGTTTTCTTTTTATTTTGACATAAAAATTTAAATTTCTAACTGACTAAAATTCAGATATATCGATTTTTATTTTGGAAAACATTAAAAAATAAATACCCCAAAACTTGCGTTATATACTGTATTCTTCTACTTTTGCACCATGATAACGGAATAACAAACGGCATCATAAGGAAAGAGGCCTCCATAGCTCAGCTGGTAGAGCAACTGACTTGTAATCAGTAGGTCGTTGGTTCGATCCCGACTGGAGGCTCTTAAAATTAAGCACTTATCTTTTTCAGATAGGTGCTTTTTTAGGATCAGTCCTAAAACTTGAGGGGTAGAAAAAAAAGTAGTTGTTTTGCAATGGATAAAATATTGAACGCATTGCAAGAGTCTTACCAAGCCCTAGTTCGCTTCCTGTTACCCGAGGGTATCTTGGATTACTTCGAACTTTCTAAAATCGTGGAAGGTCTTACGGGACTGAACATTTATTTAGAAGAAAAAAACTTACCTCCTACCGAATACAATGATCAAAAACTAGAGTCCAAGGGCTTTTTGCCGGAAGTATACATTCAGGACTTTCCGATTCGTAATCAAAAAGTTACGCTCTGTATTAAGCGTCGTCGCTGGGAGGTCAAAGCTACTGGCGGGATCATCAGCAGAGATTGGAATTTGGTGCAGCAGGGGACTCGGATGACTAAAGAGTTCGCTGATTTTTTAAAAGCAATGTATTGATAATCATCCTGTAAGTTGTTCTCAGCTAGGCAAATATTTCCATTTAGATGGTAAACAACTTCAAGAGCAGTACAAAAATCATATCAGCAATTATAAGGATTGGGATCAACGCGAACATGCGGCAGAATGGCTTTTGTACCCTGAAAATGCCGGTCCGTATTTAAGCATCGACGAAACGTCACTTTCCAATGGTGAACTATATACAATTGTAACTAATAAGGCCGCAAAGGGCAGAAAAGGTTCTTTGTTAGCAATGGTAAAGGGTACGCAAGCGGCATCAGTGATTGAGGTTTTGCGAAAAATACCCAGGCGCATTCGCAGTAAAGTACGTGAAGTAACCTTGGATATGGCCGCCAATATGGGAATGATCGTAAGTAGATGTTTCCCGAAAGCATCAAAGGTTATTGACCGTTTTCATGTCCAGAAATTGGCTTATGATGCGGTTCAGGAAGTTAGAATCAAATACAGATGGGAGGCATTGGATCAGGAAAATCAAGCTATTGAAGCTGCAAAGCAAGCTAATTTGCCTTATCAACCTGAAATTCTTGGCAATGGTGATACGCTTAAACAACTATTGGTAAGAAGCCGGTACTTACTTTTCAAGCATTACGACAAGTGGACTGCTTCGCAAATTCAGCGTTCCAGACTGCTGTTTGAGCGTTATCCACTTATTAATCAAGCCTACCAGTTAGCAACAGGGTTAGGGACGATTTTCCGGACTGGTAAAACCAAAGAACAAGCCTTCAAGAAGTTGGCACTTTGGTATAATATTGTCGAAGATTGCGCGCTTGATTCTTTTAAAACTGTCGGAAGATCTATTCAAACCCACTATTTGGACATCCTAAACTTCTTTAACAACAGAAGTACGAATGCTTCTGCTGAATCTTTCAATGCAAAGATCAAGGCATTTAGGGCATCATCCAGAGGTGTTCGGGATATTCCATTCTTCTTATTCAGGCTTACTAAACTATATGCTTAACTACCCCCAAGAATTTAGCTTGATCCCTTTTTTATTTGGCGAGACTACTAAATTTTTGTCGGGATTTCGAATGCTCAAAATTCCTGTGAACCTCAGAAATGATATTTTTATAAGTCATGGATTTTGATTTTACTGAATCAAAATCCATGACTTATTTATGACTTTAAGTTAAATTGTTCGTTTCAAAGTCCAGGACAAATCGAATTCTCAATTTTAAACACGTTATGTCCTTTGATCAAAGAACAAAATGATCCAACTTTGATTTATTAACAGTGTTAAGTATATTTGCACAAAAAATAAATATGGCAATATCAGACCGGAAACTGCGGGAGAAGGAAGACTTAAAAAAGAGAATTCTTGAAGCGGCCAAGCTGCTTTTTCTTGAAAAGGGCTTTGAAGCAACTTCAATGCGAAATATTGCAGAGAAGGTTGAATTTAGTCCAACTACTTTGTATTTGTATTATAAGGACAAAAATGATATTGTTTACGCCTTGCATCAGGAAGGTTTCAAGTTGCTGGCACAGCAGTTAAGGATTGTTTCAAATATTGAGCAGCCCTATGAGCGCCTGAAAAGGATGGGCAGAATTTACTTACAATTCGCCGAGGAAAATCCGGATTTTTATGAATTGATGTTTGTCCGTCAGGGACCGATCATTCATGTACAAAAGCATAATCACGATGAATGGGAAGAAGGCTCGCGTACTTATAATGTGCTATACGAAACCGTGATCGAGTGCCAAAAACAGGGCTATTTTATAGATTTAAAACCGCATAATATTTCCTTAATCATTTGGTCAACATTGCATGGCATTTGCACCCTTCATATGCATATGCGGTTGGACTGTGTAAAATTTGAGGATGATTATGAAGTGGACCCCGAAAAATCAAGGCCTGAATATATTTATGACACCTTTATCAGCTTTTTGGAAAAGCTGAAATAAATTTTCAATAATAACAGTGTAAATAAAATATTTACTGTACATTTGTTTTGAAGATGGATATGTAGTATTCATCTCTTTTTATAAGAATAAGTTAACACTGTAAATAAAATAACTAACAATTACTATTTCTTGCGTAATTTCTGATGTTGCAATTGTGCACAACTGCAACATCAGAATCTGTTCAAAATCTTTGATAACTACTTAACACTGTACTTAAAATAATCATTTGTAATATGATAACCAATCTTCAAACTTCATGGAGGTTCTACCTCATTATCCTGCTCATTACGGGTTTGCCTGAATTATCCAGGGCTCAGGATACAGCACTGCAATCTTATATAAAGCAAGGTCTTGAAAATAATCAAGGGCTTAAACAGCAAAAATTTTTGTTGCAACGGAACATGTTCGCTTTGAAAGAAGCGAAAACCTTCTTTCTCCCCGAGGTTAATTTTAGCGGTAACTATTTGGATTCCAGAGGTGGGAGGAAAATAAATCTGCCCATTGGTGATCTGTTGAATCCGGTTTACAATTCTCTAAATCAGCTCACGAATTCTTCCGCTTTTCCGGAAGTTAAAAATATCAGCCAGACTTTTAATCCTAACAACTATTACGATGCAAAATTCAGAACCTCGATTCCAGTTTTTGATGCCGAGATTATTTATAACAGCAGGATCAAAAAGGAAGAGATTAATTTTCAGCAGGCTGAAATAGACGTATATAAACGTGAGTTGGTAAAAGATATTCAATTGGGTTATTACGCTTATTTACAAACCCTTGAATCGATACGGATATTGGAAAATGCGACAATTCTTGCACAGGAAAATCTTCGTTACAATCAAACACTGGTTAAGAATGACAAGGCCATAAGAACTGCTGTGAGTCGGGCAGAAAATGAATTGATTGGTTTGAAAGCAAAGCTGGAAGATGCTAAATATCAATCGGTTAATGCCGCAGCATATTTTAATTTTTTACTTAATCAACCTTTTGATACCAAAATTGAAGCGCCTCAAAACCAACAGGTTATCAATGAAACTGATACGTATGTAACAGGCAGACGGGAGGAACTGACAAAACTTGCAACTTTACAGGATATTAATTCACTCTCTTTACAACTCGCAAAATCTGCGCGACTTCCCAAACTTTCTACATTCATGGATCTGGGTTCTCAGGGTGATTTCTTGAAATTTAATAATTCAACCCGTTATTATCTGTTTGGTGTGACTTTATCCTGGCAGGTATTTGCTGCAAACCGAACTTTCTACAAATCCCAACAGGCTGAATATCAAATTAAAACAACGGTTGAACAAATAAATCAGGTTGAACAGCAACTGCAATTACAGGCCGAAACGGCAATGAATAAACTGAGTTCGGCAAAACAAATTTACGAAGCATCTAAAAGCCAGACTGTTCTCTCCGAGCAATATTACCAGGATCAGCGGAAATTGTATCGCGAAGGCCAGCTACTATATCTGGAATTGCTTGACGCCCAGAACCGGTTGATCAGTGATCAGTTACAACAAAGTATTTCTTATTTGAACGTACAAACCCGTGCTGTTGAACTGGAACGTGCAAGGGCGAGCTATCCACTTTCTAATTAAAAAACGAACATGAAAAAGATCTTTAAAATAAATCCAGCCATTCTATTATTAGCGGCTACACTTTTGGTTTCTGCATGTAAAGAAAAGAAAAAGGTTGAGAAAACGGATAGTACCATTCCTGTCAAAATTATAAATTCAGCGTCCCTGAATCAGGTTCAGGCTGTCGAAACTTCCGGGTTATTGTCTTCGGAAAATGAAGCGAGATTATCTTTTAAAGTGGGAGGAATTATCCGGCAAATTCTTGTTAAAGAAGGAGATCACGTGCGCAAAGGCCAGCTGTTGGCAACCTTAAACACGACAGAAATTTCCGCGCAAATGAGCCTAGCGGAAGAAAATTATCTGAAAGCAAAGCGCGATGCCCAACGTACACAAAATCTTTACAGGGATAGTGTGAACACCAAAGAGCAACTTCAGAACAGTCAGACCAATCTGGCTATTACGGAAAAGCAAATGGAGATTTCCCGTTTCAATCTTTCTCATGCACGTATTGTGGCGCCGACAGATGGTGTGGTTATTAAAAAACTGGTCAATGCCGGTGAGCAAATCGAGGGAGGTGCGCCGGTTTTATTCATAAGCGGTGTTCATAACGATGATTGGGTTATAAAATGCGGACTGACGGATAAAGACTGGACACGGCTGAAAGGAAATGAAAAAGCTGAAATTTCTTTTGACGCTTTCCCGCAGACTTTCACAGGAAGTGTGAAAACACTGGCTCAGGGAAGTGATGTAGCTTCGGGTTTATTTCAGGCTGAAATCCGGGTTGACAAGCAAAATGCGAAATTGGTAAACGGACTTTTTGCGAAAGTCAGTATTTATCCAAAAGAAAAAACAGACATGATTTCTATACCGTTTGATGCGCTTATCGAGGGAGAAAATGACAGTGCTTTTGTTTTTGTTGCGAATGGAAATGTAGCGATGAAAAAAGCGGTGAAAGTTGCATATCTGGAAGGAAGTAAGGCTTTTATTCTATCAGGAATAGTCGCCGGTGAAAAGATCATCCGGGAAGGATCGGCTTATCTGGCAAATGGATCGGTAATTAAAATAGTCCAATAAATTTTAAACAGGAAATCATGAAATTACCAGAATTTGCCGTTAAGAATTACCAGTTTACGCTGGTCGTTTTCATCGCAGTTTTAGCGTTGGGTGTATATTCGCTTTTTACGATGCCCCGCAGTGAAGACCCAGACACGCATTCGCCTCAGTTTACTGTTGTGGTGATTTATCCCGGCACCAGTCCGAAGGATATGGAGCAGCTCGTGGTAGATCCGATGGAAAAGAAAATCAATGAAATGGATGACATCAAACATGTCATCACCGATATCAGGGATGGGCTTGCGGTGATGCAGGTTATCTATAAATACAGCACCGATCCGGATACTAAATATCAGGAATTGGTAAGGGAAGTTAATAGTCTGAAAAGCTCGCTTCCTGCTGACATTAATGATATCAGGATCAATAAAATGGTGCCGTCGGATGTCAGCATTTATCAGTATGCGCTAATCAGCGAAAACGCTTCTTACGCGCAGTTGAAAGTTTATTCCAAAGCTTTCAAGGAGCGGATGGAGAAAATTAAAACTTTGAAAAAAGTAGAGTTTTCAGGAGTTCCGGAACGTCAGGTCAAGGTGAGTTTGAATCTTCAAAAGATTGCAAGACAAAATCTTACACAAAATCAGGTCATCGCAGCTTTACAAAGTGAAAATATAAATATTCCGGGCGGAAGCATTACTATGGCTTCCAAGAAACTCAATATAAAAACAAGTGGAAATTATCGTACGCTTGATGAAGTGGCCAATACGGTAGTTTCTTCTGTTGGTGGTAAAATTGTATATCTTAAAGACGTGGCCGATATTAAAATGGGCTATGAAGATGAAACACATATTACCAGATTGAATGGTTTTAGATGCACCTTTTTGAGTTTTAGCCAAAAAGAAGGTGAAAATATAATTGCTGTTAAGGATCAGGTTGAACCAGCCGTAGCAGAATTTAAAAAAGAATTGCCATCGAACATTGATCTGAACAAGGTTTTTGATCAGGCTAACAGTGTTGATATCCGCTTGTCTCATTTTGCCCGCGATTTTGGTATTGCAATTCTCTTGGTGTTGCTTACATTGCTGCCTTTGGGGACGCGTGCATCGCTGGTTGTTATGATTTCAATTCCTTTGTCATTGTCTATCGGATTGACAATTATGAACTTGCTGGGATATAATATCAACCAGTTAAGTATTGTCGGTATGATTGTAGCGCTGGGAATTCTGGTAGATGACAGCATTGTAGTCGTCGAAAATATTGAGCGTTATTTGCGGATGGGTTACAGCCGGATTGATGCCTCTATTAAAGCTTCCACACAAATCAGTATGGCAGTGGTTGGCTGTACAATCCTGTTGATTTTTGCTTTTTTACCGCTTACATTTCTTCCCGAGGGAGCCGGAGATTTTATTCGCAGTCTGCCTTTGTCGGTCATCACAACGGTTTTCGCCTCTATGCTGGTTTCGCTTACAGTTGTTCCGTTTTTGTCAAGTATTATCTTGAAACCACACACCAGCGCAGAGGGTAATTTCCTTTTAAGAGCAATGAAAAAAGGTATCCATAAAACCTATGGAAGTTTATTGGACCGTGCCTTGAAAATGCCTGTTCTGACATTGATTTTTGCAGGTTTGCTCTTTGCCGGTTCCATCGCTCTGGTGCCTTTAATAGGAAACAGTTTATTTCCAAAATCTGAAAAACCGATGTTTTTGGTAGATATTGAAACGCCCCAGGGCACCAACTTGAAAAAGACAAATCAGGTAACACGTTATGTTGAATCCGTTTTAAAACAAGAACCCCTGATCACTTCTTTTGCGACCAATGTTGGAAAAGGAAATCCGCGGATCTATTACAACGTAATCCCGCGTAATGAAAGTGAAAACTTTGCTGAAATTTTTGTGCAGGTTGAGGGACTTGAAACGTCGGAAAAAGTAGAAGTTATTGAAAGGCTTAGAAAAAAACTGGAACGGTATCCGGGGGCTGAAATTAAAGTGAAAGACTTTGAGCAGGGACCGCCTTTGGAAGCGCCATTGGCTTACCGGATTTATGGCGACAATCTTGACGATTTAAGGAAAACGGCTTTCAGGGTTGCTGAATTATTGTCGAAAGTAGATGGTACCATTTATGTAAATAATCCGTTGCTGGTGCAGCCAACTGATTTGAAAGTCCGGGTAAATAAAGAAAAAGCAGGGACACTTGGAGTATTATCATCAGACATTGACCGCACGGTAAGACTTGGCGCGGCAGGCTTGAATGTGGCAACTTACAGAGAAGATGCCGGAAAAGCCGACAACTATAATGTCAATGTTTCCATTGCAAGAAATGCTGCAATCCAGGATTACAGCATGTTTGACAAATTGTATATTACTTCTTCAACTGGTGCTAATATTCCGCTTAAAAACGTGGCAACAATAGGTCTGGAAAGCTCTCCTAACCAGATTCGTCATTATGATAAAGACAGATATGTTACCGTCTCCTCTTTTGTGAAGCCGGGATATAATGTGCAGCAGCTGAATGAAAACATTACTTCGCAGCTCAATAAATTCAAGTTTGAAAAGGGGCAGACCTTTACGGTTTCGGGAGAAAAGGAAAGTCAGGATGAAAGTTTTGGCGGTCTGGGAATGATCATCATTATTACAATCTTTGGATTTTTAGGTGTTCTTATTTTGGAATTCAAAACCTTCAAGAGTATCCTGATCGTTTTGTCAGTAATCCCGCTAGGTATTATGGGAGGTTTGGTCATGCTGTTTTTGACAGGTGAGACATTGTCTTTCACGGCGACAATCGGATTTATTGCCTTGGTAGGAATTGAAGTAAAAAACTCCCTGCTCGTGGTAGATTTTACCAATCAGTTAAGAGCACAGGGAAAAGGAATTGAAGAGGCTATTATTGAAGCAGGGGAAGTGCGTTTTGTACCTATTTTACTAACTTCTTTAACGGCGATCGGCGGCTTGCTGCCGCTGGTAATCGAATATAGCGCTTTGTATTCTCCGCTTGCACTGGTACTTATCGGAGGGCTGATCAGTTCCACTTTGCTTTCCCGTTTGGTCACACCGGTGATGTACAAACTTTTGCCACCGGCAGTTCTCTTGGAAAAAGAAGAAGAAATAATGCTCCCGGAATTGGTTATGCATTAAGAAACGAATAGCCGAAAATTGTTTGGCAAAAGATAAAAAGTCCCATCACTGCATTGACACTGCGGTGATGGGACTTTTGGCTATAAAGTTATTTCCATTCTTAAATCGGCATGATTTTCAACTACTTTTTTATAAAATTTTCATACATCAAATTGAAACAAAATATTCGTCTGAATTTTTTTTGAAAAAGATTCTCCAAATACTTGCAATTTCAAAATCATTAAATTTACTTTGTCTATATATTTTATAGACTTATGGCTTGAACCACCCTGTGCCCTAAGTGAAACAAAAAAAATATTCGTTTATGAAAGCGATTTTTTTGCATGATTTTAACTTGTCTTCGGTGACAAACAGGGTGGTATATATTCAGCCGTTCTTCCCGGAACAATGTTGTTGTAGCTGATCGCTTTCTTCCCGCATTTATATTAACGTCCAGAAATATCCCAGTCAGTAATGCTGTAAAGGAGTAAATTTTCGGTGGTTGTCAATTTTCGAATTTATAGCATACTGTCCCGGGGTATTTTTGGAATTCATCATAATCAGGTAATCCCATGACTGTTGCTGACGTCGTACTTCTCATTAAAAAAATCGCGATAGGAATTTTTCTTACCGTTGTTCCCTTTGCACTCATTGCCGGCGGAATCTGGTTTGCGTATAATCTCATTCGGTAGCTTTTACTATTCACTAAAATATTTTTTATCATATGAAACTCGCAAAAGAGGATGCGCAAAAGCTGACGCGTGACGGTCTCATTAGCATAGGCTTATACCTTGCACCAATCGTATTAATGTTTGGCGCTTTTTATTTCACTGGTTACAAACCATGGCAGGGAAGTAATGAACTCCCGTTCAAAGTCCCTCATTTCATTGAAGGAATTTTCAAAAATCTTAGTTCCTGGGGATTGCCAGTGATTATTTTGGTTATCGGTGTTATTGAATTTGTCGCCGGACTTTACGAAAATAAATGGACCAAAAACGAACGATTTCTGGACATTGCATGCTATGTTTTGCCAAAAATTGTAATCGCTCCGGTTGTAGCTTATTATAGTCTTGAACTGCTTCCAAGAATTTTACCTGATGCAAAAGGAAGCTTTTCCTGGGTTCCTTTCTGGTGGGCATTTGCGATAATCGCCGTTGCAGATGATTTGACACAGTATTGGTACCACCGACTGCACCACCAGCTTCCATGGTTATGGCGTTTTCACCGTACACATCACAGCGCGCCTTACATGGGTATGGCAATGGCCGGCAGACAAAACATTATTTACACCATTTTCTTTTCACAAACTTATCTTACTGTTGCATTAACGTACGTCGGACTTGGATACGCGGCATTGTTTGTAAAAGTTATCAAGTCGTTGATTACCACAGGTGCTCATTCGAGTATTCCATGGGACAAGCCTTTTTATACAATCAAATGGCTTCATCCGGTAGGCTGGGTTTTGGAGCGATTTATTTCCACGCCTGCAACGCATCAGGCACACCACGCAGATACTACCGATGATGGAGTAGGTTATTACAAAGGCAATTTTGGCAACATGTTTTTCCTTTGGGATATCATTTTTGGAACCGGAATTATTACCAGAAAATATCCAACTTCTTTTGGTATCAAACATTATAAAGAAGAAGAATGGTACGCCCAGCTTATCTGGCCGATTTTGAAATCCAAAAAAGAAGGCAGTGAATTATCTGCCAACGGACCAATGGTTGGAGACCTTGAACATGAAACAATTGTTGAACCGCTTTCGCTCGAAACCAGAGTAGCGAGTTGATAACCAATTATTTAATATTCCTGAGTTCGCCCTGGTCTGATCCGGGGCGAACTCAGGTTTTTCAGTGAAAACCAGTTTAAAAGTAATTTTCTATATTAACCATTACATGATGACCACCCGATTGACCAGGATTTTATTTCTTCTTTTTGTAATTACGTCCCCGGCATTTTCGCAGAAGAAAAAGCCCAAAGCACAGGCAACCACTACAAAACCCAACATCGTGCTGATCATGGCAGACGATCTTGGGTTTTCTGATATTGGTAGCTATGGTTCTGAAATTCAGACACCTAACCTTGATAGACTTGCGGCGGAAGGGATCCGATTCAGGCAGTTTTATAATAATTCCATTTGCGCGCCTACAAGAGCCTCGCTGCTCACGGGCCAGTATCAGCATACCGCCGGAATGGGTTATTTCAATATCAATTTAGGAACTCCGGCCTATCAGGGATTTTTGAGTAAAGAAACTGTTTCTTTGGCCGAGGTTTTGAAAGATGCCGGTTACAGCACTTTATTATCCGGCAAATGGCATGTGGGAGATGACAGTACCAGTCAATGGCCACGAAAACGTGGTTTTGATCACTTTTATGGAAATATTGGCGGAGCAAGTGATTACTATGTGATAAAGAATTTGCCAAAAAAACAACGCAGTTTTTTTGTAAAAGACGATAAAATAGTTGATCCGGAAGACGAGGATAATTTTTACTACACCGATGAAATTGCAAAAAATGCAATCGGTTTTTTGAAAGACCAGCGCCAGGAACAAAAACCCTTTTTCTTATACCTTGCTTTTACCTCGCCGCACTGGCCTTTACAGGCATGGCCGAAGGATATTAAAAAGTATGAAGGTAAGTACGATATTGGTTGGGATTCTCTTAGAATCCTTCGGTTCAAGCGCCAGCAGGAATTAAATATTTTAGGTAAAGGGCAGAAGATCAGTGTTAAAAATAGTGACCTGCCTGCGTGGAATAGTCTGACTTATGATGAGCAGAAATTGTGGGCTAGGAAAATGGAAGTATATGCTGCTCAGGTAGATAACCTTGATCAGAATATTGGAAAAGTGATTGATCATTTGAAAGAATCTGGTCAGCTTGAAAACACTATTATATTTTTCATTTCTGATAATGGAGCTGCGGGAGAAGATGTGGGCCACGGATTTAGTGGCAGAGCTGTGAGAAACTGGGGGCCGGTCGGTACTGCCGGTTCATATGATTCTTATACACGGACCTGGGCATATGCATCCAATACGCCACTAAAATCATTTAAAGGTTTTCAATATGAAGGTGGAATAAGCAGTCCGTTTATTGCCCGTTTCCCTTCAAAAATTGCAGCAGGAGGTTTAATCGACGGAACCGCTCATTTGATCGATATTGCTCCGACATTATACGAAATTGCAGGCGCCAAATATCCGCAAACCTATAAAGGAAATACAATTCATCCGCTAGCGGGAGAAAGTATTTTGCCGGCAATTTATGGCAAAGACTGGGTTCGCTCCAAACCTATATTTTGGGAAAGAGCTGGTAACAAGGCAGTAAGAAAAGGAAAATGGAAACTGGTTTCTGTACGAAGCGATCAATGGGAATTGTATGATATAGAAGCAGATAGAGGAGAAACCAATAATGTAATAAAGGATCATTCGGATATAGCAGCCGAATTAAAAGGTCTTTACAACACCTGGGCGAAAAGCGTGAAGGTAGAAGACTGGAACGTGATCGGAAAAGGAAAGGGGTTTGAACCAAGCTTTAATCCTTGATTTAAATAATAAAAAGATCAGCCAATTAAAGAAAAAGTTTCTCAGACTGGCTGATCTTTTTATAAAGCCAAGGCCTTAATGCCAGTAGCTTTATTATTTACCAAATGAATAATATAATATTTCCGGGTAACATAAAAATTTTGTTAAACTTCCGAAGAATATTAAACCATTCATTTGGTAAAGCCAAAAATATAAATTTACTTTGTCTATATAATTACTAGACTTATAGTTTTACACTAATTACCACCAGTTAGTTTAAAACAAAAAATTGTTTACTTATGAAAACAAATTCTTTACTATGTCCGCAGTACAGATCTGCATGCCGGGTGGTTTCAACCATTTCACAATCTTCCATGCACTGTTGTTGTCAGCCATGCTGTGGTCAGCCATGCTGTTGACAGCTGATTATTTTTGAAGTGCATAATTCATTATGATCCTGATTTTCCGGGATTGTTTGTAAACATTCGACCTTCAAAAATCCCCTAACGATCCACCTTCAAAAATTTCCGTTATAAGAAATTGTATATGCGTATATACTTGCAAGTCAGTTGTTGGTTCAGCTGTTATTGCAGGATTATACATATGCCAGGTCAGTCTCTACTTGTTATTTTACTATTATTTACCACAGCAATGATTAAGAAAAACTTCTACCTGATATGGTTATTAGGTGTTTTAATTTTCAGCACAACTGCTCTAAAAGCGCAGGATGTGATAACAGGCGTCGTGAAAGACGATACCGGACAAGGCCTTCCCGGCGCAACAATTGTTGAAAAAGGAACATCAAAAAACGCGATTTCAGATATTGATGGAAAATTCAGTATTCCGGCCGCCAAAACATTTCCTTTTACTTTACAGATCAGCGTTACAGGTTTTCAAACCCAGGAAATTGAACTGTATGAACTTACGACTGAGCCTGTTGAAGTAATTTTGAAAACGGCCAATCTTCTTAATGAAGTAGTTGTAATTGGATATGGTGAGCAGAAAAGAAAAGACATCACCGGTTCAATTTCATCGGTTCCGCAGGAAATAAAATCACAGCCCGTTGTTTCAGTGGAAAGACTTTTACAAGGTTCTATCGCTGGTGCAACGGTTACACAAACTTCCGGTCAGCCTGGCGGTGGTGTGAGTGTGCAGATCCGCGGTAGCAATTCCATAACTGCCGGTAGTGACCCTTTATACGTTATTGACGGTTTCCCGATCAATAACGATTATGGTGTAAATGACGCCGGTGTAACAGTAGGATCAAAAATTAACCCGCTTTCTTTTTTGAATACTGCTGATATTGAATCGATTGACGTTTTGAAAGATGCTTCGGCCACTGCAATTTACGGTTCAAGAGGAGCCAATGGAGTTGTTATTATTACTACAAAAGGAGGTTCGAAAAAGAAATCTTCTATCACGTACGAAACCTATTTTGGAAAACAGGAAGTGATAAGAACGCTTCCTTTAATGAATGCTGGCGAGTGGTGGCAGCTTCGTAAAGACGCAGCTATTAACTCTGGAAAAACTCCGGTTTTGCCAAGTGTGACAGGTTATAAATTGGATACAACCGGTGCTGGTACAGACTGGCAGGCAGCTGCTTTTAGAAAAGCGACACAGCAAAGTCACAGTTTGTCGATTTTGTCGGGAGGTGATAAAACCAGACTTGGAATTTCTGCCAACTATCTGAAACAGGATGGTGTTTTAAGAAATACTGATTTCGAAAGGTTATCCGCACGTTTCAACATCGATCATGATTACAGTGATAAGTTGAGAATAACTTCAAGTGTTACAGGCAGCCATACAAAAGCAAACGTGGCGCCAGCAGGCGTGGTTTCTGCTCTTGTTTTGACACCTTCCGCTTTGCCAATTTATCAGGACAACGGCACTTTTGTAAAATACAGTCCTTTTGAAACGGTATATGCCAACCCGATCAACTCACTTTACAATCAACTTAACCAGACCATTACCAACCGTTTTCTTGGGAATCTTTCTGCCGAGTATACAATCATCGAAGGTTTGAAAGCGAAGGTTTTATTTGGTGCTGATATCGTTGACAACAAACAAAACAGATACTTGCCGATCTCGACTTATGAAGGAACAGCTTTAAATGGTGATGCCCTGGTAGGTTCTGTTTTTACAACCAACTGGCTGAACGAAAATACGTTGAGTTATGACAAAGAGATTAATGAAAAAAACAGGATCAATGCTGTCATCGGTTTTACTGCGCAGCAGTCACAAACAAAAGGTGCTATTGCAGAAGCCGCTGGGTTCTCTTCGGATGCTTTTTCTTACAACAATTTAGGAACGGGTATTACCAACAGAACGCCTGGGTCTTCTGCCTCAGAATTCTCGCTTGCTTCGTATTTGGGACGTATCAATTATGTTTTTGATGACCGTTATCTGGTTACATTTACACTTCGTGCGGATGGTTCTTCCAAATTTGGAGCGGGTAACAAATGGGGATATTTCCCGTCTGCTGCCTTGGGATGGAATATTGCCAATGAAAAATTCTTCAAAAATGTAAGAAATGTAAGTTTGCTTAAATTAAGATTAAGCGCAGGATCAACTGGTAACCAGAGCATTCCTCCATATCAATCGCTTGCCCAGCTTACTTATTATCCTTACAACTTTTCAGGATCTACGGTTTCCGGTTATGCGCCAAGTACTGTGTTTAACAAAAATCTTGGCTGGGAAAAAACCTTCCAGGTGGATGCAGGTTTGGATATCGGATTGTATAAAGATCGTTTGAACATTACGGCTGATTATTATTATAAAAAAACAACCGATCTTCTTCTAACAAGAACAGTACCAGGAACTTCCGGATTATCTGATTTTTATGGTAACCAAGGCTCAACAATCTACCAGAATGTGGGTGCAGTTTCCAATCAGGGTATAGAACTGGCGATAAATTCCCAGAATTTAACTGGTGACTTCAAATGGAATACGACATTTATTTTTGCGAGAAACACAAACAAAATTCTTGATCTGGGTGATGGTGTTACGCAGTATATTCCATCGAGTTCAGCGCCTTCGATTGCAAAAGTGGGTCATCCGCTGGGATCATTCATTGTTTACAAAACAGATGGTGTAATCAAGGAAGGACAGACGCCATTGACACCACAATCAAACAAAGGGGCAGGAGGACAGCAATATAAAGACCTTGACGGTGACGGGCTGATCACGCAGGCTGGCGACAGAGCGGTGATCGATAACCAGATCAAATTTACAGCAGGTTTGACCAACACTTTTAGTTACAGAGGTTTTGATTTGGCTGTTTTCTTTCAGACTTCTGTGGGTGGAAAATTGTATAACGTAAACCGTGCAAACCTTGAATTGGGAACGGGTTATACCAACGCTTCAAGAGTACTTTTGGATCGTTACACATCAACCAACACAAACACCGACGTAAAGGAAGCATACCAGGATCCTGCCATTTATATCTCTGACCGCTTTATCGAAGACGCCACTTATTACCGTTTGAAAAACATTTCTTTCGGATACTCAATTCCAAAAGCTGTGCTTTCGAAAATCAAAATTCAGGCGTTAAGAATTTATGTATCTGCGCAAAACGCGATTACCTGGACCAAGTACACAGGTTTTGATCCGGAGGTAAGTTCTAACGGACAAAGCCTGATCAACAAAGGTGTGGACGACAGTGTGTATCCAAACAATAAATCTTATCAGGTTGGTTTGTCGCTGACATTCTGATATCAAAATTATAACTGAGCATTTCAAATGAAAAAGTATCAATATATTTTGCTGGCAGTGAGCTCTTTATTTATTGCTTCCTGCAACGACTTTCTGACCGAAAAACCTGAATCCATTATTTCAGAGGATCAGTATTACAAAACAGAATCGGATGCGATTACAGCGATTAACGCAGTATATTTCTTCCTGAATTCAGGAAAAATCCAGACGCCTTACAATACGCTTTTCAACACTGGTATGAACATGGCTGGTGATGACGAGGATCCGGGACCGGGAGCAACAAATCCAGACGTACGTTCACTTGCAGTATTAGCACATTCATCCAGCAACCTGCGTGTTTACGAACTTTGGCAGCAGCATTATGCGGCCATCCGTAAAGCGAATGTGGTATTGAATAAGATTCCGGATATTACTTTCAGTATCCCGGCAAACAAAGACAGAATTTTAGCAGAAGCTAAATTTTTAAGAGCGCTGTTTTATTTCAACCTGGTGCGTTTGTATGGTGATGTGCCGTTGGTAACAGAGTACACAAACTATGTTTCGGCTGCGGATTATGCGATTGCAAAAAGTCCTTCGGCCGATGTTTATGCGCAAATTGAAAAAGATCTGACCGAAGCAGCAGCAGTTTTGCCAGCTTCATACAGTTCTCCGGATGTGGGAAGAGCTACGGCTGGTGCAGCAAAATCTCTTTTAGCAAAAGTTTATTTGATCAAAGCTTCACTTCCTTTAAAGCTGACTGAAAATTATGCAAAAGCGATTTCCAAAGCGGAAGAAGCACTTTCTTCGGCTGATGGTGGAACAGGAACTTACGGTTATGACCTGGTTAGTGACTATTCCCGCGTTTTCCTTCCGGCTTATAAAAATGGCGTAGAGCATATTTTCTCTGCCCAGATGAAAGCGAATTCATACAGCCAGGGTAACAGTGAAACCTCACGTGCAATTTACTCGGCGATTCCTGGACTTACGGGAAATTACGCGCACATGGTACGTTTTTATACGGAAGGAAACGACAAGTTTTTCAGTATCTACAAACTTTTCAAACCAACGGATAAAAGAAGAAACGTCACTTTCGTAAGAAGTTTCACCAGTCCGACCAACGGAAGAAAATATGCATTGCCGATCGTAAATACAGCAGTACCAAATGACTCTACACCGTTCTGGAATAAATGGTGGGATCCTAACAATCAGGCGGTAACCACGAACTCAGAAGCAAACGTGCCAATTATTCGGTATGCTGAACTGCTTTTGATCCACGCGGAAGCAGAAAATGAAGTGAACGGCCCGACTACCAAAGCGTACAAATCAATCAACCGTGTAAGAACAAGGGCCGGCTTGGCTAATTTAACCCAAGGTTTAACAAAAGATCAGTTCCGTGATTCCGTATACTTTGAACGCAGACTGGAACTCGTTTACGAATACCAGAGATGGTTTGATCTGATCCGTGAAAAAGATGCCAGCGGAAATGGAATTTTAATCAAAAGTTTGCAGAAAGTTGGGAAAAATAATGTGGCGCCAAAACATTATCTATACCCGATTCCACAAACAGAACTTGACAATAATCCGCTGTTAAAGCAAAATACGCTTTGGCAATAAAAAATCAGTAATGAATATAAATGCCCTTTTCCCTCACAGGATCTGGGCATTTGTTTTCTTAAAATAATAATAATCAGATGTTGCAACCACCCGTTAGATTTAATATCGTCAGAAGGATTTTTCAATACTGTTTTTTCGCGCTTGCTGTATCAACAAATCTACATGCACAGCAAAAAAATGAAAAGCCGAATATCGTCGTCATTCTTGCCGACGATATGGGGTTTTCGGACCTGGGTAGTTTTGGCTCGGAAATCAATACACCTAATCTGGATAAGCTGGCAAAGGAAGGTTTGAAAATAACACAATTTTATAACAGCGGAAGGTGCTGCCCTTCGCGCGCTGCGCTGCTCACGGGACTTTATCCGCATCAGGCTGGTGTTGGCGATATGGTGCAGGATAAAGGATCGCCGGCTTATCAGGGTTTTTTAAGCGAACATAGCGTTACCATTGCCCAGCTTTTGAAAACGGTGGGTTATAATACGATTGTATCCGGAAAATGGCATGTGGGACTTGTGCCATCTGCTTTGGCGCACAACCGTGGTTTTGATAAATCTTTTACGATGCAAAATAACGGAAGCAGTTATTTCAACTCTGAGCCAATTTACAACGATGGAAGAAAAGTGACTTTTCTTTTAAACGGGAAACCTATTGAAAGACAGGATACTTCCAGATATCTGACCCAGGCGATAACCGATTTTGCTATCAAATCACTGGATGAAATTAAATCGGATCCCAATCCTTTTTTCTTGTATCTGACCTATAACGCACCGCACTGGCCAATCCAGGCATTGCCGGAAGATATCGCAAAATATAAAGGAAAATATCTCAAAGGTTGGGAAAAATTAAGAACTGAACGCTATCGAAAAGAAAAGCAACTTGGAATTATTAAAAACGACTGGCAGCTTTCAGAAAAGTATGACCAGGTTCCGGATTGGGAAAAATTAACTTCTCCCGAACAGGATTTTTGGGATATGCGCATGGCGATTTACGCCGCCATGATTGACCGGATGGATCATGAAATCGGAAATATTCTCACAAAACTTAAAGAACTAAAAAAGGATAAAAACACAATAATTCTTTTCGTTTCTGATAACGGCGGAAGTGGTGATACGGTGAAAGACTGGAATTATGTCACACAGAAAAATGGCGCTCAGGGTACAGTTAATTCTATTGATAGTTATTATCCGCCTTGGGGAAATGTCAGTAATACGCCCTTCAAATTATTCAAAAAGAGTACACATGAAGGAGGAATCGCCACGCCGTTTATTGCATGGTATCCCGGCCTGATAAAAGCAGGAACGGTGAGTGATCATGTCGGTCACGTTATTGATGTCATGCCGACTTGTCTGGATCTGGCCGGAGTTCCATATCCCAACGATTTCGGCTCCAAAAGCCTGACGCCCCTGGAAGGAAAAAGTCTTTTGAATGTTTTTAAAAATCAATCCGCACCGGAACATCAGGCGCTTTTCTGGGAGCATGAAGGAAGTCGCGCGATCCGAAAAGGTGACTGGAAACTGGTGGCTGAAATTAACCAGCCCTGGGAACTTTACAATTTGAAATCAGACAGGTCTGAAACAAATAATGTTGCCGCACAACAACCGGGAAAAGTGAAGGAACTGGAAAAAGAATTTCTTCAATGGGCTGAGAAAGTCGGCGTTGTCGATTGGAATACGATCAAATGATTTATTGAAATAAACGCTTACCGGAAACTTTAAATAATATCTTGTATGAAAAATTTATCCTTCCCCGTTAAAACGCTGGCACTTGCGGCCATGGCCTGGATGGGGGCCGGCCAACTGGTTAATGCGCAGTATACACCTGCGCAACCATACAAAGGAAAAATTGGCAAAACCGTAAAAGAAACAACAGAGTCCTGGCCGGAACGTAAAAAAGCGGCTAAGGGCGCTCCAAATGTTGTCTGGATTTTGCTGGACGATGTTGGTTATGGCGCTATCAGTACTTTCGGTGGTTTGATCAATATGCCAAACCTGGATAGTCTGGCTAACAATGGTTTACGTTATACTAATTTCCATACAACTGCTATTTGTGCGCCAACCCGTGCCTCTTTGCTTACTGGCCGGAATTCTCATTCGGTACACATGGGGCTTTTCCCTGAAACTGCTATCGGAACGCCGGGTTATGATTCTCAAATGCCTTTTGAAAAAGCAACGGTTGCCGAAATCCTGAAAGAAAATGGCTACAACACTTTTGCTTTGGGTAAATGGCATATCACACCGCTCGTTGATCTGACTCCTGCCGGTCCGTTTAACCGCTGGCCAACCGGAAGAGGTTTTGAACAGTTTTACGGTTTTCCGTCACGTGGCAGTATTGATCAGTGGCATCCTGAAATGTGGGAAGGAATTCATCGGATAAAAGATCAGCAGGATGGAAAACATTTTAACGAATTGATTGCTGATAAGGCGATTAGTTATGTTTCCGGACAAGGTTCCGGAGGTTCTGAAAAACCGTTCTTTTTGTATATAGCAACCGGCGCTGGTCATGCACCACACCAGGTTGCCAAAGAATGGTCTGATAAATACAAAGGTAAATTTGATGATGGCTGGGACGCTTACCGTGAAAAAGTTTTAGCAAATCAGATCCGGTTGGGTGTTGTT
The DNA here is from genome assembly GCF_015221875.1 of Dyadobacter subterraneus. NCBI lineage: Bacteria > Pseudomonadati > Bacteroidota > Cytophagia > Cytophagales > Spirosomataceae > Dyadobacter > Dyadobacter subterraneus. The sequence goes on from NZ_JACYGY010000001.1 coordinate 3,132,332, forward strand.
CCGAAAAACGCAAAAATTCCCCCAAGAAACCCGGGCGTTAAGGATTGGAATACCTTATCTGCCGGAGAGAAAAAACTTTACGCCCGTTTCATGGAAAATTATGCAGGATTTCTTGAATATACGGATCATGAAATCGGCCGTGTAATAAACCATTTAAAAGAATCCGGTCAGCTTGAAAATACATTGGTTTTTGTTTCTGTCGGCGATAATGGTGCGAGTAAGGAAGGGACTTTTGTGGGGACCGTTAACAATTATGGAACCGGCATCACAGAAGACGAACGCCTGAAAAAGAATATTGAAAACATCGACCTGATCGGCTCGGAATTTTCGAAAGTGAATTATCCGCTTGGCTGGGCAGCTGCTACCAATGTACCTTTCCGTCACTGGAAATCAGATGCAAATTCAGAAGGAGGAACGCACAATCCGCTTATCGTTTTTTACCCAAAAGGAATCAAGGAGAAGGGAGGAATTCGGAATCAATATGGTCATGTCAGTGATATTTTGCCAACAACTCTGGAACTGATCAATGCCAAAGTTCCCGAAACAATTAACGGCTATAAACAGGAACCCTTTGAAGGCACAAGTCTGGCTTACAGCTTGAATGACGCATCGGCAAAAGACCGTCACTTGGTTCAGTATTACGAAATCCGCGGTTCACGTTCCATTTATAAGGACGGCTGGAAAGCAGGTTCTCTACATAAAAAAGGAACAGAATTCAGTGAAGATATCTGGGAGCTGTATAACGTAAAAGAAGATTTTAACGAAATCAACGATGTAGCCGCTCAAAATCCGGCCAAACTAAAAGAACTTCGTGCTTTGTTTGATTCAGAAGCTACAAAATATAATGTTTTCCCGCTCAAAGACGGTACCGAGCCATTCGTATTACCGACAGCTTACAAGGATGCCGACCGCGTGATTTTATATCCGGGACAATCTACCATTGTGGACGTTGGCGGACCATTTGCCATCAAAAAATCATTCAGTATTATTGCCGACGTGGAATTGCCGGGAGTAGAAACCGAAGGTGTTTTGCTATCTCGCGGGGGCTTTGAAGGCGGTTTAAGTTTCTTTGTGCAAAACCAGAAACTGAATCTTGTGTACGCCGTTGGAGACGGAACAAAATATGTGATTACTTCCGAAAAAGCCACATTGCCGACAGGGAAAGTTCAGCTTCGCGCCGATGTCAAATATGATCAGGCTGGCTCCGGAGTTGTAAGTCTATTTGCCAATAACAACAAAATAGGAGAGTCGAAAATCGAGAAAACCACGGGAGCCGTTTATCTGCATGAAGGGATCAACGTAGGAATTGATGACCTGACACCAGTTGCGGATACTTATAAAGTTCCGTTTGCCTTTACAGGTAAAATTAACAAAGTGGTGATTGAATATAATCCTGGTCAGGCAGCAAATCTGAAATAATATCTCCATGGTTTATCGACTTAAACATTCTTAAAATGATCAAAAAGACATATTACATTTTCGTTTTTCTTGCTTTCATGACGATGAATGCATTTGCTCAAAAAGATGGTACGCATACATTGCCGGAAAAGGAAAAAGCAGAAATAAATAAAGTACTGGATGATTATATAAAAACTTTCAGCGCGAAAGATTTGAAAGGCTGGGAGGGAACCTATCAGTTTCCACATTACCGGTTGGCAAGTGGTAAAATGAATGTCCTTGAAAAAGCAGGTTTGCGTGATTCCGCCGCTGTTTTTGGTCCATTGATCAAGGCTGGCTGGGATTACAGCAAATGGGATCACCGGAATATCATTCAGGCTTCAGACACCAAGGTTCATGTGGACACAAAATTTACAAGATTCAAAAAAGACGGAAGTAAAATTGCCTCCTACGAATCACTGTATGTTTTGACAAAAGAAGAAGGTCGCTGGGGAGTAAAACTTCGTTCGAGCTTTGCTGAATAACTTTTCTAGTATTTTTTTCAAATCATAAACCCATAGACATGCAAAAAAACATCAAATCAGTTTTTGCGCTGATCCTTTTTCTTTGCTTTCAAAATAGAAGTTTTGCCCAGAAAAAGCCGAATATTATCGTCATTCTTGCCGATGATATGGGCTATTCAGATTTGGGTTGTTATGGCGGTGAAATTCCAACGCCAAATCTGGACAATCTGGCTCAAAATGGTTTACGCTTGACCAGTTTTTACAACGGCGCCCGCTGCTGCCCGACGCGTGCAGCGCTGCTTACAGGAATTTACAGTCACCAAGCTGGTATTGGGCATATGATGGAAGACAAAGGAGTTGACCATCCTGCATATCGCGCCCAGATTAATAATAACAGCGTAACGATTGCTGAGGTGATGAAAGATGCCGGATATTTTACAGCGATGACCGGCAAATGGCACGTTGGACAACCTCACGGAACTGTGCCCTGGAAACGTGGTTTCGACAGATCTTTAAATGCTCCGGCAGGTGGATTTTACTATGGAGCAGGAAAAGGCGCGAAACTTTTCCTTGACGGAGAAGAGCTTGCCAATAATTCAGAAAAACTTCCGAAAGAATGGTACACAACAGACTTATGGACAGATTTTGGACTTCGTTTTATCGATGAAGGAATTGCTGCTAAAAAGCCATTTTTGTTATATCTGGCCCATAACGCACCGCATTTTCCATTACAGGCACCACAGGAGGATATTGATAAATTCAAAGGTAAATATCTGAAAGGTTATGAAAAGCTGCGCCAGGAAAGATATGAAAAACAGATCAAATTGGGCCTGATCGATCCTTCATGGAAATTGCCGCCAGCAAATCCGAATATTCCAAAATGGGAAACTTTGAGCCAGGCTGATAAAGAAAAATACGACCATATGATGGCGATTTATGCCGCTGTAATTTATCGTCTTGATAAAAGTGTGGGCGATCTTGTAGCCGGTTTGAAAAAAAGAGGTGTTTTTGATGATACGGTTATTATGTTCGTTTCCGACAATGGTGGAAATGCTGAGCCCGGTATTGAAGGGAAATTTGAAGGTGAAAAACCAGGTTCGGCTGAATCAGCGGTATTCATTGGACAAGGTTGGGCGGAAGCAGCTTGTACACCTTTCTGGGCATACAAGCATCATACGCATGAAGGCGGGATTTCTTCTCCCGGAATCATTTCCTGGCCTGCCGGAATTCCTGCAAGTCGCAATGGAAAGTTTGAAAAACAACCTGCTCATATCACCGATATTATGGCGACACTCGTAGATTTGGGTGACGCAAAATATCCGGTGACTTACCACGGAAATACCATTCAGCCATTGGAAGGTACAAGTTTAAAACCGTTATTATCGGGTAAATCAATCAACCGGAAAAACCCGATTTTCTGGGAACATGAGGGCAACCGCGCCATTCGTGACGGGAAATGGAAACTGGTAGCAGAACGTCCGGAACAATGGCAATTGTATGATATTGAAAAAGACAGAACAGAACTTGTTGATCTTGCTGCCAAATATCCTGATGTGGTAAAAGATTTGACCGCAAAATATAACGTTTGGTTTAAGCGCGTCCATGCTGAGCCATATGACCAGAATTTTAAATGGTTTTATGATTATGATAAAGCAAAAAAGGAAGCAGCTTTTTTGAAATAACTACTATTTGGATCGGCATTTGAAAATGATGCGTTTATCTCGATATAATAAATGATGAGTATACATGCTGTATTTCGGAGAAAGTGAGGAGGACGGAAACGCATAGGTCAAGAATGGATAATCAAATCTGTTTTTCACAAACGTCTTTTCCAACCAAACCCATCTTAATTAACCTAAATTCAAAAATACAAACCCAGGGTTGAAACCCTGGGTTTAATATCAACAGACTTTCCGGATTTAGCCAAAGCAAAATTTACAATATATTCACCAACAGATGCTTACTGTCAAAAAAGCCTCAACATGAAAAAAATAATTTTATCGGTCAGTCTCATATTTTGTGTTTTTTCAACCAAAGCACAAACCCAGCAAGATAAGCCGAATATTCTCTGGATTGTCAGCGAAGATAATATTCCGATGATCGGTGCTTATGGTGACCAGTTTTCCACGACGCCGAATCTGGATGCTTTTGCAAAAGAAAGTATTCTTTATAAAAATGCTTTTTCAACAGCACCCGTTTGCGCGCCTTCACGCAATACATTGATCACAGGTATGTATCCGCCGTCGCTTGGAACCGAGCATATGCGTAGTACTTATCCGGTCCCATCTTATGTAAAATTCTTTCCAAGATATTTGCGGGAGGCAGGTTATTACACGACCAATAATTCCAAAAAGGATTACAATACAACCGATCAGCTCGAAGCCTGGGACGAATCCAGTGACAAGGCAACATATAAAAACCGTAAAGAAGGCCAGCCATTTTTTGCCGTTTTCAATTTGAATACTACGCATGAAAGTTCATTATTCGAGCCGCTTCCAAAACTTAAACATGATCCTGAAAAAGTGCCGCTTCCGCCATATCATCCGCATACGCCGGAAATGAAACATGACTGGGCGCAGTATTATGACAAAATTGAAACGATGGATGGTCAGTTTGGCAAACTTTTAAGTGAATTGAAAGAAGCCGGATTGGCAGAAAACACCATCGTTTTTTATTATGGTGATAATGGCGGAGTTCTTGCAAGAAGTAAAAGGTTTATGTATGAATCTGGTTTGCACGTGCCTTTGATTATTCATTTGCCCAAAAAATATGAAAAACTGGCTTCTGTTGTGCCTGGTACAAAAACGGATCGTCTGGTTACTTTCCTTGATTTTGCTCCAACGATTTTGAGTCTGGTTGGAATAAAAATTCCTGATTACATGCAGGGAGAAGCATTTTTGGGAACGCAGCAGAAAGCAGAACATCAGTATGCCTACGGTTTTCGTGGACGTATGGATGAGCGAATCGATCTTTCAAGGGCGGTGCGTGACAAAAAATTCAGATACATCCGCAATTACTTGCCGCACAAGATTTACGGACAGTATCTCGAATATTTATGGCGCGCACCTTCTGTGAAATCCTGGGAAGATGAATACAAAGCCGGAAAGCTGAATGCTGTCCAGTCCAAATTCTGGCAGGAAAAACCGGCTGAGGAATTATTTGATATAGAAGCAGACCCGCATAACATAAAAAACCTGGTTGACGATCCGAAATATGCAAAAGATTTGGCCCGATTAAGAAAAGCAAATGAGGACTGGCTGATAAAAACGGAAGATGTAGGTTTTATTCCCGAGGCCATTTTGTCCGAAATCGCTGCCACGACGCCTTTACGGGATTATGCTAAAAGCGGAAAATATAATCTTAAACATATTCTGGAAACGGCCGATTGGGCTTCTTCCCGCAAACCGGTTTACACCAATGACCTGATCAAAAGATTATCTGATCCGGATCCTTCGGTGCGATACTGGGCAGCTACGGGACTTATTATTTTAAAAGCAAAAACTGGAAAGGATGCATTGATCAAGTCAACAAAAGATTCCGAAGCTGCTGTAAGGATTGCTGCGGCGGAAGCTTTGTATTACATCGGAGAAAAAGATTTGTCGATTAAAACCTTAACCGAAGCGTTAACGGTAAAAAATATACAAGCTCGCGTTCAGGCGCTCAATGCTTTAAGTAACATCGGTCCCGACGCAGCACCGGCGCTAGAAAGTGCAAAAACACTGGTTAAGGAAGTCCCCGGTATGATGGACTACGATTCCAGAGCGGCTAAGGATTTTGTTACCAGGTTTGGCAAGAAATAACAACATCTTAATATCATAATACTAAATAAAATTTATAGAATCGGGTTGGATTAATAAAGATAAGTCAGCCCGATTCTATAAATTTTTTCTGTTTAATGTGTTCATTATTAATGTTTTAGATTAAAATTGATTTATGTCATAAAACATAATTTCACTGCTCTGTTTGCTTTATTATAATATTTTCCTTCCTTTGTCTATATATTTAATAGACTATATCTGAATTCAGCTAACCACCGGCTCAGATGTATTTATAACAAGTTACGCAAAAGAGTATGTGTAGCGGATTATTTTTTAAAAATTTCTGCAATTATGGTGGTGGTATTCTCAATTTTTTAACAGGCTTAGGTTAAGTTTTCGGTTCCGGAAATTTAGTTTTCGCATGTTTCATTTACCGCTTTCTCTATTGCGTCGCGTTGGATCATCTTAACATCATAAAGCAACTTTAACGATCATTAAAAATGAAAAAACTTAGACTATTATCGCTTGCACTTCTTGCGCTTTTACTACAAACCGTTGCCTTCGCCCAAACCCAACCAAGAAAAGATCTTCTGACTTTCGAGCAGTTTGAGGCGAAACTGAAAGCCGCCGGAAAGGATGCCCAGATTCTTGATGCACGTTTGCCGGAAGAATATCAACAAAATCATTTGGAAGGCGCCGTTAGCTTTAATATTGCGAACAAAGCCGATTTTGATAAGGAAAGTGCGAAATTGAATAAGGATAAACCAGTATTTATTTATTCAATCGGAAATGGTCGAAGCAGTGTTTTGGCCAAAGATTTAAGAGGCATCGGGTTTAAAGATGTAACAGAAATCCCGGGCGGTTTAAGCAAATGGATAGGTTTAGGAAAACCTGTTATCTCAACAGTTGGCAAAGGATTAAATCGTGAAGAATACACAGCTTCACTAAAAAGCGATAAACTGGTATTGGTTGATTTCGGATCACGTTACTGCGGATCTTGCAAGAAACTTGCACCCATAGTGGATTCAATTAAAAATGAACAGGCAAGCAGCCTTAAAGTAATAAAAATTGAGGCTTACGAAAACAAGGATCTGGTTAAAGAGCTTGGTGTAGTTTCACTTCCGACTTTGGTTTTATACAAAAACAACGAAGTTATCTGGAAGAAAACAGGAGTAACCCCTAAAAAAGAAATCGAAAAAGCCTTAGCTGGTCAAACGCTGTAATTTTTTAAACGCAGAGTAAAGGAGTTTAAATTAAGAGGAACACAGAGAAATAAAAACTCTGTGTTCCTCTTTTTAACTCTGTCAACCTCTGTGTAACCTCAAAATGGAAAGAAGAAATTTTTTAAGAACTACCGGATTAATTCCATTAGCACTTATTCCTGAATTTAGCGGAGCAGAAATAAAACTCACAATTACAGATATACAAGTCCATGTCGTTAAGGTTAACACACGTGGAAACTGGTATTTTATTGAATTGAAAACGAATAAAGGAATTAGCGGTCTTGGTGAAGCTTCACATGGATTTACCTTGAAAGACGGTGATGCAAAACTGCTGGAAGAAATCAAAATCCTGTTCGAGCTGGTAAGAGGTGAATCACCATTTCAGGTGGAACAATTCAGGCAGCGCGGGTTACAAAAGTCCAATGCAAAAGGAAAAACTGCCGTTACCGCTTTCAGTGCCATCGAACATGCTTTGTGGGATCTCAATGGAAAAGCATTGGGAATTCCGGTTTATGACTTACTGGGAGGAAAACTTCGGGATAAGCTGAAAGTTTATGCCAATATAAACAGAGCAACAAACGAGCGCGACGCGAATGGCAGAAGGCTGATTCCGGCATTTCAGAAAAATGCTGAGGATGCGCTTAAAAGTGGTTTTAAAGCTGTGAAACTTGCTCCGTTTGATGACATGAAACCATTAGCCACTTCCAATCCAAAACAAATTGAAGATGATATTGATTATGCTGTTTCCTGCATTGAAGCGGTTCGGAAAACTATTGGAAAAGATGTTGATTTACTGATTGATGTGCATAGTCATTTAAATAAGGAGCTCGCAATTTCGACGGCAAAACGTCTGGAAAGTTCGGATTTATACTGGTATGAAGAAGCCATTGATCCTGAAAAATATACTGATGAAACCAAAGCTATAACCGAGGCAATAAAACAAGGCTCTGCCGGTGGCGAATCCATTATTGGCCGGGAAGGTTATAACAAAATTATTTCACAAAGAGCGCTTGATATCATTATGCCCGATGTGAAACATTGTGGTGGAATTCAGGAATTGCGCTTTATTGCCGCGCATGCGGAGACAGCCGGTGATATCAAAGTTTCCCCGCACAATCCGAGCGGTCCGGTATCTACCGCCGCCAGCGTTCAGGTTTGTGCTGCAATACCAAATTTTTCTATTCTCGAATATGCTTATGGAGAAGTTCCATGGCGGGCAGATCTGTTGTCGCCGTCAGAGCATTTTGAAGATGGATATATCGGCGTGCCGGATACGCCGGGTTTAGGTCACAAGCTTAATTATGAATTGCTGAAAAAACATGCGGTTTAGCTTTAATGAGAAATTAATGAACTGGTCGTAATGCATTGTTTATGAGTAATATGAAATCTTTGGTTGTCGTAAAATCTTCAAAAGTTGCGACCCGTTTTTATGAACGGGTTTTCAGTTTTGTTCTATTATTTTTCATTACTTCGGTTACCGGATTTGCTCAAACAAAACCAAATATTGTCTTTATTCTTACAGATGATCAGGGCTGGGGAGATTTGAGTATCAATGGAAATACAAATGTGCAAACCCCAAATATTGATAAACTCGCCAGAGATGGCGCCCGTTTCTCCAGATTTTATGTTGCACCGCTTTGCGCACCCACCCGGGCAGGACTTTTAACTGGTCGCTATCATTACAATGCAGGTGTATATGGCGTTTCTAATTCCAAAGAATTCCTGAATCTTGATGAAGTTACGCTGGCTGATCTTTTTAAAAAGTCTGGTTATGCGACGGGCTGCTTTGGAAAATGGCATAACGGAAGTCAGTATCCATATCATCCAAACGGTCGGGGCTTTGATGAATTTTATGGTTTTTTGAGCGGGCATTATGCGAATTATTTTGATACCATGCTTGATCATAATGGTGAACCGGTGCGCAGTAAAGGTTTCATTACGGATGATCTGACCGATAAAGCGATCGGTTTTATTGAGAAAAATAAAGACAAGCCTTTTGTATGTTATGTGCCTTATAATGCGCCGCATTCGCCTTTTCAGGTTCCTGACAAATATTACGACCGTGTTAAAGCCAGAGGTTTGAAACAATTCAGCCAGAATATCAGTCAGGAAGATCCGGAAGTAACCATTTCTGCTTTGGCGATGTGTGAAAATATTGATGACAATGTGGGCCGGATTTTGAAAAAACTGGATGACCTTAAACTGACAGAAAATACGATTGTAATCTACATGACCGATAATGGTCCTAATTCCTGGCGTTGGAATGGAAATATGAAAGGCAGGAAAGGTGTAGCTGATGAAGGCGGCGTGCGTGCACCGTTTTTTATCCGCTGGCCAGGCGTTATCCCAGCAGGAAAAATTGTAATTGACAACGCCGCTTACATCGATATTCTTCCAACGCTTACAGATTTTGCAGGAATATCAACCTCCGGTACAAAACCACTGGATGGTGTTAGTTTGAAGTCATTGTTAAAAGGCGAGAAAAACACGTTGCCTGAAAGATATCTTTTTTCTTCTATTAATAAATTTAACAGTGTTAGGAAATGGCCCTATCTTGTCTCAGAAGGTAATTTGTATGATTTAGCAAAAGATTCAACCCAAAGCAAAAATATTGCGGCTGAATTTCCGGATATCTACAAAGACCTTTCCAGCCGGTTGAATTCCTGGTACAAAGAGTCGATGGCGAGAATTGATACGGTCCGCTGGATTCCTGTCGGTTACCAACAATTTCCCAAAACAACATTACCATCTCAGGACGCGAAATTATTTAGATCAAAAACAGGAACATTATCATACAGCGCATCTGCACCGAATTCTTCCTGGATAGCGAACTGGAACGACACAGATTCTTATGCACTATGGGATGTAGATGTGCATACTTCGGGAAAGTATAAACTGAATATTCTATATACCATTCCGGAAGCCAATGCAGGAAGTACTTTTGATATTATATTCAATTCAAAATCGATCTCCGGCACCATTACAGAACCTTTCGATCCGCCGCTTTTACCAAGCCCCGACCGTGTGAAGAGAAATGGTGAATCTTATGAAAAGGTGTTTAAAACGAAATTTGTAGGAAGTTGGGAGCTGGAAAAAGGAAAAGGTCAAATCAAACTTCAAGCAAAACAATTGAAAGGAAATCGTTTTGCAGATATTCGCGCGATTGAATTGATACTTATAAAGTAGTCAGGGTAATGATATTATCAAACCAATTGAAAGATATTCAACTGTTTTTTTCATAAATCAGATTTTGTCTATGTCCCGATTTTACTACTATAAAATAATTATTCAAACATAATATATTGTCTTTCATAGATAAAACCTGAAATATTAAAAATGTTTTGGTAATCTATTTTTATTAAACTTACTTTGTCTATCAATATAGTAGGGTACTATTCTTTTTATTACCACCAGTAAAAAGGATACGACACAAAAAGTATAACTATGATACCGATGAATTCATATTCTTCGCAGCTTTTTGCTGCACCTATGGTGGGAAATATTTTGCATGCTCTGAATATAAGCTGTTGTTGTCAGGCTTGACACTCGCTATATAAATCTTTCAATCCGTTGCAATCAACTTTTTAAAGCTGATTGTGATATGCAAAAACTAATTCTATTTTTCTTATAACATCATGAAAACGATCAAATCATTCCTATTTGCTGCCGGCCTGGCCGTATCTGCCAGTCCAACCTTATTCGCTCAGGAAGCATCTCAAAATAAAGTAGTTATCACAGGAGTTCGCTTTGCTTATCCTTTGGTCGACAAATGGATTAAACAATACACTGCTGAAAATCCAAAAGCGCAGATCACAATTGATGCCAGAACAATCACTGATCCTGAAAAATATGATTTGCTTATCGAGGCTTACGATCAGGATAAAGCAGTAAAAGAAACGAGAGAATATATTTCTATCGGCCGTTATGCGCTTCTGCCGGTTGCCAATTCAACCTCTGCTTTTGCAAAAGAATATGGTGATAAAGGTTTGATCGAAAAAACATACAAACAAATTTTCTTCCACGACATTTACGCGGAAAAAGATCCGACAATCACAGTTCCTTTCACAGTTTACACGCGTCTTCAAAAAGCTGGCGCACCTTCTACTTTTGCCAAATATTTTGGATACGAGCAGCAGCAGATCAAGGGAAAAAGCATTGCAGGTGCTGATGAGCATTTGATCAAGGCTTTATTAAAAGATGATACCGGTATCACTTATACCGTTCCTGGTCTTGCATACGATCTGACTACACGTAAACCGACAGAAGGTTTAACCATTATTCCGGTTGATCTGGACGGAAATGGCCGGGTGTCAAAAGAAGAAAAACAAAATGAAAATCTTGATCAGGTTTTGGAAAAACTGGAAACTTCCGACAAGGTGAAAAATGTACCAGTTGAATATGTTCATTTTTCCATAGCAAAAAATAACAGCAATCCGGAAGCAAAGAAATTTCTTCTTTGGGTAGCATCACATGCTGAAGGCGATCTTCATCAGTTCGGCTATCTTAAACCTGAAGCAAAACGTTTGCAGGGTGAAAAGGAAAAGCTTGAAAGATTTTCAGCAGTGAAATAATTTTAGGTGAATTAATTTACGTTTTCGGTGCCGGGCATTATGTTCCTGGCACCTGAAATTTTTAATCTCAAAACTTCCTCCCGGTTCTTATTCCGGTTCCTTTCCGGGATTTTTAACTAACCCTGCATCATGAAATTTAATTTTATCTTTGGTCTGCTTTTAACGGGCAGTACTTTCACTACGTTTGCCCAAAAAAATAAAAAAGCAGATACCCGGCCCAACATCGTCCTGATTATGGTTGATGATATGGGTTATTCTGATATAGGTTCCTATGGTTCCGAAATCCAGACGCCCAACCTGGATAATCTTGCCAAAGAGGGAATCCGTTTCCGCGAGTTTTACAACAATTCCATTTGTGCACCTACGCGCGCTTCTCTGATCACAGGTCAATATCCGCACAAAGCCGGAATCGGTTATTTTGACATCAATTTGGGTTTACCTGCTTATCAGGGATATTTAAATAAAGAATCTTTAACTTTCGCCGAGGTACTTAGAAATTCTGGTTACAGTACTTTAATGAGCGGAAAATGGCACGTTGGAAGTGACAGTACTGCCTGGCCAAATCAACGCGGTTTTGATCATTTTTATGGTTTTATAAAAGGAGCCAGCAATTATTTTGATATTGGAGAATATGGTCAGGCGCCACCCGTTGACTTGATCAAGGATAACAAAAGAATTACGTTGAAATCGGGTTTATATCTTACCAACGAAATCACCAACAATGCCCTTGAATTTCTGGATGATCAAAGCAAAACGGAAAAACCATTTTTCCTGTATCTGGCTTTCAATGCGCCGCACTGGCCTTTGCAGGCATTGCCGGAAGATATTGCAAAATACAAGGGCCGTTACAGCATAGGGTGGGATTCACTTCGTGTTGAACGCATCAAAAAACAAAAAGCGATTGGCATTTCAGATCCGAAACAAGCGATTGCAAAACGCGACCCGGAAGTTCCGCTTTGGGGCAATCTGACTTACAGCGAAAAGCAGCTTTGGGAAAAGAAAATGGAAGTTTACGCAGCCATGGTTGACCGGGTTGACCAGAATATTGGACGTCTGAGAGATAAATTGAAAGAATTGAAAAAAGATGATAATACACTCATCGTTTTTATTTCGGACAATGGAGCGCAAGGCGGTTATTCTCCAACAGGACGCAGAAAACCACAGCGTAACACCGGCCCGATCGGGACTGCCGGCTCTTATGAATACCAGGAACAAAGCTGGGCATATGTTTCCAATACGCCGCATACCAAGTATAAGGATAATATGCACGAAGGCGGAATCAGCGCTCCTTTTATCGCTTGGTTCCCAAAGCAAATCAAAGGCGGAAATATCGTAAAAGGAACAGGTCATCTTATTGATCTTGCACCAACATTTTACGAATTTGCAAGTGCCGCATATCCTGCAAAACTAAACGGCGCAACAGCAAATCCGCTCGCAGGAAAAAGTCTGGTACCGGTATTGACAGGCAAAACAGAATCGGTTGAAAGAGGTGAGCCGATATTCTGGGAACGTGCCGGTAATCGTGCGGTAAGAAAAGGAAAATGGAAAATTGTTTCAACTTACCCGGCTTACAAATGGGAGCTTTACGATCTGGAAAAAGACCGCGGCGAAAACAATGATGTATCTGCTGCCAATATTGAAGTTGTGAATGAATTGTCTGCGGATTATTTCAAGTGGGCGGATAAAACCGGGGTTGTGGATTATGACAAGATCAAACCTGCAAACCAGATAGGTTTTCCAACGCCTGCTGCCGCCGGCGCTGCTGCAAATCCGGCTGCAAGACGGGCAAATGTTGAGTAGTAATTATAATTAACGTATAAATCATAGCGTGATAGTTTTACTTTGGTTGTTTGAAGTAGGGCTATCACGATTTGTTTTTCAGTCATTAGAGAATTTATCAAAATGAAGAAGATTTTATTAAGCGTAATTTTACTTTCCGGGCCGGCAGTTACTTTTGCACAGCAAAAAACAACAAAGCCAAATATCGTCGTCATTATGGCTGATGATTTAGGTTATGGTGATATTGGAACATTTGGAGCAACAGATATCAGAACACCAAACATTGATAATCTGGCAACAAAGGGAATCAAATTTACTTCATTTTATTCTACCTCCCCGGTTTGCAGTCCTTCAAGAGCTGCCTTGATTACAGGGCGTTACCCAAAGCGATTAGGCATCGATCACGTATTTTTTCCTGAAAGTTTTACCGGAATCCCAGCCGAAGAAGTTACGATAGCGGAAGCTTTGAAAGGAAATGGTTATAAAACAGCGATTTTCGGAAAATGGCATCTTGGACACCATAAATCGTTTTTGCCGTTACAAAATGGTTTTGACGAATACTATGGAATTCCATATAGTAATGATATGATGGGCGTTGTTTACCTGAAAGGTAATGATGTAGATAGTATTAAAGTCAACCAGAATTATATCACAAAAACTTATACCAGCAAAGCGGTAAAATTTATTGATAAGAATAAAGACAAACCGTTTTTCCTATACATAACGCACAATATGCCGCACGTTCCGTTGTACGCTTCACCTGCGTTTGAAGGGAAGTCCAAACGAGGTTTGTATGGTGATGTGATCGAGGAAATTGACTGGAGTGTAGGAGAAGTTGTGAAGGCTTTAAAGAAAAACCGTCTGGAAGAAAATACGCTCGTTGTTTTCACAAGTGATAATGGACCCTGGCTGATTTTTGATGTGGAAGGCGGTTCTGCCGGTCCATTGAGACAAGGAAAGGGCACAACTTTTGAAGGCGGACAACGCGTGCCGACGGTGGCATCATGGCCTGGAAAAATTAAACCCGGAACTGTTTATGATGATCTTGCTTTGCAGCTTGATTTGTATCCGACCATCATCAGCCTGACTGGAAGTCAGAAAACGGAGACCAAAAAACCACTTGACGGGGAAGATATCAGTCCGGTATTGTTTGGAACTGGAAAACGGAAAGGAAAAGAATTTGCTTATTATTCTTATGGCAAAATCGAGGCTTACAGAAATGGCGATTGGAAGATCCGTTTGCCGCAGCCGGATACAAAAGTTAATGGAATAACGGTTGTTCCTGCAACAGATACACTTTTGTTCAATCTCAAAACGGATATTGGTGAAAAGAATAATCTTCTGAAGTCAAATCTGGCAAAAGCAAAAGAATTGCTTGTCTCGCTAGACCTATTTAAGAAAAAACTAGGTCAGACACCGCCTGCTTTGGTGCAGCAGATGCCTGCTGATAATAGTCATATTAAAAAACGTGCAGAAAGAGCAGCGGCGAAAGGCAGTAAGTAATATAACGTTGTGAATTCAAGATTCATGAAAAGAATTTTCAGGATATTTTCCGTCATTTTCTTTGCAGGCTCGGTCAATCTGCATGCACAAAAAACAATTTCCAAAAAGCCCAATATAATCCTGATCATGACCGATGATCAGGGTTATGGCGATTTTGGATTTACCGGAAATCCTTATGTAAAAACGCCTAACATAGATAACCTGGCCGCAAGATCGGTCAGGTTAACTAATTTTCACAATTCTCCCGTCTGCGCACCCACACGCGCGAGCCTGCTCACCGGACGATATGCGCAGCGCACAGGTGTTCATGATACCTACAATAACGGCGCGATCATGGCGACAGAGGAAATTACAATTGCAGAAATTCTTGGTCAGAACGGCTACAAAACCGGTATTGTCGGGAAATGGCATTTGGGAGATAATTATCCTTTTCGTCCTTCTGAACAAGGTTTTCAGTACAGTTTGGTACACGGTGGCGGAGGGATTGGCCAGCCGGGCGATTTAATTGAAAATTTCACCAGACCTGACAGCAGTTATTTCAATACCGTACTTTCCGAGAACAATAAACATGTTTTCCCAAAAGGTTATTGTACTGATATTTTCACAGATGCGGCTCTTGATTTCGTGAAAGAAAATAAGTCGGCGCCGTTTTTCCTGTACGTTTCCTATAATGCGCCGCATGATCCTTTGCAGCTTCCAAAGAAATATGAAGACCTCTACAAAGACCTGAAATTTGATTCTGATCTGGATAAAGATCCAAAAAAATCCTGGTCGAAAATGTTGGAAAAAGATAAGGAAAATGCACGGAAAGTGTATGGAATGGCGACTAACATTGACGATAACGTAGGCCGGATCCTTGCAGAAATAAAAAAACAAAATCTGGAAGAAAATACGATTGTGATTTTTCTGACAGATAATGGAAATCAGCAATTACGCTTTAATACAGGTTTTCGTGGTTTGAAAGGTTCAGTATATGAAGGAGGCACGCATGTGCCATTTCTTATTTCCGGTAAAGGTTTTATTCCTGAAAATAAGGATCTGAATGGTTTGACAGCACATGTTGATTTACTTCCGACACTTTTAGAGGCAGTCAATATTCCCTTTCCAAAAACAATTAAAGGAGATGGAAAATCAGTTTTTAAACAAATATTGGGAAAACAGGAGGCGCCGCAACGGACTTTTTACAATACCTGGAATCGTGGCTGGCCTGAACCTTACCGGAATGCAGCAATATATCAGGGCAATTACAAATTGGTAGCATCCGAAGCTACTCAGGATGATATTAACACCTTCGGACTTTTCAATCTTAAAATGGATCCGTTTGAAGAAAATAATCTGGTAAAAAGCGATATAGATCTTGCGTTAAAGTTGAAAAATATACTTGACAGCACTTTTAAAGATATTTCAGCCAGTCCGCATTTGAGTCCAAGAAGAATTGAAGTAGGAACTATTCATGAAAATCCAGGTATCCTGACGCGTCAGGATTTAGGTGGAACCGGTGTAAGAAACTGGACTGGCGACAATGCGCTTGGCATCTGGACTGTAAGGGTTTTGGAGGATGGTTTTTATGACTTCAAAGCGATAAACATAAAACCAATTCCCAAAGGAACGCGCTCATTAATCAGGTTAGGACAGATTCAGCGAAGCAAATTTGTTAATGACGAAAGTAAAACTGTTTCTTTCACCAATATTTTTTTGAAAAAAGGGGATTATGATATTGAATCGTGGTTTGAAACAGTTGCTGCGATAAACAGCCCGTATTATCTCGAAGTTTTAAAACAGAAATAGCCCTATTACAAAAACTTAGATTCTAACATGAATTAGTAATTCCCAATCATTATTCAAATTAACTCTATAAGGTCGATAGGTAAAGTAAATACTGGTATTCCTTAACTTTTATCATCATGAAATTAAAATATATATTTCTTTCGAAGCTGATGCTTTTGGGTGTTTACGGAGCAAAAGCACAAACCGGGAAAAATGTTAGTCGCCCTAATATTATCTTCATTTATACAGATGATCAGCGGTTTGACGCACTTAGTATTGTGCAAAAGGAGCAGGGTGAAAAGGCACGGTTTCCTTGGTTTAAAACACCAAATCTGGATCGGATTGCGGCGGAAGGTGTGCGTTTCAGAAATGCATTTGTGATCAATTCTTTATGCTCACCGAGCCGTTCAACCATGTTAAATGGCCGGTATAATCACCTGAATGGCATTGCAAATAATCATACAGGACTGAAAGACACAACGGTAACCTACGCCACAGAAATACGTAAAGCAGGTTACCAGACCGCATTTTTTGGAAAATGGCATATGGGAAATGAAACCGGGAAAAGACCCGGTTTTGACTATTCGGCAAGCTTTGTAGGGCAGGGGAAATATTTTGATTGCCCTGTCGAAATCAATGGCGTAACACTGCCTACCAAAGGCTGGATCGACGACGTTTCTACAACGAATGCGCTAAATTATATCAGAGAAAATAAAGATAAAATTTTTCTTGTAACGCTGGCATTTAAATCCGGACACGGACCTTTTCAGCCACCCGTAAGGCATAAGGATTTGTTTTCAGATGCAATTTTGACAAAACCAGTTTCAGAAAGTCTGAATTCTCCTTTTCAGGATCAGATTGATTCCGGGAAAAAAGCTCCGGCGGCGCAACAGAAAAAAGATGGTTCGTGGACAGAAAATAATGACGAGAAAATCAGGAATTATTTCAGGGCGCTGACAGGTATTGATGACAATGTCGGTCGTTTGTTGGCTACTCTGGATTCCCTGCATCTGGATCAAAATACCGTAGTGATTTTTTCAAGTGATAACGGGTTTTTCTTTGGTGAGCACGGATTGGGAGACAAACGTGCAGCTTATGATGAATCCATTCGAATTCCGTTGCTGGTAAAATATCCGGCAAGATTCCCGAAAGGTAAACTGATTGATAAAATTGTATTAAATCTGGATGATGCTCCTTCGATTCTCGATTTAGCCGGCGTCAAAACGCCTGCCACATTCCAGGGAAAAAGCTGGGTGCCTTTGATTGAAGACAAGGCGAAAGACTGGCGGACATCGTTTCTGTATGAATATTTTTACGAAACCCCATATAATGTTCCTACGATTAAAGCGGTGAGAACGGAGACCGGGAAACTGGTGCAGTATCCCGGTGAAACGGGCTGGTCGGAATTATACGATTTGACAAAGGACCCTAACGAAACAAACAACTTGTACAATACCGCCGCAGGCAACAAGCTGAAAGCCCAGCTTGGAAAAGAACTTGAAAAACAGGAAAAAGCGGTTGGATATGTTGATCCGGAATATGCAGATCCGAAACCGTTGGATGAACACGGAAAATACAAACGTCCTCAGAAAGAGCTGATACCGTAAATAAATCTTCAAGGTTTTTGATTATAAAACAAGAATTTAAAATGAAATTTTATCAAAAGATATGTCTGGTCTTAGGACTGGCAGCAACTACCTCGCACTTCGTTCAGGCCCAACATTTTACATTTCAGCGTTTTGACAAGAATCCAATCATTTCGCCCGAGTTGCTTCCCGGTAAAGACGGTCAGAATATTAATGGTCCGTCTTTGATCATAGTACCGGATTGGCTGCCCGGAAAATTGGGAAAATACTATCTCTATTTTGCAGATCATAACGGAACCTATATTCGCTTTGCCTACGCCAATGATGTGAAAGGTCCGTGGAAAGTTTACGAGCCGGGCACCTTAAAAATGAATGATTGTGCCTGCAAAGGTGAGGATGACGAATTAAAAGCCGGCCGCCACATTGCTTCGCCGGATATACATCTGGATGAAGTTAATAAACAGATAGTCATGTATTTCCACTGTCCTCTGTTTGTCAGTGGTGATAAAAAAGATAAAGCTAGTTACAAACAATTAACACTCCGGGCAACTTCTGGCGACGGTATCAATTTTAAGCCTGAAACTACTCAGCTGGGTGAATCGTATTTTAAAGTTTTTAAATGGAAAAATGAATTCTATGCATTTTCCCGACTGGGTATTTTGTGGAAATCAAAAGATGGTATTGCCGCTTTTGAAAAAGGTCCGAATCCGTTTGACAAAATTCAGTCTCCGGCTTCCACTTTACGTCATGCAGCTGTTACGCTGAAAGGCAACACCTTATGGGTTTTCTATTCCAGAATTGGTGACAGTCCTGAAAGAATTTATTTTTCAAAAATTGAACTTACTAATGATTGGAATAATTGGAAACCGACCGAACCGGTCGTTGTGGCGCTTCCTGAAAAGAATTACGAAGGAGCCGATTTGCCACTGACGGTTTCTACGGAAGGAGCCGCAAAACAACGTTTTCGAGAACTTCGTGATCCGGCGGTTTATGAAGAAAACGGTAAAATATATCTGCTGTACACTGTTGCTGCGGAAAGTGGTATTGCCATGGGAGAGCTGAAAATTAAATAGTCAGGTATGAAACGAAAATATTTCAAATGCATCCTGCTGCTCGTTGCAGTTGTATGGGTTAATCAGGTTTTCGGACAGGTAGTTTCTTCCCGAAAGCAAAATGAAAGACCAAACATCCTGTTCATTTTAGTGGACGACTGGGGGTGGACGGATCTGAGTTCTGCCGGCAGCAAATATTATGAAACACCCAATATTGATAAGCTGGCCAAGGAGGGACTAAGTTTTACACAGGCTTATTCCGCCGGTCCAAACTGTGCGCCCAGCCGCTCATCTTTAATGACAGGAAAATTTCCGCCGAGACACGGAATTTTTACGGTCGCTAATTCCGACCGAGGAGACTCATCAGAACGGAAATTAATTCCAATTAAAAATGAAACGGTACTAAATCCATCTTTTACCACCATTGCAGAAGAACTGAAAACCGCCGGCTACAACACGGGACTGATCGGAAAATGGCAGTTGGGGGAAAAGGAAGAAGGGGCTGATGCGCATGCCCAGGGTTTTGATTACGTTATTGGCGGAACCGAAGGGACGCCATCATATTTCTATCCTTACGCAGCCAAAAAAGCCGAACAAATTTCTCCGCTGGAAGGAATTACTTCCGGTGAAAAAGGAGAATATCTTACGGACAGATTAACGGATGAAGCTGTGAAATTTCTGGACAAGAATAAGGAAAAGCCATTTTTTCTTTATTTATCATACTTCTCGGTCCATACACCGATTCAGGCGAAAGAGGAAATTATTCAAAAATATAAAAACAAAAAGGGTGATGAATTTCACAACAATCCGGTTTATGCCGCTATGATTGAAAGTACGGATCAGGGCATCGGAAAAGTATTGAAATCGTTGGAAACGCTTAATCTTGACAAGAATACACTGGTTATTTTTTATTCGGATAATGGTGGAATGGGAGAGGTCACCGCCCAGCACCCTTTACGCGGATCGAAGGGAATGTTATATGAAGGCGGAATTCGCGTTCCGTTAATTGTGAAGTGGCCGGGAAAAACTGATGCGGGTGCTAAAACAGATGTTCCGGTTATAGGAATTGATTTTTATCCCACATTGCTTGAAGTTGCAGAGGTTAACAAGCCAATAAATTCCGAATTTGACGGACATAGTTTTACACCGCTTTTGTTGGGAAAAACGATTCCATCGAGAGATATTTTCTGGCATTTCCCCGGGTATCTGGAAGCGTACAAAGGAGACAAGAGAAACAAAGATGCTTTCCGCACAAGACCAACCAGCGTAATCCGTTCCGGGGATTTTAAGCTTCATGAATTTTACGAGGATGGCCGGATTGAGCTTTATAATATCAGGGAAGACATTGGCGAATCCGTTGATCTGGCGAAGAAAAATCCGACGCAAACCAAATTGTTGAAAGCAAAACTTGAAGCCTGGAAAAAGAAAGTCAATGCCAAAATCCCTACAAAAATAAATCCTGAATACGCTCCTGAAACATCTGAAAATAAACCTGCTGAATCTAAACACATAAATCTCAACTGATGAAATCAATAACATATTTTTTAACACTGTTAGTTTTTTCGGGTCAAGTGCTTCATGCACAGCAAAAAGAACCGGCCAGAAAAAAATATAATGTTTTGTTTATAGCCGCTGATGATCTGAATAATGATCTGGGTTGTTATGGAAATAATTTTGTGAAATCACCAAACATTGACAGGCTTGCAAAAAGAGGGGTTTTATTTGATAAAGCTTACACGCAATTCCCGCTTTGCAGTCCGAGCCGCTCATCTTTGTTAACGGGTCAGCGCCCTGATGTAACGGGAATTTATGAATTGCAGACTCATTTCCGGAAAAATCTTCCGGACATTGTGACTCTGCCACAACTTTTTAAAAACAACGATTATTACAGCGCAAGAGTTGGTAAAATTTATCATTACGGAGTTCCTGGCCAAATCG
Organism: Dyadobacter subterraneus; assembly: GCF_015221875.1. Lineage (NCBI taxonomy): Bacteria > Pseudomonadati > Bacteroidota > Cytophagia > Cytophagales > Spirosomataceae > Dyadobacter > Dyadobacter subterraneus. The sequence continues at coordinate 3,153,410 of NZ_JACYGY010000001.1, forward strand.
GTACAGACGGACTGGACGATCCGATTTCCTGGGATCACAAAGTAAATCCGAAGGGAAGAGATAAAGCAGAAGAAGGAAACGTCAAAAATCTGACACCAAACCGTCCGCTTGGAAGTGCGCTTGCATATCTGGCCACAGAAGGAACTGATGAGGAGCAAACGGATGGGTTGTCTGCAAATGAAGCGATCAAAATTTTGGAAGAAAAGAAAAACGAGCCATTCTTTCTGGCTGTCGGATTTTTCAGACCGCATTCTCCTTATGTAGCGCCTAAGAAATATTTCAATATGTATGATCTTGACAAAGTTCCGCTTCCAAAGGAAATTGCCAATGATCTTGACGATATTCCGGAGGCAGCTTTATTTACAAAACCTTCACACTGGGGACTTAAAGAAGCCGAACGCAGAGAAGCGCAGCGCGCTTACTATGCCACGATTTCGTTCATGGACGCGCAGGTAGGAAAACTGCTTGATGCACTTGACCGGTTAAAATTGTCAGACAACACCATTATCGTTTTCTGGTCAGATCATGGATATAATGTGGGTCAGCACGGACAATGGATGAAACAAAGTTTGTTTGAGAATTCTGCACGTGTTCCTTTGATCATTTCTGTGCCTGGTGGTAATAAGGGAAAAGTTTCCGGTCGCACTGTTGAATTGCTTGATATTTATCCAACATTAGCGGATTTATGCGGACTGGATCCAAAGCAGAAATTGCAGGGAAAAAGTTTAATGCCATTGCTTAAAACGCCGACAGCAAAATGGGACAAGCCTGCCTATACACAGGTTTTACGTGGTAAAATAATGGGAAGAAGTGTGAGAACAGAACGCTATCGCTACACGGAATGGGACGAGGGAAAAGCGGGTGTTGAGCTCTATGATCACCAGAAAGATCCGGATGAATTTTACAATCTTGCCAAGTCCGTTGCGCAGGCTAAAACGGTAAATGAACTTGCTATGTTACTGAAAAAAGCTTTTTCTGCACAACCATAATTGTTTTTCAAATTTTTAGTTTGAAATTTGTAATTATGGTAAGTTTAATATGAGAATCAGGAAGTTCGTCAGTACAGGAGTGTTCATTGTTTTGCTGGTTTTAATGTCTTTTTCCGGTTTTGCCCAGCGTGGAGAAATCAGGGCATTGCCAGGCCCCAATATTATATTTCAGCTTGCCAACAGGCACCTTTGGGAAGAGTTGACAAGCAGGGCTCAAAAAAAGCAAAACAAGAATAACAGGGAAAAAAGTAAACCTTCAAGACCTAATATTATTTTTGTGCTGACTGACGATCATCGTTGGGATGCCCTTGGCGTGATGGGGAATAAAATTATCCAGACCCCCAATCTGGATGCACTTGCCAACAGGGGAATTTTATTTAAAAATGCTTATGTCACAACATCCATTTGTTGTGTGAGCCGGGCCAGTCTTTTAAGCGGCCAGTATATGTCCCGCCATAAGATTAACGATTTCTCTACCTGTTTTTCAAAAAAAGCGCTTGATAAAACATATCCTGCCTTGTTAAAAAAAGCGGGATATAAAATCGGGTTTATTGGAAAATTCGGGATAGACAGTAACAGGCAACCGGATTCTCTATTTGATTACTGGGCATGCGGAAGAGCTGAGCAGCCACCTTATTTGCTTGTTAATAAAAGCGGACAAACAATTCACAATACTGATAGTGTAGGAAAAGATATCAAACAATTTCTATATCAATTTGCCGGACAACCAGAGCCATTTTGTCTTTCTGTAAGTTTCAAAGCACCGCACGAATCTGAAAGTGATCCTGCGACTTTTCCATATCAGGAACGTTTTGCAAGTTTATACCAAAATACAAACATCCCGAAACCGGTTACAACGGACCCGAAATTCTGGAACAGTTTTCCCGAGTTTTTCAGGTCTGATAAAAATATCGGCAGACAGCGCTGGAAAACTTTTTTCTCAACGGAGGATAAAAGACAGGAAACAGTTAAGGATTATTACCGTCTGATTACCGGTGTTGATGAGGCTGTGGGTAACATGGTTGCGCAATTAAAACAACTCCAAATTGACCGTAACACCATTATTATTTTTATGGGAGACAACGGGTTTTCTTTGGGAGAACATGGTCTGGAAGGAAAATGGTTTGGCTTTGAAGAATCAATCCGGGTCCCTATGATTATTTCCGGAGAACCGATTCCAAGAAAACTGATTGGTAAGAAAGCTGAAAATATTGCGCTGAATATTGACATTGCCCCGACGATCCTGTCATTCGCAGGAGTGGCTACTCCGACAACGATTCAGGGAAAAGATTTGATGGCATCTTTTAAAAGCGGCTCCACTGAAAGAGAGGATTTTTTCTATGAACATACATTTATGGGTAGTCCGGGTTTGCCAAAAGTTGAAGGTGTTGTATCGAAGAAATTCAAGTACATGAAATATATTGAGCATAACTACGAAGAGTTTTACAACACCAAAAAGGACCCGCATGAAACAAGAAATCTGATCGATCCCAAATCGACTTCTACTGATCTGGACAAGTTTAGAAAGCGCTATTCTTATTTAAAAAGAGCGGCGAAGTAATTGTCAGATTTATCTCATTGAAGGACTCTGCCCGAATAAATGTTTGTATGCAACCGAAAAATGCGAATAATCTTTAAAACCAACTTCAATATAAACATCCGTTGCTTTCCATTTCTTTTCCTGAATCAGATAACGTGCATCTTCCAGACGTTTGTTTAATAGCCATTTATTAGGCGTAGTATTGAAAATCCTGGAAAAATCACGTTTGAAAGTGGACAGACTGCGACCGGTAAGATAGGCGAATTGACTGAGGCTTCCATTGAAGTTATAATGTGCCCGCATGTAAGCTTCCAAATCAATTTTTCCTGGTTCGCTGAAATCAAACAGTATATTTTTCAATAGCGGATTAGCTTCTAAAAAGATTAAAACTGCTTCTTTAACTTTTAGTTTTATAAGATTACCGCTGATGTCCCGACTGTTTTCTAAATAAGGCAGAAGAGAATCTATATAATTATTAAACAGTCTGTTAGGCTTGATAAGCAAAACGTTGTCGTATGGCTTGTGAATTATTTCATCAGGTCGATATTGATCTTTCAATTCAAGCAACGTATCCTGATCGATACAAATTGATACCGACCGGTACTCGCCGCCAACTGGTGGAATTTTAACAAATTTACTGAGTCTGTTTTTTACCGCTAATCGAAAATCTCCTGCCTGATATGTGCGAGATTTTCCATCAAAATAAGTTTCGGAAGTACCAGAAATGATATAATCGAACACATGTTGTTTAATGAAGATTTCTCCTTCAATAGTACGCTTCGACGTTGCTGAGTATATAATCTGCGGTACGTTTGGATTTGTGGTTTTCGACATTGGAATTAGTATGACGGCACAACTAATGTACAAATTACACGAGTTCTGCCGTCATTTTTTGAATGTTTAATTTGGTAATATCTAACCTAGAAAAGTTACAGACATTTCCCGGCGAAATTCCTCGGGCCCTACTTCCAGGCGACGGTCGTACATAGCCTGGCAATCGGCTCCGGCAATGTAATGTACCTGATCCTTCTCATCCGTTGCTGCTTCATATACAATTTGGGCTACTTCTTCGGCCGTTGAACCGCTGGTTGTCGGATCCATCATACCTGCAACAACGCTCATGTATTTATCAACCAATTCCTGATAAGGCTCTGTTGATGTGATCTCGGCATTGGAAGCAAAGGCAGTTCTGATAAATCCCGGAGCAACCGTTTTCATACCAATTCCAAAACGTGCAAGTTCGTAACTCATGCCTTCACTCCATCCGTGAATTCCCCATTTTACTGCGTGATACAGACTGTCGAACGGAAATGTTACCAGACCTGCCACGGAGGTGATATTAATAAATAATCCCTGTTTTCTGATCCGGAAAGTGGGTATAAATGCCTGAGTAACCCGGATCGCGCCCAACAAATTGGTTTCAATCTGTTTCACTAATTGTTCTTCTGATACACTTTCTAATGGACCGATTGCACCATAGGCGGCATTGTTTAGTACCACATCGATATCGCCCAGAGACAGTGCTTTGGCAACAGTGCTTTTTATTTGCTCAGGATCGGTAATGTCCAGCGCCAGAACTTCTACATGTTCCAGATCACTAAAAATGGTTCCTTTTTCAATGTTACGCATCGTCGCGATCACTTTCCAACCTTTGCTGTGAAACAACCGGACAGCCGCACTTCCAAGGCCGCTGGATGTGCCCGTAATGAATATCGTCTTCATAATTTTTTTGTTATATTTATGTTGACAAAATTACGGTGGCCTGAAAAGTCACAGATTGTTCTAAGGTTCAAGTTTGATTGTTTTAAAGTTCACTAAGATATAGTTAACAATAAGGCCCATCAATTCCTAGACTTGGTAGAGTCGTGACGTAGATTTAAGAGCAATGTAATGTTTTGCTCTTTATGTGTTTACAAGAGATTTGTTTAAAACTTATTATAAAGTCTGTTTTGTCCGTTTTTTCTTAATATTAGTATGCCGGTCTAACAAGGCTGAAAATTATTTAAACACGCTATACATCAATCAATAAAATTATGTTTACTCTAAATCAGATTAAAGAAGCGCACTTAAAAGTAAAAAGCGGGAAAGATTTTCCGGGATACATCAATGAGATAAAGCAGCTGGGTGTGTTGGCTTATGAACAATATGTATCCAATGGACAAACAAAGTATTTGGGAGCGAATGACTTTGAAGTAAGCTCCGATTCGAAATATGATACTCTTGAAATTGCAAAATCCGGAGATATTGAGAAACTAAAACATGCACTTAAAATTCATCAGAACGGAGAAACAGATTACCTCACTTTTTGCAAGCAATCCGCCGAAGCCGGTGTTGAAAAATGGGTTGTGGATAATCAAAATATGACTTGTACATATTTTGATAAAAGCGGAAATGAAATGGTTGTGGAAGTAATTCCGTCATAAAGGAAATAAAAATAATGCTTCGTTTCCTTTTTGGAGATGAAGCATTATTTATGCTTTGCCGGATTCTTTGGCAATCGATTCAATTAATCCTCTCATATAACCAATGGCAAAAAGCGCTCCGATATTACTATAACCCGGATGTTCATTGCTATCTCCCGACATTGTCGGAACATGATCAGGACGCATCGGGCCACGAAATCCTATTTCATAATAAGTTTTCATCGCATTGTACATATCGGTTTTTCCGTCGTCGTGAAATGTTTCTTCAAAGTGATTTCTGTCACCTCGGACATCGCGGAAATGTACAAAATGAATTTTTTCTTTTTTGCCAAAATAATTAATTACAGAAGGGATATCTTCACCCATCGTAGCAAAAGTACCCTGACAAAGTGTAATGCCATTACTTGGACTTGGGACAATTTCTATAAGCCGTTTGAAGGCGTCCGCCGAAGTCATAATTCTGGAAATTCCTCTGATTTCATCAACAGGTGGATCGTCAGGATGGAGTGCAAGTTTCATTCCCACTTTTTCCGCTTCTGGTACCACCGCTTTCAGAAAATATTCGAGGTTTTTCCACATCGTTTCTTTGGAGAATTTTCCATACTGGGTTACGGATTCATCCTGAATTTTGTCGATATCAAAAGCACTCACCAAAGCCCCGCCGCGGCTCGGTCTGTCCAGCGAAGTACGTGCCCAGCTTATAACCGGCATCCAGTTATAACAGATCGTATCAATACCAGCTTTTGATAAATTCTTCATTAAAGTGATAAAGTTTTCAATTTCTTCATCACGTCCATCCAGTGCCAGTTTTGTTTTTTCAGAAAGTGCCGGCGGGCCTTCGATAACCCGAAGTGTCAAGCCTTCTTTTGCCCATGCCTCTTTTACTGCCAGGACGGCCTGATAATCCCATGGTTTTACATCTTTCAATCCTATACTTCCCGGACTTATTCCGCCCACAGCGCCCAAAACACGCATTTGTTTCGACAATTCTATCCTTTGTCTGTTCATTCCAAAAAAATGCGCAAGACAAAACTGCAAACCACCATCTTTGATATATTCCTTCTGTTTTTCGGAAATTTTCAAATTCTGTGATTTACCCAGCAAAGATAACGATGCCAGCGAAGCACTGTTTTTGATGAAACTGCGACGTGTATTTTTCATGGAATTTCCGATTTAATACTACCTGTTAAAGAAAATAACCCCAGTCATTTACTCGGTGAAGAGATCAGAACTGAGGTTTCCAGAGGGAAAGAAGTTTGTAAATTAAGGTACAATCTTATACAGCGAACCTTTGGTGTTTTCAAGAATTATGGTCAGCACATACAGTTCGCCGGAAAGATCTTCACCGAAACTGTAAACGTGCCAGTAACCCGCATCTTTGCCAATAGATAATTTATTTCTGGTCCACTTATCATCCTTTCCGGGCGACAATGACCAGATAGGTCCCATCATATCACCAAAAACATATTTACCCGTCAATGAAGGGATTGATTTTCCCCGGTAAATAAAGCCACCGGTTATACTCAATCCTTCCGGATGCGGGTATTCTGTTATGGGCGCTATTGGATTTTTTGGTTGCGGATCTTTCTCATTAAACGCATGCAATCCTTCAATCGGTCTCCATCCGTAGTTACCGCCTTTTGTGATGATGTCAACCTCTTCATATTTGTTTTGTCCTACATCACCGGCAAAAAGCTGATGTGTTTTTTTATCAAAACTAAAACGCCATGGATTACGCAATCCGTAAGCATAAATTTCCGGTTTGGCATTTGCGTCACCAACAAAAGGATTGTCAGAAGGAATAGTATATGGAAGTTTGTTAACGTCAATGCGCAGAATTTTACCAAGAAGATTAGTCTTGTTCTGAGCATTTCCAAACTCTCCATGCTGGTCATTTGCACCACCGCCGTCACCGACAGAAATGTACAAAAATCCGTCCGCTCCAAATTTGAGATCACCGCCATTATGGTTCGATTGTGGCTGGTCTATTATCAAAACCTTGCTCATTTTTGCCGCATCTGCTACAAGCGGATTGGATGAGACTATGTATTCGCGGATTTCACTTTGATGATCGAGCTGATTTTTAACCGGATTAGCTACGGGGACACTGCAATAAACATAGAATTTACCATTGCTGGCGTAATCCGGATGAAACGCAAGACCGAGTAATCCGCGTTCGTCGTAGCCTTCTTTTTTCAGTACCTCCTTTTTAATATCCAGAAAAGGAGTTTCTAATAGTTTCCCCTTTTGAATAACCCTGATACGGCCTTCCTGTTCTGTAACAAAAAGCAGATCAGGATTCTTTTTTGTTACCGCAAATGCGGTAGGGTGAGAGAGCTGATCGGTTATCAGGGCAAGTTTTACTTTAACGGGCGAATCCGGCACCTGGGCAAATACCGATGCCGACATCATTAAGGTTGAAAGGATAGGAATAGTTAATTTTTTGAGCATTTTTTTACTTTTCGTTTATTATAATTTGTGTTAGGGGGAGTTATTCGGATAAAAAAGAAAGCTTTTTATTGCTCCCGACTTTATCACTTACAAATTAACGTAATCGTTTACGGAAAATGATAAAAATTTGAAAACTTAATTGATATTTAATAAAAAGCTAGGCTTTTTGCCCTCTACAATGAATTTCAGTAATTTTTTTTCAAAGAGGATTCTCTGATAACAGGAAGTGGTGTTACAACAATTCTGGAAGAACTTTCTTCATTACCATTTTCAATGATCCGGTTTAAAAGTTTGAAAGCTTCCTGTCCCATCAGCACGGTTTGCTGGTCCATTGTTGAGAGGGATGGCGTTGTGTGTTCGCTGAACATATCGTTGCAAAATCCAAAAACGCCAAATTGTTCCGGTACGTTAATTTTGCTGATTTTCAATTGTTTAAGAATGCCTAAGGCGGTAAAATCTTCTGCCACAAATATGGCATCAGGCGGTTCAGGAAGTTCCAGTAACTGGCGTGTTCCTTCCATTCCTGATTCGATGGAAATATTTCCGTTATAGATAAGATTTTTATCCAGAGCAATATTATTGGCTTTTAAAGCTGCTTCGTAACCTCTGAATCTGTCGTTAAATGTATTGATATACAACGGACCGGAAATGTGTGCAATCCGTTTGTAACCCTGATCGATCAAATGTTGCGTAGCCCAAAAAGATCCGTTGAATCCGTCAATCACAACAGAAGGTATGTCTAGATTTGGAACCCGGTCAAAAAAGACCAGTGGGATATTCCTTCTTTTTACGTCCAGAAAATGTTCATAATCCAGCGTATTTCTGGAAAGTGAAGCAATAATCCCGTCGACTCGCGCGCCTATAAAAGTTTGAATTCCTTTGACTTCCAGTTCATATAATTCATCACATTCATGAATAAGTACTGAATAGCCATGTTTACTGGCAAGGTTTGTAATTCCATGAATAACCGAGCCAAAAAACGCATTTTCAGCTGTCGGGATAAGTACACCAATAACATTCGTTTTTCCTGAGCGCAAGGATGAAGCAATGCGATTGGCTTTATAATCAAGCCTTTGTGCGGTTTCTTTTACAATAGCTTTGGTTTTGGCACTAATTTCAGGATGATCACTTAAAGCACGGGAAACCGTAGCGGCCGTCATATTGAGTTCCCTGGCAATATCGCTTAAAGTGACGCTGTTTTTCTTCAATTTGATGCTTTTTTGTAAATGTAGCAAGATTTGGAATGTGGCAAAAATTGTGTTAGCCGGAAAAATTGACAAGCCAGATTAATTTTTTTATTGTGGAAAAAATTTTATGTATAAGCTAGTATATAATAGTTACAAAATTTATTTTAGCTTTAAGAAACGTTTACTCTCATCTTAAAGATTTATACTTGAAATTTACCCTTAATTCTGTTAAAAAGTTCTGGCTGACTTTTCTGGCTTTACTTTTAGTGGGCCTGTATGTTTCGGCCTCACCCGCGGTTCGTATTTCTGCCGCTCCATCCTGGGTTATTCCTGTTACGCCCGGCGGGAAAGCTGCTTCTCCAAAGGATTTTTCTGACGGCTATTATATTTTGTTTTCGGATATGCAGGCGAATCTGGAAAAGAAGACAACCTTTTATAGGTATATACGACAAATTGCATCAGAAAGCGGAATTCAGAACGGATCGGAAATATCCGTTGTATATGAGCCTTCCTATGAGCAGGTTACTTTTCACAATATCATTGTATGGCGTGATGGCAAAGCAATCAATCAGCTGAATGCGGCTGATTTTAAAATAATGCCGCAGGAAACAGACCGGCAACGGTTTATTTATAACGGAAGTTATTCCGCCTCTATGATTTTGAAGGACATTCGTAAGGGTGATAAAATTGAATATTCCTATTCTGTAATTGGTTGGAATTCTGTTTTTCAAAACAAATATTCTGAAACTTTCACTTTTGGCGCATATGACTATATTGCCCATAAGCATTATGCCATTATAGCAGGGAACAATAGAAGTCTTTCTTTTAAAGATTTCAATAAGCCACCTGCCAGGACTGTAAAAAAAGACGGAATTAATACCGTTTTTGAATGGGACGTGAAAAATATTAAAGGTGAGCCTTATGAAGATTTTACGCCTTATTGGTTTCGTAATTATGCGTTTGTCCAGATTACAGAATTTAAAAGCTGGAATGAAGTTGTTAATTGGGGATTGCAATTTTATCAGTTTCCGGCATTGTCGGGTGTGTTAAAAAACAAGGTAGAAGAATGGAAGAAAGCATCAAAAGGAAGTGATAATGCATACATAGGCCTGGCAACCCGGTTTGTTCAGGATGAAGTCCGTTACCTGGGTATTGAGACAGGCGAAAATTCTCACAAACCCCACAACCCGGAAGATGTTTTTAACCAGCGTTATGGTGATTGTAAGGATAAAGCGTTTTTGCTTTGTGCACTTTTACGGGCTAATAAAATTGACGCAAATCCATTATTGGTAGATACCTACAGAAAATCTCATTTGTCTGAATATCTGCCAACTCCTGCGGATTTTAATCATGTTGTTGTACATGTCAGTTTAGGTGAAGTTAAGAAAGAATTTCGCCTTATCGATGCGACTTATTCTTTGCAGGGAGGGGAAAATTCCCAGATTGCTTTTCCGGATTATGGGCAAGGGTTATTGTTGAAAAAGGGTCAAAATGATGTTATTTCGCTGGAATTACAAAAGCCGGGCAGTGTTTCAATAATCGAGGAATTTACTGTACCGCTTAACACAGATACAACCGGGAAAGGAAAACTGGTTACCAAAACCGTTTATTTTGATGCCGAGGCGGATGCTGTCCGTGCACAGTTTCAACAGAATAATTTCTCTGAAACCGAAAAGAATTACCTCAATTACTACCGTGATATCTACAAGCATGCCGAGTTTGAAATAATAGATTCCCTTGAATATTATGACCAGCGGGAAGCCAATAATATTTCTTTGGTTGAAAGATACAGCATGAAAAATGGCTGGCATTACGACAGTACCAGGCATACAAATTCTTTCAGTTTTTTTGGGAAAATGCTTTATGATCAGTTAATTATTCTTCCAAACAGACCCCGGAAAAATCCTGTTGCGTTGACTTATCCGTATCGTCTTGATTACACAATCAGAGCCATATTACCCGATCAAAGAAATATTCCCCTGGACAGTTGGGAAATCAAAAGGGCATCTTATGAAATCCAGTTCAGTTCTAAATATATCGCGGCGGAGAATGTCTGGGAACTTCATTACGAATATGTTACGCTGAAAGATTATGTGAATGCAGGAGAGGTTGGGCAGTTTAAGAAGGATATGGAAAAACTTTCAGATAATCTTGAATATAATTTGCTGGGTGATGGCTCCTCGATTACAAATTCCAACGAAGACTTTAACACAAGTGTGATTTTAATATGTCTCGTTTTTCTGGCTGGTTGCGTCTTGTTTTTTATGAAAGTTTATAAATTTTCACCTGTACAGGAACCCGGTTTTTATCAGAGCATACCAATTGGAGGTTGGCTGGGGCTATTGGGGCTAGGGTTGGTTTTTACTCCTTTTACGATTTTGTCCGGTTTTTTTACAACAGCAAATGTTATTTTCTTTGACGGTTCCGGTTGGAATGCAATGCTGAGACAATCTGAATTCAGAATAACGGCATATCATTTACTACTGGTAATGGAAGCAATGGGAAACCTGTTTTTTGCCTCTTTTGCTGTACTGGTGATCATACTTTTTTTTAAGAAACGCAGCTCCTTCCCGCTTCTCTTTTCAATTTTCGCCGGATCCAATTTGCTTTTTGTTATCCTGGATACGGTTGTCACATACATGATTTTTAAAACTTTGGGTGCTGATGAAACTGCTTTAATTGGTACCATTTTAAGGCAGACTTTTTATGCAGCAATCTGGATTCCATATTTAAATAAATCAGATCGTGTCAGTAGAACCTTTGTAATAAGTTATGATCAGGAACATGAAGATTTTCCAGATGCTGATGCGACGGTTATCAATCAGGATTCACAAATCTGAGGCATAGCCGGTACATAATTTTGCGGGCAATAAGTTGTAAATGATATGGCACATGTTTTTTAAAGGGCGGGTTAAATTAAACTTTTACCTAATCTTTCACGTCATGGAATTCAACATAGATACTAAGGGCCAAACACAGGAAAAAGAACCGGGAATTGAGCAAAAGATGAATCCTGAGCCGGTTGTAATTCGGGAAAATTATAGAGGAAGCGGAAAACTGGATGGTAAAGTTGCGCTCATTACAGGTGGCGACAGCGGTATTGGTCGCTCAGTTGCAGTTCATTTTGCAAGGGAAGGTGCTGATGTGGCCATCGTTTACTTATCGGAGGATGAGGATGCCGCACAAACGAAGAAAATGGTAGAAGCGGAGGGGCGAAAATGCCTTACAATACACGGCGATATCAGACAGCAAAGTTTTTGTGAGGATGCCTTGGGGCAAGTTGTTCGTCAATTTGGGACATTAAATATCCTCGTTAACAATGCAGCTGAACAGCATCCACAGGAAAATATTGAGTCCATTTCTTCCGCTCAGCTAACAAACACGTTTAGTACAAATATTTTTTCTTTCTTCTATTTTACTCAGTCAGCTCTTTTACATATGAAAGAAGGTGATAGTATCATTAATACGACATCGGTTACTGCATACCACGGCAGTCCGGGTTTACTGGATTATTCTGCAACAAAAGGAGCAATAGTTGCATTTACGCGATCATTATCCGAGAATCTTGCTGAAAAGGGAATCAGGGTTAATGCTGTGGCACCCGGACCAATCTGGACACCTTTAATACCATCAACTTTTGATGCAGAGCATGTAGAGAAATTTGGAAAGGATACACCATTCAAACGTCCCGGTCAGCCTTGTGAAGTAGCGCCCTGTTATGTGTTTTTGGCAAGTGAAGATGCATCTTATATGGGAGGGCAGGTTTTACATCCCAATGGAGGACAGATTGTTAACGGATAATTTGATCAAATTAACAAGAAAAACGGGTGACCAGAATTATTCTGATCACCCGTTTTTCTTATTATACAATAAATTCTATAATCCGAAACCCAACGCCAGTCCTTTAACAGGTGCATTGAATGGGAATTTGTGTTGAACAGTACCTGATGCAAGATCAACAGAATAGAAACTTGTATTGCCGCCCACGGTGAAAATAGCATATCCGGTGCCCGAAATATTTCCTATGTCAAATCCAATGGTAGCGTCAACATCAATGCCGAGAGATTTTGGATCAGTCAAGATTCCATCATTCGGTGGTATTTGTTTGTAAAGAAGATTAGATTCGCTGTCGATATCAAACAAAGTTGTATTCGCTGCCACAACGCCAGGGTAGCTATTGGTATAAGCTACTGCGGTCACAAAAGGAGTTGGCCCGCCAACACCGATTTTCAATGCTCCGTCCACGACGGTCGTGCCATCTGTGACATTGATTCTCAAACTTTGTCCTGTGTTGCTTACAACTCTTAATCTGTCAGCAGCAGGGTTAAAATCTACACCAAAAATGGTACCGCTTATCGTGAGAGGGGAATTATCTGATAAAAGTTTCAGGCTTGATAATTCAGTAGCTGCGCCAGAGCCAAGGTCAATTCCGTAGATTTTACTATTGCTTCCCAATGCGTGCAAACGTCCGTTTGCCGGCCTGATATCAATACCCAGCAATGTTACCCCCATTGGCAAGGTCACGGCTTTTGTACCATAATCATATCCGTTTGTTGGATTGAAAATCTTAATATTGTTAGACCCGTCCAATGCATAAGCAACAGGAAGAGAAGGTATTGCAATACCGATAATATTTACACCAGTTGGCAGTTTTCCAAGTTTTTGCAGTTTTCCAGTTGCAAGATTGACATAATCAAGTTCCCATTCATTGGCAATTTTAACGGAAGCAATCGGATAAACATCACCCGAATTAATGTCCGGTGAAATATCAAATCCACCAACATCCTGGATGTCAAGCCCCAAGCCGCCAACAGCTACCAAAGCGCCAGGATTTGGAGGGTTTTGAATGTACAGGATATCAGCAACCGGATCAATATCATAAAGTGTAGTGCCAACGCCCGGGGCAGCAGTTACACCTGCACGGCTGTTAGTATAAGCAACTGCGCCAATTGTGGTAGATGGTCCGTTTAATGGAGAATCGCCTGCAACGACGGCGCCGGTTTCAGGATGCAGACGAAGATTTTGAGCTGTATTTGTAACAACACGAATTCTGTCAACAGTAGGATTGAAGTCAAAGCCAATATTTGAACCAGCTAATGTTGTAGCTATGGGCGCAGTACCAATTCTGGTTGCCTTACCTTGCTGATCACCGGATTTTACATTGATTTGATAAAGATTACTTTGAGAACTGATTGCATAAAGCTGGCCAGTTGCCGGACGAAAATCTATGCCGGCAAGAACGTCACCGCTTTCCAAACCGGTAATTGAAAATGATCTGAGTGGTGTTGTAGTGTTTTTTACATTAAGCTCGTAAAGTTGGTTGTTGTCGGAAAGTGCGTAGAAAATCCTGTCCGGAAGTGCTTGTTCTGTGGGAGCAAGTCGGTGATCTTCGCAGGAATACATCGCCAGGGATGCCGCGAGACCAAGAGCAAACGTTGCCTTTCTCAAATGTTGCTTAAAAATTTCCATAAATCGGTTGAATAAGATGAGTAATACTTTTCTACTCACATACGTTCAAACAATTCACTTGGATTAAAAAGTAATTAAATTTTTAATTTAATTTTAATTCTCTTTTAATCTGATTGATGTAATCAATTTAAATTTTTATATAAATTACTGTTAATCAATAATATAGGATAATTTTACATTTTGATATTCGGTTTTCAGCAGTTGAGTCCTGAGTTTCTTAAACGTTTCCAGTGGTCCTTGTGAAGCTACCAGATTGACAAGCCAGGCAGGAATAGACCCAGCCGGATCAACAGCGAGTGTATATTCTATCTTAACCTGGCTTTTTGATATAGGAGTAATAATCCATTTTCCGAGCGACTTTTGTATTCTGACAATATTTGCTTTTTCCGGAACGTAGCCGGTCACGCATGGCGCATCGACTGTAATTATTTTGGTTGAAGGATTTTGACTGACCATGATATGCGCAATGAAATCGCGATTTTGTGCCGGCCAGGGAAGAATTACCTCTGAGTAATAATACAATTCGGAAGGCGAAACCTGTTTGAGCAAAACACAGGATTTGGTACTGTACACCCATTCTTTGCCTTTTTCAACATCCATAATTACCGCCACAAGCTGTGACGCCGACGCGTTCAGGACAGTTTCTATTTTTAATGCCTTGACTTTTGAAGTCAGTATTGATTTTGTAAAAACCTTAACGCCGTCTTTTTCAGTGCTGAGTTTCCAGTTTTCCTGGGCATAAACAGTTGAAAAAGTGGAGATTGAAATGAGTAAAAATATTAATCTTTTGAACATCTGAAATTAAACTAATCCAACAGTAATAAGTATACTGATTGGCTGCGTATGTAACAGCGTTCAGGAGAAAATAATTACTCACCAAGACTTTTCCAGTCATAAAATACCTGATTTTTGTCTCCCGTTTTTTTCGTGTAGGCTACAAGAATTCCGTTTGGTCCGGATGGAAGAGCCACAGGAAAGGTTGCATTTACGGTTTTGGGAGTCAGGAAGCCAGTTTTTAAAAGTTTTCCATTCATATCCCTGGTCTGGATACCAATTCTGGAATTTCCTTCCTCATTAAGTTCATCCCAGACAATCGCCAGTTTCCCTTTTTTATTTGAAATAATTTGCGGATGTTTTGCTGAAGCCGAAGCACTGATACTTTCTTTCGGAGAAAAGTTTTTATCATCCGTAGTATTGCAGTAAAAAATTCCCTTTCCGGTTCCCATCGTGTACCAGGCAAAGTGTAAGCCTGACTGGTTGCCTGTCATCGCAGGTCCGGTATGCGGACAACCGCGTATCACCCAGTTATCTGCACTGATGCGATCAGGCTTCGAAAATGTTTTGCCATTATCCGTAGAAACAGAATGAACCATATCACGGATGCTGTCATTTAAGATTGCCCGGTAAGTAAGGTGCAGCTCGCCGGATTCGTCGGTTAATAATTTGGTACAGCAACATTGACAGGAAGATTCTGCAATCCTGCTTTCTTCAATAAATCCATTTCTATGATCTGTTTTTGAGAAGTAAATTGAAGAACCTTCCATCATATCCATACGTTCATGATCATGTCCGGATGTCATCGCCTTTCCTGGTTTTCTGGAATCAAGCCATACAACGCCAACCTCACCATCAGGAAGAAGCGTCATGTCGAAATAGCGCTCATCGTTACTTTCGGATTTTGCGGGAGATAATTGTTTTGGTTCGGTCCATACTAGGCCGTTATCAAATGACTGCGTGTAATAAAGCAGTCCTGCAAATTTGTTCTCTTTGCTGGGATTACTGACGGCAAAAATCGCGATCATATCACCATTTTTTCTATAAATGAGTTTTGAAAGATTTTCATCATGCGGATAAATTCCTTTTGAAGTGGTAATCCACTTCGGTTTTTCAAATGTGTGGCCACCGTCAAATGAAACCGCGTAAAACATTCTGTAATTATTTGGACTTACCTGCTGAACCCAGCTGAGGACCGGATTGGTGTTATTATCAATTGTCAGGTAGGCTCCGGAAGCGTCTCCGTCTGGCAGAGAAATTGGAAAAGGACCTCTTTCTCCTTCTGAGAAAAAATCAGGACAACGGTAGGCGCTTGCTGCAAATAAGAATATAAAAAGTAAGAAAGAAATCTTTTTCATATCAACTGTAACAATTGGGAACAGCATTAATAACGGCCGTTCCGGCATTTATTATCCGTCAAATTTATAGAATTTTATTGTTACTGCCAGACGAGCTTTTCGTTGGTTTAGCCAAATAAAAAGCCCCGGAATTCCAGGGCTTTTTATCAAATATCGTAACCTTTAATTGATATAGATTTTACATCTACGCCAACTATCTTTAAATGTAAGCATAACTACTTGGTACTGAGTTATATGTTTACAAAATTAATATATCTTAATAACTGGGTATCAGTGTATCTAACAATGAATATGATAACATTAGCAGCGTACCAGAATGATACTAGCCATATGTTGGAGCTAATTTAAGTAAAAAATATGGACTGGAATGCAATAATAGACTGAATATTTAGTTGTGAAACTCATTATTTTATGAAGCGGTCTTAAATCATGAAATTACTTAAATGGTACCAATAGAAAGAAAACGGATAAGGATATAATTTTTTTTGTCCCTCTGACTTACGATGGCCTCCTCTAATATTTCCTCACATTCAATTCTATAATTCTGGGTTTCCACGATTATACCTTGAAGGAGGTCTCTGGTTGCTGAGCCGCTGTATGGCTTATTATCTTCTGAATTTACAATCCTCCACGTCTTTTTATCAATATCAACTTGGCTAAAATAACCTTCAAACTATTTTATTTCGGTACTTAATTCCGACGTCTGAGTTAAAAAATGATAAATATCGAGTGCCTTCGCCTTATCGATTTTAGATTTATGCACCTCCAGCGATCCAGGAGAATACCATTTATGAGAAAACTTTAAATCGTTATCTATAATTTTTTAAGCATTTTTGTAAAGCTTGATATTGCATGGCCTTTAATATTTCTGAGGCTTAATACCAAAAGCTCCTCATTGTTGGATTTTAGCAATGAGTCTCCAATAAAAAGATGGTCGTTAAATTGATTGTAGCTGAAATTATTAGCTATCTCGTCAAATTTATTCAAAGCATAATCAAGCGTAGAATTCCCGAACAGCCCAATCGGGGAATCTGAATGAAGGTATATTAAATGAACCCGGTGAGGAGTCAAAAGCTATTAATATTATTTCACTTTTGAACGACTTATTTCGAGATTTTGGTCGAGAAATTTTTTAAATGAGTAGGTGATAAACAATTGATATAAAATGAGGATATGGCTTAAGTCTACCGCCGGTATGCTATGGCGATCTTCATTGTCCCTTAATCGTCGCTTCTTCCCGGATAATATCATCCCCATCAATATTGGCTTCAAAAAAGTATCCTGATTCTGGAAGATAATTTTCAGGTACTTCATTTATATCAAATGGTGTTGCGACTATTTCCGGTGACATGTATTCAAATGTGTACCAAGTTTTTGATTCTGGATACTGAAAAATATTTCGGAGGTCAATTTAACCTGCTAGAATATTGGATAGTCTACTACTCGATATAGTAGTTGTTAAATATTCGGATACAGGCTAGAATCCGAAATTAAAATGCACAAATACTTAGTAAACACTTTATCGCTAGCGATAAAGATGATTGGCAAATCGTAGTTTTCAACTATTTGTGTTAATGTCAATTCTTGTTTCATTCCTTAACAATATAACACTTTGTGTGATCAAAACCTATACTTCTCCACCAGGAATAGTGACCTTCCCCGCCTGTTTCGGAGACAACCCCATCTACAGATAAAAGAACAATGGCGCCGATCTTATGATTTCTAAACGCTGGAATTTTTTGCAATTTCAATGCGCGCGATTTAGATTTAAATACAGATATAGACATTGCTATACATTCGTCAACACCGTTCCAAACCTGGAGGGACGCACTTTTCGTTGTGAATGAAAATCTTCATCACAAGGAAAATTAGTTTTACATAATCGATAATAAGTTTCGCCTTTTGGATCATGGGCGTCACCGGGTGGGCATTGATCCGGTAGTTGTTCAAACCAGTGGATCATATGATTTTAGGTAATGTTTGTTGCATAAGTATTTTTGAGAAGGGTAAATTTTGTGTGCAATTAAACATATATTTTCCATTTTTATCATAGTATTTATTAGTTAAGAAACAGTCCTAACAAATTTGATACTAAAATTATGTATTGGAGGTTATACTTGATTTAAAAGTTCACGAGCAACATTGTCGTAGGTTGGCATAAGAATCGCTGGTGTAATACCTTCCTTTGCTAAAAGTATTTTAATTTATCCATATGTATTCGCGTAAGCACAATTTGAGTTAATTGATGTTTTGCATCACCATAATAAGCTTCCATAAAATCTTTCAAATCGGGATGCTTGCCAAATTCGAGCAGATACTCATTAGCATGTTTCGGATATAAAAATATTCCTCTTTGGTTGTACAAATAACTATTGGAGGCGGAAGGCATTATTGCAACGGAATATTGACTTAGCAATGGTTTAACCTTTTTCTCGTCTGTAATAAATTTTTTATGCTCAACCATGGCTTCTCCAAAATTCGAAAGTTTAATGGCCCACACCCAGATATCAGAATATCCTTGCCCCAGCGAAGCAAAATATATTGCTCTTAAAGGATCAAGAGTAAAGTCTAACAATCTGGTTGGTATGCCATGATGTTGTGCTAACCCAGTACTTAGAGTCGGTTTTGGAGATGTAGGATGGTTATTCAATAGTCTTTGCTTAAAGGCGTCTTCCTTTGGGATGCCCGGAAACAAAATATTCGGTTCCCGATGTATTTCATAATCGAAAAAATCCATTTTTTCTGGTATAGCTAAACCGCAAAGATTCGCATGATAACAGAAATCCCAGATCATTTTTAGTTTAATATTGTGATACAGTAATGCCTTGTATACATTTGGAAATTCAGATTTTATTTTTGCAAGCCGAATGGATTGCGCCGTATGAGTTTGAACTAGTTTGTTTTCAATGTAATCCATAGACCGCTTAATGTATGGATGTACAGGCTCTCTGACTAATGTAGGGGTTAGGTCATAATTTTTGCTCATAACCATTTAGCTGTAAACATTCTTGATTTTACAAGTGCAGGGAGAGCACTCATCAGCGGTTCAAGTGTAATATCTTATAATTCTACTACCGGTGTCATTTTTTATACTAGCGGCGGCGGAACAGTTTCAAGTGTAGCACTTTCAGCGCCTACCGGATTTTCTGTGTCAGGATCTCCGGTAACCACATCCGGAACACTTGCATTGTGTTTTGCGTCGGGATATTCTTTACCATCTGATGCCACACAGGCAACCTGGACGGCAAAAATAGGCGGGTCTTTGACAAGCGGATATATACCAGGTGCGACAGGATCGAACACGATTTCCGACTCTCCGCTCCGTTATTATCTGGAGCGAATTGGTATTGGCGTTAGTCCTACAAATCATAATCTTCAAGTATCCAACGGGTATGCGAAAACAGACACAAGTACTAGAAATGTTGCTTTGTTTGGTTCTAACGAGGCGAACACGGCACATGGATTAAGTATTGCAGTTATAAGACATGCGAGCTCACAGGCGAGCTGCCGTGTGGCGCTGGATGTTATCGAAAACAATACAGGATCGGGAGGAACGCTTAATTTGATGCCTTATGCCGGAAGTGTGGTAATAGGCAGCAATAATGTAGGATTTGATGCGCTTGAATTGACAGGTAATTTCAAGTACTCCGGTACGCTTAAACCTGGTGGAGCAGCAGGAGTAGCAGGTCAATTCCTGAAATCTAACGGATTAGCGGATGTACGGATTAGCGGATGTATGGACCTCCCTTAATTCGGTAGATGTACCTTTGCGCTTGGGTTCACGCCTTACAATTCATCAAATCCGGCAGGATATATTACCAGTTCGGCACTGTCAGGATATGCAACAGAAAGCTGGGTTACGTCTCAGGGTTATGCAGCCGGATCGCACACACATGCAACGCTTACCGAAGGAACCGGATTTTCAGGGCTTCCATACGATGGAAGTACTGCAAGAACATGGGTTGTTTATTAAGGAACAACCGCGGGCTCAGCGGCAGAGGGCAATGACCCTCGTATAAATAACGGACAAACAGCATTTAACTGGGGAAACCATGCTTTAGTTGGATATAAAACCAGTGTAAGTTATACCGATGCGACTGGGGCTCTTGGATATACGCCTTATAATAGCAGTAATCCATCAAGTTACATATCTGGCATCAATTCCGGGATGGTTACCAGTACCTTAGAGTATACACCAATGCGGGATGATAGGACGATTACATTTAATGGAACTACTTATAACATAAATTCAATCCCAGACCTTGGGTCTATAACAGGAGGTATAACAGGATCGGGTACGTCAAATTACGGAACGATATTCACCAGCTCCGGGTCTATTGGGAATGCCTGGTTTTATCAGACACAGATTTCAAGCTTAAACCATGTTGTTTTTCCTGAGCGAGTGCATTTTCAGCAGAATATTGCAATTCAGTATGATGCAACTGTTTATGGTAACAATGGCTTAATAGCCTGTGAAAGTGTCGGATATATACCAGCGTCAAATCTGGTCTTTCAGGTCGCATCAACAACCAAGGGATCTAAACCATTTCCTTAAATGACTTATGCTCAGAGAATGGCTATGACATCAATACCAACATGGGCATTTGTATTTCAGACTGACACGAGCGGAAGTTCTCCTGCCGGTATCAAATTTTACGCTGGAGAAATTTGGGTCGGACTTCAAATTGGTACAGCATAATTATTAACAAATCGAATAAATATTCTGCATGCAGCTATACAGATGATTCTGACGATTTTAGTAATTGGACCGGAGAAAAAGTAGAGTCAGGCGATTTAAAGGACACGCACTGAGATATATGCGTGGCAAGCTATTGATCACCAAGTATTAAGAACTTAAACCACGCTAAGACAGTCCAACGAGCGCAATGATTTCTATATTATTTGCGTTGAATAAAACTCAAACAAACGGAAATACCCGAAAGGATGGATCCAGAGAGTTTTAAAAGTCATTCTATTTAGTTTATGAAAAAATTACTTTTGTTTATCTGTCTGGCTTATTCATTTTGCGTTTCGGCCCACCTCAGTAATACCGAAAGGAATGTTAATACTTACCTTCATAAGAACACGATGCAGGAAATGCGGTCTATGTCAGATCAAGAAAGAGCCGATATAAAAAACAACAATTATAAAGGAGTTCTACTCCATGGTTATTATACTTATGGAGATACGCCGGGAGTTATTGCATATTATAAATCATCTACAACACAGGCTGATGACCAAGGCAGCATAATACAAATAGATTCAAACCTAAAATTAGAGCACAAATTCTTAATTTGTGACGTGGCTTATTATGGATTACAACGTAAGCAGTCGGGCATCCCCCTATTTTTCCAAGAGGTGTAATACAGAGATTATTGATTCAGTTTCCAGCGGTTTGGAAGAAGGTCTGAGAATCTACCATCATAATCAGGATCATTCATTTTGCGAAGAATATCCAGCAGCCAGTCGTTCGGATTTACTCCATGCTTTTTACATGTGGCGAAAAGAGAATAGATCATGGCAGCATTTTGAGCAGTGTCATGCGTGCCTGCAAAGAGGTAATTACGCCGACCCAATGCGATTGGTCTGATAGCATTCTCGATCAGATTATTATCGATTTGTAAATCTCCATGGAGCGCATATAGTCTCATACTTTCCATCAATGGAAGAGCATATCCAATCGCCTTTCCAATAGGACTCTGTGGTAGTACTTTGGGATACTCCTGCTGCATCCATTCGTGTAGTTGGGTGAGTATCGGCAGGGCTTTCGTCATCCTTTTTTCGACAATCTGACCTTCACTGAGTGGTGGCGTATGCTCACGGATTTCCTTTTCAATCCCGTAAAGCTGACCGATAGTTCCTACCGCCCAAGCAGCTCTCTGGTTGTCATTTTTAACCGCTTCATCAAACTTCCTGCGGATATGGGACATACAAAAGTAATGGTAGATGGATTGATTCTTCTCAAAAAGGCTCTGATAGACATTGTATCCATCAGTCTGGATAACGCCTGAGAAGTCTTTTAATATTCTTTCCGGTCCTGTTTTATCTCGCCCTGGACAATAATCGAAGAAAACCAGTCCATCTGCAGGGGCATGATAAGCCCACAAGTAGCCCTTGTGAGAGCTTCCTTTCTTTCCGCTGTTTTCCAGGACCTGTATGCTGGTCTCGTCAATCTGCAAGTACAGATTGGCCAATACTTCACGCTTCAAAGCATTGTAGATCGGTTCCAGGGATTTACATGCTGCATTGGTATTATCCGTTAGTGTCGAAGGCGGGATTTTCATTCCTATCCGCTCGAAGATCTGCTTTTGCCGGTACAGTGGGAGATGATCCACGAATTTACCGGTAAGAAGATGTGCAAGGACGGATTCATCAAAGAGACCTCGTTGGATTGTCCGGGATGGTATTGGTGCAATCAGTACACCCTTTGCATCTGAGTTAACAGAATCTCTCAATGCCCACTTGCGGCGAACGATTCTGCGCACCTTGAAGCAGGCAGGGACCATTACCAGTATTTCAGTGACTTCCTGACCAATCACTTTATATTCAGTCAGATCACCTTCAGGATCAATTATGACTTCTTCCCTTTCCAGCTCGTCTGGCAATACCATTCTTGTGCGAGCTGCTTTCTGACGCTTTTCACCTTGGTTGTCCTGCTCCTGGTTAAGACTCTTAGCTTCCCTAACTGCAAGTTCTTCCGAGTTTTGTATATCCTCAGATGTGGCACCTAAAGGGAAAAGATCAAGTTGCCCTTCCAGATGTTTTTTTACTCTGTTATCAGATCTTATTCCGAAAAGTTTTCTGCGTAATTCATTAGCATCCAACAGCGCCAGCCTAAGTTTTTGCTCGGTCTGCTCCAGCTTCTGCTGGGCCTGTTCGTATAATAATTTATAGTCTGGTTCTGCTGCGGTCATACTATAAAAATACACCAAAAAAGTGGCTTATCAACCCGTGAAGGCCACTTTCTAAAAAATATTATGCGCTTTTTAATAGGTGGACAGTTGTTTATAACGCTTGCGCAGCTGAACAGATTTTAACTTAACACCTTGTAAAATTAGCGTCAGTTCCCTCGTAGAGATCAGTAATTTTTTATCTGACGGGCGCTCAAAGGTACCTGCCTCTAATCGTTTTGCATAGAGTGCGTAGCCGTCGCCATCCCATTGTAGCAGACGCACCTGATTAGCTCGTTTTCCAATAAACACAAAGACATCACCTGATAGCGGGTTCAGCTTTAAACCGTTTTGTACCAGGCCTGCGAGCGAATAGACTCCGCAGCGCATATCCACAGGCTGGCTGAACAAGAAGTAACGTGTAGAAGAAGATAAAGACAGCATCGGTTAAGCCAGTAGTGCTTTTACCCATGAGGGCTCTGGCAACTCATAGAAAACAAGAGCACTTTTGTCGGTCACTCGAAGTTCCGCGACTGGTTGAGAAGACTTTACTTCGATCTTATTAACCTTCATTTCGATGAACTCAGCCTCCGGAAGAGTACTGGCTTTAAACCTTTTGGCCCAATACCAGAATGTTGAATACTTAACGGA
Source organism: Dyadobacter subterraneus (assembly GCF_015221875.1). Taxonomy (NCBI): domain Bacteria; kingdom Pseudomonadati; phylum Bacteroidota; class Cytophagia; order Cytophagales; family Spirosomataceae; genus Dyadobacter; species Dyadobacter subterraneus. The sequence continues at coordinate 3,177,142 of NZ_JACYGY010000001.1, forward strand.
TTCCTGCTCGCAGAATACACGAGCACCTTTTCCGCTACTTTTCCATCGAAGATAGAGCTGGTGATACCGTTGCTGGGATTTGTGTTGTTCTTTTTTCATACCCCAAAGCTCATTATTACTGATCAGCCTTGAAAGATGGATACAGGCGATTGCTTACATTACAACCAGAAATTAACACTGTTTCTGTGGTCGATAGAAATACTTTGGTTATTAATAACGCCTTGAAGATAGCCCCAAAAGTTGTGATAACATATTCTGGTAAATATTGGTGCCGGGGGAATAGAGGAGGTGAAGGAGGCTCTTATTACCGTTACGATCGAGATCCTGCTGGGATTACGTGGTGGCAAGCGGGCGATGGAAACGGATCGCCCGGAGGGATAAACATTCCATCGAACAGAACCTTTGAGATGAGAGATAACGTAACGCTTAAAATGAGAGGTACATTTATGCATGCATATAACTTCATTACGATTTGGAACAAAGAGAACGTTACAATCAGAGGCGGTAATATTATAGGGGACTTTGATTTAGATCCGGCATTAAACGAACATAAGCGCGCCGATGGTACTTTCGATGAAGGGCAATGGGGTTATGGAATATCACTGCAAGGTTCAAAAAACGTATTAATTGAAAATGTAGATATTTCTAAAATGTGGGCTGATGGCATTAATCTATCTCCTGATTATCTCCATAATTACATTGTGAATTCTAACATTACGATAAGAAACACCAAATCTCATCACAACAGAAGGCAAGGGATGAGTATTGACGGAGGTTCGAAATTAACGTTTTATGGGTGTGAATTTTCCAATATTAAAGGGCAGGACCCTCAAAGTGGCGTTGACCTTGAAAGAGATACCAATAATTCATTAGTTCAACTGAAAGATGTGTTATTCATTGGTTGTAAGTTTCTCAACAATATGATAGGGGCCAGAACTGCTTACAGTCCCAAAGACGAAATCTCCGTTAAATTCGACCACTGCCTTTTTGATGGGAATGTATCTTGGGATTACGATTCTTATACAGCAAGTGGTATTGTATTTACTAATTGTAAATTTGCTTACCAACAAAGTAGATTTTTTTCAATAGAACTTGTTGGTACGAAAAATCATAAATTCGAAAACTGTGAATTTAACAATGCAATCAGAACAAGGCCGAGAGATGTTGGCACTGTAACTTATAGATGTAAAAATCTATATTTTGAAAATTCTAAATGTTTAAATGTTAGATATAATTCATCCAATCTATATAAGTTTTTTGACTTAAGTAATTCAATAAATGCCAAAATAAAACATTGTAAATTTGAAAGTACATCTCTTCAAGATGATAGAATCCTTATTTCAGCAGATGGTGCCGAAAATATAGAAGTGATTAACAATACAATGCGGGAATTAGGGGAAATTTTTGTTATTAAAAATGTAAATGGATTCAAATTCAACAATAATACAGAAATAAATACGCTTCGTGTAACTGGCATCTTCAAGGGAAATGTTAAACACTTTGAAATGTGCCGTAATCAATTTTCTGGTAATTCTTATTTTTCGAAAAACGCATTAGCCCCTGTGCTTTACTTAGATGGAACAGGTACTGCATTTGGTAAAATTACAGACAATGTAGTTTATAAGGATGCCATATTCACACCTATTAGTAAACCTAACTCAAATGGGACAGGTTTATATAGGGAATATAGTAGTACGTCTGATAATATTGTTATCGCAAATAATAAAACTTTTGGCTTCACAAATGAAAATGCTTTCCAGTTTAATGTTGCTTCGACAAACTTATCTGTAAGCTATTTTAAATGAATAAGCCGGGCTTATTCATAAAGGACTGATTAATAAGCGGATAACTGGCTATATTATTGTCACTACTAATTCCTGTACCCCAGAAACAACACAAACATTAACTAGTGAATTATAGGTGGAAATAAATACACTTATAACAATTCAAAAAAACGCTGGATAAATTGAGCCATAGTTCAGGCAGAGTAATCCTCGGTCGGATCACACTTAATTCATTTCAGATATTTTTTTACGATTCACTTTCCGGAGATTTAGGTATCAAAGCACTCAAATATTCCTTCGCTTTACCAACTTCAAAAGATCCAAGATACCTTTGAGTCGTCGCCATACTTGAATGACCCAGAGACTGAGAAATAAATGCCAATGGAGCATCAGAACGGAGTAGGGTTGTCGCAAAGCTATGCCGTGCCTCGTAGGTGTTTATTTTAACATCAATATCGAGATTTGTAGCGATTTTATTCATGTGATAATTTACACTGGTAATTACACGGAGTATTGCTTGTTTCTTTTCTCTCAGTGTCATATAGTCGTCAATAAAAGGAAATAGGTAACTCCCGTCTCGCTGATCTGGATTTCCCCACTTTCAATTATTTCTAAAACCTTTTCTCCAAGCATTATCCGAATATGCTGCTGATGTTCTCTATTAGTCTCTTTCGTTTTTTCGCGTATTATATCAATGTAGCCATTTGCGAAATCTTTTTGAAATCTTCTCAGATTACATAAATCAGTAAGGTTTATACCATTGCAGAGGTACGATAATATCGAGAGGTCACGGCCCTGCTCTTTTTTTGATCCTGGCTTACATTCATAATTAAAGTTTGATCCTGGCTTACATTCATAATTAAAGATTGAATATAGAACCGATTCGTCTAAAGCCTTTTTCTTATTTCTTGACGAAGGTATTTTATAGTCGTTCTTTTTGAAAGGATAAAGATCAGCATCAATTACTTTTTCATTTATTGCTTCATTGAAAACAGTCCTTGCATTACGGCAATAGATACCTATCATCGTGGTGCTGGCAGGGAGTTGTAATGGTTTGGGTTGACCTTTCCCTTTTGACTTTTTAGTTTTGCCAGATTTTAGCATCCATTTTTCCTAGTCTCTTAAAAACTTTTCCGTAACAATGTGAAAAGGAATTTCCGGATTATTTTGAGATGTGTAGTTTTTAAAGACAGCAAATTTCATAAAACTACGTGCTGTGTATTTGAACAGGTCAGAATTTCCCAGCTTTTCATCTTTTTCAAGCTTTACGCTTCTTAATGATAGCGCCTTTAATAAATCAGTTGGATAAACTTCTCTATCGTCGGGCTTAAATTTGCCGGCAACGACGTTTCCAAAAAGTTGAAAAGTAAATAGGACTCAATTTGAGCGAGGGTACGCTGGCCTATTTTTGATATGCTTTCCGCAGGCAATTCGGTTAATGAGTCAATATAACTCTCGCCATAAACCCGGTTCCATAATGTTCGAAGCGATAGATCCTTTATTTTACCACTCAATCCACTCTTGTTTTTTTCAGAAACTCAACCTCATGCTTATCAATAACCAGTCCCGTCGAGTAGTATTTCTGCTCTCCGTTGAAATAAACAGCCCATCTGACTGATTAATACCCTTCTTTGATATTTCTCTTGTCAAAGAAAATTGAAACGCTTGGCTTTTCATGAAATGGAAGAGTTTATAACTAACAGTGTAATATACTCATTCTTATCATAACAGTGTTATACTAGACTTAGATTGTAAAGTTAAAAAAGATTTAAAGTGCAAAAATACAGGAGGTTATCTTTATATATCTTATATATCTAATGATGTAATTGTAATTGATATAGATTTTACATCAACTTTATACAATATTAGTAAATAAAGTAAAGAGCTGAAAGCGCGAAAAAAAGAAAGTCATCAACGAATTTTTTGACCTGATATTGTACGCTATTTTATTCTTCAATTTTTCTAAAAATAACTCCTGAATTTCTTCTTCGCTGTCATAAAAACGTCCGTTTTTAATCGAATTTCTATTCCTTTTATTCTGATAAGAGGAAAGAATTTAAACTTTTAAAGAATATCAAAATACAGGGTACCCTTCGAATTTTCACGATTGTCATATAGTATATATTTCAAAATTTAATATTGTCTCTTATTAAAATGGCAGAATTAACGGCTGTTGTTTTTAAAAATGAAAAAATAAATACTTGAATTTCGTTTGAAGGGATATCGTCGTGATAGAATAAATTTTATCTGAGCTGAATTAAGTTTAACCCAATAATGATAGATAATTATGAATAAATCCTTACCCAAAAAGGCCCTTGCACTTTGGATTGTTTTGCTAGCCGGAAGCCTGAGTCATCCGGCCCGGTCCAGCGGTAACGGAAAGATCAGAGATGAGCGCCATGCCTCTGTTGCAGTTACTGTGAAGGGTAAAGTTACTTCGGAAGAAGACGGTTCGGGAATTCCTGGTGTGAACGTTGTGATCAAAGGGAGCATGACCGGGACCTCAACGGATGCCGAAGGGAATTACACCATTGAAGTTCCTGCCCAAAGCGATATTCTCGTTTTTTCTTTTCTTGGTTTTATTTCAAAGGAAGTTCCGGTTGGAAGCCTTTCGACAATTAATGTTTCGTTACTTACCGATTCAAAACAACTTAGCGAAGTAGTAGTTACCGCACTTGGTTTTAGAGAAAATAAAGACAGAATGGGCTCGACATCATCTACGATCAAAGCCGATGATATCCGTCGTTCCGGTGAAACGGGTGTGATCAACGGTTTGGCTGGTAAAGCTGCCGGTGTTCAGATTTCGCGTTCAAGCGGTGACCCGGGAGCAGGTTCCAATATCCAGATCCGTGGTCAGAATACAATTACAGGTTCTAATCAGCCTTTGGTCATTATTGATGGTATTCCGATGAGTAATACAACCGAAGGTGATGCCCGTGGTGGTGTGGCTCAGCAATCTCGTTTGAATGATATCAACCCGGAAGACATTGCCAGTATGCAGGTTCTAAAAGGTGCTTCGGCGGCAGGTTTGTGGGGTTCACGCGCAGCAAACGGTGTAATCGTTATCACCACAAAACGAGGTGCTGATGACAAGAAAATGAATATCAGTTATACTTCTACTGCATCTTTTGACAAAGTAAATGTATTGCATCCGTTGCAGTCTGCATATGGGCAGGGTTCTGGTGGTATTTATAACCCAACGACACAATATTCCTGGGGAGATAAAATCTCTACGCGCTCTGGTGCTGCGGATGATGTAAATATGAACGGAGCACGTTTTGAAGCGTATAACGGCCCGACTTTTTATCCGATCATCAAAAAGAATTCTCAGGAAACTTATAACAAGGCACGCGAAGATGCTGTTTTCCGTACCGGGACTTATTTTGATAATAACCTCGCAATCAGCGGAGGTAATGAAAAAGGGAACTTTTATCTAAGCCTTGGCAACCTTTCTCAAAAAGGGATTTTCGCAGGTCAAAGTGATTATAAAAGAAGTTCAGTTCGTTTTAACAGCACACGCCAGTTTAATGACATTCTTAGAATTTCAACGAACGCAACGTATGTAAAAACAACATCAAACCGTATTCAGAAAGGTGATAATACCAGTGGTCTTTACCTTGGTATGCTTCGCTCTTCTCCTGACTTTGACAGCCGTTACTGGAAGGGCTCTTATTTCTCTTCCCCAACTGCTTCTGCTATTGCAAACCGTCAGCGTTCGTATAGAAATTACCTGGGAGCATCTGCCAACCCAAGTTACAATGACCCGTTGTGGACTATTCATGAGCTGACAAACCTTTCAGAAGTTGATCGTTTTATCATGAGTACTGAGGCGGTTGTTAGTCCGACAAACTGGTTCAATATCACAGCAAGAGGAGGTCTAGATACGTATACAGACAGACGTGTTACAAACAACCCGGTTAACTCGGTAGCGAATTCCGGTGCTGGTCAGTACGAGCAGCAAATGATTAAGGAAACGGAATTGAACATGGACGTAATTGGTCGTGCGACGCATAATATTACAAAGGACATCACCGGGACGCTGATTGTTGGTTTTAATGTGAACGACAGAAAGTATAATAGCTTGGGCGGATTGATGAACAATTTTATTTTGGAAGATGCTCCTGCCAACTTTACCAACTCAACTTTTGCCAACAACTATCCTTACAACAGTGAAAAACATCGTCGCATGGCTCGTCTTTATTCGACTTTGAATTTGGGATTTTATGATCAGCTTTATCTAAATGTTTCGGCAGCCGGTGAGGCAGGTTCAACGTTCGGTAGTGCTTCCAAATCTACTTTTTACTATCCTTCAACGGATGTAGCCTGGCAGTTTACCCAACTTCCCGGGCTGTCTAATAATGAAATTCTTTCCTTTGGTAAAATTCGTGGTTCTTTTGGTGTTGTTGGTATTCAGCCAGACGCCTATAAAAATACTACCTCTTTTGTAAATGCTTCATTTGGTAGCTGGGCAACAAATCTAGACGGTGGCGGATATGGCGGGGCGTATGTACAGAGCTACACACAGGGCGATCCAAATCTAAGACCAGAGCGTAAAACTGAATTTGAATTAGGAACGGATCTTCGTTTTTTCAAAAACAAACTTTCTGCCGGATTTACCTATTATCAAAACGAAATTAAAGATCTTCTTTTGCAGGTTTCGGCAGCCGGTTCAACTGGTTTTACTCAGAAATATACCAACGCTGGTAAAATGCAGAACAAAGGTCTTGAAGTGGATCTTAACATGAACGTTTTCCAGAAAAAAGACTGGAATGTAAATGTATTTGCCAATTGGAGCAAAAATACCAATGAAGTTACCGATTTAGGCGGAACACAAATCATCACATTTACTGGTGGTGCGCTTAGTACAGTAGCGAACGTTGGACATGCTTTGTCATCTTTTTACGGTGGTACATATAAACGCAAGGAAAACGGCGAAATGGATTTAACCGCAAATGGTTTCCCTCAGTTGAGCACAACCCTTGCTATTATTGGAAATCCTAACCCGAAATGGAGAGGTGGTTTCGGTACAAATGTGTCGTACAAAAATGTGTCGCTTAATGTACTTTTTGAAACTTCTCAGGGTGGTAGTTTTTATGAAGGAACAAAAGGGGTGTTGGTAAACTTCGGTACCTATGCGGATGTTGGGCATGAAGTAACTTTGGCTCAGGATACTTATAACTACGCTGGGAAGCTTACAGCTGCCGGAACAACAGTAAGAGGAAATATCGCTGATTACGGCGGAGGACCTGTTTTGCTTGACCAGTCTTTCTATACTTCCATCGGCGGTCACTCAGGACAGTTGGCTGAACAATTTGTGAAAGATGGTAGCTGGACACGTATCCGTGAAATTTCTCTTGGATACAGTTTAAAATCCGCTGGTTTTAAGAAGAAAACAAAACTTCAATCAGTTGATTTTACAGTAACAGCGCGAAACCCGATTTTATGGACAAAAATTGTTGGTGTGGATCCGGAAACAAACGTCTCTGGTGTTGGTAACGCGCGTGGGGTAGATTACTTCAACAACCCGAACACAAAATCATTGGTGTTCAGTCTTAAAGTCAATTATTAATTTCAAAATTGGTAACTCATGAAAAGTATTTATAAATCAGTGTTTGCACTGCTGGTTGGCCTCGGTTTTATTTCCTGCGAAGGAATCGTTGACGATTTGAACAAAGATCCAAACAACGCTACTGACGCACCGGCAAGATATGTTTTCACCGGAACAGAAATCGCAAACATGGCTGCGCAGGAAGGACTTGCCAGTCGCCTTGCCATCGTTTGGACAGGTTATGGAAAAGGAACATTTCAGCAATTGGGAACCTGGTATTTGTACCAGATTACGGCGAGTAACTTTGATGATGACTGGAACTTGTTTTTCGCAGGCGTTAATAAAAATGCGTTAATTGCCATCGAAAAAGCGGAAGCGCTGGGTAACCGGAAAATGGCCGGAATAGCTAAAATTGTTCAGGTGAATGGGATGGCGACGGCTACGGAATTATGGGGAGATATTCCTTACTCAGAAGCTGGTAACACAGCAGAATTTCCAAATCCAAAATTTGAAACACAGGCTGAATTATATCCAAAATTGCTTGCCCGTCTTGATGAAGCGATTGCAGATCTTGAATCTGGAATTGGAATTGTTACCACGGAAGACATTTACCTGGGTGGTGATGCAACGAAATGGAAACAGGTTGCCTATACCTTGAAAGCGCGTCTTTTGACAGATACAAAACAGTACGATGCCGCATTGACGGCTGCGACCACCGGTGTAAGTACATTTGCCAATTCATTATATTCTCTTCACGGAACAACGGCGAGTGTTAATGAAAATGCCAATTATAGCTTTTTAACAAACATTCGTGCGGGAAGTATCACGGGTGAAGATTCATATCTTACCTTCCTGCTTAATCCAGCAAATGCAAAATATCGTGGAAATGCAAAGACGATTGAAACAGCCAGATTCAAGTTTTATTATCTTGAAAACGGTGTAAATGCACCGGGTGTTATCGAGCCAAATACTTCTACGACAACAACGGCGCGTGGATTTTTTGCAAGAGATGCAAGTTTTCCTTTGGTTACCTATCAGGAAAATGTGCTGACGATGGCCGAAGCTGCTCTGCGCTCTGGTAAAGGTTTTGATGTTGCTTTGGGCTATTTGAATAACTACCGTGCTTTTCTAAACGGTGGCGGCTATTTGCATGCAACCTATAAAGTAGCCGGGACTTACAAATATGAAGCCTACACAGCAGATGATTTCGCAACCGGCGGTATGGAAAATAAAGATGGAATTACGGCCGATCAGGCTCTTCTTCGTGAAATCCTGGAAGAACGTTATGTGACATTCTACGGTCAGCATATCGGATGGGATGATGAGCGCCGTACACGTTCAGAATCGGTGGGTATCAAAATTACGCCAAGTAACGGGACACAACTTCCAGGTCGTTTTATCTATTCTCAAAATGAATTGAACTCAAACACAAGCAGTCCTAAGGTGGCTCCTGGTTTGTTTGAGCTTACTAGCATTTATAAATAATCTGTTCAGAATAAAACGATGAAAAAACGAGTCATTCTGATGGGTTTGCTTTGCTACTTATCTGTGGACGTTATCGGTCAGAAAAATTCAGAGAAAGAGGCGATTGTCTCTTCTCTGGATAAACTGACAACGGCCTATGGAGAAACTGCAAAAAAAATCTGGAGTTACGCAGAACCTGGTTATCAGGAAACAAAAAGTTCTGCTTTGTTACAACAAAAATTGAAAGAAGCCGGATTCAAAGTAACTGCCGGTGTTGCCGGAATTCCGACTGCTTTTGTAGCAACGTACGGGACGGATGGTCCGAAAGTTGGAATTCTTGCGGAATTTGACGCTTTGCCAGGTTTATCTCAAACCAATGATCCTGAAAAAAAAGAAGCAGTGGCCGGAGCAGCCGGACATGGTTGTGGTCATAATCTTTTTGGCGTAGGATCCGTAGCTGCCGGAATTGCTGTTAAAGACTGGTTGAAAAGCAGCGGTACGAAAGGTTCGGTTACCGTTTTTGGAACACCGGCAGAAGAAGGCGGATCTGGGAAAGTGTACATGGTAAGAGCCGGTTTGTTTGATGATATCGATGCAGTTTTACATTGGCATCCAAGCGATAGAAATCTTGCCAACGCAACTTCCTCTCTTGCCAATATGTCTGCCAAGTTTCGTTTTCATGGTGTTTCTGCACATGCCGCCGCCGCTCCTGATCGGGGGCGTTCGGCGCTGGATGGCGTTGAGGCGATGGATGATATGGTTAACATGATGCGTGAGCATATGCCTTCGGACGCCAGAATTCACTATGTAATCACAAAAGGTGGAGAAGCTCCCAATGTTGTTCCGGATTTCGCTGAGGTTTACTATTATGTAAGACATCCTGAAATGCAAACGGTTAAGGATCTTTTTGCACGTGTGGTGAAGGCGGCGCAAGGTGCTGCTTTGGGTACGGAAACCACTGTGGACTATGAAGTAACCGGTGGGGCCTTTAATTTGCTGCCGAATGAAACGCTTGCGAAGATCATGTATCAAAATCTCAGTGAAGTTGGCGGAGTGAAATACAGCGAATTAGAAAAAACGTATGCTGACAAAATCCGGACTTCTTTCACAGGCAAACTTCCATCCCTGGATGCTGCGGTTTTAATTCAGCCTTATAAAGTAGAAAAAATTCGTGAAGGCGGAGGTGGTTCTACCGATGTGGGTGATGTGAGCTGGGCGGTTCCAACGGCCGGTGTGCGCATTGCTACTTTTGTTCCGGGCACACCAGGTCATAGCTGGCAGGCAGTTGCCTGCGGCGGGACTTCCATTGGTACCAAAGGGATGATGGTTGCAGCAAAATCGATGGCACTTTCAGCTTATGACATTTTCAAAAATCCGTCTGTTTTGAAAACAGCCAAGGAAGAACTGGATGAAAAAAGAGGGACCGGTTTCAAATACGAAGCCATGGTGGGGGACAGAAAACCTGCGCTGGATTATCGTAACAAGTGATTTTGATTTAAATTTTAACTTATGAAGTCAAAAATAATTTTTCTTCTCATTGCTTCTGCCCTGGGTGTGCCGGAAATCAGTTCTGCGCAAAAGCTGACCAAACAGGAAATTGCAATCGTAAAGAATGTCGAGAAAAATCATGAGGATGCAGTAAAATTTCTTGAAAAAACCGTCAACATAAATAGCGGTACCAACAATACCGAAGGCGTGAAAACGGTCGGAGCGATCTACCGGAAAATGCTTGATGATATGGGTTTCACCACGACTTGGGTCGATATGCCCGCCTCCATGAAAAGGGGCGGGCATTTGGTTGCTGAGATCAAAGGAACCAAAGGCAAGAAATTGTTACTGAATTCTCATATGGACACGGTTTTTGATCTCAATAGTCCATTTCAAAAATGGTCGGTGAAAGATTCAATCGCATCCGGTCCCGGTGCTAATGATACCAAAGGCGGCATTATGATCATGCTTTATGCGCTGAAAGCGATGTATGAAACCGGCCAGTTGAAAGACAGACAAATTGTAATTGTCATCCACGGCGACGAAGAAAGTGCCGGTTCTCCCATTGAAATAAGCAGAAAAGATTTAGTGGACGCAGCCAAGCGTAGTGATTATGCACTTTGTTTTGAATCCGGAAAAGAATTCAACTCAGCGTCAATCGCAAGACGTGGCGGAAGCGGCTGGACTTTAAAAGTTACAGCAAAACAATCTCACTCCGGACAAATATTTTCAGAAAAAGCCGGACCTGGTGCGATCTATGAAACGGCAAGAATCCTGAGCCGTTTTAAAGAAGAATTACAGGAGAAATTCCTGACATTCAGTCCTGGCATTATGGTAGCTGGCGCGGAAGCAAATATCGATTCAACCGGACTTCGCGGAACTGCGTTTGGGAAATCTAACATCGTAGCCACAACAAGTATCGTAAAAGGAGACCTCCGTTATATTTCTATTGAACAAATGGAAAAGGCTCGTGCTAAAATGTTAGCGATTGTAAAAGAAGGTTTTCCGCATACCGAAGCAGAAATTACTTTTACGGGTGGTTCAGGTGCAATGCCGCCAACGCCTGGTAATGAAAAATTGCTTGGTATACTAAGTCAGGCCAGTCAGGATCTTGGTCAGGGAAAAGTTACGGCTTTCGATCCGGCGCTTCGTGGCGGCGGAGATATGACACAAATCGCGCAGTATATTGATGTCGTCGACGGACTTGGAACAGTTGGCGGAAACGCGCATGCACCTGATGAATATGTCAATTTGAATTATGTTGAAGGAATTATAAAGCGTATGGCGGTTTTTATGCACCGCCTTTCCACGAATTGATTAAATTCCAGAATTATTTATTTGCTTCAATCACTCCATTATTATGAAATATAAGATTTATACTGCCGGTTTACTTGGATTACTGGGTTCTCTTCAATCCGTGTCCTTTGCCCAGAAATTGTCAAAAGAAGAAGTGCTTATCACAAAAAACGTTGAAAAAAATCACAAGGAGTCTGTAAAGTTTTTAGAAGAAACGGTCAATATCAATAGTGGCTCACAAAATCCTGCCGGTGTTAAAAAAGTAGGTGCGCTTTACAAAAAATTGCTTGAAGATATCGGTTTCACTACGACCTGGGTAGATATGCCTGAATCCATGAATCGCGGCGGACATTTGATTGCTGAAATCAAAGGAACAAAAGGAAAGAAATTGTTGCTGATCGGGCACATGGATACCGTTTTTGAAGCGGACAGTCCATTCCAGAAATGGGAACAAAAAGATACCATTGCCGTTGGTCCGGGATCTTGTGATATGAAAGGTGGAAACATGGTAATGATCTATGCCTTAAAAGCGATGAAAGAAGCCAATTTGTTGAAAGACAGACAAATTGTGGTAATCATTCATGGTGACGAAGAAAGTGCAGGATCGCCGATTGAGATCAGTCGCAAGGACATTATTGATATTGCAAAAAGAAGTGATATTGCTTTGGGATTTGAGAATGGAACAGGCTTTAATTATGCTACTGTTGCTCGTCGTGGCGCTAGTGGCTGGTCTTTGAAAGTTTCAGGAAAGCAGTCTCATTCATCAGGGATTTTTTCTGCAAATGCTGGCGCAGGAGCGATTTACGAAACCGCGAGAATTCTTAATTCTTTCTATACAGAATTGCAGGAGCCAAATTTGACATACAGTCCGGGCCTGATCATGGGCGGAACAGCAACCGATATGACGGCAACTTCAATCGAAGGAAAAGCATCCGGAAAAACCAATCTGATTGCCAACACAACGGTTGTAAACGGAGATCTTCGTTTTCTTACCAACGAACAATTACAAAATGCCCGCGCAAAAATGACAGCGATTGTTGGCAAAAATCTTCCTTTGACAAAAGCAGAAATCACGTTTAAAGACGGCTACCCTGCCATGCCTCCAACCGAAGGAAATATGGGTGTGTTGAGCGTTTTGAATAAAGTAAGTTTGGATTTGGGACAAGGCGAAGTGAAAGCATTTGATCCGGGAAAAAGAGGTGCAGGCGATATTTCTTTTGTTGCGCAATATGTTGACGGACTGGACGGCTTAGGCGTTCAAGGCGGCGGTGCCCATGCTCCGGGAGAATATGTTAATCTTAATTCAATTGAAGCAATTGTGAAACGTACAGCGATCTTGATGTTAAGATTAACAAAATAAAGATTGATGAAAATTCAAAACTCTCGATTTTATTAAAGGCGCAGAGCGCCAACATATTTGTAGAAAGTCAAATATGTTTCATTAGATGTAAAGGTGCAGAGCACCAAAATATTTTTGGAAAACAAGCGAAATCTAAATGCGCAATAAAATTGCGGAGCACCGAAATACTTGTAGCGAAAGATTTCCAATATGATCGTAAAGGTGCAGCACACCGCAATAATTTCCGCAATAATCCCAAAAACTGGAAAATAACCCACTTTTTAAAATGAAAAAAATAACCATTTTCGCCTTTCTTGCATTGTCCTTCAATGTGTCAGCACAGACATTTTCTCCAAAAGAAATTAAGGCTTTGAAAAAAGAAGCAGCGCAGATTACTATCGTCAAAGATAAGTACGGCGTTCCCCATGTGTACACAAAAACCGATGAGCAGGCTGTCTTTGGAATGAGTTATGTACAATGCGAAGAATTCTTCGATAAACTGGAATCGTCGTTGATCAGTCGTTTAGGGCGTCAGTCGGAAATAGATGGTGAAGCCGCGATTTATAAAGATCTCTGGACAAGAATGTACACCGATTCTACACGGGCAAAAGCTCTGTACAAAGAATCTCCAAAATGGTTACAGAAACTATGTGACGGATTTGCCGGAGGTGTCAACCTTTACCTGATTACGCATCCAGACAAAAAGACAAAGCTGATCAAGCGCATGGAACCCTGGATGTCGTTGATGAATAATGTCCCTGCTTTGGGTGGAAGCAATATCGACGAGGCTGGTTTTGCTGCATTATATTCCAAAAAAGGACCAAGATTTACTTCTTACTTACCAAGTTTTGAACCAGACAATTTCCGTGAGCCAGCAGGATCAAATGGCTGGGCGATAGCACCTTCGCGTACGAAAAGCAAAAATGCGATGATCCTGATCAATCCGCATTCAGAGTTTTACGGACGTATTGAAATTCAGGTTACGAGTGAAGAAGGTCTTAACTCTTACGGAGCACCATTTATTGGCCAATTCAGCTTGTTCCAGGGTTTCAATGAATATCTTGGCTGGATGCATCCGGTTTCTTTGTCTGATGGGAAAGACTTATACGCAGAAATGGTTGAGCAAAAAGATGGAAAGTATTATTACAAATACAACGGCGAAATGAAAGCGGTTGATAGTACTGAAATCACAATTCCTTATAAAAAAGGAAATGAAATCCTGACTAAAAAATTCACCGTTTACCGCACGCATCACGGTCCGGTAGTTTCTATTCTGAACAAAAAGTGGGTTTCCTTAAAAACCATCGACGGAAGTATTGATCTTCTTGCCATGCATTGGGAAAAAATGAAAGCGAAAAACTTCGATCAGTTTAAAGCTTCTATGGACAAACGTGTGATGACGGGAAGTAACGTCATGTACGCCGACAGAGATGGTAATATCGCTTACTGGCACGGAAACTTCGTTCCAAAAAAAGATCCTTCATTAAACTGGAAACGTCCGGTGGATGGAAGTACCGATGCAACGGAATGGAAAGGAACCTATTCACTGGATGAAATTCCTAACTACAAAAACCCGGCAAACGGATGGCTGCAAAATTGTAATTCAACAGTTTTGTACGCAACCGGTAAGTACGATTCTACGATGGCAAAAAAGCCCGAATATATGTTCCCGGATGGACATACGCCGCGTGCAATGGATGCCATTCGGGTTCTGGATAAGATTCAGGATGCAACCATGGACGATATTATCGCCGCTGCACATGATACCTATTTGCCAAATGCGGCACGTTTCATTCCAAATCTGATCTATTCTTACACGAGTTCAGAAAAGCCAATGCCGGAATTAGCAGGACCGATTGAGGTTTTGAAAAAATGGGATTTCAGAACCGATACAAGTTCGATCGCTACGACACTTGCCGTCATGTGGATTGAAAAAGTGATTGAAATGGACGTGGCCAAATTGGAAAAACCATATACCAACGAAGAAAGATATTCTGTAACGAACGGAGCAGCGGTATCGACGGACAATCTGACTGCCCGCCAAATGACAGATGCTCTCAGAGATATCGTTGCTGAGTTGACAAAAGATTTTGGAACATGGAAAGTAGCCTGGGGAACCGTTAACCGTTACCAGAGAAATCCGGAAGGAGAACTGGGAACCGACAGCAAAAAAAGCTGGCCATTACCAGCAACGCCTGGATACCTGGGTTCTTTGAATGCCTATGTGAGCAAGAAAAGTCCTGACTCGAAAAACCGTTATGGTATCACCGGAAACACTTTTGTAGCCGTGGTAGAATTTGGTAAAGAACTGAAAGCCAAAACGATTTTGACTGGCGGTGCAAGTTCTGATCCGGCTTCGCCACATTTTACAGATCAGGTTGATGGGTATATCAATCATCAATACAAAGACATCTTTTTCTATAAAAAAGATGTCCTGAAAAACGCTGAGAAAACCTATCATCCCGGAGAATAACAAACAAAATCCGTCTGTCAAAAGCAGACGGATTTTCTGGTTTAAAAAAGGTGATTTTTGTTGAAGTACGAATTGGTTAAAGATCAAACTTTTTAATATCCGTCCGACGGCGGGAAAAGCCGTCCGACCGGTATTGAAAACTCTGACAGAGCTAAAAACTTATTCAATCTTTCAGTAATAAAAAGCAGGAATAAACCACACTATCAAAACCAGAACAAAAAACAAAAAATCCAATAAACTCTTAACGATCAAGTAACTCATTTAGTAAAACGATTTTTTATGAACAGAAGAAAGTTTGTTCAGTTATCCGGAATGGGAGCCGCGTTATTTTCCTCCGGAATGGTGCAGGGCAGGATCATCTCGGCAGAAGATTTAATGATGCCAGGCATTGATGTTACCGCAAAAAAACGACTGGCCGACGTAGCACTGAACGCTGCAAAAAGCAAAGGTGCAACTTACGCCGATGTAAGAATTGGCAGGTATTTGAGACAGTATTTTTTTACCAAAGAAATGCGGGTTGAAAATATTGTCAACTCAGAATCTTACGGTTTAGGAATTCGTGTGATTGCAAACGGAACATGGGGTTTCTGTGCAACAAATGACTTGTCGGTTGATAGCATTGCAAAATGTGCAGCGACTGCCGTGGCCATAGCAAAAGCGAATTCTGAAATGCAGGAGGAGCCGGTAATTCTGGCCCCTCAAAAAGGTGTAGGAATCCAGACCTGGAAAACGCCGATCACTAAAAATGCTTTCACAATTCCTGTGAAAGAAAAGATTGATCTGTTGATGAAAGTAAATGGTGAAGCGATCAAAAATGGCGCGACATTCGTAAACTCGAACCTGTTTTTCATCAACGAACAGAAATATTTCGCATCGACCGATGGCTCTTACATTGATCAGGATGTGCACAGAATGTGGCCGACATTCACTGTGACGGCAGTTGACAAAAAAGCTGGGAAATTCAAAACCCGCGACGCGTTAAGTGCTCCAATTGGTATGGGTTATGAATATCTGGACGGACTGGCTTCTGAAAAAATGTCAATTCTGGGAAAACCTACCGTTTATCGTTTTTCTTACGATATGGTCGAAGATGCAATTCTCGCAGCGCATCAGGCGCAGGAAAAACTGACTGCTAAAACGGTTGTTGCAGGGAAATATGATATGATACTGGATCCTTCAAATCTCGGTTTAACGATTCATGAATCCGTAGGCCACCCGCTGGAACTAGACCGTGTTCTGGGCTACGAAGCAAACCTTGCAGGAACCAGTTTTGCGACGATGGAGAAATGGGAATCGAAAACATTTGAGTACGGTAGCAAGATCGTGAATTTTGTTGCTGATAAAACGCAGCCTAATAGTATGGCCGCCGTTGGATATGACGATGAAGGCGTGCCTTGTAAAAACTGGAATCTGATCAAGGACGGAATTCTTGTAAACTATCAGGCAACGCGTGATCAGGTTCATTTACTTGGCGAGAAGGAATCGCAGGGTTGCAGTTTCGCCGATAGCTGGGATTCGATTCAGTTTCAACGAATGCCCAATGTTTCGTTGCAGCCCGGTAAGGAAAAATACGGCGTTGCTGACATGATTAAGGACACAGAAAAGGGAATCTATATCTTAGGAAGAGGCTCGTCCTCCATTGATCAGCAGCGCTATAATTTCCAGTTTAGCGGCCAATTATTTTATGAGGTGAAAAACGGCGAAATTGTCGGGATGCTGGATAATGCGGCATATCAGTCTAATTCTCAGGAGTTTTGGAATTCATGTGCGAAGATCTGTGACAAGGATGATTATCGTTTGTTCGGGACTCTTTTTGATGGAAAAGGTCAGCCTGGCCAGTCGAGCGCGGTATCTCATGGATGTTCGACTTCGCGGTTTAATGGCGTGAATGTGATTAATACAGGGCGCAAAATATGATCTTGATTTTCTTGATTTGAGGATTTAATCAGGATGTCAATTGCATTTTTTTGAATGATTAGATAGATATGCTTTTTGTAAATTATTAAATGAATGATCCCGTATGGAGATTTTAACGAAAGAAGAAGCGAAAAAAATTATAGATAAGGTTTTAGGATATTCGAAAGCGGACGAAGCAAGCGTTGAGCTTACCGGAAAACGAACAGGAAATATTCGTTTTGCGCGTAATTCGGTTTCCACGAGTGCCGAAACTTATAACTTGTCGTTATCAATTACTTCTGTTTTTGGTAAAAAACAGGGTACGTCAACGGTCAACGAATTTGATGATGCATCGCTTGAAAAAGCGGTGAGGCGCTCGGAGGAAGTTGCAAAACTGGCACCTGAAAATGTTGAATACTTGCCTATGCCAGGCCCACAAAAATATCTGGAAAGTAAAGGTTTTCTGGATACTACGGCGAAGATTGATCCTGCTCAGCGTGCCAAGTTTGCGAAGGATAGCATTATTCCTGTTCGTGAAAATAAGCTGACTGGCGCAGGATATTTAGAAGATTCTGCCGGTTTTGAAGCGCTTGGAAATAGCAAAGGTTTATTTGCTTATAACAAAAGTACCTCTGTTGATTTTTCAATAACGGTTCGTACGGCTGATGGTTTGGGATCGGGTTATGGTTCTGGTGATTTCAATGACAGTGCGTTGATGGATACAAAAGTCGCTACCAAAGTTGCGATGCAAAAAGCCATTTCTTCCAGAGGTGCAAAAGCTTTTGAGCCGGGAAAATACACCGTAATTCTTGAACCTACTGCCGCGGGAGAATTGATTTCTTTCATGATCCGCGCCATGGATGCCAGAACGGCTGATGAGGGAAGAAGTTTCCTGAGCAAAAAAGGCGGAGGAACCCGAATAGGAGAGAAGTTGCTCGATGAACGTGTCACCATTTATTCTGACCCAACGGATAAAGATATTCCTGCAAAACCTTTTTCATCAGAAGGGCTTCCTCTTGAAAAAGTTGTTTGGTTCGATAAAGGTGTGGTAAAAAATATGTCTTATTCTCGCTATTGGGCACAAAGTAAAGGTATTGCGCCAATCCTTGCACCAGATGGATTTATCATGGAAGGTGGAACCGGTTCTTTGGAAGATCTGATAAAAGATACTGAAAAAGGAATTCTTGTAACCCGTTTCTGGTACACACGCTGGCTTGACCCACAGACTTTGCTCTACACCGGACTTACGCGTGACGGTACTTTTTATATCGAAAACGGACAGATCAAACATCCGGTCAAAAACTTCCGGTTTAATGAAAGTCCAGTGATTATGCTAAACAATCTGGAAGCGATGGGTAAATCCGTCAGAACCAGAGGCAATATGGTGCCGCCTTTAAAAATCCGCGATTTTACTTTTTCAAGTCTTTCAGACGCAGTATAGCAGCGGCTTTCAGCTATCGGCAGTCGGCTTTCAGATTCTGGTAAAAAATAATTTATTGCCAAAATCTGATTGCCGAATACCGAAAACTGAATATTTAGTCCGAATTGAATTTTGCTGTTAGTAAGTATCTGATTATCAAAAAGCTAAGCAAAACCCAAATCTGAATGCCGATTGCCGAAAGCCGACGGCCTATAAATAACCTTTACTACTTCTAATCCGCTATGATAAAAAAACCTTTTCTCCTATTACTATTCATCATTTTAGCAGGTAATTCGGTTTCATATAGCCAGTCCGTTCCTTCTCCGAAGGATCATTTCGGCTTTGCTATTGGAGATGATTACCAACTTGCCAATTTCACTCAAACGGAAGCTTATTTTAAAAAACTGGCTGACGCTTCGGATCGCGTTGAGTTAACCAGTATCGGTTTAACAGAAGAAGGTCGTAATCAGTATATGCTGATTATTTCTTCTCCCGCCAATTTGAAAAACCTTGCCAAGTATAAGGACATATCGCAAAAACTGGCCCGTGCCGAAGGTATTACTCCCGAGGAGGCAAAATCTCTGGCTGCCGACGGAAAAGCGGTTGTCTGGATTGACGGCGGTTTGCACGCAACGGAAGTTGTTGGTATTCACCAGTTAATAGAAACGGCTTATCAATTGGCAAGTCGCAAGGATGCGGAAACAAACCGAATTCTTGATAATGTGATTGTACTCATGACGCATGCCAATCCGGATGGACAAGAGCTTGTCAGTAATTGGTACATGCGTGAAAAAGATCCTAAAAAGCGTACGCTTGAATTCCTTCCAAGATTATATCAGAAGTATATCGGTCATGATAATAACCGTGATTTTTATATGATGCAGATGAAAGAATCTCAAAATATGGGTCGTCAGCTTTTTGTTGAATGGCTGCCGCAGGTAATGTATAATCACCATCAACGTGGGCCAGCTGGTTCTGTTCTGGCAGGTCCTCCTTACCGTGATCCATTCAATTATGTATTTGATCCATTGATGATTACAGGGATTGATGCACTTGGTGCAGCAATGTATAATCGATTGAATGTTGAAAACAAACCAGGTTATACCCGCTTAACCGGTTCTACTTTTTCTACCTGGTATAATGGAGGTTTGCGTACAACAACGCAGTTTCACAATATGGTTGGTTTGCTGACAGAAATTATCGGTGGGCCAACACCGGAAGATATTCCTTTGGTGCCAAACCGTTTGATTCCAAATGGCGCTACCCCAAATCCGGTAACGCCGCAAACATGGCATTTCAGACAGTCGATAGACTATTCACTTTCTTTGAATTTTTCGGTTTTGGATTATGCAGCGCGTAACTACGACGATCTGCTTTTCAATATTTACCACATGGGAAAAAATTCTATTGACCGTGGAAATATGGATTACTGGACACCATATCCAAAACGCATTGATGCGATCAATGAAGCAATGAAAGCTGGGAAACCTGCCTTAACCGCAAGCACTGCCGCGCCAGCTCCGAAGGTTAATTATTATGATTTAATCCTGAAAGATTCCACGCTTCGTGATGCACGTGGTTATATTATTCCTGCCAACCAGACAGATTTTCCAACGGCTGTTAATTTCCTGAATGCGCTGATTAAAGCAGGAATTCAGGTACAGAAGGCGTCTGCTGATTTTACTGTTTCCGGTAAAAAATATCCCGCAGGTTCATACATTGTGAAGTCGAACCAGGCTTTTCGTCCGCATATTCTGGATATGTTCGAACCTCAGGATCACCCGAATGATTTTCAATATGCCGGCGGTCCTCCGATCCGTCCTTACGATGGCGCGGGCTGGACTTTGGCTTACCAGATGGGCGTAAGTTTTGACAGAATTTTAAGAGATTTTTCAGGTCCGTTTGTCACGTTGCCCTATGGAGAATTGCAGACATTAAAAACGGTCGTTCCTTCGGGTTCGGTTGCTGGTTACGAGCTTAGTCCAGCGGTGAATAATTCATTCATTTTTATTAATGATCTTTTAGCGGCTGGCCTGGAAGTATTCAGAATTTCCAATGGAAAAGAGCAGGGGACATTTTTTGTTCCAGTCTCAGCCAAAGCCAAATCTGCATTGGAAAAATCTTCGGCTCAATTAGGAAGTTCTGTAAAAACAGTTGGAAAACGTCCAACAAATCTGACCAAGGTCGTACCGGCTCGTGTAGCGCTTTGGGATAATTATGGCGGATCGATGCCGTCCGGCTGGGTTCGCTGGATTATGGAGCAATATCATTTTCCAATTCAGCTTGTTTACGCAAAGGATATTGATGCGGGTGATCTGCGCAAAAAGTACGACCTGATTTTGTTCGTAACCAGAGCGATTCCGGGAATTGGAAATGCCAGACCAGGCGCAGAGGAATATGTTCGTAAAGAAGCAAAGGAAGAAGATGTTCCGGCTGAATTTCATAGTAAAATGGGAAGTCTGAGTGTATCGAAATCCATTCCGGCTTTGAAAAAATTCATGGAAGAAGGTGGTTCAGTTTTCACGATTGGAACCAGTACAAGTCTGGCTTATCATATCGGATTACCTGTTCGCAATGCGCTGATGGAAATGACAGCAACCGGTGTTGAGCGCCTTTTGCCAAACGATAAATATTTTATTCCGGGAAGTGTTTTGCAGGTTTCCGTTGATTCGACACAAAAAATCACCTGGGGAATGAATTCGAAAAGCGACATTTATTTTGATTCGAGTCCGGTTTTTAATCTTTCAGTTGAAGCCGTTTCCAAAGGCGCGATCAAGCCATTAATGTGGTTCGACTCAAACAAACCTTTGCGCAGTGGCTGGGCATGGGGACAAGCTTATTTACAGGATGGTGTTGCCGCTTTCGAAGCCAATGTTGGGAAAGGAAAACTGATCGCTTTCGGTCCGGAAATCACTTTCCGCGCCCAATCATACGGCACGTTCAAAGTCATTTTTAACCAACTTTACTCTTCTCCTAATTAACATGATGAAAAAAAATATTCTAATTCTGCTTGGCCTTTTGATCGGTCAGGCAGGATTTGCTCAGGAAAAATCCAAGGCTTCACTTGAAGACCAGGTTAGTAAAATGGCAAAGCAAATTGAAGCCATGCAGCATGATTTCGATCAGATTACCAAGGGAATCGATGATCTGGATTGGCATAATAAACTTGCAGATGTTGCCTTTGTCGATAAAGTAATTATCACCGGTCCGCCACCTGCCGTTATCAAAAATCCAACGGGACAAGGCGCGAAAAATCCGGTTCGGTTTTCGGCTTATGTTTTCATTCCTGCGAAAATCGATGTCAATAAAAAGTATCCTTTGCTTGTGCTTCCGCATGGCGGCGTGCATAGCAATTTCACTTCAACTTATGCCCATATTATCCGCGAATTGATCGCGCAGGAATATGTTGTGGTTGCAGCAGATTATCGTGGAAGTACAGGGTATGGCGCAGGCTTTTATCGCCAGATTGATTATGGCGGTTTGGAAGTGGAAGATGTTAAAAGCAGTCGTGATTATATGATTCAGAACTATGATTTCCTTGACAAAAACCGGGTCGGAATTCTGG
Source organism: Dyadobacter subterraneus (assembly GCF_015221875.1). Lineage (NCBI taxonomy): Bacteria > Pseudomonadati > Bacteroidota > Cytophagia > Cytophagales > Spirosomataceae > Dyadobacter > Dyadobacter subterraneus. The sequence goes on from NZ_JACYGY010000001.1 coordinate 3,199,415, forward strand.
GTTGGAGCCATGGCGGGATGATCACACTTTTGAATATTTTCAATCATCCGGAAGATTACGCAGTTGCTTACGCAGGTGTACCGGTAAGCGATCTGGTTGCACGAATGGGTTATAAATCACAAAGTTATCGTGACGCTTATTCAGCCGATTATCATATTGGGAAATCTGCTGATGAAAATGTTGCTGAGTATCGCAAACGCTCTCCGGCCTGGAATGCAGAAAAATTAAAAACCCCGCTTTTGGTTCATACCAATACAAATGATGAGGATGTTAATTCTCTGGAAGTGGAGCATCTGATCAAATCGCTGAAAGCCGAAGGGAAGAAATTTGAATACGAGATTTACAAAGACATCCCCGGCGGCCATACTTTTGATCGTATAGACAACTACGGTGCAAAGGAAATTCGCTTCAAGGTTTACAATTTTCTGGCCGGTTATCTCAAACCGAATAAGAAATTTAAGGATGTAAAAGAGCTGATTCAATCCAGTTATTTTCCTCCGAAAAAGGGTTGAGTAATTTAAAATTTACACGGATTAGTTTATGATTGGTTTAAAGAGAATAGTTTTTGGTATAACGGTTGGGGCCTTTTTTTTAGCATCTCCCGATATCATAAATGCACAGCCAGGAAGATTCAAACATGAAAATTCTGAGGACAAATATGTACTGAATTACTTGCAACGTGTTGCGGATGAAAGTGGAGCGCCGGGTGTTTCTGCTTCCGTGGCGATAAACGGGAAAATGGTTTTTTCAGGTGGCGTTGGTTATGCGGATCTGGATAATAGGGTTTTGCAAAATGGGAAAACGGTGCATAACATCGGTTCTGTTTCAAAGGCTGTGGCAGTGATTGCAATCATGCAATTGGAAGAAAAAGGATTGTTGAGTTTGGATGATGAAATTCAGAAATTCCTTCCTTATTTTCCCAAAAAGCAGAAACCGATTACAATCAAACATATTCTGACCCATACATCCGGAATCAGACATTATGCTGCCAAAGACAATGATAATTTCGGTTTGAAACGAATGAGGCATTATGATAATTTCGAAGAGGCAACTACCATTTTTCGTGACGATTCTCTTCTTTTTAATCCTGGTGCATATTTTTCATATTCCTCTTACGCGAGCAATCTGATGCACGGCATTGTTGAAAAAATAACCGGAATCAGCTTTGAGGAATACATGAAACGGAACATCTGGCAACCTGCCGGTATGTTAGCGACCTGGTTTGATATTCCTTCTCGTGTGATTCCAAATCGTGGAAAAGGTTATGTGCGCGATAAAAGTGGAGTAATCGTTAATCCGGATTATGAAGATACGAGCTACAAATATGCTGGCGGCGGAATCATCGCTTCTTCGGAAGATATGGTTAAACTGTGTATTGCGCTGAACGATGGAGTTTTACTAAAACCTGCTACGATAGCCAAAATGTACACGCCTTATTTTGAAAAAAATCAAAAGGCAATCCATCCATCAAAAGCGGCCGGAATAATTCCGTCCTGGCAGGGACTAATCTGGTTTGTTGGAAAAGACCTGGCCGGAAGAAACTGGTATGGACATAGCGGAACGGTGAAGGGTACGCGTTGCTTCATTATGAATTATCCGGCAGAAGGTTTGGTTGTTGCCATCCAGGCAAATATTGGAAGTATTAAAATCGATGAATATGCATTCCAGTTAGCTCAGATGTATTTGAAGGAAGATGTGAAAATCGAGAAAAAGAAATAGTAAAATCAGTTTTAAATAAACTGACACCAATAATGCTATATGAACGAAGCCAACTTTGATACGGTTGGCTTTCGTTCGTTTTGACCCCAATCGGTTACAATTTGTACAACCTGATGAGATGATTTTGTAACCAATTTTAGGTCAATCTGTTCATTTGAAAACAGTCAGAAACTCCTTTCATAAACATAACAATAATATACTGTACCTTTTATATAATATTTGTATTTTCTATTCAAAAATGGTAAAATTGTTTTGTAAGATTCTTGTTATATGAAATAATAATTGGCATTTCTATTCTCTACTGTTATAATATCTTGCTATTGATTAAAGTGATAAAATTTGTTTATAACTCCTAGCCATCGAAAATAATGTATTTTAAAAACGAGTCTGTTATTTTAAAAAAAGTGTCCGAAGGGGACGAAAAGGCTTTCTCAGAAATATATGCGCGCTTCAAACCTGATCTGTATCGTCTGGTTTATAAAATACTGAAATCCTCTGATCTGGCGAACGATACTTGCCAGGAGGTATTTATTAAAATCTGGGAGGATAGGCATAAACTTACCGAAGTTCACTCGTTCAAAAATTATCTGCTGGTTGCAGGTAAGAATCATAGCCTGAACGTACTTAAAAAGGTTGTGTCAGAAGAAAAAAGGCTTTCAGGTTTTGTTCAGAATTACAGTGACGCACATAACGGGAGTGAAGACAAAGTACAGTCGGATGAGTACCAGAGTTTTCTTCAAACCATACTTGCAACGTTAACACCACAAAGCAAAAAAGTTTTTCAGCTTTGCCGTCAGCAAGGTTTGTCTTATGACGAAGCAGCCGAAAATATGGGCGTTTCAAAAAATCTCATAAAAAAACACATGGTGCGGTCGATGAAAATTATGCGACTTGCCGTGGAAAGAGATTTAGGAATTGCGTTTGGTTTTTATCTGTCTACTTTTTTCGATTTTGCTGAAATGGACCTCCTTATTTTTGCCTGAATCTTTAATTTATGTTCTTTGTTTCTTTGTAATTTATTCACTGCCAGGGTACCCTCACACTGTCAGTTGTTGTCTTACAAGAAACAGAAATATGGAAGAACAAATTTTCCTGGATAAGCTCGTGAGTCGTTATCTCAGTAATGAAGCCACTGCGGAAGAGCTGACGGTTTTCTTACAATTGCTCAAACAAGGCAGACTTGACGAAACCTTCAATCGGATCGTCGATGAAGAGATATCATCCGATGCAGATGATACGAATGAAGCGGATTAGCAATTTTGCATTGCTTATTGAAGGTAATAGTAAAAATGTCCTTCATCTTTTACAAAACCGAATTTTTCATAAAGCGCCTGTGCTTTTAAATTCTCAATGCCGGTTTTTAGCGAAATCCACTGAGCATCCGTTTCACTACCAAATTCTTTAACTTTTTCAAGCAATTTACTGGCGACTCCAAATTTCCTGTATTTTTCGGCAATGAACATGTCATTCAACGTCCATGTTGATTTTATTTTTAATGAAGTATACATTGGGTAAAGCAGCGTGAATCCCATGTATTCATCACTTTCTTCATCAATTGCTACAAATACCACGGCCTGATTTTTCAATAATCTTTCTTCAAGAAATGCGTTGGATCCAACTAAGTCAGACTCTTGCCCAAAGTGAATTCTGTAATCATTAAATATTTCAGCTAGGCGTGATAAATGATGATTTGTGCATTGTTCAATCAGCATGGAGGAAAAGAATTAGTTGATGCGCGAAAATATCTGATAAAATATGAAAACCCATATATTTTTCAACAAACATAAAAAAACCTGCCGAAAAGGGCAGGTTTTTAACTACTCGCAACCGGGATTTATAAAAAATGTATAAGATTTATTTGGGTGCATTCATCATATTTTAATTGTCGAAATGCATACCAAAATAACTTCAAGTATTATTCTGAAATTCTAATAAATAACGGCTGCGATCAAATTAAAATATATCTCAGTAATTGATTTAATCACATTTTAACCAAGTAAAAATAATTGGAAAAAGGTGGACGAGAAATTTTTTGATGAAATATAACAGGGTATTTTACTTCCAAAGTTTAGGAAATTGACCAGTCGTTATTGAGATCGACGAGCGAAATTGTAAAATACAGTTCTGTAAATTGGATAAAATAAAAAGGCCTCGGTATAACCAAGGCCCTTTTGCTAATTATTTAACCCAGCACTCTACATTATTAGGTAACTGTTTTAAAAGTAGAATAAATATTTTGAAAAACAAAATTCTTGTAGAATATATTCCAAATTAAATTCGTAATTATATTACATGTGGCTTTATTAAATGTAGAAAAAGTTCAAATTTATATTTGCAAAAATGAAAGAAAAAATCCCCGCAGCTGCAAGGATCTTTTACTAAATATTTCTCACCTCAAAGCAGTAAACCACTTTGATTGCGTCTGACTATACAAAAATCGTGCTAGCAAATAAATCCAATTTTATAATCGAAGTTCAACTTATTGATATTTAATAATTTGTAGAAAATTAAGATTTAAAAAATACAATAAGTAATTTCTATTTTAACATTATTAATTTTAGGTACTGTGGCAGTATTGAACAAAGCAGGTTTAATCTGTGACGAAGTGTCGCATGACATAGAATTTACTGACAGATTTGTCCTTTACAGAAGCTAGCTAATCACGGAATTTTTATAATATTTATTTGAACAAATATTATGGAATAGAAGATGGAAATAATTTACCGGTAGGTCACAAAACAAAAAAATCCCGGCATATGCCAAGATTATTTGTGCACTACAACACACACTATACACCACCGAAGTGATGCAGATACAAAATTATAGAATTGTCGCTACAAATGAAATAGGTAGATTCTATAATTTTTCAAGAATAAGTGTAAACGTTCTTTCAAAGTACTTGTACTGGAACAGTAATTGCGGTAATTATTTAAAAAACTGATTTTATTCAGTGAAACGAACCAAATGCATCTATTCCAAAAATCAATTTTGGTACAAGGTTTACCTTTTGCATTATTATAAGATTGCATACCTTATTTTAGTGAGGTGCATTTGACAATTAAATGCAACGAACGTATGAATGATTTAAAAAAAGAAAAAACAGGACGATTAATTATTGTTGCCTATCGACTACCTTTTAAAATAATTAACGAAAACGATCAGGTTCAACTTTTCCAGAATTCTGGAGGGCTGGTTTCTGCGGTGCTTTCACTGGTGCATGAGCAGGAAGGATCGCCATTCAATTCTGCTGAAAAAATCCAGTGGGTTGGCTTTACAGAGAATACGCCGGAAGAACTTGAAGGCCAGTCGCTTGCAAATGACAGTTTTCAGGCACACCCGGTATTTATTCCTGCCGACGTAAACGAGAATTACTATGAAGGTTTTTGCAATAATCTGATCTGGCCGCTGTGTCATTACTTTCCGTCTCTCGCCAAATTTGAAGATGAATATTTCGAAAGCTACCAGATAGCTAATCGTTTGTTTTTCGATAAAGTGGCTGAAATTATTCAACCTGACGATGTTGTTTGGGTGCAGGATTATCAGCTGATGCTGCTTCCGGAAATGATACGGGATCGCTTTCCAGACAACAAAATCGGTTTCTTTTTCCATATACCGTTCCCTTCTTTCGAGCTTTTCAGAATGCTGCCTGTAAAATGGCGTAAGGCAATCATTGACGGAATTCTTGGCGCCGATGTAGTGGGATTTCACACAAATGATTATGTGGAATATTTCCTCAAAGCTGCGCGTATGGTTGCTGGTTATGGAAACAAACTTCATTACATCAATTTAAGTAACCGAATCGTGAAAGTTGATTCTTTTCCGATCAGTATAGACTACAAAAAGTTTAACGAAGCATATAACGAACCGGAGATAGCCCGCGAAAGATTGCTGGCCAGGGAATCTTTAAAAGATAAAATCATATTTTCAGTAGACCGTCTGGATTATTCGAAAGGTATTTTACACAGACTACATGGTTTTCAAAGATTTTTGGAGCAAAATCCGGATTGGCACGAGAAGGTTTCCTATGTCATGGTCGTAGTTCCATCACGGGACAAAATTGACCAATACCAGCAGATGAAATCTGACATTGATCAGACTGTTGGACGAATTAATGCCAATTATGGAAATATTAACTGGCAGCCGATAATTTACCAATACCGCTCCATGTCATACGATGAATTGCTGGGAATGTATACAGCCAGTGATGTAGCATTGATTACACCTGTCAGAGATGGGATGAATCTGGTTTGTAAAGAATATGTAGCAAGCCGGAAAGATAGAAAAGGTGTTCTGATACTGAGCGAAATGGCAGGAGCCGCAGCTGAGCTTGGCGAAGCACTGATAATAAATCCGCTTGATAATCAGGATATTGCTGATGCCATTGAAAGAGCTTTCGAAATGTCGGAAGCAGAACAAACAAAACGAATGGACGCCATGCAAACCCGGATCCGGGAGTATGACATATTTGCATGGACCAATGATTTTTTTACACAAATGATTATGCTTGAACAAGAACACGAACGCCTGAGACAGGTGTTTTTAACAAATAAAGGAATTGACGCGATTAGAAAGGCTTATGATTCTTCATCAAACAGGATTTTGTTTTTTGACTATGACGGCACACTTGCGCCTATCGTTCCGGATCCGGCAAAGGCCATAGTATCTGCGGATACCAAAAAAATTATTATGGATCTTGCCAAACGGGATACTGTAATCATCATAAGCGGCAGAGACAGATATTTTCTAAATGATCTTTTCCACGATTTACCGGTTCACATTATAGCTGAACATGGTGCTTTGGTAAAAACAAAGGATAGTGACGAATGGGTTTTGAATGAAGGTTATGAGGAAAACTGGAAAGAAAGCATCCGGCCCATTCTTGATATGTATGCCAAACGTTGTCCGGGTGTATTTGTCGAAGAAAAAGAAACATCACTGGCCTGGCATTACCGGACGGCTGAGGATAAGGAATATGCGTTAAGGCGTGCTCAGGAATTAACCTGGCAGCTAAAAAGTTTTATCCAGCCTGAACTGAATTTGCAGATCATTGAGGGAAATAAAGTAATAGAAGTAAAAAAGACAGCCTTTAACAAAGGAACAGCTGCAAGGGCATTTGTAGAAAATAGCGACTATGATTTTATCCTGGCCATTGGAGATGATACTACGGATGAGGATATGTTTGAGGCATTACCTGAAACGGCGTATACGATAAAAATAGGGGATGATTTGTCGGCGGCAAGAAATCATATTAAAAATCAGCAGGAGGTATTTCACTTTCTGAAATTTATGGTATCTTCATCCGAAGAATAACAACCTAACTAATTTAATAATAAGTTAACAAGCCACGTTCTGCGTGGCTTGCTCTTTTTTGGTCTTTTTGTATTTTATCCGGCCAGCAGATGATCTACGTTTTCCATCTTTACAAAATTGCATCTGAAACCCGCAGAGCGAAGCGCTGATTGAATACTTCGGAAATCAGGAAAATCGGATTGAAGACTTAGCAAAAGATTCTGGAAATCGTACGCCCAGTGTTTTACATTTAATTTTTTCAGACAGTCATGCAGACGTTGGAATGATAATCCATCCTTTAATTTAGCACGAAAAGAAATTTTATATATTGTGCTCATTTGTTATTACCAGTATTATAAATCCAAATGTGTTAAAGATTACAGCAGTTTGCTATCGCTCTACAACATCAAAGGTCACTATTATTTATAATCAATCCAAATAAATATATTTTAATTCATTATAAACAAATGTAATTTTCTTAATAGTAATAAACAGGGATGATTTATGATGAAATCATTAACATGTCGAAATCTTGGCAACAATTAGGCAATAAGGCAATACTTTAACAGAAAAGCGACACATCTCGCAAATGGAGAAATGTCGCTTCTTAAATAATCTCTGTGTAACTCCTTTGGCCTCTTTTTTTCTCTGTTACCTATCTGTTTATACCCAGGATCTTTCCAGAAAATCAACCCAGTTTTTCCACATGATCTGTTCAATATCCTGATCAGAATATCCCCGGTTTTTTAAAATTCCTGTTATACTTTGAAGATCAGCAATAGAATCCAGGTCGCCCGGAGATTGTTCTTTTCCATAAGCACCATCCAGATCTGAGCCGATTCCAACATGTAATGCATTTCCGGCAATCTGGCAAATATGATCTATATGCTGAGCAACATGTTCGATTTTCAAACCAGTACTTTGCGGTGTTGATTTTCCGCGTTCCCAGCCCGGGATCATCATCCAGGCGTCGAAAGCCATTCCGATTACTGCCTTTCTGTTCAGCAATTCCTTAATCATATCATCAGAAAACTGACGGTTATGCGGAACAATTTCGCGGACCAGATTATGGCTTGCCCAAACCGGTCCCTGATAAATTTCCATCGCATCCCAAAATGCACTGTCGCACAAATGTGTAGCATCCAGAATCATTTTTAACCGATCCATTTCAGCCAGCAGATCTTTTCCTTTTTGTGATAAAGGTTGATCGGAATCGGTTCCATACGCGTAGACGCCAGGACCATAATGCGCAGGCCCGACAGCACGAAGTCCGTATCCGTAAGCGATTTCCAGATTTTTTAAAGTAATGAAAGAATCAGCACCTTCAAGACTTAGTATATATCCGATCGGTAAATTTTCTGTTGATTCTGCATTTTCCCAAAGTGCTAGATGTTTTCTTAAGCCGGGTAAGTCATTAATCTGAATCATTTCACCGGCATCTTCCATGGCTTTGTACCAGGCTATTTGCGCCTGTGTCATGGCCCAGGCCTGCGCCTGAGAATTCCAGCCGGGAATTTTGCTGTCTGGTTTTACAAAACGTGCGATCTGAGTGGCAACGCACATGCCTATATTTCCTTTACGCATTTCGGGAAAGCTGACAACACCCAAACCGCGGTCAGGCTTGTCTGTCAGATTTTTTTCACGATCCCGTATCGTATGTAAATCCTGTGTTAAATCCCGATTCCATTCCACAGCATTCATGGACAGATCCAGGTGGGCATCAAATAAAAACATAACTTTTTACAATAATTGAATGAGTGAATTCTGAATGAGAGAATGATGGCTCACTCATAGTTTAGGATGAATTTTTTAAATAGTTATGCGGCGATTTCTGGCTACGATTTTCCATTCGTCAATGACATCACCATTTTCTATGATGGATGCGTAATCATGCAAAGCAACGGAAGGACAAATGTGATAGGGGAGCGCATAGTAAACATCGCCGATCTGGATATTTTCCCAGGCATCTTCTCCGATTTCTAAAACGCCGTGTTCTTCACTTTGTCCCGTAACAGTATATCCGTTAAGGTTTAATAATCTGAAACGTTTGTCGATAGGATTTTCAGCTGCAACCGCTTTATGTCCCAAGTCAATGGTGACAATACCAACGGAAGGTTTTGAAACAACTCTTGTCAAAATTAACGCAGCATGCAAAAATGGCTGATCATCAAACTGATCACCATAACCCCAATCCCACAAAACATTGGTACCCGGACTTAAAAAAACTTCCGGACGAAGCGTGTGCACTGTGAAAGACGGCGAACCACCCGCGATGATCACCGGCTCTTTTTCAGTAGCTTCCCGGATTAAATCAAATAATGGATATACCCTTTCAAACGCTTCATCACTTGCCGCTTTCCGCTCCGAAAACTCTGCGTTTCTGATATGTCCATCGTAAACATGAACACCTGAAACTTCAATATTTGGTAACGTATTTAAAAAACGATATAGAGAAAGGATTGTCCCGTCGGTCGTATGGCCTGAACGGTTCATTCCATTATTTACATCAATAAATATTGTAGAAATAAAATCCTGTGTTTCAGAAAAATCATTTAGAACCTGAGCAGATTGTTCGTTGTCAATCAGTGAAGAAAATGTGACATCTGCATACTTCTTTCTCAAAGCAAATAATCTGGAAATGTTCGGACCCACCATTTGATAAGCCAGTAAAATCCACTTAGCGCCGGAATCTGCCAGCATCTCAGCTTCGGCAATCGTAGCACATTTGAATTTTGAGATTCCTGCATTCAACTGCAATTTTACAATTTCAGAAGTTTTATGCGTTTTGACATGTGGTACAAGCCTGTTGGCATCTCCGGCAATGTGCACCATACTTCGGATATTGTTTTCAATTCTGTCTTTATAAAAAAGAAGAGAGGGAGAAATTACTTCTTCCGGTTTGTTGAGTAGATACCACATTTTGGATAGATATTTTGTTTAAGAAAGAGGCGATTGCTGATCAGAAAAGGCCGTAGTCTGAATTCAGAATAACACGATGCGTTTTTTCAATCAGCAATCGCAGATATTCTAATTTTCTTCCAGTTCAAACATTGCTTCAATTTCAACAGGAATATTATCAGGCAAGGTACCCATTCCTACGGCACTTCTGACACCAATGCCGTTTTCTTCGCCCCAAACTTTTGCAAATAACTCGCTACAACCGTTGATTACGTAAGGATGACGTTCGAAATCTGTTGTTGCATTGACCATTCCCAAAACCTTGATAACACGTTTTATTCGGTTAAGACTTCCAAGATTTGTTTTCAATGTTGACAAAATAGCAAGTCCAACCTGGCGCGCAGCCAGTTTGCCTTCTTCAACATCAAGATCAGCACCGACTCGGCCAATGATCAGGCTGCCATCGTCCTGTATAGTTCCGTGTCCCGAAACATAAACCCAACGATTGTCAACGATCAGATATGGTTTGTAAACACCCAATGGTTTAGGAGCCGGCGGTAAATTAAGTCCCAGTGCTTCGAAATTGGATTCAGGAGTCATGCAATAAAAAGATAAGGTTGATAATTAAGTATTGTTTTTGAAAAGATGCAAAAGTGTCCTTTGTTTACTCTTACACAAACAAATTTAATACTAAAACCCCCAACAACCCCATTACTGACACAATTGTTTCCATAACCGACCAGGTCAGCAGTGTATCTTTTATACTTAAATTGAAGTATTCTTTGAAAAGCCAGAAGCCCCCATCGTTCAAATGTGAGAACATTAAACTTCCGGAGCCTATGGACAGCACGATCAGTTCCGGAGGAACGGGCGAGTGAATCAGCAGAGGAGAAAGTATGCCGACCGTAGTCAATCCTGCAACCGTTGCTGATCCAACGCAGACGCGAATTACCGCGGCAATTCCCCAGCTTAAAATAATTGGAGAAATATCAATACCTACCAAACCTTCGGCAATGTAGGTACTCACACCGCTGGCTGTCATGATTTCTTTAAAAACTCCCGCACCGGCAATAATCAAAAGAATTACAGAAACACCTTTAAAAGCTTCTTCCATCGATTTACTGATACCTTTCATGTTCAAGCCGCGCTGTATACCAAGCGTATAAGCGGCGAAAAGTACAGAAAGTAACATGCCGAAATAAGGTTCTGCAAGTAATGCAATCGCTTGGTTATCAGGATAAACTCTTTTTATCCCTGACATAGTTGTTAACAAAAATACCGGAAGTAAAGCCGTGACAATACTAATTCCCAAACCCGGTAATTCCGAAGTCGGCCTTGGTTTTACATTGAATAAATCAGCGTCAGGTTTTGGTGTAAATCTTTTTAGCGTACTTCCGAAAATTGGACCAGCAACGGCTATGGCCGGGATCGAAACCATTAAACCATAAAATAATGTTTTTCCAAGATCCGCATTAAGCTGGCTGGCAATGGCGGCCGGAGATGGGTGAGGTGGTAAGTAACCATGAGCGACAGATAATGCCGAAAGCATTGGAATTCCTACATATAATAAAGGAAGTCTGGCCGTGGCACTGATCATGAAAATAAGTGGGACCACAATTACAAAACCGGCATTATAAAAAAGAGGAATTCCGATTACAAATCCTGCAAGCGCCATTCCCCACTGAATATATTTTTGTCCAAAAACGCCAATCAATGCATCTGTTATCCTTTGGGCTGCACCGCTATCGGCTACCAGTTTTCCAAGCATCGCTCCAAACCCTACAATCAGTACGAGATCTCCCAGCGTGCCTCCAACTCCCTTTTGAATTGCCTTACTTACCGTCACAACGTCAAGTCCGCTTGCAAGTCCCAAACCAATTGATACCAGAAGAAAGGATATGAATGTATCAATTTTGAGCCAGGCAATGAGCAGAATCAGAAATAAAATGGAAAGAAATGTCAGTAATAAAGGCATAAAAAGGAATTTAGGGAAATGAGGTTTTTCAATAATAAGGATGCATACTAATAAATTTAACGATTGAACCGCACTTACTTTCCAATTAATTATCACAAAACCCCAAAACAAACTCGATTCTTACCCTAAAAAGAGCCTGAAAGGCTCATTATCTCAGCCCAGGCGGCATGCATGGGTGTGCGATACCAGGCCGAAATCACGGAATTCATGAATATTATCGATCCTAAATTCCCCAGGATCACAGCGATAGAAAACGAATACAGAATATGCCTTCAGAAGTTTGTTAGAATGCCTAAAAATAGCGAAATTTGTCTTTTTGGAAGTTACGATATTGTAATAATCCAGTGAGTATTTGTATAAAATCAATCTCTCATTTTAAATTTTTGATTCTTTTCTAATTCTTTATGGCAGAATCTTCAGGTGAAAACATTATCCCCATTAATATTGAGGATGAAATGCGAGGAGCATACATCGATTACTCGATGTCAGTTATTATTTCCCGCGCTTTACCCGACGTTCGCGATGGTTTGAAACCGGTGCATAGACGTGTGTTGTATGGTATGTCTGATTTGGGTGTTGGTTATAACAAATCCCACAAAAAATCAGCTCGTATAGTAGGGGAGGTTTTAGGTAAGTATCACCCGCATGGTGACGCTTCGGTTTACAATACAATGGTGCGTATGGCCCAACCGTGGTCGTTGCGGTATATGTTGGTTGACGGACAAGGAAACTTTGGTTCCGTTGATGGCGACTCTCCGGCAGCGATGCGTTATACAGAAGCAAGATTGAAACGTCTTGCTGACGAATTATTAAATGACTTAGGTAAAGATACAGTTGATTTTCAGCCAAACTTTGATGATTCTCTTGAAGAGCCAACGGTTCTTCCAGCGAAATTTCCAAACTTGCTTGTAAACGGATCTTCCGGTATTGCCGTAGGTATGGCGACAAACATGGCTCCGCACAATTTGTCGGAAGTTGTGGATGGCGTGCTTGCTTATATCGACAATAATGAAATTGAGATTTCTGAGTTGATGCAGCATATCAAGGCACCGGATTTCCCAACGGGTGGTATCATTTATGGATATCAGGGTGTGCGTGCTGCAATGGAAACGGGAAGAGGCCGGATCATTGTTCGTGCAAAAGCTTCTTTTGATGTTACCAAAACGGGTCGGGAACAGATTATCGTTACTGAAATTCCGTACATGACCAACAAGGCTACCATGATTGAAGGTATCGCCGGCTTGATCAATAATAAAAAACTGGATGGGATTTCTGATATCCGTGATGAATCGGATAGAGATGGGATGCGTATCGTTTTCGATTTGAAAAAAGATGCGATTCCAAATATCGTTTTAAATCACCTTTATAAATATACTCCGCTTCAATCTTCATTCAGCGTTAATAATGTGGCTCTTGTAAAAGGTCGCCCGGTGATGCTGAATCTGAAAGATCTGATTAAACATTTCGTAGAACACCGTATCATCGTCATCACACGCCGTACGGAATACGAATTGCGCGAAGCTGAAAAAAGAGCACATATTTTACAAGGTTTGATTATCGCGCTTGATAATCTTGATGCCGTAATTGCTTTGATCCGTAACGCACGTGATCCTGAGATTGCGAAGACAGGTTTGATGGAGAATTTCGCTTTAAGTGAAATCCAGGCCAAAGCAATTCTTGAACTTCGTCTGCAAAGATTGACAGGTCTTGAAAGAGACAAAATTGTGAAGGAATATGAAGAGATTATGCTGATCATCGCTGATTTGAAAGATATTCTTGCAAACGAATACCGTAAATACGATATCATCAAAACTGAGCTTGGTGATATTAAAGATCGCTACGGCGACGAGCGTCGTACAACAATTGAATTTGCTGCTGAGGAGTTCAGTGATGAAGATATGATTCCGGATGAGGAAATGCTTATTACCATTTCTCATGAAGGTTATATCAAGCGTACGCCGCTGGCTGAGTACCGAACACAAACAAGGGGTGGGGTAGGTTCTCGTGGTGTGAAAACCAAGGATACCGATTTTACCGAACATTTGTTCTCGGCAACGATGCTTAACTATCTGCTCATCTTTACCGAATATGGTAAATTGTTCTGGATGAAAGTGTATGAAGTGCCAGAGGGAAGTAAAACGTCAAAAGGGCGTCCGATCCAGAATTTGATCAGCCTTGAAAATGGTGATTCGATTCGTTCGGTTATTAATGTACGTACTTTGACGAATGAGGATTATATCAACAATAATTACCTCATTATGTGTACAGAGCAAGGTACGATAAAGAAAACTTTGCTTGAAGCATACTCTCGTCCACGTACGAATGGTATTATTGCAATCTCAATTAATGAGGGCGACCGTCTTTTGGATGTAGCATTAACAAATGGAGATAACGATATCGTTATTGCATCAAGTGCAGGACGTGCCGTTCGCTTCAATGAAAAAGGAGTGAGGCCAATGGGAAGAACTGCTGCTGGTGTTCGTGGTATCAACCTGAATGATCCTGCAAACAAAGTGATCGGAATGGTTTGTATTAACCGTGAAGATGCACAGTTGCTGGTAGTTTCTGAAAACGGATTTGGAAAGCGCTCATTGATAGATAGTTACCGCGTAACAAACAGAGGTGGGAAAGGAGTTTCAACCATGAATGCCACTGATAAAGTTGGTAAACTGGTTGCAATTCGAGAAGTTACCGAGCAGGACGATTTGATGATCATTACGCGTAATGGTATCGCCATTCGCATGAGTGTTCTTGATATTCGTCAGGCCGGACGTAATACGCAAGGTGTTAAATTGATCAGACTGAACAACTCAGACGAAATTACTTCGGTAACCAGAATCCTGAAAGATCCGGATGAAAAAGCAGCCGAAGAATTAGACGAAGATGGCAATGTAATCGTAAAAGAAATTGGTGAAGCAACTGATTCACTGATCATTAGAGGCGATGACGCTGAGGTTATTGAAGATGAAATTGTAGACAGTATCGAAGATGAAGATGTAGAGGAAGATGACACTGAAAACGACGATTCTGAGACGCCAGAGGCATGATTTTTGTAATATTTAGGTTAATTATTAATATTTGTATTTAGAAGTATCATTCACAACCAATCCGAGATCTATGAAAAAAATGTTTTTTGTTTCTGCACTTAGTCTGATCGGTTTCTCTGCGTTTGCGCAGACTGCCGTTGATAAGGCTGTTGTAGATCAACTCCGCAAAGACAAAGAAAAAAGTGATAAAGGGGTATCTGATCCTAAGGCAAGTGCAAAAGCATCATTCTGGATGGATCGCGCCACCACTTATTCTTCAATAGCCAGCCAAAGTTCGGAGTTGGATTCCAGTGCTGCAAAGACTGCTCTTGAAGCATATAAAAAAGCTGCGGAGATTGATCCGAAAAAAGCAAAGGATGCACAGAAATTCATTACTGGTGAAGATCCTTCATTGTTTAACGCTTTTGTAAGACAAGGTGCTGAGAAGTATCAGAATAAAAACCTTGCTGGTGCTTTGGAAATGTTCCAATTGGCACAAACTGTAAATACAAAGGATACACTTGCAAGTTTGTACGGTGGTATTGCAGCACAGCAAATTGATAAAAAAGAGGAGGCAAAAGTTCAGTTTGAGAAATATGTGGAAAACGGTGGTAAAGATCCAAGCGTATTCTACGGTTTGGCTCAGTTGTACCGTGGTGAAAACAATTTCGATAAAGCGGTTGCTACTTTGAATAAAGGTCTTGAACGCTCACCAGGTAATAAAGATCTTAAATCAGAAGTGGTTAATATTCTTTTAGCTTCTGGTAAAGAAGATCAGGCAATTGCGGAATTGACGGCATTGACTAAATCAGATCCAAATAATGTTCAGAACATTGTGAATCTTGCGATTCTTTATGATAACATGAACAGCAAACTTGGTACCAAGATTAAAGAACTTCAAGGTAAAGCAGGTTCTGGAGCAAACAAAACTGCTGACCTGACTAAGAAACTTGAAGCTGAAAAAGAGAAACTTGGCATTTATGACGGTGAAGTAAAAAGAGTAAGCGCTCTTCTTAAAAAGACTCCTGCGAAGCCAGATCTTAAACGTCAGCTAGCTGATCTTGCTACAAAGAAAAAAGAATCTACTGAGGCTATCGCTTCACTGGAAACTGAAATCAAAACAGCTCAGGAAGCTTCGAAAGGTACTGATACAGCTGGACTTGAAGGAGAAATCACCAAGTTGAAAGCCGAAAAGAAAAACGCTAACGACCAGGCAATTGCTTCTTACCAAAAAGTATTGACAATCGATGCAGCTAACTACGATGCTTTGTATAACCTTGGCGTTTTCTATTTCAACGAAGCAGTTCAATTGAAAAGCGAAGTTGACAATATGAACATGACTGAGTATCAGCAGCGTGGTAAAGAGGTTGAAGGTCGTGTTTGCGGTCGTTTCAAAAAAGCTAAACCATACTTCGAAAAAGCAATTCAGGTTAAAGACGAAGCTGAGGCAAAAGATAACTTAGCAACAGTTAATAACGTTCTTGAACAATTTGCAGGTAAAGGAGTAGCTTGTACAGAAGAATAAGAACTAGATACTAATAGATTAATAAGACACCTATAAATAGGTGTCTTATTTTTATGAGATATTCTATTTAACATAATATAAATTATAAAACAATTTGATATCAAATTTCAGACACTGAGAATTGAGTATAGCGTGCTGTGGGTCGATTGATTTTATTTGTTTAAACCTAAGGAGCTTTAATTTTGCAAAAATTTGAAGTAATAAACTGTAAATCAATTTATTATTATGATTTATGGAGAATTGTTTTTGTTGGATTTAAATTGAATTTTGATCCAAACAGTGATTTTGAAGTCAATTTTAATTATTTAGGTGGAAAATGTTTATAGACATCACCGCGAGATGCTATTATAATGAAATGCAATAAGTGAATTTGGCTGTTTTCAAACTTTAAACCAATTCGCCAGTCACCAACTCTTATTTGGCTAATATTATTTCCACCCCATTTCTCTTTTAAATTCCGAATAATTTATAGTTTCCTCTTTTTCTTTTTCTCTCAACAACTCCCCGAAATAATAATCTTCCAGCTCCTCATTTTCAATCAAAACAAGAATCTTCTCCATCTCATCGTCACTCCAATTACCTCTTTGTTTTTTAACAGAAAATAAAGTCGGCTGCATCCCTATCTTTTCAGCTAAAAATGAATTTTTATAACCAGACTTATTGATCAAATTACCCATGTTTTTTTTGAGCTCCTTGTAGTTTTGAATTACCTCTATCATATCGTTGTTTGTTTACATAACAAATTCCATAACCTAAATATACAAAAAATGTATATAAAATTATGTTTTTCATCAAGTCTGCATATACATTTTTGTGTAGTTTTAGTAACAAAAATGTATAGTTATTCTTTTCTTTTACTTATCCAGGTAAAAGCAAAAAGAGAATAATTTATTCTATCAAAATCATAGTATGTTTGCACAAGTTAGAAGCCTGGTTTATGAATATTTTGGTTATTGAAGATGAAGAAAGATTAGCAGTTCTGGTAAAACAGGGACTGGAAGAAAATGGTTATGCCACAACTTTGGCATATGACGGGCTAATTGGAAAACATCTTGCACTGAAAAACGATTACGACCTAATTATCATGGACATAGTCCTACCCTATATTAATGGAATTGATTTGTGTAAAGAAGTCCGGACAGTAAAACCAGATATTCCAATTTTGATGCTTACTGCTCTGGGCACAACCAATGATAAGGTTGAAGCTTTTGATGCAGGTGCAGATGATTACCTTGTTAAACCTTTCGATTTCAGAGAGTTACAGGTTCGAATCAGGGCGTTGACGAAACGTAGCGGTATCACAGCAAAACAACAGGATTACATTTTAAAATATGCAGATCTTGAACTGAATGATCAGACAAAAATAGTTAAGCGCTCTCAAATTGAAATTGTATTGACGCCAAAGGAGTTTAAGTTATTGGAATATATGATGCAGAATAGTGAACGGGTTTTGTCAAGAGCAGAAATTGCAGATAAAGTCTGGAATACACATTTTGATACGGGCACTAACTTCATCGATGTTTACATCAATTACCTCAGAAAGAAAATTGACAAAAACTTTGATCAAAAACTGATTCATACCAAATCCGGAATGGGTTTTATTTTGAGAAACGGAGAATTATAAATTTAATTACCTGGAAATGATTATCGCCGCAGCACAGACAATTCCGAAGGAGAATATTGAAAAGAATCTGGTTGATCATTACAGATTGATCAATTTGGCTGCGGAATACGGTGTAAATCTTATGCTATTTCCTGAGCTGTCAATCTCGGGATATGAACGTGAATTAGCT
Source organism: Dyadobacter subterraneus (assembly GCF_015221875.1). NCBI lineage: Bacteria > Pseudomonadati > Bacteroidota > Cytophagia > Cytophagales > Spirosomataceae > Dyadobacter > Dyadobacter subterraneus. Next base: position 3,217,640 of record NZ_JACYGY010000001.1, read on the forward strand.
GAAAGTCTTGAATTTATTCCGAATGATCCAAGGCTGGATGAATTGAGAAATCTTTCTGCACAGAAAAATATTATTATCATAGCCGGAGCTCCTGTCCGTCTTGTATCTCAGTTATTTATTGGAGCATTTATTTTTCATCCTGATGGCCGGGAGAAAATTTATACCAAGCAATATCTTCATGATGGAGAGGAAATTTTCTTCACACCAGGAGAGAATGACAGTCTGCAAATAATCGTTGAAAATGAGGCATTTTCTGTTGCAATTTGTGCCGATATTACAAATCCTGCTCATGCTCTCAAAGCGGCTTCGCTGAATAGTACTATTTATCTAGCCAGTATTTTTTATACACCCAATGGCATTTCAGAAGGTTATAAAAATTTGCAGGGATACGCCACAGAGTTTTCAATGAATGTTCTGATGTCTAATTTTGGTGGACCGTCTTATGGATTTGAGTCTGCGGGAAAAAGTGGATTTTGGAATAATAAGGGAGATTTAATCGAAAGTTTTGAAGGCACCGGGGAAGGTTTGTTGCTCGTCCGTAAAACTGAAAAATCCTGGGAAGCTGAGATTGTAAAATCTTCTGACTTATGAAAATCCGCACGAAACTAAGCGTACTTTTTACAGTATTGACGGCCGCAATTTTGCTTGTATTCGCATCTTTGGTTTATTATTCTGCTTATCAAAACCGTGAAAATGAGTTTTTTAAAAGGCTTCATCAGGAAACGATAACGAAGGCAAATCTTTTTTTTGCCGCGAAAGTAGATGCACATACCTTGCAGACTATTTACAAAAACAATATGGAAACTATCAACGAAGTCCAGGTAGCTATTTTTGATACAAATTCAGATTTGCTCTATCACGATGCTGCCGATATTGATGCAGTAAAAGAAACAAGGCAAATGATGAAAACCATTATGAATCGGAAATACATCAGGTTTTATCAAGGTGACTGGCAGGCGGTAGGGCTTCTTTTTACATACGAAAATAAAAAATATATCATCACAGCATCTGCCTATGATAAATACGGTTATAGCAAACTCCGGTATTTACGTGAGACAATTTGGCTGATGTTTGTTTGTTCAATTTTGGTAATTTATGCAGCGGGAAGATTTTTTTCCAAAAGAGCATTAAAACCGGTAACCGAAATTGTGAACAAGGTCAGAAATATCACAGCATCCAATCTTGATTTACGCCTTGATAACGCAGAAGGTAAAGATGAACTGGCAGAACTGGCATCTACTTTTAACGGTGTTCTGGACCGGATTGAAAATTCTTTTGAGGCTCAAAAACAGTTTGTTTCAAACATATCCCACGAGGTCAGGACGCCGCTGGCAGTGCTTACGGCAGAGCTGGAATTGTCTACGTATAAAGAACGTAGTGTAGCTGAATATAAAAAAGTGATCAGTAACACCTTGATTGATGCAAGACGTTTATCCAAACTTTCTGATAGTCTCCTGGATTTTGCAAAGGCCAGTTATGATCCATCTGAAATTGGTTTTAAACAGGTTAGGATAGATGAAATATTACTCGATGCCAGACAGAAGGTGCAGAAGGAAAATCCCAAGTATCTGATTGATATTCATTATGAAAAAGAATTTGAAACCGACAGTGAGATATCGATAGTAGGGAATGAGTATTTATTGAATGTGGCATTTGCAAATTTGTTGGAGAACGGAGGGAAGTTTTCAAACAATCCGGAAACAACTGTTGAGATTAATTTTAAAGAAGAAAAAGTTATTTTAATGTTTTCTGATAATGGAATAGGAATTTCTAATGAAGATTTAGAATTAATTTTCACTCCTTTTTTTAGAGGAAATAATAAAAAATTTGCTGAGGGAAACGGTGTGGGCCTCTCCCTCACCCAGAAAATTATCGCCCTCCATAAAGGTACTATCTCCGTTTCTTCCGAAATTGGCAAAGGGACAATTTTTACGGTAGTACTCCCCCACTTGTAAAAATTCCAATTACAGTAAGCCAATTCTGGTGTTTCCTCTCTTCTACTCTATTTTTTGCTTGTAATTTTTGTCTCTAATGTTTTTCTAATTTTTTTCTATAAGTTCTCTAACGGTTGTTGTCATCAGGAAATTGCAATTTTGGTATCATATTAGCAATTAATAAGAAGGTAATGCAGTTCAGAGGAGTAATAATCACCGCCATCGTTATATTGTTTTGGATTTTTGAACCGGCTGCCGCCCAGACAAAATATAGTTTGCAACAAGCTTTGCAGGCAGCCAAAATAAATAATCCCAATCTGAAAAGGGAACAATTTAATGTAAATATTGCTCAGGCAGATATTGTTACAGCAAATTTACGTCCAAATCCCGTTCTGAATAATCAGTCTTTGCAGCTTATCAAGCAATCTAAATTTCCGGACAATACCAGCTGGGCCAATCATTTGAACCGCCAGGTTTGGTGGCAGGTGACCAAGCCTTTTCAGATGCCGGAATTGAGAAGAAACAAGATTGAGTATGCCAATCAGAACGTAATTCTGAATCAAAAAGCGTACACAGAAACGGAACGTAATTTATTCCAGGACGTCGCTAACAAATGGCTGGATGTCTGGTCGGCACGCAAACAGCTTGATATATTGAATATTGCAAAAAGTAATATTGATACTTTGGTCAATACGAATAGAGTTCGTCTGAAAAATCAGGTAATTACAACAACTGATCTTGCACGGACGGAGCTTTTAGCCAATCAGTACAATGTTCAGATGAGAACGGCTGATCAGAATTATAAAAATGAGCTTGTTAATCTGAAATTTCTAATGGGAATTGCTGATGAGATCAGCGTTGATACAACAGATAATTTCCTTTTTGCATTTCCGTCAAATATCGACGATCTTTTGCAGGACGCGTTACAATCAAGAAGTGATATCCAGACTTTGAAGTCGACAATTAATGTTGCCAATTCCAACATTAAATTGCAAAAATCACTTGCCCTACCCGTTCCGGAATTGGGCGCGATTTTTAACCCGCAAAATGGCGCACCTTATGCCGGTATTTATGGAACAATTGCAATTCCGTTATTTTCAAGAAATCAGGGTGAAATCAAAAAGTCGAACGTGTTGAAACAACAGGCAGAACAGGATCTGGTTGCGACACAATCCCTGATACAAAGTGAAATCACAACTGCTTTCAGCAGTTATCAAACACAAAAGCAAAATCTGCAAAATTTCACCAGCCTTCTTGGCCAGTCCCAGACGATTTTAAATAATGTGAAATACTCTTATTTACACGGAGGAACAACTATTATTGATTTTCTGGAAGCACAAAGAAGCTGGCTTGATACACAGCAACAATATTATGAAACCTTACAATTATACCGTCAGAGCTATATCAAACTCTTGTACGCATCTGGCATAATCAATCAAATCGCGCAATAATATCATGAAGAATTTTTTTAAATACGGCTGGCTTTTTGGTGTTCTGCTTATTGCCTGCGAGAAAAAGGAAAACAAATCAGCCCCTGTCGAAAACGTTGAGCCCAAGATATCTGAGAACGGCGCGAGAATAGAATTTCCAAAGGCAGAAAGCGTAAAGTTTTTTAAAACAGAAACCATTGGAAGCAGCTCGCTTACTGCGGATATTACTGCCCCGGCAACAGTTTCAGCCACTGTTGTAAAATCAAATGAAGGTGCGTCACAGAATATCGTTTTGTTCCAAAATCCTGAACTGGCGGGAAGTTACACCCAGTTGATTCAGCATTTGATTACTATAAACCAAATCCAAAACGTCAACATAAAACAAAGAAAAATTGAACTTGGAAGAGTTCAGGATTTGCAGGCACATGGCGCTGCAACCGGAAAGGATTTGCTTGATGCCCAGACTGCTATGGCAATGGAGGAGACAAATCTTAACAACGAAAGAGCTGCTCTGATAGAACATGAAACGAAGCTGAAAGAAGGTGGATTTCAGGCTGAATTGCTGCGTAAGGCAAAAGCGGGAACTGCGTATATCACCTGTGATATACCTGAAAACGATGTTAGCAAAATTAAGAGTGGTAGCCAGTGCATTTTGCAGTTCACAGCGTTCCCAAATGAGAAGTTTACAGGGAAAATTGACAACGTTGCAGATATGGTTGATCCGGCTACACGAATGATCAAATTGCGTGTTAGCCTTAATAATTCGGATAACAAATTGAAAGCCGGAATGTTTGGAACACTGATGTTTGGTGTGAGCGAAGGAAAAAATATCAGCGTGAGCAAGGATGCTATTATTACAATTCAAGGTAAGAATTATGTATTTGTAAAAGATGGTACTTCTACTTTCAAACGGAAGGAGGTAAATATTGGCGACCAGGTTGGTGACAGAATTATTGTTTTTTCAGGTTTGAATAATGATGATTCGATTGCAATTAAAGGTGTTATGCAGTTGAAAGGACTTTCTTTCGGTTATTAATTTAGTTCCAAATTATGCTACAAGCACAGATATTTATCGGGAAAGATCAGTTTTTCCGGGAGCAGCCCCTGTACGAATATATTATGCAACTGCTGCTTAAGCAGAAAATTCGGGGAGCCACAGTTTTTGTTGGCCGACTGGGCTATGATGAAAGCAAGCATCTTAACCGACCGTTTGATCTTTTCAGTTTCGATGAGACGCCGATTTTGATCACCTTCATTGATGAAGAAGAAAATGTAAAATCGGCTTTGACAGAACTTCGGAAAGAAGTGAAAAGCGGATTTATTATTACCAATCACGTAGATAAGTGGAATTAGATGATTAAGAACTTGCTTTTTTTTAGTTTGCGAAACAGATGGGTCGTTATTTCCATCAGTTTTGTACTTATGGGCATCGGTTACTGGTGCTTTACCCAGCTTAAAATCGAAGCTTACCCCGATATTGCAGATACAAACGTAATTGTGATCGCACAGTATCCTGGCCGGGCAGCGGAAGAAGTGGAACAACAGGTAACAGTTCCTATCGAACGCGCTTTACAAAATACACCTAATGTTTTGGATCGCAGAAGTCGTACTATTTTTGGACTTTCTGTTGTTCAGCTTACTTTCAAAGACGGAACTGATGATTATTTCGCAAGACAGCAGGTTTTGGAAAGAGTTGCAGCGGCTGAATTACCTGATGGTGTAGCACCGGAACTGGCTCCCCTATCTACGGCGGTAGGCGAAATCTTGCGTTACGTTGTTGAGGCGCCGCCAACTTTTAGTCCTACACAATTGAGAGATTTGCAGGATTGGGTTATTAAACCTGCTTTGTTACAAGTACCTGGCATTGCGGATGTTACAACTTTCGGTGGTCCGTTAAAACAATTCCATATTTTAACTTCGCCTCAAAAACTGGTTAAGTATGGTCTCTCCTTGCAAAACGTAATGGATGCCGTAGATGCCAATAATCAGAATACCGGTGGCAATATTATTTCCCGCGGTGGACAAGGCTTTGCAGTTCGTGGCTTGGGAGCGATTAAGACAGAGGAAGATATCAAAAATATCGTTTTGAAATCGGCCAACGGTGTTCCGGTTTTTCTTCGTGATGTTGCAACGGTTGAAATAACACCACCACCTCCAAGTGGCGTGATGGGTTACACTATTACCAAAGACAGCGTAGATGTAAGCGGCGGTGTTGAGGGAATTATCCTTTTGCGCCGTTATGAAAACCCAAGTGAAGTCTTGAAAGTATTGAAACAAAGAATGGCGGATTTGAAGGAGACCGAACTTCCGGAAGGTGTTACTTTACGTCCTTTATATGATAGAAGTTTCCTTATTGATCACTCTCTTGAAACAGTTGCCCACACACTTTTTGAAGGAATTTCAATCGTAATTATTCTATTGATTTTCTTCCTGGGAAGTATTAGAAGTGCGTTGGTTGTGGCGTTGACAATTCCGTTCTCATTGTTATTTGCTTTTATATTGATGCGTTTGACAGGAATTCCTGCCAACCTTCTTTCTCTTGGTGCGATTGACTTTGGTATCATCGTGGATGGAGCCTGCGTAATGGCTGAGCACCTAATACGCAAATACAGAACGGCTACGGTTGAGGAAAAACAACAGGGAATTGTCAAGATTACTTTGCTTGCTGCTCAGGAAGTTGGACGTGAAATTTTCTTCTCCGTTACAATCATTATTTTAGCCTACATGCCGATTTTGTTGATGACACGTGTGGAAGGAAAATTGTTCTCTCCAATGGCTTTAACACTTGCTTTTGCCGTAATTGGGTCAATGCTGGCAGCATTAACTTTTATACCAGTGTTAATTTCCTTCGCTTACAAGAAACAATTGGCAAATCCGGATAAACCTATGAAAGAACATAAGAATTTTGTTCTTGATGGTTTGGCAAAAGGTTACGCGAAAATTGTAGCAAAATTCTTGACCTATTACAAATCCACCGTATTAATTGGTTTTGCTGTTGTCATGGTTCTGGTGCTTTTTGGAGCAAAATTGGGATCTGAATTCCTCCCGACTCTGGATGAAGGTTCGATCTTTTTAAGAGGAAATTTTGCGGCTGGGATTACCATTCAGGAAAATGCAAGTTACGCGCCGAAGATCAGAAGTATCATTGCAAAATATCCACAGATATCTTTTGTGATCACACAATCCGGACGTAATGATGATGGCACGGATCCATTTCCGGCCAACAGAAATGAAATCCTGATCGGTTTGAAAGATTATGATCTGTGGGCCAAAGAGATTACGAAAAAAGAGCTTGTTCAGAAAATCAAAGCTGATCTGCAATCACAATTGCCGTCGGTTGCCTTCTCTTCCGGTCAGCCTATTATTGACCAGGTTATGGAAATTGTGACTGGTAGTGCTGCCGATCTTGCTATTTCTATTGTCGGCGATGATTTGGGTATGATGCGTATGAAAGCGGATAGCATCACAAAAATTGTGAAAGAAACCGCTGGTGCTGAAAACGTTAATATTGAACAGGAAGGTCCGCAGGAACAATTAGCCATCAATATAAATCGCCAGAATGCTGCGCGTTTTGGAATAAATGTTGCGGATATCCAGAATATGATTGAGGCTGCGATTGGTGGTAAAACCATATCGACCTTGTATGACGGAACAAAACGTTACGATATTGTTGTACGTTTTTTGCCGGAATATAGAAATTCAATTGATGTAATTAAAAATCTTCAAATTCCATCGCTGACAGGCGCTTTGATTCCTATGGATCAGTTGGCAGACATTCACTTTATTGAAGGTCAGACTAACATTTATCGCTATGGAAGCAAACGAATGGTGACCGTTCGTACCAATATCAGAGGTCGTGACCAGGGAGGTTTTGTTGCTGAATTACAGAAAAAACTGGATGCCAAAATCAAGGTTCCAAAAGGTTACAGCATAATTTACGGTGGTCAGTATGAGAACCTTGAACGTGCAGGAAAACAATTGGCATTCACAATTCCGCTTACAATCGTTATGGTATTTTTGTTCCTGTTTATGTTGTTCAAAAATCTTTCACATACCATGGTTACCATGAGTTGCATACTGTTCGCATTAGGCGGAGGAATTGTGGCTTTGCTGATGCGTGGTTATTATTTCAACGTGTCGGCCGGTGTTGGATTTGTTAGTATTTTCGGCATATCGGTTATGGCCGGCGTATTGCTTGTTTCCGCATTAAACCGGGCTGTTTTGAATACTGAAAATGATATCAGAAGCAATGTTTTGCTGGCTTCTACCGAACAGCTTCGGGCACTATTATCAATCCTTGTGGTAGCGATTATCGGTCTTGTCCCGGCTGCTATTTCTTCGGGAATTGGTTCAGATGTTCAGCGCCCATTATCGACCGTAATTATCGGTGGATTAACCAGTACGCTTATTTTCGCTCCAATATTATTGCCACCGCTTTACTTATGGGCTGAGAGAAAGAGAAAAGTAAAAGTTGTTACCGAAGATGGAGACGAATTGAAACTTGAATAATCAGTGGATGTTATAAGTTGATGTATTAAAGTAAAACCCCGTCGGACTGAAACAGCCAGCGGGGTTTTTACTTTATAACCAGTATCTATGTGATTAAGCAATATCACAAATCGTAACACCCTGTTTCAGCGAAGCAATATCGTCTTTCCGGCTTGGTATAAATTCCTGAGCCACAAAGCCTTTGAAGCCCGTATCCACGATTGCTTTCATGATTGCAGGATAATATAGCTCCTGTGTTTCGTCAATTTCATTTCTGCCCGGAACACCACCCGTGTGATAGTGTCCGATGTATTTATGATACTTTTTAATCGTTGCAATTACGTCGCCTTCCATAATTTGCATGTGGTAGATATCGTAAAGCAGTTTGAATTTTTCAGAACCGATCATTTCACAAAGTCCAGCGCCCCAGGCTGTGTGATCGCACATATAATCTCTGTGGTTGACTTTGCTATTCAGCAGTTCCATGATGAGCGTGACATTGTATTTTTCAGCTGAGGGAATCAGGCGTTTCAAACCTTCTGCGCAATTTCTCATGCCGTCAATATCCGACATTCCGTTACGGTTACCCGAAAAACAAATAACACTTGTATAGCCCGCTTCGTGAATTTTCGGAAAAATCTCTTCGTAACTTTTTATCAGCGCATCATGGTTTTTGGGATCGTTAAATCCTTTTTCAATACCCATTCCTGCCCCGTTTGGTAAGGCACAAGTCAGTCCGTATTTTTTCAAAATCGGCCATTCTTCTGGACCTAAAAGCTCTATTGATTTCAAACCAATTTTCTGACATTCCTGGGCAAAGGTTTCCAATGGAATTTTGGAATAACACCATTTGCAAACCGAATGATTTATTTTTCCTTTTAATTCGGCACCAAGCGCTTTGTCAGATGCTGCAAAGACGCCCGTAACCGATAAGGGTAAAGCTGAAAGACCGGCTCCTGCTATCATTTTTTTTAACACGTTTCGTCTGTTCGTTTTTGATTTCATGTTTTGGGTATAATCTCAATTTAGGCAATATCACAAATCGTCACGCCTTGCTTTAAAGAAGCGATATCATCTTTCCGGCTTGGCACAAATTCCTGTCCAACAAAACCTTTGTAGCCGGTTTCAGTAATCGCTTTCATAATAGCAGGGTAATATAATTCCTGCGTTTCATCAATTTCATTTCTTCCGGGAACACCACCTGTGTGATAGTGAGCGATGTATTTGTGGTACTTTCTGATCGTTGCTATTACGTCACCTTCCATAATTTGCATATGGTAAATGTCATACAAAAGTTTGAATTTTTCAGATCCAACCATTTCGCATAAACCAGCTCCCCAAGCCGTATTGTCACACATATAATCTTTGTGATTCACTTTGCTGTTCAGCAATTCCATCACCAGAGTTACATTATGTTTTTCAGCAATCGGCATTAATTTTCTCAGTCCAATAGCGCAATTCATCATACCATCCACATCACTCATGCCACGGCGGTTTCCTGAGAAACAAATAATCTGATTATAACCCGCTGCCTGTACTTTGGGAATAATATCTTCAAAACCCTTGATCAGTTCCGCATGATTTTTTGGATCGTTAAATCCCTGATCCAGACTTTTGGTCAATCCTTCTCCCCAGGGAAGCGCACAAGTCAATCCATATTTTTTAAGAACAGGCCATTCTTCCGGACCACATAATTCAATAGATTTCAGACCGATCTTCTTAGCTTCCTGAGCCAGCGTTTCCAATGGAATTTTACTGTAACACCAGCGGCACACCGAGTGATTTATTTTCCCATTCAATTTAGGTCCCAGGGCATTTTCCGAGGCAGCCATTACGTTCGTCATCGATAACGGTAAGCTCAAAACGCCAGCGCCTGCTATGAGATTTTTTAGTGCTGTACGTCTGTTGGATGTACTTTTCATCAAAACTGGTATATTATTTTTTAATTGATACAATAAATATTAGGGTCTGGCGCTGCCATTTGTTGCCGTTGGAAAATCTTTTGGAACTGCTTGTGTAACTTTTCCTGACGCAACCCATTCTGTTCCTCTTTGTAATGTTGTAATAAATCCTACACATTTCTGGGAGTAATTCTCATGTCCAAGCGTTGTATGGAAAATTCTTCCTTTTCCGTATTGTAAAGTCATCAGCATAGGTTCATTACGCCCTGATCCTTTTTGTTCAACCGGGCTGTATGCCGTAGCCAACACGTCAACGTTTTCTGCCGGTCCTCTCAACCGGTCATAAAGTTCATCTTTCTGGTGCAGCCATTCTGCTGGTAAACCTTTCATGATCGGATGATTGGCATCTCTTGTTTTGACGATAAATTCATGTTGATTGCCATGACTTCCACCAACTCCTTTTGTAGTATCTTTTACAATTTTACCTTTCGATTCATCAAAATACAGATAAGGACCGGATTTTTCATTACGCCCCTCCCATCCACCTATTCCAATCATTTGGTTATAAGCCAGCCAGTTAGGAAAAGAATTGTCAGCTGCATGCACCGTCACAAGTCCGCCGCCATTTTTCATAAATTTTTCAAATGCAATATTGGTAGCTTCCGGCCAGGAATCTCCATTATAATTTGATAAAACCACATTATATTTCGAAAAATCAGGTTTAAAATTATCCAAATTTTCTCCTTTCTTAGGCGTTGTTGCTACATCTACCGTAAAAAGACCGGTTTCTTCCAGATACTTTTTCATCATCACGGTTCCGTCAGCCATATTTCTATGATTATTCTGCCCGTCAATGATCAGCACTTTGTAAATCTTCTTTGGCGATGGCTTTTTGGCCATTACTTCCTGGAAAAACAGGCCGGCGATAGCCAGCAAGAAAAACAAGCGTAATATTTGGTATTGTTTCATTCCAATTTTAATCATTGCCCTAAAAAATCAGTGGTGTCACTGTTGACATCTTTTGCCTTTTGCAAAGCTAAACGTCGATTCAGTGACACCACTACTTAAGATCAAATATTTAATTTCTACTCAAAAGTCAGGTTATTTACCTGTCTTCTTTGCAGCACCTGATGATTCAAGATAAATCGGGTTGTTTTTGTTTCCACCCGACATCAGGTAAGCAACCAGATCTCTAAGTTCATCAGGGTTCAGTCCGTTAATTAATCCTGGCAACATGATAGAAACCGGAGATATTTTAGAAGACTTAACCTCTTTTTTCGAGATTTTACGGATCGTTTTCGAGTCGAAAGGATTTTGAGCGATGTAATAGAAATTAGCATCTTCATTCAACTGACGACCAACAACGGATTCTCCGCTTTTTAATTCATAGGCAATAGATGCAAACTGATCAGAGATAGCGTTGTTCGGTTCAATGATCGCTTCAAGCATATCCTTTGGAGAGAAACGAGTTCCGAGTTGCGTCAAGTCCGGACCAACATCGGCGCCTTCACCCTGGATCATGTGGCAGCGGCTACATAATACAGCAGAGAAAATTAATTTTCCACGCTCAAAGTCACGATGTTGTAAACTATCCTGAACAAGCGCAACCGCCTGATCAACTTTCCAGCCACGTCCAGGTCCTTTTGGATTGTACAAATTGGCAAGATCATTTCCGTTGGTTGTCAACAAATCTGCACCAGACAATTTGTTGTAATAAGCATATTTGTCTTTTGGTACATTTTGCAAAGCCATTTGACGTGCTTTGTCAATAAAACCAATGTAGCTGCGACCACCCTGATAGCTGAATGCTTTTTCATACCATTTGAAATATTTTTCTCTTGAAGCTGGTGTCCATCCCGTTTTTGCGCTGCTGAGCAAAATAGCATAGAACATTTGCTGAGCTGGCGGCATTTTTTCCAACAATCCGGCAAGATCCAAGCCATATTGAGGGTTACGAAGAATAAGATCCGCTGAGGCAGTTGCCATCGCATTGTCTTTGTCATCGAAAACTTCATTTTTAGCAATCAGGCCAAGTGTCTGATCAACAACCTTTGGATCTTCAAGGAATACAAGAAGTTTGGCGTAGAAACGATTAAGTCCTGCATTTGCTGATGGATAGTTTGGTCCAAGATATGCGATAAGCTGTGCTTTTTGAGCAGCATCAGGTTGTCCCATTCTGTAAAAAGCAACTTCGAAAGTTCTTAGCAAATCTTGTTTTTGACTATCTGTCAATTTTTTCAAATCAATACCCATCATTGCTTTTAAAAGCTGAGTTCTTACCGAAGCGTCTCCTTCACGGGCCAATGCAAGTGAAGCATAAATAAGCGACTGAGGATCTTTTTCAGCTAATGCTTTTGCCTGCCACTGTGCTACCGGTTGGTGCTCGATCGCGATACGCGCTGCATAACGTAAGAAACGATCCGGGCTTTTCAATAATGGCCATGCTGCATCAATTGCTTTTGGATCTTGTTTTGTGTGGTACTGTTCAATATCCGTACGTTGTTTGTGCTCGGGCGTGATCGTCACCTGCACAGCATTTGCTCCCGCAGGAATGTTTTTGTAATCCTTGTAATATACACGGTACAAATCAGATTCAAGACGACGGCCACCAGTAAGGAAATACAAAGCACCGTCAGGACCGATAGCTCCATCAGTAAGGGGAAGCGGCGCGCCTGAAAGAAATTCTTCATGTTCTGCTGAGTAAGTAGAGCCATTTGGTTTCAGGTGCAAACCGTGCATGATACCAAAACTCCAGTCGAACGCCAGAAGTGTGCTTTTATACTTTGCAGGAAAACGTGCGTCTTTAAGGTAAATCAGGTTTGTTGGCGAACCTTGTCCGATGTTCATGATCGGTGGAAGGTTATCAGCAAATGTTGGCGACCAGTTTGCTGATCCCGTTCTCCATCCATATTCAGCGCCACTTGTTACATGACAAACGCGGGTCGGGCGATACCATGGTGTACCGAAATCCCATTCCATATCTGAATCGTAGATGAACAAATCTCCGGCTTCGTTAAAAGTAATGTCATAAGAGTTACGGAAACCGGCAGCCATCAATTCCCAGTTTTTTCCTTCGGGATCTGTATGTGCTACCCAGCCGCCTGGTGCGTTACGATCGTTTGCATGACCGCGCGGATCTTTGATCCATGGGAAAAGGTTATCGTTTTTCCAGTTTGGCATCAAACGGTACGAATCCATTTTTGGCAAATCAGTGAAGTTACCGGCCACTACATAAAGTGATTTTTTATCAGGGGATAAAACGATACTGTGCGGTCCGTGTTCGCCTTCTCCAACCAGTGGTTTCAGCAAAGTGATTTTATCGTACCTATCATTGTTGTCAGTATCCTGCAAACGGTATAGGCCACTTCCTTTTGGAAATTTTGCGCTTTCACGGTTGTTGATCATTACATAAAGGCTGTTGAAAGCATAAAGCAAACCATGGGCAAAACCCATTGCAACTTTCGCTGTGTCTCCTTCAATAAGCAATTTTTCAACTTTAACTTTTTCAGTTGATCCAATTGCCGGAAGTTCAAGACGGAAAAGTCCGCCGTACTGATCACTCGTGATCATTCTTCCCTTGTTATCAAAAGTCATGGAAACCCATGATCCGTTCATTTCTTCCGATGGGCTATATAAATGCTCTGCAACAAATCCATCGGCAAGTTTCAGTTTATCTACTTTGGAGCCAGGCGGCCTGTGTTTGGCAGACCGGTTGCTTAATAAAACCCCGCAAAAGACACCCACGGCAATAAGCACCGCAAGTGTTATTGGAAGTCTGGACCATTGTTTTTTTGTGTACATTTTACAGCTCAGAGTTTAAGTAATATAAATTTTAAAGTATGATGAATTTTGTATTTAAAGATTTATCGACTTGAATAAAACAAACTTATTCTCGAAAAAATCGGATTTTGCAATTATAAAAGGATTGATTGATCTCACCATCCTGTTCTGTCGGGTTTCATACTAAATTAAGCAAATTCTAACGAAATGACTTTAATAAGTATATTACTTTTTATACGTATTATATTTTATAACTTTATTTAAAGTACCTAACTAATTATACTATATATACGTATTGAAAATATTTAAAGTATAATAATTTTATTGTGTACAATTAAGTATTAAATGGTTTTAAAGTGTTGTATGATCAATGCATTTTAAAATTACTTTAAGTACTATTCTTAAACATAAAAAGTGCAGTAAGCTTATCTTACTACACTTTTTATGTTGTTAAAGACTATTTAAATCTTCGACCAATGTTAGAAATTAGGCGATAGCGCCGATTCCACAGCTGGTAATCCATAATATTGATCAAGAACCGTAAACGCGTTGCCCGGAGGAACAGAACCAGCAGGGAAATAATAAGCATCTGGATTTGCTTTTACTCTTGCACCATAAGGAACAATGATTTCCTGGATCCTACCCGTTCTAACGATATCAAACCATCTTTTGTTTTCAAAAGCCAATTCAACTCTTCTTTCTTTGAAGATCGCTTCACGAAGATCAGCTTGGGAAGAAGCTGTTGTGCCTGCTAATCCTGCTCTTGCACGTACCTGGTTCAGGTATGGAATAGCATCAGCAGATTTGCCGGATTCGTTCAAGCTTTCTGCAAGGAAAAGAAGCACTTCTGCGTAACGATAAACAGGGAAATTCTGACCTGTGTTGCCTTGCTGCGTATGCTTGCGGGCGAACTTTTTGACATAAGGGAAGACTTTGTTTGCTCTGGCACTTTGGCTAAGTGTAACATACCCGATATTAACATCCTTTCTCTTATCGCCTGTTTCAAAGGCGGCAATGATATCCGGAGTTGGGATATCATTACTTTCCTGGGAAGTAGCCTGCGTATTATTGGTTCCTGTAATCGGGAACAATTCTTCTGCTGTGATTGGTGATGGCATGATCTGATAAATCAGGTTACCGTTATATCCCGCCGCGCCTTCCATATATTGCACTTCAAAAACAGATTCTGCATTGTTTTTGTTGTCAGACGTTCCGGAGAATGCGTCATCATAGTTTGGCATTAGTGAGTACTCACCGCTTTTTACTACATCCGCCATCAAAGTTGCTGCATCGGCCCATTTTTTCTGTACAATGTAAAGGTTGGCAAGTAACGTTTTTGCTGTACCAGATGTAACCCTTCCAGCTTCCTGTTTAGATTTTGACAACAAAGATGTAGAGGCTTCTTTGGCATCTTTTTCGATTTGAGCATATATGTCTTCCACTTTTGACAACGGTAAGGCTGCTTCCTGGCGCGTTGTTACTGGTATCAAGTGAAGAGGAACAGATCCGAAATATCTTGCCAGTTCAAAGTAGGCAAAAGCTCTTAAAAACAAGGCTTGTCCTTTCAGGTTAGCCTTAGCAGTAGCATCGAAATCTACACCATCGATCAGCACCAATATTTGGTTAGCTCTCGCAATGATTAAGTAATCCTGCCGCCACTGCTGTAAAACATTATCATTAGCGGTGACACCATTCGCCGTAGGGACAGCAAAATCCGCAATGTTTTCAGTGGCGTCCACCGCACCATAAAGTGGATTACGTGCATAATAAGCATTATCAGAATGCAATTCTCCCAATTTCCAGGCACGGTCATTGAAAATAGTTCTCAATGGTGCGTAAGTTGCGTTTACAGCGAATTCGAAATCAGCCTGGGTTTTGTAGTAAACGTCAGAACTAAGTGTCGTTTCTGGTAAAACAGTCAGGAATTTATCCTGGCAGCTTGTGAATGCCAGCGTACTGGCAAGGCAAGTTATGATTAGTTTTTTTCTCATTATCAAGATCGATAAAATGTTAATAGCTGGCTACGGTATTTTAGAAGTTCAGGTTGATACCTACTGTCCATGTACGTGGCACCGGATAGTTAGAATAGTCACGTCCAAGACTCAAATTATTACCAGGACCAGTTCCATCAGGTTGTCCACTTGTTTCAGGATTGGGGCCACCCCAGTATTTCGTGAACACGTACAACTGTTGAACGGAAGCATAAAGACGTGCAGATTTGAATAATTTATTCTTTATACCGATGTTGTAGCCCAACGTTACGTTTTTGATAGTAAAGTAAGAGGCATTTGCCAGGAATTGAGTACTTGCCCAGTCTCTTTCAAGACCAGTGTAATTTCCTCCGTTGTTCGTAGCACCAAACATTCCTTTTCCTTCGGTAATGATTGTAGTAGCCACTGGTTGTTTAGTGACCGGATCTATTGAATTCTTAACCCGGAAACGATCTTTTACGCCTGCAACCATATTGAAAACACCATCCAGGTTGGCAGTACTATACAAATGCTGAACATAAAGTTGATTGCCAAATGATCCTGAACCGGTAACCGATAAATCAAAGTTTTTATATGAAACTGAGTTGGTAAGCCCATAAGTGAATTTTGGGAATGGATTACCGATAATAGTCCTATCGTCCTTATCCCCACCGTTAGTGATAACACCATCTCCATTCAAATCTTTATATCTTATAACTCCGATTGCTGAGCGGCCAGGTACAACAGGTGTTGTTTTAAGTTGTTCCTGAGTTGTATAATATCCGTCTTTAATCAAACCGTAGAACTGGCCAAATGGGTGCCCTACCTGAGTAATGTTAACGTCACCATAAACGCGGTCAATTCCATCTGAAAGGGCTAATACTTTATTTCTGTTGAAAGAAATGTTGGCATTAGTTGTCCATTTAACAGCTCCTACTGTGTTACGGGTAGTCAGAGAAAATTCATGTCCCCAGAACTTAATTTCACCAATGTTGTCGTTGTAATTACCAAAACCTGCTTCTTGTGCGATCTGAACACTGTAAAGAAGATTTGTTGTTCTTTTTGTATAGAAATCATATACAAAGGTGATGCGGTCGTTAAACAAACCAAGATCAAGACCAAGGTCAAACTGTTTTGTTTTTTCCCAGCCAAGATTACGGTTTTGTAAAGAAGTCACTGCCGCACCCGCTGCTACGTTACTTCCAAATACAGAGTTTATTGTATTGTCAACCGTTGCATACTGCGTGTAGTTACCAATGTTGTTATTACCAATTACACCATAACTTGACCGAACTTTTGCGAAAGAAACTTGTTTGATATTTTTTACAAAATTTTCATCCGACAACACCCAGCCCACAGAAGCTGACGGGAAAACCCCCCAACGGTTATCAGCACCGAAACGGGAAGAGCCATCAGCACGAACAGCAGCTGTGAAAAGGTATTTTCCTTTAAAGTTGTAAGTCAAACGTGATAGGTACGACGATAACGTATATTGATTCACACCACTTGAAGTTCCACTGCCCCTGGTAATGTTAATTGCACTTTGAGGGGTTGTAATACGGTCATCCGGATATACACTGGCCGAAACCTGTAAGTATTCTTCCCGAACTTTTTGCTGCGTGAAACCTGCAAGCAATTCAAAATTGTGATCACCAATTGCTTTGTTGTAAGTAACTGTGTTTTCATTTAACCAGCTGAAATTTTGTGTATTCGAACGAACCGATGCTGCGGTTGTTGGAATAGGGACATTAATCTGGTAAGTTGCAGTAGACGGGTTGAAATAATAGAATTTCGTTGCCAAAAACTCTGTGTTAAAAGAGGTTTTGAAAGTCAACCCTTTTATTGGCGAGTATGCAGCGTATGCATTACCCAGGAAACCGGTTTTCTTAGTTTCATTAATCAATTGCTGTGCAGCACGCACCCAGTTCGGATAGGCAAAAATATTACCTGTATTACCTGGTAAATTGTTATAAGTAGTCAGGTTTCCATTTGCATCATATATTGGCATAATCGGCCATGTGTGCAAAGCGTTAAAAAGAATACCCGTACCACGGTCCCCATCTGATTTCGGCGTGTTGTCATAAATGTATGACGGAGCGATATTAAAGCCAAGCTTTACTTTATTGCTAACACGGTATTCATTGTTAATACGCAAAGAATATCTTTTGTATTGGTTATTCAAAACAACACCTTGTTGGTTGAAAACCCCGGCAACAACGGAAGTACTTGATTTCTCTGTATTAGTGCTTAACGTCAAATTATAACTTTGAAGTGGAGCGCGACGGAGTAATGCACGATACCAGTCATTATTTTTTCCTCTGTATTGTGTTGGATCCTGATATATGTCGGGTACAGGCTGGTTCATATCTTCATAAGACTCCTTTTTGAACTGTGCAAATTCTTCTGCATTCAACATTTTGATCAACCCATGATCAGGTACATTTTGAGTACCCGCGTAAACGTTAAGACCGATATTGGTTTTTCCGTTTGTAGATTTTTTTGTTGTAATCAACACAACACCGTTCGCAGCACGAGAACCGTAAAGAGAAGTTGAGGCAGCATCTTTCAAAATCGTGATATCCTCGATTTCGTCCGGGTTCATATTGCCGATACTTCCTGTAATCGGGAAACCGTCAATAACGTAAAGTGGATCGCTACCAGCAGAAACTGACAACTGGCCACGGATACGAATCTGCATTCCCTGACCTGGTTTACCAGTTGTCTGGTTGATCTGAACACCGGCAAGTTTTCCTTGAAGTTTCTGGGTAACCTGTGAAACTGGCATGTCTTTTATCTCGTCTGCTTTGATCGTTTGTACAGCTCCGGTAATCTCCTTTTTAATTTGACTACCATAACCAACGACAACAACTTCCGATAGAGATTTTGAATCGACCTCTAATTTAATATCCACGGTGGTACGCGTACCCGTTTCAACTTCCTGAGATAAATATCCCATGAAAGAGAAAACAAGTTTACCCCCTTGGTCGGGAGTATTGATTGTGTATTCACCTGCTTCATTTGAAACGGTACCTGCTGTTGTTCCTTTCAAAATTACACTTACACCTGGAAGCCCCTGGCCGGTTTCATCTGTAATTTTTCCTTTGACAGGATGATCCACAATAGTTTTCGTAGACGGATTGTATGCAAAAGATGCTGTACAAAGTAAAAGTCCTATGACAAGCTGTGACAGAGATATCCTGGTAATCTTGTACAGTAAAGCGTACAATTGTAATTGTCGCGGTTGATTCATAAATTTGATGGTTTTATTGGATGTAAAAAATAAAACATAGCGCTTCCTCCTGCTCCCGGTAACGGGCGCACTATACGAAGGATTAAGCCTTACTTTCAGCCGGAAGTGGTGGCTCACTTTCGGCTGTTACTTTAAAAAAGGGTTTGGTTATTTTAATATCATATGAAATGGGTTAGATGAATAAAACGGTTTAGTTATTTATGCTTATTAATATCGTTGTTTGACTTTTGGGCTATTTCATGAAAAACAAGCCCTTTTTTTGTTGAGTGACCGAGCTCAAATGGTATTTCGTTTTTAATAAGACTCCCAATCGATTTATATTTTTTGACTAAAAAAATCGCCATAATCAGTACTGCTGCAATACCAGCGGAAATTAAATATGTCCCTAGCAAACCTGAAAGATTGTTCCCGGGAAACGGACGCTCGTTTGCATCAATTTTACGGTTAATTTCATATAGCATTTTCACTTCAAGCAAAGACCTTTCAGTGTCTGTCAACATCATATACCGCTTCACTTTTATTCTTCTAAACCATCTCCGAAGTTGTAAATTCTCGTCTTTTGTACATTCATCTTTCGAAAAGCGTAAAAGCAAATCTTCAAATTCGGACTTTGTCATGGCAGAGCAGTTAGGAATTATATAGCTAAGTCGTTTAACCAATCATGTCCCCTAGACACATTATATTAAATCATATAAAATTCATATTTTTCAATGCCCTATGTTCAAACATTCATTAAATAATTATATAAAAAAATATATTAATAGAATGGCGACGAAATCTTTTAAATAAATCCGAAGTGTTTTGAGAGACTTTGTGATATGGTATTCAACGCCCTTTTCAGACAGTTGAAGGTGAGTAGCAATTTTTGTAACAGGCCAGTTTTCCATTCTGCTCAGCCTGAAAACTTCCTGTGATTTCTCTGGCAAACTCTTCAAGCCTTTTTCCATAAAAAACGTCATGTCATTTACTGCAACAAGCTCTTCCGTTTGTGATTCCTCCTGGTCGAGAAACGTTTTATAGTAACTGATGTAATTATCTTTAACTATCTGAGAGCGTATGTGATCGATAACTGCATATTTTATTGAACGTACAAGATAATTTTCCAGGCTTTGGATTTGCAAAGTGCTGCGTTTTTCCCAAAGTTGTACAAAAATCTCCTGCACCAATTCCTCGGAAGTATCTTTATCATTAAGTCTTCGGCTCGCGATAAGGAAAAGTTTATACCAATATTTTTTATAGATTATTGAAAACGAGCCTCTGTCTCCTTGAATAAAATTTTCAATGAGTTGCATTTCAGACACACTAATATCAGATGAGCTCATAGATAAATAATTTCCCAATAGTGGTTAACATTAAGTACCATTACTCCTCTTATTAATTAGAGTAAATAGTTATACTAAATGAATAATATGTACAATAATAGTGTTTGCAGGTAGGTCAACTATCCTGCTCTGTCTGGTAAAGTTCAAATTTTTATCTGTCTAGTTATACTGGATTTCGTGTAACCGTTATATCCAGTTCATTTGCTTTATTTATATGTAAAAAGACCAATGGGGAACTCATGGAAATAGTTGATGTATTATACTTTTTATATAATACGATCATTTAATTTGTATTGTGATAATTATACTTTTAATACATTAATAACTAAATAATATTTTAATTAGTTATATACTTTTTGTACTTTAAGTATGTATTTTATGTATAGAAAAATCGATATTTATAAAATGACATATAAATATTATACACTTATAAATTATTATATGTATTCAAATATAAGTATCTGATTATTAACTTATTGATTTTGGCGTCAATGTCATTTAATCGTTCCCATAGATATTTTTAATTAATGTGGATTTTTGTGTTGTCGAATTGCAGCTATCTTCTCCAAAAGCATATGATGAAATCTTCTTGAAACAAGAAGATTTTCGGAAGGTCAATTAGGTGGTAAGTAATCAAATAGATAATTGTCTGCTGATTTTTCAAAAGATTTATGTAGAGTAACGAAATATAATATTCAGATTTCTGCTTCCCTCAATTGTATATATGCTATAATGTAAGATGTATGAGCAAGGCTATGTAATCCGGCTCTAATAATTATTCAAAATGTCACATGTCGATCATATTATCAGCAAATGACATTTTGAATAATGAAGAAGAATTTGTTCTAATCCGCAATGCGAACGATTACTTTTGGACGGTCGCTAATAAGTCGTGAGGATAACCCAATGTAACAGCGCTAAGTTGGTTGAGGCGATCGATATGCTCTGGACTCAACTGGATTTGGCCAGCTTTCAGGCCATCGATAATGTGATTTATTGTCCGTGCTCCTACTATCGGAAATGCATCTTTTGATAAGACCCAGGCAAAAGCAACCTGACCAGGTGTAATGTCCAGTTCTGCTGCAATTACAAAAAGCTGATCGATTATTGACTTTGTAAGTTCATTTTCCTGGTATTCTGAATTGGCGCCAAGCGTAATTCGGCCTGTTTCTCCTTTTCGATATTTTCCAGTGAGCAAGCCGCCGGCTAATGGCGAATACATCATTGTTCCCAACCCAAATTTTGTTGCCATTGGTATGAGTTCGCGATCTGGCGTGCGCTGTAATAAATTGTACTCAATCTGAATCGCGGTTAAAGATGTCGAGCTTGCAATGGCGGCAGCTTTCCAGGCGGGAAAATTTGTTAAACCTGTATAAAGTACTTTTCCTGAATGAACCAAGTCTTCGAATCCCCGCACAATTTCTTCAAGAGGCGTAACACCGTCATCAAAATGCGGCATATAAATATCGATATAATCGGTTTTTAGTCTTTTCAAACTTGCTTCTACCGCTTGTCTCATTGCCTTACGGTGATTTCCAAAATTGCCGATTGCGGGACTGGCTTCACTGCTTTGCGTGTATTTAGTGCAAATTATAAAGTTTCCGCGTTGGTGATTTATAAATTCCCCTACAATTTCTTCGGCTTCACCAAATTGATAACGGTCAGCAATATCTATAAAATTGCCACCGGCATCGGCATAAGCGGCAAGTATCTTTCTGGCATCTTCAGGATCGGTTCCATGGCCGCTTCGCGTTCCAAAACTTGCGGCACCCAGTATGATTTCACTTGCATATAAACCCGTCCGGGTTCCGAATAATTTATTTTTCATGATGTTTTTTTATGCAAAACTGTGTTCTGTGGAAATGTGATACAAGTATGGGTGAATTTATCCATACCTGAAATCAAATGCATAAGACATATCTTTGCCAATAAAAACAATTGAGATGTACCAAAAAAAGATTCCTGTTTCACTGGATTGTGGGTTGCACCTTTTTATGGAAGTGGTGAATGGCAAATGGAAAGCCAACCTGATCTGGAGTATTTATTCCGGAATAAAACGTCCCGGAGAATTACAGCGAAAATTGCCAAATGCTTCAAGAAGGGTTTTGGATACACAGCTGAAACAGCTTATCGATCACGGAATTCTTTACAAAATTACCTTTGATGAGCTTCCATTTAAAGTAGAATATGAGCTTACTGTACTGGGCAAATCTCTTATTCCTGCAATTATGTACGTAGCGCAATGGGGAGAAGATCATCGTGCTGAACTGGAAAATTTAATTAAAACCTAGTCATAAAATCATAATTTTTTTGGCACAAAGACTTAATATCCTGATATAGCTTTCCAAAGAATTCTTAATTACATATATCCAGCGACTTAGTTACCTTTTAAAAAGTAAGATATTTTGTTTTAATATTAATAAAATATAAAAGTATAATTAGTATAAAAAGTTTAAAATGTTATTTATGTATTGTAAGTATCAAACTGATTATTCATATAATATAATTATTAAATATGAAATGTATATTACATATTATATTTAATAAATTTCCAAGCATCTATTAAACAGGTACTTGGAAGTTTATGTATAATTTTTTATGGAGCGGCTGTGATCAGCTGATTAAAGAAATTAGCCATTCACTGGCACCGGGCGAATGTAATGCTTCGGTAGACTCCAAAGTCTGCTTCGCAGTTTCAGAAGATCGTTCAAGCATTTGTTTTTCGTATGAAGCAATGGCGGAATGGATATTTATAAAGTCGTCATTTAATAGACACTGGCTTAATTCCAATGCATCAACCATGGCCATGTTGACACCTTCACCTGCGTACGGAGGCATGAGATGTGCAGCGTCACCAAGCATGGTCAGGTTTGGCAAAGATTCCCATGTCTGGTCCAGCGGCATGCAGTATTGTGGTCTCGGTGTGAAATTGGAAACTGCGTTTTCAAAGAGCTCATCCCAGGCACCATTCCATCCCAAATATTCCTTTTTAAACCAGGTTAGTACCTGAGCATTGTCGGCGAAGTCAATACCGCAATCTCGAACCCAATTTTCACGGGTTTTATTTCCCGTGTAGAATACAAGACTTCCATCGCCCTTCGAGCTTACGATCAGGGTTTTCTCATCATCCAGGGCAAATATTTTGCCTCCATTCAGCAATTTGTGAATATTTGGAGTCTTCATCTCAGAATGGTAAACGGTGCCTTCTACGATCGTAATTCCTGCAAAGAAGGGCCTTATTGAAGTGATATAAGGACGTAATTTCGAGTTAGCTCCATCTGCGGCTATGACGATATCTGCAAGTGCTGAGTTACCATTTTTGAAGTCCAGCTTCCAAAAATCATCCTGCTTTGAAAGAGATAAAAAATGGCTGTTCCAGACAACGGTATCTGGCGCTAATGAATCTAAAAGTATATTTTGGAGTGGCCCGCGATCTATTTCCGGCCTGGACTGTTCATTTTCTTTTTCATTGGCATCGTCATAAACAACGTCTGCATTTTTATCGACGATTCTCAAACGATCGGCGCCGGGACGATAATTTTTCCAAAACGCGTCCATCAGTCCGGCTTCTTTGAGCGCTTTTAAACCAGATTCTTCATGAAGATCCAGCGTTGCTCCCTGCATCCTGGCGTGTTTGTGAGCGCCTCTCTCATAAACTTTTACATCGGCACCATTCATTTGAAGAAGTCTTGCCATTGTCAATCCGCCCGGGCCACCTCCGACAACTGCTATTTTCTTGTTTTTTAGAAGATTCATTTTCTTATTTAATTATAGATATTAGTCTTTCAATATGCCTTTTATTACCATCTCACAGCATTCCAAAATCATAGCTTCGGTGATAATTTGCTCTGGTCTTTCCAGATAGTCAAAATATTCATTCATGAGATCAAGGAGCGGCGAGAATAATAAAGCCCTGTGTACATCACCAGGAAGATCCCGAATTACGCCTGTCGCTACATTCGTTTTTAAAAATTTATGAATCGGTGCAAAGAATTGTCCTTGTTTAATATTGGATTTTTGAAATGCTTTATTGAGTAAAGGCGACGATTTTCCGTATTGGAGCAGGGCGAAAGAATGACGGTTGTTGACAAGATAGCGGAAGGTGTTCAACCATAATTTCCTGACACCTTCCGAAAAATTCATCTCCTCTGTGAAATTTTCAAGTACAGCCTTTTCATAGGAACCCAGAACTTCATCGATGAAAAGCTTTATCAAAAAGTCCTCTTTGCTTTCATACTTTATATATATCGTTCGCGGAGATACGTTGGCAGCCTTTGCTAATTTTTGCATGCTTAAATTTTCCAGACCTTCATCTGAGATTATCTGTAATGCTACGGCTTTGATTGCGTCTTCCTTTTCTAAATTTTTTGGTCTCATGATATCATAGCTGATTTCAGTAATAACGTGCAAAGTAAGTAAATGTTTATTTACTTATAAAATATTTTTTTGATTTTATGAAAAATGAGAAGTTTTAGATTTGAAGTTGTATAGACTATTACGCCAAATTCAGTTTTATCGATAGAAAGTGTGAGGAAAATCTTAACGAGAAAAGTTGTTAAGTTACTCTTAGAAGTTATTCCTTTTAGTATTTCGCTAATCTACTATTTTTGAGAAATTATTTAACAAGTATGATGTTATAAGACATTACATACTTCCGAAATTAACTTTTCATTACTCACATGCGAATAGGAATTTTTAATGGCTCATTTGAACAATAAAAACGATTAGCGAAATGTGCAGATCTGAATCGTGTAATGCGTAATTGTCTGACGGAGATTTATATCTTTCTCAAATAATCATCACCCATATCAGAGTCACCAGTTACCTAGTAAGTGAGACCTCATGGCAGGAAATTTTCAAAATGTGCACTTAGATAATTTCACAAAGCACCTTGTAAACTATCTAATTAGTTCACAGTAATCAAATGATCATTATTTGTTAAATTCCTGAAATGTTCCATCGGAATAAAATATCAAAATCCTTTCGACCTTCTTCTCTTCCTGTATTGACGATTTTGTCCCAGCTACATTTTCCTGTACGGGATTCTGTGAGGCCGTATTATTTTTACGCGATTCTGAGAGGCTCGTTGCACCTGTTTTTTGCCCATTAAGCAGGGTATAATTATCTGCTTTGAAAGGCTTTATTTCACTGATAGATTCTGGCAAATCTTCGTCTTCTAAAATCCAGTTTATACCTAAATCAGGGAATCTCCGGATGATTTTCTGCACGATGTCCAGACTAGGTTTATTTCGCCCGGCAATGATGTGAGAAATGCTCGAACGCTGTATTCCTATCTCATCCGCAAAATGTGATGGGGATATATTTTTGTCAACAAGTATCTGCTTTATCTTCTCGTTCAAATCCATCGTAGGATACATTATTAAACAGTTTAATATTTACAAATATCAACACACAAATATAAATTGATTTATTAATGTAAACAACACATTTGTAAATTCTTAAGTTTAATATTTTAAGCAATTACAAATGTAAATTAGTTGATACTATTTAATATTGTAAACAGTTTAACAAATAGAAAGATACGTGTAATTTTAGATTTACAAATGTAAACACAAAAATAAATGCGATATTCAATCAAGAATACCGCATTATAATTTATTAAACCGGGAAAGTTAATAACTGCAATTGTAAAGGATGCAGAAAGTTAAACTGTAACGTTATTTTCTCTCAACGCATCATTAAGAGAAGTCTTTAAATCTGTACTTGGCTTACGTTTTCCAATGATCAATGCGCAAGGAACATGGTACGTACCAGCAGGAAATTCCTTAGGTAAGGTACCAGGGATCACAACTGAATCGGCAGGAACAAATCCTTTATATTCTACCGGCTCTGGTCCTGTAACATCAATAATTTTTGAGCTTCCTGTGATCGTTACACCAGCGCCTAAAACAGCTCTTTTACCGATATGTGCCCCTTCCACAACGATGCAGCGGGAGCCAATAAATGCACCATCCTCAATGATAACCGGAGCGGCCTGAACGGGCTCCAAAACACCACCAATTCCAACGCCACCACTAAGGTGAACATTCTTACCTATCTGTGCGCAGCTACCCACAGTTGCCCAGGTATCAACCATAGTTCCTTCATCTATGTAGGCGCCAATATTAACGTATGAAGGCATCAAAATAACTCCCTTGGAAATATAAGAACCGTAACGTGCAACGGCCGGAGGAACCACCCGAACACCCAGTGCTTCGTACCCTGTTTTAAGTTTCATTTTATCATGATACTCAAAAATCCCGGTTTCAAGTACTTCCATTTTTTGAATAG
The DNA here is from genome assembly GCF_015221875.1 of Dyadobacter subterraneus. Lineage (NCBI taxonomy): Bacteria > Pseudomonadati > Bacteroidota > Cytophagia > Cytophagales > Spirosomataceae > Dyadobacter > Dyadobacter subterraneus. The sequence continues at coordinate 3,244,006 of NZ_JACYGY010000001.1, forward strand.
GGAAATAAAGAATGATCGCTTTTTTTAGTGATTCATTTACAACCCAAGTACCATCTTCCTGTGGTTCTGCCACACGAAGACGACCTTTATCGACTTCCTCAATTATGCTTTTGATTAATTCTACATTTTCCGGATCCTTCAATAATTCCCGGTCAGACCAGATGTTTTCGATTTGAGTACTAAGGCTCATGTTAAAGTAATTGATTAATAAAAAGTATTTAACTTATTGAAAGATAGTTAGTTATGTTTTAATATAAAATTATAATTTGCATATTTCTATATAATTATATTCAAATGCGAATTCAGTAAATAAGACATAAACCCTCCTACCATCCGTTACAAATATAAAACATTAAGGGCAAGTTTTATAGCTCCAATGCATCTATTCCTAAATGTTATAAAGGAAATTTTCGTAGTTTTTATCAGATCATTTTTATATCAATAAGTTCAAAATTCCATATCATAACCAACACAAACTTATACTAAATCAAGCCCGCCGTTACAATAATACATCTTTACAAAAGCCGCAAATAGTAACTATTATATTTAGTAAAAATTAAAAAATACCAATAAAATTAGTTTAGTAAAATACTAAATAAATTACTACCATAATTTTAATAGCCTAATATGACTAGAATAGTATTGACAATGAATTTAGAACGCAATTATTCTGTTAATTCCTTTAAATCGGCATTCATTTTTCTTAATATTGCCCCCGTAATAACATAATCCTTATAAGCACATGTCAAAAGTTAAAGTTGCAATCAATGGTTTTGGACGTATCGGCCGTCTAGTTTATCGCCAAATCTATAACATGGAGGGTATCGATATCGTAGCCATCAATGACCTTACAAGTCCTAAAGTGCTTGCTCACCTACTTAAATATGATACTGCACAAGGCAGATTTAATGCAGAAGTAACCTCAACTGAAAATTCAATCGTTGTAAACGGCGAAAACGTTGTTATATATGCGCAAAGAGATCCTTCATTAATTCCTTGGGGATCGCATGATGTTGATGTAGTTCTTGAGTGTACAGGTTTCTTTACTAGCAAAGAGTCTGCTGAGGCGCACATCAAAGCTGGTGCTAAGAAAGTGGTTATCTCCGCTCCTGCTACCGGAGATCTTAAAACTGTCGTGTTTAACGTTAACCACGATATTCTTGACGGATCTGAAACAGTTATCAGCGCAGCATCTTGCACAACGAACTGTCTTGCACCAATGGCGCAAGTTCTGGAAGATAAATTCGGTATTGTAAATGGCTTGATGACTACCATCCACGCTTATACAAACGACCAGAATACACAGGATTCTCCACACCCAAAAGGTGATTTGAGAAGAGCTCGTGCTGCTGCTCAGAACATTGTTCCTAACAGTACAGGTGCTGCAAAAGCAATCGGATTGGTATTGCCTTCATTGAAAGGTAAACTGGACGGTTCTGCACAACGTGTACCTACGCTTACAGGTTCACTTACTGAATTAACTGTTATTCTGGGTAAAGAAACAAGCGTAGAAGAGATCAATGCTGCTATGAAAGCTGCTGCGAACGAAAGCTACGGTTATACAGAAGATGAGATCGTGAGCAGCGACATCATCGGTATCAGCTACGGTTCACTTTTCGATGCTACACAAACGAAAGTTCAAAAAATCGGAGATACTCAATTGGTAAGAACTGTAAGTTGGTATGACAATGAAATGTCTTATGTTTCACAACTTGTTCGTACTGTTAACTACTTTGCTACTTTAATAAGCAAATAATTAGTATTTAGTATTGCTAAAAAATAACCCGTTATGAAATTTTATCATAACGGGTTATTTTGTTTACCCTATTCAACAACCGACTTAATAAATTTGATCGTGTAACCCTTCGCTACGAAAATACTTTCATAATGGGTTTTGACACCATGGTGTTCTGAAAGTAGCGGCGACTTATACAGATCGTCTGTATGCTCAATAATTTTATAATTTTCTGAATTCTCCAACGTGCCCAGGCTATATTCATAAAGAAAAGTACTGTCCGTTTTCAAACAGAACAAGCCACCCTTCTTCAAATATTTGGCGTAATTATTCAAAAAAATAGGATTTGTTAATCGCTTAGGCTCATCACGGTCTCGTACTTGTGGATCCGGATGAATGAGCCAGATTTCGTCCAACTCGTTTTCCTGAAAAAATTCTTCTGAATATTGGATTCCTGCACGAAGAAAAGCGACATTGGTCAACCCGGATTCCGTCGCTGCCAGGCTACCTCTCGCTATCCTGTCTCCCTTGATATCCATTCCAATAAAATTCTTGTCCGGAAAAACCTTTCCAAGGCCCACAGTATATTCACCTTTTCCGCAGGCCAATTCTAAAACGATAGGATTACTGTTGTTAAAGTAAAGCTCATTCCATTTTCCCTTAATCTCCGTATACAGGGGCTTTCCAATTTCGATAACATTTGCAGCTTGTGCGCTAAACTGATAGTGGGATAATTTTCTTCTTGACATGCTTAAAATATAATTCAACAAACTATAACTGATCGAGATCAGCCACAACAAAAGTACTTCCGCCAACATAAATGGCATCTTCCTGATCAGAGTCCAAAATTGCGGCTTCCAGAGCCTTATTTACATCTGGGTAAACATTCCCCTTCAAGTCTGATTCCAATGCTTTCTGCTGCAATTCTAATGCATCCAAAGCCCTGAGATTCGAAGGTTGACAGAAATAATAAATTCCGTCTTTGGGAAACAGGTTTAAAATGGAAGAAATATCCTTATCAGAAACAAAACCAATTACAAATCTTTTTTGCTTTGAGACCAGACTATTAAACTGTCTCATGGTTTCCGAAACTCCGGCGTAATTATGCGCAGTATCACAGTAAACCAGGGGCTTGTCATTTAATTTCTGCCAGCGGCCTTTCAAACCTGTGTTGCTTTGCACATGGGATAAACCGCTGTAAACCGCTTCCCGACTAATTTCGAAACCTGTTTCTTGTAATTTTTCTATTGCAGTTAAAACGCCACAAATATTTTTGAGTTGATAATCACCCGCCAGATCCAGATTTAAATCCGGATAAATTAGTTGGCCGGATGCCTTTGAAACAATATCCAGACTTAAAGCACCATTTTTATGCGATGAATTTGAAACGGTAAATACGTCTGCACCGTAAGCAATTTCTGAATTTCTTTCCAATGCAGCCTGATCAAAAACCTCTGAGATCTCAATTTCCTGCTTTTCGCTTACAATTACCGGAATTCCATTCTTGATAATCCCGGCTTTTTCAAAGGCAATTTTCCCAAGCGTATCCCCCAGAAACTGAACATGGTCATAACTTACGTTGGTGATAACCGAAAGTACGGGTGTAATAATATTGGTCGAATCCAGTCTGCCTCCCATGCCAACTTCAATAACGGCGACGTCAACCTCGCACTTTTCAAAATAAGAAAATGCCATGGCAACTGTCACTTCGAAGAAGGAAGGACTTAAACTTTCAATGTAAGATTTGTTAACACTGGTAAATTTTACAATAAAATCTTCATCAATGCTGATTCCGTTTACCCGTATACGCTCTGTAAATGACTTTAAATGAGGCGAAGTATACAATCCTACCTTGTATCCGGCGTCCTGCATTATAGAAGCCAGCATATGAGAAGTACTCCCTTTTCCATTGGTCCCGCCAACATGGATTGTTTTAAATTTTTCCTGTGGATTTCCCAGGTGATTACACAATTGAAGGGTAGTATGAAGGCCCGGCTTAAAAGCACGGGCCCCGATATTTTGAAAGACTGGTAGGCGACTATACAAATAGTCGATTGTTTCCTGATAATCCATTATCTATATTACTGCGAACTGATTTTAAAAGTGATTGTTCCCGTAGATTCCTCCGGAACATTGGATGACTGAGAAATAAAAGTAAGATCTCTTACGGCGCTGCGGTATTGATTTACCACGTCGTAGTCAGTAACCGTAGTACTTTGTGTGATGATATTTTTAACGCGACCATTCTTGTCAACTGTTATTTTGAAGGTAATAGAACCTGTTGCATCCGATTTGTCATTAACAACCGGTCTGCGTGACCACTTCCAACCCGATAAACTTAGCCCTACGGCCGTTCCGCCACCACCGCCTTCACCTTTGTATGTTTTGGCAAACAAACTCCCTGTTTTAGAGCCTTTATCGCCTACGCCTTCTGCATCGTCTCCATTATTATTTCCACCAACTCCGCTTTTGGTTCCGTTCGTTCCATTACTTCCCGATTTACTTCCGGAAGATTTCGTGAAAAGAGCATCTTTATTAACCGCTTTTTCAGGAACAGGTTTACTTACCGGAGCCGAAGAAGTAGCACTTCCGGTTGATTTTTTTGTTTCCGATTTTTCGGGAGCTTCAACAGGACTTTCTGCCTTAGAGGTAATCACTTTCTCAGTTACCGCTTTGGTAGGCTTTACAGATTCGACTTTTGGAGGAGTCGGAGGTGTTGGCTTAGGCTGAGAAACAGATTTACGCTGTTTTACTTCTTCAGCCTCAGCACGCATATTCTCTCTTACTTTCGAATTACTTGGTTTGTTGAAAGTTTGTATATCACCCTTTCCGACTTTGCTGGTACCATAATTGACCTCAACAAAAAGCTCCATAGGCTCCACTTTGGCGATAGAGCTTTTGAGACGTATGAAGAAAAATATTCCCAGCAAAACAGCTGTGATACCAACAGACAATGCCCAGGATATTGCTATTCGCTGACGATCTTCTGCTTGTAATTCAAACATTGGCTAATTTTTTGTGATTTGGTGTTGAACGTAAAAATATGTCATTTTCGTATAAATACAAAAGAAGGAGCCTTGCTGGCTCCTTCCCGGTACTTTTTATCTTTTAAACCTGGTCTATCTCTTTTTATAAACCCAGCCCTCTTCTCCTATTACTTTTTTAAGTTTTGCAGAAGCGCGGTATGCATCTCCTTCACTTTCAAATCCTTCAACAGCTACTTTAACTTTTTTGCTGTATTTATCGGCGTCAATAATAACAGCATCAGTATATCCTTTTTTCTTCATTTCTTCCAAAAGAACATTTGCTTGTCTGTTTCCTTTAAAAGCGCCTGCAATTAAATAAAAATGTTTATTTGAGACTGAGGCTGTTTCTTTTGGAATAATAACCTCCGGTTTCGTTTCAACCGGCTTTGCAATCTCAACTGTTGCTGCTACTGGTGCTATACTATCAATCTTTTTAGCAGGAGCTTTTTTAACAACATAAACTATTCTTCTTTTTGGTGCAGCTGGCGCTTTTTTAGCAACTACCGGCGTACTGGAAGTCATTTTTTCAAAAAAGCTGGTAAAAGGATTCAGCGTACTTCTGTTTTCACCATTTGAAGACACATAGAACAAACTGAAATAAAACATCAATCCGGCTATCATGGCAGCTGCTGTCCATGCGATCCAGTTCACTTTAACAGCGCGTGGCTCCTCCTCTTCAAGTACTTCAACGTGATCTTCGTGAACATGAACAACAGGCGTGTTAAAAACAGAAGCTCTTTTCTCAACCAGTTTTGCTGCTGTACTTCTGAAACCGTACCATTCGTCCTTGAAATATCTGTCGGTATTTGGCTCAAAAACCAGCTTCCCTTCAACATTCATACTGAACTCGCCTATTCCTTCAATGGTAGCACGCTCACTTGTCTGCAACGAAACACGAAGTTTATCCGTATAACGCTTAACATAAGCAACTGCTTCTCCATGACTGATCTGCTCCTGACGGGAAATGTAATTAGCTAATAACCCATCGTCAAGTTTCAAAAACTCATTGAAAGCCAAGCGTTTATCCGGCGGAGAAAACATGCCTGTCTCTGCATTGTAAAAGGCCTGAGCCTGATGAGAAAGCAGCGCGCCAAAGCCCGGAATGATTACGAATTCGTAGTCAGTTACCAGTTTTCTTATTACCGTTTCAACAGCTATCATGGAGTGCATTTTGAGGTGAATGAAGCGAAGTTAAAAAGAAAATGATAATCCTCCAACAAAGTTCAATCCCTGCTGCGGGTAGTATTGATACCGCTGATACTCCTTGCCCAATATGTTATTGAGAGATACAAAAGCTGAGAAGTTCCTGGTTAACAGGTAATCTATCTTCAAATTCAAGTCTGAAATAACAGGCAATTTGGTAACAACTCCACTCTGAAAATTTTTCGCTTTTATTCCTTTTAACATGTAAAAATCAGCTGTAACAAATAACTTTTTACTAATCGTCAAAGCGTTAAACCAGTTCAAAGTTAAATCCGGACGGTGCCATGCTTCTTCAACCGAACCCATTGAATAATCATAGTAATTTACTTTCAAAGATGTTTTAAACAAATCGTTGTAAGTATATCCGGCCTGTCCCGAAATATTCAACACCTTTGTTTTTTGCGGGTCATAAATAATGGAGAATTTCGAAGTATCAGCCAACGAGTTGTTAAAGTTGTAGAAGTTGTGATAAGAAGTATAAGACACTTTACCTTCATAATTAAAGCCACCGGCTACTTCTCCTTTAACACCAGCAAATATATCAGAGTTTTTTTCTGTATTGACAATCAATACATTAGGTCCCAACCATTGATTCTCGCTCAACATTCCCTTTAACGTATTGCGAACTACGTCGCCGTTCCATCCTCCAAATACATGAACACCATCAATGGGGCTTAGGTCAATATTTAATACCGGAAATGCTTTTGTCTTGTTTATATTTAACTGACTGTCAGTTTGATTTACAGCGTTGATACCGGCTGTAATTGTGAAAATATCAGACGTATACTTGAACGTAGGTTTAACACGATACAAATTACGGTTGTACGTTAAAGCATCCACACGCTGCGAGATAAAAGCACCTGCTTCCAACTGTGCATAAAAAGAACTTGAAATAGGAACCGAAGCATTAAGCGTAGTCCCCCAGTCAAGCTCAGATGCGTTGTAACGGTCATGCAATGTATTCAGACTTGTCTTTAAAGAATAATCAACGGCAACGTCCGGGTTTGTATTTTCAAAACCAAGATTGAAACCAAAATTATTGACCGTCTGACGGATACTGTCGCGGTTCACAACGTAAGATTCTATCTGAGGTTTGTAGCCATAGAAATAGTAGTTCTTCCGGTCATATTCCAACGAACCATCAACCTTATAAGTACTCATAATATACTTTCCGCCTACCTTAATATTGGTATTCGCATTGGCGGAATTTTTACCATCAACAGGACCATTACCCGCGGACAAATGTTTTAGCTGACCAGTAAATACAAGATCATCTGCACGGCGACCGCTCACAAAAGCTTCTCCAAGGAAACGGCCATAATTACCGGCTCCCAGTTTGATATAATTATTCAAAACATCAGGCTGATCCTGACGTGCTTTTTCATCAGATGATGCCGCGACCGATGGTGTTATTTTTGGTGACGCTATACTGATCTGTGGATCCAATATCTGATAATTAACTTTCTTTTCATTTGTTGTGCCCTGAATTGGCTGAACTTTATCAAAAAGCCGGTTTGCAGGAGCGAACTCAATACTTTTTTCCTTTACAATTTCATAAGTCTGGCTTTCAATTTCCCCTCTCTGTGCAAAAGCCACAGAGCTGGAAAAACCCAGAGTTAATAAAAATATGGATGTTCGAATTGTTCTTGAATGCGTCATAAGAAATATTTTTTGCTGTTTGCTTCGACAGGAATTTATCATTTTTGTTTTTCAAACTGGGCCAGTTTCTCTTTCGCAAGTTTCACTGCTTCCTGATCATCAGAATTGTCGATGATCGAGCTCAGGGTTGCTTTGGCCTGTCCAACTTCTTTCATGCCCATATACACATCTGCAAGTAAAATGAAGGATCGAACCCGCCAGTAATCAAAACCTTCGAAGGTTTTACTCATATCCAGGATAGCGGTTTCTGCCTCCTTATATTTCTTATTTTTATACAAAATTGTAGCAACCATATAGTTTGCTTCCGCGCCGTATTCATCCTTTGAAGTACTGGCCAGTTTTTTAAAATCTTCCGATGCCTTTGTTAAATCTCCTTTTTCGTAAGGAACTTTACCCAAATAAAGCTGCGCTTTGCCTAGTCCGCCCGGAACAACATTTCCTACATTGATGATTTCCTTGGCATAATAAAGCGTTGAATCGTAACTTTTCAGATTGTAATAAGTATCCATCAAACCAATCCAGGCTTGTGTCTGCTCTTTTTTATTTTCTGAATTACGAAGAAGAACTCTGAAATTGGTAACAGCATTGTTGAAATTGCCACGTCCGATTTCCAGTTCAGCAGAACGCTGGGCAGCAGCAGCTACAAAAGTGGAGCGGTTTTCCTGAACAACTTTACCATAATACTGCAAGGCATCCGCAACATTTCCAGTTTTATCAAAAGATGACGCGATAAAATATCTTGCGTCATACTGATATTTACTTGAAGGATAAGTCTTTATAAAATCAAGCAACGCCTGTTTTGCGTTATCATATTTCTCAGCATAATAAAGATTACGAACGTTGTCGAATTCAACGTCTTCCAGTTTATCATTACCAGGGTTGTTTTTACGTACCACACCAAGCACCTGAGTGAATTCTTCGGGACGACCAACGGCTGTGTAACTTTCCTGGATACCTTCCAGTGCGCTGCTGGCCGATGGTGAATCCGAATAATCCGAAAGGATTTTCTTAAAGTCAACAATCGCCTGTTCGTAGACCTGCAAGTTATAGTAAGATTGAGCACGACGTAAAAGAGCGGCAGGGATCAGATAACTCTTAGGTTTTTCATTGATCATGCGCGTAAATCCTTTTACAGCGGCAGAATAACTTCCGTTTTTGAAATCAATATCTGCCATCTGGAAATAAGCATCATCCAGATAACGTGAACTTGGGAACTGACTGATCAGCGTTTCAAAGTTCTTACGTGCATCGGCTTCACGGTTCATGTAAACATATGCACGCCCCTTTTGGAACAAAGCGTAATCCTTATCAACTTTTCCTTTTGCAGAAACTTTGTCGTAAGTACCAATAGCTTCGTTATAATTTTTAGCAGCCAGGTAACAATCCGCTAGTCGCACGTAAGCGTCTTCAATAATGTTCCCGTCAATACCTTCCGTATTGTTTGTGAATTCTTTGAAGTAACCCAGCGCCTGACTGTATTTCTTTTGGTTGTAATAAACATATCCCAAAGCATAAAGACTTTTGCGGGCGTAAATACCAGCTTTGGAATTTTTTGAGAGTTGAGTATAAATAGCAACCGCATCATCCAGCTTTTTCAAACCGGTATTTGATTCTGCCTTATAAAAAGTAGCTGCTGTAAAAATATTTTCATCAATCGGGAATTTGATCGATTTGTTGAAGAAGGCAAGCGCCTGCTCAAAACGTTCCTGATTGAATTCCACCACACCCTGGTTAAAAGTAAGTCTTTGGTAGGTGGTATTAATTTTGGTATTCCGTTTTGCTAAACCTTCAATATAAGTAATCGCGCCCGTGTTATTGCTTGCTCCCGAATAACCTTCTGCAACTAATTCCGTGGCTTCTTCCTGATGTTTACTGTTCGGATATTTAGTAATGAAAGCATTAAATTCTTTTACAGCATCATTATTGTTGCCAAGATCCAATTGTACTTTTGCATGGTTGTAGCTAGCTTCTTCCTTGATGACAGGATTGTAATCCAACCGTGCTGCATTGTCTAATGCTGTTAAAGCATAACTTAAATTACTCGTCTTTAAGTAGCTGACACCGAGCAGATATGAAGCGTATTGCGATACAGAATCTTTCCCTGTCGCAACACCCTTAAGTGTAGAAATTGTTCCATTATAGTTGTTTGTACGAAACAAAGAATGTCCATAATGCAAAGCAACTGCCGGTGGAACAGAACCAGCTTTCATTTTATTATATCGCTCATAGGCCTTTACAGCCGCAGCATAATCTCCTTTTTCGTAGTAGACTTCTGCCACATATAATGCGACTTCAGCAATTTTTGTTCCGCCCCTTTGTTGGGCAAGAATTTTCTCACCATAAGACAATAATTTATCGTATTGTTTCAATTGGTATAAAGAAGAAATAATCCAGTTGGGAACTTCTTCTTTATAGTTAGGGTGATTCTCAACGGCTATAAAATCCTGATAAGCTTCTTCGAAATTATTTTTCTGATAATTGATAACCCCTGCATAAAACGATGCATCCCCTGCATTAGCAAACGAAGGATCAGTTTTTACCTGATTGAATAAAGGCAAGGCCGCATCCAGATTTTTTGTATTGTAATATGACATCGCAAGCTGATAGGTATTATCCATCTTCTTACCGCCATTACCTGGAAGTTTTACTGCCTTTTCCAGATAAGTGATTGCCTTTTCATAATTTCCGGCTTCGTAGTAATATTTCCCCAGATCTCCATAAATCTGCTGTGCCTTAGGATGTTCGGCATGATTTCTTACAAACCGGTCCACCTGAACTTCCGCTTCAGGATAATTTAAATACAAGCCAGTAACCGCTACATAATATTCGGCCGTAACCTTGTTGTAATCACTCGTACTTAACAGATTATCATTTGCATTCAGATAGTCGCCAAACTCCTGCCTGGCGGCTACAAAGTTTAATTTTTCATAATATTCAAGGCCGTTACGAAAATGCGCTTCCGGTGCAGTGTAACTCATAGTATTCTGAGCATTAACCGTATACGTACCAACGCATAAGCCTAAACCGAGCGCATAAGTGCCATGTTTTAAAAGCATAGGGGTTCGTTTTGTGGATTTTTGTGGTGATTTATTGTTTGCGATCATATATTATTAAAAGATAAAGCTATCTGGCTAATACCTGCTAAAACTATTTGGTAGTTAACGAAAAGGCCTTTGAAAGCGTATAAATAGAGAAAAAGCAACATCTAATATCTTGATATTACTTCAAAAAATAACATCATTACGGTTTAATGTATTCGCAAAATCTTCTTGCATCCCAGAGAATCTGGCAGATACCTTTTCCAGGAACTCAATATCCATACTCTTTTCTATTTCTTCGACGTTTGCAATCTCGTATTCTTCGATTTTGTAAGTTTGCTCGAACATACCAGCTTCAATCTTGATGATGTACTTATTATTCCATTGGTAAATACTAATCTTGAAGTGCTGGTTGGGTATATCCTTTATATATCGCATAGGTAAATATTTTTTTGCAAAAGTAATCAATTCAAAATTGGGATGAATTCAATGTTTAAACATAGTATATTGCTAATATTTATAGTGCTAATTATTTTGTCGTGTGGTGGTCAGGATAAAAAAGATTCTGCTGATTTTTTTTTAAAGGCTAATGTAGCTTTTACTCAAAACAATTATACCGAAGCACTTCGTCTGTATAATGAAGCCATCGCCAAAAATCCAGACTTTCCGGATGCTTATCTGAACAAAGGCATAACGTTAATGAAAATTGGTCAAATAAACGATGCCCGTGAGGTTTTGACAGAAGCAATCAAACTTGACCCTACACTGATACAGGCAATTCTCGTAAGATCGGAATCTTCGCTCCGTTTGGGCGATTTTAAGAGTGCGGAAGATGACTTGAAAAAGATTTCAAAAGAATATTCAGATTCAACCAGATATTTTTTGATAAAGGGAAATCTAAACGATGCCATGAGCCAGACGTCCGAAGCGATTGCAGATTATGATAAGGCGATTTTGCTGGACAAAGAAAATACCGAGGCATTTGTAAATCGTGGTGCGGTATATTACAAACTTCACTCCTACCAGCTGGCAAGAGAAGATTTTGCATCCGCTATCAAGCTTAATCCATCCCAACCCGAAGCGTTGAATAACCTTGGACTTATAGCAACAATTAACAAAGAGTGGAAAAACGCAATTTTTTATTTTGACAGGATACTGAATTTTCATCCAGATGACGCATTAGCTTTAAATAACAAAGGTTACGTCCTATTGCAAACAGGAGCCCTGGAAGACGGTAAAAAGCTCATAGAAAGGGCATTGGACACAAATCCCAAGAACGGCTACGCACTAAGAAATCTGGGATTGTATTATGACCTGTCAAATGATCCCGATAAGGCACTTTTGGAATACAATAAAGCCATAGAGCTGGCCGAACCGGTGGAAATGCTCTATGGCTTTACTGGAAGACTCTATTTCAAACAAAAAGATAAAACAAAAGCTTGCGAGATCTGGAAAAAAGGCACGATTCTGAAAGATTCTATTGCTATTGAAGAATTAGCCAAAAACTGCAAATAGTTTACCAATTTGAACGTATGAAACTTTTCAGTCCTTTCCAGGATTTTGCATTTTCTGCCGGGTCAGTAAATATTTCGAGCAAGCTGATTTTGTCCGTACTTAAAAATGCCGATAACTCAGTCTTCAAACCCTCAAAATCGGACGCCGAAAAGTAATCAATTTTTGAATCTTCTGACGTTCTTCTGGCGGTAAAGGGATGGCGCGTTTCAAAGTAATTTTCAAGCTCCGGCAAACTTGCGGGACCGTCGATCATTCTGAAAATATTTCCACCACTGTTGTTTAAAACGATGATCTTTAAATTGTCTGGTAACGGCTGAATTAACAGTCCGTTCCGGTCATATAAAAAGGCAACATCGCCAACCAGTAAAAAGGTTGGTTTGTTGTTAACCAAAGCTGCTCCGATGGCTGTACTAACACAACCATCGATACCGCTTGTACCTCGATTTGCAAAAATTTCAAGATGAGAAACTCCATCACCCAACGCGTTCACGTAACGGATCGGCATACTGTTGGCAATATGCAGCTGAGAATCCGCCGGAAGTAAATTTATGATCCAATTAACAGATGTTAGATCATTTAACAGTGATAGATTTATGAAATATTCGACTGATAATGACTTTACTTTCAGGTCATATTCGATCCAGCTTGTCTTATAAGAAGAATCATTCTCCGGATCTGAACCCTGCACAAATAATTGATAATCAATCTTTTCAAATAGATTATCAAAAAAGTACTGAGCAGAAAGCGGGATTATTTGGGTTAAAGAAAAGAAAGTATCCACGACATGACTGTCTTCGCTGATATGCCAGTGTCTGATCGATGGATTTTTTTGAAGAAATTGTTTAAATGCTTTTGAAATGAATGATAATCCGTAGGTAATTAACAGATCAGGTCTTAGTTTTTCAGTATCAGCATCAGCTAAAAACAAATCCTGGAACGTAATAAAACTATCGTTTCCCTTTTGGTTAGAAATGGAGTCTCCTATTACCGGAACGTCAAGTTCTTCTGTTATTTTTGATAAAACAAGATTAAGTTTTTTGTCATTTTCATGCTGACCACCCGCTATTAAAATGCGTTCTGCATTGTCCCATTCATTCAATAATTCGTGCCAGGTTTCGATAGATAAAGAAGCTTCTGTTTCCACTTTTTTTATGACCCGAACATCGGCAGATGGACTTAATTCTTCATCTTTTCCAGGATAAAAAGGCTCACGGATCGGGACATTAATATGCACCGGACCGTAAGGTTTTGAATGTGCCAGAATAGCTGCTTCGTTAGCTGTCCTGTTGATCAGCCAGCGGGCATCTTTATGATCGTAATCTGAGGGAATTGTGAAGGATTTTTTCACATGTTTTCCATAGATTTCAGCCTGATAAATCGTTTGTCCATCCAGTTGATGGATCCATTCCTGAGGTCTGTCAGCGGTTAAAATCAGTAAAGAAATCTGTTGAAAGAATGCTTCGGTAACTGCGGGAGCATAATTGTAGGCTGCACTTCCGGAAGTGCAGATCAGGATAACCGTCTGTTTTAACTGCTGCGCCATTCCAAGCGCTATAAATCCTGCAGAGCGTTCATCCATTACCACATGCTTTTCAAAGCCTCTGTGGCGCGAAAAAGCCAGTGTTAATGCGGCGCTTCGGGAGCCGGGAGAAATTACTACGTGCCGTATGCCCTGGGCATAACAAACTTCGGCCAGATTAATTAAGGGCTGTAATACTGCCATTTCGATTATATACAAAAATAGCCTCAAAAAGAGGCCATTTTAATTTTGGAATACGGATTGTGATTTCAGAGTTTGTTAAAATCTCTTTTTTCACTTTTATTTTCAGGTCTTAACCTAAATAAGTTTTCAAAGCTTTGCTTCTTGAAACGTGACGCAATCTGCGGATAGCCTTTTCTTTGATCTGACGAACGCGTTCACGTGTTAGGTTGAACTTCTCACCAATCTCTTCCAAAGTCATCGCATGCTCGCCATTTAAGCCGAAATAAAGGGCAATTACATCAGCTTCTCTCTGTGTCAAAGTGCAAAGTGCACGTTGTACTTCTTTACGCAGTGATTCGTTAACCAAACCAGAATCCGGCTTGTCTTCCAAATCATTTTCAAGAACGTCCAAAAGACTGTTTTCTTCACCCTGAACGAAAGGCGCATCCATAGATACGTGACGTCCCGAGATTTTCATTGTATCAACAACTTCCGAAGAAGAAATTTCCAACACTTCTGCAAGCTCTTCCGGAGATGGCTCACGTTCAAAACGTTGTTCCAGCTCAGAGAAAGTTTTTGAAATTTTATTTAAAGAACCAACACGGTTCAATGGAAGACGTACAATACGGGATTGTTCAGCAAGCGCCTGAAGAATAGACTGGCGGATCCACCAAACTGCATAGGAAATAAATTTAAAACCACGCGTTTCGTCAAAACGTTGCGCTGCTTTAATAAGTCCCAAGTTACCTTCATTGATCAAATCTCCCAAAGAAAGACCTTGATTTTGATATTGTTTCGCAACGGAAACAACAAAACGAAGGTTAGCCTTAGTCAATCTTTCCAATGCTAGCTGATCCCCGTCCCTGATTTTTTGAGCTAACGTCACTTCCTCATCCGGCGTTAACAAATCTACCTTTCCGATTTCCTGCAAGTATTTATCTAACGACTGACTTTCACGGTTGGTGATCTGCTTACTGATCTTTAGCTGTCTCATCTAAATTCAAATATTAATATGTATAAATAACGACATTTATAAATGCCCTTGTTGATGAAAACACAATTTTATGCGTTTTTGTTCTCTGGCTTAGGTAGTAACACTTTGCGAGACAGGCGATACTTGCCTGTTTTCTTGTCAACTTCAACCAATTTTACCTGTACTTCTTCCCCAACTTCGAGAACACCATCCATCGTTTCAATTCTCTCCCACTTGATCTCAGAAATATGAAGCAATCCGTCTTTACCTGGTAAAAATTCAACGAACGCACCAAAAGGCATTATAGACTTCACTTTACCGGAATAAACCTCTCCGATTTCTGGAACAAGGATGATTCCACGAATACGTGCAACCGCTTTATCCATTGAAGTCTTGTCTGCCGAAAATATACTTACATAACCTGCACCATCTTTTTCTTCAATCGAAACAGTAGCACCGGATTCTTTCTGAATATCCTGAACAACTTTACCTCCAGGCCCGATAACTGCTCCAATCATCTCACGGTCAATTTTGATTATGACGGCGCGAGGCGTGTGAGGTTTCAGGTCAGGACGATGTTCTTTAATCGTTTTATTCATTTCACCCAAAATATGCAGACGACCAGCTTTTGCCTGCAAAAGTGCTTCTGACAATACTTCAAACGAAAGTCCATTTACTTTAATATCCATCTGGCAAGCTGTGATACCTTTTTCAGTACCAGTCACCTTGAAATCCATATCTCCCAAGTGATCTTCATCACCCAAAATATCTGAAAGTACAGCGTATTGACCTGTTTTTTCATCCGAGATCAATCCCATTGCAATTCCTGACACAGGAGCCTTGATTTTCAAACCAGAGTCCATAAGCGCTAAAGAACCGGCACAAACAGTCGCCATAGATGACGAACCATTCGATTCCAGAATATCAGAAACGATACGGATTGTGTATGGATTGTCCTCAGCTGCAGGAAGAACTTTTTTCAATGCACGCAAAGCAAGGTTACCATGACCTACTTCACGACGTCCTGGTCCGCGGTTAGGTTTTACTTCACCGGTTGAGAAACCAGGGAAGTTATAATGAAGCAAGAATTTGCTGTAACCATATTTCAATGGCGTATCAATAATCTGCTCATCATTTTTAGTACCCAACGTTACCGTTGTAAGAGACTGAGTTTCTCCACGTGTAAACAAGGCAGAACCATGTGCATTTGGAAGAAAATCAATTTCAGAGGCGATAGGACGAACTTCATCCAATGCACGTCCGTCAAGACGTTTTCTTTCGTCAAGTACCAAACGGCGTGATGCGTCATATTCCAGATCGTGGAAATAACGTTTTACAAGAGAAAGATTAACTTCTTCTTCGTCACCAATCGTTTCAAGGAATTCAGCCAAAACTGCTTTCGCAGCTTCTTTACGAACATTTTTATTTTTAGAACCCAACTGGGCTACTGCATAAACTTTATCATAGCAGAATTCACGAACACGTGCTTCCAACTCCTCATCCTGAATATCACCTACGTATTCACGCTTTACTGTATTTCCAACAGCAGCTTCGAATTCTTTAACAGCCAGACACTGTTGTTTGATAACTTCGTGAGCAAATTTCAAAGCTTCGATTACATCTTCTTCCGAAACTTCGTCCATTTCTCCTTCTACCATCGTAATATCCTGGTAAGTAGCACCTACCAAAAGATCCAAAGTAGCATTTTCCAAAGCCGTAGAACCCGGGTTGATTACCAGCTGTCCATCGATTTTAGCAACACGTACTTCCGAAACCGGTCCGCCAAAAGGAATATCCGATGCAGCAATAGCAGCGGAAGCGGCCAATGCAGCCAATGCGTCTGGCAAAGCCTCGGCATCAGCAGAGATCAACATAATGTTTACCTGAATTTCTGCATGGTAATCGTCCGGGAAAAGCGGACGAAGAACACGGTCAACCAAACGGCTTACCAAAACTTCATGATCAGAAAGTTTACCTTCACGACGCATGAAACTTCCAGGGATTCTACCCGCAGAAGCAAATTTTTCCTGATAATCAACCGAAAGAGGCAAGAAATCGATTCCCTCTCTAATATCTTTATTGGCAACAACAGTAGCTAATAGCATGGTATTACCCATACGTACCACGACCGATCCATCTGCCTGTTTTGCTAATTTTCCTGTTTCAATTGTAATTTCTCTACCATCAGGCAATGGTATCGTTTTGGTCACTATGTTAAAGAGCATAGAATATGTAATGTTTGGTAGCTGTGAAAACGTCACCAGAACGTTTCCTGTAAATTCTGTCAAATTCCGCAAAAAATCAGGGAACTTACGATGATGCAAGTTCCCTGATCTAATAAATTACTTACGGATGTTCAATTCCGCGATAATCGCACGGTAACGAGTAATGTCGTTTTTGTAAAGATAATCCAATAATCTTCTTCGCTTTCCTACCATTTTAAGTAGTCCAAGACGAGTGTCATTATCTTTTTTGTGCGTCTTTAAGTGCTCGTTCAAATAATTGATACGGTACGTAAATAAAGCAATTTGTGATTCGGCCGATCCTGTGTCTCCGCCTTCTTTCTTAAAACCTTTGGTTTCGAAGATCTCTCTCTTCTTTTCCGTAGTTAAATACATGATTGTAACAACAGATTAATAAATGATACATTTACAGCACTATACTGTAAACAAGGTCGCAAAAGTACAAATTCTTTTATTATAAAGAAAATATAATTTTACTATGAATTGATAAGCGGTCTTTTTCCAAATCTACTTGCGAACAAAGCCTTAATTCTTTTGATACGCATCTGGTAAACATCTTTATCAAACAAACGTGAATCGCTGCGGGCTCTGTCGATAAAATACATTCCGGCCAAAAACAAAACCGTATTGGCGAGCCAGGCACCAACCGGCACGATTACAAGTCCTTCCTTCACCCACTTGTCACCTTGATTAATAAGTACATAGAGTAAAATAAAAAACAGAACCGAAACAAGTACCGGAACTCCAAAACCTCCCTTTTTGATGATGGCACCTAACGGAGCGCCGATCAGGAACATAACCAGACAGGAAAGTGCCTGCGTATATTTATGATGTTTTTCCAGTTCATACTTGCTGGCGTCCTTCATTTTTGCCTGTAAATAATCCGTATTGGATTTTACGTAGCTCTGCATACTGGCCGCAGAACTTTTGGCATTGGTCAGAATTTCTTTCTTTAAACTATCGGTAACCGGCTTAGCCAATAATGAATCGATCCACTTGCCGGCTTTCAATGTTTTATCCGTTCCCTGTTTGTAATTATAAGAAAAATACTGCTGGCTGTTTGGGAGCAAATTCTTTTTTGTTTCCTCATACGAAGTCCGGATAGAATCGGAAGTATGGTTCAGATCATTGATATTTTTCATAAATTCATGATACTTGAACTGCCCTTCATCGGTACGTTTCATACCAAAAGACGACAAGCTTTCTACCAGCTTAAAATGATCAAAATCCTGTCTCGTAAACTTGGTATGCGGTGGCGGAAGCGCTCCACCAGCCACTGGTGAAGCAATATAAGCCGGGCGTCCTCCATTTTCATTGTCTTCTGAATACATGGTGCCGCTATACAATTCAATCACCAGATTGGAATTTTCATTGATCGTATACATTTTCCCCGAGTCAGCCAGAACGATCTGAGTATTTCCATGTTCGTAGGAACGGTTGTCGTGTTTGTAAATGACCATCCCTTTCATGGATTGCGCATCAGCCATTTTTTTGTCAACCTTGATGCTATAACCCGGAAGATCATTATAAAATATTCCTTCCTTAATTTTCAGCGTCGCCTTGGTTGTTTTTATATCATAGAGCAGACTATACCCTTTCAGGTTTGCCCATGGAGATACACGGTCGTTAAAGAAAAATGAGAAAATGCTGATGGCTACGGCGACAATAAATAACGGTGCCATAGCGCGAACAACGGATATTCCAGCACTTTTTATGGCTGTCAGTTCAAAAAATTCTCCCAGGTTCCCAAAAGCCATCAGCGAAGATAGCAGCATCGCAAGAGGAAGAGCGGTAGGAACGGTAATCAGGCTGAAGAAAAAGAATAACCGGGAATAATCCCACAAACCCAAATCCTTAGACACAAAATCGTCAATGTAAAAAATCATGATTTTCATCAAAAATATGAAAACCACCACCGACATAGTAACTAAAAATGGTCCCCAAAAGGACATTAGTATAAGCTTATCCAGCTTTTTCATCAACTCCCTACAATTTCTTTTAGATTATCCATAAACCCATTCCACAACGATATTAGTTCAGCCTCATCTTTATTTGAAGAATAATCTATCACTCTCAAAAACGTTGTTTGGGTTAATTCACTTACTTCTAACTTCATTTCAAGGTGATTATTGTCAAGCTCGTCAGGACTTGTATTTTCAAATTCAAATTTGACACCTTTATTAATTCGTAAACCGGTTTGTTTTGCAATATGACTGTCTCCATCCCATTGAAAATCGAATCTCTGATTTGGCATTACAATTACCTTCTCTGCAAACCATTGTTCAAGTCCGGAAGGCGTGGATATATATGGGAATAATACTTTGGGGGAAGAGCGTAATTCAAATTCAGTAATAAATTTAAATTTTTCCATATTGACTGGGTTTAATGGTGCGTCCATTTCTAGAATGTTAACCTGCTGATCTTAAAAGTTGTAATATAGCATAAATCGCTAATAAAAAGCAGAAACGTACATTTCTCTTTTTTTCTAAATTACTTTTTTGAGGTGAATTTACCAAAAACTATTGCGTCATAAATTTATTTAACATACTTTTGCACCACAATAACAGTCCGGCGGGGTAGCTCAGATGGTTAGAGCACAGGATTCATAACCCTGAGGTCAGCAGTTCGATCCTGCTTCCCGCTACGAAAGCGGCATTATCAGATTAACTCTGAAATGCCGCTTTTTTCTTGTCAAAATTCTGCTTTTGCTCCCCGACACCCTGGAAATGTAAATCCTGTCAATAACGTAATTTGTTTATCTTAAATTTTTGATTTTATAAACAAGACTACTTTCCGTCCAAAAATTAAAAGATTGTTATCCGACAAAGGAATTATAGATTTAAAGATTGAACACGAATTTAAATTTTATAATTACGCTTTATAAATTTGTGCAGTAACCAGCAATTGTCACTAAATTTTAGAATGGATGTTTCAAGTACTTTTTTCTCATATTCAGAATAAGGTTTCTCTGACCGATGAGGAAAAAGAAACAATAGAAACTTTCTTTATTTCAAAAAAATTGAGAAAAAGGCAATATCTTCTTCAGGAAGGAGAAGTTTGCAAATACCTGTCGTTTGTTGTAAAAGGTCTGTTAAGATCTTACAATGTTGATGACAAGGGCGATGAACACATGAACCTTTTCGGATGGGAAGGCTGGTGGGTTTCTGATTTCAAGAGTTTTCTTTCAGGTACCAATGCGGTTTTTAATATTGATGCCATCGAAGACACCGAATTGTTGATGATATCCCTGGAAAATTATGAAGCTCTGACTTTAAAAGTCCCCATTATGGACCGATATTTTCGTATTCTTTATCAGAATAGCCTGGTAACAAAAGAACAAAGGCTGATGAGCTCGATCACCCATACGGCAGAAGAAAAATACTTACAACTGGCTGACTCTCATCCAACAATCATCCAAAGAATTCCCCAAAACCTGATTGCATCTTACCTCGGTCTTGCACCTGAAACCATTAGCCGTATCAAGAAAAATATTGCTGCACGCAAATAATTTCACTTGACCCAGATCAAGTCTATTTCTTGCTCCACATCAATCCACAGCAGATTTGAAGCCTGTATCTTTGTGCTTTATTTAGCACAAATAGTCTCAAAGTTATTACAGTAACTTCTCAAAATATGACAAACATAGCATTAGTTGTAGGATCAAGCGGTATCACGGGCAGCAATTTAGCTGAGAAACTGATTTCCAAAGGCTGGAAAACTTATGGCCTGGCCCGCAACCCGGATAAAACAAACGATAACCTGCACCCAATCGCTGCGGATCTTCTTAATCCTGAAAGTCTGAAAACCGCATTGGCTGATCTGGCTCCAACCCATATATTTTTTACAAGCTGGATGCGAAACGAAACAGAAGCAGAAAATATTCGCGTTAACAGCGCGATGGTTCGCAATCTGTTGGATGTATTATCTCCAAAGAAATCCGTTCAGCATGTCGCTTTGGTCACAGGATTAAAGCATTATCTTGGTCCGTTTGAAGCGTATACCAAAGCCGGCACTTTGCCGGAAACTCCTGTTCGGGAGGAGCATCCCCGCTTGGAAATTGAAAATTTTTACTACGCTCAGGAGGACGAAGTGTATGCCGCAGCAGATCGTGATGGATTTACGTGGAGCATTCACCGTCCGCATACCGTTATTGGACAAGCCGTTGGCAATCTGATGAACATGGGGACAACTCTGGCCGTTTACGCGAGCATATGTAAGGAAACTGGCCGGCCGTTTACTTGGCCGGGATCTTCTGCTCAATGGAACGGTTTGTCAGATGTTACAGATGCAAGAATTCTGGCTGAACATCTTATCTGGGCTGCAACTACGCCGTCGGCTCAGAATGAAGCCTTTAACATTACAAATGGAGAAGTATTTCGTTGGAGCTGGCTATGGCAACAACTTGCAACCTGGTTTGATATTCCTGCAAGAGGATTTGACGGTACAATTCATCCGCTTGAAGAAGAAATAGCAGGTGACCAGGAGACATGGAAAAATATTGCAAGCCGCTACAACCTGAAAGAAAGTAACTTAGACCGACTGGCATCAGCATGGCATACAGACCTCGATCTTGGCCGGCCGATTGAGGTGATGACGGATATGTCGAAAAGCCGCAAACTGGGTTTTACACAGTATCAGAGCACAAAAGATTCATTTTTCGATTTATTTGAACAATTGCGAAAAGATCGTTTGATACCTTGAAATATAATTTTCCAGCATTAATTAACCAGATTAAAAGGCATCTAAATTAGATGTCTTTTTTATTTTTACAGAATTAAATGTCATGCTTTTCGGTTTGATCATTATACCAGCCTATATTCTGCAAATCAAGAAATGAAATTATTACTAAAATATTTAAGCCGATACAAAGGGCTTATCCTTCTCGCGCTGTTACTTGCTGCTATAAACCAGATCTTTTCGCTTCTAAATCCTTACATTTTAGGAAACGTACTGATCGATCCTTTTGCCAATAAAGCGCAGTATTTCCGTGACAAAGGCCTGGGCAATGAATTTTTCCGTGGTATTACCATGGGTTTGCTTATGATCATAGGCGCTGCCATGGTTTCGCGTATAGCCAAGGCTTTTCAGGATTATGTCGTCAACGTGGTCATTCAGAAATTTGGTGCTGATTTATATACCGACGGGCTGCGTCACGCATTGCGCCTGCCCTACCAGGATTTTGAAGATCAGAGAAGTGGTGAGACTTTATCCGTATTACAAAAAGTACGCGCAGATTGTGAAAAATTCATTACCAACTTCGTCAACGTACTTTTTGCGACATTGGTAGGTATTGTTTTTGTTACCATCGTAGCTTTTAAACTTAGCCCGATGCTGCCGGTCATTTATTTAATTGGCTCCGTCGTACTGGCTTTACTGACAAGTATTTTAAGCCGGAAAATAAAAGAAGTACAAAAAAACATTGTTAAAGAAACGACAGCTCTGGCGGGATCTACAACGGAATCTTTACGAAATATTGAGCTTGTAAAAAGTCTTGGATTGACCCAGCAGGAAATCAGACGGCTTAATACCACCACTTTCAAAATCCTTAAACTGGAATTGAAAAAGGTAAAAAGCATCCGTTCAATAAGCTTTATTCAAGGAACTTTCGTGAATTTCCTACAACAGTGTATTATGTTTTCACTTTTGTTTTTCGTTTTTCATGAAAAGATTACAGTCGGTCAAATGATGATGATGCAGTTTTATTCCTTCTTCATTTTTACGCCGTTACAGGAATTGGGCAACGTTATTTTGTCCTATCGTGAGGCAGAAGCTTCACTTATCAATCTTGAAAAATTACTAAGCCGGCCAATTGAAAGAAAACCCGAGCATCCAGAAAAAATCGACGCAGTGGAAACCCTTCGTTTTGAAAATGTCCATTTCCAGCATCAGACTGCAAGAAAGCCTGCATTAGACGAGATTTCCTTTGAAGTAAAACGCGGCGAGACGATTGCTTTTGTTGGTCCGTCAGGTTCAGGAAAAACGACATTAGTTAAGTTGCTTGTTGGATTATATCATCCTAATGATGGTCATATTTATTACAACAACCACAGCGACAACAGTATAGATTTTGATGAATTAAGACATCAGATCGGATTTGTAACCCAGGATACGCAACTGTTTTCCGGTACGATAAAAGAAAATCTGCTATTCGTAAATCCTTCGGCCACCGACGAAATGATTACAGAAGTGCTGAAAAAAGCGGCTTGTTATAATCTTTTACTTCGCGCGGAAAACGGAATTGATACTGTAATTGGCGAAGGCGGTTTAAAACTATCCGGTGGCGAACGTCAGCGTTTATCCATTGCCCGGGCACTTCTGAGAAATCCGCATCTGATGATTTTTGACGAAGCCACTTCTGCGCTTGATTCGCTGACCGAGGAAGAAATTTCCACGACCATCAGAAGCATTACAAGCCAACGCCAGCATATTACAGTTATGATCGCGCACAGACTTTCTACAATTATGTACGCTGACAGGATTTATGTTCTTGAAAAGGGAAATATTATAGAAACTGGCAGCCATAATGCTCTGCTAGAAGAAAAAGGCCTTTACTATGCCATGTGGCGCCAACAGATTGGAGAGCGTAAGGATACGCACGCGCTACAATCCTGATAAAAACCTTGCAATGGAAACCTGGATTTTGCTTAACTGAGCAAGATTCAGGTTTTTCTGCTTTTAGGGGTTTGATATTTTTGTTTTATCAACTTTAAAACAAAAATATGGATACTTATACGAATCTGGAAGCAATCGATTGGGAGTTAGTTACCGGGAAATTACATGAAAATGGCTATTGCCTGCTTCCAAAACTGTTAAATAATGATGACTGTAATAAGTTGATTCACAATTACGACAAGCCGGAATTATACCGAAAAACCATTGTTATGGAACGTTACCGGTTTGGTTTAGGTGAATACAAAATTTCCAGTATCCGTTGCCCGGGCTGATACAAAGCTTACGGGAAAGTATTTATCCAAAACTCGCCAAAATTGCTAATCAATGGATGCAGGTATTGCGTATCGACAAAAATTTCCCGGATTC
Organism: Dyadobacter subterraneus; assembly: GCF_015221875.1. Taxonomy (NCBI): domain Bacteria; kingdom Pseudomonadati; phylum Bacteroidota; class Cytophagia; order Cytophagales; family Spirosomataceae; genus Dyadobacter; species Dyadobacter subterraneus. Next base: position 3,268,138 of record NZ_JACYGY010000001.1, read on the forward strand.
CTTTTCTGAACTTCAAAAACTTTGTCACGATAATAATCAGACAAAACCTACTGTGTTAATCCTGAAATACAGAAAAGGAGGTTTCAATACCTTACATCAGGATCTGTATGGAGAAATATTTTTCCCAATGCAGCTTGTACTTTTTCTCAATGAACCAGAGATTGATTATAAAGGCGGTGAATTTGTACTTATCCAACAAACACCCAGAGCACAATCCAAAGCGATTGTCTTAAAACCAGGAAAGGGTGACGCACTGATCTTCACAACAAATTTCAGGCCAGTCAAAGGGAGTATGGGTTATTACCGCGCAAACATGAAACACGGTGTCAGTGAAATTCATGAAGGAAATCGCTGCACGTTAGGTATTATTTTTCATGATGCGCTCACCTGAAATATTGATTTGCAGTTCTAAATCCCAGGAGAATAATATCTAATCCTAGAATTTCTTATATCAGGATTATATAGTGATCATTACCTGATAATTCATTTTTATACGCTATTATAATCAAATCAAAATACCTAACAAAGTTAGATTATCTATCAGCATTAGAATTATAGAATATTATCAATGAACGATTTTAAAAACCAATTCTTTTAACAATTCCCCCTCAGTTGTGCTTACGCCATCAAGGCCCTTCATTCGTGCGTCACATTCGCGGAGATAATGGATGATGTGTGCGACCTTTGGCAAGGGATAATTCCTTGCAGCAAGCGAATAATCTTTGACAAAAAAAGGATTTACACTCAATGCCGTTGCCAAACCTTTTTCAGATTTATCCTGGCTTGCATGCACCAAAAGTACCTTGGAAAAAAAACCGAAAAGTATAATTAAAATGGGAGCCAAAGGATTGTCTTTCGGATTTGCTGAGAAATGAGAAGCAATACGATTGGCTTTAATCACATCCCGCATCAGCAGTGCTTTTTGAAACTCAAAAACATTATATTCTTTACTTATTCCAACAAAACGTTCAACAACCTCTGCGTCAATTCCCTGATCAACGCGAAGATTAACCATGATTTTACGGATTTCATTGGTTAATCTTTTCAGATCGTTTCCAATATTGTCAACCATCATTTGAACCGCCTTTGGGCTTATTTTCACACCCTCACCCTGACAATAAGACGCAACCCAATCCGGTAGTTTGTTGTCATACATTTTCTTGGACTGCACGACATAACCATGTGTATTAAATGCCTTTACGAAAGTCTTCCGCTCATCTGCATTGGCATGAAAACACAAAACCAGTACTGTGCTATGAAGTGGATTTAAGGCATAATCTTCTAGCCTGGCCTGATAATCTTTTTGCTCGATGCCACCAAGCTTGTTGGCATCTTTTACAATAATAAGCTGACGTTCAGACATAAACGGATATCTGCGGGCATAACCGATCACACCGGCAACATCCGTATCCTTCCCATACAAAACAAACTGGTTAAAACCTTTTTCAGATTCAGATACTACACGTGCTTCGAGGGCATCCGAAATCGCATCAATGTAAAAAGGCTCGTCCCCGTACAGAAAATAGACGGGTTTGTACTTCTTGGCTTTTATTTCTTTAAGAACTATATCAGGCGTTTGAGCCATTTTTTAATCTAATTTTGAATATTATAAATTGGTAAAAATAATTTCCCCTCAATTTTCATTAATAAAACGCGCAGCTTCCGCCTGCAACTGAGGGAAAAAGATATTGAATTTGTTGTGATAAAAAGCTTCGTTCAATGCCAGATCTCCTTCGGCCAATACCAGTACATCCAGAAAATCGGCGCGCCTGGACAACCGGCTAAAAGCAATTTTTATGCCTTCCAGAGTTTCATAGGTATTTAACCAATCCTGACGAATCATGGCTCTTACCATCGATTTCATATGGTCCGGAATTAATCTGTCGTTTTTTTCAATCACCCGGTACATACGCTCGCTGTAAGATTTCAGGGATTCATCACAAAATTGGTCAAAATATTTGGCTAAAAAATAATCGAAATAAATATCTATGGCTATTCCGGCTGTTTTTCCCAATACTTTTGCAGCCATCCTTTTGGCTTCTCTTACGGTTGGGTGTTCGTCGGTATACATGTCAATATGGCGATGCAATTTCAAACCAAGCAGATAATCAGCACTAAGGCCGGAAATTTTCTCCCCCGTTAATCTGCCTTTTATAAAATCCCCGACATAATTACCTGTTATAACCTCCTCATTCTCCCCGGAAAGCAATAAATGTGCTAAAAAATTCATAAAAAAAGACATTTTGGCAAAATTCCCGTACGTTTGTTTTTCCTATTTCACCATGGAACAATTATTTTACAACAACCAATATTTTAACCAAACAAGCAAATGAAAGTCGAAAAGAATAATGTCGTAGCACTTATATATAGTCTTAGAATTCCGGACAATGACGGCGAAATGGATATTGTCGAAGTAGTAACGGAAGAAGATCCGATGTATTTTATCCAGGGTATCAGTGGTCTGCCGGAAGGATTTGAAGACAAAATCGAAGGTTTAGCCGCTGGCGACACTTTTGACTTTACCGTGGCTCCTGAGGAAGGTTATGGTGAATTTGATCCGGAAGCAATTGTTGAGTTGCCAAAAGCAGTTTTCCAGGGTGATGATATCGATCAGGATGAACTTCTTGAAATCGGAAATATTGTTCCAATGACCAATGAAGATGGGGAACGCATGCACGGACAAGTTGTTGAAGTGAAAGATGATGTGGTAGTAATGAATTTCAACCACCCATTGGCTGGAAAAGAAATGCACTTTGAGGGTTCAATTCTTTCGGTTCGTCCGGCTACTGCGGAAGAAATCAGCCATGGACACGTTCATGGAGAAGGTGGACATCACCACTGATAATGGTTACTGATTAATTATTAATGGTTAGTGGCTCCTTTGACAATTAATCATTAATAATTAACCATTATTTTACGTATTGCTCAACTTCTACGCCGAAAGTTCTTAAAAACTCAACACCTTCTTCTCTGCCAATCCCTTTGTACGCTGCATAAGAATGCAGGAAAATTACTTTGCTTATTTTCATTGTGTAAATCACTCTTGCGCATGCAATGCATGGTGCTAACGTAACAAAAAGCGTTGCGCCTTCTATGTTTGAGCCATTTTTTACAGCGAAGAGAATTGCATTTTGCTCTGCGTGAAGTGCGAGTGAGCAGCTTCCTTTTGCATCACGGGGACAGCCTACTTCGGGAAATTCTTCATCACAATTGTGCGTTCCGGCGGGTGGTCCGTTGTAACCAATTGAAATAATCCGCGTATCTTTTGTCAGGACGGCGCCAACCTGGGCTTTTATACAATGAGAGCGTTGCGCTAAATTTTTAGCCAGCTCCATAAATATATCATCAAATTCCGGCCTGATTTTCGTTATGTCTAAACTCATTCGATTCTTAAACTTAAAATTACCTGCAAACTTAGATAAAGCATGAATTGGATTCAATATAGATTGGCAAATATGCTTAAAAGTCTCTTGCCGATGGTCCTTTTTATTTCATCAAACATACTTTCATTTGGCCAAAATGATCCTGAAATTATTGTGCTTCCCAAAGATGCATCCTCTGTCATAAGAACAAACAAATTTTTTATTCAAAATGTCGAAGATAAGAGAAAGATAAAAGGTGCAGGTATTGGCAAACTCATTGTTTTTGGAAAAGAAAAGCCTGTCTCACTGGGAAATACGGTTGAAAAAGAGCTTATGTCCTACTGGTCATATGCTGCTCCCAAAAGAAACGATGACAATTTGCCTCTGTATATTTCTGTAAACGATTTTCAAATTAATGAAAAACGGGCTGGCCCAAACAGGGTTACCGGAGATATAAAATTGGAGGTTACTTTCAGGTATTATCGTAACATGGTGCCTGTTGAACTGACCAATTATCAGACCTCCGCTGTTTACACCCGTCCGGAAAAGGACTTTGACTATCCCAAACTGGTCAAACAATTACTGGATCCGGCTTTAATGCATTTCCAAAAATGGATGACCTCAAACACCGGAAAAAATCCTGCTCTGGCAAAAAATCTGAAACTCGTTTTTAATGAAATTACGTCAACAGACAAATCAGATACCGTTTTTTACAGTATTCGTCGGCCATTGGTATGGAGCGATTTCCAGGGACAGAAAAACCGACCTGGGAGCCGTTATGCTGCGGCGGTATTTACCAGCTTTTCCTATGAAGGTCACTCCTATCCAAAAGATAATGATATCGTTTTACAGATTGATTTAAAGACATTTATGGTAAAAAGTATGTCATGGGGACTGGCAGAAGCGAAAAATGCCGGAACCTTGCGGCATGAACAGCTGCATTTTGACATTACCAGGATTGTTGTTGAACGGTTTAAAAAACGACTTGAAAATGCTGAACTGACCATCGAAGATTACGATAGCGAAATTCAGTATCAGTTTATAGAAGCTTTCCGGGAAATGAATAAAGAACAGGAAGCTTATGACGACGCTACCGGTCACGGATTAAATGCTGGTGAACAAGCAGCCTGGGATAGAAAAATTTCGAAAGAGATTCTTGATATTTATTCAAGGCAATAGTATACTTCCTTTGGTAAGCAGGTCATGTGAAGTATAATTTCCTTGTGAAATTAAATATTCCCACCTCTGTTTCGTTTGCTTTTTTATTTCCCCGCCTAGCAAAAATACTGTATGCTTATCTGCCAGAATTTCCTTTGTTTTTGGATATCTGGGTGACGTAATCAACATATAATCAAGCACCGCTTTCGTCGGAATATAATTTCCCCGGAAGATTAATTTCCCGCGCCACGATAACAAATAACCGGAATCAAGATGTCGTATGGTGAGATTATTAATTTGGCTGACGATTTTTTTATTCAGAAAAATAGTTTGCGTAACTCCTTCACTTACAGCATAGTTTTTGATATAAAATTTATAAGCATTTGTATCTGTTTCAAATGCTTTATCAGAAGAAATATACATTCTATTACCGTCTTTGAAACTCATTACAGCATGTTTTGGAACCGCGTGAATCATGCCTTGGGGACTGATGTACGACTGGATGCTCATGGAAGCTGAATAAATGATGAATATAAAAATTAGTATAAAACCACTTTTTAACTTTCTAAATTCTTGTGATTCATAAGCAAACCAGAATATAAATAGTGCAGCATATAAAATTAAAACCTCGGCCTTATCGAGATATAAGTTCTCTATCAGATAACCTGGTAATACCTTAGGAACGGCTACTGAAAAATTGGTCAGACAGGATAGAAAATCTACTATGAAACCTACCATCATATGTATCGCTGCAAATGGCACAAGACATGTTAAAAGCAGTATCAGTGCAGCAGGTAATAATAAGTTGGTGAATGTTATGACAAATGGATTGACAAGCCAGAAGTAAAACGGGAACTGGTGAAAATAATAAAGACTTAATGGAAATGTTGCCAGCTGTGCGGCAAAGGAAAGCGCTGTAATTTGCCAGAAATATTTCTGCATGCGCCCGGTAGGTTTCCAAATTGCTGCGATGGGCTCATAAAGCAAAAATATCCCCGCCATAGCTAAATATGAAAGTTGAAATCCAACGTCAAACAGGGCTTGCGGGTCTATTAAAAGAATGATAAACGCAGAAAGTGCCAGTGTGTTTATTCCGTTATTCTTTTTACTGTAAACTTCTGCCAGCACAAATACAATACACATCAGTGTGGCACGAAGAACAGAAGGCGCCATACCGGTGACAAGTGCATAAAACACATCAGCCATATCACGATTGCGAGATACACGTATTTCCCTCCTTTTAACTTTTTTATCCAGCCAAGCATAAAGGTTATCACCCAGAAAATGATGGCCACGTGCATACCGGAAACTGATAAAATATGCACCGTTCCGGAAGTTGTGTAATCGTCAATCTGATCGGAACGAAGGTCATCACGGCGGCCAAGAAGCATAGCTTTTACTAATCCATATGACTTTTCATCTTTCAGATTTGTCCTGAATTGCCGGTCAGCCCATTCCGAAATCTGTATACTCCACTGTTTTACGCTAACCGAGATATTTCTGTTTTTAACAACCTGATAAGAACCTTCCGGCAGATAATCTGTCCAGACAATACCTTTATTCCATAAGTATCTTTTGTAATCAAATTCTTCCGGATTCATGGGTGGTTTTGGCTGCTCCGCATTTCCCTTAACCAACAGATAATCATTGGCATAAGGAATTTGAGAAGCGTCGAGCGGAATGCATAAAAGAGCTTTTACATCTACATCAATCCATTTTTTATTCGTGTGGACTCTCTTTATCAATACTTCAACACGTAAAGATTTTGCTCTTTTTTCGGGCAAAGAAGTGACGACGGCTTCGTAAAATTCATATTTATTGCTAGTCAATTTTATGATATCCTTATTCAACTCAGCCGAATGCAAATTGATATCGAACACGCCGCAAACAAACAAAAAGAACAGAAAGCATATTCCGAAGACTAAATATTTGCGCTTTTTATAAAGCAAAAAAGAAACGGCTGTAATCACCAGGATTACAGCCGTTTCTAAACACGAAGTTGTATGGGTGTCAAAAAAATTCAGAGAGATTAAAAAATCTCCTGCCAGAATACCAATTACAAAAACCAGCACAAAGCTTACAAAAGGAACACGTGGCAGCATACTGCAACTGTCATTTAATTACGATCCTCTTTGTGACGGTTTCTTTGTCGGTGGTCACTTTTAAATAATATAATCCTGTATGAAATTTGTTAATATCAACTGAAATTTTGCGGCTCCACACATCCGTAAAGCTTTGATTTTGAAGTGCATTACCCATTTGATCATAAAGCGTGGCAGAAAAATTCTGGTAGTCGGAAAATCGCACAATTGCACTTATTTCTGCACTGGCAGGGTTGGGAAAAACTTCAACAACCAGCTTATCAGAGGGATCTAGTCTGCCAATTTTTGCGGACTCCACAAGTTTAATACGTCTGGGACTCAACGCTAAAACCGCTTTCATTCTGGATAATTGGTCCGCCGTAAAAATATTCATGCAGGAATCAGGCGAATAATCCATGTAATTCTCAATCATATTCCTTGTCCTGAAACCGGAGCAATTGGAATATTTATCAACACAAACAGTCGTCTGATTAGATCCTTCCGCAGGCGGCGTATCCGCACAAAAATCATCTCCGCAAAACGCGTCTCCCCAGGTATGGATCAAACCAAGCCAGTGTCCGACTTCATGCGTTGTCGTTCTTCCGAGATTGTAAATTTTGCTGGTATTCGAATTACCATTTCTGCCAAAAAACCTGAAATCTATAATGACACCGTCGGTTTTTTCATAAGTTTCATTCTTGGTATTAAGCCCGTCAACACCTGTTACCGATGGAAACTGAGAAATGCCCAGATAGCTGTCTATAAACCGGCAAGTCCAGATATTCAGGTATTTATCAGACGGCCAGTAAATGATACTCGCCAGCAGGTCATCATCCGTTAAGGGATTAAAAAGACTGCGTTCGGTGTATTGGGTTCTTGTAATTCCGGTAGTGCTTTTCCCATTGTCATCATATTCAGCCAGATAAAATTCAATACCAGCGTCCACACCGACCGGATCAGTATTAAAACCATTTGTACCCGATTTCCGGCGATAATCTTCATTCAGCACTGCAATCTGGCTGCGAATTTGGTCGTCTGATATATTCGGATTGTTTTCGCCGCCGATTTTACCAACAGCGCCATCATAAACAACATGAACCACCACCGGAATTCTTATAACTTCATCGGTCGCAGCCTTTCGAAGCTGCGACCGGTTATTTTTTAGATATTCCTGTATTGCCTCTTCGGTTTTTAACCGGGCTTGCTGATAATCAGAATTTTTTTTTGTTCTTATTATATCCCGCTCATGCGTTACACAACGGATTAATAATGAATCCGCCACCTGTGCATCAACAAGCACTGGATTAAAAAATCCTAAAATTCCGAAACCGATAAAAAAGTTAAATCTAGTTATCAGACTTTTCATATGCAGCCAGAATGTCCTTAACCAAACGGTGGCGTACAACGTCAGATCCGTCAAGTTCGACGAAACTGATTCCTTTAATTCCCTTCAAAATCGTCAGTGAATCTATCAAACCGGATTTAAGGTTTTTTGGTAAATCAATCTGTGATTTATCACCGGTAATGATCGCCTTGGAACTTGGCCCCATACGTGTCAAAAACATTTTCATCTGCATCGGCGTGGTATTCTGTGCCTCATCGAGCAAAATAAAAGCGTTATTCAGCGTCCGGCCCCTCATATAAGCGAGCGGTGCAATTTCGATTGTTCTGTTTTCCAGATATAATTTCAGCTTTTCAGGAGCGATCATGTCGTCCAGCGCATCATAAATCGGTCTCAGATAAGGATCTATTTTTTCTTTCAAATCGCCCGGTAAAAAACCCAGATTTTCCCCCGCCTCAACCGCCGGACGCGTTATGATTATCTTCTTAACCTCTTTGTTTTTCAGTGCACGAACCGCAATAGCCACGGCTGTATATGTCTTTCCCGTTCCTGCCGGCCCCACAGCATACACAAGATCAAATTTCGCAGCTGCCTCAACCAACAACTTCTGATTCTGCGTTTTCGCCTTGACAACCAGTCCCTTATTTCCATAAATGATGACATCCGCGTCATCTTCTGCATTCTGGACGGCTGGTCTTGAAATTCCGTTTAAATAAACTTTAACATTTTCATTAGTAACTTTTCCGTACTTCTGGTAATGAGCGACCAGCGATTCAAGTATATCAGTAATGCGCATAATCTCAGGCGCTGTTCCCTGAATACGGATTTCATTTCCGCGTGAAATAATTTTGCTTTTTGGAAAAGCTGCGGACACTTCTTTAATATTCGAATTGTGAATGCCCAAAAAATCGACCATAGAGACGTCTTCGAGCGTGATGATTTTTTCTAGCAAATGAATGATCGTTTTAGTGTAAATTAAATTCTCATAAAATTTAGTAATAATAACCAACAAATTTTCGATTATGATACATAATTAAAAATTTCGGACTTCATTTTAACGTCGTTAAATAAATATATTTTGATCAACTATTTCAGTATCAGCCCCACAGGTCTTTTTTAGAATTAATAAAAAAAATAGTTGTTAGCAGTTCCTTTTCTCACAGCTGCCTTATGATTAATTTTGTGTTACATGGAAAATGACAAGGCACCAAATCAATACCCCAGGACAGGTAATAAAACAGGTACTTCCAATGGAAGATCTGCAAACACACGCACCCAAAGTTTTGACCAAAATTACGGCAAACTTCCCCCGCAGGCAACCGATCTTGAAGAGGCCGTTCTTGGCGCTTTAATGATTGAAAAAGATGCGTTAACTGCCGTTGTGGACATTCTTCGTCCTGAGAGTTTTTATAAAGATTCGCATCAGCGGATATACAAAGCAATCCTTACTTTATTTGCTGATTCTGAACCAATTGATATGCTTACCGTAATTTCAAAATTACGGAGTACAGGTGAAGTTGAAATCATTGGAGGAGCATCTTACATTATTGGCCTGACTTCAAAAGTGAACTCGGCTGCCAATATTGAGTACCACGCCCGGATCATTACACAGGCATCCATCAGACGGGAATTAATTACGATTTCTTCTGAAATTCAAAAGGAAGCTTTTGAGGATACTACGGATGTTTTCAAACTATTGGATAAAACCGAGCAGGCGCTTTTTCAGATTTCAGAATCGAATATCAAGAAAAATTATTCTGACATGGGTTCGCTGATGCGTCAGGCTTTGGAAGAACTTGATCAGAAGAAAAATAATAAAGACGGACTTACAGGAGTTCCTTCCGGCTTTTCGGCACTTGACAGGATTACGTCGGGCTGGCAAAAAACGGAATTGGTAATTCTTGCGGCTCGTCCCGGTATGGGTAAAACGGCATTTGTCGTTTCTTCACTTCGAAATGCGGCTGTTGATTTTAATATGGCCGTAGCGATTTTCTCTCTGGAAATGTCCTCGGTTCAGTTGGTAAATCGTCTTATATCAGCCGAAGCGGAAATTGACAGTGAAAAAATCAGGAAAGGAAGTCTGGCTCCGCACGAGTGGGAACAACTTCACCACCGTATTCACAGGCTTACAAACGCGCCGATTTATATCGATGACACGCCTGCCCTATCCATCTTGGAATTACGTGCAAAATGCCGTCGTTTAAAGGCGCAGCACGATATCCAGATGGTCGTGATTGACTACTTGCAGCTGATGACCGGTGATACTGGTGGAAAAGGTGCCGGTAACCGTGAACAGGAAATTGCGATGATCTCCCGTTCGTTGAAAAATCTTGCAAAAGAACTTGACGTACCGGTAATCGCACTTTCACAGCTTAGCCGTGCGGTGGAAACACGTGGCGGAGAAAAAAGGCCTCAGCTTTCAGATTTAAGGGAATCAGGATCTATTGAGCAGGATGCGGATATGGTAATTTTCTTGTATCGTCCTGAATATTATGGTATTACAGAAGACGAAACCGGAAATTCAGTAGCAGGTGTCGGTGAAGTAATTATTGCCAAAAACCGGGCGGGATCGCTTGAAACGGTACAGTTACGATTTATCGGTAAATACACCAAATTTGCCGATCTGGACGCTCAGTTTGCTCCGGCTCCTTTTTCAGTGGACAGACCGATTACAAATTCTAACCCGATTTCTTCTTTTGAAAGTCAGGGTAGAAATAATCCGGCACCGAGCAATCCGGCAAGTGGAGGAACCCTCCGAAGCCGCGCAAATGATTTAAGCAATTTTGATTATAAAGGTCCTGATAGCGAACCACCGTTTTGATATAAATTATCAAAAAATAAATACTGATATATTACTAGAAAGTCGCCAGAGAAAATTCCCAGGCGACTTTCTTTTTATTAAAATAGTACAACTAAAAGAAGTCTTATATCGCTTCTTTTTCATTACAGATATAGAAATAATTCTATCTGATAATTTTCAATTATCTATCTTTTCTCACCAAAAGTGCCACGTTTTCTACATGGTGAGTATTAGGGAACATATCAACTGGCTGCACTTTTGTCACTTCATAATCTTCCGACATTAAGGCAAGATCTCTTGCCTGTGTGGCCGTGTTACAGCTTACATATACAACTTTATCAGGAGCAGCTTTCAAAATCGTTTCAATTACCGGCACATCCATCCCAGCGCGCGGAGGATCCGTGATGATAACATCAGGTCTTCCATGTTTTGCTAAAAAAGATTCATTCATGATCCAGCGCATATCACCAGCGAAGAATTCTGTATTTATTATGCCGTTTAAAGCAGAATTTATTCTAGCATCTTTAACAGCCGCTTCCACGTATTCAACACCTACAACTTTTTTGGCTTGTCTGGCAACAAAATTCGCTATTGTTCCGGTCCCTGTGTACAAATCGTAAACTGATTCATTTCCGGTTAATCCTGCATATTCTCTTGTTACTTTGAAAAGATTATAGGCTTGTTCAGAATTTGTTTGGTAAAAAGATTTAGGTCCTACCAGAAAAGTAAGATCTTCCATCGTTTCACGAATGGTTCTTTCACCGGAAAAATTAATCACTTCCTGATCCTGATACGAATCATTTCCTTTCAGATTGACGATATAATTCAGGGAGGTAATCTCAGGATGCATATCGTTCATGTAATTCATCACGAGTTCAATCGCCTCATCGTTTTTCTCTCCAAACTGAACGATAACCATGATATCACCCGTATTTGCAGTTCTGACAACAAGATTTCTCAGCGTTCCGACATTATATTTTACATCATAATAAGGAATACCCTGAGCGTCGCCGAAGGCATGCAGAGAATTTCTTAAAGCGTTCGAGGGATCAGGCTGCAAGTGACATTTTTCAACCGTAAAAATTTTATCAAAACGTTTTGGGACGTGAAAACCCAAAGCATTTTTAGAAAATTTCTCACCCGAATCCAGTTGTTCCTTCGTTACCCAACGATAATTTGAAAATGTAAATTCAAGTTTATTACGGTAAAAAGTTGTTTGAGGTCCGGCCAGAATCGGATTGATCTCAACATTTTTAATTTTACCAATTCGCTGAAAATGATCAACCACCTGTTGTCTTTTAAAGCCAATCTGATGCTCGTAACCAATATGCTGCCATTTACAACCGCCGCAAACACCGAAATGCTGACAGTATGGCTCTGCCCGTAACTTGGACAACGAATGTATTTTTGTTACAACAGCTTCCTTTAATTTCTTTTTCGTCCGCACCACTTCCAGGTCCACAATATCACCCGGCGCCACATCACCTTCAATAAAAATTACCCCGTCTTCCGATTTAAATATACACTTGCCTTCTGCCGCGAAATCAGTAATTTCAACGTATTCATACCTGGTACCCTTTGACATTTTTTCCTTTTTAATTTCTAAACTTTATTATTATCGCCTAATTTCTACTGAAGCGTCTGATATGAAAAACCGATTGATTTTATCCTTCGTACTTCTGTTATGCATTCTCCAAGCAAGAGCCACGCACATTGTGGGCGGACAACTCTTTATTACCGAAAACAAAAACAGCGCATACAATTACAAGATCGGGCTTACCATGTACTTCGATGCACTCAACGGAAATCCGGGCGCTGAAGACGATGTCGTCTACATTTACGTGTTCCGGAAAAGAGATAATGCATCTGTGGGTTACGTTTCAGCCCCAAAAATAGAACGAAAAAACGTCACCTACACAAATCCGCAGTGTGGAATATCTTTAACCGAGACAATTATGATCACTTATGCCAGTGATGTATTGCTCGAATCTTCCGTTTTTAATGATCCTGGCGGATATTATATGGTCTGGGACAGATGTTGCAGGAATGCGGCGATCACCAATATAAAATCACCGGGGACAGCCGGCAGTTTGTTTTATCTTGAATTTCCGCCAATTGTAAAAAACAGTACTTCATTTTCAAATTCTTCACCGGTTTTCCCTGCCATTCAAGGTGATTATGCTTGTGTAAATTCTCCTTTCTTTTTCAATTTTGGTGGAACGGATGCGGACGGAGATAGTTTGGCGTATCGGCTCATGACACCTTTGCAGGGATATTCAACCCAGGACAGACCCAGCGTTCAGGCGATTGGTTCGTCAAGTTATCCGACTTTAACCTGGATTGATGGTATCACAAATGCCAATATTATTCCTGGTCCTCAGCCTTTAACGGTGGACGCAAAAACCGGAATGCTTTCTGTAACCCCTGGAAATCTGGGACTTTACGTTTTTGCAGTTCAGGTTGATGAGTTCAGGAATGGTGTTAAAATTGGAACGTTAACCAGAGATTTTCAGCTGAAAGTTGTTGATTGCCCAAAAATGAGTCCGCCAAAAATTCTTTTCAAACCAAAAGGAAGCAGCACATTTTACAACAGCAACCAGATTATCACTGTAAAAGATGGCGATCCGAATTGTTTTGAAGTGATGGTTACAGATCCAACAATTAATGACCTGATCAAAATTCAGGGACATGCCATCAATCAAACCAATGATTATTTCTCACTTTTTCCTGTTGAATACGCAACTACCGTGGCCAATGATACCATGCGGGTTCAGGTCTGCCTGGATGAATGTTTCATAACCTATGATAATCGTCCGATTCGTATTGAATTAATTGCACAGGATCAAAGCTGCCCGATTCCACTTATGGACACGCTCGTAATTTACATTCGTCGCGAAAGCAGCGGCAACAATGCTCCTGTTGTAACAACTTCACTACAAACAGATTATGTACATGTGGTAGCGGGAACTGCTGTCAGTTTTACAGTTTTTGGAAAAGATTCGGATACTGATAGCCTAAGCTTGTCAGGAGCCGGAGAAAATTTTACCTTATCTTCAAAATCAATGATTTTCAAAACGGTGAGCGGCAAAACTTCCGTCCAATCCGGTTTTAGCTGGGTTCCTCCCTGCAATGCTCTTGAGGGTGATACGATAAAAGTGGATTTTACGGCAGAAGATCTCCGTTGCGCCGGAAGTGGTTTAAAAACATCCAAAACCATTTATTTTATTGTTGATCAATCTCCGAATCATCCGCCGGCGATAACCACATCGCTTGTTCAGGCAGATGTCAGCTATATTTTGGGAGCCAGCGGTGGTATCACTTTTCAGGTGAAAGCCATTGATCCGGATACCAACACAATTTTATTAAGTGCATCAGGAAGAGGTTTTCAGTTGAATGCTCTCGGAATAACTTTCGAAAATAAAACCGGAACCGGGCAGCTGATTTCGGATTTCACATGGTTTCCGGATTGCGCGATCATGAACGGGGATACCAGCCATTCATTTACCGTTGATTTTGTAGCGCGGGATAAGAGTTGCACCGCTTCCCTGGACACAATCTCGGTTACCATTTCTTTAAGCGATTTAGAGGCAAAATCTGAAATTGATTTACCAAACGTAATAACACCAAATGGTGATGGGAAAAACGACTGCCTGATTTTAGATGAGCTTCCGACAGGTAGCTGCAACGACCAGTTTAAAGACGTGACAATTTTTAATCGCTGGGGAAAGCAGATTTATTATTCCAGAGACAAAACAAAAAACTGGTGTCCGAATGACATTTCCGGAGGGTATTATTATTACGTGATTAAATACACGAAAAGTACTTACAAGGGTGGCTTGACCGTTTTGAAATAATTATGAATATACCATTGATCTTTACGTATAGATTATTTATTTTCGTCGTATAACTTCAAAATTATGGACGCCAAAATCACATTAAGTTTTGATGAACAGGTAATTCTTGATGCAAAGGAATATGCTAACGCAAATGGCATTAGCCTAAGCCGCCTGACAGAATTTTTGTTTCGTAAAATTGTAAGCGGACAGTTTAAAGAGCTGGAAGACTTTCCCGTTTCAGATTGGGTTACTATGCTGAGTGAGGGCGAAGTGGAGTATACTAAATCAAAAAAATCCAAAGTGGATTTAAAAAAGGACTTCTACGAAAGTAAACGTTAATTCATGAATGTTTTTCTTGATGCAAATGTATTAATTTCAGTCGTTAACAAGGAGCAACCACTTTTTTCCTATTCCTCACGCATTCTTAGTTTGGCAGGGAATCCAAAATTTATACTTTATACTTCTGCTGTCTGGTTAGCAATAACTTATTACTTTTCTGAAAAAAAATCAGGTAATAATTCTGCACTGGTTAAAATTAAACTTCTTGCAGATCATATTCAAACTGCGCCTGTTACACACCGCGAAGTTTTAGCTGCTACATTAAATAAATCAATTCATGATTTTGAAGATGGACTTCAGTATTATGCCGCTCTTCACGCAGGATGCACATGTATTGTCACGGAAAATATTACTGATTTTTATTTTTCTGAAATTGAAGTGATTGATTGCAAGACTTTTTTTTCCAAATATATGACTGACAAGAAATCCTGATATAATTATTATCCGTTTGCAATTTCAGTTCTAAATCTCAAACTTAACCCATAATTCATAATGATTTCACCACAACAAATATCATTCCTTTTAGCCCGCCTTGCTGTTGGCATGAGTATGTTTGGTCACGGACTGGTCCGACTTCCTAAACTGCATACGTTCAGCAACGGCATGGTCAGCCAATTTGAAAAATCAATTTTACCTGGATTTATCGTTACGCCATTCAGCTACATTCTTCCCATAGCAGAATTGCTGACAGGCATATTTTTGCTGATTGGCCTCTTTACCAAACAGGCATTAATTGCCGGTACTATAATAATGATTGCGCTCATTTTTGGAAGTTCAATGATTG
This sequence comes from Dyadobacter subterraneus, assembly GCF_015221875.1. NCBI lineage: Bacteria > Pseudomonadati > Bacteroidota > Cytophagia > Cytophagales > Spirosomataceae > Dyadobacter > Dyadobacter subterraneus. The sequence continues at coordinate 3,283,840 of NZ_JACYGY010000001.1, forward strand.
AAGAATGGGGTTCAATTCCTTCACAACTCATCCATGCCGCCTTCTTTACCATTTTATTAACCTTTGAAAAATCCTACAATTCATTTGCAGTCGATTCGATATTGGAACGAAACAGGAAGGCGGGTTTCCAATAAATCGATATGTATTGAAAATATAAAAAGATGATAAAGTATAGAACTTTAAGTATGTGGAAATACAATCAAAAGTATTATCCTATATCTACTTTATATTCCGACCATGACTTAAATACATATAATAAGTAGTTATCAAATTATACATATTATTAGTATCATACTTTTATTAAATATTTAACTAACTGGATATATAATATGAACTATAAATATTAATACCAATAATTTTTAGCACTCATTAGCAAGTAATTACAAACTCCCTATTCATATTTGAACATTTTGCTCTTGAAATCTCAAAACGAATAATGCCATTCTGCTTACCTAAAAATCTCATTATAAAAATATTTTTGAATTACTGAAACTTAATTTACCTTTGTACTGTAATAATAAAAATTACAGTATGAGTAACGGAAGATTTGCCATATCGGTCCATATTTTAACATTGCTCGCCAGTGAGCCGGGAGAATACTGCTCTTCGGATTATCTTTCTGGCAGTATCAATATCAATCCGGTATTGGTTAGAAAGGAATTGATAAATCTTCGAAATCATGGTTTAGTTATAAGTAAGGAAGGAAAGACAGGTGGCAGCACTTTGGCTAAACCAGCAGAATTAATCGCGATGTCTGATATTTATGAAGCGGTTCGTGAGAAACAATTTTTGGGAAAAAGTATAAACGAACCTAACCCGGCATGTCCGATTGGAAGACAAATTAATCAGCATCTTGATGATCTTTATCTGGAATCAGAAAGAGCATTAATGCGAAGCCTGGACAACATGAACCTGGCTGAATTTTTACAAAAATTTGCTTAATTTTTTTTGAATAAAACTGTAACAATTTTTATTCCAGTAATATTTATTTAAACTAAAAAATAACATAAAATGAAAGTAGCATTGATCGGAACAACAGGATTTGTAGGCTCACACCTGGTAACAGAATTACTAAATCGTGGACACGAAGTTACAGCCATTGTGCGCAGTCCTGAAAAAGTTACAGCACAAAGTCCGTTGTTAAAAGTTGTTGAAGGGGATGTTTTCAACGAAGATAAATTGGCCGAGCAACTGGCAGGAAATGATGTTGTATTAAGCGCTTACAATCCTGGGTGGACAAATCCTGATATTTATGCTGAATTTCTAAAAGGATCCGCGGCTATTCAATCAGCAACAAAGAAAGCAGGAGTAAAAAGATATTTCACCGTGGGTGGCGCTGGCAGTCTGGAAGTTGCTCCCGGAGTACAACTTATCGACACACCCGGCTTTCCCGAAGAAATCAAACCTGGTGCAAATGCAGCTCGTGAATATTATGACATTTTGAAGAATGAAACCGAACTAGACTGGACAGTTATCAGCCCGGCCATTGAAATGCATCAGGGAACCGCTGGTGTTCGAAAAGGTGTTTACAGGGTTGGAGAAAATAGTCCTGTTTTTGACGAAAATGGCCGTAGTGTAATTTCCGTTGAGGATATGAGTATGGCTATTGTTGATGAATTGGAAAATCCAAATTTTATCAAAAAACGTTTTACAACAGCTTACTAGATTGCTTTTTTGGTCTCATACTTGAAAACAGAGGACTGGAATTTTGAACATTTCCAAGTCCTTTTGTTTTGTAATTGCTGATAATCAAAATGAACAGAGCGCATTTTATCAAAGCAATTTCTATTTTACCGCTTACTTTAAATATAATGAAATTAAATGATCTGAAAAACATAACAGACGATTTTAAGAATAGTGACCTGATGCCGGTTCTTTTCACGGGCCACGGTTCACCAATGAATGGTATTGAAGACAACGAGTTTACGGAATATTGGAGGAAATTAGGAAACGAAATCCCAAAACCAACCGCAGTTTTATGTATTTCCGCCCACTGGCTGACAACCGGCACCAAGGTCACGGCCATGACAGCACCAAAAACCATTCATGATTTTGGAGGATTTCCCAAAGCATTATTTGATGTGCAATATCCAGCACCGGGCAACCCGGCGCTCGCAAAAGAAACTGCCGCGTTAATAAAAAGTACACATGTAGGGCTTGATCATGAATGGGGTCTGGATCACGGAACCTGGTCGGTGGTTTGTCAGATGTATCCGGAAGCTAATATTCCTGTTTTGCAGTTGAGCATTGATTACGGAAAACCGGCGGCTTATCACTATGCATTAGCAAAAGAATTGGCTTCTTTAAGAAAAAAAGGTGTTTTGATTATCGGAAGTGGAAATATGATCCACAATTTAAGGATGATCGCATGGGACAAAGCCGAACTTCCTGAGTATGGCTTTGACTGGGCACTTGAACTTAATTCAAAATTTAAAGAGCTGATCCTGAATGGAGATCACGATCCGATCATCAATTACCAGAATTTCGGAATTGCCGGAAAATATGCGATCCCGACACCTGACCATTATTATCCTTTACTGTATTCTCTTGGATTACAAAATAGCAAGGAACAAGCGACCATCTTTAATGATAAGGCAGTAATGGGCTCACTGACAATGACTTCGGTGCGGATTGGTTAGCATTGGTTTTTTAATTTATAATTATTGTCAGATCTGGCCCTTAGAGATTTCTATGGGCCTTTTTTTTATTTAACAAACATGATTTATTAACCCAAGATCTACATGGAATGGCATGATTTTTCTTTATATTTTGGAAGAAATTTTAACTAAAATAAGGAAAACATGAACCGAGAACTCATAGCCACCACGTCCATTTCAATATTTGCAAGCCCATTAGAAGTCTGGAAATCGCTGATTGATCCGGACATTATAAAGCAATATATGCATGGAACTGAAACGCAGACAACCTGGGAATTGCACACACCTATTACTTTCAGAGGCGAATGGGAAGGTGTTCCATATGTTGACAAAGGCGAAATCGTGGAAATAATTCCGGAAAGAGTTTTAAGTTATACCTATTGGAGTCCATTGTCCGGAACAGAAGATTTTGAAGATAATTACGCAATCATTACCTATCATATTTCTCCGTATGATGATGAAACCACACTAACGGTAACGCAGGATAATATAGAAGATGAAGACAAAGTAGTGGCAGCCGAAGAAAACTGGATGAAAACTTTAACACATCTAAAGAAAATTCTTGAACTGAAAAATCATTAAAATATCATTTGCCGGTGTCAATCTTTCAGATTTTGATACCGGCTTTTTTCTGCCATTTAACTTGGATATTATTCTTATTCCTTCAAAAAAACACCAGCTGTTTTCGCACCAATTCTTTATAGTCGGCTTTCACATTTGCCGGACTTTTTTGATCAAACAAAATCGGTAATGCATAATTGAAGAAAGTCACATTATTAGATCACTTGCTATATTGATCCCACCCGAAACTTCATTATCTGATACGGGTAACACTGGGATAATTTTAATTTAACATTTAGGTAACATTGGAGTGTTAATTAATGATGTTCTTTGCATCTTTAATCTGACATCATTCATCATAAATACATTTCATATGCTTCATTTATATTCTACTTATTAAAAAGATGTATACTAATCATACTTTATATACTTTTTATTTTTTCTAATAATACTAGATGTATTATAATTATAAAAAGTGTGAACTTATAAATTACTCAATTACAAATAGTTGAATTGATTTCAAACTATCTACTGACATCATAAAAAAGATAAATTTTGAATTTTACCAAAAAATGGATCATAGGATTCGTGTTTCTGCTTGTATTTTTAAAACCTAATTTCACTTTTGCGCAGCGTTTCCTGATGGATCTTGTTGATACAACCAACACTATGGGAAAAGGAATGCTGTCAATCTATGAACGTTACAACCGCGTTCGGATCAGTGGATATATTCAACCGCAGTTTCAATTTACAAATGCGAAAGGTGCAGAAAGTTTTGCCGGAGGTAATTTTTCGGAACTTTCCAACAATCGGTTTATGCTGAGACGCGGAAGATTACGTGTCGATTATGCGCATTTAAATGAAAAAGGAGAACCAACTTCTTACTTCGTTTTCCAGTTTGACGGAACAGAAAGAGGCGTTGCGATCCGGGATTTTTGGGGACGATTTTATGAAAATAAATTCAAACTTTTTGCCCTGACAACCGGGATGTTCGCAAGACCCTTTGGCTATGAAGTTAACCTTTCATCAGCGAATCGCGAGAGTCCGGAACGTGGAAGAATGTCTCAGATACTGATGAAAACGGAACGTGATATTGGGGTGATGCTTACTGTAAATAAAAGGAATAAAAACGGACGCCCATCGGATTTCAAACTGGACATTGGCCTATTTAATGGACAGGGAATGTCAGGGCCGACAGATTATGACAGTCACAAAGATGTTATAGCGAGGGTTAGTATGAAGCCAAAAAAAATTAATCCTGCTTCACCAATTTTAATTTCTGCGGCAGTTTCCGGATATGCCGGTGGCATTACCAGTCAGTCGAATGTACTTTACAAAGTTCAAAGAAAAAGTGACAGCTATGAGATGGTTCGCGATAGCTCAAAAAGTAATTTTGGAAAAGCAACTCCAAGAAATTATGCCGGTGCAGACATCCAGTTTGTAATTCCTAACAAGAAAGGACAAACCGAATTCCGTGCAGAATATATCAAAGGAAAACAAACTGCAACTGCTTTAAGCAGTGAAACACCTGGAACTTATCCTATAACCAACAACTTGAAAGACCCGTTATATACAAGAAGTTTTGACGGAGCTTATTTCTATTTTCTTCAAAATCTGAATAGTGTAGATCACCAGTTTGTACTAAAATATGATTGGTATGATCCAAATAAAAAGATTTCCGGAAAAGAGGTTTCCGCCGCAAATGGTTTTAGCAAGGCAGATCTGCGATACAATACTCTTGGGGTCGGCTATGTTTACCGCGCCAATGAATCTCTGAAATTTATGTTTTATTATGACTTTGTCAAAAATGAAAAATCAGATTTGACAGGTTTTACCGAAGATGCCAAGGATGACGTTTTCACGGCCCGGGTTCAGTATAATTTCTAATAAAGTTACACCAAAAACGGAGCCTGGAAATAATTTCCAGGCTCCGTTTTTGGTAATAAATATAGGATAACTAATTTTTTATGAGCCAAAGCGCTGTGTCAAAATTTTCTTTCTGTAACTGAAAATACCTTTTACTTCATTGTTGACAAAAACCGAATCAACGATATCGCCTAAAAACCAAAGCGGTAATTTGTAGTTTAAAATATCTTCCATCAAAACTCCACCTTCCACTTCTGTGAAATGATGCTGATGATGCCAGAAAGCATAAGGTCCAAAACGCTGTTCATCTATAAAATATTTTCTATCTTCAACATGCGTGATTTCAGTACACCATTTTAAAGGAATCCCAAGAACCGGCTTAACAATGTAACGAATAATCTGTCCGGCATACATGTGCTCTCTCGAATGTTTTGAAGTAACGACAAAACCCATATGCGGCGGAGTGATTTCTTTCAGATTTGCAGGATTTGAAAAAAACTCCCATGCTTCATCAAGAGAAATGGGTAACTGTTGTGTAAAATATAACTCTTGCATGAAATAGGTCTGGTAATTAAGTTCCAAATGTTAATCAAACCGATAAACAATCGTGCCTTGTTTTCAAAAAAATTGATTGCCCGGATATAAATGCATCAAAAAAATTCTATTTGATTAAAACAGATAAGTTCAATCCTTTCATGGTAAGTGCAATTCTTTTTCTTCCCAGATCAACCTCCGTTACTTTCACCGTAACAATTTGTTGAAGCTTCACTACTTCATTAGGATCTTTGACATATCGATCGGCGAGTTGAGACAAGTGGACAAGCCCATCTTGTTTTACACCAATATCAACAAAAGCACCAAAAGCCGTAATGTTCGTGACAATTCCTGGAAGAATCATTCCAATTCGAAGATCGTCCGGTTTTCTGACAGAACTATCAAATTCAAACTTTTTCACAGGCGTTCTCGGATCGCGCGACGGTTTTTCGAGTTCCTGCAAAATATCCTTTAAAGTCGGAAGTCCCACAGCATCAGTAACATACTTCGACGGGTTGATTTCCTTACGCAATTCTGATTTTTGAACCAGATCTTTTACCGTAGCTCCCACATCTTTGGCCATTCGTTCAACAATCGGGTAACTCTCCGGATGTACAGCACTGTTATCCAAAGGATTAACTCCATTTTCAATCCTCAAAAATCCGGCAGCCTGCTCAAATGCTTTTGCTCCTAACTTAGGCACTTTTAACAATTGTTGACGCGATTTGAAATCTCCGTTTTTTGCTCTAAAATCCACGATATTCTGCGCCAGAGCGGGTCCAAGGCCCGAAACATAGCGCAATAAATGCTTACTTGCCGTGTTGAGATTTACGCCTACGGAATTTACGCAGCTTTCTACGACTACATCCAAAGCATTCTTCAATGCTTTTTGGTCGACATCATGTTGATATTGACCAACCCCTATTGATTTCGGATCAATTTTCACTAATTCTGCCAACGGGTCCATCAAACGACGGCCGATTGAAACCGAACCGCGCACGGTAACATCTTTATCAGGAAATTCTTCCCTGGCCACATCCGATGCAGAATAAATAGATGCACCTTGTTCGCTGACACTGAACAATCCGATTTCGTCAGATTTTTTAACTGTCAACAAAAGTTTTTTAACAAAGTCTTCCGTTTCACGGCCGGCCGTTCCATTACCAACAGCTATTGCTTCGATTTTAAATTTTTGAATCAAATCAGACAATATAGCATTCGCTTCATTGGATTTGTCAAACGGATAAATAACTTTGTCGGACAGGAGATTTCCCTGGCTGTCCAAAACTACAACTTTGCAGCCTGTACGATAACCTGGATCAATGGCCAATACATTTTTTTGTCCAAGCGGCGATGCCAGGAGTAGCTGTCTGAGATTTTCAGTAAAAATCTGAATTGCGTATTGATCCGCTCTTTCTTTGGAAAGATTTGTAAATTCCGTCTCAATTCCCGGTTTGAGCAATCTTTTATAACTATCACGAATCGCAATTTCAATCTGGTCCTTACTTCCGGGCAACCCCTTAACAAAAATTCTATCCAGATTGCTGATCGCCTGTTCCTCATCAGGAGAAATGTCCACACTTAAAAATCCTTCCTCTTCTCCCCTTCTCAATGCCAATAAACGATGCGACGGAATCCTGGAAAGCGGTTCCGAAAACTCAAAGTAATCCCGATATTTCGCTCCTTCCTCCTCTTTCTTTTTTTTGACCTTTGAGGTAATCAGCGCATTTCGCTGAAATATGGAACGCACCCGGCCACGCGCATCCTGATTTTCACTGATCCACTCTGCCATGATATCACGCGCTCCCTGCAAAGCATCTTCTGTATTTTCAACCTGATCGTTCAAATAAGACAATGCTTTTCTTTCAGGATCGGATTCACGACCTTCAAAAATCAGCTTTGCCAATGGCTCCAGGCCTTTTTCAATGGCCATGGAAGCCCGGGTTTTTCGCTTTTGTTTGTAAGGTAAATACAGGTCTTCCAGTTCAACAAGAGAAAAAACGCCGGAAATTTGTTTTTTCAATTCTGGTGTAAGCTTTCCCTGTTCTTCAATATTTTTCAGAATTGCTTCCCTGCGTTTCTCAACTTCCTGTTGTTTTTGATAAGCATCCTTAATTGCTCCGATCTGCACTTCATCCAGTCCGCCTGTTGCTTCTTTTCGATATCGTGAGATAAAAGGAAGTGTTGCTCCTTCTTCAAATAATTGGATGGTATTTCGAACTTGTTTTTCTGAAATGCTGGTTTGCTGGGCAATAAGCGGGAAATTCATATCAATATTTTGGCTGTTACTATTTTGTAAAAGTAACGAGGTATTCCTTTATATGTTTAATTTTCAAGACAGATTTGTGCGAAAGAAATCACCTGCCGAAAAATTAACCAGCTCCCACTTATTCTATGTCAAAATTTTCACTTCTTGCATGAAACATTAAAATTTTAACTAATGAAAAATTTCAAACGAAATATTTTATTGCTTTTAACAGGGTTGCTGCTTTCTACCTCCTTGGTTTTTGCACAAAAAGTCCTGGTCGAAACTGACCTGGGAAATGTAATTTTAAAACTGAATCCCGAAAAAGCACCGCTGACTGTCAGTAACTTTCTCAAATATGTAAATGCACATCGGTATGATGGTGCAAAATTTTATCGGGTAGTACGAATGGACAATCAGGCAGATAAGAAAATAAAAATTGAAGTAATACAAGGTGGCTTGGGAGATGATTCGACAAAAAATTTCCCAAGAATCAAGCACGAGTCCACAAATATTACAGGCTTGAAACATTTGAACGGCACATTATCAATGGCCAGAAATGAACCTGGCTCCGCAGGATCTGAATTTTTTATATGTATTAATGATCAGCCAGAACTCGATTTTGGGGGTAAAAGAAATCCTGATGGCCAAGGGTTTGCAGCTTTTGGGACTGTTGTCTCCGGAATGGATGTAATTAAAAAGATCCAGATACAACCAACCGGAGAAGGCGAAAAAAGTCAGACATTAAAAAAGGCAGTCAAAATAATTCGAATGACTGTCCAGAATGGTTGATACACAAAAAATATATCTATCCTTATTTCGAATAAATATATTTTTCATCATATATATTAAGAAAGTTTTCCATCTTTCGCAGGCACATCATCGCCACTTTCAGTTTGCGGTTCCACATTTGTACCTGGAACTACTTCTGGCGCATCCGGACCCGGAATATCTGGTGTTGGATTCATGGGCGGCATAATTGTTGGGTTACCTGTATTTGGATAACTGTCAGGCATCTGCTTATCCGGAAACTCGTTCATTACTGCATTGAACAAGTCATTGTACTGAAATTCCATCATCGTTTGTGATATTAAGTGTAATTTAAATTAGGGTTAATAAAAAACTGTGCCTGATTCCTTAATAGTGATGATTTATTTTAGTCCTTAAAAATCAACAAGTTATATTTTGTAAATTCAAAATAAATCAGGAAATAGCAGCCAGCCACAAATCACTTAAATCTATATACATGTTTCAATTTGAAAAATAACCTCAATAAAAAATGTTTGTATTACTGGTACTTATCATTTCATTCGGTGTAAGCTGCGGTTTCTTTGAATTAATTTCCGGGAATCCGAATCTCCTTTTCAGTGGAAACATTGCTATGTGTATCATGCTTCTTTTTACCGCAATAGGTCATTTCAAGTTTCCCGATGGCATGGCAAAGATGATTCCATCATTTATTCCCTATAAAAAAGAACTCGTTTTCATTACAGGGATTTTAGAAGTTCTGGCAGGATTCGCTTTGCTCTTTCCTCAGACAAGGTATTTTGCAGGATTATTTTTGCTGCTGTTCTTTATATGCATTTTACCTGCCAATATTTACGCAGCTGCCCATCACCTTGATTATCAAAAAGGTACATATGACGGAAACGGATTGAAATATTTATGGTTCAGAGTTCCGATGCAGATTTTCCTGATTGCCTGGGTATGGTTTTTTGCAATTGAGAATTCAACTTACACCTTTTAGTTATTTCATAACATGAAAATCATTTATACTACCGCCTTTGCTTTTTTTCTTTTCACATCCTTCAACATGCAGGTGAATAGCAAACAAACCGTTTTGGTTAGCAATCTGCAAAATAAATCAGGCCGGCTTTTCATTGGCTGGTATACCGCGCCAGAATCTTTTCCCGGAAAAGATCCCGATTTCACAAAGGAAGTTGCCGTAAATAATTTGTCAGAAATCAGCGTTCCTTTTGACAATATTCCGGATGGCAGGTATGGAATTTCCATTTATCTCGACGAAAATAATAACGGAAAACTTGATATGAACTTCCTTGGCATACCAAAAGAAAAATATGGTTTTTCCAATAATGTGTTTCCTGCCACACGTGCCGCTAATTTCGAAGAAGCTGCTTTTGAAATTCAAGGAAAATCAGGAACCATACCAATCCGATTAAAATAAAAATTACGAAACTTCATCTCGACAAAATTAAAAACTACTTATGAAAAATTACCTTATCGTTGGAGGGACAAAAGGAATTGGTTTGAAAACGATAGAATTACTGGATGAAGATTGCACCATCTATACAATTTCAAGAGGGATAAAACCTGAAGGCCTAAAAAATAACATTGTTCATTATCAATTAGATATCACCAAAGATGACTTGGCTGAACTTGACAACCTGCCTAAGGAAATGCATGGGTTGATATATTGTCCGGGCAGTATTAATCTAAAACCGTTTCAACGTTTAACGCAGGAGGATTTTCTGAATGATTTGAATCAAAATGTTTTAGGAGCCGTAAGAATTCTCCAATATTGCTTGCCGAGACTGAAAAATGCAAATGGCAGCAGTGTTGTATTATTTAGTACGGTTGCAGCAAAGCTGGGTATGACTTTTCATAGTTCTGTTGCGGTTTCAAAAGCTGCACTTGAAGGGCTTGCGAGAACACTTGCTGCTGAATTGGCTCAAAATAAAGTTCGTGTCAATGTGGTAGCACCGTCGCTCACAGACACGCCTTTGGCAGCTTCACTATTGAATACACCAGAAAAAATTGAAGCCAATAACAAAAGACATCCATTACAAAGAATCGGAAAACCGGAGGATATCGCTGCCATGACAGTTTTTCTTTTATCGGAAAAAGCCAGCTGGATAACCGGTCAAGTACTTCACATTGACGGTGGTATGAGTGTTTTGAAATAATAGTTTCCGGTCAAAATAATTGAAACTGATGAGATTTGGAGTCTGCAAAGCTTTTAGTAAAAACTTTCATCTTCAAATCAACTTCATATGCAAACATCCATTTTAGGACTACGAACCACTATTTATAAAGTCAGTGATCTGGCAGAGGCTAAAAAATGGTATACCGGTGTTTTCCAGACCGCTCCCTATTTTGACGAACCTTTTCATGTCGGCTATAATATTGCAGGCTATGAACTTGGGCTACAACCGGAAGAAGCGAGCGATACCAAAAAAACTGATAACGTTCTTACCTACTGGGGAGTGAGCAACATGGATGAGGAATATAAGCGGTTTATTGATGCAGGCGCTGTTGTTCATGAGGAACCGGTGAATGTGGGTGGTGAAATAATTGTCGCTTCTGTAAAGGACGCCTGGGGAAATGTTATCGGCCTGATTTACAATGCTGAATTTAAGTTACCATAACACGAAAACAAATCTCCTGTTTTTAAAATCGAAAATTACCGCGCTTTCTTTTCCTTTATTGGAATAGAAATTTAACTGGTGTTGTTCTCATTAAAAGAGCAAATATCACCATGAAAAATATAAAAATTGGAGTACTTGATCAGTCTGTTGTCCGCCATGAAAATAATGTAAGGGAAGCAATTCTGGAAACGATTGAAACAGCGAAATTGGCAGAAAAGCTCGGATATAGCCGTTTTTGGATATCTGAGCATCATAATTCTACTTTTATTGCAGGATCTACACCGGAGGTTTTAATGGTAAAACTGGCGGATGAAACCAGTCGTATCAGAATTGGCTCCGGCGGGATTATGCTTCCCAACCACAGTGCTTTAAAAGTCGCAGAAAATTTCAGAATGCTGGAAACACTTTTTCCCGGCCGGATTGATCTGGGTATGGGGCGCGCTCCCGGTACCGATCGGGTCACTTCTACAATTCTGAATCCTTCAAACGATTTCAGTGAGTCCAGTTATCTGCGCCAGCTGGAACATTTACAACATTTTTTTGGTGATACTGCCGGAACAGAAAGAGGATTTATTTATGCAACTCCTCAATCTGTTACAACGCCCACGCAATGGATTTTGAGTTCGAGCGGCGGAAGCAGTAAAATTGCAGCCAGATTTGGTATGGGGTTGGCTGTTGCGAAATTTATAAATGGTTTTGTTGGGCCGGACGTTGTTGAAACTTATCGAAAAAACTTTAAGCCATCGGGGCAAATGGAAAAGCCGCAGGCCATGCTTTCTATTTTTGTGATCTGTGGAGAGACAGAAGAAAAGGCGCTGGCAATGCGTAAAATGATGGATTACATTTTAATTGAATTTGAAAAAGGAAAATCAGGCCCTTTTCCTGATCCTGAAATTGTAAAAAATTATCGCTTCACACCAGGCGAACTCGAACGATTAAAATATAATAGCGGACGGATTATTTCGGGTACGCAAGACTTTGTTAAAGAACAGCTTACCAAACTTGCCAATGATTTTGACGTTGATGAAATCGTTATTTCATCCATGTCGAATAGTTTTGAATCAAGAAAACGTTCGTTCGAATTGGTATCAGAAGCCTTTAATCTGACTAATTTAGTGCCTTGACAACCGCTTATTATCATTCTCTATGAACCGTTTTGACCGCATCACTGCCATTTTGATTCAGCTGCAATCCAGAAAAATTGTAAAGGCTCAGGATTTGGCTGAACGGTTTGAGATCAGCCTTCGGACGGTTTACAGAGATATGAATACGCTGGCCGAAGCCGGAGTTCCCATTATTGGTGAAGCCGGTATCGGCTATTCCATTATGGAAGGATACCGTTTGCCTCCTGTTATGTTTACAAAAGAGGAAGCGCGGACTTTCATCACTGCGGAAAAACTGATGGAAAAGTTTACCGATCCTTCCACCAAGTCGCATTATCAGTCGGCCATGTTTAAGGTTAAGGCCGTTTTGAAAAGTACTGAAAAAGATCTGGTGGAAGATATGGAACAGCATATTGAAATCAGGCAACGTTACACACTTTTCAATCCTACTTTAAATAATACACTAGAAATTTTACTAAAAAGTGTGGCCGAAAAGAAAGTGGCCAGGATACATTACCAGACTTTTGCGTCAGAAGAGATAACAGAGAGGACGATTGAGCCAGTCGGGGTTTATCATGAAAATAACTACTGGTATGCGATCGCATATTGCTTATTGAGAAACAGTTACAGAAATTTCAGAACGGATAGAATCATTGCGATTGAACTGACCGAAAAAACATTCAGCCAGAAACATGCTTCATTAAAAGAATATCTCGCAAATGTGCCCACGTATGATAAGCTTGAAACTGTTGTAATTAAAGTGGAAAGGCATGTTATGCCCTACATTCAAAACCAGAAATATTACTATGGTTTTATTTCAGAAAAGCGTCAGGGAGATAAGGTGGAAATGACTTTTCTAAGTGCCTATCTGGATGCTTTTTCCAGATGGTTTATGATGTTTGCCGAATACGGTGAAATTATACAACCCGCAAGTCTTACGGAATTGCTAAAACAAAATATTTGCAAAATTTCAAATCATCTAAATATTTCATGAGTTCTGTCGAACCGGAAAACCCAGTGAATATATTTTTATTATGGAAAAACGTACGAACAGATACCGCCTGAATCTGAAATATCTATCAAGCGCAAAAGATGACGCAGTTTTGCCTGAACCTGTTGAAATTGAGTTCGAAAATCATGACAACATCTTTGCGATCATCGAAACTTTGAAAGAAAAAAATCTATTTACTGATGAAAATCAGGCTACGGAATTTGCCATTGGGTTGAAATTATTCAGCGAAGTAATGATCAAAAACAAAAATATGCCTTTGTTTGAAGAATTTTTTCCTGCGTTCGGGGCATTCATGAAAAAATTGAAATCATCCTGATTTCAAAAAGTTGCTGAAGCGCTTATATTGGGAACCAATCACTTCACTTTTTCATGATGAAAAAAACTTTATCAGGATTCTTTTACATAATTATCGGCGCTTCACAATTTTTATCATGCCGTAATGCAAACATTATCAGTCATTTAAAATTAAATGTTTCCAGTCAGTATTGTGCCCCAACGATAGCTTATACCTACAATCCGGAATTCATACCTTATTCCAACACCGATTCCATTCTGGTAAATAGTAAAACTTTGCTGGGAAAATTATCTGAACATGATGTCCTGATGGCAAACGCAACCGGAACGCTTTCCTTGATTAATAAGCTTCTTGAATCAAAAAAAGATACAACGATTAACGGACGGTTAAACCGTTTGGAAATCAGTAATAAAATTCAAAATCACCTTCACCTGTTAACCACGGAAATCTCAGGAATTGCAGCTGAGCTGGATTGTGAAGGTGAGCGTGCAGATCTTTTTGCAGGTTATCTGGACGATCTTAACGATAAAAAAACGGCTCGTCTGACAGGTGCCTCTATCGTGATTGCCGCGCTTGCAACAGTTGCCGCGGTGATGGTCAATAATCATGGTTTACAAAATGGAATTACCATTAGCGGAGGCATTATTTCGGCCGGACTGGCTGTGTTGACAATAAAACCTCATGGCAAAAAAATGAGCTACACACATGAACGTAATGTCCTGGAAGACATCTGGTTTGCTCCCGAAAAGTCAGCTATATATCCTCCGTTTATCTGGTACATGCTGAAAGAAAAAAAATTCAGCAATAGTAAGCAGGAACCGTTGGTACAGACTGTAAAAAACCGCTGGAATAAATTCGAACTTGATAAGGATATCGATAGTACAACGATTAATGTTTTGTTTAAAAACGGAGGAATTTATGACGCCGACAAGCTTCATACAAGAGCAACCATGCTCAATCAGTTACAGTCTACAATTCGTTCAATTAATCAGGATATGCAGAGTTTAATCTCTGAGTTGAACAACCTTAACGCTGATAAATAAATTATCAATTTTAGCAAACATGAAAAATATTCAAATTCTTGCCATTTCCGGCAGTTTGAGAAGTAATTCCTCCAACACAAATATTTTAAAAGCAACAGCCGAAATAGCTGGTGATTCCGTTGATTTTCAGATTTATGAAGGACTGGACACCTTTCCGCATTTTAATCCGGGAATTGATGAGGATAACGAAAAGGTGGCACATTTCAGAGAAAAGGTGAAAAACGCAGATGGAGTAATTATTTGCACACCGGAGTATGCCTTTGGTGTTCCCGGAGTTTTAAAAAACGCCCTGGACTGGACGGTTTCCACAGGAGAATTTAACGACAAACCTGTTGTGGCTATTAGCGCTTCTCCTTTAAATTCTGGTGGAGACAAAGCGCTCGCTTCTCTCCTGTTTACGCTCACCGCGCTCGGTACTGTAAAAAATGAAGGATCATCCTTGTCAATTCCTAATATCAAACAGAAGATCAGTGCGGATGGAAAACTAATTGAGATTGAACTCAAAAACCAATTGGAATTGATTTTGATCAATCTGCTTGAACAAATCAATAAAAAGCGAGAAAATCGGTAAAAAGAATAAAAACTCATCCGCTTGTCCCAAAAGATATTCCTGTTTGCGGATTTGTTTACGATATAAAATCCGGAGAATTAATTGAAGTAAAAGAAGCAAAGGAGGATGGTGCAAGTTCCTAAGCTCAACGTTATTTAAACAGGCTGCCGGACGCAGATGCATTCCGGCAGCCTGTTTTTTATTTGTCTATTCCTTCCAATGCAAACAGAAAAGCATATTGCAATGCAATTTCTTTAAGATATTCAAACCGCCCCGAAGCACCGCCGTGACCAGCTTCCATATTTGTTTTTAAAAGCAAAACATTTTTATCCGTTTTGTGGGTTCTCAAACGCGCTACCCACTTGGCCGGTTCAAAATATTGCACCTGGCTGTCATGAAGTCCTGTTGTTACGAGCATATTCGGGTAATCTTTTTTCTCAACATTGTCATAGGGAGAATACGATTTCATATACTCATACGAATCTTTATTTTTTGGATTCCCCCATTCGTCAAACTCGTTGGTAGTCAATGGAATACTTTCATCAAGCATGGTTGTAACCACATCAACAAAAGGCACATCAGCAATAATTCCGTGCCATAAATCCGGACGTAAATTTGAAATAGCACCCATCAATAGCCCACCCGCACTTCCGCCTTCGGCATATAAATGCGCCGTTGAAGTATATTTTTGTTTGATCAAAAATTCAGCGCAATCTATAAAATCGGTAAAGGTGTTTTTCTTTTTGAACAACTTTCCATCTTCATACCATTGACGACCCATTTCCTGTCCGCCGCGCACATGGGCAATTGCAAAAATAAATCCACGATTTAGCAAACTCAAACGGTTTGTGCTGAATCCCGCGTCCATGCTGTTTCCATATGAACCATAAGCATACAACAGCAACGGAGCATTTCCATCCAGTTTTGTTCCTTTTTTATAAACAAGAGAGACAGGAATTTTCAAACCGTCATGCGAGGTTGCATATAATCTTTCAGTCAGGTATTGTTCCGGATCATAACCACCCACAACTTCCTGGCGTTTCAGCAATTGCTTTTCTTTTGAAACCATTCCGTAATCATAAGTTGAGCCGGGCGTGGTTAAGGAAGTGTAATAATATCTTAAAGTCTCGGAATTATATTCCGGGTTTGCTCCGATGTAAGCAGCATAAGCAGGCTCCCCAAAATCAACGTAATATTCTGAATTCGACTCAATATTTCTGATTCTTAGTTGTAACAAACCGTTTTTCCGTTCGGTTACAACCATGAATTTTTTGAAAACTTCAACGCCTTCAATCAAAACATCTTTGCTGGTTGGAATTACTTCCTTCCAGTTTTCCACACCCGTTTTGTTCAACGGCGTTTCCATCAGTTTGAAATTGAGCGCGTCTTTATTGGTCACGATCAAAAACTTATCATTCTGATGATCGATATCATAAAGTACGTCTTTCATTCTTGGCTGGAAAACTTCGAATTTTCCTTCCGGTTTGTCTGCTTCCAGAATTCTGTATTCAGAAGAAACCGTTGCCGATGAACCAATGATAATGTATTTTCCTGATTTGGTTTTCCCAACGCCGATATAGTTGCTGTTATCCTTTTCTTTGTATACAACGACATCCTTTTTATCATCGTCGCCGAGTGTATGTCTTTTAATTTCCTCGCTTAATAAAGTCTTTGGATTTGTAGCCGTATAAAACAAAGTCTTGTTATCATTTCCCCAGACAGAACCGCCGCTGGTAGGAAATATGGCATCTTTATAAGTTTCCCCTGTTTCAAGATTTTTGATATAAATCGTGTATTGTCGTCTTGAAACCGTGTCCACGCCATATGCCAAAAGTTTGTTATCAGGACTGATATTGAAACCGGATGCAGCATAGTAAGGATGGTTTTTCGCCATTGCATCCACATCGAGCAGAATTTCCTCCGGAGCTTCCAGACTTCCCTTTTTTCTGCAATACTTGAAATACTGCTCCCCTTCCTCACTTCTGGTATAATAGAAAAAACCGTTTTTGAAAACAGGAACCGATTCATCTTTTTCTTTGATCCGGCCTTTCATCTCAGAAAAAAGGTTCGTCTGAAATTGTTTTGTTGCGGCCATCATCGTATCTGTGTAGGCGTTTTCCGCTTTAAGATAATCCACTACCTTGTCACTATCAGGACCTTCTCTGAAAAAGTCAGCCATCCAGTAGTACTCATCATTTCTTTTATCTCCGTGCATTCCCGTTTCATGCGGTTTCTGATCTGCAACGGGAGGTTTTACATCAGGCCATTTATATGTTTGATTCACTTCTTTACTATGGTTACAGGAAAAAACGATAACGGCGAAAATGAGTAAAAAAAATCGTTTTTGCATAATAATTTAGGGTTAAAAACAAAAAAGAAAGCTGCCAGTCCACGTGATACGAACGGCAGCTTTTAGATTTTAGCAAATTTTCTGCTTATTTCTTATCAGGTTTTAATCCTGGATATTAAACAATTTAACAGCATCTTCATATGAAAGATTTTCATAATTCATCATACGAATCGCCTGTCCGCCAGGAATTACCACATAACGAAACTGATATGTTGCAGATGGCTGCGCATTGCCGTCAAACGGAGTTGACCATATTCTCAAAGTGTTTAGTGCCACAGAAAAATCGATCAGCTCTTCTGTAAAACCGGATTTAACCGTTACCGGAAGCTGGCGGATCTGTGTATCGCCCAAATTCAATTTTGCGTAAACCAGCACAACACCTTTATCCAGAATATCCTGTGTAATACGCGCAACCGGAATATCTATATAAGAACGCTGGACACTGTTGAAATTAATTCCAGTCCAGGGTCCCGCAGCAGCCCAGCTCGAATAAAATACATTGGCAGTTCCGGCTGGTCCTGTCGCACCTGTTGCTCCGGTAGCACCTGTTGTTCCCACACCCGCTGGTCCCGCTGGCCCTTCCGGTCCTTTGCAAGCCTGCATCATTACCAAACCCAAACACAACACTGCTAACGTAAATTGTTTTTTCATTGCTTCCATTTTTCTTTAATTACTGATAAGTCTCGCCTCAAAAATAAGGCGAAGATGCCAATTTGCAGAATCATAAGCAAAATTTGAACCCGATTTAGGTGAGGAAGTCACAAAATAGTCAGCGTTACATTATCTTTGATTTTCGTTTATAAAAGAATCTTATGGAGAAACCCACCCAGAAGCTATTTTTGCTCGACGCGATGGCGTTGATTTACCGTGCTCATTTTGCCTTTATAAAAGCACCCAGAATTACTTCGAAAGGTTTGAATACCAGTGCGGTATTTGGCTTTACAAATACTTTGCTGGAAGTTTTGCAAAAGGAAAAACCAACGCATATCGGTGTAGCTTTTGATACTTCCGAGCCAACTTTCCGCCATATTGAATATCCTGCTTACAAAGCACAGCGCGAAGCACAGCCCGAAGATATCAGCGTAGCTATTCCTTATGTGAAAAAATTATTGGAAGCCATGTGTATTCCAATTCTGGTTTTGGATGGTTTTGAAGCAGATGATATCATTGGGACCATTGCAAAAGAAGCTTCCAAAGCAAATTTTGAAGTTTTCATGATGACTCCCGACAAGGATTTTGGTCAGCTTGTGGAGGAGCATGTACATATATATAAGCCTGCTTTCATGGGTAAAGGTGCCGAAAAACTTGGCATCAATGAAGTACTTGACCGCTGGCAGATCAAACGTATCGACCAGGTTATTGATATGCTTGGGTTGATGGGTGATGCGGTTGATAATATTCCGGGCATTCCGGGTGTGGGTGAAAAAACGGCACAAAAGCTTATCGCTGAATATGATACGATCGAAAATCTATTGGTTCATGCGGATGAAATAAAAGGAAAACTGGGAGAAAAAGTTCGTGAACATGGTGCACAGGCTCTTTTGAGCAAAAGACTGGCCACGATCGACATTCAGGTTCCTGTGCCTTTTGATGCCGAAGACCTCACTATTTGCGGAGCCAATCGTGATAAAGTCAATGCGTTATTTGACGAACTTGAATTTAAAACACTTCGTCAGCGGATTTTAGGAAGTGATACACCTGCGGCCGCAGCTCCGGCGCCACAGACAAAAGTAGTCGACAAAAAAGGTCAGTATGATTTATTTGGTAATGCTGTTGCCAGTGAAAATGTGGTAACACAGCAAAACTCGGACATTTCAAATTTCGAATCTTCATCTTCGGGTAATTTTGAAGGAGAGGAATCCGATATTCCGCTTCTTGCCAAAAAGACAATTGACAATACTTTCCATCGGTATCATACAGTCGATACGCCGGAAACTTTAAAGAGTCTGGCGTATTATCTGAGCCTTCAATCAGCTTTTTGCTTTGATACAGAAACAACGGCGCTGGAAACAATTGATGCTGAGCTTGTCGGACTATCATTTGCTTATCTTCCGGGTGAAGCTTTTTATGTTCCGGTTCCACCTGATAAAGTACAGGCTCAGGAAATTGTGGAGTATTTCAGAGAAGTTTTTGAAAACGAAAATATTGAGAAAATTGGCCAGAATGTAAAGTATGATATCCTGGTACTTAAAAATTATGGTATTGAAATAAAAGGAAAGTTGCAGGACACCATGCTTGCACACTACCTACTGGAACCTGACAAACGCCACGGAATGGATATCCTGGCTGAAACTTATCTGAACTACGAGCCGGTTTCTATCACCTCCTTGATTGGCAAAAAAGGAGTAAAACAAGGTAATATGCGTGACGTTGCCATTCCTGAAGCGACACAATATGCCGGTGAAGACGCTGATATTACCTTACAGCTTAACAATATTTTTGTTAAGGAACTTCCCAAGTATAATGCCGAAAAGTTATTTCAAAATGTAGAAATGCCTCTTGTTCAGGTTTTGGCTGCGATGGAAAATACCGGCGTAAGGCTTGACATTGGCGCTTTGGCCGATATGTCACTGGTACTGGAAGGTGATCTGCGTAAAACGGAATCGGAGATTTTTGAAATTGCCGGTCAGTCGTTTAACATTGGTTCGCCAAAACAATTAGGCGAAGTTTTATTTGACAAAATGAAACTGATCGACAAACCTAAAAAAACGAAAACCGGCCAGTATGCAACCGGCGAAGAAATACTTTCTGAACTTGAAGGACAGTTTGAAATAGCCAGAAAAATTCTTGATTACCGGGAACTTCAAAAATTGAAATCCACGTATGTCGATGCCTTGCCCACACTGGTTAGTCCTCGTACAGGGCGAATTCATACTTCTTATAATCAGGCAGTTGCAGCGACGGGACGATTGAGCTCAACAAATCCAAACCTGCAAAACATTCCGATACGTACACCAAGAGGACGGGAAATTCGTAAAGCATTTATTCCGGACGGCGACGATTTCCAGATTATGTCGGCGGATTATTCGCAAATCGAATTACGTATAATGGCAGCGTTCAGCGAAGACAGCAGTATGATCGAAGCCTTTAATCAGGGCCGGGATATTCATGCGACTACGGCCAGCAAAGTATTCAAGGTTGATCTTTCGGATGTGACTTCTGATATGAGAAGAAAAGCGAAAATGGTCAATTTTGGAATAATTTACGGTATTTCTGCATTTGGACTAGGACAACGTCTGGCCATTCCACGCGGGGAAGCTTCCGAAATTATTAAATCATATTTTGAGGAATTTCCTGCTGTCAAGCAATATATGGACCGTGTAGTTTTTGATGCGCGTGAACAGCATTATGTCCAAACCATTTTAGGAAGACGTAGATATTTGCCAGATATCAATTCCCGCAATCAGACCAATCGTGGTTTTGCGGAGCGAAATGCTATTAACGCGCCCATTCAAGGTTCTGCGGCAGATATGATTAAAGTTGCCATGATCAACATTCATGATTTTATCAAAAATGAAAAACTTAAATCACGCATGATTTTACAGGTTCATGATGAACTTGTATTTGATGTGCATCGCGACGAAGTGGATTTTCTAAAAGAAAAAGTAGACGAATTAATGCGCAATGCTATTCCTTTACAGGTTAAAATGGAAACTGGTATCGGCATCGGAGCCAATTGGCTGGAAGCTCATTAAACATGTACTATAACAATAAAAAGGTCTGAGCCGTAACTTAACGTACGAGTCAGACCTTTTTTGTTGATACTTTGGTGAAGAATATATGTCTAAAACATCATTTTAATTTCCTTCTTCAAGCCGGCCATTCAACTTATTCTTCAAATTATACCCATCCTTTTTTGCATCTGGCAAAGAGCAAAAATTTATAACTCCCAGAAGATTTTCAGGCTGCTTTATTGTCAATTTTAAATCATCATATAGTTACAAAAAAGTTCAGTCATAGAATTTCAGGAAATTATTATGCTTTTGTAGAATAATTTAAAATTTGTAAACATATAATAGTCAAGACGAACATTTTTCAAGTAACTAATTTTAATTTACAGCTTAATTTTTGTTTCCATATAACACTCATTACTAATTCTTTGTAAATTAAAAATAACGAAATAATAATTTGATTATCTAAATATTACCCGTATTTTGGTTTGTTAATAATTCATTAATAATTAAGTAATACTATACATTTAATTTTGCGCATTCATAATTGAGAGCTTTACAAGTCCTCTTTATGTCCTAAAATCTTTTACCCAAAATTTTTCACTTTTAACTATTCAACTTTATGAAACGATCTTTACGATTGCGAAACAGGGTGCTCTTGCCGTGGAGGCAAATCCTGATTGCTTTGCTCATGATCCAGCTATGTTTAATTCCGGATTTGTTCGCACAGGTAAGGACTGTTGAGGGAACTGTCAAGGGTGTCTCGGATGGCCAGCCTGTTCCCGGCGCATCCATTGTATTGAAAGGTACAACTACCGGAACCAACACGGACGAAAATGGACGCTACAAAATTACCGTTGCCGACGGTGGAAGCACGCTTATATTCTCAGCAATTGGTTATATGAAGCAGGAAATAGTTGTTGGCAACAAATCGGTAATGGATGTTGATCTTGCAACAGATACCCGTGAATTGTCGGAGGTTGTAGTAACGGCTCTTGGTATCAAAAAAGAAACAAGAAAACTGGGATATGCCGTACAAGAAGTTAAGGGAGAGGACCTTACCATGGCCAGAGATCAAAACCCGATCACGGGTCTTACAGGAAAAGTGGCCGGTTTGTCGGTGGGTGCTTCGGCTGAGATGCTTAGAAAACCTACCGTAATTTTGAGAGGTAACGAGATCAACCTGTACGTGGTTGATGGTGTACCGATCAGCTCTGATACCTGGAACGTAAGCCCGGATGATATCGAGACTTACACAGTTTTGAAAGGGCCAACAGCGGCAGCTCTTTATGGTAGCCGTGCGCAATATGGTGCGATTTTGATTACTACAAAAAAAGGTAACAAGAAAAAAGGCTGGAATGTTGAGTTTAATTCAACCAACGCCATTGACAAAGGATTCCTTGCTTTTCCAAGAACTCAGGATGAATACGGCGGAGGTGAAAACCAGCTTTATGCATTTGGTGATGGTAAAGGTGGTGGGTTAAACGACAATGATTATGATGTTTGGGGACCAAAATTCCGCGGACAGCTTATTCCTCAATATGATGGGAAATATGATCCGACTCAGGAATTTACGACAACTTATCCAGGCGGTTATCAGTGGAAAGGGCATATTACTCCTACTCCCTATGTAGCGCGCGGAAAAAACAACCTGAATCGTTTCCTGCAAACTGGTTTTCAAAGTACAAACAATATTTCGTTGACTACGAGCGGAGACAATTACAATCTTCGTTTCTCTGCTTCGCATTCAACACAAAAAAGTATCATACCAAACAACGCGGTTAACATTACGAACTTCAACATGTTCGGTTCTTTCAACCCGACTTCACGTTTGAAAATCGATGCCAACGTAAACCTGAACCGTCAATATTCTCCAAACTTCCCTGACGTGGATTACGGACCAAACAGTTTGATTTACAACGTAGCTGTATGGACCGGTGCGGACTGGGATGTGGAAGCTCCGGATATTAAAGGAATCTGGCAGGAAGGAAAAGTAGGTACGCAATCTGTTTTTGCAGAATATCAGCGTTACCACAACCCATGGTTCCAGGTTAAGGAATGGACGAGAGGTCATTACAAAACAGATATATACTCATACGTTTCGGGTAATTACAAAATCAATGACAACGTAAATGTAAATGCACGTACGCAGGTGACTACTTACAATTTACTTCGTACTGAAAAGATGCCATATTCTGCTCACCCATATGGACGTGATCAAAATAAAGGTGATTACCGTGAAGACCGCCGCAACTTGTTCGAAAGCAATACCGATGTTCAGGTTAACTATAATTATAACATTGGCAAATTCTTTAATCTTGCCGGTTTCGTAGGTGGAAATGCGAGGTTGTTTACATATAATTCAAGCTTTACCTCAACCGATTATTTGAGCGTGCCGGGTGTATATAGTTTTAGTAACTCATTAAATGCAATCCAGGCAAGCAGCTTTGATTCCAAAATGCGAGTTTACAGTGGCTATGCTTCTATGGATGCATCTTTTGGAAAATATGCGACATTGGCATTGACAGGTCGTATCGACAAATCATCTGCATTGCCAAGCGGAAACAACAGTTATTTCTACCCAAGTATATCGGTAGCTTCTCCGATTTCGGATTACATTAAACTGCCGGATGTAATTTCTTTCCTTAAAGTAAGAGGTTCTTTTGCCGCAATTCACGGTGATGCTACAAATGCTAACGTAGGTGTTGCTCCTTTTAACTCTATCACAGCGCTTGGTGCAAGTCCTTCAGGTAATTCACTTTTTGATTATCCATTAGATTATGGCAGTAATTATCAGTCTCCTTATGGCGGTCCGGATTATTCACTTTCTTCGGTTTATTCTACTGCCAAACCATATAATAGCCAGACTGCTGCTTATTACACAAGCAATATTTACGATCCGAATATCAAAACCTTCAACCGTATTAATTATGAAGCGGGTGTTGATATGAAATTTTTACAAAACCGTCTGGGATTAAGCCTTACCGGATTTGAATATCTTGACGGTCCGCAAATTCTTCAAAACCCGATTTCGTCTGCAACAGGTTACAGCTTCTATTACCTGAACGCTCTAAAAACAAAGAAAACAGGTTACGAAATTTCATTAACGGGAACACCAATCAGAACTGGTGATTTCAACTGGGATATCCTTGTGAATTACAGTACGTTCAAAGAAGTTTACAATGAACTTCCAGGAAATCAGTCAGTTTACAAAACATTCTTCCATAAAGGTGACCGCGTTGATAAATTTTATGACAGCGCGTTCCTAAGAACAGAAGACGGAAAAGTGATCTATAACAGTTCAGGATCTCCAATTTCTAACTCAGTTTCTCAATTCCTGGGTTATCTGAATTCGAAATTTGCATGGAGTGTTTATAACAAATTCACTTATAAAAGTTTCTCTCTTGGTTTCCAGTTTGACGGTCGTGTAGGTGGCAAAACATCCGATTACATGCACAACAAAACAATGCGCGGAGGAAGAAACCTTGAAACAGCAACAGGCGCACTTGGTGTAGCACGTGACCTGGATGATCAACATGCAGGTGATCCAAATTACAAAGGAAGTTATGTAGGTGACGGTGTTGTGGTTGCCAACGGTCAGGCGATCAACATCGATTCTCAGACTGGTAAAATACTGAATTACAGCGAATTGCAGTTTTCTCCAAACACAAGCGTTAAATCTGTTCAATCATGGGTAAGTTCTTATTACGGTGTGACAGAAGCAAACCTTATGAGCAAAACTTATGCTAAACTTCGCGAGTTGACAATCGGATATTCGATTCCTGGAAAAGTGCTTGGCAATTCATTCATTAAAAAAGTAACGGTTTCTCTTGTAGGGCGTAACCTGATTTATTTCTACAAAGACAAACGCTTTAAAGATGTGGATCTTGACCAGTATAACTATTCCACTACCGGAACTGGTTTACAGTCGCCTACAACGCGCAGATACGGTTTCAATCTGAACATGTTGTTTTAATTAAATTATAGACTTTAAGAACATGAAAAAAATAGTATTACTACGATTTTTGCCTTTACTGGCACTGATCCTGCTGGGAAGCTGTGAGGGGAATTTTGATGAACTGAACCTGAACTCAAACAAACCTACGACCGTTCCGCCTTCTTTGTTACTTACAGGAATTTTGAACGATCTGTATGATGCACCTGCGGGTGATTATGAAAAATGGGATCAGTACTTCCTTATCAATTATGATTACTATGGAAATAATCAGTATGTTTTTGGTCAAGGCCAGGACAAGTACTCTACGTTGAAAAACGTGATCAAGATGGAAGAAGAAGCTGCCAAACTTTACACAACGGAAATTAATCCGTACGGAGCGTTAGGTAAATTTTTCAGAGCCTACTTTTTTACACAAATGAGCCTTCAGATGGGTGATATCCCAATGACAGAAGCGCTTCTTGGAGGTACAAACCTGAATCCGGTTTACGATTCTCAGAAAACAGTTTTCCTTCAAAGTCTGAAATGGCTGGACGAAGCTAATACGCAGCTTGGTACATTGGTTGCCCAGTCAGACAGCAGATTATCAGGAGATATTTATTTTGGTAACAGTGTAGCAAAATGGCAAAAAACGGTGAATGCGTACCGTCTTCGCCTTTTAATTCACCTGAGTAAAAAGGAAAGTGATACGGATCTTAATATCAAAACGCAGTTTGCGACCATTATTGGTGATCCTGTGAAATATCCGTTGATGACAAGTACTGATGATAACCTTCAATATACTTACATCAATCCTACCAACAAATATCCTGAAAATCCTGGTTCATTTGGTTTTAACGCCTTACGCGAAAACTCATCTGCAACTTATGTAGGTTTGTTGACAAAATTAATGGATCCACGTGTTTTTGTTACAACAGAACCGGCATCTGCCAAAGTTTCTGCGGGTACAAGCCCTACAAGTTTCAGCGCGTTCCTTGGTGCTGATCCTGGCGAAGATTTGGGTATTATGTATGTCAAAGCCAACGCTGGTGAATATTCTCTTATCAATCGCAGACATTATTACGAGACTTACACCGGAGAACCAAGCGTGCAGATCGGATATCCTGAAATGTGCTTTAATATTGCGGAAGCAATGAACAGAGGCTGGGCAACAAAAGGCGCTTTGGGAACTGCGGAGGATTATTACAAAGCAGGAATTCTTGCCTCATGGTCATCTTATGGTATTCCGGCATCTGGTTCATTTACAGCATATTTTATCAGTTCGGGAAGTCCGGGAAGCACAGCTGTATACAACAGCTACCCTATCAATACTCCTTTTGATACTTACTATGCGCAGTCAAGTGTGAAATATGCTGCGGGTGCAACAGGTTTGACTGAAATTTTGAACCAACGTTATCTTGCACTTTTCAGACATTCAGGTCTTGAATCTTATTATACTTACCGTCGCACAGGAGTTCCAGCTTTCACTACAGGACCAGGCACAGGAAACAGTGAGCGTATTGCAAAAAGATTCCAGTATATCCAGACTGAAAAAACAGCAAACACAGCAAATTACACAGCTGCACTGACCAGCCAATATGCCGGAAATGATGATATTAATGGGGTTATGTGGATTTTGAAATAATCATTTTTTAGTTGAAAGTTTTGCCTGGCCGACTTTCAAAGAATAACAAAAAACGATCTGGAAGCTTCCAGATCGTTTTTTGTTTTAAAGGTAGATTTAGAAATAGAAATATTATAACAGGTTTTCAGCATATTTATAGCCGCTGCCTGTATTTAATAATAATATCGTTTCGTCAGGGCTGACGAGTTTATTTTCAATTGCTTTCAGCATAGCAGGAACAAGTGCACCTCCTTCTGGTGCCACAAATAATCCTTCTCTTCTTGACAAAGTTTTTACACCATCCAGTAATTCCTGCTCGCTTACTGAAATTGCAAATCCGCTGGATTCTTTCAGGATTTCTAAAATTTGTCTTTCTGCAAAAGGAGATGGAACGGCAAGGCCGTTTGCCATCGAAGGTTTTGCCTGGTAAGCAGACGCATTTTTTTGTTTACCTTCATATGACCAGACAATCGGCTGACAATTTTCTGTCTGAACTGCTATCAATCTTGGGAATTCCCCTGTTATCCATCCGGCTTGTTTCATTTCTTCAAAAGCTTTCCAAAGTCCGATCAAACCAGTTCCGCCACCAGTTGGGTAAAAAATTACATCTGGTAACTCCCAGTTCATTTGTTCGGCGATTTCAAAACCCATCGTTTTTTTTCCTTCCAAACGGTAAGGTTCCTTCATGGTGGAAACATCGAAATAGCCATTTTCGGCTTTCATTTCTGCAACGAGTTTGCCGCAGTCGTTGATTAAACCGTCAACCAGAATTAGCTCTGCGCCAAAATAACGGCATTCCTGTTTGAATATTTCCGGGGTTAATCTTGGCATTACAACCGTTACTTCAATATTTGCTTTTGCACCATAAGCAGCCAAAGCCCCGCCTGCATTTCCGGCAGTTGGAACAATACATTGTTTTATTCCCAATTCTTTCATTTTGGAAACAGCAACGGCTTGTCCGCGCGCTTTGAAAGAACCGGTTGGATTTAGAGATTCGTCTTTTAGTAGTAATTTATTGATTCCGAATTCTTTGGCAAGATTTTCAAGATGTAATAACGGAGTCATACCTTCACCCAATGTTACAATATTGGCCGGATCAAGGACCGGCAAAAATTCAAAATATCTCCATAAGGAAGCTTCACGATCCAGGAGAACCTCTTTATCTACATGATGTGAAAAATCATATTTGGCAAATAACGGCGCCTTCCATCCTTCGGCATCATTAGCACAAAAAGTCTGGATTTTCTTATGATCAAATTTCTCTTTACTTACTGCACATTCGAGGTGTGTGACATGTGAAGTTAAAGTCATCGTATTTTCCATGCTTTTGACATTATTTTTTGTCAAAAGTATAGGTTCAATTATAGCAAAACCAATGCTATTTTAATATACGCTATAACGCATTGTTATGACCTTGCAGTGCGAAACGGACAAAAGCCTGGCCAAAAGGATCGCTCTCAGAACCATGTCGCTGAATAAAATAAAACTGACGCTGAACATGCAGTCCTTCGATCAAAATCTGTTTCAATGTCCCTGACGCCAATTCTTTCTGAACAGAACGAAGCGGTAAAAATCCCAGACAATTATCAACCAGTAAAAAGTTTTTCAAAGCCTCTGTTCCACCAAGGGAGATATTATTTTTAAGATCTGAGATTTTCATGTTAACCTCAGCAAGAGCAGCCTTAACTGAATCCAGCGTTCCTGAACCGCGCTCCCTTAATGCAACTGGATAATTTTTCAATTCTTCCAAAGAAATAGATTCCCGGAACCAAAGTTCACTTTTTGGAGAACAAACTGCTATCACTTCGTCAGATAGAAAATATCTGTAACTGACAGAAGTTGTTTTGGTTTGCCCTTCAATAATACCCAGATCAATTTCATTATTACCCAAAGCTTTTAGAACATTTTCAGAATTGCGGTTTAAAAGTGTGATTCGGACATTGGGATATTTCTGACGAAAAGCAGATAATATTTCAGGAATAATATACAGCGCTACCGTGGTGCTGGCTCCTAACCGTAATTCTCCTTTGGCATTATATTCATCCTGATGGGTACTCAAAGCATAAGACAATCGAATCTGTACTTCCTTTGCCTGCCTTAAATGATCAAGAAGCAGATTTCCCGGCAATGTCAATTTTATACCGTTTCCAACCCGTTCAAACAAACTTGTTTTGTATTGTTCTTCCAAAGATTTGATATGGCGACTGATTGCGGGCTGACTAAGATTCAATACCTGACTTGCTTTTGTGAAGCTCAGATGATTAGCTACCTCAAAAAAAACTTCGTGCCGGAAGGATATCATTTATTTATTGAAATCAATTTTTCAAAGGTATTATTTTAAGCCGATCCGAAAGTAAAAATGTAAAATGATTACAACGTAATTTTTTATTTCGGTGTCATAATAAAAACGTTACTAACAGAATTAAAACATGAAAAACTTTTATCTTTTCATTATTGTTTCGACTATCGCTTTTAATTCCTGTAATGAAAAAACGGAAATATTTCCGAAAGGCCAATGGCATCAGGATTGTGCTGCATTTTCATCGGTTGCTGATGGTTTCAAATTGACCGATAAGTGTTGTCAATATTTGGACATACCAAAACTTGAAATCAAGAAAGATAATTCTTTCAAAACGACCGGGACTTATCACGCTTTTAATGGTTCAGGATTCACAAGTCAAACGGTTTCTGTCTTTGGCAATTTATCCAATAACGCACAAAAGGTCAATATCAGTTATGTAATCAATGCACAAACTGTTTCTTACAACATGCAGGCAGGACCGATAGATAAGGTGGCTTGCACTTGCGGCTGTGATTAATTAGCTTGAAACCAAGAAATACTGCTCAACGCTTAAAGCCCTCAATGTTTATGAAAATTTTTACCCGCCTTTTTCTATTTCTGATAATTATAATCTCATGCAAATCTGATTTTGTAATTCCTGTTTTTTGGACTCAAAATGGTACCTGCGCTACTTTTGAGATTAAAGGAGAAGAAATGATCCACAGAGGAAGGTGTTGTGAATATGTGAATATCCCCAAATTTAAACTTACCAAAAACACTTCTTTTTCAGTCGCTGGTTCTTACACTTATTATACACAATCAGGAAAAGCAGAAACAAATTTGCCGATCACTGTAAATGGTAAATTATCAAAAGATGGCCAGGAACTAACAATTAATTATACGGCGCTCGCCGACTCCTCACCTGTGAATTACACATTCCATCACGAGGAACATCCCGCAGTTTGCGATTGCAATTGTTACTTTAAATAACTTATGATACTCTTTACATTTGGCAGAATATCTGAATTATATTAAGTTAAAATTTTACTTTTCCAAGTCAATATTATTCGTAATTTGAGCAAAACTTAAACTACGGATGAAAAACAGTAAAGTATTAATCTGGTCGATTGTTGTTGCTTTGGGAGGTTTTCTTTTCGGCTTTGATACGGCCGTTATCTCCGGAGCAGAAAAAGCAATCCAAATTCTTTGGCAGCTAACCGCGGTCGAACATGGCTTCACGGTTTCCATTGCCCTGATTGGCACGGTAATCGGCGCCATGTTAGGCGGAATCCCGGCAGATCGTCTTGGTAGAAAACAAACTTTGGTCTGGATTGCCGTTTTGTATCTTGTTTCCTCACTGGGTTCTGCACTCGCCAACGACTGGTATTTATTTCTCGTTTTCCGTTTTCTTGGGGGTCTGGGTGTTGGGGCTTCTTCTGTTGCTGCACCGATGTACATTTCTGAAATTTCACCCGCAAAATCCCGTGGAAAAATGGTTGGATTATTCCAGTTTAATGTCGTTTTCGGAATTCTGATTGCCTATTTTTCAAATTATTTCATGCAGGACCTGGGCGATCATGCCTGGCGTTGGATGTTGGGCGTACAAGCCATACCATCAATCATTTTTCTTATAGCCGTTTTATCGGTTCCGGAAAGTCCGCGCTGGTTGATTATGAAAAAAGGAAAAATTGATGAAGCGCGCCAGATTCTTGAACTGATTGATAAAGAAACCAGCGAAGAAACGCTGGCGGATATTTTAACGGCAACAAAAAATATCCAAAATGAGCCGAAGGCCAAATTGTTTTCAGCAAAATATAAATCACCTGTTGGACTTGCCATTACGTTTGCGGTTTTCAATCAGGTTTCAGGAATTAACGCTATCATATATTACAGTCCGCGGATTTTTGAAATGACAGGTCTAGGTACCAAATCCGCTTTTTTATCTTCGGCCGGAATCGGTTTTGTTAACTTTGCCTTTACTTTATTGGCTATCAATTTTATTGATCGTTTTGGAAGACGTACTTTAATGTTAATCGGATCCGTTGGACTGATCATTACGTTAAGTCTCGTTGCCCGCGCATTTTTTATTCAGGATTTTACAGGCGTTCCGATTTTCCTTTTCGTTTACATAGCGTTTTTTGCGTTTTCTCAGGGCGCGGTTATCTGGGTCTTCATTTCTGAAATTTTCCCGAATGAAGTACGTGCGAATGGTCAGGCACTTGGCAGTTTTACGCACTGGTTTATGGCAGCCGTTGTTGCATTTTCTTTCCCGATTATCGCAGAATATCTGGGAGGAGGAATTACGTTTTCTTTCTTTGCCTTTATGATGATTTTGCAGCTCATATTCGTTTGGCGCATTATGCCCGAAACCAAAGGAACTTCACTGGAACATGTTGATAAAACTTTTATCATGCATTGAAATCATTTGTCTCGGTGTTCCTGCTAAAATTAAACACAAAGAGCGCAAAGTTTTTGCACAAAGAAGGACAAAAGTATTTTGTTTAAGAATTATGGTAACGTAATCTGATTTTACTACTCTTTGAGCCCTTCGTGTAAAACTTGGTGCTCTTTGTGGTAAACCGCTATGTGAAAACATGAATTAATATTAATACCATTTCGAGATGGGCAGATCGAAAATATCAATCTGCCCATTTTGTATTTAAAAATATTCAGTTTAAAAAAATTTATAATAAATCATAATATAATAGTAGAAAAAAACCCGTACTTCGCTTTTTAAATGTGAACATTACACTTAATATTTAAAATGCGTTCAACCATTCAAAAACTCTGTCTTTTCCTCCTTGCTTTTCCCCTCGCGGTTACAGCCCAAACAGGAAAGGGAAATTATTCGCCCATTACTTTAAAAGACTTGTCCTCTTTCGAGAATGCCGGTTCAAACTGGTCTGTTAAAGGAAATATTTCAATTCATCCGGTAAAAAATGAAGCTGCTAAAACCACAAATGGTGAAGGTACGCTTGTAGGAATAGCCGGTACCGCCATTACTACAAAAGTGAAAGCAAAAGATCTGCGTTTTTACGCCGAATTTATGCTTTCTCCGGGAGCAGAAGGAAATATAATTCTTCCGGGAGGACAACGCGTTCGTCTGGCCGATAATAAACAATTGGAAACCAGCGCACTTACAAGTGGTTATATCGGACAATTCCCTGTTCAAAATGCTTCAAAGGCTCCAGGTTTATGGCAAACGATTGAACTGGCCTATGATGCTTCAGTTTCAACGGTAAAGAATTCTGCCCGTTTAAATTCTCTGAAATTAAATGACGTTATTGTTTTGGAAAGCGTATATCTCCCTTTGTCAAAATCAATCAGTGATGCGCAGTCACTTGGTTTGGAAGTTACAAAAGGTACAATCGCTTTCCGCAACATCGGTTACCAGCTTTTGAATGACCGTAAACCGTTGACATTACATAATCTGAGTTACAAATTGTATTCAGATAAATGGGATGCTCCTACTTATTCAAAACTTGAAAAAGAAAGCAAAACCAATAGTCTGACACAGGAAGTCACAAATGGAATGCGTGAATTTCACCTGATCTATGAAGGTGAAGTACTTGCCGAAGAAGATGGTGATTATGTGTTCACAAGCATTTATTCAGGTAATGTTTTCACATTTGATATTGATGGAAAGGCGATCATTACTTCCGGAGAAAGTACTTCTCAGGAATCGCATTCAGGTTCTGTAAATCT
Organism: Dyadobacter subterraneus; assembly: GCF_015221875.1. Classification (NCBI taxonomy): domain Bacteria; kingdom Pseudomonadati; phylum Bacteroidota; class Cytophagia; order Cytophagales; family Spirosomataceae; genus Dyadobacter; species Dyadobacter subterraneus. The sequence goes on from NZ_JACYGY010000001.1 coordinate 3,316,657, forward strand.
GACAAAAGGTTCTCATAAATTCAAAATTCATTATTCCCGTTTTCCATGGCGCCAGCCGGCTTTGGGTTTGAGAGTTCAAAAAGCAGGAATTCGTACTTATGATCTGCACGTACTTTCTTCTTTGCCCGAGCCTGAGCCAAAACCTTATATTGGAGTGAATCCTGATTTACGCCCTGAAATGGTTCGTTCTTTTGTTCTTTTGGATGGTGAAAAATATAAACGTACCCATTGCATTTCAGTGGGAAGTCCTACCGGATGGAGCTATACTATGGATCTTAACCGCGGTGCTTTATTGCAGGCTTGGAGAGGTCAATTTGCTAACGTTACCGAAATGTGGTATGAACGTGGCGAGCCTCAATTGCTGGAACCAGCGGGCTTGAAAGTACCTGTTTCAGGAAAAAGTAATCTGGCAATTCTTGAGAATGACAAAGCTGCCTGGCCGGATTCTGCCAATGTAAATTATCTTGGTTATACTTTGGATGCACAGGGATATCCAGCCGTTCGTTACGCAATTGCTTCTGCCACCGTTAGCGATCATATCACTGCAACTAATGACGCGCTGACTATTACGTATGATGTTAAAGGTACACCGGCCGGCTCGCTTTACGCGCTACTTGCCAGCGGAAAACAAATCCAGTTGATTGAAAAAGGATTGTATCAGATTGACAACCGTTATTATATACAAATTGATAAAAAGGCAAAAGTGGTTTTAAGAAATTCCGGCGATGGTCAGGAATTGTTGCTTCCGGTTTCTAATGCAAGCAGTTACTCCATGTTCTGGTAGTTTCTTCTTTTATCTTTTTGACTAAAAATTTTATATCGTAGTAAATGAAAAATATAGTTTTAACAACCCTGCTTTCTCTTGGCTGTCTTGCTGCACAGGCGCAGAGCAAAGCAAAAACCGAGGATGATTATTACCGGATCATCACCATGCCGATTCCACAAAATATTCAGATGGAAGTTGGCGGACTGGCCGTTTTGCCAGATGGCCGACTGGCCGCATCAACGCGCCGGGGTGAAGTGTGGATGATTTCCAATCCTTATATGAAAGGAAACGGACAGCCAACTTTCCACCGTTTTGCTTCCGGGCTTCATGAGCCTTTGGGGTTATTTTACCGTGGAAAAGATATTTTACTTTCACAGCGTGGAGAAGTTACAAGATTGGTTGATACAGATAATGATGGTGTAGCAGATGTTTACGATTCCTTTGCGCGCTGGCCGTTATCAGGGAATTATCACCAATATTCCTACGGCCCGATTCCAATGCCAAATGGCGAAATGCTCGTAACACTTAACCTTGACTGGATCGGACGTGGTGCAAGTCAGTCCAAATGGAGAGGATGGATGTTGAAACTTGGTCAGGATGGTTCATTAACTCCTTATGCCACAGGTCTTCGTTCTCCTGCCGGATTTGGTTCTTACAAGGGAGATATTTTTTATACTGAAAACCAGGGTGACTGGGTTGGTTCTGGTCGGATGACACATTTGGAAAAAGGTGATTTTGCGGGAAACGTTGCAGGTTTGAGATGGAGCAGTGAGCCAGGCTCGCCTGTAAAATTAAAACCGGAGGATGTTCCTGACACAGGAGAACCTCTTTACGATGTTGCCAAACGCGTTCCGGGAATTAAGCCACCGGCAGTGTGGTTTCCTCATACTCTGATGGGAATTTCAACTTCTGATTTTAAAGAAGATACAACAGGTGGAGCTTTCGGACCTTTCCAGGGACAACTTTTTGTTGGTGATCAAGGCCATAGTAAAGTAATGCGTGTGGATATGGAAAAAGTTAATGGCGTTTATCAGGGAGCTTGTTTCCCATTCCGTGAAGGTTTTGAATCAGGCATTATCCGTATGGTTTGGGGCTTGGACGGTTCTATGTTCGTCGGACAGACGAGTCGTGGCTGGTCTGCAACCGGTAAGGCTGATTTTGGTATTCAGCGTCTGGTTTGGACAGGACAAACACCTTTTGAAATGAAAAATATACGCTCAATGCCAGATGGTTTTGAGGTAACTTTCACGTCTCCGGTTGATAAGGCAACGGCTTTGAAATCCGAATCTTACAAATTGAGCAGTTTCACTTACAAATATCATCACATTTACGGTAGCCCAATCATCAACACAAATGAATTGGCTATTAAAGGCATAGCAGTTTCAGAAGATGGACTGCGTGCACGTATTGTGATAGATCCTGCCACTTTGAGAAAAGGATATATTCATGAATTGAAAGCCGAAGGCGTTCAGTCAACGGATGGACTTTCGCTTTTGCATAACATCGGATATTATACTTTGAATGAAATCGCAGGTGGTGCAGCTTTAACCAGTTCTCAATACACAGCAAGTTCGAAACCAGCAATGGCCCACGATATGAGCACTATGACGGCTTCGGATTCGAAAGGTGCTGAAACAAATTCTGCCAAACGTGTTACTGAAATGCCTGCATCATGGACCAATGGCCCGGATCAGGTGATTAATATCGGTACGGTTCCGGGATTGAAATTTGACATTTCTGAAATTCAGGTAAAAGCTGGCAGCAAGATCAGACTGAACCTGAACAACAATGATGACATGCTTCACAATCTTGTCGTTGTAAAACCGGGAACAGCCAATACCGTTGGTGAACTTGGATTAAATCTTGGTTTGAAAGGAACTGAAATGAATTATGTTCCAAAAACAAATGATGTGCTTTTCCATACTAATATCGTAGAACCGGAAAAAACAGAATCCATCTATTTCGTTGCGCCTAAGCAAGTTGGCGTTTATCAATATTTGTGCACTTTCCCAGGACATTACACATTAATGCAGGGAAAATTAAAAGTTGTTAAGTAGAAATTTCCAATCTCCCCGTCCGTTTCTAAATGGCGGGGAGATTTATGATTGCCTCTCCCCTTTCCTGTCTTTTCTAATAAAATTTTAAAGAAAGATCCAAGTAAAAAAGGTAGAGAACCGCATTTTTTCAATATGATAATTTGTTGATTTATTTAAACATTACCTATCAGGCTTTAATTTGAATAATGATATAAACATATCCGGCAATACAGATCCTAATGCAGACATGTGGCTTAAATTTAAGTCAGGAGATGCTGCGGCTTTTGGTGAACTTGCACAAATCCACTATCGTGCGTTATATAATTATGCAACAAAGTTTTCGTCCGATTCCGATTTTATCAGGGATTGTATTCAGGAACTGTATCTGGAATTATGGGAACGCCGGTCATTTTTATCTGAAACCGCTTTTGTCAAATCTTATCTCTTAAAAGCATTACGTCACAAACTGATTAAGGAAAGTCTTCGCCTCAAACGTTTTAAGGAACATAAAGAATTATCATTTGATGCGGACGATGCGGATCTGTCCATCGAATCACATATCATTGAAAACGAACAGTTAAAACATCAGATTAAACGATTAAATCAAATCGTTTCTCACCTTACCAAAAGACAGCAGGAAATCATTTATCTGCGCTTTTATCAAAATCTGGAAAATGAAGATATCGCTCAGATCATGAGCCTTGGGCGCCAAAGCGTTGCCAATCTTTTATACCGCACAATCAAGGAAATCAAGGATATATGGATGCCCGCAGAATTTTTCTGGGGATTACTTCTTATCGCATTCTGCTGATTTTCAAGCACTCTCAAATTTTATAGTACTATTCCAAAAAATATTTTGATTTTTTTGGTTATCCATGACCAAAAATCAGACATACATAATAAAACCGCTCACAGAATAGTGAAATGTGAATTTTAACTTGCACTATTCAAACACCCCTAAACCTAATAATAATTTCTATTGCTAAACTCTATGATCAATTACCGTAATTATTCTGTTGAAGAATTCGCTACTGACGAAAAATTTCGTCAATGGGTTCTTGATCCTTCCGGCGAGGTAATCCATTTCTGGGAAACCTGGCTGCTGCATAATCCGGATAGGCACAATACGGTTAATCAGGCCACAGAACTGGTTTTGGGCATTCATGAGAAATATAAAGACGATTTAAGCGAGGAAAGTATTCAGGCAGAAATTAATGCGCTGGTTGAATTGGCTGAGCTTAGTAAAAAGAAAAAACGTTTTGCCTTCTTAAACAATCCATTTTGGCGCGCCGCTGCAATGGTCGCTTTGATTTCAGGACTTGGCTATTTTTATTACTATAATCATTTAATACAAAGACCGGAAAAGGTTTCTTACACAGACATGCTTGTGAAGAGAAATCTTACAAATAAAGAAATGACCATTCTGTTAAACGACGGAAGTGTGGCAACGTTGAAAAAAGGCAGCTCCCTGAAATATCCGGCTAAATTCTCCGGAGATACCAGAGAAGTATTTCTAACCGGTGAAGCTTTTTTTGATGTTACAAAAAATCCGACCCAACCTTTTCTGGTATATGCCAACGAGACAGTTACCAAAGTGTTGGGTACCAGTTTCCGGGTAAAAGCACCAGAGGGTGAAAACACGGTCATGGTTTTTGTAAAGACCGGTAAAGTATCAGTTTATCCAAAAAAGGAATATGAGACTTTATCAAATCAAACTGATCATGAAGTTTCCGGAGTAATTCTGCAACCAAACCAGCAGGTGGCGTTTTATAAAAAAGAAAACCGCCTGGAAAAAGGAATAGTTGAAAATCCAGATCTGTTATCTGAATCAGCCCTAAATCAGGAATTAATTTTTGATGATCAGCCGGTTTCCGATGTGTTACGGACTCTTGAAAAAATGTATGGAATTGCCATCATGTTTGACGAGGAAAGTTTATCGCAATGTCCGATCAGCACCACTTTTAAAGAAGAAAATCTTAAACAAAGGATGAATGCAATTTGTCAGGCTATCGGAGCGACTTACGAGGTTGTAGATGGCCAGATTATTCTGAATAGTAAAGGTTGCAGTCATTAAAAACGCTTTGACCCGGTACATGTAACTAACCAAACCAATTGAGAGTGCCTATGAATTAAATCAACCTCCCATACATTTAAAGAGCCAGCGATGATTGCGCCATCACTGACTCTATGCGTCCCCAACGCTTGCAGGCACCATCCGGTTAAAGATGTAAGGGGAACTTTTTGTCCAAATTTTTTCACGAATCCAGAACAAAACAATCAAAACTATGAAAAAAAACCGACAATCGATTCGGCTACTATGTAGTGTTATGAAAATATCATTTTTCCAATTAATGTTGGCTTATATCTTCTCGACTATCGCCTCTGCCACAGTGGTTGACGCTCAGGAAATATTGAATCAGAAGGTAACAATCGATGTAAATAACCAGGATATGAAAAGTGTCCTGACCAAACTAAATAAACTAACGCAAATACGTTTTACTTACAGTTCCGCAGTTATCAATACCCAAAGAAAAGTTACCCTGAAAGCTGTTGAAAAACCGTTGTCAGATGTTCTGGACGATCTATTACGTCCGATGAACCTGGGATATAAACTTGATGGAAAACAGGTAATTCTGGTTAAAGGTGCTAACCAGCCCAGCAGTTTCGTTAATGAGATGTCTTCGGGAGCTTCTTCATCGATTGACAGAAATATCACTGGAAAGGTAATTGACGAAAAGGGTGAACCTCTGCCGGGCGTAAGTGTGGTTGTAAAATCGACCAAAACAGGTACTGCGACCAATACAGAAGGAACCTATCAGCTAAGTATTCCGGATGACAATGCAGTTTTGATTTTTTCCTATGTTGGTTATACGCCGCAGGAAGTTACAGTTGGCAACCGTTCCAATGTAGACGTTTCATTGGTACCAGATGTTAGAAATCTGGAAATGGTAGTTGTAACGGCTTTGGGTATCAAACGCGATGCTAAAAAACTGGGTTACTCCACAGCAACCGTAAATACTGAGGAGTTGCAAACAAACCGTACGACAAACCTTGGTAATAGTTTACAAGGAAAAGTTGCTGGTTTAAACGTTTCGCCACCAGCCAGTGGACCGGGTGGCTCTACTAAAATCCGTATTCGCGGTCAGTCTTCTTTTGGCGGAAACAACTCACCTTTAATTATTGTAAATGGTGTTCCGATCAATAACACAAGCGTTTCAGCGGGTGGGTCTGCCGGTAATGGTACTGGTAACCCAACGGGCGGATCTTCGGATGCAGGTGATGGTTTGCAAAGTATTAATCAGGATGATATCGAATCGATGACCGTTCTGAAAGGTGCCGCAGCTGCTGCACTTTACGGTTTCCGCGCAAAGGATGGTGCAATTATTATCACAACAAAATCCGGTACAAAAACGGCAGGTATTGGTGTTGAAATCAACTCCAACTTTCAGGCTCAGCAGGCTTTGGATTACACGAATTTTCAATATGATTACGGTCAGGGTGAATTTGGAAAAAGACCAACCACAACTGCTGAAGCGCAAAGTTCTGGTGTGTTTTCTTTTGGAGAAAAAATGGATGGCAAGCCTACGCCTCAGTTTGATGGTTCTACCCAACCCTATTCTGCAAATAAAAACCGTATTAAAGATTTTTATCGCACTGGAACAAGTTTTACCAATTCTGTGGCACTTTCAGGAGGAAATGAAAAAGGAAATTTCCGCTTGTCATTTGCCAATACGGACGCAAACGCGATCGTACCAAATTCTGACTACCATAAGAAAATTTTCAACCTGGGTTTGAATTATAAATTCACGCCAAAACTTTCGGCTCAGCTCAACGCGAACTATTCGAACGAATACAACCATAATCCTCCGCAAATCGGTCTTCAGGATATGAACGCCAATACCACAATTTATACTCTGGCGACAAGTATTGCAGTTCCATGGCTTAAACAACGCAAAGATGCGAACGGAAATGAAGCACCGCTTTCCCGTTTTACCAACAGAAATAATCCATACTGGGTTGCTTATGACCGTTTCGAAAATGTAAGGCGCGACCGTATTTTTGGAAATACATCAGTACGATATGAATTTACAAAATGGTTATATGCGCAGGCACGTATCGGTCAGGATTACTACACAAGACCATACAATTATAACCGCCCGACAGGAACACGCTCTATTGGTGCAGTAACAACCGGATTTAACGGATATTACTATCAGGACGTTTCTACTTTCCGTGAAAGGAATATGGACTTCTTACTTGGTGGAAATCATACTTTTGGTGATTTTGGAATAGATGTGACTTTGGGAGGAAACCAGCTTCTTCAAGTAAGCGACAATATGTCGACTGCTGTAACGAACTTCTATATTCGTGATTTGTACACGATCGGAAACGGACAAATCAAGAGCCCCAATTACAGTTACAGCAAAAAGAAAGTTAACTCCATCTACGGAGCTGCGGAATTCTCTTACAAAAACTTTCTTTATATCAACGTAACAGGAAGAAACGACTGGTTCTCAACATTGAATCCTGAATCCAACAGTTATCTGTATCCTTCTGTAAGTGGAAGTTTTGTTTTCAGTCAGGCATTTAATCAGCTTCCATCATGGTTGAATTATGGAAAACTTCGCGCTGCTTATGCAGAAGTGGGTGGTGATACTGATCCCTATTCGAACAATTTATATTATGCACTGAATGCCAATCCGTTCAACGGAGTTGCTTTGGGAAATATTTCCAGCAACGTCAGTCCTAATGCAAATCTTCGTCCACTGAAAGTAAAAGAATTTGAAATGGGTCTTGAATTCAAAACTTTCGATAGCCGGTTGAATCTTGACATGTCGGTTTATAAAAAGAACACGGTTGATGAAATTCTGAACGTGGATGTTTCAAATACTTCCGGTTTCTCTGGTACCAAAGTGAATATTGGTAAACTTCAAAACAAAGGTGTTGAATTCTTACTTACTATCGTGCCGGTAAAAACAGAAAACCTGATCTGGGAAACCAGCTTTAACGGAAGTTACAACATCAGTAAGGTAATAGAACTGGCACAAAATCAGCTTCGTTTTGATGTTGGAACGGGTGAATTCTTCGGAATTGTTTCTCATGAAGTAGGAAAACCGCTGGCTTCATTAAGAGGATTTGACTACAAACGCGATGCACAGGGAAGAATCCTGACTGCCGGTGGTTTGCCTCAGCAAGGAAACCTTACAACATTCGGAAGTGCTATTCCAAAATGGGTTGGCGCCTGGCTTAACACATTCAATGTGAAAGGTTTTCGCATTACCACACAGGTTGATTTCAAAGCCGGATACAAGATTATGTCTAACTCAAACCTGAACTTCTTACGTGAAGGTTTGTCAAAACCATCTCTTGTTGGTCGTGAAGGCGGTGTTGTTTTTGATGGTGTAAATGCAGACGGCACGCCTAATACTACGAAAGTTGAAGCAGAACAATTCTACACGGCTTACCGCAGTACCAACATTGCAACGCCTTTCATGTACAACGGAAGTTTTGTTAGATGGAGAACGCTTTCAATCGGGTACGATCTTTCCCGTTATGTCAACAAATCGTTCATCAAAGGCCTGAGCATTTCGGCCATGGTAAACAACGTCTGGATGATCAAGAAATATATTGACAACCTTGATCCTGAGGCTCAGGTTTCTTCATCAGATAATCTTCAGGGAATTGAAACCCACACGCTTCCAACAACAAGAAGCTACGGATTGAACCTGAACATCAAGCTATAACTTTTATAAAAGACCGACATGAAAAAAATCCATATATACCTTACAGTGGTGAGCTTGTTGTTTGGTGCCAGCGCATGCGACAGCGGCTTTGAAGATGTAAATAAAAATCCGGTACTGGCCACAACGACCGATCCGGCATATCTTTTCTCCAACGCCCAGTTTAGTTCTGCTGTCCCAACTTTTAACTATCAGAGCGAAATTGTCCAGCAGATTAATACGCCGTATACTGGTGTATTGGAGGGCGGAAATCATAACATCGTTTATGATCCGAATACAAACGCCCTTTTCAATTCCATGTACATCGGAACAAATACGGGAAGCGGACCGGTGAATTTGCTGAAAACGATTATGACACTGACGCAGGATAATCCACTGAGAGCCAACATTTATCAAATGGCAAGAATTTGGAAAGCGTATGTGTTCATGGTTTTGGTGGATACCTATGGCGATGTTCCCTATTTCGATTCTGCAAAAGGTTATACTGATGGAATCAACCTTCCAAAATACGATGATCAGAAATTGATCTATGACGATATTTTGAAGGAACTGGATGAAGCGACCAAAGCGCTTGACGCTACGAAAAGTATCGAAACCGGCGATTTGTTTTACAAAGGAAATATTGCGCAATGGAAAAAACTTGGTAATTCACTCTTGCTTCGTGCTGCCATGCGTCTGATTAAAGTAGATGAAGCCAAAGCAAAATCCTATATCACAAAAGCGGTTGATCCTGCCAATGGTGGTGTGATGGCTGCTAACACGGATAATGCTTACATCGCTTTCAATACTACTTTTAATAATCCGAATGCCAACTTTTTCCAGGGAACGGAAAGAGCCAACGTTTATCTTGGAAAACCGTTTATTGATTATTTGAAAACAACTTCCGATCCCCGCATCAGAGTTATTTCGGTAAAATATGCCGTTCCTGCCAACCCTTTGGCAACTGCCGGAGCGGAAAATACAGAACCAGCAGATCAGAACGGAATGCCTTATGGTTATAATGAATCAACGATTGCGACTGCACCAGGATTTCCTGGAAAAACTGGTTCTGCATTCAATTATTCACAAATAAACCGACGGACACTAGGTAAAATTGATGCGCCTGAATTCTTTATTACATACTCTCAAACGCAGCTGCTTTTGGCAGAGGCGGCGAGCAGAGGATATATTTCTGGCGACGCCAAAACTTACTATGAAGCAGGTGTGAAAGCGCATATGAATCAGATGGCACAATTTGATGTTTCGGCTGCTATTCCGGCAGCAAGCCAGGATGCTTATCTGGTTGCTAATCCATACAATGCCGCCGATGCACTAAACCAGATCAATACACAATATTGGGTTTCGTCATTCCTGAACGGATCAGAAGCCTGGGCCAATTTCCGCAGAAGCGGTTTCCCTGCACTTACCAAAAATCCATATCCGGGAGCTGATCCTTCGGTGAAAGATTTTATCCGCAGACTGGTTTATCCGGTTCGTGAAAAATCTGTAAATACGGTTAATTATAATGAGGCGATCGCCCGTCAGGGAGCTGACGAATTGGGTACCCACGTTTTTTGGGATAAATAATTTTTCAATAATACATACAGGCGGTGCAATAAGCCGCCTGTATGTACAATCAAATAAACCTTACATAAACCTGCCTAACCTATGTTAAAAAAAACAATGCTGTTGCCGGCGCTATTATTTGTTTCCTTTTTAAGTAATGCCCAACCCATTTCTCCCACCGTCGACCAGATTAAAGCCTTAACAGCAAACTGGAAAGGCGAACGTTCAGCAGATGGCCGCCCGAAAGTCTCGGATGCAATTCTGGCACGTTTGAAAAACATTTCGATTGAAGAGGCCTGGGGTGTGTTGCGGAATAAAGGGTATCAAAATCAATATGAAGGTGACTGGCAATTAATTCATCCCGACAGCTCTATGACTGGTCGTGTGGTGACTGCACAGTACGTACCCCTCCGTCCTGATTTTCAGGATTACATCAAGGAAACCGGAAAAAAGGAAGGCCGTAATCCTGCCGGCGGAACAAATTCCTGGCCTATTGATGTGCTCACAAACGGCGACGTGTACGTGGCCGACGGATATGGAAAAATCGCTGACGGAACTTTGATAGGTGACAATCTTGGAAATTCAATTTATGCAAAATCAAAAAGAGGAACCATATTTTACGGCTCTGTTCGTGATGTAGAAGGACTTAGCGAAATCAAAGGATATAACGCCTGGATAAAAGGTTCTGATCCATCTTATATCCAGCAAATGATGCTGTCAGGTATCAACGTTCCTATCCGAATTGGTCGCGCGATCGTACTGCCAGGCGACGTGGTTCTGGCAAAAAAATACGGTACCATTTTCATCCCGGCACATCTGGTTGAAGAACTGGTTTTGACTTCAGAAGTAACGGCGCTTCGTGATGAATTCGGTCACCAAAGGCTAAGAGAAGGCAAATATACACCTGGTGAAATCGATACCAAATGGACTGATGCGATTTCAAAAGATTTCTTGAAATGGGTCAATTCATATCCGGGACGTCTTCCGATGAGCAAAAAAGAACTTGATGATTATCTGAAAGAACGCAATTATTAAAATAGCTATCGGCTTTCGGCAGTCGGCTTTCGGCCTTAAAAACATTAATATTTCCTAAATATCTTAAAATTATGAAGAGTATCTTAAAGCAGATCATTGCATCTAATAAAGAAGTTGAAAAAGCTGAAAAGCTTGCCGTTCAAACGGAAATAAGTAATCCGGCAACAAAGGACAGTCGCCGTAACTTTTTAAGAAAATCAGCCGTAGGCGGTATTGCGCTGGGCAGTTTTATGTCCATGTCTATTGAAGATACAGTTGCACAGGCAACTTCAAAAGTGAACCGGGCTTCCAAACCATCTGAATTGAAAATCACTGATATCCGCTATTGTGTGATTCAAAATGTTGGCCGTACGCCTATTATCCGGATAGATACAAACCAGGGGATTTATGGTTTGGGAGAAGTTCGTGACGGCGCCGATGAACGTTATGCGTTAATGTTGAAAAGCAGACTCTTAGGAGAAAATCCATGTAATGTGGAAATGCTTTTCAAAACCATCAAACAATTCGGTATGCACGGTCGCCAGGCTGGTGGTGTTTGTGGCGTAGAAATGGCACTTTGGGATCTCTGCGGAAAAGCTTACAACGTTCCTTGCTGGCAATTACTAGGCGGTCGTTACCGCGACAAAGTGAGACTATATGCCGATACACCTGAATTTGAAAGTTTGGATGAATTCAAACAAAAAATAAAATTCCGTACCGAAACACAAGGTTATACCTGGCTGAAAATGGATATTTCAATCGGTATGCTGAAAGGAAAAGAAGGTTCGGTTGTGAATAATAAAGTGTGGGGAGGCGGATTTTCTCAATGGTCCGGCGATTACAATTCTTATGCGAATACAAAACATCCTTTTACTGCTATTCAGATCACACCAAAAGGTCTGGATGAAATGGCAAAAGTGGTTGAAGATGTCCGCAGTATTGTGGGTTATGAAATGCCGATTTCCTCAGATCACTACGGTCACTTTGACTTGAATAACGCTATCCGTTTGGGAAAAGCTTTGGACAAATACAGATTGGCATGGCTGGAAGATATGGTTCCGTGGCAATACACTGATCAATGGAAACAAATTTCAGAAGCACTTGATACACCGACACTTACCGGTGAAGATATTTTCCTAAAAGAAGGTTTCCAGCCATTGATTGAAGCACGCGCCATCGACATTATTCACCCGGATCTTGCCTCATCAGGCGGACTTTTGGAAACAAAAAGAATCGGCGATTATGCTGAGGATCATGGTATTGCAATGGCGATGCACTTTGCAGGATCGCCTGTAAGTTTTATGGCAAACGTGCACTGTGCAGCTGCTACTCAAAACTTCCTGGCTCTTGAACATCACTCAGTGGATGTGCCTTGGTGGGAAAGCATTGTCAAAACAACTGATGGCAGAAAACTAATTGAAAAAGGCTACGCAAATGTTCCTTTGGAAGCACCAGGATTAGGAATTGAACTGGTAGATGAAGAAGTTAAAAAACATCTTACACCAAAAGACAAATCCTACTTCGCTCCTACCGACCAGTGGAACGACAAACGTTCGCATGATCGTTTGTGGAGCTAAAATTTTAATGGTTAATGGTTAATGGTTAATGGTTAATGGTTAATGGTTAATGGTTAATGGTTAATGGTTAATGGTTAATGGTTGTCAAGACGAAAAATGCCGGTTGAGTTCCCTCATCCGGCATTTTTCGTTAACAAAAAAAGAATTTTATTGTTACCAATGCTCTTCGAGCGACTAGCTAAACGCTAACAGCCAATAGCTACTCCACGTATTGCAGAAATTCAATTCTATTTTCAAATGGATCGCGGAAAGAGAATCTGTTTCTTCCTGGAATTGGAGTCAGATCTTTTACCTGAATTCCGTGACTTTCTAATAGTTGTCTTGCCTCTTCCAGATTATCAACTTCAAAAGCAGGGTGCCTTTCTGAAAAATTACTTGCCTGATCTTTCATCAGATGCAACTGAATGTTTCCCATTTGATACCAGATTGCTCCTCTCAAATGCGGTCTCTCCGGATCAATGATTTCTTCAAGACCTAAAACTTCTTCATAAAATCTTCTCGCTTCGTTTTCTTTTCCTTCCGGGAAACAAAGCATCACATGATCAATCTGCTTGAAACTAATCTTCATAACTGGGTAATTTTTAATTCAGTTCTTCATCCTGGCATTGAAAAAAAGGTCAGGATTTTTATAAATGTGAGCGTCCGTATTTTCAAATTTCTGCAAAAATCACGACTTCCTGAATAGTTTCTGTTTTTAAAAGGCAGAATAAGTGTTTATTTTACATGAGTGACTAGCTTTTCAACAAATATGATATCAGCCATTACAAAAAGTAGATTTTTTAGTACAATAAACCCACAGACGCTTCTCTTCTTTTTTCATAACTTTTTTATCAACGTCGGAACAACGCTTGTTTACGTTTCGTCCAATATATTATTGCTTGAAAATCATCCTGAATCTTCTTTACCCCTTGCCTATATCGCGGCCGCACTTGCGGTAATGGTTGCCGGACAAATTTATGAACATTACGAACATCATCTGGTGCTCGAAAAGCTGAGTCTGGGTACCATGTTGTCTTCACTTTTCATGGTTTTGGTGGTGATGATTTTGCTTTGGGCCGGTCATGGAATGGCTACGGCAATTGCCATTATGGTTGGATACCGAATTATTTATCTGCTTATCAATCTGGAATTCTGGGGATTATCTGCTATCGTTTTTGATGTGCGCCAAAGTAAAAGATTGTTTAGTGTGATCGGTTCGGGGGATATGCCGGCAAAAGCTTTGGGCGCGGTTCTGGCTGTTATTATTCATTCGCCTTCTGTATTGATGATACTTTTAGGTGTTTCACTAGTCTGTTTTGCCATTGCTTTTTATACTCAAAAATTGACTTTTAAATACACGGACATCCCAAATCCGCATCACGCCAGACCAAGACAATCAGGCTTATCGCAATCAAAATTTGTACAGAAATATTTTAGCGGAAACAGACTTCTAACTGCATTATGTCTGGGTACAATCGCCATTGCCGCTGCTGCCACCTGGATCGAATATCACTTTTTTGTCAATGTAAAATATAAATTTCACAGTCAGCACGACACGATTATTTTTATTGGCTCGCTTTTAACGGCTACATATGTAATTTCAACTTTTGTCAAATTATTATTTTCAGGAAAAATCGTTGAACGGTTTGGTGTAAAACTTACCCTTTATCTTTTACCGCTGACTACCGTTTTTACATCTCTTGGACTAATCGTTTCATCTTATTTTCGAACCGACGAGCCATCTCTTCTGGTCTATTATTGCATTGCCTATTTGTTGTTTGAACTCGTACGCCGTACCCTTTTTGATCCGGTTTTTCTGGTATTTTTTCAGCCACTTTCAACAAAAAACCGTCTGAAAGGACACACGCTTGCCAAAGGTTTTTATGAGCCATTAGGTATGCTGATCGCTGGAATTTTGCTATGGGTGATTTATACCATGAAGTGGTCGAATATTGGTTTGACTTTTGATTTGTCGTTATTTTTCTCCCTGGCTGCTCTTCTGATTTTCAGAAAAGCTTACGGGGAGTATGTATTGGAATTGAAAAGCGCTATCAGCAAACGATTCCTGAAAAGCGGAGAAATGGCTTCTCCTGGTGAGGCTTTGCCTATTATCAGGGAAAATCTTAAAAGCGAAAAGAAAGAAGAAGTTATTAACGCTATCGCCTGGCTGGTTAAAAATAAACCAAATTCATTTTCAAAAAATGCAGATTTTCTATTAAAAAACCCTTCTGAACTTGTGCGTTTGAAGACATTGGAGGCGCTTGTGCAAACTGGAAAATACCAGCCAACAGAGTCGTTTTACGATTATATCGAAAATGAAACTGATACGCCTTCGCAAACTTTGGCAGTACAAATTGCCGCTGCATCCGAATCATTAACAAGTGAAAAACTCGAACATTATTTATCTCACAACGACCTTGATATTGTAAGAGGTGCGGTAATGGGAGCGCGCCAATCCGGAAAATCTCCAACACTTTTGCGTCAGACGATTAATGATCTTTTTCTTTCACCAGATGAAAACGCCAGACTTACCGCGCTTGATTGTGTTGAAAATGTTGATATAGAACCTTACCGACTTCAAATTAAAAATGCCCTTAAACAGGATAATTTACGCATTCAGAAAAGAGCGATTGAAGTTATCGGTACCAGTGGCGACAAAGCCATGGTGCATGATATTCAGCCATTTCTTACAGGATCATTGTCTAAAACGACAAGTTATGCCTTGGTAAAATCCGGCGAAACCGGTACAATGATATTGCTTGAATGGCTCAACCGGACCAATTCCCAGAAAGATCTGCTATCCTTTTTGAAAGCAGCAGAGAAGCAACCGAATCCGGCAATTCTTCCGATTTTATTTAATTTGCTGACAAGAATTTATCAAAGTAAAAATAAATCCGAAGCGGGTTCACCGTTGACGTTGCGTGTTCACACAGCCGCCTTGCGGACGTTAACACATTATGTTTTTAGTGAGGAATACAAAGTTCCGCTGAATGAATTTTTGGAAGTTGAGTTAAGTCATGCCTACCAGATACTGAGCGCAACCGAAGACGGGACAGAAAACCAGATCTGGCAATCGTCGTTACAATATGAATTACAGCAAACCAATCAGCGTTTGTTCCATCTATTCATGCTCTTGTACGACAAAGACAGCGTTCAAAATGCCTGGAAAGGTATAAAACATGCTTCTCAGGAAAAACGGGCAAATTCTCTGGAAATGATAGAAAGCTTGCTTCCAAGGGAATTGTATCCTTCATTAAGAGCGCTGTTCGAAGATATTCCGCTTAACAGAAAACTGGAAGCGTTAAGACAATATTTAAACTTACAGGACAAACCTTTGCCTTTTATTTCTTACGTTTTGACACAAAAGGAAAGATATTTCACCTCCTGGACTATTGCGCTTGCCATTGAAAAATGGTCACCGCAAAATACTGAAATTGTAAAGCTGGATGATTTTGCCCATCATCCTGTGCGTTTGCTGCGTGAAGCAGTACAAAGAGCCTATCTGAAATTCCCGAATTATTCATTCAGTACCACAGCATTAAATACTATGAAGCACGCAGAAAACACACAACAGATTTCTGAAATGGAAAGAGTGATCGTATTAAAAAATACGAAGCTTTTTTCTCAAACACCTGAAAACGTTCTTAGCTCCATCGCACCGATTATGAAGGAAGTAATGTATCAGGAAGGCCAGGAAATTTTTGCAAAAGGTGATCCGGGTGATAGTATGTTCATCATTTATTCTGGTGAAATCGGGATTTACGACGGACCAAAACAACTGGCTCTTTTTGACAAAGGTGAAATATTTGGTGAACTTGCCTTGCTTGATACTGAGCCAAGATCCGCCTCTACTGTTGCAGAGTCTGATGTTTTATTGTTCCGTGTAGACCAGGAAGATTTCTTCGAACTTATGGAAGAACGTGATGAGATTTTGAGAAATGTACTGAGGATTCTTTGTCAGCGTATTCGTGTCCAAAATGAAAAAATGAGGGCTACGGTTTAGATAGGAAGTGTGTATCGGTCATGCCAATGTCTTTTAACTTACGTTTACTTACACAAAACCCCGGGTTGAAACCCGGGGCTGCAATGTCGATCATGCCTATGGCATTTTGATTTATAACCTAATTGATTCCAGTAAGCTATTGAGATGTTTTTGTTTTTTAATTTCTCTCTTTTTTATCGAAGATTCAGTATAATATTGATGCGCTCCGATAAATTTGACCTGAATATTATTCCATGTATTTTCATCAGAAACTAAATTTCGAACAAATAATTCCTGAAATAGAGTGGCTGCAATAGGTTCAAAATCATCACGACCTAAATAATCCAGATCTGCATCGCATAGTATTTTTTCTAAATGAGTTTTAGGATTTTGAGGAATTTTTGTTGCCATGATCAGAGCGCAAATAATTTCTATCTGCTCATCGGTATATCGAAACAAGGGAAGCGAAGATCTTACAATCCGGCATCCTTCCTCTTCGTGATTTTTATAGGTATTGATAAATCCGCTGTCATGAAAAAGCGCTGCCGTTTTTAATAATTCCAGCGATTCTTCATCTTCAATTCCTTCTTCTTTTGCTAAAATTAAAGCAGCATCGATAACATCAAGTGTATGATGTAGACCATGATAAAATAATGTTTCTGAGAGCTCCTTTCCGAGTAAATCCAGAATATAATTTTCCGATGCGGCAACGTTCATATTTATGTAAATGGCTAATTAACAATTCACTATCGGACAGTTTTATTCAACAACTTCATAAATCTGCATGGCATCCCGTTTGTTTTTCAAATGCACCTCTCCGATCAGTTTGCATTGAAACGCTTCTTTTATTCTCTGATAAGCCGATTCCGGTACTACAATTTGTCCCGGTCCGGCTGCATTTTGTAAACGCTGTGCTACGTTAACTGCGTCACCAATTACGGTATAATCCAGTCGGCGTAATGTAGCAGAACCAATATTTCCGCTTACCATTTCACCCGAATTTATACCAATTGATACATTTGGAAAATATTCTGTCTGCGTATGCAGCTCTTCCTTAAATCCATTAATCTGATTTCTGACGGCCAATGAGGCCTCAATTGCACGGTCAAGATGATATTCACCTTTGAAAACGGCCATGATGGCATCACCCATAAATTTATCTACCAAACCGCCATGTGCAAGAATTTCCTTGACCATGATATCAAAATATTTATTGATAAGCTTAACAACCTGGTCAGCCGGCTCACGTTCAGAGATGGAAGTAAAACCACACATATCCATAAACACAACCGTTGCTTCAATATTTTCACTGGAAGTCAGCGAGGTTTCAAACGCCTCCTTGGTCATAAATTGAAGCACCGAGGAATCCACATACATTCTCAAAATATCATTTTCTCTGACAGCCTTTAATGTTTGTTTTAATTGTTCAACGTATTTCAGCGTTTTTTCCATCGTCAATTCAAGATCCTGGAAATTGATCGGTTTGCAGACAAAATCATAGGCACCACGATTCATCGCAGTGCGAATATTTTCCATATCACCATACGCCGAAACGATGACAGATTTTAACAACGGACTAGTTTCACCGATTTTGATAAGCAGCGTTAAACCATCCATTTCCGGCATGTTGATATCGCTCAACACCATATCCACATCAGGATTTTCGGCAATCATTTTTAGCGCTACTTCACCATTTTCAGCAAAAATGAAGTCATATTGCTGCTCACGGATTTGTCTGCGGAATTTTTGTTTTATCAGTAATTGCAAATCCGGTTCGTCATCAACCACAAGGATTTTAGCCTTCATAACGTTCTTGTAATTTTTGTTTCAGTTCTGTGAAATTCACCGGTTTCGTCAAAAAATCATCGGCACCAAATTTCATAGCCTGGCTATAATTGTCAGTATCGCCATAAGCGGTAATCATCATTACAACCGGCGGAGCCAGCGGATGATCTTTTCTGATTGTTTTCAGCAGTTCAATGCCACTCATTCCCGGCATATTTATATCGGAAAGTATCATGACAATTTCAGACGCATGTCCTTCCAGATAATGCAGCGCTTCTTCTCCTGAAAAAGCAAAGGAAAACTGTAATTCACCGCTGCGTATTTCTCTTCGGAATCTTTGTTCAAAAAGTGCCTGAACATCTGTTTCGTCATCTACGACAAGTATTTTCATATAGGAGCTACAAATATTTTCTTTTTATTTTCTTATGCATTAACAGGAATCGTGATTTTAAATTCCGTGCTTTCACCGGGAACTGAGCTGACATCCAATAAACCGTCATGGGATTTTGTAACAATATCATAGCTCATTGAAAGTCCCAGACCCGTTCCCTGACCCGTTGGTTTGGTAGTAAAAAACGGTTGGAAAATCTTTGCCTTCACACTTTCAGGCATTCCAGTTCCATTATCTATTACCCTGATATACAATTTATTGGCAAATAATTTTGTAATTACTTTCACTTCGGGTTTATAATCTGCGGTTGCAGGATTTTCACGGCTAAGTCTTTTCTTTTCAGCAACTGCATAAAAAGCATTGGTGAATAAATTAAGAAAAACACGGCCAAGATCCTGTGGCAAAACATCTACTTTTCCTATCGTCGGATCAAAATCTGTTACCAGCGAAGCATTAAATTCTTTGTCCTTGGCCCGTAAACCGTGATACGCAAGCCGCATATATTCATCTGCAAGCGCATTAATATCGGTCGGTTCCTTATGCCCGGACGACGTGCGTGAGTGTTGCAGCATTCCTTTTACAATCGAGTCCGCGCGTTTTCCATGGTGTGTGATCTTCTGCTGATTTTGGCTTAAATCACTGATAATTCCGTTGATATAATCCTTATCAGCATCTGAAATAGACGTTTTTCCAATTTCCTCTTCCAATTCCTGACAAAGTTCAACAGAGACTTCCGAAAAGTTATTTACGAAGTTTAGAGGATTCTGAATTTCATGCGCAATACCAGCCGTAAGTTCTCCAAGCGATGCCATTTTTTCACTTTGAATAAGCTGCGCCTGCGTAGATTTTAACTCATCCAGCGTTTTTTGCAATTCTTCTTTTTGTCTTGTCAATTCAATCGTTCGCTCCGAAACCAGATATTCCAGCGCCTCTTTTTTGGCCTGATTTACTTCATCCTTAATACGTTGCTCTTCGCGCTCTTTATCCAGAACACGTTGCTGTTTTTGTGAATTATACCAAACCGCAAAAAGCCAGATGAACGCAAATACTTTCGCCGTAACTAAATAGTCATTGTATTGATGATACAATTTGGTCGGAACAACCAGCTCAGCAAAATCATTAAAAAGCGAGATTGCTATAAAAGGAAAAGCTCCTTGCGCAAGTGAACGGACGGGCTTAAAATCATCCCTGGTAAATATCAGCCATATAATGTAACCTGTAAAAGGATACCAAAGCCAGCTGACAAGAGTGGATTCATCGAAAATATAATAGCTTGCCAACAAAGCGCCTGATATGTATCTGGCGCCCAGTAATTGTTTATCCCAATCCGGCAGCTTGGTTGCTGTTTCCAGCCTTTTGCGAATGAATTGAATCAGAAAGAAAGTGAGTAGAAAAAATTCCATATAAGGAAAAGGAGATTTAAGACGGCGTTGTTCTGAATAAAAATGTGTTTAAGAAACTGACCTATTATTTGAATCGTTATCTGTCCCGCGAATATCAGGAATCAATGAACAATGTATGTATTTTCTGCTAAAATAGCTTGGTTCATTAGTTAAAACAAAAGGAAAATGCCAAAAAACGATATTGCTAAACCGTTAAATCTCTGGACAAATCATTTGCTAAGTTAAAATCTGATCGCTGTCAGTTACTTAGGTTTTTATTCCCTGATAGAGTCCTTTCATATTTTTTCGACTTGAATAAAACAATTACCTTTTGCCTTAGAATCAATTTTATACTAAATCCGAAAAATACCTAAATGACTTATCTCGCAAATCCTGGCCGTTATGACCAAATGACTTATCGCCGCTGTGGTAAAAGCGGCCTTAAATTACCTGCCATTTCTCTTGGATTATGGCATAATTTCGGCGGTGTTAATATTTATGAAAACTACCGCGCCATTATCACTACCGCTTTCGATCACGGAATTACACATTTTGACCTTGCCAATAATTACGGTCCGCCTCCTGGTTCGGCGGAAGAAAATTTTGGTTTGTTGATGAAAAAAGATTTCGCACCGTATCGGGACGAGCTGATCATTTCGTCCAAAGCGGGATATTTAATGTGGCCGGGACCTTATGGAGAATGGGGTTCGAAAAAATATCTGGTTGCAAGTCTCGACCAAAGTCTTAAAAGAATGGGACTGGATTATGTTGATATATTCTACCACCACCGACCGGATCCTGATACGCCGCTTGAAGAAACAATGGGCGCTTTGGATTTAATAGTCCGTCAGGGAAAAGCACTTTATGTAGGTTTGTCCAACTACAAAGCCGAAGAGGCAGACAGGGCAATAAAAATTCTGAATGATCTCGGCACTCCGTGTCTGATCCATCAGCCTAAATATTCCATGTTTGAACGCTGGGTTGAAGGCGGACTTCTGAATGTTCTGGAGCGTGAAGGTGTTGGCTGTATTCCTTTTTCTCCGCTTGCCCAGGGCTTGCTGACCAACAAATATCTGCACGGAATTCCCACTGATTCACGGGCTGCAAAACCCGAAGGGTTTTTACAGGAAAACCAGGTAACACCGGAAGTGATTGAAAAAATCAGACAACTAAACGAAATTGCACTGGAACGCGGACAAACACTTGCCCAAATGGCACTGGCCTGGCTGTTGAAAGATGACCGAATAACTTCCGTTTTGATCGGCGCAAGCAAAGTATCTCAATTGCTTGATTCTCTGGCTTGTCTGGATAATCTTTCTTTTTCAGATGATGAGCTTAAAAGAATCGTAACGATTTTGTAAAAATAATTCTGCGTGGCATAGGGGTTATGCCACGCGTGGTTGTGTTGAAGGATATCCTTGTATCCATTAATCGACTAATAATTAAAAATTATGAAAACCTCAATTGTTGCAGCATTTCTTCTGTTTTGTTCAAGTTGTTCTTTTGCCCAGGTTTACGTTGCAGGGGTGAATATTAATGAGATCGATTCTCTAAAAGTTTGTCTGGTTAATATTTCTACATTCCGAAGTTTTGCCGCGCCAGATGAAGTTTCCCTGGATTATGGTCAACCAGAAAAAAGAGATATGAATCGAATTACCAACAAATCAAATGGTCAGAAAATGAAATTTTATTCCATTGGCCACGTACTGAATTTTATGGAGAATAATGGATGGGTACATTACAATTCTGAATCACTCTTGATAGGAATTGAATCTGAACATTTCTTTTATTTTAGAAGAAAATAATTGCCAGGAATATGCTAAAAGATTGGATATTATTTTAAAAAACTGACGTAAGTCATTATTTGAATAATTTATATTTCCCACTTTTACACTTAATCATTGACGTGTTGACGCCTTTGAGGTGAGAAATATTTGTAAAGGTCCCTGGCGCGTGTTAGGGATTTTTTTGTTTTAATCCTTCTGAAAGAATCTACACTCCCATATATTTGAAGGTTAATTCAAATTTTTTGTTACATAATGTCTTCTTTGTCAATTAATTATTGATAAAATAAAATATTTTTCAATTTTTCTGTAACCTTTTTTCTTCCTTGCAGTTTCCACTACAAGATCACTAAAAAAGAATTGATTCTTGAATGCAATAACCGACAATTCGCTGATGCTTCGGGTGAAATCCGGAGACCTGGACAAAATGGGATTGCTCTTTGAGCGGTACCACAGGCCTCTGTTTTCGTTCCTGTATCACATGACGGGCAAAAAAGATGCCAGTGAAGATCTTGTTCAGAATGTTTTTTACCGGATGCTGAAATACAGGCACACATTTACGGGAGAAGGTGAATTTAAAACCTGGATGTACCACCTGGCCAGAAATGTGCTGAATGATTCAATAAAGCAGAATAAGTCGAAGTATCATGAAAATGTGAATGAACTGGCTGATAAAATCGGAGGTGGAATTTCAGCTGATCACGAATTTGAAAGAAAACAAGACGCTGATATGCTTCACAAAGCCATGTCAACATTAAGTGAGGAGCACCGTGAAATACTGGTTTTAAGTCGTTTCCAGGAGTTGAAATATGAGGAGATCGCTGGAATACTGAACATTACAGAAGGCGCCGTGAAGGTCCGGGTACACCGGGCATTGGGAGAGTTGAAGAAAGTTTTTTTGACAAATGAAAACCGAAAGAAAGCACATGACCTGTGAACATACAAAAGCTCAGTTTACGGATTGGTTGAATAAAGATCCTGCTGATCCGGAACGTATCCGGATCGATAAACATCTGGCTGAATGTCCTGAATGTCAGGAAGAATTTGCGTCAAGTAAGCAACTTTGGGAGATGATGGGCCAAGTGGAAGTGGAAGTTCCAACTGAAAGAATGCGTGTCAATTTTAATTCCATGCTTGGCGAATTTAAAGAGAATGTCAAAACTAAGGATAGATATTCAATTGATAATCTGATTGATGCGGTCAGGCAGTTTGTACTTCCGCAATGGACCGTTCAGCTTACGTTCAGCCTTATACTTGTAGGACTTGGCTGGATTATCGGATTCAGAATGAACAGAAGCGAAAGAGCGGAAACTGCTTATACACAGCAAATTGATACGCTGGCCACACAAATCCAGGAAATGCGCCAGACTATGATGCTTGCTTTAATTGAAAATCCGTCGGCAACAGAACGGTTAAGAGCGGTCAGTTATACCAATGATATTACGAATGCAGATGATAAAGTGATAGATGCACTTTTTTCAACATTAAATAACGATCCGAATGTAAATGTGCGTCTGGTTACGCTTGAAGCCATTACACAGTTTGCTGCTGATCCCGTAGTCCGCGAAAAACTGGTGCATTCTCTGGCGCAGCAGGACTCCCCTATGGTTCAGGTTGCGCTTGCTGATGTTATGGTGAAATTGCAGGAAAAACGGTCCATCAAAACATTTAGAAAAATGCTTCGGCAGGAAAATCTGAATGAATTGGTGAAGAATAAAATCGAACAGACAATCAAAGATCTTTCTTAAACAATCAAATAATCTCTATTAGCCATGAAACAAATTTTAATCCCCCTTTTGGCGGGAGTGATGTTCTCTTGTACCCATTCACAAGCACAAAAGCTGGAATTTAAAGAACATCTCAGCAAGGAATTCACAATTAGTGACGGAAAAAACACATTGGCCATTTATAATATTTTTGGTTCAATTAAAGTAAAGGGTTACAACGGCGACAAAGTGGTTATTGAAGTAGATAAAACCATCACTGCTGACGATAAGGAAACTCTGGAAGAGGGAAAGAATGAATTCAAAGTAAGTCTGGAACAAAAACAGGATTCTGTGCTGGGTTATATTTCAGGCCCGTTTGATTCTCGGCCAAACCGAAATAACAGAAATTGGAATAACGAAAAGAAAATCGAATATCATTACAATCTGGAATATACCGTAAAAGTGCCTTATTCAATGGATTTACACGTTTCAACGGTGAATAACGGAGATGTTTTGGTTGAAGATGTTGCTGGCCTTCTTCATGTGGCTAATGTTAATGGTGCCATCAAACTTACAAACGCAAAAGGTGCGGCAGATGTAAAAACAATCAATGGAAATGTGGATGCCAATTATCTTGCTGTTCCTCCGGGAGAATCTAAGTTTAAAACCCTGAACGGAAATATTACAATCACTTATCCAAATACTTTATCGGCAGATTGTCAGTTCAAAAGTTTCAATGGTGAATTTTATACCGATTTTCCGGAAGCCGAAACATTGCCTGTAAAGCTGGTTAAAAACCAGGAAACCAATCAAAATAAAACTACCTATAAAGTAAACGCAGAAACGGCCATAAGGATTGGAAAAGGAGGCAAAGTCTTCAAATTCGAAACCTTTAACGGAAATATTTATCTAAAAAAACAATCCTGATTATATGAAAACCCACAAATTATTAGCCATTATTTTCATTGCGGCTACAAGTATAAAAACGTTACCAACATTTGCTCAGAATGATGTAAAAGAGCAGATTACGGTACCTCTTTCAGATCCGTCAAAAACAGGATCGCTGGATGTAAAACTGATCCGTGGCTCCATTCACGTTATTGGCTATGCCGGCAAAGAAGTCATTATTGATGCGGTGAGCAAAGGAGCAGCAGAAAGAAATGAGGAGCCAAAAGACGAAGCAGCCAGGGGAATGAAAAGAATAAGTTCCGGCAGAAATGGTCTGGATCTTACGATTGAAGAAGAAAAAAATAATGTGAGGATCAAACCGAGCATGCCGCGTTACCCTGTAAATCTCACCATAAAAGTACCTCAGAATTTCACGTTACGCGTTGGCGCTATTAACGAAGGTGATGTTGTAATTGACAATGTGAATGGTGAATTTGAAATTTCAAATGTCAATGGTGCTATTATGCTCAATAATATTTCGGGATCTGTGGTAGCGAATACGGTTAACGGAAATGTGAAAGCGAGTTTTAAATCAATAAATCCGGAATCGCCAATGGCCTTTTCAACGCTGAACGGTAATGTAGACGTTACTTTTCCAGCTGCTGCAAAATTTGATGTCAAATTGAAATCTGATCGTGGAGAAATATTCAGTGATTATGATGTAGATGTTGACAAAACCCAGCCTAAAACAGTAAAAACAGCCAAAGAAGGTTTGTATAAAATAAGTATTTCTGATTGGGTGCAGGGAAAAGTAAATGGAGGCGGAAAAGAAGTGATGATGAAAAATATGAATGGTAATATTTATGTAAGAAAAGCTAAATAATTGTTATTCAACCTAAAAAACAAAAAATCCTGTTAAAGTGACAACCTCAACTTTAACAGGATTTTGTTTTCATAAATTATAAAAACCTATCCGGAATGCGCTTGTAACAATTGCCTGTAACTATTTAGCACACTTGATTTTGAAATAAAACCAGCAAATTTCCCTGACTCCTTAATTACAGGCAAATGCCAGGATCCTGTCTCATCAAATTTTCTCGCAACATCAACCACAGAGTCATTTTCAACAATTACCGCTTTGGGTTCTTTCATCAGATTGCCGACGGTCAGCGTTCCATCCAAATCCTTATTAAAGAGAACTGGCCTCAAATCGTCCAAAGTTATAATTCCTACCAGTGTTAGATTATCATTTAAAACGGCAATCAGGTTCTTTTTTCCATTTTTAACGACTTCAAGCAATTCGTCAAAAGTTGCATTTTCTTTTATTACCTGAGCGTCTTTGTCAAGCAAATCCAGCGTATGTAGAAGTGATAATAAATTTCTGTCGTGCTCTCTTGTAAATATTTTCCCCTGATTGGCCAGTTTTTCAAGATCCGGAGAAATTGGCGAAAACCATTTTGCCATCAAAAAAGAGATCACTGAAACGACCATCAACGGAATAAAAAGATCATATCCTGAACTTGATTCAGCAATCAGGAAAATGGCTGTCAACGGTGCATAAAGGACGCCGCTCATAACGCCGGCCATACCGACCAGAATCATATTAGTCATCGGCACATCCTGAATTCCTGCCTGTGTACAAAGCAATGCCATCACATAACCAAGAGAACCTCCCGCAAAAAGAGACGGAGCAAAATTCCCCCCATTTCCACCACTGTAAATTGTAATTGAAGTAGCAAACGCCTTTAAAAGACAAACTACCGCAACAAATACAATAACCACCCATTCACGATAAGCGATAAAACTGAAAAAACTGTTTTCGATTACTTCCTTGATTTCACCGTTGGTAAATGATTTGATTGTATCATAACCTTCTCCAAATAAAGGTGGATACAACACACAGAGAACAGACAAAATAGCACCGCCAAGCATTGCCTTTTGCAATCTTGACATTTTCAAACCGTGAAAAAATTCTTCGATGTAACGGGTAATTACAAGAAAATACCTGGCATATAAACCGCAAAAAATACCGAGAATGAAGTAAAATGGAAGATTGTGATAATTGAAGGCGTCTCGGGTATGAAATAGAAAAAGAACTTCTTCTTTCAACAAAATTCGGGAAATTAAACTCCCGCAAACAGCTGCAACAACAAGAGGAATGAAATCGGAAAAAACGACACCCGTAAGCAGTATTTCAAATGCGAACATCATACCCGCAATCGGCGCGTTGAAGGCCGATGCAATACCCGCCGTAGCGCCGGCAGCGAGCAATAAAGTTCTTTCGCGATAATCCAGTTTATAGGTTTGTGCAAAATTTGAACCGATGGCGGCACCGGTAACTGCAATCGGACTTTCCAGTCCGGCGGAACCTCCCAAACCGACAGTAATAGCACTTTGAACAATTTGGGAATACATTTTAACCGGAGAAACATTGCTGGCATTCTGCGCGATCTCATAGAGAATAACAGGAATTCCCTTTTTGTCAAGTCCTTTGAAGAAGAACTTCACGACCAGCGACGTAATCACAATGCCGGAAAAAGGAAAGATGAGATAGAAAAAAACCTGGTCTTCAAAATGGACTTTATACGTGATGACATAGTGAATATAATGCACCAGCGACTTCAAAACCACACCTGCAAGCCCGGCGGTACATCCTACCAAAATACCCGAGAGAATCAAAAACTGGCTTCTTGTCAGCAAACTTTTAAGCCAGAACATTACAATCTCATAACTCTTGACCCTGTGCAGGCTAAACCGCGTAAAGTCCCGCTTAAATTTTAAAAAATTATAATATTTTTTTATGTCCCGATTCTTCACTCTATTTCTTTTATGGTCAAATTAACATCTTTTTAAAGTAAAACTCCCATCAGTCAATCTGATTTATCGAAAAAAACGTATTACTAAATTATACTGCACTTCTTTAACAACGATTCTTTTAAGTAAACCGGGTTGAATAATTAAAAAATTTCATCTCACTCCGATTGGTTTTATAACTAATAAATTCGCTTTGTCAACAAACCGGAAAACCATGATTAACGCCCTGAAAATAGTTTTCACAATCCTGCTGGTCTGGATGATCCATGTGGTGATCAGTACAAGTCTGGAAAGCAATCTTTTTGCAGAATGGGATTTTTTGGGATCAATTCCCTGGATGCGTGCGACACTTTGGGATTTCTACACCAATGCGCTAATCATTTACTTGTGGATTTTTTATAAAGAGTCAGGCGTGCTGGCAAAAATTATCTGGTTTTTGCTAATGTTTTTTCTTGGCAGTATAGCCAGCTGCGCCTACATACTTATCCAACTTTTCCGTCTGAAACCTGGCCAAGGACTTAGGGATTTATTTGTTAAAAAACATGTTTAGTTCTCTCATTTTAACCATTTTGGTTTGTCTGCTAGTCTGCGCCATTATTATGTGGCTTGTCTGGCTTTGGGCTAAAAAAATTGAAAACGCAGGCGTTGTCGATATTTTCTGGTCCTTAAATTTCCCGGTTATTGCGGTGCTTTTGTTCTTTTTGGCAGATGGATTTGAAACCAGAAAACTGCTGATATGCGGCATGGTAATAATTTGGGGATGCCGCTTGGGTTTGCATCTGGGAAGAAGAGTGATTAAACATTTGCACGAAGAAGAAGGCCGTTATGCACAACTAAGAAAAGAATGGGCTCCCAAAGCAGATCAGAAGTTTTTTACATTTTTTCAGGCTCAGGGGTTATCCAATGTGTTTTTAGCGATTCCATTTTTCATGATCACACAAAATAAATCGACGGAATTATCAACTTTTGAGTTTTTCGGATTAGGCCTTTGGGTTATTGCCATTATCGGCGAGGCCACAGCGGATTGGCAGCTTGATCAGTTTAAAAAAAATCCTGACAACAAAGGAAAAGTTTGCGATACCGGATTGTGGAATTATTCGCGCCATCCCAATTACTTTTTTGAATGGCTGATATGGATGTCTTATTTTATTTTCGCATTAGGTTCTCCATACGGATATCTTGCCATCATCAGCCCTGCCATCATCCTTTATCTGCTTTTCAAGGTGACCGGAATTCCCGCCACAGAAGAACAGTCCATTCGGTCGAAAGGTCAGTTGTATATTCGTTACCAGCAGACTACAAGCGCCTTTTTCCCCTGGTTTAAAAGAAAATAAATGAACACCTAGAATAAATCTGATTAGTATAAATCCAAGGACGAGCCGCAGACGTATATTATTAAGACTCCCTGTATAACCCATTAATAATTTACCATGTGGTACGATCAGTTACTAATTAATGACCAGATTCCCGATTTTTTAATACGTTTAGGAATTCGAAAATATTTAAAACAAAGATTGGACGATGAAAATCAGGGAAATGCAGATTCTCAAAAATTGCATTTATTGAATTTTGTCGAAAAATTAAAAACGTTTCCAATTGCAGTAAATACAGCTGACGCCAACGAACAGCATTATGAAGTACCAACACCATTTTACCAGTACTGCCTTGGTGAAAATTTAAAATATTCCTGTGGTTTCTGGAAAGAAGGAGTAACGGATATCGACACTTCCGAAAAGGATATGTTGGAAATAACCTGCGAAAGAGCTGAACTTAAAAATGGCCAAGAAGTACTGGAACTGGGTTGTGGCTGGGGCTCGCTGTCTCTCTTTATGTCGACAAAATATCCGGAAAGTTCTTTCACCGTAGTTTCGAATTCCCGCACACAAAAAGAATATATTGATCAACAGGCTGTTGAAAGAAATATCAAAAATCTGAAAGTCATCACGGCGGATATGAATACTTTTCAGATCGATGAAAAGTTTGATCGCGTGGTTTCTGTCGAGATGTTTGAACACATGCGTAACTATCAGCTGCTGATGAAAAAAATAGCCTCCTTTTTGAAAGACGATGGAAAATTGTTTATTCACATTTTCACACATAAAGAATACGCCTATCTTTTTGAAGTAAAAGATGAAACCGACTGGATGAGCAAATATTTCTTTTCGGGAGGTGTCATGCCGAGCAATGATTTGCTTCTTTATTTCAATGAAGATATGCAGATTGAGCGGCAGTGGCTGGTAAATGGTACGCATTATGCCAAAACATCGGAAGCCTGGCTAAGCAATATGGATGCCCACAAAGCGGAAATTATGCCACTTTTTGAAAAAACATATGGAGAAAACCAGGCTTTAAAGTGGTGGGTATACTGGCGGATTTTCTACATGTCCTGTACGGAATTATGGAATTACAATCATGGTAATGAGTGGATGGTGAGCCACTATCTTTTCCATAAAACACCATAATTATGGTAAAGCTTGTTTTAACGATTATCCTTTTTTTGATTTCGTTACTGACCGTTTTATCGGCTCCGGCATTTTATTTATGGCTGCTTGCCATTGCGACTGATGAATTCCCGTGGATTTTCATTGCCATCATTCTGGTTATTGTTTTTATCAATTTCAGGTCGCCGTCTTATCAGTTGCCTACGATGATTCTGGCAGTAATATCGCTTCTGCTTTTTCTTTCGCCAATGGTGAGATCATACCTGGTTGGGAGCAAATTACAAAAAAATCTGGCGGCTGCGTTTGGGAACGAAATCGGAACGAATGCATTTGAATTCACTCCGTTTTCTTACGTTCAAATGTTTAAGCCAAAAGTTACTGTACCGTATAGTACAGTGAGTTATGATAAAAACGGAAAGACGGATTTGACCCTGGATTTTTACCCATCTGAGATAAAAGGCAAAAAACCATGTGTTATTATCATTCATGGCGGTTCATGGAAAAGTGGCGACAGCCAGCAATTACCTGAGCTTAACAGCTATCTGGCTAAAAATGGTTATCACGTTGCAGCGATTAATTATCGTTTAGCGCCGGAATTTCAAAGTCCGGCACCCGTTGAAGATATTAGTAAAACCTTTCATTTTTTGAAAGGAAAATCGGCCGAATGGAACATTGATACGACAAACTTTATTTTATTAGGACGATCAGCCGGTGCTCAGATTGCTTTGCTGGCTGGTTATACTTTGAAAGAACCTGCATTAAAAGGAATCATTGACTTATACGGACCTGCGGATATGGTTTGGGGATATTCGATTCCGTCCAATCCTTTGATTATGGATTCCAGAAAAGTGATGGAGGATTATCTGGGTGGAAGTTACAGCGGACATCCCGAAAAATTCGAGAAAAGTTCTCCCCTGCTTTTTGTAAATAAACAATCGCCTCCTACTCTGCTAATTCATGGACTAAATGATGTTTTGGTTGCCTACGAACATAGTCGCCGATTGAATGCCAAACTTGAAGAAAATGGTGTCAAACATTACCTGGTGACATTGCCCTGGGCAACGCATGCTTTTGATTACAATTTATACGGCCCAGGCGGACAAATTTCTACATACGCTATCATGTATTTTTTAAAATCTGTAACAGAATAACTATGCTTAAAACAGCAATTATCGGAACAGGCATTGCGGGAATGGGCTGCGGCCATTTTTTGCATTCGACAGATAATCTTACATTTTATGAGCAAAACGATTACGTTGGCGGACATACCAATACAGTAACTGTGGATGAAGACGGAAAACCGGTTTTTATTGATACAGGTTTCATGGTTTTCAATTTCGAAACGTATCCAAATCTCTGCAAGTTATTTACCGAAATTGGTGCTCCGGTCAAAAAAACGGATATGTCTTTCAGCGTCCAGCATAAACCTACCGGGCTTGAATACAGCGGATCCAGCTTAAATCATTTATTTGCTCAAAGAAAAAACATTTTCAATATTGCTTATCTGAAAATGCTTGCTGAGATTTCAAGATTCAATAAGGAAAGTATCAAAATTCTGGATGATTCCCGTTACGCGAATTATTCCATCGGACAGTATATAAAGGAATTCAATTTCAGTGAGGATATGCTTTGGAAATATCTTGTTCCGATGAGCTCGGCCGTTTGGTCTACGCCCATGGAGCAAATGCTGGAATTTCCTGCGATCACTTTAATCCGCTTTTTTAAAAACCATGGTTTTTTAGGGCTTGATACTCAGCATCAATGGTATACGCTGGATAAAGGAAGCCAGGCTTACAGGGAAATACTGATCAAACCTTTTAAAGATAAAATCCATATAAACCGGAAAGCGGTAAAAATCTCCCGGGAAAATGATAAAGTTACTGTTCATGCATCGGACGGTTCGCAGGAAGTTTTTAACAGGGTTATCATTGCCAGTCACGCGGATCAGGCACTTTTGATGCTCGAAAATCCGACGGATCTGGAACAGAATGTTTTGTCCAAATTTAAATATCAATACAACAAAGCAGTTTTGCATACGGATGAAAATACGATGCCGCAAACAAAACTGGCTTGGAGCAGCTGGAATTATCGCATACAGAAAAAGAATAATGAGCTGATTCCCAGTACTATTTATTGGATGAACAAACTCCAACAGGTTTCGGACAAGAAAAATTACTTCGTCTCAATTAATCCGCATGATGATCTTGATGAGAGAAAAATTATCAGGGAAATTGACTACGACCACCCGCTATTTGATGTTCCTGCAATGCATGCACAGGCTTGTCTGAAATTGTTAAATGAAAATGGTCCGGTTTACTTTTGTGGCAGTTATTTCAGATACGGTTTTCATGAAGATGCTTACACGAGCGCAGTGGAATTGTGTGAAAATTTGAAAAAAGTAAAAATTTCAGGTACGACAATCTATTGAAATTATTTTGTCGTATATCCTTGTATGAAACAGGATAAATTAAATTCCTGCCTGTACAAGGCTAGTGTCATGCATTACAGAATTCTTCCGAAAAAGCATCAGTTCAAGTATGACATCTTCATGTTTTACCTGGATCTGGCTGAACTGGATGTAATTACTGCGAAGTTCAAATGGCTAAGCTATAATCGTTTCAACCTGTTCAATTTTAGAGACAACGATCATATGCAGCTGCCGAGAGAAAAACCCGATAAGAGCAAAAGTACAAGAGAACATATTACACGCTTTTTGTCGGAAAACGGAGTTGAAATTGGGAACGGGCGGATCATGTTACTAACCAATTTATGCACGTTGGGTTACCAGTTCAATCCGGTTTGTTTTTATTTCTGTTTTGATGAGAACGATAATCCGGTTTGCTCGGTAGCAGAAGTTTGTAATACTTATAAAGAAATCAAGCCGTATTTCATGGGTACGGAAAGATTTAAGAAGGATCATTTTCATCTTCACACCTTTAAAAAATTCTATGTTTCGCCATTTACAGAGCTTGATAATTATTTTGATTTCAATCTAAAAATCCCTCAGGAGAATCTGAATATTGCTGTAAATGATTATGATGAATTGGGTAAACTTTTTTTCCTGAGCAAATTGCACGGTACACGGGAAGAATTAACAGACCGAAACATGATACGGTATTTTTTCAGTATCCCATTGATTACCATGAAGATAACTTTTTTGATACACTGGCAGGCTTTCAAATTGTGGTCAAAAAAAGTAAAATATTATAAAAAAGCGGACAATCCTGAACTGCAAACAGAAGTTTTCCGATCGTATAAATCTTAATAGGCCAGACACTATCATCATTATGCTAAGAACCCGCTCAGAACTAAATCGCACAACACTGGTTGACGCAAAACCCGGCTTTTATCAGCAACTGGTTTTTAGTCAATTAAGAAAAATGACAATCGGCCAGCTTCAAATGAATTTGCCTGACGGCAAGACAGAATTTTTTGGCGACGGAGGCATTCATGTCACAGCCTGCATCACCGTTACGCACACTGATTTTTTTAAAAAGCTGATATTATTTGGTGATATTGGTTTTGGTGAAGCCTATGTTGAAGGATTCTGGGAAAGCGACAATATAACCAATGTGATCAATTGGGTGCTTTTAAATGTTGAAAATGCACCTGGTGTATCCGGAAGCAAGTCGCAAAATTTTGCTTTGAATATTTTGCGATTCTTGAACAAGGTGACCCATAATATGCGATCCAATACGCTGGAAGGATCAAGAAAAAACATTTCCGAGCACTATGATTTGAGTAATGATTTTTTTGCGGTTTTCCTTGACTCAACAATGACCTATTCGGGTGCGTATTTCCGGAATGAAGGAATGAGCCTGGAAGAAGCGCAACTGGAAAAGTATGATCGTTTATGTCAAAAACTGCACTTGCAACCTTCTGATCATGTACTTGAAATCGGCAGCGGCTGGGGTGGAAATGCAATTTTTATGGCGAAAAATTATGGGTGTAAAGTTACCTCACTAACGTTATCCACCGAACAACAACAACTTGCAATGCAACGTATAGAGAAAGCCGGTTTGTCTGAAAGAGTACAGGTATTGTTGATGGATTACCGTCACATTCAGGGGCAGTTTGACAAAATTGTTTCAATTGAAATGCTTGAAGCAGTGGGTCATCAATATCTTGATCTTTATTTCAGTAAATGTAATTCACTTTTGAAAAAAGACGGAATTCTGGCCATTCAGGTTATTACCTGCCCGGATTCGCGCTATGACAGCTTGCGAAATGGTGTGGACTGGATTCAAAAACATATTTTTCCAGGCTCATTACTTCCTTCCGTATCCGCTATAAATCAATCTGTTAACAAAACCAGCGAAATGAGTCTGGTTGATTTGAAAGAATTAGGCCTTCATTATGCATACACATTGAACGCCTGGTATCAAAAATTCATTGAGCGGATTGAAGAAATAAAGCAATTGGGTTTTGATGATTCCTTTATCCGTAAATGGACATATTATCTTTGCTATTGTGAAGCAGCTTTTGCAAGCCGGAATATCAGTGTCATGCAACTTGTATACAGCAGGCCAAATAATGCAAATCTGCATTAATAAAATGCCCGCTGGGATTAACCGACGGGCGTTTTATTATATCTATAATATTTTTTACTTAACCATTTCCGCGGGCAAGCTGCACGGCCAGGCGAATATCAACACCACGGTCAGCATTGCCATAACGGCCATAACCGCTTCCTGTTCCAATACCAACACCCATTCCACCTCCCATACCAATTCCGCCACCCAAACCAATACCGATTCTTGGCGAAAAACCTGATTGAGAGGACGCGCCATCAATTTTGATATTGATTCCCAACTGTGAAGATTCCCTTGTGTTTAAAGCAAGCAAGCTAAATGGAATTGCGATTTGCTCCGTAAGCTCACCGTTTTGATCCATGCTGATTTTGGATTTAATACTGCCGTCCGCTTCAACCAAATTGATAAAATGCTGCCCTTTTGGATCTTTCCAAACGGCTTCTTTATTATAAGAGTCCATCAACAAATTGAGCCCCAGACTATTCGGCAGATCAGTATCAATCCGGCGTAAAGCCTTGCGATCTTCTTTCAATACGACTGGAAACATCAATGAATAAGAATCCTTTTTCTGTCCCTCAGGCGTGAAAGATACTTTCAGTCCGCTGCCAAGAATCTTTTGTATGGTTTGCGGATCACGCGTTGTCATGGTCAGATAAAGGTAGTGATCATCATTTATGATCCCATAAGCAAGCCTGGAAGCCTGGTCTTTATGATCAGGTTTTATTTCATCAACATAAGTAAAAGGGGCATTCCATTTTGATTCAACAGGAATAGTTTTGGAAGAACTACACCCTGCCAGCACTACTAACGACAGGAGAAACCAGCGGTTCGATTTACTTTTCATTTTATTTTTTAAGTACACTAAATTTCGACTTTAATTAAACGAAATCATATATAAATCATTACGATTAATTAGAAAAAATCGTTGCATTTAATATTACATTAATAAAATTCAATACGTAAATCAACCCTAAACGTGGATATAAATTTAAAATACAGGCAGTGACAGCAACGAACCAATTTTCTCATGCAGTTTCATTGGTTCAAATGGTTTTGATAAAGTATCATTCATTCCGGAATCAAGCGCCTGTTTCGTATCTTCTTCCAGTACTGTTGCAGAAAGCGATAGAATTGGTGTTGTAATTCCTAATTTCCTGATCCGTTGTGCTGCCTCATAGCCATCCATTTCCGGCATGCGGGTATCCATAATGATCAGGTCAAATTCCTCCTTTTGCAATGTTGCCACCGCTTCTTTTCCATTGACTACCAGTGTAGTATCAATAAGCCAGGTTGTCAGATACTTGTTTATTAACATGGCATTAATTTGATTGTCCTCGGCTACCAGCACTCTTTTCCCGAAAAACGGGTTCAGTGTTTTAAAAGAAATGACCGGCTTTTTTTCTTCAATTTTTTGATTGGCATCTTTCAGCATCAAAGTAAAATAAAATTCACTTCCCCGCTGATACTGACTGGTTACCTTCAATTCACTGCCCATTAGTAAAACAAGTTTTTGAGAAATGGTAAGTCCTAAACCTGTCCCTCCGTAATTATGAGAGGTTTCAGCCGTGGCCTGGCCGTATTCTGAAAAAATGAACTGTATATGGTCCTCCGAAATTCCGATTCCGGTATCTTCCACAGCCAGTCTGACTTTGTGATAAATTCCTTCAACGCCACCGTACTCAATCCGGAGCTTGACATAACCTGCGTGTGTGAATTTTAATGCGTTACCCACCAGGTTCATTAGTATCTGATTCAGGCGCATGCCATCTACCAAAACACTTTCAGGTATTTCCCTTGACACGTTTAATATCAAATCGAGCCGCTTTTCATCTGCCTTGAAACGCATCAGGTCAATGATCCCCTTTCCTAAAAGATTTAGATTTGTAGGTGTCGGAAGAATAGAAAACTTGCCTTCATCAATTTTGGATATGTCGAGAATATCGTTCAGAATGTTGAGTAAAGATCCCGAAGAATGCAGCAGCATTTCAAGTAACTCCCGCTGACTGGGCTCTAATTCAGTAGCTTCCAGCAGGTTACCGATACCAATTATTCCGTTCAGGGGTGTACGGATTTCGTGGCTCATGTTGGCAAGAAACGCCTCTTTAACTTTTCGCGATTTATCCGCCAGGCTCCGTGCTTCTACCAGAGCAAGTTCGTGTGCTTTACGTTTTTCAATATCATGCAGGTTGATAAACAAGAGTTTATTTTTGTACATAATCCGCAATTCAAGCCAAACCGGTTGATGCAGTTTTCCATGAAACTTGTCTTCAACAACAATGGTTTCTCCACTCATATAAGTCTGGTTAATGAGAACGCCCTGTAAACCAGAACGATTAGGCTCCACCAGTAAATCAAGCATGGAAACATTTAACAATGACGACGGATGCAGACCCAGAATTGTAAAAACTGACGGATTTATCGACAAAATACGTCCTGATTCTGCATCGACGGTAGCGATAATATCGGGAGAATTGGTAACGATGGTTGCGTAATTTTCAAGCAGCTTATTTTTCTCGCGAATCTCCCGCTGACTTTTTGCAAGACGAACCAGCGAATCAACTTTTGCATTGGTTATGTAAGGATCCAGCGGTTTATACAAATAATCAATCGCACCGGTTTTCAAGCCACGCACTGCGTAGGTAGTTTCCTTGGAAATGGCGGTAACAAAAACGATTAAAATATCCTTCGTTTTTGGATTGGAAGCAAGTGTTTCGGCAAATTCAAATCCATCCATTCCGGGCATCTGTACATCTACCAGCGCCACGGCAATTTCATTTTCCCAAACAATACGTAATGCTTCATTTGGCGAAGTGGTTGAGTAAATGGAAATATCATCCCGATCCAGTATCGCTTTCAGGGAAATCAGATTTTCTTCCCTGTCGTCTAAAAGTAAAATTTTGGTTTTTTCCATGGCCTACGTTGAGTAAAGTACACTTCTTATTTCCTCAAAAATATTTTCCCTATTCAAAATATGATGTCCATTGTATTGACTTAAAGCTTCCGCTGTCATGCGAGGCATCTCCGCAAAATCAGGATTCTGGACATAAGTGGCAAAACCTCTTTCAGCAATTAATTTTAATCCTGCCGCTCCATCCTGACTTGCACCGGAGAACAACATGGCAGCACGTATGTTAATACCTGACTGCGCCGCTGAAATAAACGTTGCATTTATGGACGGACGCGAAAAAAAATCCTTTTCTGTGTCATCCAGATAAAATCTTTCGTCGGGCCCCACAAGCAAATGATAATCCGGTATGGCAAAATAAATGCAGTCATTCTTTATCGGATCCAGATGCTGCGGCTCTTCCATTTTTACCGTTGTTTTTCCTTTGAACAAATACGGAAGATTGGCCAAACTGGATTTCCCACGATGAATAATAAATATTACAGCGCATGATAACGGCTTCGTAGCCAGCTTCACAATTTGTTCAAAAATTACAAAACTTCCCGACGAGCCTCCCATAAGTACCAAATTCAGCGGATTACTGTGCGGCTCGGTCATTTAATTTTTTGATAAATATTTAAATGGGCATTGATAATCCTGAAATTTTCCTCAAAACCTGAATAACGCAGGGTTTCTCTTTTTCCTAAACATAAAAAACCAAACATTCCCAGGCTTTCGTATAACAGTTTGAAAACTTTTTGGCGCTGTTCAAGATTGAAATAGATCATTACATTCCGGCAGCTCACCATTTGAAACTCGTTAAAAACGCCGTCGCCGGTAAGATCATGTAAGGAAAAAACGATGTTTTTTCTTAATGTGGCATCAATAACCGCTTGATTGTAAGCAACATGATAATAATCGGATAAAGATCTTTTTCCTTCTGCCAACATATAATTCTCCGAGAAGGTACGCATATGTCCCAGACCAAAAACACCTTCCCGCGCTGACGCTAATACGCGTTCGCTCAAATCTGTTCCATAAATAAGTGATCTTTCGAATAATCCGGCTTCTTTCAATAATATCGCAAGCGAAAAAGCTTCTTCTCCCGATGCACAGCCAGCAACCCATAAACGGATGGCCGGGTAAGATGCCAGATATGCTAAAACCTCGGAACGCAAGGCTATAAAAAAGTCAGCATCCCGAAACATTTCGGAATAATTGACCGTCAATTCCTGAATAAAATCATAAACTGCTTTCCCGCCCTGTTCAATATGAACATAAAGCTCAGACAAGTTCATCGTATGTTTTGCCAAATATCGGGAAGCGCGGCGCAGCAGCGAAGGACGCGCATATCCCGAAAAATCAAAACCTGATATTTCCCTGACACGTGTAATTAATAATTCCAGTTCCTGATATTCCAACAAAACCATAATTTACGAATGAAGCCAGACCTTGATCAGAGAAAGTAATTTATCGATGTCAACCGGTTTGGATATATAATCATTCGCACCGGCTGATAAACATAATTCTCTGTCGCCCTGCATCGCTTTTGCGGTGACAGCTATAATGGGCAAATTGTTCCATTTTTGTTCTTTCCTGATCAGCTTTGTTGCCTGGATGCCATCCATTTCAGGCATCATCACATCCATAAGAATCAGGTCGATATCCTTTGTTTCTTGAAGCTTTTCAATGGCCTCACGACCATTTGCAGCAATGGTTATGCCAAATCCGGCTTCTTCCAAAACAGCGCTCAAAGCAAAAATATTGCGCATATCATCGTCGGCCAGAAGCAATTTTTTCCCAACAAAAACACGTTCTGCATGTACAACAGGATTGCTGAATGACTGAGATTTCTGAATGGACGGAGCCTGTTTAGGCTGAAACTTTTTCAAAAATAAATTCACTTCATCCAGCAAACGCTCATTGGATTTGCGCGTTTTCATAACCACAGGATGCGAATAACGCATCACTTTCGATAAATCTTCCTGCGAAAGATCTTCGGCCGTGTTCACAACAACAGGCAAACCGGCCCACTTCGGATCTTGTTTGATTTGATCAAGCAAATCGAGCCCGTTCATATCCGATAACCGGATGTCAAGAATAATGCCGTCAACAGTTTCTCTGGATAACAATGACAATGCTTCCGCCCCGGAATATGCGTATAAAACGAACAGATTATTATTTTCAAGAAACTCTCCGAAATACTGACTTTGGTAAGCATCATCCTCAATAAGAAGAATCCGTCTTTTCTCAGTATTTGAACCTTCCAGTTTTAATAAATTGAAAATAAACTCGGCTGATTTTTTGTCAACCGGCTTTTGCATAAAACCGATCGCGCCTTCTTCCAGCATTTGCGCAATACTTTCGTCACCCGCGGAAACCGTGTGAACAGGAATAAGGTTGGTTTTTGAATCGGATTTCAATTCTTTCAGAACTTCCTCGCCTGAAATATCCGGTAGATGCATATCCAGAATAATGGCCGTTGGTTTGAAACTTTTGACCATATCCAAACCAGAATTACCGGTAGATGCAACCAGTACATCGAAACCGCTGTCGCGTGCTTTGCTGGCCATATCCTCGGCAAAAATCGGATCATCTTCAATGAGCAGCAGACGATTTTCTTTCAAAGTGTCTGCAATCTTGGGTTCCTGTATTTTAACTTCAACTTTCTCCACTGGTGTTTGCGGCTCAATTTCAGTAACTTCTGCACCAGCTTTACTGATTTGAACCGGTATGGAAAGTTTAAAAGAAGAACCCTTCCCTACTTCACTTCTAAGCGAAATTGAGCCTTTAAACAAAATCGCAAGTTCCCTGCTGATGGACAATCCCAAACCCGTTCCGCCATATTTTCTGCTTGTAGAACCATCAGCCTGCTGAAATGCTTCAAAAATTGCTTTTTGCTTATTATTTGGAATACCAATTCCTGTATCCGAAACTTCAAAGTGCCATTGATTTTCACTTTGTGAGATGATAAGGGAAACACTTCCCGGCGCCGAAGTGAACTTTATTGCATTCGAAAGAAGATTGCGAATTACCTGCAAAATCCTCACATGATCCACAAACAGCGTTTCAGGGCAGGAATCTTCCTTGATCATTTTAAGATCAAGTCCTTTATTTTCAGCTATTTTCTGGAAGGTATTTCTAACTTCAACGAGAAGTAATTCTGTATTTATCTCTTCGGGATGAAGTTCTACTTTTCCCGATTCAACTTTCGCCAGATCCAGAATATCGTTGATAAGTGTCAGTAAATCATTTCCGGAATTATTAATCACCGAAGCATAACGCTGCTCTTCATCACTCAGACGAGCCCCTTTATTTTCGGATAAAATGCGTGAAAGAATCAGTATACTATTAAGTGGCGTGCGCAGTTCATGACTCATATTAGCCAAAAATTCACTTTTAAAACGCCCCGTTTTTTCAAGTTCGTCGGCTTTGATCTGAATTTGATCTCTTGCTTCTACCAGCGTGCTCTTTTGTTCTTCTAACAAAAACGCTTTTTCTTCAAGCTCGGTATTGATTTGTTTGAGTTCTTCCTGCTGAACACGCAGCTCTTCTTCGGATACCTGAAGAAGTGAACTTTGTCTGGTAAGTTCCTCATTAGTAACCCTTAATTCCTCCTGCTGACTTTCAAGTTCTTCTGCCTGGAGCTGGGTTTTGTCAAGTAATTCTCTCATCAACTGACGTTCCCTCGCAGCCATAAACGCAATGGCAACACCGTCAGTCACGCGTTCCAAAAGTTTAATTACGTTGTCATCCGGCTGTGTCAGATATCCCAGTTCGAGCACTCCTACTACTTTTCCTTCCTGGATCATCGTTTTTACAAAAACTGATTCAGGTGTGGTATTTCCAAGCCCTGTACCGATTTTTAAATACCCGGGAGCGACTTCCAGTTTTTTCAGACTTTGTTTGTCTTTAATTATTTGTCCGAATAATCCGTCTTTTTCAGAAATCAACGCTGGTATCCCGTCACGCCTATCCACCGCATAGGAAGAAGCCAGTTCCCAGGCACTTGCATCACGATTGACGATATATAATATCCCTCCGGAAGCATCCGTAAGCTTCGCCATTTTATGCAAAAATTTCTCAGCCAGTTCGGATTCCGTAGGTTCTCCACGAATGGAAATACTAACCTCTACTGCGGCCGATAAAATCCAGTTTTTGCGCTGATCTTCAAGAGATAATTTTTCAAGTTCTGCATTCGCTTTTAATGCGACTTGTTCTGAAGATACCTGGGCCAGATATGTTTTTCTTATGAAATAGAAAAGAATAAATATCACCAGCATGAAAACGGCAGTTCCTCCCAAAATCACCTGTTTTGCTCTGGTTGTACTCACAAGTGCCTGCTCCTCACGAACTGCCAGCAGATTGTTTTCCATTCCTTCAACATGGTTAAAATATGTTGAAAGCTGAGCAGACAATTTTTGTCCGCCAGCTACCATTGATTTTAGGGAATCAAGAGAATAATTACCGGACTTAATCAACACTAATTGCTGCGACATGAGTTTTAACCTGCTTTGCAGCACAGGCGCCAGACTATCCAGCCGAGCCGTTTGTACCGGATTATCCTCAACCAATTGTTTTAAAAAACTGAATTGACTTAATATTCGCTCCCTTGCCTTTACATGTGCATTTTCAAAATCCTGGTTATTTAAAAGTGCATAACCCCGAAGATTGGTTTCAGCAGTAAGCAGTTCATTTCTGACTTCGGATGAGGATCGGATTACTTCTCTGGTGTGGTCCACCCAACCTGCATTTTCTTGTTGTAACAGAATTGCTTCATAAGAAGTGATTCCTACGATTATTACAAGAAGTATAGACACAATAATGCCCGTGAAGACCTGTTGTTGAAACGAAAATCGCATATTTTATAAATAACGAAGAGTACCTAAGGAAATATCATTCAAATTTCCCGTGAATATCATCAAAAAAATAAAGCAGAACTATCAATGATACTAATTTTGCTACATAAAAGACCGAGTTCTTTCTACAACGCTGATAAATTTATTCACAAAAAAGAAAAAGTATTATTATTATTAATATAGTACAAATTAGGATTTGACATACAACTGAACACTAATATAAATTTTCCCAGATTCGAAAGTGAATGATAGAAAATATAAAAAGATAGAAAAGGTATTTCAATTTCTTATTCAATACTTCTCACCATCCACAATTCGCAGGAGTGATGACCGCTATTTCCCAGCGGATGATCTAACAATTCAAATCCCAACTTTTCATAAGCCTTAACTGCTTTATCAAGTTCCGTCATCGTTTCAAGATAAATTCTTTTGTATCCTTTGCTTTTGGCGTATTCTATACATTTCAGAATTATAGTTCTTCCAAGCCCTTTGCCTCTTGCTTCCGGTTTGAGATACATTTTAACCAGTTCGGTGGTATCCGGATCCAAGCCTTCGGTTGGGAAAATGCCTGCTCCGCCTAACAATATATCATTTTCCAGTGCTACGAAATAAACGCTGTTTTCCGTTTTGAAAAGATCGCTTAAATGATCCGTACTTTTATCGTAATAAACAGTTCCTGGTTTATTGGCTTTAAATTCTTCCAGCGCTTTTCTAATCACTTGTGCCAGTTCGGCGTTATCCTCCGGTTGAATTTCTCTGATTGTAATATTCATAACTTTCATAAAGTCTAACTTATCCACTCAATAACTTCATTTTCAAGCGTTATTAAAACCGCTCTTGCCACATTTCCTTCATTTTCAAAAACCCGTATCAGACGTTTTAAATGATTTTTAGGTTGTTCATTTCCGCTTCCGGCAATAAAAGTCATAAAAACAAACGATTCATCTGGTAATTGAACGATTCTGTCTATATGAAGCATTTTTCCGCCCGGAAGTAACAACTCTTTATTAGTTTGAACTTTGACATTTTCGTTGTATAAATCATTCAGCAACTTATTTTGCAATAAATTTTTTACCTGATCATAAAGGCTCCTCGCTTCCTCTCTCACCACAATTCCTTCACGAATAAGCTGACTGACAGTCTGAGGCAAATCAGATTCAATATTCATTTTAATCAACAAATGCCTCATTTTTTGAAGTCGATCTTTTTTCCTTTCAAAAGTTTCGATATCAAAAATCCGCTCTGCCATTCTTCTGAGGCGAAGCGTATCGGTTCGGTCATTACTGATTACATCACTGATCAGATAAGTTTCGGCGTTATTTTTCGAATGTGAATGAAAACAATCCTGATTTCCCTGCGACAGAATAAATTTACTTTCAAGCTCGTCATAAGCCGGCTGCGATTCCGGCTGACTTATATAATCGTGAAGCCAGGTACTTACCTGCTGCGATTGCTTCCAGTTTTTTTCACGTTTTGCCAAAATATACAAACGCTGAATGGGTCTTGTAAAAGCAACGTAAAGCAAATTCAGGTTTTCAACCAGCGTCCTTGTTTTCTCTTCCTGATACTGATCAGCGACAAGCGTACTATCCAAATCCTTAACCACCGAAACCAGAGAACTTCTCAATTTCTTGGTGATCGGGAAAAGCTCATTTTCTTTTTCTTTTAAAACCAGTTCGTCATAGGAAACCTCATCCAGATCAATCCATAACCTGTCAAGTTTTGCATTAGGGGTGACTTTCCAATTTGCATAGGGAACGATAACTACCGGATATTCCAGACCCTTTGATTTATGAATGGTTGTGATCCGGAGCGCATCCGTATCAGCCGGAATTGTGATGGAAAGTTTATGTTTTGATGTCTCCCAGTATTGAAGAAAGTCTCCAAGGTGATTACTTCTGCGTGTTCCAAATTCCAGCACGACGTCAAGGAAACGGAACAAATATTCATTTTCAGTCTTGTTTTCAAAAAGTCCAAAAGTTTGCATCAATTGCTCACTGAGCTCAAACACCGTTAATTGGCGGATTCGGAACGCGGTTAATTCAATGTTCCATTTCAGAAAATAACTTAAAAAAGTATCCAGCCCTTTCTGAGTGCAAAGCTTGCGAAGTGCCTCATGTTCTTCTGCACTCGGGTTTTCTTTTCTGATAACCCGGTGAAACAAATAAGCTGCTTCATATCGTTTTAATCGCTGGTCAGTATGTAATACCTCCATAAACGAAATGACGAAATGCACGGATCTGGAATAAGCTAATGATAAAGCATCGTCGGAAATAAGCGGATATCCTGTCTCTTTCAAAGCATTTGCCAAAGCAGTAGCCTCTTTCTTTTTACGACATAATATGGCAATATCACGCCATTGGTAGCCGGAATTTCGCAGCTCGGAAATCAGCTCAACACTTCGTTTTACGATCGCATCATTTTTTGTCTGGTTTTCTAAAAACTCATCCGCAAATTCCTGCATATCAATAAATTCCATCTGCACATGGCCGCCTTCATTTACACCATCAGGTATTTCCT
This sequence comes from Dyadobacter subterraneus, assembly GCF_015221875.1. Lineage (NCBI taxonomy): Bacteria > Pseudomonadati > Bacteroidota > Cytophagia > Cytophagales > Spirosomataceae > Dyadobacter > Dyadobacter subterraneus. Next base: position 3,361,283 of record NZ_JACYGY010000001.1, read on the forward strand.
GTCTGAAATTATCATCATAAACATGGCGGATCAAAGGATATTCTTCACCTACTGTTTCTGAAATAAATCCAAAAAACTGATTATTGAAATTGGTAATTTCCCTGAAACTTCTGCGGTTAGTACGTAAATGGTTTATTTCAAGATGGCTGTCAACGCTCCATAATCTTTCCTCATTGTAAATATTATCGCCCAGAATCGGCATCAGCTGCATCACCTGGTTTTGTGCCAGATGCAAAATCAAATCCATATCTCCACCTCTGAAACGGTAAATGGATTGTTTTGCATCACCCACAATCAGGTTGAAATAACCATCCGCCAGTGCATTTTCAATTAAAGGAAGTAAATTGGCAAACTGCAATTTGGAAGTATCCTGGAATTCATCTACCAGAATATGATTATACTTTTCGCCAAGGCGCTCAAAAATAAATGGAACCGGCTCTCTTGATACAATTTCAAGAATCCGACGGTTAAAATCAGAAATATGTACCTGGTTATTTTGTTTCAAAAGTACATCAAATTCCTTCCGGATTTCTCCCAAAAGCGACAAGTTATATAAGTGCCTGTCGAGCTGAGTATACAAAGTGATCTTAGCCGATTCTCCGTCTCTGATCTTTTCAATTTCAAAATACAACCGTTCCAGTTCCAGTCTTATCGCTTCAATTTTATTTTTAATCGGTCCCGCAGTTTTTGCACCATACCAGTTTTCCTCACCAATTGTTTTTCCGCTTACGTAAGAATTAGGCGCAGTCCAGGTATTTTTGCCCTCGCTCCTGTCTTTGAAATATCCATAAATTCCCCGAGCTCCCTGATAAAAATCTTTATCTGACAATAATTCCGCCTGAATAAGTTCAAACGCACTAAGTGAAAGACGTTTTATAGCATCCTCCCGTCCCTTCACAAAAACACGCATTTGATTTCGAATCGACACCCAGTCGCTCATTTGCAAATTGGCAACACGCTGCATTTGCAGATAACTTTGCTCGCTTAACAAGGTGCCGGCCGTTTCTCTTATTTGTGCCGGCAATGACGACCAGCTTTTTCCTTCTTCTGCTTTTTCCCTGTAATATTTTTCAACGATATCTGATAAAATCTCTTCTCCATCCTGACCAATGCGGGCCAGTAAACGGTCTACCGCGTCATCGAGTAATTGTCCGTCAAGCTGAGTTTCAAAAACAAAAGGAATTCCAAGTTCATCCGTAAAACTACTGATCAGTCGCTGTGTAAACTTATCAATCGTCATCACTGAAAAATCTGAATAGCGATGCAGTATCTGACGAAAAACCAGCTGTGCGCGACCGGAAATCAGCTCCTTTGCACCTGCGTAAAGCTCCGGATCCTCCAACGTTACCGGATATAATTCAGTAACGACATCTCTAAGCATCGGATGCTCTGTTCCTTCCGCCGACATTGCATTAGCGAAAGTTCTTAACATCAGCAAAATCCGCTCCTTCATTTCATTTGCCGCAGCATTTGTAAAAGTTACAGCCAGAATTTGCCTGAAATAAGTGTCAGAATTGGAATGCAGGGCAAGTTTGAGATACTCTTTGGTAAGCGTATAAGTTTTACCTGAACCAGCGGAAGAGCTATATACTTTGAACACGTTTGAATTTCTAATTTGGGATGAAAACGGCAAATCAATTTACAAAAAAAGCAGGCTAAAATGCCTGCTTTTACTATTTTCTATGTTTTTGACTTACAACTTTTTATAAATTGAAGCGAATACCTGCTGAAAGATTCGGACTTAAATAAAACGGCCTTGGAAGCAATTCAACATAAGCGCCTGTTTCTAAAAATACCGAAATTCTGTTGTCAGGTATAAAATATTCTACCCCACCAATCGCAGAACCACCAAGAGAAACAGTTTTCTCACGATCACCCGGAGGAGCTAGCAATTTTTTATTATCAGGATAGTAATTTCTGCTATTCACCTGTCCGCCTAATCCGTAGTAAACACGAACATTTTCAGCATTAAAAAGTGGGGTTGTCCATAAATAATGCACCTGAATTGACAAACCCGTAGTTTTATATCTTCCACTACGGTAATCACGGTCATTTGACAATACGCCACCATAAGTGCCTATTGTCACATCCAGCGCATGAATGTTATTAAAATATTTCCGGAAGTTAACGCCAGATGGTTCTCCTAATTTAAAACCAACGGCCCAATTGTTATCCTGTGCCTGAGCAAGTCCAAAGGAAAGTATACAAATAAAAGTAAGTGCTAATTTCTTCATAAATAATTGATTGGTGCTGGGGATTGTTGTTATAGTGTGATTTTAGTGTTTATGCAATTACGCTATTTTGCTGATATTTTTTTAAAGATTCTATCAAAAGCTCATTTTCCTCTTCGGTGCCTACCGTAATCCGCAGACATCCTTCGCACAAATGCACTTTCGAACGGTCACGAACAATGATGGCTTCGTCGATCAAATAAGCCATTACAGCCTTGGCATCGTCAAAATGGACAAGTAAAAAGTTGGCGTCTGATGGAAATACCTTATTCACCAACGATAAATTTTCCAGCATCGTACGTAGGGAAGCTCTTTCTTTCAGAATTTCTTTCACCATTTCATCCTTCTTTTCAACTGCACTCAAACCTTCAAGCAAAGCGCGCTGTGCAGGGAGACTAATATTGTATGGCGATTTTATTTTATTCAGGATTTTGATCAGGTCCGCAGAAGCGAAACACATTCCGGCGCGGATACCGGCAAGGCCCCAGGCTTTCGAAAAAGTTTGCAAAACAACAAGATTGGGAAACTCATCCAGACGTGAGATCCACGACACAGAATCTGTAAAATCCACATAAGCTTCATCAACCACAACCAGACCATTGAAATTATTCAAAAGCGTAACAATTGCTTCATCCTGCATCACATTTCCGGTTGGATTATTTGGCGTACAAACCCAGATAATTTTGGTATCAGGTGTGATCGCTTTCAAAACTGCATCAATATCAATTTGATAATCAACAGTTAATGAAACTTTATCAATCTGAACGTTATGAATAGAAGCACTCACTTCATACATTCCATACGTGGGCGGCAAAATGATAACATGATCTTTTTCAGGCGTGCAGGTAGCGCGGATCAATAAATCAATCGGCTCGTCGCTCCCGTTTCCAAGAAAAATTCTTTTGGTATCAATATTTTTTATCGGACTTAATTTCGCTTTTATTTCAGCCTGATATGGATCTGGATAGCGGTTATAATGCTCAACAGTGACCGAGCCATAAGGATTTTCATTAGCATCCAGAAAAACACCAGAATGTCCGGTATATTCGTCACGTGCCGAAGAATATGGAGCCAAAGTTAAAATGTGCGGGCGAATGACCGAATTCAGGTCGAAGGAATTGTTCATTGGTACTATCTATTTTGAAGCAATTTTCGGTTTAGACAATTTTGCTTCTGTAATTATAAAAATAATCTTTTATCAAATTGAAAAGGCTCAATACTAATAATTTTGACCGAACCAAAATCAGCATGTAATGGGTTAATCAAATAGTTTTTTTCGGAAGGCACCACCACAGAAGGAACACTCATAAGCAGCGTTTTATTTTCTTTCAGCCAGGAATCTCCAAATTCTTTGCTCCATTGTGAATCCTCGTGCCAGTCAGCAATCATGTAAGGATTAACCACAGACGCATTATCCGGCACAAATAAAACAACAACTACAAAATCTTTCGGAGGACTCGGCTGTTGCCAGTGAACGATGATTTCAAGCATAGCGAGTGAGCGGTGTGAAGCAGTGTAAAGCATGGAATTTTGAGGTGTATTCCATCTTCCCCCATGCCGGTAAGCTCCAATTCCCGTCAAATCATGCTGGTACTCCGACTTCGTGATTCTGAATAACTCCATCTATGCAAAAATACCGTGCTCGATACGCCCCAGTTCCGTTTTTATTAGTTCGATACCTGCATGAGTACGAAGAAACTGAATCGGTTTTACATTGCCCAGAGCCAGGATTTTGCTATTCATCCAATCCAAAAAATACTCTTTTCCTAAAACCCGTGTTCCTACTGAAAATAAATCAGCAAGAGCAATCAGATGATCAGAAACCACATTGCTAAGCAGATCTTTATCTTCATAGCGTTGCAGATTCCTTGGCGTAACCGGCAAAAGTGAAATTACATCTTTCAATTCAAGGCCTGCGGAATCCGCAAGATGCTGAATTGCTTCTTTGGGAATACCGTTTTCGGCAAGGTAAGCCAGGTCAAAATCATTCTTTACAGAATGTTTCAGGACATTATAACCTCCCAAAAGTTCATTAACCATTAATGCTGTCATCTTTCTGTCATTTTAAGAGACCGGAAATTAGTCTTTCAAATTTACGACATTTTTCTCATTTATAGAAACCCTGCCACTATTTTTTACAAAAGAGAATTTAAACGAACAGTAACCGCCCTTTTATGAGCATCCAAAGACTCCGCATGTGCCATTACTTCAACAGTCGGTCCTATGTTTCTAATTCCTGTTTCTGTGATATGCTGAACAGTAATTTTCTTTACAAAACTATCCACAGATACACCGCTATATGCGCGGGCATATCCATTGGTAGGCAAAGTATGATTGGTACCAGAAGCATAATCACCGCAAGATTCAGGTGTATAATTGCCCAGGAAAATGGAACCTGCATTGAAAATTTTATCTGAAACAGATTCGGCATCTTTCACACTCAAAATCAAATGTTCCGCAGCGTAATCATTCAGAATATCAATGGCTTCATAAGCTGAATTGACAAGAATTGCTTTACTATTTGCAATAGATTGAGCAGCAAGTTCCCGGCGTGGCAAAACTTCAAGCTGCGTTGTCAATTCTTCATTGACAGCTGTTAAAAACTTTTCGCTTGTAGAAACCAGTAAAACCTGACTATCCGCGCCATGTTCAGCCTGCGACAATAAATCCGCCGCAACAAAAGTAGCAACCGCACTATCATCCACATAAACCGCAACCTCCGACGGACCAGCCGGCATATCAATCGCGATACCTTCCTTGCTAATTAACATCTTAGCAGTGGTAACATATTGATTTCCAGGACCAAAAATTTTGTAAACTTTTGGAACACTTTCGGTCCCGTAAGCCATAGCAGCAATAGCCTGAGCACCACCAATACGGAATGCGGAAGTGACACCGACCAATTTGGCAGCAAATAAAATAGCCGGGTGATTGGATGGTGTACAAAGAACAACTTCTTTACAACCAGCCAACTGTGCAGGAATCCCAAGCATTAAAACTGTACTAAACAAAGGTGCCGTACCGCCAGGAATGTAAATTCCAACTTTTTCAATCCCCACACTCCGTCGCCAGCAAGTAACGCCAGGCATGGTTTCAATTTTTTCAGCAGGCTGCAACTGAGCCTTATGAAAAGTATATATATTCTGGTAAGCCTGACGGATCGCTGCTTTCAATTCTTCATCCAGCTGGCTTTCTGCGGCATCAAATTCTTCCTGTGAAAAAGCAAATTCAGCCAGCTCAACGCCGTCAAATTTCTTAGCCAGTTCACGCAAACCTTCATCACCTTTGGTTTTAACCAAATCAAGAATAGGCAAAACCTTTCCTTCAATAGCCAAAGAATCCTGAACCGGCCGGGTCAAAAGCGCAGGCCATTCACTTCTTTCAGGATAAGAAATTATATTCATAACTGATATTATTCATCGCCAGGCTGAAAGCCGATTGCTGACAGCCGATAGCCATTTAAAGAATCATTTTTTCAATCGGAATTACCAAAATTCCTTCCGCTCCCGCCTGTCTGATCTTCTCAATATTTTCCCAGAAATCATTTTCATTAATCACCGAATGAATTGAACACCAGCCCTCCGTTGCCAATGGCATAACCGTTGGCGCTTTCATTCCAGGCAAATATTTTGTGATCTCATCCACTGCACTCAGCGGGCAGTTCAATAAAATATATTTATTGTTTTTAGCAACCTGAACCGATTTGATACGGAAAAGCAATTGATCAAGTAAATCCTGCTGACCAGCCGTTAAATGCTTACTCGCAATCATCACCGCTTCCGACTTGAAAATCGTTTCTACCTCTTTTAAACCGTTGCTAAGCAAAGTACTTCCTGAACTTACGATATCACAAACCGCATCAGCCAATCCTATACTCGGAGCGATTTCTACTGAACCACTGATTTCATGGATCTGAGCCTTAACATTGTTTTCAGCAAGATATTTCCCCAAAAGTTTTGGATAAGAAGTCGCAATACTCTTTCCATCCAGATCCTGAACACCAGCATACTCATGTTCTCTCAAAACCCCGATAGAAAGACGGCATTTTGAAAAACCAAGTTTATGAACCGTATTCACATCACGATCCGATTCAACCGAAACGTTTTCACCAACAATACCCAGATGTGCCACGCCATCTTCCACGTATCCGGGAATATCATCATCACGTAAAAAAAGAATTTCAGCAGGAAAATTGGTTGCGGAAGTTTTCAGCTTTCCGGCTCCGTTGTCAAAACGAATACCGCATTCCTTGATCAATTTCAAAGAATCTTCACTTAGTCTTCCAGATTTTTGTATTGCAATCCTTAAAATATTATCCATGTTTTAATTAAAATTGGGCTGGGGCGTTTGCGGCTGTCAGCTTAAAATTCTATTGTTATTTTTAAATCCGTTAATTCACAGCGGCGATCAATTCTTCAATCGTTCCTTTTTGCTGCTCTCCGGTTTTCATATTTTTCAAGGTAAGCTGCCCGGTATTCATTTCATCAGATCCGATCAGGATTACGAAAGGAATATTCTTACGATCAGCATAATCCAGCTGTTTTTTCAGCTTGACAGAATCCGGATACATTTCAGCGTTCAATCCGGCTTCACGTAATTTTGGCAGAACAGACAAACCGTATTTGAAAGCTTCTTTATCAAAATTGGAAATCATCACTTTCGTACTGATCGTCTGATTTTCAGGAAAAAGGTTTAATTCTTCCATCACATCATAAATTCTGTCAACACCGAAAGAAATACCCACTCCGGAAATTCCGGGAACACCGAATGTGCCGGTCAGGTTATCATATCTTCCGCCACCGCAGATACTGCCAATCTGCACATTATTTGCTTTCACTTCAAAGATTGCTCCTGTATAATAAGACAAACCTCTGGCCAAAGTTACATCAAACTGAATCTTAGGGTTTTTCAAACCAAGCGATTCCACCATTTCCCAAACCTGTTCCAGTTCGTCAATGCCTTTTAAGCCAATTTCAGAAGATGCAAGCCATTTTCGAAGATCAGCAAATGGATTTTCTCCACCCGTCAAAGAAAAAACCGGATCAAGCAAATTGATGCTTTCTTCGGAAAAATTACGTTCGCGCAATTCATCGACGACTTTATCTTTTCCGATTTTATCCAGTTTATCAATCGCAACACAAAGCGTTCCTTCTTGGCCATGTGCACCGATCATATCCGCAATTCCTGTCAGGATTTTGCGATTGTTGATCTTCACTGTAAAATCTTCAATACCTAACTGAGGCAAAATATCGTGAAGCAGCAAAACAATTTCCGCTTCGCAAAGCAGAGATTCCGTTCCTACTACATCGGCATCACACTGATAAAATTCCCGGTAACGACCTTTCTGCGGGCGGTCTGCTCTCCAAACCGGCTGTATCTGATAACGCTTAAATGGCATTACCAAAGTCCCCCGATTCATCACCACATAACGGGCAAAAGGAACGGTAAGATCATAACGCAGACCTTTTTCAGAAATCTTGGCAGTCAATGGTTTATAACCGGCATTCAGATCCGACTCAGTTAATTTTTCGCTAAAATTTCCTGAATTCAAAAGTTTGAACAGAAGCTGATCTCCTTCATCGCCATATTTCCCCATCAAAACAGAAAGGTTTTCAAATGCCGGCGTTTCCAGAGGCTGAAATCCGTAACGTTGAAAAGAGCGACGGATCGTATCAAATATAAAGGTGCGTTTCACCATTTGTTCGGGACCGAAGTCACGGGTGCCGCGGGCAAGGCTTGGTTTACTCATTTAATTCTAAATTCTTCAAATAGTCAATGGCTGCCATAAAAGTTTAGTTCCCCTGAAAACAATTTTCGATCAACAGATTACAAATCCAGTTGAAAATCGGAACTGCTCAAACAAATATCTCAGCATTTAAAAATGTAAAGTTAGAGAGGTTATGCAATTTTTATGACTATTTGCTACTTTATTTACGTAATTATTACTAATTTTGCGGCTCTTTCACAAAACAATAATTTTAAAATGGGAGTTACGGAATTAAAACGTAAGAGTCGTAGAAATAAAGCTGTGGCAAATAATCGTACAGCTACTATCAAGAATCTTTTGCGTAAGCCAGAAGTAAGAAACGTCGATGTTGAGGCAATAAAAGCGCAGTTTGAAGCTAACAAGCAATAATCCAAGCGCCTCTCCGATACAAAGTTATCAACAAGTCCCTGTCAATCTGTTTTGGTAGGGCTTTTTGTTTTTTTGTCGGATTTGCCTTTTCGGACTGGTTCTTTACGAAGTGCTTTTGCATTCACTTTCCGCAAAAGCTGACGCATACTGCGGCGGGTTTCCCGGCGAACATCCAGAAGTATACGAAACCGTAAAGCTTCTCCGAAGAAAATCAGTCCGGTATTTATTAACGCCAGACTGTAAAGTCCCAAAAGAACCCAAACCTGTGTCGGCTGGCCTATTCGGCGCTGATGTGCCGCTTCGCTAAGCACACACAGGCCAAAACTGAATAAAACAAGTCCCAGCGGAGCAAGTATAAGCCACTTGGTACGCGTCGACATTCTTTTAATCATCTGCCTTCCCGGCGGTTTTGGATTGATATCTGGGATCATTTTAAGTATTTGTTACTTGGTAAGAACATAAAATTATTAATTTTTAATCAATTGGTTTAATGAAAGCCATCATAAGTTTAGTTTTACGTTATATTCCTCGTCCCTATCTGCAACTTGTCGGTCACTGGGTTGCCCGTTTTCTGAGTATTTTTTACATTGGAAATAAGGTTGAATGTCCTGTTTGCAACAGCCATTACCGCAAGTTTTTACCTTACGGAAGAAATACTTCAAGCAGAGATAACGCGCTGTGTCCCCATTGTTTATCTTTGGAAAGACATCGTCTTATGGGTTTGTATTTAAAACGTAAAACCAACTTTTTTAGCGCAGATCTTAAAGTTTTACATGTAGCGCCGGAATACTGTTTTATCGACCGATTCGAGCATATGAAAAATCTTGACTATATCACGGCGGATATTGAATCTCCGCTGGCAAAAGTGAAAATGGACATTCATGACATCCCATTTCCTGATAATACTTTTGACGTGGCTTTTTGTAATCACGTTATGGAACATGTGGACGATTACATCAGAGCCATGAGCGAATTACATCGTGTATTAAAACCGGGCGGTTGGGCCCTAATCCAGTCACCACAGGATTTGAAATACGAATTCACTTATGAGGATGCATCGATCACAGATCCGCGTGAACGTGAAATACATTTCCTTCAAAATGATCACTTGCGTCTTTTTGGAAGAAATTACGGCAGGGAATTGGAAAAAGGAGGATTCACTGTTACCGAAGACCGGTTTGTGATGGATGAATTAACACCTGCGGAAGTAAAACGTTATTCATTGCCGAGCCAGGAGATCGTTTATTTCTGTCAGAAATAAGATGTAAAAAAAGTGGTTGATTAAAACCGCTTTACAAATCATGAAGGATATTCAATGGTCGCGCCGGTTTCCCGGTGCGATTTTTTTTCCCAGATACGCGTCCAGCCCTCCTGAATAAACCCAATCCCATATCCAAACAGCTGAACAAAAGCTGCTACTATTCCTAAAAAAGCCACTTTTATACTTTTGGTTGAACGTAAAGCGTCAAAAAATAGCGCCAAAATGATCAACAAAACAAAGGCAATTCCCAGATAAAAAAATGGTTTAAAAATCCAGAACCAAAACGGAATACTGATCACACCAGCTGTAAAAAGAAATGGTATGGTATGGACAAGTTTTAATTCCTCAGGATAAAAACGGGCGATATTAATCCGCGCACGTCCAAAAAATTTCAGTTGTCTGAAAAACTGTGCGAATTGGGTTCTTCTTTTGTGATAAATAAAAGCTTCCGGAATTAATGCTGAGCGAAATCCGAGTCGCAGAGCGCCGATGCTGAACAAAATATCCTCTCCCATTCTGCTCGTCTGAAAACCTCCTGTACGCTCGTAAACGGTACGCGAAAGTCCCATATTAAAACTACGCGGATGGAAGGTTCCACCCATATTATTCTTTTTACCGCGAATTCCTCCGGTTGTAATAAAAGAAGTCATCGAGTAACTGATTGCTTTCTGGATTGGAGAAAAAGAAGGATGATCCGTATCCGGTCCTCCATATAAATCGACATAATCTGAATTTAACCTTTGCTCGACTATTGACAAATAATCCGGCTCAATCAGCGCATCCGAATCAAGAAGAATAAAATAATCTCCACTCGATTTTTCAAAACCGGTATTTCTTGCAAACCCCTGACCGCCATTTTCTTTGTAAAAATAATGGATGTCAAGTTTGTGTTGAAAAGATTGAACCACAAGATCCGATTTTACTTTTGATCCGTCTTCAACAATAATAACTTCAAAGTTTTTATAAGTCTGGGTATCCAGACAAGTCAATAATTCCTGCAATTCATCAGGACGATTATATACAGGAATTATGACTGAATATTTACGCATATTATCCAATTACTTCTTTAAGCGATTCTTCGTTGGCTTCAATAATTCTTTCGATATGACCGTCTTCCAGCGCGGTAGACAAAAACATACTTTCAAACTGAGATGGCCCCATATAAATTCCACGATCCAGCATGGCGTGGAAATATTTTCCAAACAACGGCAGATTTGATGATTTTGCAGAAGGAAAATCCGTCACAGCCTGATCCGTAAAGAACAAAGTATACATGGATCCGATGCTGTTGATCGTGTAATTCAATCCAAGTTTTTTAATTGAATTGGTAAAACCGTTCACCAGTTTGTGACCTGATAATTCTAACTGGGTATAAACTTCCGGATGCTCATTCAGATAGTTCAGCATGGTCAAACCCGCAGCCATAGCAATGGGATTTCCGGATAATGTCCCTGCCTGATAAACCGGCCCCAATGGAGAAACCCAGTTCATAATCTCAGCTTTTCCACCGTAAGCACCAACGGGCATACCACCGCCAATAATTTTTCCAAGTGTAGTCAAATCCGGTTTGATACCAAATCTTTCCTGAGCCCCGCCTTTTGAAAGACGGAAACCTGTCATGACTTCATCAAAAATGAAAACGATTCCTTCTTCATCACAGATCTTCCGAAGACCTTCCAAAAATCCTTCTGCCGGTAAAACGCAGCCCATATTTCCAACAACCGGTTCTAAAATCAAAGCTGCAATGTGACCTTTATTGGCATCAACAAGTTTTTGCACAGCGTCTAAATCGTTGTAAGGAGCCGTTAGGGTATCATTCGCAACACCTTTTGTCACACCCGGACTGTCAGGTGTACCAAAAGTTACGGCACCACTACCGGCAGCAATCAAAAAGCTATCACCATGACCGTGGTAACAACCTTCAAACTTAATAATTTTATCACGTCCAGTAAAGCCACGGGCCACGCGAATGGCAGACATGGTAGCTTCTGTACCCGAATTCACCATACGTACTTTCTCGATGGATGGTACCATAGTAGTGATCAATTCTGCAATTTCTACTTCTCTTCTTGTGGGTGCGCCAAAAGAAAAAGAGTGCTGAATGGCATCAGAAACGGCTTTTTGGATTAATTCATGCCCGTGACCCAAAATCATCGGTCCCCAAGAATTGATCAATTCTATATACTCATTATCGTCTTCATCATAAACGTATGGCCCTTTTGCCGACTTAATAAAAACCGGTGAACCACCTACTGCACGAAACGCACGAACGGGTGAATTTACGCCACCCGGAATAAAATGCTGCGCCTTTTCAAATAAGGCCTGACTTGTTGAAATATTCATCATGTGATTATCTGACTGGTACCCATTTAGTACCGCTGTATTTTAATATGGGCGAAATCTCGTTTTCGCGTGATCTGGTAAAATCAAAACCGGAAAGAAGGTAATCGTCTTCATAACGTCTCATTCCAATTCCTCTTTTCAATCCATCTTTATATTCCGCTAACATTCTGCCGAAGAAAAGCAATTGATCATATCCCTGATAAGAATAATTAGATGGGAAAGTATTCGTTTGCGACCAGTAGTTTTTTTGAAATTCACGGACGTTTTCTTTGTCCCTGTCAACATGATCTGTTTCGATCAAATACAAACGTGAACCATATTTTCCCAAACGCGATTGTTGAGAATTAAAACTGCCTGACGTTGCAATTATTGGCGTTGCCGTCAATTTTCTGTCATTTAAAATCTCTATAATTGGAGCTCCTGAATTTCCGTCAGAGGCAAAGAGCGCTACATGTGAAGGTTTGCTGGTTTCAAACGATAAAATTTTGTTTTGCAGCCATTCACGATCTGAAATGATTTTCAGCATTTGTATAACTTTTCCGCCACGCGCCATAAACTCGGCTGCGTAGGAAAACGCCATCATGGAATCTTTTGCACTACCTCCATAATAAATCGCAGCCGTTGGACCGGGAGCAACTGTTTTCATCCATTCCGCAGCTTTTTGAACCTGAAAAGGAATTGAAGGATGTGCCAGAAAAGTGTTTTCTCCATGCTTCACTACATTGGCATCTGTTGAAAGGGGATTCAACATATACAAATTTGTACCTGAAACGTAATTTGCCGCTACCTCAAAAGTGCTTGGATACAAAGGACCGATAACCAGATCTGATTGCTGAAAATCAGTATTACCCACAATGGCCTTCATCGATTTTTCATCGTTGCTGACATCATAAGCCCAAAGATTTATTTTAATTCCTTCTGTTTCAAGCTGCTGTTTAGCCTGAACCAGACCAAGATAGTAGTCGTACGCAAACTGATTTGTGCGTTTTTTAGAACTTCCAAATTCATCCAGCCTAAAAGGAAGTAAAACTGACACATTATAATAACCTTTCCCCCACTGATTTGCGCGCTTTGGAATACTCTTGTCGGGACCTTCCGTTTTTTCAACTTTTTCTTTACCACTCACTTTGAAATCTGCACTAAGCTGACTTGCCTGCATCAGATCCGTTTTGGTCGATGACGGCGAATGCTCAATCGATTGAATTAAAGCAATGGCAATATCACGGTCTTCGGGATATTGTTTTTGAATATCTCTAAGTTTTGCAAGATCACGGATTTCACCAAAATAATGCTGCTTTAAACCCTGTACATCTTTGTTGAAAGAAGAATCTTTTATGCGCTGCAAGTAACCAAGTCCTTCCTTGTATTGCTCGGTTGCAAGATTATTTGCACCTAATAAATAATAGGCATCATTGATCTTGTTCCAACCCGGATAGCGGCTCAACAATTGAAGAAGCATTTGCTTGCTTTCCCTGTATCTTTTTAGTTGATAAGCAGATAACGCATAGTAATAATGCGCATAAGGCGCGTACGGAGCCTGAATGTTCGTAGTAGTTAATGGAGCAAACTTTTCAATAGCAATGCTGTAACGTCCTTGTTTCAAGTCCGATACGGCAGCTTTATACTTATCTTCATTCAGTGCAGGATTTTGGGCACAAACAATTTTGCCAAAACCTGAACAGATGAATATTATTAAAAGAACGAAAATTCTCATTGGTCTTTTTGTCGTTGTTGAATTTGGTGGGTCAAATTACGAAAACCGTTTTAAGGGAAAAAGAAACGGGCAATGTTTCCTTCCGAAACATTGCCCTCTTTCCTTAGGTAAAAACCCTTTATTACTTACGTTTCGTACGTTTTTCTAATTCAGCCTGTTTCTTTTTAGCTTCATCAGCGGCTTGAAGAGACTTTTCCAGATATTTTTGGAACTTGGTTTGTTTCTTCTCGCCATTCGCGTTTTTCTTGCGATTTTCTTCCAGAATGTTTCTGATCTTATCTTCATTCACAAACTTTTTGATCAACAACTGCTGACCGATTGTCACGACGTTAGACACAAAATAGTAGAACGTCAAACCTGCCGGGAAAGAGTTAAGAACGAACATAAACATCAACGGCATGATATAGCTCAACATTTTCATGTTAACCGGCCCAGGCTGCGTTGGTGTGATCTGGTTGTTATAATATGCATATCCGATACTCGAAATCGTCATCATGATGGTAAACAAACTAACGTGGTTACCATAAAAAGGAAGCGATACCGGTAGTTTTATAAATGAATCGTAAGTCGACAAATCGCTTGCCCAAAGGAAAGTCTGTTGTCGCAGCTCAATTAAGTTCGGAAATAGGAAGAACAACGAAAACAGAATCGGCATTGTGGCGAGCACTGGTATACAACCACTTAACGGACTCACACCCACTTCCTGATACAATTTCATTTGATCCTGTTGTTGTTTTGCAGCGTCATCAGGATTTTTAGCTTTCAATTCTTCAAGCTCCGGCGCAAGCAATTTCATCTTCGCCATGCTGATGTAAGATTTGTAAGTCAGCGGCGTTAACAGCGTTTTTACAAACAATACAAGACATATAATCAGCAAACCGTAGTTTGTAATAAATCCTTCTAAAAGATTAAACAACGGAACCAGGAAGAATTTGTTGATCGGTTTAAGGAAAGCGTATCCTAAATAAACGTTCTGATCAAAGTTTTCAGCTTTTACTGTTTGAACAATATGGTAATCATTCGGACCAATATAAAACTGGAAATTTGCTTCATTTTTCTGAACTGCCAACATCGGGATCGAAGCAGCAACATTTGCTGTTTTAACAATGGTCGTGTCATTCACGTTTACCGCTGTCTGAACATCAACATCAGTAAAAGGATGTTTTTCAGAAATCAATCCAGCCAAGAAATACTTGTGTTTGATGGTAAACCACTTAACAGGATCTTCCGCTTTTGCCGCTTCATTAGCCGTAGGACTTTGCGCAAGGCTATGCAAACCGTCTGTATAATAGTTGACAGTGATCGCCTTACGGTTTTCATTCATGTCATTTTCCAGTTTCAGAAGATCATTTTTCCAATCAAACTTGATTGTCTTGTCTCCCGCCACCAGACTATTTGACTTGATACCATAATCAATAACATATCCTGAACCATGAACAACATAAGTCTGCTCTACAAACTGGCCTTTACCCAAATCCGCACGATATGAAATAATTGCAGAATCTTTTGCGGTCAATGTTTGTCCGGTTGCCGTAGTCTGGAAATACAGATCAGCAATGTTTATATTACCTGTCTGTGTTGGAAATTCAATTTGAAATTTATTGTGGTCTTCAACAATA
Source organism: Dyadobacter subterraneus (assembly GCF_015221875.1). Classification (NCBI taxonomy): domain Bacteria; kingdom Pseudomonadati; phylum Bacteroidota; class Cytophagia; order Cytophagales; family Spirosomataceae; genus Dyadobacter; species Dyadobacter subterraneus. The sequence goes on from NZ_JACYGY010000001.1 coordinate 3,376,587, forward strand.
AGATAAAGCGGTTTTTTGTCAAAAGTTTTGTATTTTTTCAACATCACTTCTTTCAAAACTCCACCTTTATTTGTGAAAACAACACGCGAATCCGTTGTTTCGATTACTAGATCCTGTGGAGCGATTTTCACGGCCGAAGAGTCACCAGCAGTTAAAGCCAATTTTGCTGTATCCGATGCTATTGAACCTTTTACAGTTACAGACTTTGCAGAGTCACTATTTACTTGGGCTATCGGCGCGGGTTCAACTGGTTTCGGAACCAGAAACTGATAACCTACCAGCATTAGCATTATTAGTACTAAGCCGATTATAAAATTTTTATCCATTCTTAACTAAAAATTATTGAAGATATTGCCCCATCGGGAGGGCAAAGGTAATAAGTTTTTCCTGATTGGCTTTCCTGATTACAGGATAAGATGAAATCAGGATATAACCGACCGTTTTTCAATTGAATAAGTAAGCGCAGCTTTCACAAAATTAACGAAAAGCGGATGCGGATTCATTACAGTACTTTTCAATTCAGGGTGAAATTGTACACCAACATAAAACGGATGTCCTGGCAGTTCAACCATTTCAACCAGATTATTGTCCGGATTGATACCCGTAGCCAACAAACCTTTGTCTTCAAAAGCTTTCAGGTATTTGTTGTTGAATTCGTAACGGTGACGGTGACGTTCTTTAATATTCAGTTTTCCGTAAATACGGTTGGCAAGAGAATCCTTTTTCAAACGGCAAGGATAAGCTCCCAAACGCATTGTACCGCCTTTGTTGGAAACATCTTTCTGGTCTTCCATCAAATTGATCACAGGATGTTCGGTAGTTGCATCCATTTCAACAGAATGCGCGCCTTCCAATCCTACCACATTACGGGCATATTCAATAACTGCCATTTGCATACCCAAACAAATTCCAAAGAAAGGAATTCCGTTTTCGCGAACGTATTGGATTGCTTCAATTTTACCGTCAATTCCTCTTTCTCCAAAACCCGGAGCAACAAGTACACCGTCCAGATTTGCCAGCTTTTCAACTACATTTTCAGGTGTAAGACTCTCAGAGTGAATCCATTCGATAGTTACTTTACATTCGTTGGCAGAACCTGCATGAATAAAAGACTCAACGATCGATTTGTATGCATCATGCAATTCCACATATTTTCCAACCAGACCAATTTTAATCGCGTCAATTGGATTTTTAAGTCTTGAAAGAAAAGTTTTCCATGCATCCAGATCCACATCTTTATCATTATATATGTCAAGCATATACAATGCACGTTGATCCAGTCTTTCTTTCAACATCAATAACGGCACAGCATAAATCGTGTCTGCGTCCATTGCTTCAATTACAGAATTAACCTGAACGTTACAGAACAACGCAATTTTTTTACGAAGATCTGTTGGCAAAGGATGTTCTGTACGACAAACCAGAATATCAGGCTGAATACCTGATTCCTGCAACATTCTTACCGAATGTTGCGTCGGTTTTGTCTTTAATTCACCGGCAGAATTCAAATAAGGAATGAGCGTCAGGTGAATAATTAATGTGTCATTGTGTTCAAGTTCGAACTTGATCTGACGAACTGCTTCTAAAAACGGAAGCGATTCAATATCCCCTACACAACCACCAATTTCTGTAATAACAATATCATAATCACCGGATTGACCCAGCAACATCATATTTCTTTTCAGCTCATCTGTGATGTGAGGAACAACCTGAACGGTTTTTCCAAGAAAATCTCCGCGTCTTTCAGCTGTAATAACATTGTGATAAACTCTTCCCGTAGTGACGTTATTTGCCTGAGAAGTACTAACGTTCAAGAAACGTTCGTAGTGACCTAAATCCAGATCCGTTTCTGCACCGTCGTCCGTTACATAGCATTCACCATGCTCATAAGGATTCATTGTGCCCGGATCAATATTTATGTATGGATCGAATTTTTGGATTGTAACTGAAAGCCCTCTGGCTTGCAGCAATTTAGCAAGAGAAGATGCTATTATCCCTTTACCTAATGAAGATGTAACACCGCCCGTAACGAAAATGTACTTAGCGGTCTTTCGTGCTTTGGAAGCCATAAGACTTTGCTTTTTTTCTATGATTACGGGATACAAAAGTACAGCAAAAAAGGCAGATTTTTATGGTTTGCCTGTTAAATATTTCTATTTGATAATGTAACGGATTGGAAGTCTTCAAGATGAAGCATGAAAAAAATATTTTTGAACATTTCCGTGAAAGTAATTTTGTCCCTTTGTTAAGCTCAAAATACCATTTTTCTCATTTTCCAATCTTTTCAAATTAAGTTGAAATAGAACTAAAATCACTATTTTTAGCAATTACTCCACTACTTCCTAACCAAAACACCACATGAAAAAAATCTTCGTAATTGTAATAGCATTACTCGCTGCTGATTATGCACACGCGCAGACAAATAAACCACAACTTTCCAATCCTATACGTGTTATTGTCTTTGGAGCACATCCGGATGATTGTGATTTGGGAGCCGGCGGAATTGCAACAATGTATTCTGCCATGGGGCACAAAGTGAAATTTGTTTCGCTGACAAATGGCGATAAAGGTCATCAGAATATGAGCGAAGGGAAATTGTATTATCGCCGATTAAAAGAAGCCCAGGAAGCGGCAAAACGTTTTGGGGTTGAATATGAAGTGCTGCATAATAACGACGGTGAATTGTTTCCAACACTGGAAAACCGCCTTGAAGTAATCAGACAAATAAGAAAATGGAATGCTGATATTGTCATTGGACCGCGTACAAATGATTATCATCCGGATCATAGGAATACTGGCGTAATTGTGCAGGACGCAGCTTATCTGGTAATCGTTCCAAACATAGCCAGCAATGTTCCGCCACTGAGGAAAAATCCGGTTTTCCTTTACTTCCGGGACAGGTTTCAAAAACCTAACCCATTCCGGCCCGATATTGCCATCGACATTACTGGCGCATTACCGCAAAAAGTAAATGGCCTTGATGCGCACGTATCACAGTTTTACGAGTGGCTGCCCTGGACAAATCAGGATCTTGAAAATGTTCCAAAAGATACTCTTGAAAGAAAAAAGTGGCTGTTTGCTGCTATTGAAAAAAGATCAGCCGTGACGCCGGAAATTAAGGTTGCACTTGACAAATGGTATGGGAAGGAAAAGGCTGCTCTGGTTAAACAGGCGGAAGTTTTTGAAATATGTGAATATGGAAAACAGCCGACAACAGAAGAAATCAGGAAGCTGTTTCCGATGCTTCCATAAAGAATTGGACTTACAGATGTATTTAACACCCGTAAGGCCAGTTTTTCTTATGATAAACGATCCTTAAAACTTTCGTAACCGTAAGACCGGATTAACCTGAAAGATTCGTTTTTCTGCCAGATACCAATGGAAGGAAGGTTAACGCCGTTAAATGTCGTCGTTTTTACCATGGTATAGTGGATCATATCTTCAAAAACAATCTGATCACCAATTTCCAGCGGTTTGTCAAAAGAATAATCCCCAATAAAATCTCCAGCAAGGCAAGTCATCCCTCCCATTCTGTAAGTTGGTTTTCCTGCCTGCGCTTCGTGATACGCTCCGCGGATAACCGGTTTATAAGGCATTTCCAAAGTATCCGGCATATGCGCTGCAAAAGAAGTATCCAGAATTGCTACGTTAATTCCCTGACTATCCATCACATCCAGAACGGTCGTTACCAATTCTCCGGTTCGCCACGCAATCGCAGAACCCGGTTCCAGAATGACTTCAATATTATATTTTGCACGTATTTTCTGAACAAGATCGATCAGCTTTTCGGTATCATAACCTTCCCTTGTCATCAAATGTCCACCGCCCATATTCAGCCATTTTGCCTGATGTAATAAATCGGCAAAACGCGTTTCCAGTGCTTCCAATGTTCTTTCCAGTGTATAAGAATCATTTTCGCAAAGAGAATGGAAGTGAATTCCGTCAATTCCTTCGGGCAAAGTATCAGGTAATTTATCTCTGGTCACACCTAAACGTGAACCCGGAACGCAAGGATTATACATATCCGTTTCAACTTCGGAATACTGAGGATTTACGCGGATTCCACAAGACAAAGCTTGCTCAGGATTTTTAATTTTAAAATCAAAAACCCTTTTTTTAAAGCGTTCCCACTGATTAAAAGAATTAAATGTAATGTAACTGCTGCGTTCCATGATTTCTGTGAATTCACTATCCAAATATGCCGGCATGTACGTATGCGCAGGATATCCCATGAAATCATTGATCAGTTTTACTTCATTTAATGAACTGGCAGTAGCCCCGCTCAAATATTCTTTTACAATTGGAAAAGCACTGTACATCGAGAAACCTTTAAGCGCAAGAATAATTTTGCAGCCGGCCGATTTCTGGACCTGATCTATTAATTGCAGATTTTTTCTTAGTAATTCTTCCTCTAAAACAAAACAGGGAGACGGGATATTCGTGTAATCGATTGGCATTTTTATATACAAATGAGCGATGAATCAATGAGCTAAAAGCAATGTTTATTTACATTTGCGTACAAAAGTAAAAGATTGGTTTGCGAAAATTGCATTTTACGTTTTTCATTTCAAATTAATAATATAGAACTATGGCCTTCCTTGTGCTTGATATCGAAATGACCGGGCCGGAGCCAGGTTGGAATGAAATTATACAAATCGGTGCTGAATTCTTTGATGATCAGTGGCGTTCGCTGGGTACTTATCTTCAAAACGTGTACCCGGAAAACGAAGAAGCCTTTACTGCAAAATCGGAAGAAGTGCATGGACTTTCTATCGATGATCTGGAAGAAGCACCCATGATTTTTGACGTAATTCCGGAATTTGAAAAATGGCTCAAAAAATTAAATTCAGGCAAACCCAATCTTTCAAACGTTATTATTTGTGGACAAAGTGTTGTTTACGATATTAATTTCCTTCGTTTCGCCTATCGGAAGGAAAAGATTAACTGGCCATTTTCCAATAAACAAATTGACCTACACACGGTTTCTTACTTGTTTTTCAAAATTTTGGAAAAGAATGGACAATCCGTTCCACGTTCATTAAGTCTGGGCTCCGTTTCCGCCTATTTTGGTTTTGAAAGAGAAGATGAAACACACAATGCACTGGAAGATGCCCAATTAACAGCGCGTTGTTTTAAAGAATTCTTTAAACTGATTGATAAGATAAAACTGGTATGATTGATTACAATCCCAAAGAATGGTTTAAGTATATATTCTATTTTCAGAAAGCGGATACAGTCCGCAAACTGATGCCATTGATACTTACTATCATGGTTTACACTTCTATCCTGGCCTATTTAATTCTGAAAGTCTGGCGTATTGGTGAAAATACCGATCTGAAAAATATTTCATTAATGCATTCCCTGCTGGGTTTTGTTATTTCCATGTTATTGGTTTTCAGAACAAATACGGCTTACGACCGTTGGTGGGAAGGCAGAAGGCAATGGGGCGCTCTGATGAATTGCAGCCGGAACCTTTCCTTAAAAATCAATTCTCTGGTTGATAAAGACAATATTGAAGCCCGAGAATTTTTCCGTATCATGATTCCCAATTATGCTTTTGCATTTAAAAATCATCTCAGAGGTCATTTTCTTTCTGAAAGCTTTACAGAAACTTCTACATTCAAACTTTCTAATTTGCATTTAGAAGATCATATCCCAAATCAGATTGCAGCAGCCATATTTAGCAAAGCAGTTGAATTGCAAAGAAAAGGATTGATATTACCCGAGCACCTTTTAATTCTCAATATTGAACTGGAAAGTTTCACTAATATTTGTGGTGCCTGTGAGAGAATTAAGAACACGCCCATTCCATTGTCTTACAGCTCTTTTATCAAAAAATTCATCTTTATTTATTGTCTTACCTTACCAATTGGCTATGTATTCAGCCTGCATTTTCTGGTTATTCCCTTTGTAATGTTCGTGTTCTATATCCTGGCAAGTCTCGAAGTGATTGCCGAAGAGATCGAAGATCCTTTTGGAGATGATGCCAATGATCTGCCAATTGACAGGATTTGTGCAGGGATACAAGTTTCTGCAAACGCATTATTAAAATAGATTTTAATGCAATTTTAATCCTACTTATTAGAAAGTGATTAAAATTTATAGTATTTAAAACTTTTTTCACTGGTGTGAATTTCACCTGTTTTTTGGCAATTATTCATTTTTTTCAAAAACCGCCACGGTTTTGAAACCCAATCGCGCTGGCTTTTCACTTTTCTCATAAAAATATCATTATTCTTATCTTTACTTTTTGAAAACTGGCAAAAAACTGTTTTTTCAACCCATTTAGAACTCAATAATATTTGATGTTTATTGCGCTTGATCCTTAGGGATTGTTGTTCATTAATCCAATAAACATCATAATGTCATGAGAAAATCATTCTTAATATTCGCAGCAATTATCATATCAGGTTTTATTGCAGGAGCAGTTAAAGCGCAGTCAACTTTAGTTGATCCTGGTATGTCGACGCATAATTACAAACATCCTAATAAAGCAGCAAAAGCCAAAGCTTTGAAAAATGACGGAATTGTTGTGTCGAATATCAACACGATTGAGTCGTATAGTAAACAGCAAAACTCGCGTTACGTGAGTACCACGCCTAAGTATGCACCAAGAGCTACACCGCTTGTTGTGACAAGAACTTATAAAAAGGAAGCAGTTGATATAAATCCGCTTATTTCGCCGAGAAATTATAAAACACCTAATGTCACGGAACGCAGCAGCTCACAAGATGTTGCGAAAATAAAAAGCAAAGCCGACACCTTAGGTTACCTATCTGTCGATTAACATACTTCAAACTAGAAACTGAAAAGCCGGCGCTTATAGCACTGGCTTTTTTTGTTGTTTTTTCATTGAAGAGCAACTTTGCGAAAAAATCGTTCAAATAAATTTAAAATTCTTTAATTAGTACAATAACTACTTTTCATTATTATTGAGATAATACAAATTAATGGAATGTTATTTGAACAAATAATGTTTTTATTTCAACCAGAGGCAATTTAACATTTAAGCCCGGTCAAATTAACACCATAAAGAAATTAACAAATTCTGTGAAATGTTATATTTTTTCTATCCTGTAACATTTGATAAAATCACAGAGCAACTATAATACCTATGTCATATTCAATTTTAGCACCCTCGCAGTCAAAAAAATATCTTCGGATGGCCGTTGCTGCTTTCTTTTTTGTTCAGGGTTTAAGTTTCGCAGCCTGGGCAAGTCGTATTCCGGATATTAAAAATATGCTTCACCTGACCGAAGGCGGTTTGGGAACTGTGTTGCTTGCATTACCACTTGGATTGATGGCCAGTTTGCCAATTTCAGGCTGGATGGTTACCAAATACGGAAGTAAAAAAATGGTTCTTTTCGGAGCAATTCTTTACGCCATAACATTAACCTTCATTGGTTTCGCAACCAGAACAGAACAATTGGTTATCGTTCTTTTCTCATTCGGACTTTGGGGAAACCTTTGTAATATCGCGGTAAATACCCAGGCAGTTGCCGTTGAGCAGGTTTATGGTAAATCCATTATGGCCTCCTTTCACGGATTGTGGAGCCTAGCCGGATTTGTGAGTGCGATGATCGGTACATTCTTTATTTCAATTAATATTCCGCCGCAAATCCATTTTATGGTAATTGCGGTAATTGCATTTGCGATCATTTTTACTGCTTACAAACATACAATGCCTGACAGCGAAAAAAATCGCGACGAAGAACAGCCAATGTTTGTGAAACCTGACCGCGATCTTTTAATGCTTGGTCTGATCGGATTTTGTGCAATGGTATGTGAAGGTGCAATGTTTGACTGGTCTGGTGTATATTTCATGGAAGTTGTGAAAGTTCCGGCTGCGATGAAAACGATGGGATATGTTGCTTTCATGGGAACAATGACTGGCGGACGTTTTGCTGGTGACTGGCTTGCAAACAAAATTGGCAGAAAGAAGATGCTGCAAATCAGCGGTTTATTGATGGCAAGTGGAATGGGTATTGCTGTTTTGTTGCCATATATGGCTACTGCAACTTTCGGTTTGTTACTTGTAGGTTTTGGAGTTTCCTCTGTGGTTCCGCTTGTTTATAGTGCAGCAGGAAGATCTACTACAATGTCGGCAGGAATGGCGCTTGCCGCAGTTTCTTCAATCAGTTTTATTGGTTTTCTTATCGGACCTCCGCTGATCGGAATTATTGCACAAGTTGCAGATCTTCGTTTCTCATTTGCCGTTGTAGCATTGTTAGCTTTTTGTACAACGCTTTTATCTTCAAGAGCAAAATTGATCCAATAATCTGGTCGAAATTGCTTTCAAAATAGATTGGTACATTTTTATTAGCCAGGATAATGACTTAGTCATCCTGGCTTTTTTTATTTCCAATTATGAGAACTTCACTTTTTGTTATTGCCTTTTTTCTCTTCACGCTGCATGTAAATGCACAAAATGATTCGCTTCGAAATCTGGACATTAATCTGGAAAATTATCAATATCCATTTCCTGTAAAATTTCTACCGCTTGATTTGCAGGGAGAAAAATTAAAAATGGCTTACATGGATGTTCAGCCCGAAAAGGCGAATGGAAAAACAGTGGTATTACTTCACGGCAAAAACTTCAACGGGGCATATTGGGAGCAAACGGCAAAATCTTTAACGCAATCCGGCTATCGTGTGATTATTCCCGATCAGATCGGATTCGGAAAATCTTCCAAGCCTGCACATTTTCAATATTCATTTCAACAGCTGGCAACGAATACCAAAAAGATTCTTGATACTTTAAGTATTTCCTCTGCAACGATTCTGGGTCATTCCATGGGTGGTATGGTTGCCATGCGTTTTGCCTTGATGTTTCCAAGAACGGTAGAAAAACTTGTACTAGTAAATCCTTTGGGATTAGAAGATTATAAATTAAAAATTCCCTATCAACCCGTTGATAAGTGGTATCAAACAGAATTAAAAAGCAATTTTGAAACGATCAAAAAGTATCAGCTCAACAGCTATTATGACGGAAAGTGGAAAGATGCTTACACGCGCTGGGCGAATTTATACGCTGGATGGACGTTGAATAAGGATTATCCAAGAATCGCATGGAATTCCGCGTTGACCTATGATCTGATCATGACCCAGCCGGTTATTTATGAAATCCAGGCCATCAAATCTCCAACACTGCTGATCATTGGACAAAGAGATCGCAGTTCAGTAGGTAAAAATCTGGCATCGACAGAGGATCAGAAAACGTTGGGTAATTATCCGGAACTTGGTAAGAAAGCTAATACCTTAATAAAAAATAGTCAGCTGATACCTTTGGATAATATTGGACATCTTCCTCATATTGAAGATTTTGACAGATTTATAAAACCGCTGCTAAGTTTCCTGAATGAAGATTGAAATTAAACAATCGAATTATTCCGAGAACTGAAATTGTACCATTAGATAAGTATAATTGCAATTTGTATGATTATAACCTATTTTTAAATTAGTTAATCTCTACAAATCAGCACTTTACCATCTATGATATATAACTTTTACTTTAAATTAATTCTAATTTTAATACTATTTTTTATCAGTTTTCAGCTTGGCAAAGAATATTTGAAGCCAGGAAAAATTTTGGTTCGTAATTCTGAATTTTATGTCCTTGCATTTCTGGTAATAACTTTTGTTATACGCTTCCTGTATATGGAAGAAGCAGAGTCAAATATCGATACAAGTACCTGGCTTAGTGCAGTTTATACGGTAAATCATTATCCGGAATGGATATGGACATTACTCAATTATACGGATTCCCGACCGTTGACTGTCCTTCCGCTAATTTTTGTCTCAAAGCTTGGTATCAATGTCGGTTATATCGTTTCAGAATGTGTTGGATTAGTATTCTGGTTAACGACGACCTTCCTTCTTTACAAAATTTTTGATTTCTTTCTATCAAAACAAGTTAGTCTGATTCTCATCTGGGGCTTTTGCCTGCTTATTGGAACCACTTTTGTCTCCGATTATACCGCTTACAATTCAGAGCAGCTTAGTGTTCTTTTACTTACCGCCTGTACTTATGCATATCTTACTTATAGCTATGATCAGTGGAAAAGCAGCTGGGGAATTTTATTTTTCGGATTTGCCATGGGAAGTCTCGTTTACGTGAAATTTCAGAATGTCCCCATGGGGATTTTCATCTCAATAGCGCTTTTTATTGAAGTACTGGTCAAAAAACGTTATAAAAGTGCGCTGATTCTAATTTCTGGCGCTCTTATACTTACAATTTTCATCAATCTCTATTATTATTCAAAGGGAAGTTTGATGATTTTTTGGAATAATTACTTTTGGAATTATTTCTATTATGCTTACACAACCCAGTTCTCCGACGTCCCGATTAGCGATCGTTTCAATCTGGTAAGAATTTTCAGATTCATATATTTTTATGATGATTCGAAATGGTATTATTTATCGATAACGATCGTCGCAATAGTCGGGATTATCGCCAATGTTGTCAAACGTCAGCCCACAACTGCCCGACAAAAGCAAATATTCTTCTTTTCCCTGCTCTATATTTTTGTTAGTTTATATGCCGTTTTACAATCCGGAAATTCTTTTGCCCACTATAAATTGTATTTGTGGGTGCCGGTAACCCTTTTCACTGGAATTATCATTGCACTTTCTCCTACGAAGATCCAAAAATATTGCCTGATCTTCTTTATAATAAGCAGCGCATTCATAGCTGGAAAAAATTTACTGAATAAAGAAAAAAACTTACTGGCAGACCACTCTGATCTGGATCAAAAAATCATTGCAAGCATTAGAAGAAATTCCAGGTCTGGTGAGCCCGTTGTTGTCTGGGGGTGGCGTGATCAGTTGTATGTACGCGCTCAGCGTCCCATGGGATATAGGGATGCGCATAGTTTTCATTTTGCACTAAAATCAAGATTAATACCTTACTGGACCATCGACTTTTTACATGATATTAGGAAAAACAAACCGTCCGTTTTTATAGACGTCACACAGCCCGAGGGTTATTCTACATTTGCCAAAATTCTTTCTCCTCACTACAATATCCCGCAGATAAGGGAGTATATTAATAAATACTATTCACTAATAGAAAATATTGAAGGAGTTCGGATTTATAAGTTAAAGAATTGAAAATGAATCGAAATAAAAAGGAACAGGGCTAACCAAAATTTGTTCAGCCCTGTTCTTGTAAAAATATCTTCTCAACTATCAGGCAAAAAATTGCTTTACGTAATTTCTGCTCGTAAGAATTGCACTTTGTACATCTTCAATATTTCCTTCATACGCCTTATCTTCCACTTCGATAACCACAGGTCCACGGTAACGCACATCGGTAAGTGCACCGAAGAAACCACGCCAGTTAACATCACCAAGTCCCGGTAACTTTGGCGAATGATATTCCAGCGGGTTTGCCATAATTCCTACTTTATCAAGCTTGTCCTTATAAAGTTTGGCATCCTTCAAATGTACATGATGCAGGCGATCTTTGTACCCATAAATCGGTTTTATCTCATCCATCATTTGCCAGATCATGTGAGAAGGATCATAATTCAGACCAAAAATAGGGCTTGGAATTATTTCAAACATTCTGTCCCAAACAGCAGGACTGATCGCAAGATTTTTACCTCCCGGCCATTCATCATCCGTGAAAAACATCGGGCAGTTTTCAATCGCCAGTTTCACATTATTTTCCTCAGCCACTTTTACAACCGCCGGCCAGACGTCAGCAAAAGTTTTCAGGTTTTCTTTGATACTTTTTGACGGATCACGGCCTATGAATGTAGTAACCACAGGAATACTAAGTTTTGCAGCTCCGCGGATTACCTGTTTGATATGTTCAAGATAAAATTCAGATTTAACCGGATCTGGATCCATGGGATTGGGATAATAACCCAGGGCAGAAATGAAAACCTGCGCTTCTTTCAATGCAAAATGTATTTCCGCAACTTTTTGATCAGTCAATGAATTTACGTCAATATGGGTAACACCGGCATAACGGCGACTGTCCGCATTCCCGGCTGGCCAGCACATCATTTCTATACATGAAAATCCGTGGTTGCCAGCAAACTTAACCACATGATCAAAACCAAAATCAGCTAATATGGCACTATTAAAACCTAATTTGAGCATAACAAAAGGGATTAGAATATTAAATCAATTTCCTACGGAACGCAGAAATTTCCACTATTTATAAATGTGAAATTAAGGATATCAATTCAAATCACCAGAAATACCGACACATTCCGGCCAAATACCGCAAAGGTTTTTTAGTAAACATCCGGTTTCGTAAATTTCAGGAAATTGATTTATATGAAACGTTCGGGAGCTCAATTTTTCATACATGTTTTTCTGATTTCGGCCTTTCTGGCCTTGCCTTATATTTTTGCTCCGACAGGTTTTCCCGGATTTGCAGAATTTGAACGGAACGCACATGAAAGAACAATTTTCGTTTCCTATCTGCTGATGCTGACATTTTTTTATGCGAATTATTACTATTTAATACCCCGGTTTTATTTCAACAAAAAATATATTTTCTACGCTGCTTTTATTCTGGGCAGTTTCCTTGCCATCCTGTTTTTCATATATACACTTGATAAACAGCCGGGAAATCCACGACCTTTTCCTCATCGCCCACCGCATGCTATAAAATTTGACAAACCACCCGGAGCATTTGACAATAGTCAGACATTATTTCTTTTCCTCGTCGGGCTGGTAGTATCTTTTGCCTTAAAGATTAATGACCGATTGAAACGGTCAGAACAGGAAAAGCTTCATACAGAATTATCGTATTTAAAAGCACAAATCAATCCGCATTTTTTATTCAATACATTGAATAGTATTTATTCGCTCGCTATCGAAAAATCTGACCGGACCGCTGACGCGGTCGTGATGCTTTCTTCATTAATGCGTTATGTTATCCGCGACGCGACTGAAAGTTTGGTGCCGTTAAATAAAGAAATTGAGTATATCAAAAATTATGTTTCTCTTCAAAAATTCAGATTAGATGACACCGTTTTGATAAATTTTCAGGTTTCGGGTAATTTTGCAAACAAGCAGATTGCACCTCTTATACTGATTTCCTTTATTGAAAATGCATTCAAATATGGCGTCAATCCTGAACAGCAATCTTTAATAAAAATATCAATTACGATGCAAAGTGATGACCTTGTTCTTCATGTTTGTAATAATAAAGTCAGGATAAATCATACGGAGGAATCGTCGGGCGGTATTGGAATAAATAATACAAAAACCCGTTTGCAGTTGCTTTATCCCTCTAAATATCAGTTGGAAATTCAGGACAGTACTGAAAATTTTGTTATCGATTTAAAACTCACACTTTCATGATCCAGGCCATTGCACTTGACGACGAACCACCGGCATTGCGGATAATCTCCAATTTTTGCAGCAGAATTGATTTTATCGATTTGCAAAAAACTTTCAGCCGGACAGATGATGCAATGACTTATCTTGAAAATTTCCCGGTGAATTTAATCTTTCTGGACATTAATATGCCGTCCATGTCCGGATTGGATTTTTATCAGGCCATCCCGCATGAAGCTATGGTGATTTTCACGACTGCCTATGCCGAACATGCTGTTGAAGGATTTAATCTCAATGCGGTGGATTATCTTTTGAAACCTTTCACCTTTGAAAGATTTCAGCAAGCAGCCAACAAGGCGAAAGATTTCTATCACTTTAAAAACCCTATTGAAAACCCTGCCGCCAAATTTCTGCTGGTTCGTGCAGATTACAGTCTCCATAAAATCGCTTTTTCGGATATCCTTTTTATCGAAGGACTCGACGATTATTTAAAAATCCATATTGAAAATACCAAACCGCTGGTCGTGCGAATGACGATGAAAGCGATACTGCAAAAACTTCCAGAACAGGAATTTATTCGTGTGCACCGCTCTTTCATTATTCCTTTTAGGCGTATTGAAAATGTCAGGAATAAAATTATAAATCTCGCAGGTGAAGAAATTCCTATTGGATCGAGTTATGAGGAATCTTTTGGGAAATGGTTTAAGTCCTGAACAGGGTTAATAGAATAATTTCGATTCCGTTTAGAAATCCTTTCAAAAGCTTGAAATTTCAGTTATCAAAAAAAATTCATCACGTAAAAAATTCGGTCATCAATCCCCGCTACCATTTGTAACTATCCTGCATGCATAAATCACATGAATTTTAGTAATATTGACATAAGAAAGCAGTAAAACAGTGAATTACCGCTGTTTGCGCTTATCTTTTTAAGACTCAAATTTAAACAATTACTAAAAACATGGCAGATTCTGAACCTGGTATCGGTAAGAAAATACTGAGCTTTTTTATCAAGGAAAGTACAGAGCCTACACAAGTTGCGGCGACGGGAAGTGCGAATATTGCGGCGACACCAACCGCCTCAACACCGGTTGAACAGCCAAAACCTGCACCCGCCCCTACCGTACAAAATGCAGCCGGCACGGCGGAAGTCGACCGGAAATTTGTCCAGCATTTTGTTGAACTGCTTGAAAAAGCAAATCTGCCCGGGCCTGATTATTTTGAATACAAACAGGCTTTGAGAAGTATGGAAGGTTTGGGACTAGGCGAAGAAAAACAGTTTCAGGCTGCCTGGGCAAGTTTCAAAGCGATGGGAGGAATTACAGATCATTCTATCCTGAAAACTTCTGCTGATCAGTATCTTTCTATCCTTGGCAAAGACCGCGAATCTTTTTTGAAAGATGTGGAACGTGCTATAAAAGAAAGAGTTGGCTCGCTGAATGATGAACTAAAAAAACTGGAAGACAATAATAATGCTTATATTCAGGAGATTGCAAATCTTCAAAAAAAGATAGACGAAAATAAAAACCGTTTGGGACAAATTTCGGGTGAGATCTCCGAACAAAGTGCCAAAATCAATGCAAACAAAGACAGCTTTGAAGTAACATACCAAAGTTTTGTGTCGCAAATAAATTCAGATCTCAGTAAAATCAATCAATACTTAAAATAATCAGGACCTTCAACCATGGCATCACCAGACTTTACTCAAATCGGCGGCTCGCAGGAAGATGTTTCCAAGCGATCTTATTGGAGCAAGCCCGAGGGGATTACTTCTCTGCTTTTTCTTGGCGCAGCAGGCGCAGCGGGTTTATATTACTGGAACAAACTGGCTGCATTTTTAATTGAAGTCACCCAGAATACGTTATACCTTGGCTTTTTACTTGCCTTGCTTGCAGTAGTGGTTTTTCTATTTACAAGTAAGGACGTCCGCACTGCAGTCTTTTTTCTTTTCAAGACCTTGATGCGAAATATCACCGGCCTGATCATCAAACTGGATCCGATTGCAATCATGAAGATTTACATTGATGATTTGAAAGAAAAGCGTGAAAAAATGCAGGGCCAGATCAATATCCTGGCTGGACAACTGGTAAAACTGAACAGAAAAATTACCGAGAATAACGAAGAGATCAAGCAGAAATTTGCCGAAGCCAACAAGGCCAGCCAAATGACTGATCGTCCCGGAATGAAAGAAACAGCTTCACTGGCAACAATTGAAGGTGCAGGTTTACAGGAAATGAACGAGAAATTGTTTCCCTTGCAGCGTAATATGAAAACGATTCTTGAATTCATGGAAAAAGTGAACAAGAGCGCGGATTATATTATCAAGGAAACTGAAATTAAAGTAAAACTTAAAGAAGCAGAGTACCGAATTGTCAAAGAAAGTTCGAATGCGCTGCGTACCGCAGTTAGTATTTTCAAAGGAAATCCTGACAAAAAGTTTTATTTTGATGAATCCATGGAATATATTCAGGACGATATGAGCCTGAAACTTGGCGAAATGAAACGCGCTATGGATCTTTCAATGGATTTTATCAATGGTGTAGATGTTCAGAACGGACTTTTATCGGACAAGGGTCAGGCGATGCTGGAAGCTTATAACAAAGGAGATTTCAAATTGATACAACTTGATACGCCAAATCAGCCGTCACGTTCTATCGATCCTCCAAAAGATTCGAGCTATCGCGGGTTACTGGACTAAACTGCTTATTACAATTACATTTTTCAATTTACTTTTAACAAACAATGAAAAGACTAACTGTTGCCGGAAGACTATTAATTACAGCACTGGTTATAGCAGCCATATTTGTTGGCTATAAATATTTTGGCGGCCAGCAAGCCCTTGAAAAAGTGGCAAAAGAACAAAAATCAGAAGTTGATACGACTGCTTTAACAAGCGAAAGCAGTGAAGCCAGTGATAATGCAACAAACGAAAATCCGGCATCTGATGCACCTGCGAAATCTTTTGAATATACATCTCCGGAACCTGTTGATGGAAAATTGAAAGGTGTGGTTGAACTTGGTGCCAGTGGGTTTAATTCATTCATTATCAAAGTTGACAGTCAAAAACGCTGGAAACTCGAAAAATCAGAATTCGGAAATAGTCTTGTAACTGAAAACATGGCAACGGATGAAGATGTAAGAATCGGTTTGAAAAAATACATCAGTACAATGCTTGATTACGGGGTTGGTAAAAAAGATATCCACTTTGTAGTAAGTTCTGGTGCGGCAAAAGCCGAGGTAACTACAAAAATTACGAGTGCACTAAAATCGCTTGGTTATGTGGTAAATCAGGTGACTCCGGAACAGGAAGGTCAGTTGGGATTAAAATCCGTTTTACCGGCCGGATATGCTAACAAAGCTTTTGTTGTGGATATTGGTTCAGGAAATACCAAGATTTCATGGATTGCCGGAGCAGGTATAAAATCCGTTGAATCTTACGGAGCAAAATATTTTCAGGATGGTACTGATGATAAAAAAGTTTATGATGAAGTAAATGCAAAAGCAAAACAAATCCCTTCTGATTTGAGAAAAACGGCATTTATCATTGGTGGTGTTCCATTTGAAATGGCGAAGGAAGTGCGTAAAGGAAAGGAACGTTATACCGTTTTGAGCGCACCATCAGGTTATGCAAAGTTGACCAATGCAAAATCAAAAGCGGGTGTAAATATTTATAAAGCAGTGGCAGACGCGACAGGTTGTGAAGAATTTGTGTTTGACTGGGATGCAAACTTTACTATCGGTTTCCTTTTGACATTGTAATAAAAATATGAAATGAGGGAAAAGTACGAAGCGATTATGCTTCCGTATTTTTCCCTTTTTACTTAGACAAAAATGACGCTTCACGATTTATTCGATCAGGTTTCTAAAAATTATTGGCCCGTTGCTTTATATTTTATCCTGTTACCCGGTATTGCCTGGGTGGTCGGGCAAGTTGCTACCGGAAGTCGTGATGTTAAATTTTGGGGATTGGTTTATTCGGTTCTGGTCTATGCGGTTTGCATCCCAGGCATTTTTGCCGTCACACTAAATATCTATCTTTTCCTGTTTGAACGGCAAAGCGTTTGGCAGGCGAATATCGTTTTACAATTCTTGCCCATCATCTCAATGGCTTTGACTTTGATGATCATCAAACAAAAAATTCCATTTTCACTTATTCCGGGTTTTGGTAAGTTGTCCGGATTTCTTACGCTCATTGCGGCTTTAATAGGCGTGATGTGGTTTTTCGACCGCCTTCATTTAGTAGCCTTCACTTATGTACCTTTTGCCTATATCGTCATAGGTTTTGTCGGAACTTTACTGCTCATCAGATTTGCATGGAGCAAAATGTTTTAAGCCAATCATCATACATACAAATCTCAGTAAGTGACGAGCAGAAGAAATATGCCCGCCAGCTGGTTGAACATTCCCTTCGTCATCATAAAATTGCCAATATTTGGGATAATCAAAATGAGCGCTTTTCCCAAACCAGGATCATGCGTTACACCGGAAGTTTAGGCGAAATTGTTTTTGCCGATACTTATCATTTACCCAGACCGGCAAAATCTTTTGGAGCTATTGATGGCCAGGATTGGGGACAAGATTTTCTGATCACTTCCGAAGAATATACTTTTTCATTGGACATTAAATCAATGAAGAGAAAAACGGGAAATCTTGCAGGAGATTATGTCCTGAATATTCCCGCGTTTCAATTGCGAAAACCCAATTCAAAAACTTCCCATTATTTCTGTATTTCCTTTCATCAAACAGAAAGTGAAGGAACTGTCGCTTCTCTTCTCGGTTTCATTGATAAACAGGCATTACTAAATGGAGAAGTAGGAACGTTGTTTTTAAAAGGGACAGACCGAGTCCGGCAAGACAACAGCTCGTTTACTTTTTATGAGGATACATATGAAATTTTATTGAAAGATATCGAATCGCCTGTGATCACCGAGTTTGTTCGAGGACTGCCAGGGTTTCGTATATGTCATTTGAGGTAAATAAAATATATGTATATTTGGATGGATTAATTATATTTCATCCGAAGAAATGGAGCAAAAAGAGAAAGGTTTTCCAAAATAATGGCTTCACAGACGCGCACTTACGAGAAGAAAAAACTGCTTGGACAAATCTACACGCCTTCGTTCATTGTTGAAAAAATTCTTGACAATACCGGATTTCATCAGCTTAATTTTAGTAAAAATTCTATCCTTGATCCTGCCTGTGGCGATGGACGTTTCTTAGTCCCGATAGCTCGCTACATTATTGAAAATTCTCCAAAAGAAGATTTAAAACAAAATCTTGAAAACATACATGGCTGGGATATTGATCCAGAAGCTATAAAGATATGTTTGCAAAATCTTGAAGAACTGATAGCTCCATTGGATTTAAAAATTGACTGGAAGCTAAAAAATCTTGATGCATTGCAGCAAATTGACGGAAGCCAAAAGTTTGACCTGATTGTTGGAAATCCACCTTATATCCGAATTCAAAATCTTTCAGCAAAACAAAGACAGTTTATTCAAAAGTCATATTCCTTTTGTCAGTCAGGTTCTACGGATGCGTATGTTGCATTTTTTCAGCTGGCATCCAGACTTTTAACTGAAAATGGCATTTGCGGATTTATTACACCAAATTCTTTTTTGAGCTCAGAAACGGGAAAACCACTCCGGTCCTATTTCAAGGAAAATCAGAATTTAAGGCAAATTACTAATTACAGATCGGTTCGTATTTTTGGCAACACTGGTACGTACGCCGCCATTACTATTTTTGGAAAACACCAACTGGATACTTTTTGTTATGAATTGAGTGACTATGATTTGAGTTACCAAAAACGGGAAATATCATTTTCTGAACTTGATAAGCATAATCAATGGCACTTATCAGTTGAAAAACCTCTGATCACAAAAGGGAAAAACCTGGGTGAAATTTGCCAGATTTCAGTTGGACTTACTACACTTTCTGATAGCTTATTTCTATTTTCAATTTTAAAGAAAAAAGAAGATTTAGTGCAGTGCATCAATAAAAATGGTCATGTTTTCTGGCTTGAAAATACCCTTGTAAAGCCTATTATAAAAGGCTCAAAGCTAAAAACTTCGTCTGATCCCATTAATGAATTTATAATTTTTCCTTACGAGAAAGATCATAATGGGAAGCACAAAATTATCCGTGAAGAGGTTTTGGAAAAGGATTATCCCAAAGCATACAAATATCTTCTCGGTATCAAAAAAGATCTATTAAAACGGGATAACGGAAAACCAAATCCCGTTGCCTGGTATGCGCTTGGGCGTGCCCAAGGGTTGGATTCTTCCTTTGGGAAAAAGATTATTTTTTCTCCTATGAACCGTTATCCCAATTTTGTACTGTATGAAAATCCTGATTGCACTGTTTATTCAGGCTATTTTATAAAGTATGATGGAGATTATGATTTCTTATTGTCACAACTGAACTCGCAAAGAATGGCCGATTTCATCGCTATTTCCGGTCGGGACTTTCAGGGAGGATATAAAGGTTATAATAAAAAAGTAGTAGAGAATTTTGTCATAACCGATTTATAAATGGAAACAGTTATACAAGCCTCAGAAAGATTAAGATATCTTCTTCAAACCATTCCTGATTTGCTTGACAAAATTCCGAAAACAGAATTTTCTTTCAAAGCCTCTCCCACTCAATGGAGCAAAAAGGAAATACTCGGTCATCTGATTGACAGCGCAACAAACAATCACCAGCGGTTTATCAGAATTCAGTTTGAAAATGAGCCAATCATCTTTTATGATCAAAATGAATGGTGTCAACATAATAATTACCAAAATCTGAGTACTTCCCATATAATCCAGTTTTGGAAAATTTACAATCAACATCTTCTCGAAATTATAAAAATCATCTCTGCTGATAACCTTCAACGTTTTGGTGCAGGGAAAGATGGTCAAAAATTACCGCTTCACTTCTACATTACAGATTACGTTGACCATCTTGAACATCATCTTAAACAACTTGTCACCTACTAGCTACTTCAATAAGCTGCTATCTATCTGAATTTCAACCCATCAGTCAAAAATAAATTTAAAAATAATTTATAAATTAACGAACGTTCATTTATATTTGTATCACTTATGAGAACAAGAGATGCAAATAAAGAAATTATAATAAAACAAAAGGCGATTGAAATGATTGTCAGTCAAGGCTTTGACGGACTAAGTATGCATAAGCTGGCTAAGGCTTCCGGCGTTTCGGTAGCCACGATTTACATTTATTTCAAGGACAGAGAAAGTCTTCTTCAACAGCTTTTTACGGAGGAAAGTCGAAAGATGGCGGAAGCAACACTCGTTAACTTTGATCCGGAATCTCATTTTGACGAAGGTTTAAAAGTTCAGTGGCTCAATCGGATGAAATATTGCATGGAAAATCAACACAGCATGACTTTCATGGAGCAGTTCAAACATTCCCCGCTGGTTGACCGGTCTGTTATGGAACGAAGATTTCTTGATGCAATGTCCAAATTTGTCCATACAGCCATCGAGAGAAAGGAGCTCATTCCTTTGCCTGTCGAAATTTATTGGTCGATAGCGTTTGGACCTATGTATCAACTGGTAAAGTTTCACATTGCTAAAACCAGTATGCCCGGAAGGCCACCTTTTATTTTTGATGAGGAGAAAATAAACTTGACATTATCGCTGGTAATCAAGGCGTTAAAACCTTAGAAATTTTTTATTTTAAATTTAAAGTATTTCTGATCTTCATCCGTTTTCCTGAGTAAACCTGATTTTTAAAAATAATTCTTGACTCACTCTTTAAATAAAGAAGCTATGGAAACGCAATACAATGATAATAAGTATGTGCTTGTTTTTAAAACCAACCTGCACTTCAACGACATGAAAAAAATAGAACCTGTACTTAATGCAGAGAAGAAAATTATATGCTGGAATGTAGATCTGACGGATTGCGACAATGTGCTTCGCATAGAATCCAGCGGTCCGCATACCAAGGAAATGATTGCCATATTAACTAAAGAGGGTTATGCCTGTGAAGAATTAATTGACTAAATCCACATTTATATGTCCGAAAAACAACCTGAAACCTTTACCAAATACCAGAAATTTGTAATCGCTATTCTTGCCATAGTGCAATTTACGGTTATCCTTGACTTTATGGTTCTCTCACCTTTGGGAGCCATTTTATTGAAAGAACTTTCGATCTCCACATCGCAATTTGCACTGGTCGTTTCAGCCTATGCGTTCAGTGCGGGAGCTGCCGGATTACTGGCTGCAGGCTTCGCCGACAAGTTCGACAGAAAGAATCTTTTGCTGTTTTTTTATACCGGATTTATCGTTGGCACATTCCTCTGCGGCATATCGCCAAACTATGAATTTTTGTTAATGGCGAGAGTGGTGACGGGCATATTTGGAGGCGTTATGAGCTCCATAAGTTTCGCAATCATTACGGATCTTTTTGCAATTCAGGTTCGTGGACGCGTGATGGGATTTGTTCAGATGGCCTTCGCCAGCAGCCAGGTTTTGGGTATTCCTTTGGGGTTGTTTTTGGCAAATACATACAACTGGCATGCGCCGTTTTTAATGATCGTCGGACTTAGCATCGCAGTTGCTTTATCTGTTTTCATTTATATGAAACCGATCGATGAGCACCTCAAACTTCAAAAAACCGGAAACGCATTCAAACATTTAACTTCCATTTTTGCTCAGTTTAATTACCTCCGTGCCTTCGCTGCCACCACTTTATTAGCAACAGGAGGTTTTATGTTAATGCCTTTTGGCAGTGCCTATGGTGTTCATAATTTGGGAATTGACATTAAACAGCTTCCCTACCTATATATGATTACCGGTGTCTGCATGTTGGTCGCCAGTCCTGTAATGGGTAAGTTGAGCGATAAGATCGGGAAATTCAAGATGTTCATCATCGGATCTTCTATTACTTCTGTGATGACTCTAATATACTGTAATCTCGGCGTCACGCCATTCTGGATTATCATTGTCATCAATATTCTGCTGTTTGTCGGAATAAGTGGACGGATGATTGCTGCAAGTGCTCTGATGACTGCCGTTCCTGAGCCACAGGACAGAGGTGCATTCATGGGAATTAACGCTTCAATCCAGCAAATTGCGGGTGGTGTGGCCTCCATTATTGCCGGTATGATCGTATCTGAGACCAGTACAGGTTATCTCAATAATTACGGAATCTTGGGAAATGTGGTAGTGCTGGCCGTTATTCTAACTGTATTCCTAATGTATAATCTTTATCAGTTTATCTCTAAAAAGGAACAAAGCAAAATACAGCCTGTGACGGTTCCCAATGAAGTGATATGATTTGAAATAGATTTAAGTAATTCTCAAAAATATTGTTTTTAAAACCTCCCCAAAGGGAGGTTTTTTTATGTACTTCCATTTTACACAACCAAATTTAGCTAACTGTACTTCAATCATTTATAAATTAATTACAAAATATTTTGGTTTACTTTTAATATTATAAATACTTTTAATTAATATTGGTCTTTAAATTCTTATTATTTTATATTATTAGTTCTATGAATATTTTCCGTTTATTTACAAATCAGACAGATCATTCATTTGTAACTTTTAATACATATAATACTTTTAAATGAAAATCATCAGTATTGTCAACAACAAAGGTGGTGTTGGAAAAACTACTTCCGCACAAAGTATTGCAGCGGGACTTGCCAAATTTGCTAATGCACGTGTGCTTGTAATTGACCTGGATGCACAGGCCAGTTTGACAAAAAGTTTTGGAATTGTTCATAGTGGTCTTAAAAAAGACAGCGGTTCATTTATCACCGGAGAGTATGCGTTTGAAGAAATTGTAAAGAAGGTTGGGGACGTGGATATTCTGCCGGGCTCAGCTGAGATGAGTCATAAGGAAGACACGATCAAGTCGGCTCCGATTTTTCCTTTTAATTTGAAAATCGCATTGGAAAAGGTGAAAGACAAATATGACTTTGTAATCATCGATTGCCCTCCCGCACTGAACGGAAATACGCGTATGGCACTTGTATCATGCCATCAGTATTACGTGCCTCTGCAAGCTGAATTTTTGAGTTACGAAGGTCTTAGAAACTTTCTGGTTTACTCTGCTGAAATTAAAAAAATCAGTCCGACAACCAACCTTGGCGGCGTATTCGCAACACGGTATAATCCAAAAATAAGAAAGAAGATCAGTCATGAACTTATCAGCGCTACAAAGGAGCAACTTGGTGACGTGTTCATGAATAGCTATATTCGTGACAATATTGCTTTATCAGAAGCGCAGGCTAATGGTACAAATATTTTCGATTACGCTCCGGATAGTAATGGTGCCGAAGATTATTATAAATTAACGAAGGAAATTCTCGAACGTATAAACAATTAAAATATGGCAAAGGAAAGGAAATTTGATTTCGCACCTCTACCCATTGTCTCTGACATCAACGACGATATTGAAGTTAATGCATCCCAGACCGAAAGTAACGGCGTGCCGACAAAGGTCACTTTCGATTGTGATTATGCGCTTTTGGAAAAAATGAAAGATTATGGTTACTGGGAAGGCCTTACTCAAAAGGACATTATTCTGGAAGCCCTTACCCGCTATTTTGACAACGCCGAAATTCGGCCTCGTCCGGATAAAATCCGTAATAAAACCAAAGTTGGCCGGAAACCTAAAACACTGGTTGGCTAACAGGTCGATAGAAGTATTTCTGGTACGCGGAAATACTTCTATCGAAAAAACTTGATTCGTAAATGCGTTTTTACGGAGAATTATAAATTTTCAAGAACGGCCTCCATCTCTTGGATGGCGATATCAATATCTTCCTTTGTTGTTCTGTAATTAACAAAAGCTGCACGGATACACTGCCTGTTATCCAACATTGTTGGTGTCATAAAAATTTTCCCGCGTCGGTTCAAAATATTTAGAAACTCTGAGGTTTTACTTTGGTTTTTCAATCCAAAACAAACAACGTTAAGATTGACATTTCCCAAAACTTCAAAATGTTCGCTGGTTTCCAGATAATTTTTGAATAGCGCTGCGCAGTCAACACTATTTTGCACAATCCACTTAAAACCTTCTTTTCCATAAGCCATCAGACTGAACCAGGCTGGCAGCGCCCGGAATCTGCGAGAATTTTCAGGCAGGAAATTCAGATACGAAAAATTCTCTTCCGGATTTCCAAGATAAGGTGCATTTGAATTTTGAAAAGTTTCAACTTGAAGTTTTTGATACTCCTTTCTTGTCAGGAAAATGGCACTGTCATATGGGACATTCATCCATTTGTGACAGTCGATTGTGATACTATCTGCGTTTTCCCAACCATTTAACAAATGAATATAATCGTCTGAACAAGCAGCAAATGCACCAAAGGCAGCGTCAACATGCATCCAGAAATTATACCTATTTTTCAAAACAGTCAGGGCTTGAAAATCATCAAAATCAACCGTGTTTACAGTTCCCGCACTACAATTAAGAATTACCGGTTTTCCTGAAAACTGAATTAACTTCTGTTCAAGATCTTCGAGATCAATACGCTCACGGCCCTGCTCAACCTTCACTTTGATTATATTGTTACTACCAAACCCAAGCATCGAAAGTGATTTAATCACCGATGAATGCGGAGTTGCAGCCAGAACGACAATTTCACCTGACATTCCTTCCCTGGCAATATCTTTATCCAACAGTCTTCCTGCCCACTGTCTGGCCACCGCCAGACATGTAAAATTAGACATGGTCGCGCCGGACACAAAACCTCCATTAAAATGATCTGGCAATCGAAATAATTCGGTCATCAATTTAATTGTCTGCAATTCAACAATCGCAGAAATATCGCCGCTTCCTTGTGTGCTTTGCGTATTTTGATCAAAAACCGATGTGAGCCAGTCGCCTGCCAAAGCAGCGGGCGTCACCCCTCCTATTACGTATCCCCAATATCGCGGTCCGGCGCTGGAAACGATCAGCTTTTTAAAATGTTCATTAAATAATCCAAGCGTGGTACTTGCTCCTAAACCTGTGACAGGCAGATGAAAAATATCAGTTTCCTGATTTGTATTACTTGTGGGAACTTCATTAATATTATTTAAAAAAGAAATACTGTCTTTTTGTATTTCATCTAAAATTGAGGCGAAGTTGTCAAGATCGTTTTTTAAAATTTCATTCATTGATTTAATTGTAATGCGCACGGACAAAATTTATTTTCCCCTCCTTATCAAACTGCATAAATTCCGCGGATTTCTTATTGTTCACGCTGGTATAATAAAGAATTACAGATTCGGTACCAACCAGCACTTCATGCAGACTGAAAAAAAGATCAGGATAAAGCCCCAGTGCCTTTTGGAAATAGTCTTTTAAAGTAGCTTTATCTTTAATCACCCCCTCAGCATTGGTGCCAAGCTGTTTGATAATAGGAGAATAAAATTCTATATCCTCTGAATAATGGCTTAGAATTTTTTCCAAATCATGGTCATTCCAGTCTTCAATCCAGTCGCTGGAAAATTGTTTCATGTCGATCATAAAAATTCAATTTATATTTTAACTAAAAGACTAACTCCATTTTGATATCCGCCCTTTTGTATAAGCCAGGTTCAAGGGGAATTTCCGTAAAACCCATTTGAAGATACATTGCAATTGCCGGTTTCAACTGTTTATTGGAATACAGGATTAGCCTGGTTGCCTTCATATTTCTGGCAATTTCCACAATGGAAGTACAGAGCAATTTTCCCGCGCCTAAACCCCGGGCATCTTTACGAACCGCCATTTTTGCCATTTCAAAAACTCCCGGTTCAGCATATTTCAATGCCACTGTGCCAATAATCTCGTCATCGTTTTCAGCAAAAATAATTCTGCCTCCGTCTTTCAATATCGCCTCTTCCGGATTTTCAAATGCATAATTGTCAAATGGCTCGACCGAGAAATATTCTTCGAGCCAACTAATATTAAATTCTTTAAAATAGACCTGATATTCAGGCTTGTAACCAACTATTTTCATTGCAATTTTTCATTTGAGATTCTTCTGTGATAATTAACCTGGCCTGTGTGATAGGCTAAATGCATAGAAAGATGAGTCAATACTAAACCGATACTCTGCGACTCAGCAATGGATAATGTTTCCTGAGAATATTCAGTTGAAAGCGCTTCATCAGAAATTTGACTCAGTGATTCCGGTATTATCTCCAATAAATAGTCAACTTCTTTAATTAATTGTGATTGGGAAAATAATCTCGAAGAGAATTCTGCTTCCCGGTCGCGTATGTATGGAAAATGACCCAGTTCCAAACCGATGTAAGTCCGGAGATTCCCGATCAGATGCTGACATAAATTTCCACCAGAGTTCAACGTTCCTGGAATTTTTATCCATAATGAATCTTCATCACTGTAAGCAATAATTTCTGCTTTTAACTTTTTGAGATCTCTTTGATACAGAAAAATGTAATCTTCCTTGTTCATATTTTTTCTTTCATAGTGATTTTACAAAATTCTTGTTTTTTTGCGCCGAAAAACAGATTCAGTTTTTTAAATTACAAGCATAACAGATTCATTATTGACAATTTTCAAACGGGCAATCAAATTGGACATCACTATATCAAAGGAAGAATTTCTATATACCCAGATAGCAGAACGTTTCGAAACCCAGATCGAAAACAATATACTAAAAACAGGCGACAAGCTCTTGTCTGTTCGGGCATTAAGCAGAGAACAGGGTATTAGTATCAGTACTGCTTTCAAGGCCTATATCGAATTGGAAAATAAGGGTTTTATTGAAGCAAGGACAAAGTCCGGTTATTTTGTGCGGTATAATCCTGCCAAAATTCCGAAAACTCCTGATAGCCCTCAAACCGAAACTGATTTTGTAAATGTCGGTGTAGATGAAATGCTGAGGATGGTTTATAAAACCATGAATCAGGAAGGAGTAGTAAAACTTTCGCAGGCGGTACCTTCGGATGACCTGATTCCATTGGCAAAATTGTCCAAGGTTATGATGGAAGCCATCAGAAAAAGCTCCAATAGCTGTACTGGCTATGAAGAAATTCAGGGAAATGTAATGTTAAGAAAACAGATTGCGAAATACGCTTTCAACTGGAATGGAAACATTACGGGAAATGACGTTGTAACAACTCAGGGATGTATGGAAGCGCTTGTTTTTTGCCTGAAAGCAGTTACAGAACCGGGAGATACGGTTGCCATTGACAGCCCAACCTATTTTGGTATTTTCAATGTAATGCAGAGTCTGGGCTTAAAAGTCCTCGAAATACCGACGGATCCGCAGACGGGAACTGATATAGAATATCTCGAAAAAGCAATAGAAAAAATTCCAGTAAAAGCCTGCCTCTTTGTAACAAATTTCTCTAATCCGTTAGGGGTATTCATGCCGGATCATCGTAAAAAACAACTTGTACAACTTCTTGCAAAAAGACAGATTCCGCTTATTGAAGATGACATCTATGGTGAAATGTATTTTGGCAAAACAAGGCCTAAAACATGTAAAAGTTTTGATAAAGAAGGACTTGTGATGCTATGCTCATCAGTTTCAAAAACATTGGCTCCGGGATACCGGGTTGGTTGGTGCATTCCGGGTAAATTTATTGATAAAGTGATCAGTCTAAAATTGACACATTCTGTATCCTCGGCCACACCCACGCAGGCGGCGATCGGACTTTTCTTTGAAACCGGCCGTTATGATTTGCATATGCGAAAAATGAGAAAGGCGCTTCACACACAATGTTTGCGTTATACCCAGGCTATTTCTGAATATTTTCCGAAAGAGACAAAAGTCAGCAGACCACTGGGAGGTTATGTTTTATGGATTGAAATGAATAAAAAAGTGAATGGATTTGATTTGTTTCAACAAGCAATGAAACATAATATAAGCATCGCCCCGGGGCAAATTTTCAGCACAGATGCCCGGTTTACCAATTACATTCGGATAAGTTTTGGTACGCCGTACAACGAGGAAATTGAAAAAAGTCTTCAAAAGCTGGGAAGACTGGTAGAAAATATGAGCTAAAATTTGAAAATATTATCAGGGTTTAAGGCATGAAATGTTGAAACTTTAATATCTAACGTTCTCAAAATTAAATTTTTACGGAATATTGAAGGAAAATTATATCGCTGCAACAATGGTGCAACTATCTGATTTACAGTACTTGACACCCTGTTGCACGTGTTTAAGAAGTATATTTGCATATAATAATTTCCTGAAATTCATACTTAAAATGAATTCAAAAGAATGTAAAAGTTCTTTTGCTTTTGTTTCCGACTCATGAAAAACGAAACACATACAAAACATATTCATAGTGAAAAGGAATGTTGTGCTCATGATGTGGCGCCTTCTCACAATCATAAATCGCATGAGCATAGTCACGAAGGTCATGATCACGATGATGATGATGGTCATGACCACGATCATGACCATGGAAGCGGAGAAAATACTGATCTGTTACTTGGACGCTGGCCACTTTGGCTGAGTTTGACAATTCTGGCTGTTTTTCTCATCGTTACTTATGGTTTAAAAATAGAAATTAATAAGTACGCTGAAATCGCTTTAATGCTTTCAGCCTATTTGCTGGCAGGTTACAAGACGATCGCTCTTGCCTTTCGCAGGGTTAAAAGAGGTGATCTCTTTAATGAATTTACGTTGATGACAATTGCTACGCTTGGCGCTTTTTACATCGGCCAGTTTAGTGAGGGCGTTGCGGTAATGATATTTTATGAAATCGGAGAACTGATTCAGGATCTTGCTGTTAGTAAATCAAAACGTTCAATAAAAGCACTTCTTGATATCCGGCCGGATGCTGTTACGGTAATCCGGGATAATAAAGATTTGGTTCTGTCGCCGCAGGAAGTTCAGATTGGTGAAACCATCCTTGTAAAAGCCGGTGAGAAAGTGGCCCTGGATGGCGTTCTACTTTCAGATTCCGGTGTATTTAATACGGCCGCGTTGACAGGCGAATCAAAACCTGGTGAAAAATCGAAAGATGAACCGATTCTTGCCGGTATGATCAATACTGAAAAGACGGTTGAGATTGAAGTACGCGCACTTTTCAAGGATTCAAAGCTTTCGAAAATTCTTGAAATGGTTCAGGATGCCACTGCCAGAAAAGCTCCAACACAGCTGATGGTGAGCCGATTGGCCAAGATATATACGCCAATCGTATTTGGGCTTGCATTGCTGATTATCCTGGTTCCTTTGATTTTTGTCAGTCATTATGACTTTCAGCAGTGGCTTTACCGTGGAATGGTATTTCTCGTAATTGCCTGTCCTTGCGCTTTAACAATTTCAATTCCGCTGGGTTATTTCGGAGGAATCGGACTAGCTTCAAGAAACGGAATCCTTGTCAAAGGCTCGAATTTTCTCGATGTCGTTACAGGTATTGACACGCTGGTTTCGGATAAAACAGGAACACTTACCAAAGGAGTTTTTAAAGTACAAAAAGTTGAAACTGCTATTGACAAACACGACTTCGTCAATCTGGCTGCTTCATTGGAAAATTACTCAACCCATCCTGTTGCCAAAGCAGTTGTACAGTATGCCGGTGACAAACCTTTGACAAAACCTACTGATGTTGAAGAAATCTCCGGACTTGGGTTGAAAGGAAAAGTGGGAGACAAGCTGATATTTTGCGGCAACACAAAATTGATGAAAAAATTCAATGTCAGTTTTCCCGAGGAACTAGAAAAAATTGTAGAAACTATCGTCGTTGTTGCCGTTGATAATACTTACGCCGGCTACCTTACCATTGCAGATGAGATTAAGGAAGATTCCCTTCAAACAATAAAAGACCTTAAAGCATTGGGCATCCAAACCATTATGCTTTCAGGAGACAAACAGGCGATAACTTTACAAATTGCCTCTTCCCTAGAGATCGATAAAAGTTATGGTGATTTACTTCCGGAAGATAAAGTGAGGCTCGTTCAGGAATTAAAAGATCAGGGAAAACATATTGCTTTTGTAGGTGACGGTGTGAATGATGCGCCTGTAATTGCCTTGGCAGACGTAGGAATTGCAATGGGTGGCCTTGGATCTGATGCAGCTATTGAAACTGCGGATATTGTGATACAGAATGACCAGCCGTCAAAAATAGTTTCAGCGATCAAAGTTGGAAAAATCACCAAATCCATTGTTTATCAAAATATTATATTGGCAATGGGTATCAAAGTTGTGGTGATGATACTTGGAGCCGGTGGAATTGCTACACTTTGGGAAGCAGTTTTCGCTGATGTCGGTGTAGCTCTACTCGCGATTTTGAATGCTTTTAGAATTCAGGGGAAAAGCTTATAAACATTTGATTTAAAGCAGGTAATAAAGAAGTCAGCTTTTAGAAGTTGACTTCTTTATTTGTAAAATAGCTTTTCAAAAAAGCTTGTTTTTCTCTTTGGCATACAAATTGCACCTTCCCATTAGAATAAATACCAGTTGTTCCCGTTTAAAATATTATCTTTTCAGCCTGAGCATTATGATTTTTAGAACGAACAGTCCATTTACCTCGACCGCTTTTAAACAGCTTTTAATCGTATTAATCTGTTTTATGGCTGTGGAAGCTAATGGTCAGCAGTATAGAAATTATTCTGTGATATGGAGGGGAAAGGAAGTTGGATTTTTAAAGGCAACTTCCCAGGCACAACCTCAGGGACAGTTTTATGCCACCGACAGCGAGATGAATATCAATATGCTTCTCACTTTTAAAATTCAGTCCAATACAACAAATCTTTTTTCAAATGCTCAGTTAAAAGAGGCTCAGGTACAGCGCTTTGTTAACAAAAAGAAGAAATTAGCTGCTACAACTCATTTTACTGATAATCATTACGAATTAAAAAAAGATAAGGATGATATCGTAAAATTCAAAAGTAATATTCCTGCGACCGTAACCTGGCTTTACTTTAACGAACCGGTTCAGAAAAGTGAAATCTTCTCAGAGGTTTTTCAGACTTTTTTAAAGTTTAAAGAAATAGCTACATCGGTATATGAAACTACCCTACCCGATGGAGATATCATGACTTACACATACAGATCTGGTATACTTCAACGTGTGGAAATTGAGTCTGGTTATGGGGAATTCGTTTTTAAGCTGAAAATTTAACTAAAATATAAGGTCTGTTTATCAAACGGTTGGGTCTACCCCGACCGTTTTTGTTATATTTTGACTTTAACGATTAATAAATTATTTCTAAGAAAAAAAACAAAAACCCTCTTCGAAGCGTTGTTTAAGAACCACGAAATTATTCGGTAGATACTGGAATGATTTTTTAATTAACACGGTAAACCATCCAGCCGTTATGAAAAAACTACTATTATGCCTTTTTGTTGGGATAGTATTTCTGCAACTAAGTTGTTCAAAAGACAAAGAGCTTAGCAATGACATTGAAGCGCAAAGCCAGGTTCAGATAAGAATCAGGAATGCAAGTTTACTGCCATATGACGATATTGAGGTGAATACAAGTGGTGGAATAAATAAATTCGGCACAGTTGCTGATAGCCAATTATCTGACTACAAGACTTTTGATTTCGCTTATCGTTACAGTTTCGTAAAACTTAATATTAACGGCGAACCCTATATTATTCAGCCGATAGATTACACTGGCGAACACAAGCTGGAAAGTGGTAAATATACCTATGAGATCCATCTTGATCCGGAAAGTAACCAAATATTTATGAGTCTGGCTCGTGATTGACACAAATTGAGAAATTTCTTCTGGTAAAAAGATTACACAACTTGTGTATTGGCTTATCTTCACGAAGAAATTTTTACTCAATTACTGTCTCATGAAAAAAATTTTCCTGGCTTTATCTCCGCTGCTATTTGCTCACTTTTGTTACAGTCAGCAAAAGCAAAATTTGAAAGAGGCTGCACCTGCCTCATCCTACAAAACTTATCAGCCACCAGTATTTACCGATCCGGATCGTATTGCTAAAATAAAAGCAGCGATACCAACACTGGAAAAAATTTATAAGGAATACGCCGAGAAGAATAATTATCCGGGTATGGCCTTTGGCATTGTCGCTGACGACCAGGTAATTTACTCTGGCGGATATGGCTACACCGATCTTGCCAATAAAACAAAAGCCTCGGGAAAATCGCTTTTCAGAATTGCCTCAATGAGCAAAAGTGTGACAACAATGGCCATTCTGAAACTTCGGGATGAAGGCAAATTACGTTTGGACGACCCTGCCTACCTTTACATTCCTGAGCTTAAAACAATGCCGCTTCTTACCTCCGATGCGCCTGCCATAACAATTAGGAACCTGATGACCCACTCAGCTGGTTTTCCGGAGGATAATCCCTGGGGCGATCGCCAGCTTGATGGAAAAGATGAAGAACTTCTGGCTCTGATTAAAAGCGGAATTTCAGATTCCAACGTTCCCGGTGTGCAATATGAATATAGTAATCTGGGCTTTGGGATGCTGGGCAAGATAATAGGAAATATCACCAAAATGCCTTATCAGCAATACATTAACGAAAATATTTTTAAACCACTTGGTATGGACCATACGATTTGGGAATATACCAAAGCTCCGGCTGAGTTGCTGGCACATGGCTATCGCTGGGAAGAAGGTAAATGGAAAGAAGAAGTTTTGCTGCACGACGGAACGTATGGCGCGATGGGTGGGATACTAACTTCGATAGAAGATTTTGGAAAATATATGGCTTTTCATTTGTCTGCATGGCCTGCAAAAAACGATAAAGAAACCGGCCCGATCAAGAGAAGTTCTGTCAGGGAAATGCAGCAGCCGTGGACTTTCAACAATCTGAATGCAAAATTTAAGTATCCAAACGGAAGAGAATGTTCTTTGGTAAGCAGCTACGGATACGGGCTAAGAACGAGCAGAGACTGCCAGGATCGTATTTTCACAGGTCACACAGGAGGTTTGCCTGGTTTTGGCAGCCAATGGTGGATTATGCCCGAATATGGAATCGGAGTGATTGCCAACGGAAATCTTACGTATGCCAGCATGAATACTGCTAACTTTGCTGTGATGGATACACTTATTTCACTAGCCGGTTTAAAACCAAGAGAACTGCCGGTTTCACCTATTCTGAAATTACGTAAAGATCAAATTGTCAAGTTATTACCTGATTGGTCGAATGCTGAAACAAGCAATATTTTTGCAGTAAATTTTTTCCCGGACCGTTCTGTTGAGCTACGAAAAAAAGCTACACAAGCACTATTTACTAAAATAGGAAAAGTGAAAAACGTAACTGAACTTAAACCACAAAATCAGCTTCGCGGAAACTTTCAGATTGAGGGAGAAAACGGAGTTATCGATGTCTATTTTACATTAACTCCCGAAAATCCTGCATTGATCCAGCAACTTGATGTAAAAGAAATTTTAAAATGACGGATGAAAGAAATTGACAACTTTTATCTCCAAAAACAGGAACCTGCCAAAAGCTGCCTTGTTGCACTCAGGCAAATTATTTTGGATAGAGATAGAAATATTTCGGAAGCCTGGAAATACAGGATGCCATTTTTCTGCTATAAAGGCAAGATGTTCTGTTATCTCTGGGTTGAAAAGAAAACTGACCTACCTTATTTGGGGATAGTTGAAGGAAACAAAATCGCTCATCCCGGATTAATTCAGGATGAGCGATCACGTATGAAAATTATGCGTTTTAATCCATTGGAAGACTTGCCTTTACAGACAATTCTCGATATTCTTGATAGCGCTATAACGCTTTATACCAGTGGTTTGATCAAAATTAATTAGTTAAAATCATTTCACCTTACTTTCAATCCATCGTTTTCTTATAGCGACTGCACCATCACCCAATGGTAAATCGGCTTTTTCATTTGGCAAGACAACCAGCTTGGGATTTTCAACAAGTTTGATCATAGCCAGAATCACATCTTTTCTATGCAGATATTCCAGTTCAATCTCATCGCCAGGCTTATGAGCATCCAGGATAGCCTTTATATCAGCTTCTTTTTTTACAGACTTCCCGTCCAGTTTTAGGATTTGATCGTCAATATCAACTCCTCCTTTGTACAATGGGGTATCGATTGTTGTATTGGCAGCGATCACCAATTCAGAATTTTGCTTATAGCGCACATTGCCAATCCAGGCTTGTCCGTCAAACTGTTTTTTAAGAAAAAATCCCGCTTTTTGAAGCAACGGAGCATAATCATACGATTCATGTCCATAAATATATTTTTTGAAAAAACCTGCTGCAAAGGCTTTGTCACCAGTAACAGATTCTAAAACTGCCTGTAAGTCAGAGATCACATAAGGCGTTTCAGGCTTCCCAAGTTTTAGCCAGACAGCCTTCATATAATCATCCAATGTCAATTTTCTGTTCAACAATTCCAGTTCCAGCGCCAAAGCAATGGACGCGCCATAAGGATAGTAAGAAGTGTACGTGTTTGGATAATTTGTTTTGTCAACCGCAACACCTGCATCTACAAAAACAGCCATACAGCTGGCGTCAGCGGGAGAAATCCGTTTGGCACCTGGTGTATTTTCCTTTGTACTTACTAATCCCGTTAATACGCCGCTTGCAAAATCTTCCACAGTAACAAAATCTGCTCTTTTTAAAAGAAGCTCACCATAATATTGCGTAAAACCCTCCGCAAACCATAACTCCCGGCTCATATTACTCTTTTCATAATTGAATGGTTCAAGGCTTTTCGGGCGAATTCTTTCTACGTTCCAGGCATGGAAAAATTCATGTGAGAAAACGCCTAGTAAATTATTCGATCCGTCAAACTTTGTTGGCAAGGCAATCATCGTACTATTTCTATGCTCCATACCATCACCTTTTACATAAGGATTGATACTCGCCAGAAAAGTATATTTCCCATAGTCAAAAGCCGGAAACTCGCCATAAACTGCCTGAGTCTCCTGTGTGATTTTTTTGACTTTGGCAGCAAAAATTGTAGTAAGAGAATCATTTGAATCCACTTCCAGTGCCAATCTGAATTCGTATGGTTTTTTATCCGGATTCGAAAGCGTCCAGCTCTTAATGGTCAGTGCGCCAATTTTAACTGGTGAATCCATAAAATATTGAAGATTCGGCGCAGTAAATAAATTTACCTTTTCCGTTGGTTTTAACTGCGTTGCAAATGTCCAGTTTTTACCTTCCGGAAGGTTAAAGGTTACATCAATCGGTGCATTTTCAAATTCCTTAACCCACATGAAAGTTGCAGGCATATTCAGATGAATGCTGTTCGGATCTACGCCAGCATAAGTTCCGTCCAGATAGTTTGCAAACAAAGTATAACGCACTTTCGCAAAACCATTTACCGCATTTACCTGATAAACGTCACCATCCACACGAAGAACAGAAACAGGTTTTCCCGACTGATCAAATCCTTTGACGTCGTAGACATTTTTACCAAATTCATGGGTGGCGTATCTTCCCGGAGAAGAACGGCTCATTCGAAATAATAGCTGATTTTGAGTCGCTCCGGTTATTGTAACATCAATCTGAGCTTCATGATGCGCAATATTGGGAAAGGTTACATTGTAACTGATTTTTTGAGCGGCTGCCGAATAAAAAGTAAAAAGGAGTGCGATGAAGCCAAGTGATCGATTCATACAATTGAGGTAAATAAATAAAACATTACCCGAAGATCGAAAAAAACCGGCTTGAAACAATTTAAATGGTTCTTATAGGTACAATTTTACCATTTCACGCCAGTAACGGGGACGATGCGCTTCTTCATTCCAGATGAAAAAATCATGCGCCACTTTCAGATTTGTAAGAGCTGCACTCAGTTCTTTATTGTTTTCCAAAAAGGAATCTTCCTGTCCGATTACTAGAATTATTTCTAGTTTTCTAAGTCTGCGAACAATCCTTTTATCAGATAACATCGCGATAAAACGCGTTGGCATATTGTAATAAATGGTATCGCTGAAATAGCCATCAAAAAGATCTTTAAAAAATGGAAGCGAAACCGTAAGATCATAACGAGCGCTCATGCCCACTACTTTTGTAAACAAAGCTGGGTGACGAAATGCAATATTAACCGCGTGATAACCACCAAGACTGCAACCTGCTGATATCAGCTTTTTTTCAGGATTTATTTTTCTGATGAATGGAATTACTTCTTTGAGAATATAATTTTCGTAATCAAGATGGCGTAAAATCCGGTCTTCGGGTGATGCGTCTGAATAGAAACTTTCATTATCGATACTATCAACACAGAAAACGTGAAGCTCGCCGGCTTCTATTTTTGTGCGCATGGCATCAATAACTTTCCAGTTTTCAAAATCATAGAAACGGGCACCTCTGGTTGGAAAAAAAATGACGGGAACTCCTCGTCCTCCAAAAACCAGCATCTCCATTTCTTTGCCTAACATCGGGCTAAACCACTTGTGGTACGCTCTTTCCATTACATTCCCGAAAATTTATAATGTTGAGATAATTTTCATAACGCCAGATTTTCCCTGATTTTTTCCTGCCAAAGCGCATATCCTTTGGTACTTAAATGCAATCCATCAGGTTCAAAGAGTGAAGAATCCGGTAATTTCTGATCGGTCAGCATGAATGGAAAAATATCGATATAATGCTGAAAATCATCATTTTCAGTTTCCAGTTTCACAAGACGGTTTGTTTCAATTATCTGGCCTACAATCTCCCAGCGCTGGATACTTGGCTTGATTGAAATATAATAACAGGGCACATTCCCGAATTTATTCCGGATCTGCCCAATGAGCTGCCTGTACGACAGAAGCGCTTCCTCAGGATGCCTGCCATCCCCAAGATCATTGTCGCCGGCGTAAATAATGATCCTGTTTGCAGTATTTAACTGGCCCAAAATCCGGTCAAAAAACCAGACACAGGCAGCCAGAGTTGAGCCGCCAAAACCAAAATTGACAGGTTTCAAATCAGCGAAATCTGAATACAATGTCTCCCACAAAGTTATCGATGAGCTCCCATAAAAAATCGTTTCCGGCTGGTAGGATAAACGCGATAATTCCTTTTCAACTCTTTGAACCTCCTCTTCGTACCAATACATAATTCCGGTAAACTTTTAAATAGAAAAATCTTTATAAAAAGTAAGACAACAACTGAGCCAGAAACTTTTATTTTATGCCAATACTTGCCACATTACCAAAGATATGTCATAGATATTAACTACGTGTTAACTTTATCGAATTAAAACGATATCAATTTTAAAAGTGCCCTAAATTAATTTATGAATCTAAGGAAATATTTGCCATCAGATTTCGGATTGCTGAACAGCTGGGTAACCACGGCCGAGTTGCTTTTTCAGTTTGCAGGAACTGCATGGACGTACCCGCTTGATGAAAAACAAGTTCAAAAATATCAGGCAACTTTTCCCGACCGGCAATTTTATATGGGTATTGATGACGAAAATAATGCTTTTGCTTTTGGTGAAATTATTGTCGGTGATATTAATTCACCCAGATTGGGCAGATTATTAATTGGTGACTCTGCCAGTCGTGGAAAAGGACTTGGACATTCATTTGTTAATTTGCTAATTGATGAATGTCGTCAAAGAATTGAAACTGATGTTATTTATCTGTACGTTTTTCCGGATAATTCCAGTGCAATCCGATGTTATGAAAAAGCTGGGTTTACATT
Source organism: Dyadobacter subterraneus (assembly GCF_015221875.1). NCBI lineage: Bacteria > Pseudomonadati > Bacteroidota > Cytophagia > Cytophagales > Spirosomataceae > Dyadobacter > Dyadobacter subterraneus. The sequence goes on from NZ_JACYGY010000001.1 coordinate 3,414,398, forward strand.
TGTTCCGGACAAATCGGTAACGTTTAAATATGATGATGTGGATCAAATAGCCCTGTTGATGGAATACCGCGTTTTAGATAAAGTAAAATGAAAAAATTCTAAACCTGAAATTGTTACTGTCTTGTCAAAAAAAGCGCTGATCCTCTGCTTCTTTATTCTATTGAAATTTGTTCTTCAGTACACAATCAGTGCTCCTGAATATGAACTGCACCGGGACGAATTTCTTCATATGGACCAGGGAAAACATCTGGCCTGGGGTTATCTTTCTGTTCCGCCTTTTACGTCCTGGACCTCCTACCTCATTTTATTACTAGGCAAATCCGTTTTTTGGGTAAAATTCTTTCCGGCCCTTTTCGGCATTTTTACTCTGGTTATTGTATGGAAAGCCATTGAAGATCTTGGGGGAAATTTATTTGCATTTATTTTAGGTGCCACAGCTGTGACATGCTCTGTGATTTTGAGAATCAATATGCTTTACCAGCCAAATTCGGCTGACATACTTTTCTGGACATTAGTCTATTATGCTTTACTCAAATACATCAATTCCGAAAATAATAAATGGCCTTATCTTATGGCTATTGCGTTGGGCTTTGGATTTTTGAATAAGTATAATATTATGTTTTTGATCCTTGGATTACTACCTGCTCTGCTGCTAACAAATAATCGTAAAATATTCATAAATAAGCATTTATATCTCGCGTTGGGCTTAGCACTTCTGATCGTTTCGCCCAATTTAATATGGCAATACCAAAATCATTTTCCGGTAATTCACCACATGAAATTACTGAGTAAAACACAGCTTGTTAATGTAAATCGTCTGGATTTTATTAAAGAACAATTCCTGTTTTTCATGGGATCTATATTCATTCTTCTGGCTGCTTTTTTATCGTTTTTTATCTATGAGCCATTCAGGAAATATCGTGTTTTCTTCTGGTCATTTGTTTTTACATTATCACTATTTACATATCTGAGAGCCAAAGGTTATTACGCAATTGGCTTATATCCGATATTTCTGGCGTTCGGTTCTGTATATCTTGAAAGGGTATTTACAGCCAGATTTACATGGCTTCGTTACGCAACCGTATTATTTATTTTACTTTTATTCATTCCATTATTAAGGCTCGGTTTTCCCCTGGAAAGTCCGGCAGATATTAAAAAGCATCCTGAAAAATATAAAGCTTTGGGGCTGCTTCGGTGGGAAGACGGAAAGGATCATGAACTGCCGCAGGATTACGCAGATATGCAGGGCTGGAAGGAACTGGCAGAAAAAGTGGATGCGGATTACGAAAAAATCAGTGATAAAAAGCATACGGTTGTGCTTTGTGATAATTATGGACAGGCAGGAGCGATTAATTTCTATTCTAGGTTTAAAAATATTGGAGCTGTAACCATGAATGCAGATTACATTGACTGGATACCGCTTGACGAAGAAATTAAAAATGTAATCCTCGTTCAAAATGCTGATGATGATGACAAGGAAAGAAAAAAGGAGCAGCCACTTTTCCGGAAAGTAGCTCTGACAGGAAAAATTGAAAACCAATATGCAAGAGAACGTGGCACCAGTATTTATATCTTGCTTGATGCCAAGGTTTCTATCAACAAGATTCTGGAAGGTGATATCCGCGAAAACCGTTGGGATTAATATTTAAACTTATTCAAACTGAAAATGAAAAAACATTACCTGTTAGCCTTAGGTCTTTTAATAGCCACTCCGTTTGTTTCCAATGCACAAAAATCGAAAAACCTTCTCAACGGAAAAGATCTTAGCGGATGGCATATTGATGTGCCGGAAATGGACAAAAATCCAAAAGTGAAGTCGCCCTTTATGATTCGGAACGGTCTGCTTGTAAGTATGGGAACTCCCGGCGGACATTTAATTACCAATGCGGACTACGAAAATTTTCGATTAACATTTCAATACCGCTTTGCCGGAAAACCGGGAAATTGTGGTGCTTTGGTATTTGTTTCCACACCGAGAGCGTTATATGATATGTTCCCAAAATCCATCGAAGTACAAATGATGCATGAAAATGCAGGGGATTTCTGGTGTATTCAGGAAGACATTACAACGCCGGATATGGAAAAAAGACGTGGTCCAAAAGCAAACTGGGGCGTAAATGGTGATAAGCTTAGAAGAATTCCGAACCTGACCGATGGCAGTGAAAAACCACTCGGTGAATGGAACAGTATGACGATTGAATGTGTGAAAAATTCGATCAAGGTCTGGTTAAATGGTGATTTTGTAAATTACGGCTATAATGCAACAGCGCAAAAAGGTCACATTGCTTTGCAGTCGGAAGGTGCTGAGGTTGAATTTAAAAAAGTGGAAGTGACGCCTATTACACAGCTTACCAAGTGATTAAAGAAAGAATTCTGGTGATCAAAAATGACTGCTTCGGAAATCATTCATGCCCGACTTGTTAATCAACAAATCGCACAAACGAAATTCTCAAAACCAGAGGAAATCGTAACACATCTTGTGGCCATGCAAGCACAGGAATACGCTATGGCAAAATGGGCGATTGGATTGCGGTTACAGAATTTTTTCGATGAGGATATTGAAAAGGCTTTTAATGAAGGCAGGATTTTGCGCACACATATCATGCGCCCTACCTGGCACTTTGTATCTCCCGAAGATATTCGCTGGATGATTTCACTCACAGCTCCCAGAGTAAATGCGGTGAATGCCTTTATGTACCGCAAATGCGAACTGACTCCGAAAATTTTCAGTCAGTGCAATGATATTATCACAACAAATCTGGAAGGTGGCAAATATTTAACAAGAAATGCTTTAAAAGCTGAACTGGAAAAGAAAATTGAGACTGGCGACGGCGTAAGATTGAGCTGCATTATGATGCAGGCGGAATTGGAAGGTATTATTTGCAGCGGACCAAGGGATGGAAAGCAATTTACCTATGCGCTAATTGAAGAGCGTGTTGCTAAAACCAAGACATTATCCAAAGAAGAAATGCCGGCAGAACTTACCAAAAGATATTTTAAAAGTCGCGGTCCGGCTCAGCTAGAAGACTTTGTGATGTGGTCCGGATTAACTGTCAAAGATGCCAAAGTCGGTATTGACATGCTTCCAAAAGATTTTGTTAGGGAAGAAATTAATAGGAAAAACTATATATACAATCCGGATTCAGCGGCATCAGGCAAAATACAATCTACCTTTTTGATGCCCGATTACGACGAATATGGTATGAGTTATAAAGACCGTAGTGCCATTTTCAATCTGCCTCCAAAAATCCTGGATAATCCAAAACTTAACATTCCATACAACCGCATGATTGTCGTGGATGGACAAATTGTTGGCAGCTGGAAACGTACTATCAAAGGAAAAGAAATGGATGTTGAGTTGGAATTTTTCAAAAAATTGAATAAAAAACAAGAGCACGCAGTACAAATTGCTGTGAAAAAATTCTGTTCTTTTGCAGGAAAGAACTACACTGAAAAATAATGAGCATGTCACCCTTTCCTGTTTCTAACTCTACCTTATCTACAAAACACCTTGCCGAATTTCTTCAAAATGAATATCAGCTTGGGACCAAAACGGATTGTAAACTTTTAAAAACAGGGATAAGCCATACTTATCTGGTCACTGCTGATTCAGAGAAACTTATTTTCAGAATTTACAGTCTTGACTGGCGGACAAAAGCTGAAATCCTCGAAGAAATTCGACTTATCAATCTTTTAAAAGACAATCGAATTTCTGTTTCCTATCCGATCCCCTCACCGGACGGACAATATATTAAGGAGTTCAACGCACCCGAAGGTACTCGTTTCGGCGTTTTATTTTCACACGCCAGAGGTGCAAAAGCACTCAACTATTCCGCAGAAATTCATTTTAAAGTTGGAGAAACAATTGGGAAAATTCATTCACTGACACAAAATTATAATCTGGACCGGGTTACCTACACGCCGGAAATTTTGCTTGATGATTCCTTTCAATACCTCAAATCATTTTTAAATCCCGAACAGGAAGAAATGATTTACATGGCCGAATTGAAAGAAATTTTAAAATCAGAATTGCATCATATTGATCGGTCCCAGGTCAGATTTGGAGCTGTGCATACGGATATCTGGTTTGATAATATGCACTTTTATGGTGAAGATGAAATCACCATTTTCGACTTTGATTTCTGCGGAAACGGAATGCTTTGCCAGGATCTGGGTTATTACATTATGCAGCTTTACAACCTGGAAAAAGATGAAGCACAGTATAACCTGAAACTCGAAAGTTTTCTGAAGGGTTATGAAAGTACAGCTACTTTTAGTGAAGAAGAAAAACGAATTATTCCGTACATCAGCACAGCCATCTACTTCTTTTTCCTTGGCATTCAATGCCAACGCTACGACAACTGGTCCAATGTTTTCCTGAATGAAATTTATTTATCGCGTTTTATTAACCTGATCATTAAAAAGTGGTGCGATTATAATAAGATTTCTGTCGGGGAAAATGTTTCCAAATTATCTTAAAATTTAAACTCAATAACGCCGCATATGTCTTTCAAGATTTCAAAAACAGCAAAAGTTATTACCCTATTGATATGCGGCATAACGGCTGTGCAAGCTCAGATTCCTGAGAAAATTAAAAGCATATTTCCTGCCGGAACGGTCATGCATAATAATCTGGCTTATGCCGGTGATACTTTGAAAAGGCACAAACTCGATATTTATCTCCCTGCAAACGCCAAGGAAAATTTGCCGCTTGTGATCTGGATTCATGGGGGTGCGTGGAAAGAAAATGATAAATTTGCCGATATGGGTTATATGAAAAATACGGTCAAATCTTTCATTGAAGAAGGCTATGCATTTGCAAGTATAGACTACCGGTATAGCACAGACGCTATCTTTCCCGCTCAGATTCAGGATTGTAACCAGGCAATTTCCTGGCTTTATCAAAATGCCGGTAAGTATGGAATTGATAAAAATAAATTCGCAGTTATAGGATTTTCAGCTGGAGGACATCTGGCCTCGTTGCTTGCGCTTTCCAACAATAACAAGATCAAACAATTTACAAAAGAAGGGAAATCTGTTCCATTTAAAATTAAGGCTGTTATTGATTTCTACGGACCGTCAAATTTCATGGCACTGATTCCTAAAATTGAAATCAATGATCCTACCGACGCTGTAACCTCATTATTTGGCGCAACAATTCTGGAAAGACCTGATATTGCTACTTTGGCAAGCCCTACAACTTATGTGGATGCCAATGATCCGCCATTCCTTATCTTCCATGGACAAAAAGATGCACTGGTTCCATATACGCAATCGGTTTTGCTTCGTTCTTATTTATTAAAGGCAAAGGTTGCAAACGAATTGACGATTGTAACGGATGCGCCACATTATGGTGAAATGTTTGATGTAGAATCCAACAGAAAAAAGATTTCACTTTTTCTTAAAACGTACTTAAAATAGTAAGCTTCAATTCAGCAATGAGTAAAAAACGAATTTTAACAAATATTTCCATTTTACTGGTTCTGATCGCAAACATTGGATGCGATCAGATCTCCAAAAATATTGTAAGAGAAAAAGTGGATTACTACGAAAATATTAGTTTGATAAGTAATTACTTCACGCTAACAAAGGTTGAAAATGACGGTGCGTTTCTAAGTTTGGGAAGCTCTTTACCGGAAACAATTAAATTTATTCTGCTTTCGGGCATACCATTGATAACACTTGCATTTGGCGTAGGATATATGTTTTTAAGAAAAAATATATCCCTGATGAGTATGATTGCTTTAAGTTTTGCAATTGGTGGCGGCTTCGGAAATATTTATGATCGCATCGTGCACGGCTCGGTAACGGATTTCCTGCATATTGATCTGGGCTTCATTCAAACCGGCATTTTTAATATGGCAGATGTTTCTCTGGTGGTTGGGATGGCTTTGTTTTTTGTTCAATCCTTTTTTAACCAACGCCATTCCATTTCCCAGGAATCTAAATATTGATTAATATTTCATTTGAAATCTTTTCAAATCAGGAAGATATTTTTTCTTTCTTTTTAGCTCGGTTTGATAAATGACCTGCCCGAGATTTTTCATAAACGGATAGCAAACTTCTTTGTATTCATATTTGCTGTCGTTGTAAATTTCATCATCATTTGATTGAACAACAGCAGTTAGTAAAAATTCTACTTTATTTTTAAAATCGACGAAGTAAGCATTGTCAATAATAAACCCGTAAGAATCTCCGTATTTATTGAAAATTCGAATATTGGAATCCGGTTTTATTTCTGGATCTGCGCCGTAAAATAAAAATTTCGCACTTGTTGACCAGTTTTCCTTTGGGTCATATTTTGGATAATCGCTTTCTGTCGGATATTTGCTCATGTAGGTATAAATGAGATTGTAATCGTCAACCGTTAACTGAAACCGTTCATTTACAGGAAAAACTTCCGGAAAAATAAGTTTTTTCATGACCGCCTGCTGATCGGTCATACTGAAAGCATTACGGTTGGTCATGTTGAAAGGTTTATTGACCAAATGATCAGAACTGTCCAGATATGCTTTTCCCATCACTAGATTACTCAACTCAATCGGATAATTCTCCAGATCAAATTTGCCCGGCTGACTATATACCATCTTTTTGTTGTCAAAAAATGAAACCGGATTGGTATGACGCGAGGTAAGTTCTGTATCTTTTACAGCATAACGATTTAGAATTCGACTGGTAGTTAAGTCATATTCTTTTAATCGCTGATTGATTTCCGCTCGTCCCACAAATTCATACAGGCGGTTGTATGCATCATTATCGCTTACTAATAGAATTTTTTTGATGTAATGTTCAACCGATGGAAGCCCACTTTTTGATGTAGAGTCTTTCTCAACAACCGTTTGTTTATCAAAATCAGCACCGGTGATCATGATACTTTCCTTAGTCAGACCTGGAATTTTGAGTTTATTAATTTTTTCCAGTGCAAAAATTAAAGTCGGCAGTTTTACAGTACTGGCTGGAAAAAAATAACGGTGATCATCCAGATTGTAGCTGTAAGTTTCAAAGTGAGGAATATTGTTTTTGTCTCGGTCGATTTGGGTGTAGAGAATCTGGACCTGATTTTTTTGAGGATGATTTAAAATGTGCGAAAATTTATCCGGGTGACTTTTGAGAAGCTTTTCCAGATAAATGGTATCTATTTTTTGCGCATAAATTGGAAAATTCAGGCACAAGACCAAGGTCAAAGAGAGTATCGTTTTAATCATTTATTTATCTTGATTTGTTTGTTAATCTGTACCCTGGATTAAAAAGTTATTATGCTAAATGCTAGAATTATTACGGTGCGCCGCACCTTGGATAATGTGAAATCCTATTCTTATTCCTACAATTATTTTGGTGCGCTGCACCTAGGATAATGAGAAATCTTATTCTTATTTCTACAATTATAGTGCGCCGCACCTTTGATAATGTGAAATCCTGTTCTTATTCCTACAATTATTTTGGTGCGCTGCACCTAGGATAATGTGAAATCTTATTTCTACAATTATTACGGTGCGCCGCACCTTAGATACTGTGAAATCCTGTTCTTATTCCTACAATTATTTTGGTGCGCTGCACCTAGGATAATGAGAAATCTTATTCTTATTTCTACAATTATTACGGTGCGCCGCACCTTGAATAATGTGAAATCCTATTCTTACTTCTACAATTACTGTGGTGCGCCGCACCTTGGATAATGCTGGATCTTGTCACAATTAATACTATGCAAGCACCTGGATAACTAAATTTATTCTCAAATTCACTACCAAAAGGTACGGAGGACTAAAATACTTGAGGCCTCCGCGCGGTAGAAACCAATCACCCTCTACATGTACGTTGCACCACACCGTAATTTCTTTCTTGCACATTCGGTCATTTATTCCTCATCCAACCCCTCAACATAAGATCCCTCTTCCGTTTTGGTAGAACTTTCCACTGCATTATTGATATATTTCAATTCTTCGGTGGTTAAATCCCGCCATTTCCCAATTGATAGATTTTCCAGCGTAACATTCATAATCCGAACACGCTTTAATTTCGTTACACTGTAACCCAGGTACTCACACATTCTCCGAATTTGCCGATTCAACCCTTGTGTAAGAATGATGGTAAAAACATACGGTCCGTCTTTTCTTACAAAACATTTCTTAGTAACCGTATCCAGAATCGGAATTCCATTACTCATTTTCTGGACAAAATCGGACTTTATGGGTTTATCAACTGTAACCACATATTCCTTTTCATGATTATTTCCTGCACGAAGAATTTTATTGACAATATCTCCATCGCTAGTCAAAAAGATCAAACCCTCTGATGGTTTGTCTAGACGCCCGATTGGGAAAATTCTTTCTTTGTGATTAATAAAATCGATGATATTTCCTTTAATCTGTCTTTCCGTGGTACAGGTAATTCCAACCGGTTTATTAAAAGCAATATAAACGCCTGCCTTTTTTACTTTCAATGGTTTTCCATCAATAAGGACTTCATCGCTATCTGTCGCCTTATCGCCTAAAACTGCCTTTTGACCGTTCAGCGTTACACGACCTTGTTCTACCAGACGATCTGCCTCACGACGGGAGCAAAAACCCGTTTCACTTATAAATTTATTTATGCGGATCAAACTAAAATATTATTGATGTTAAAACCGGACTTTTATTTTCTGAATTTAAAGATTGCAAAAAAAATCGGGATTGAAATCAAAGAAATGGCCGCTTTGGCTCTTTCTATACCAATACAAAGAATTTATAATCTATATCCATGCGAAATACCATTAATCCTGAATCCTTGAAACTCCGGTTTCATCATTTACTATTTTTTTTCCTGCTGGCATTAGCACCGGCTTTTTCCCAACCCATTGAGCGCGCGACAAAAATTATAGTTGCTCCCGACCGTGAAGACTGGACTTACAAAACCGGTGATAAAGTGAAATTCACAATCACCGTTTTGAAAAATGGAAATCCTGTAAAAAATGCTTCTATCCGCTATGAAATCGGACTGGAAAAAATGGATCCGACCATTAAAGAAACTAAAACTGCCGCGAACGGAACCATAACAGTTGATGCCGGAACATTAAAAACACCGGGATTTTTGAGATGTATTGCCTGGACAGCTAACGGCGAAGGCGAATACCGCGGATTGGCAACGGCCGGTTTCGAACCTGAAAAGATTCAGCCGACAGTAGCAAATCCTGCCGATTTCGACACCTTCTGGGAAACTGCAAAAAAAGAATTAGCAACGATCCCTTTGGACGTAAAAATGACATTACTGCCTGAACGCTGCACGGAAAAAGTAAATGTTTATCATGTTAATTTACAGAATTTCAAACTAGGAACCAGATTGTACGGAATTCTTAGCGTTCCAAAAAAAGAAGGAAAATATCCGGCTTTACTGAAAGTTCCTGGCGCTGGTGTTCGTGCTTATTATGGAGATCCGGTTACTGCTGAAAAAGATATTATCACATTTGAAATCGGTATTCATGGCATCTCGGTCATCATGGATCCAAGTGTATACAATGATTTGGGATTGGGCGCATTAAACGGATATCCAAATTATAACCTGGATGATAAGGATCGTTTTTATTACAAAAGAGTATATCTGGGCTGCGTTCGCGCCAACGATTTCCTGACTAGTTTACCTCAATATGACGGAACAAATCTGGCTGTAACCGGCGGAAGTCAGGGAGGTGCTTTGTCTATTATTACAGCTGGTCTTGATCCGCGTGTTAAGTGGCTTGGAGCGTTTTATCCTGCGTTAAGCGATGTAACAGGTTACCTCAGCGGAAGAGCTGGCGGGTGGCCTCATTACTTTGACAAAACAAGTGTTAAAGTAAATAATACAAAAGAAAAACTGGCAACGGTTGGATACTATGACGTGGTGAATTTTGCAAGACGTGTGAAAGTACCGGGATACTATATGTGGGGCTACAACGATGAAACATGTCCTCCAACTTCCATGTATTCAGCCTACAACGTTACAACAGCACCAAAAGAATTGAAGTTATATCTCGAAACCGGCCACTGGACATACCCGGAAGAACGCGACGTGATGAACAACTGGCTAATAACCAAGCTAAAAGCAAAATAGCCAGTTCAAGCCACTATTCAATCATTCTCTCAATCTCTCATTCAATCATTTAAAATGGACCGTAGGAAATTTATTGAACAATCGGTACTTGCGGGAGCTGTGTTTTCTTCTCTGCCGCTGTTGACTTCATTGAAAAGAACGACCCAATATAAAACGGCTCTTATCGGCTCGGGCTGGTGGGGAACCAATATCCTTCGCTGTGCCATTCAGGCAGGAGAATCCAAAGTGGTTGCGTTGTGTGATGTGGATGAAAACCAGTTAAAAATTACCAATACAGAAGTTACAAAACTGACTCCAGACAAGCCTAAACTTTACAAGGATTACCGGGAAATGCTGTTGAAAGAAAAACCGGAAATTGTGATCGTGGCTACTCCTGATCACTGGCATGCACTGTGTTGTATCGCAGCTGTGGAATCAGGAGCGCATGTGTATGTGGAAAAACCGATTTGTCACACCATTCAGGAAGGCAGAGCAATGGTGAATGCGACCAGAAAACATGGAAGAATTGTTCAGGTTGGTACGCACAGGCGTGTTTCTCCGCATAATGTCTCAGGTATGGAATTCCTGAAATCAGGGAAAGCAGGGAAAGTTGGTATGGCAAGAGCGTTCGTTCACTATGGTGGCGGTGCAGGACAGAAAGTTGCAAATGAAGAAGTGCCAAAAGGTTTGGATTGGGATATGTACTGCGGTCCCGCCCAACTTGTACCTTATAACAAAACGATTCATCCGAAAGGATTCCGCAATTATCTCAATTTTGCAAATGGCACATTGGGCGACTGGGGAATTCACTGGCTGGATCAGGTCATGTGGTGGTCTGAGCAAAAATACCCGAAAAAAGTTTACTCAACCGGCGGTCGTGCTATTCGTCAGGATAATACTGATGCACCAGATCATCAGGTCGCGGTTTATGATTTTGATGGTTTTACCCTGGAATGGGAGCATCGTAATTTTGGAGCAAATAATGCCGAGAAAACGCATCCACAACAGGCCGTCGGGGTTTATTTTTATGGAACGGAAGGCACATTTCATATGGGCTGGCTTGATGGCTGGACTTTCTATCCGAGCAATCCAAATAAACCTGTCATACATCAGGATGCGCAACTGAATAAACCTGACGATCAGAATATTCAACAATTGTGGGCAAATTTTTTGAGCTCTATAAAAACAAATACACCACCAATTTGTGAGATTGAAGTTGGTCAAAGATCCACAAATCTTGCCCTGCTGGGTATGTTATCTTACAAACTTGGAAGAAGTATTATCTGGGATGGAGAGAAAGAAATAATTCCTGGCGATGCGGAAGCTAATAAACTGTTGCGCAGAGATTACCGTGGTGAATGGAAATATCCGGAAGCCTGATCAGCTTTAAAACATCAATACAAAAAAGAACCGGACTGAATGTTTTAAAACTTTCAATCCGGTTTTTTAATTTCAATTCTCGTAAAGAGCTATTAATCTATTTTAATAACTTCTGCCGGAATATTATATTGAGTAATTATTTCACGTGTGAAACGGACGTGACCACGCGGTGCCATCAGATACAATTTAGCACCTTTCATCCCGGCCAGTTCGCTCAGAAGTTTCCATTTGGAAACACTTCCCCGAAGCTGGTCTGTTTTCATGGACACTTCCAGATAATGTCTGTTGAACATATTCACACCTGTAACATCCGGCGTGAATTTCTCATTATCCGCAGCTCTTTCATAAGATTTAGGCGTTTCAAAGCCTTCCATATTGGCCTGAATTTCCTTAAATCCATGAGCTTGTGCCCATTTTACAACAATGGGAATAAATGATTCCTTTTCCATAAATAACAATGAATGATTTCTTCCCCCGACCGACGGGGAAACTCAACGTAAAATATTAAAAACTAAACTGAGCAGAGTGAAAGCGTTGTAACCTATAATAGTCGCCAAACAAGCCACATTTCTTACCAATTAGGAAAACTACTATTTTTTTGGCACATTACAAAATTAAATTATTAACCTCAATGCTAATCATCCAGCTCATCAAGGAACGACCGATAAGCCCTTAGAAGCTCCTGATGCGTTTTTGTATTGTTATTAAGTAACGCCAGATCAATTCCTTTCTGATATATTATTTCTGCTTTTTCTACTTTTTCTATCTCTGCAAAGAACGCCGCAGCGGGATAATACGTCGCCAAATAATCCGGATGTTCTGTTAGAAGTTTATCAAAAAATTTCTCAGCTTCTGTCGAATCGGATTTTAAATATTCCAAAGCTAATGCATATATGTTGAACGGATCGCTGGGATCTTCCTCGTAAAAAGTAATCAGATTTTGAAGCAGTGAGTTTTTCATTTTAATATTGTTATGCTTGCATACTATTTAAGATTTTCTGTATATTCGCCATTATAAATTTATTCTTAAAAAATTATAAATAACGACGGTAAACGGCTTTTTTGAATTATCCGGGCAACGTTTCATGATATTTTCATCAACAGCTTTTTAGTCAGTCACTTCCATATCAATCATGAAAATTCTCGTATGTATAACCAATGTGCCGGACACGACGGCCAAAATAACATTCACCGATAACGACACCAAACTTAACAAAGCCGGTGTACAACTTATAATCGGACCCTATGACGATTACGCCCTGGCCCGTGCAGTAGAACTGAAAGAACAGCATGGAGGTTCAGTCACTGTACTTCACGTAGGCGGTGCAGATGCCGATCCACAGATCAGAAAAGCACTTGCTATTGGTGCTGATGATGCAATTCGGGTAAACGCTGATCCGGTTGACTCATATTTCACTGCAAGCCAGATTGCCCATGTTGCCGGACAAAATTATGACCTTATTTTAATGGGCAGGGAATCTATTGATTTCAATAGTGGCGTAGTTCATGGGCTAGTTGGAGAAATGCTGGGAATTCCCTCCTATTCTCCTGTGATGAAACTTGAAATTGAAGGTACAACTGCGACACTCGCAAGAGAAATTGACGGTGGAAAAGAAACACTATCCGCATCCTTACCCCTGGTTTTAGGCTGTCAGGAACCTATTTCCGAATGGAAAATTCCTAATATGCGAGGCATTATGACAGCGCGGACAAAACCTTTACAGGTTGTTGAGCCGGTTTCTGTTGAGGAATTCACGGTTCCCGAAAACTATACTTTGCCAGCCCCAAAAGGAGCATGTAAAATGATCCCGGCCGACCAGGCAGAAACGCTCATCAAATTATTAAGAACAGAGGCAAAAGTTATTTAAAACTTTTTTGGAAACTGGATTCAGTATTTCAAATCTAAACATGATCAAAAAATGTCAGTACTCATATTTGTAGAATTAGATAATGGCTTGGTGAAAAAGACTTCGCTGGAAGCCGTTGCATATGGCGCAGAAGTGGCAAAAATGACGGGAACCACCGCCACCGTTCTGGCGCTTGGAAAAGCAGATACAGCTTCACTTGAACAAGCCGGTGCTTTTGGTGCATCCAAAGTTCTTTACGCTTCGGATGACAAGTTAACACATGAAAACAGCTTGGCCTATGCAGACGTACTCGCGCAGGCTGTAAAACAGGAAGAAAGCAAAATTATTATTCTTGCAAAATCAGGATTGGGTGATGCAGTTGCAGCCCGGGCATCTGCCAAACTAAAAGCAGGAATAGTTTCCGGTGTCACAGAATTGCCGCTAATCAACGGAGGATTTACTGTGAAAAGAAGCATTTTTACTGGTAAAGCATTTTCTAACGTGGAAGTTAAGTCTGAAATTAAAATTCTGGTTGTAAAGAAAAACGCGATTGAAGCAACCGAATCATCGGAAAAAGCTACGGTAGAAACATTTTCACCTGTACTTCGCGATCAGGATTTCCAGGCTAATGTTGGTACTATTGAAAAAGCAAGCTCAGAATTGTCTTTGACGGAAGCGGATATAATCGTTTCTGGTGGACGCGGAATGAAAGGCCCGGAAAACTGGCAGCCGCTTTTGGATCTGGCCAAAGCACTCGGCGCGGCAACTGGCTGTTCCAAACCGGTGTCAGATCTTGACTGGCGACCTCATCATGAACACATCGGACAAACCGGAATTAAGGTTGCACCTAATCTGTATATCGCCTGCGGAATTTCCGGAGCGATTCAGCATCTGGCCGGAGTTAACGGCTCAAAATATATAGTTGTGATCAATAAAGATCCGGAAGCACCTTTTTTCAAGGCTGCGGATTATGGTATTGTTGGTGATGTTTTTGAGATTTTACCAAAGCTTACAAAGGCCGTTGAGGACTTGAAATAACCAATTGTTTTCCGAGATAACCCGACTTGCATTTTTTTATGCAGGTCGGGTTATTTATTTTTGCAAACGAATAGGTTTCCATAACTTGGAAAATGTAAAAATAACTGTATTTTTATTTTTATAGTATCTTGGCTAACAACATACTAGGCATGAAAATACAGGGAAATGCACATTTTGACACGAAGAAACCTAAGTCAGGAGAATCTCAGTACCCATTGCGCAAAATCACCAGAACTGTTTAGAAAACCGTTGCGTTAGCCCATTAAAGTCCAAACGTGAAAAAAATTAAGTTAGAAATATTGGGTCTTTCCCCAAGCCAGTCTCAGGCAGGTTCGTTCGCTCTTGTATTAGGCGAAGAATTAGGAAACCGCCGTCTTCCTATTATCATCGGCGTGTTCGAAGCGCAGGCTATTGCCGTGCAAATTGAGAACATTGTACCTAACCGTCCGATGACACACGACCTTTTCAAATCCTTTGCCGAAGGAATGAATTACACCTTGAAAGAAATCGTGATTTCCGATTTGAAAGAAGGTATTTTTTATGCCAAAATTGTTTGTAAAGACAGTTTGCGTGAAGTAGAAATTGACGCGCGTCCTTCCGATGCTATTGCGATCGGATTGCGTTTTGATATTCCTATTTATACCTACGAAGCAATATTATCGGAGGCAGGAATTATTTCAAGTTCTTTGACAGAAGATGAAGAAGACGGAGATGAAGAAGCTGTGAAAGAAACGATACAGACACGTGGAAGTTTGATGGATCAGTTGAGAGATCTTTCATTTGATGAACTTCAACGCATGCTTGACGATGCGCTTTCCAAAGAAGACTATGAGAAAGCTGCAAAAATACGCGACGAAATGAGCAAGAGAAATTAACCGATTCCTTCCGGAATAGTTAAAAATAGTTAAGACCCGGTTTTCCCGGGTTCTGATGTAATATTAATCCTTATTTTTGCCATTAATACTTCGCAACTAAGTTTGTACAAACCTGATTCGCGTAATATTCCTTTTTATGCCTAAAAAAAAGAAGAAGATTGGTAGTTACCCTAACGCAATGATTGTAATGAGCCTTACGGCTGCATTATTTCTGATCGGTTTTTGCGGACTGCTGGTAATACAATCCAAGAAACTGGTTTCGATCATTCGTCAGAATATTGAAGTGAGAGTTTTTATTGATAAAGCAGTCACCAAGGCTGGTCAGGACTCATTACTTACTGCTTTAAAAGCCAGACCTTATGTAAATAACACGCCGGAGACTCCTAATCCAATCACTTTTGTCTCAAAAGAAGAAGCGGCAAAAGAATTTATAGAGGGCACAAAAGAAGATTTCACCGCCTTTTTGGGAGAAAATCCGCTTCGTGATAGTTACCGTGTCAAAATCGGTGAAGACTATTTTGAAGAATCCAAGTTGCAGGCAATAAAAAAGGATATTGAAAAGTTAGGCGGCGTTTACGAAGTTGTTTATCAGGAAGATCTTGCAGATAATATCAACCGTAACGTTACAAAAATATACGCAGTGCTGGCCAGTTTTGCACTGATTATGCTGATTATCATTGTATTGCTTGTTAATAATACCATTAAACTGGCCATTTATTCACAGCGTTTTCTGATCAGAAGTATGCAGCTTGTGGGTGCTACCAACGGATTTATTCAGCGGCCATATATTCTGCGTGGTGCGATGCAAGGCACAATAGGTGGTGTTCTTGCCGGTGGATTGCTTATCGGTTTGCAGCAAATTGCGGTTAGAAATGTAGAAGGACTGGCGATGTTGCAAGAATATGACAAGCTTGTTATTCTTGTAGCGGTTGTACTTGCTTTGGGCATCATGATTGGAATTGCCAGCACCTATCAGTCACTTGCGCGTTATTTGCGCATGGCTTTGGATGATTTATATTAATTGATTTATAAAACCTTACCTGTTAAAATATTTATGAGCAACACAAAAAATAGTCTTCCTTTCGGAGCATCAAACTACAAAATGATGCTGATCGGATTGGCCGTGATTCTGGTTGGATTTGCGGTAATGAGCATGGACAAAGAAGAATTTGGTTTTGGTGCATTGGGATTAACTGTTGGACCGATTATCGTTGTGATTGGTTTCGTCGTTGAGTTCTGGGCCATTTTACGTAAACCAGCTAATTCATGACCATTTGGCAGGCTATTATTTTAGCAATTGTTGAGGGAATTACAGAATTCCTACCTGTTTCATCCACTGGCCACATGATCATCGCATCCTCAGTTATGGGGATCAGCCACCTGGATTTCACCAAAATGTTTACAGTGAACATTCAATTCGGAGCCATTCTTTCGGTTGTGGTTTTATACTGGAAACGCTTTTTTCAATCTACTGATTTTTATTTCAAGCTTTTCGTAGCCTTTCTTCCGGCTGCTGTACTTGGTTTTCTGCTGAACGACATTATCGATTCAATGCTTGAAAACGTAGTTGTCGTAGCAATATCACTTTTGGTAGGAGGAATAATTTTGATTTTCATCGATCGTATCGCGAACGACGAAACCAGAGAAAGAGAGATTACTTATTTTGATGCATTGAAAATTGGTTTTTTTCAGTGTATCGCAATGATTCCTGGTGTTTCCAGATCTGCCTCTACAATTATCGGTGGAATGCTTCAAGGCCTTTCGCGGAAACAAGCGGCTGAATTTTCATTTTTCCTGGCAGTTCCAACAATGGCTGCTGCTGGCGGTTACAAGCTTTTGAAAACATACGATACCATTCAGGCATCAGATATCCAGACTTTGCTTATCGGTAATGTAATTGCGTTCGTTGTAGCCATGCTCGCGATCAAATTCTTTATTAATTTCCTTACCAAATACGGTTTCAAAGTTTTTGGATATTACCGTATTATTTTAGGAATTATACTTTTGGCACTATTGGCGTCGGGTTACAAACTTGACATTGTATAGCATATTTCAGTGACGACAGATTGAGGAGATCATTTTAAGATAACATAAGTACAGTTTGAGTAACGAGACTACCATACAAGACGAAGGAGAGGTTCTTTTGATTGACAAACCGCTAAGATGGACATCTTTTGATGTTGTCAACAAAATAAAGAGAGCTTGTAAATATAATAAAATCGGTCATGCCGGCACGCTGGATCCTCTGGCGACCGGCTTGCTCATTTTATGTACAGGAAAGAAAACAAAGGTAATTGATACCTATCAGGCTCAGGAAAAGGAATATACCGGTACTTTTGTATTAGGTAAAACGACACCTTCTGTTGATCTGGAAACTGAATTTGATGCCGAGTTTCCGGTGGATCATATCACGCCCGAAGTTCTTGAAACCGCCAGAAAAACCTTTCTGGGCCAAATTGAACAGATACCACCGATTTATTCTGCTGTGAAAGTCGACGGCGAAAGGTTATATAAAAAAGCCCGTCGTGGTGAAACTGCGGAAATTAAAAAGCGCAGCGTGGAGATTTCGCTTTTTGAAATTGATAGCACCAATTTCCCATCCATAGATTTCAGGATCATTTGTTCAAAAGGGACATATATTCGTAGTATTGTAAGAGATTTCGGTGTTGCAGCAGGAAGTGGAGCTTACCTAAGCGTTTTATGTCGCACCAGAATCGGTGCCTTCGAACTGAAAGATGCTAAAAACCTGACCGATTTCATCTACCAAAAGCGTGTTGAATTGAAGTTACCAGTTGACGAATGAACATATACCACAGCCTTGATTCCTTTCACAGATTGGAATGCGCAGTCGTAACCAGTGGCACTTTTGATGGCTTGCATATTGGCCATAAAAAAATACTTTCCCGGCTTAAGGAAATCAGTAATCAATGCGACGGTGAATCTACCGTACTTACTTTCTGGCCGCATCCAAGAATGGTTGTTTCAGAAGACAGCCAGGATTTGCAGCTGCTTTCTACCATTGACGAAAAAATAGAATTGTTTTCCCAAATGGGAATCCAGCATTTGGCGATTATTCCGTTCACAAGAGCTTTTTCTGAATTATCTTCGGACGACTTTATCCGTCAGATACTGGTTGACAAAATCGGAACGAAAAAACTTGTTATTGGATACGATCACCGGTTTGGCAGAAACCGTGAAGGAAGTTTTGATTTTCTTCAAAAGAATGCCTCGACTTATGGTTTTGAAGTAGAAGAAATTCCTCGACAGGATATTGAAGATCTTGCCATAAGTTCATCAAGAATTCGTCATTCGCTTTTGTCAGGAAATGTGGATGAGGCGAAATATTTGTTAGGACGCCCCTACTCCTTTACAGGCCTGGTTGTGAAGGGCAAGCAACTGGGAAGAACGATTGGATTTCCAACCGCAAATATTCAGCTACATGAGTCTTACAAACTTATTCCAGCCAATGGCGTTTATGTTATCAAAGCATATTACAATGGAACAGCTTATCAAGGAATGTTAAACATCGGCGTTCGCCCGACTGTTGACGGTTCTTACCGGACTATTGAAGCCAATCTTTTCGATTTTGACAAAGAAATTTACGGTGAAGATTTGACGGTTGAACTGTTACATTACCTTCGACCTGAGCAAAAGTTCATTGGATTGGACGCCTTAATTGAACAAATCAAGATTGACAAAGAAAACGCAATCGCATTTTTTAGAGACCAGAAATAAAAATCCAGAAAGATAAATCTTAGAAGACAAACCCTGAACTTGCAGTGTACGGCAGTTCAGGGTTTGTTTTTTTATTGAAATTATATTCTGATAAATTCTAATCATTCACGTTTGGTATAATTATAGTGCACAATTTGAAAATTGATAACAACATGAAACTAAATTTTCGATACACTTTATTCTCATTTCTGCTTGCGATTACCATATCTTCCAGTGCGCAGCAGAACAATCTGATTCTCCTGAAGAATGTAAATCTGATTGATGGAACAGGTTCTGCTTCAAAACCTGATGTCGATATTTTGATCAAAGGTGGAATTATTACGGAGATTCAGTCCGGGTTAAAAGAACCAAATGCAAAGTTGATTGACCTGAAAGGAAAAACAATAATTCCAGCGATTATCAGCGCACATACGCATATTGGCACTTTGAAAGGAAATACCTCAACAGCTGAAAATTACACACGTGAAAATGTGCTCCGCCAATTAAAAAGATACGAAGATTACGGTGTTGGAACGATTCTGACCATGGGAACCGACAGACCGTTAATCTTTGATGGTTTAATTGATTCAACAAAAGCTGGATTGTTGCCCGGTGCAAGATTATATTCTGCCGGATATGGTTTTAACACACTAGAAAAAGCACCAGGCTCATGGATGAATTTACTTTGGCGACCGGAATCACCGGAACAGGTTCCTGCACAAATTGAACAATTGGCAAAAGTTAAACCTACGGTCATAAAAATCTGGGTTGATGATCATGGTGGAAAAGCTGAAAAGATGAAGCCGGAAATCTATAAGTCGATTATTACAGAAGCACATAAAAAAGGAATTCGCGTTGCAAGTCATTTATACAATCTTGAAGATGCCCGGGATTTAACTGCTTCCGGTCTGGATATTATGGCGCACAGCATTCGTGACAAAGAAATTGATGCAGATTTAATTAAAGCGATGAAAGCAAAGGGTGTTGCCTATATCCCGACATTATCACTGGATGAATATGCTTTTATATATGCCAGAAAACCGGAATGGGTTGAAGATCCTTTTTTCAAAGCTTCACTGGAACCCGGTGTTTACGAAATGATTATCAGCCAAAAATATCAAGATCAGGTAAAAAATTCTCCTGATTATGAAAGAAATCTGGCTGGTTCTAAAATGGCTTTAAAAAATTTAAAAAAGATCCACGATGCAGGAATTCTAGTTGCGCTTGGAACTGATTCCGGTGCCTTTCCAATTCGCGCACAGGGTTTTTCCGAACATCTGGAAATGGAATTAATGGTTCAGGCAGGCTTAACTCCAATGCAAACCATAACGGCCGCAACCAGAAACTCCGCTAAAATTTTGAAAATAGATAATCATAACGGCACATTAGAAAAAGGTAAAAAAGCTGATTTTATTATTCTTACCGAAAGCCCGGAAAAGAATATTTACAATACAAGAAAAATAGAATCGGTTTGGAAAGATGGAAAAGAAGTGAGTCAGGGACCGTTGAAAAAATAATGTATATTTTATGATGGAAACAAAAATTGAAACCTACTTTTTCAAAGACGACGGGTTAATTCCAAACAGTAAATATCCGCTGATCTTATATAAAAACGCTTTTAACGAAAAAGGTACAAAGGCAGGTACTTGGCTCGAAGAACATTTCAGGCAAAATAACTGGACAAATTCCTGGCGGAATGGGGTTTTCACCTATCATCATTACCACAGCATTTCTCACGAGGTTTTAGGTATATATGATGGATCTGCAACCTTGCTTTTAGGTGGAGAAAGCGGACAAAAATTAAAAATAAGCGCAGGTGATATTATCGTGATACCAGCCGGTGTGGGTCATAAAAATCTGGAATCTTCAAGTGACTTCAAGGTACTCGGCGCTTATCCGAATGGTATGGATTACGATATTTTAAGAGGTAAACCGGAAGAAAGAAAACAAGCCGACAAGAATATTGCCAGCGTACCATTTCCGGATAGCGATCCGTTTTTAGGAAAAAATGAAGGTTTGAGAGAGATCTGGAAGAAAATAAAATAAGTGCTATCCTAGCCCAATACAAAGAAAAACGCTTCCAGGATTTTCCTGGAAGCGTTTTTCTTTGTAAAATTCCAATCAATTTGCAGATTAATAACCTGTATTTTGCTTCATATATCCCGGCAAATTCGATGCACCGTCGATTGCAGTTTGTGGAATTGGGAATATACGTTTGTGAACATCTGTACTTGTTTTCTCGGTCCAGGCTCCTTCGTACTTTCCAAAACGGATCATATCTGTGCGACGAACCATTTCCCAATATAATTCGAAACCTCTTTCGCGGAAAAGTAGATCCAGCGTTAATGAAGTCAGTGCAGGTGGTGGCGTTGTAGCCGTTCTTGCAGCTCTTACCGTGTTCACATCTTCTAGCGCTGTTGCATCACCTGCGCTTTTACGCAATTTTGCCTCTGCACGCATCAGATAAACATCAGCCAGGCGAAGAATTGAAATATCAGCTTCTCCTTTGTTTCTACCTGTATCAGAAACGCGGCTAAATTCATATTTTTCAACGCGATATCCGGCGCTGTATCCGCTTCCTGCTGTTGTAAAGTCAATTTTTTCTGTAAAAATCACAGGTAGATCTGCACGGTTACGGCTCAGGTTGGTAAGTTTTCCAACTTTCAATTTTCCATCCGGACATCTCAAAAATGCACCATTCACACGGATCGCTCCGTACTGCTGTCCGCGTAGAATTCCACGGTTTATTTTATAATCAGCATCAACCAGACAAGTATCAGCGGCATTAGAGTAAACAGACATATTTTCTTTGTAAAAACGAGGATCACGTTTTGGATCCACGGTTCCATAAGCCTGCACCCAAGACTGATAAAAATCAGAAGTGATACCAGGCCCATCCGTACCATTTGCCGCCGGCCATGCCGCTAACGGAAACTGATCTCCGGAAAGTGAGAAATAAGCCATACGGTTATGGCCATTCAGATCAGGACGCTGGTCAACGGCGAAAATTAACTCCGAATTCGTGTGGTTATCATTACCAAAAATCGAGAAATAATCCGCAGACAATTTAGACTCTCCTGAGCTGATAATACGACTTGTGTAGTCGATTACCTTATCCATATCCGCACTTGCGAAAGAAAATTGCGGTGCATAAATATCGCGATAAACTGCAGCATTAAGATATAATCTGGCAAGGAGACCCCAAACCGCAGCCTTTGTCAATCTGCCCGGTCCAACAGTAGCTTTATTTTGAAGTACCGGTTCAACAGCCAACAATTCGCTTTCAATGTAAGAAACCGCTTCGGCGCCGCGAATGATTTTCGAAACAGTTCCCGGATCTTCTTTTACGAAAACAATTCCAAATAAATCCAGCATCATCATGGAATAATAAGCCCTCATCCCTCTCGCCTCAGCAAGATAAAGCGTAGAAGTCGCATCTTTTGCTGTCGACAAAGTTGTGATCGCAGTGATCGATCTTGAAATACTTTGCACAATGTTATCCCAGGTTGCTTTAATGTTCGGGTCTGTACTTACCGATGTATGCGCGTGCAGGGCAAGATAAATCCCGTTGTCACCCCAGTCTGTTCCTCCGCGATAAGGAAGAATAGCCTCATCCGTTGAAATTTCCTGTAATGCGAAGTAATTGGTGTGCTTGTGGAGTTCAGGCAAAAGTGCGTAAACAGGAGCAATAAGACCGTTAGCGGTCTGCTCATCCGTAAGCGTCGAACCCAGCGTTTCGTCAAGAACTTTTTCTTTTAAATCCGTACAGGCAATGGTAGTCAAAAACATGCCTGCAACTGTAAGTATGATAGGTAATTTCTTATTCATTTTCGTAAGATTAGAATCCAATATTTAAACCAAAAATCAACGTTTTCGCTTTCGGGTAGCTCAGGTAGTCAATACCGTAAGAAGTGATCCCGTTAATTGATCTGTCGTTGTTCACCTCAGGATCATAGCCATTGTATTTGGTCGCTACAAACAGGTTTTGCCCTGTCACAGAAATTCTGATGGAATGAACCCAATTGTTGATTCCCAGGGCCGTTGTGTTAAAATTGTAACCCAGTGCAAGGTTATTCAGTCTCAGGAATGAGCCGTTTTTAAGATAACGCGTCGATACCGGAGCTGAGTTGCTAACCGATTCATTAGGATAAGCAATCGCTTCCGGCGTTACATTGATTCCTTTGGATAATCTTAATTTATAAAAATTGGAGTTGGCTGTATTGTCATAGAGTTTATTGCCCGAAACTCCGTTGAAGTTAGCAACCAGATCAAAACCTTTGAAACCAATATTTCCACTGAAATTATACATTTTGGTAGGAAGCGCAGAACCAGCAGCAACACGGTCTTTGTCAGTAATAATTCCATCACCATCTACATCTTTGAAAGTACTGATTCCTTTATCGTCAAATCCTGTAAATTCTTTTAAGTAAAAAGTACCGATTGGCTGTCCGCTGATATATCCGTTGATCGTAGCAGAAGTAAGTCCTGAACCTTGCGCAGCACCGGAAGGAATTACTGAATAAGGCGAATTTTTAACCCTGTTTTTGATAAACGTTATATTACCCCCCAAGCCAAATCTGATTCCGTTTCCAAGTGTTTTTCTATAAGCAAGATCAACCTCAGTTCCCTGGTTTACGATTTTCATATCTTCAACATTGGTCCAGAAAGTACCTGCCGGTTGAACCGGATCGGAAGGAATTACTTCCAGAAGAATTTTACCAGAAGTTTTGCTGAAATAATCAACCGAACCGCTCAATGCACCCTTGAAAAGCGCAAAATCAATACCCAAATCCGTTTGAGTCGAAGTTTCCCATTGGATATTCGGGTTGGCAAGACGTGCATAAGTTGTTCCGGCAGGATATGTTCCTGTATTGAATAAAGGATAACTTGTCTTATCCGTAATGGTGGAAGTAAACAAAGCCTGAGTAATTTTTGAAGGAATTTCCTGGTTACCTGTTTGTCCCCAACCCGCACGAATTTTCAAATCTGTGAAAGCAGAAGATTTCAGGAATTTCTCCTCTGAAAGTCTCCACCCTAAAGAGAAAGATGGGAAAACGCCATATTTGTTGTTCGCACCAAACTTGGAAGAACCGTCCGCACGGACCGTTGCAGTAACCAAGTATTTATCTTTGAAAGCATAATTTACTCTGGAAAAGAATGACTGCAACTCATTCAAGGTAGCAGTACCCGTTGGTCTGTTATTAACCAATGTCAAATCCTGACCTACGCCCGGGTTATAAATCGGCTCAACACCGCCAACCGGGAATTTGTTGATGCTGTAAATTCTTCCCGTTAACGATATTTTCTGGTAAGAATGACCCGCCAAAACTGAAAAATTATGATTGTTCTTATCAAGGGAATACGTGATATAGTTTTCAATCAGCTTGTTGCTGTTACGTACATCTCTTGTTTCCAAGCGGCCATCCTGAAAAGGAACTTTATTAGCAAGTGACTGGATATCCTGCGTTGAGTTGGAGTTGTCAATACCAAAGTTCAACTTGTAAACCAATCCTTTAATGATCGTTACCGATGGAGATATATTACCAATGATACGTGTTGTCGTTGTCTGGTCTTTTTCTAATGCAAGAGTGATTAACGGATTTGTACCGTCCTGATATTGGTAAGGTGCACCTTTATCATCATAAGCCGGATAAGTCGGGTTTGCCGACAACGCGCTGCCGATCATTCCCTGATTTGGTCTTAAATTTTTCGTGTTGGTGGCATTCAGATTTATATCCACGCTGACACGATCATTAAGCATTTTTTGATTCAAATTTATACGTCCTGTGTAGCGGTCGAGATTGCTGTTCTTTAAAATCCCTTCTTGTTTCTGCATACCTACCGATGCATAATAAGTAAGCTTATCCGTGCCACCGCCCAGTGAAACATTGTGGTTTTGTGTAAGTGCAGTTCTGGAAATTTCCTTTTGCCAGTCTGTGTTACCTTTTCCGTCAATCAGCGTTCCACCCAATTTTGTTACTTCCGAACGGAATTCATCCGCTGAAAAAACATCCAGAGGTCTGGCCATTTTTGAAATACCAAAACTTCCTGAATAATTAACCGTTGCCACACCGGATTTCCCTTTTTTAGTCGTAATCAAAACGACACCATTTGCACCTCTGGCACCATAAATTGCTGTCGCCGAAGCATCTTTTAAAACATCGATAGATTCAATGTCTTGCGGATTCAGGAAACTTAGCGGGTTTGTAGCGCCACCCGTACTGCTATTGTCAAGCGCCAATCCATCAACCACAAAAAGAGGCGTACTACCTGTACGAACTCCACCCGGACCGCGAACCGTAATACTTACGGTTCCACCCGGCTCACCCGTTGCTGAAGTTACGTTCACACCCGCAACTTTTCCCTGGAAAAGTTGTTCTGGTGAGTTAATAATCCCGGTATTAAATTCTCCGCTTTTAAGAGATTTTACAGATCCCGTGATATCTTTTTTAACTGTGCTTCCGTAACCAACAACAACAACTTCATTAAGATCTGCCGCGGATTCTTTTAGTGTAATATTAACGGTACTGTTCGCTTCGGATAAAACAAAATCGCTTAAAGTCTGTTTTTCAAAACCGATATAACTGAATTCCAGATTATACTTTTTTCCGGCCTCCAACGCACTGAAAGTGAACTCTCCATTTTCATTTGTAGTGGCTCCCTGTTTGTTTCCGCCAGCTTCGGTGATGAGTACGGTAACACCTGGCAGCCCTTCGTTTTTTGTTGTAACAACCTTGCCTTTTAGCGGAATGTCTTTAACTGACAGCAAGGTGCGGTGAGAAATGTGTTGATTGTTTCCGTTTGCTACCGGACCGGCAGCCGCGCCGGCACTTAACGTCATCAACGTAGAAAACGACAAAACGCAACAACACAAGCCCATTTTGCTGACTAATAGAGTTTGTCTCATAATGTGGATTATTTGTTTTAAGATAAATTGAGATACTGCTTTTAAAAGATTATTAAAGGCTGTCGATGAGTAAGTTTTTCAAAACTACAAATTGTATTATTGATATAAAAAATATAAAATAGCATGCACTTAATGCAAACGTTTGAAATTTTCTGCAAACGTTTGAAATAAATCTGGATAAATTGAAATAAAACTAAGACAGGCTTAATTACGGGTTTGGGAGGATTAATTCTATTTTAAAAATTTCTTAAATGCCGTCTCGTTTAACAGGCTGCAAAACTGCAATGTTAATGTTACCCCATTGTTAAGCGAATATAAACAAGCCATTGTGAATGCCCTTTAAATGCAAATGGGGCTGACCAAAAAGAGTTCTTTGATTTATAAATAAAAGATCTTCATTTTGATTTTTAGCTTCGTTATTTAATTGATTTATAAAAAATGGCCGGAAAGTACTCTTAAGAGCAGCTATCTGGCCATTTTTTCTACTTAGGCTGCTGATTTTTGTCTTTTAAGATGCAGTTTTCTCAGGTTGTGGGCCATAGCAACCAAGGTAAACTCAGTAGTTACCTTTTTAAGACCTCTAAGATGGAAGCGGCGAAAACCCATGTTGGCTTTTATGTCGCCAAAGCAGCTTTCTATTTCAATACTTCTTCGTCTGCGGAGCTCAAAACCTTTCTGTGAGTTAAGGTTGTCCCGTGCCTGTTGCTTGTATTGGTCAAGCTGCTCATTAACTTTGAGTGTACGGTTATGCCCTTGGGTAGATTTACAACAGCGTTCGTAGAATGGGCAACCCGTGCAGTCTGTACATTCGTATTCCTTTATATGTGACTGATAACCTGTTTTTTTATGTGTATGCTTATAGCTGCTTCGAAAAGTAAGCTGCTGCTTATTGGGGCAGGTATAGCTATCTGCAGCGGGATCGTAATAGAAATTCTCTTTTAAAAAAGGGTTATTCTTATAGGATTTCTTTTGCTCATTATGGAACTGGGGGAATTTCAAATAATTGTTTATCCCCTTGTTTTCCAGTAGCTCATAATTCTCTTCGGTACCAAAGATGCTGTCAGCAATGATGTTTTCAGGGGTCACAGACTGCTGAACTGACAGCTGATCCAAGTGGTCTTTGAAGCAGGTGCCGTCATTGGTGTTCTGGTGCAGGCTTACGCCGGTAATAAACTGATCTTCACATCCCGCCAGCACATTATATGCGGGCAGTACCTCAACCTTATTTTTCATCATCATCGCACTGGCGTCCTGATCTGTTACATTATAGCCACTGCGGCTGCCCGCGATAAGAATCTGCTGCTCGTATTTCTCAATCCGATCTGCTGTTTCTACCAGTTGTTTGCCCAGGCTTTGGGCTTTGCGTTTTGTTTTTTTGACGCTGGTATTCTTAATCTTTTCATTGAGCTGGTCAATCTGATTGGCCAGGACCTGCCGGCTAACAGGCTGTGATCCATATTCTTCAAGATCTTTATTTCCGTAGGTAAAATCTTCGGATGCATTCAGCGCATCAATCTCTTTGAGCAGCTGCTGGCATTTCTGTTCTGCTGATGCCTTATACCGGAGGGCATTCTTCTTCCAGACCATCTTGTGCTTATTGGCATCGGCCATAAATGGGCTGCCATCACAGAAATAGTGCTCCATTTTGATATACTTGTGTTCCATCAAAAACACCAGCATGGAGCTGAACAGCACTTCAATCACTTCTTTGGCTTTGCTGCTCCGGAAAGTATTGATGGTCCGAAAATCGGGCCGGCTCATACTGCTCAGCCAGAAGAAATGGATGTCCTGACCCAGGGCACGGGCTATCTTTCTGCCAGTATATATCTTGATGCAATACGCATAAAGTAAGACTTTCAGCAGCATCCGCGGATGGTATGCGCTGGTTCCCCCACCTTCATAAAGGTTCATCAGCTCTGTGATATCCATCCGTTCAACTACTTCATTAACAACCCGTACCAAATGCGTAGGAGGTATCAGTTCTTCAAGAGAAGGTGGTAAAAATAATAGCTGCTGCGGGCAGTATTCTTTAAAGACGATAGATTTTTTTATCTTGCTCATGTATTTCTAATGTGGTAATTAAAAATACAAAAAAGCCCTCTATCTACAAAGTAGATAAAGGGCTTTGGCTTTTTGGTCAGCCCCTAAAAATTTACCTTGATTTTTTATAACGATTTTACTTCGTCCCACTATCATATACGTAATAGTAGGCACCTTCATCTTTGTTAAAAATCCGGACAGGCTTGACGCCCTCCAATTGTAAATCCGTGACCATATATTGATATTTTCCGGCCTTAAATTCGCTGATCGCCTCCTGTGTCTGGACACTGTGGCTTGCGAGTTCTATCGAATCAAAATAAATGTCATAATCGTACATTTTTCTTTTTTCGGCTGCTACATATTTTAACAAAATTCGATATTGCGCATCGTATTGTTTTTCATCTTCGAAGGCAAATGCATTAGCGATAATAGGAAGATTTTTTTCGCTTAATTCGGCAGCGCCTTTATTTCCCAAAAGGAAATTTAGCTTCTTAATCATTTTCAAAGTATCCAGATTCTGCGCTTTTTCACGAAGAATACAATCTTGTGTTTTTGGAATGTAAAATTCAAGTTCCGGGTTGAGCAGCATTTTAGTTCCGGCAGGCAAAGTCAAAATCCACTCTGCTGCCGTATGCATATTAACTGTTGCATGCACTCTTTTGTGTTGGGCATAGGCTTCATTAAAATGAAAAAGAGCGATTATCACGACAAGCCCAATGGCAATTTTAAACCCAGTCGCCTTTCCTAATTCCACAACATAACTCAGACCAAAACCTATAAGGAATAAAGTAACTACACCTGCCGGCAAAACGTGTGTATCGTAGATTTTCGATGAACGTAAAACGAGAAAGAGGAAAAGAAAAAGATTTCCAATCAATACAAAGTAAATTACTTTTTTAGTTCTTAATAAATTGAACAGACCCAGCAAACTTAATATTAAAAGGATATAGTTGACTGGTTCAGCAAAATACACTTTCAGATACTCCATATTGAAAAAAGTGCCCATCGGCTTGTCATTCATTTTAGCTATAATTCCCCCAACAAAGGATTTCATAACCACCAATGTATCCGATATAATAAAAGGACAAAAAACAATGAACGATACAAGGATGACAAGCAAGGACAACATCACATTTTTGATTTTATCCTGAGGTGTCAGCAAGAAAATGGCGATGACATAAAAAGGAACAAAAAAGGCAAAAATAAGCCTCTGGGCCAAAATCAGACCGAATATTATCGAACAGATTATAATATCTTTTACCGTAACCGAATCTGTAAAGATGAGTTTTGCCAATAATAAAATAAACAAACTACCAGCTATTGCTTCGGGCCGAAGTACGGGTAAATTGGCAAACAAAATGGTTGACGCAACCAGAACGATGGGTAAGAAAAGTCTTAGTGAATCGGTTAGCAGATAATGATTCCTTTTATGTATTAACCGGATCGTAAGGTAAAGAATATAGCCTACAAGTAATATCTGAACCGCTCTTCCCAACAAAATATAAGGTTCACGATCCCAGAGATATTTATACGCTTCCAGATCAAAAGACTCGAAAATAGAAACCAGTCCGTGAATACTTCCGCTATTGGCAATAATTGATTTGAAACAGGCCGCTCCAAATACCAAAAAATAAAATAACATACTAGGCGAAGCCGGCCAGTCTAATCCTCGCGGCGTATTGCCATACCACATCCAAACACCGGAATCTGCTACAAAATTTTCATCGGTAGTGTAGTAACCGTGAAAAGGCGGCATAATAACGCCCGAAATAAAAACGGATAATATAACTAAAGCCAGTAGTGTGTACGTAACTATTTTACGGTTTTTGGAAGAAATCATGCTGTGTATTTCAATAAAAAATCAAAAATGAAAAAGTAATTCTAAATTTGCATCTGCGAACATCGCAAAATTAGAATTACTTTATGCTAAAATTTATTTTCAGGTTTATTATTTTTTTAATAATCGTTGCCGGAGTGTCAGAAGCAGTGCTCCGTTTCAAATATGGTTTTTGCAATGCACCACTATATGTTTCCGATCCTGATTTTGAATATATCTATGCTCCGAACCAAAATGTAAAGCGTTTTGGGAATCGAGTTATTACAAACGAATTTTCGATGCGTAATGATGCTGTACTTCCCACCGATACCACGGTTGTGCTGCTCGTAGGCGATTCCGTAATAAATGGTGGCAGTATGACAGATCAGGACAGCCTCGCTTCCGGGTTTCTTGAAAAAAAATTAACCTTAGCACTAAAAACGCGGGTCCGTGTTTTGAATATTTCAGCCGGGTCCTGGGGACCAGATAATATTGCCGCTTATTTAAAAAAATTCGGTCTGTTTCATGCCAGGCTTATTTGTCTTGTCACAAGCAGTCATGATGCCCACGATATCATGGCGCATGAAAGCAACGTTGGTATCGATCCGAATATGCCTGACAAACAATATCATGTTGCGCTGCTGGAACTTTGGGATCGTTACAAATATCTTTATCCTTACTATGTAGATTATTATGCCGGAAAAATTCCTTTGTTTTTTTCAACACAAAAAGAAATAGATCCGGTTGCACAGAAACCAAAATCAGATACGCTTGCAACTGAAAAACCTGTTGATGAAGGAATCAGGAAATCAGGCGTAGGTTTTAACCCAGGTTATGAACAGTTACGAGAAATAGCAGAAGAGAATAAAATTCCGTTCTTTATTTACTTGCATCCCGAAATTTCAGAAGTTGCCATGGGTCATTTTAATGATCAGGGAAATGAAATTATCAATTTTGCCAAAGAAAAAAATGTCCGTTTAATCAGCGAATTTGATTATCATCCATCAACAAAAATGTACCGGAAAATGGATGTTGTTCATTTTGATAATAAAGGGCAGGTTTTCCTGACTAACAATCTCTATCCGATTATTCTGGATTACCTTAAAAAAGATAAATAATGCGGGTTTTAGTGATTCACAATCAGTTATGGGCGCATTATAAGTCGAAACTTTTCAGTGAGATTTATCAGAATATACTGGCTACCAGTCCCGAAAGTGAATATCTGGTAGTCCATATTGCGCTTTACGAAGCCAGTCGCAGCGTAATGCAAGATGATGAGGCGATAAAATACGACTATCCTTACCGCGTTTTATTTCAAACCAGCCTCGATCAGGTTAATTTCGGAGACAGACTGAAAGCGCTGTTTAAATCTTTTGATGAATTTAAACCGACTGTTTTAAATGTTACCGGATGGTTTGATTACGCACAGGTTTTATTGATGATCTACGCCCGGGCGAAAGGTGTTAAAATAGTATTGTCGTCCGAATCTTCTTCAATGGACCATAATCGCTCGTCTTTGAAGGAAAAAATCAAAAGCTGGATTGTAAACCGCGCGGATGCTTTTTTCTGTTTTGGAAAATCGTCCGCTGATTATCTTTTAACTTTGGGTATCAAACCATCCCAGATAGCTGTAACCAATGCCGCTGTGATTGACGAAGATGTGATAAAAGCGAATTTTGATCAGGCCAGAAATCAAAACTTTGAAATAAATTCGTCAAAAAGATCCCGGAATTTCGTTTATGTGGGCAGGCTGGCGGAAGAGAAAAATCTGGATTTACTGATCAGAGCATTCATTGCTGCCATAGAAAACAATAAAAATTCATCTGACTGGAAATTACTTTTTGTAGGAGACGGTCCGTCCAAAGAAAAATTAAAGGAAATATCCGGAGCATATGCCGACATCGGGACTATTGAATTTGCCGGCGGACATCCATGGTATAAAGTTCCTGCCTGGCTGGCAAAAAGCGATGTACTAATTTTACCAAGTAAATCAGAACCGTGGGGATTGGTCGTTAACGAAGCCATGGTTTGTGGCATGCCCGTCATTGTTTCTGAAAAATGCGGCTGCGCAGAAGATTTGGTCAGCAACGGAATCAACGGATTTTTATTTAATCCTGAAAGCCAGTCTGAACTCGAAACTGCATTAAAGTTTTTCCTTGATCATCCTGATAAAATTGATTTTATGGGAAAAGAATCATTAAAAATAATACAACCATTTTCATCAAAAACCGTAGCCAAAGAAATGGTAAACTGTTACAGGAATCTGCGTTAGATTTCTATCAGATTATCATTAACTTATTGAAAATATGCGAATTCTGAACATATGTGCTTACACGTGGGCAATCGGCGGACCTGCAAGAATTATTTATGACCATACCAACGAAGTGTTGGCCCAGGGTCATCAGGTTGATATTTTAAGTCCGATGACACCCGGCGAAAAAATGTATCCCGTTCCGGAAGGCGCAAGATTAATTGAATGCAAAAGAACGACACCGATCAGTAATTTCTACCGGGAATTTTCAATCGAGATGTACGACTATCTCAAAAAGCACATTAACGAATATGACATTATTCATATGCACGGAATATGGCATTTTGGAAGTTTGGCGCCGTTTCTAATACCGCATAAAGCTGCGTTGGTCATCACAATCCACGGTTTGCTTGATAAATGGGCCGTTGCACATAGTAAGTGGAAAAAAGACCTGGTGACTTTACTTTATCAAAAAAGATTGTTGGGCAAAGCTGATTTAATTCAGATTAACAATACGGACGAAGAAGAAGATGTAATCCGCTATCTGGGTTACCGGCCGGCCAATATGGTCATTGTGCCAAACGGAATGAAAGTGTCGGAATACATCAATTTACCGGAAAAGGGGATTTTCCGTAAAAAACATGGAATAGATCCTTCCAAACAAATGATCTTGTTCATGGGCCGTCTGAACATAAAAAAAGGGCTTGACTTGCTGTTACCTGCTTTTCAGCAGATTCATGAGAAATTGCCCAATGCAGTTCTTATTCTTGCCGGCCCGGATGACGGCTATTTGTCAGAAACCGAGCAATTTATCAGAAATAACAACTTGTCAGAAAAGATAAAGCTGGTAGGAATGTTGACTGATACGGTCAAAAAAGAGGCATTGTCAGATGCAGATTTGTTCGTACTTCCCTCCTATTCCGAAGGATTTTCCATTGCAGTTTTGGAAGCAATGACTTCAAAAGTTCCTGCACTTGTTTCGGATCGCGTAGGTTTTGGGGATTATATCAAAAAATACAATGCCGCCTATCTTACGCCTCTGACCAGTGAAGGGGTCGCCGAAGGTCTTCTTAAAATATTGCAAGATAAAAATTATGCAGATGAACTAAGAAAACAAGCCTTCACAATGGTCACAGATAATTTTGATATAAAAGTCGTAGCAAACCAATTATTGGAAGAGTACAAGAAAATTAAAAAAATATAGTTATCTTTGACTATCTTATTAACATACACTAGCTGTACTATTTAACAATACCTGAGCACCTTATGGTTGATTTATCCGTCATCATTTTAACGAATAATGAATCAAAACACATCGGGCGTTGTATCAAAAGCCTTCAGTTAATTACTGATAAAATCTTCATTATAGATTCATTTTCAACGGATAACACGGTTGCGATTGCAGAAGAATTGGGCGCTACCGTAATTCAGAATCCGTGGGTCTCCTACGCTTTTCAATTTAATTTCGGAATTCGGAATAATCCTTTTCAGACTCAGTGGCTGATGCGGATGGATGCGGATGAATACATTACTCCCGAACTTGCAGAAGAATTGAAAATATCACTTTCAGGTATCCAGGAAAATATTTCCGGTCTCTATGTGAAAAGGCGTGTATATTTTATGGATCAGTGGATCAATCATGGAGGATACTATCCGATATGGCTTCTGCGGATCTGGCGTCGCGGATTGGGCGTTTGTGAAGAACTCTGGATGGATGAGCATATCAAGTTGAGCAGCGGTACAACGGCTCAGCTTCAACACGATATCGTGGATCATAATCTTAATAATCTGACCTGGTGGACGCAAAAACATAATAATTATGCAATACGGGAGGTAATAGATTTATTAAATATAAAATATAACTTTGGGAATAAAGAAACGGTAACGCCAAATTTCTGGGGGAGTCAGGAACAACGCACCCGTTATTTGAAAATTAAATACGCAAACCTTCCTCTCTTTACACGTCCATTTCTATATTTTGTATTCAGATTTATCATAAAAGGGGGATTTCTGGATGGCAAAAAGGGATTGATCTGGCATTTTTTGCAAGGATTTTGGTATCGTTTTTTAGTGGATGCCAAGATATACGAAGTTTACCAGAGGGCTGGAAAGGAAAAAGAAAATATTGTTTCACATTTTAGGACAGAATATGGAAAAGACCTCCAGAGCCCAAACCAGTCTGTCAAAATATAACAACAGCTGGTACAAACCTGGCAGCAAATTGAAACAATTGGCCTGGCATGTTACAGGCCGGATATTTGTCAACACCTATCTGCCAATTCCGATGTTTATTAAAGCATTGGTTTTAAGAGTTTTTGGAGCGAAAATCGGTAATAATGTTACTATCAAACCAAAAGTAAATATAAAATATCCCTGGTTTCTGGAAATAGGTAATTACGTGTGGATTGGAGAAAATGTGTGGATAGATAACCTGACGACCGTTACTTTATGTGACAATTGCTGTCTATCTCAAGGAGCTATGTTACTGACTGGAAACCATAATTATACAAAGAGTACATTTGACCTGATTTTAGGTCAGATAAAAATTGAAAACGGGGCCTGGATTGGTGCAAAAGCGACGGTTTGCCCAGGTGTTACTGTTCATTCACACGCTGTTTTAACCGTTAATTCGGTAGCTACCAAAGATTTGGAAGCTTATGGTATTTATCAGGGAAATCCCTGTTTGTTTGTTAAAACAAGAAATCTGACAAATTGAAAGTAAGTATAATCACGGTTGTTTATAACGGGGCTGCAACCATCAGGCATTGCATAGAATCTGTTTTGAGCCAAAATTTTGATTCAATTGAATATATTATTGTTGACGGAAATTCGACCGACGGCACGAAGGAAATAATAGCTTCCTATGGTTCAAAAATTAGCAAATTCATAAGTGAACCTGACAAGGGAATTTATGATGCCATGAATAAGGGAGTAAAACTTGCAACGGGCGACGTGGTAGGAATTTTGAATGCAGACGATTTTTATGCGGATGCGAACATCATTTCGGATGTAGTTAAGGCAATGAATCAATCGGATGCAGACGCCTGTTATGGTGATTTAAATTATGTGGATGGGCAAAATGAAACAGTAATTAAGCGTAACTGGGTTTCGGGCCAATATAAACCGAATTCTTTTTTAATGGGCTGGATGCCACCGCATCCTACTTTTTTTGTTAAAAAGAAGTGTTATGAGCAATTCGGTGATTTTCGTCTTGATATGGGAAGTGCAGCGGATTATGAAATAATGTTGCGCTTTATATTCAAATATGGAATAAAATTGACTTATATTCCAAAGGTTTTAGTAAAAATGAGAACTGGCGGGGTAAGTAACAATACTCTAAAGAATCGGATCAAGGCAAATAACAACGATAGAAAAGCCTGGCGGGTAAACGATATAAAACCGTGGTTTTTTACTTTATTGCTTAAACCTGTCCGGAAAATTGTTCAATTTATTTGATATCAGATGAAAAAAACAAGAAACACACGCTAAAAAAATTATAAACCTTTAACTAAGTATTTTGACTTTCAGTGAGTTAGATTATCAATTCTCCTGATAATTTGTCAAATTTGAAAATAATCTGATTGAAATATCTGATATACAATCCGGTCATTCAACAACAATCATCATGGAACTACAATTACCAACCTATATATTAAGTGAAGGAGTCTTCAACAACATGATCCATCATGATGTCTATCAATGTATTCTTTCATTTTTAATAGCCTGTTTTTTATCCATTATTTCAATTCCCATCATAATAAACCTTTCCAATCTTCTGCACCTTACGGCCAAGCCAGGTTTCAGAAGTTCGCATGAAACAGAAACGCCTACTTTGGGAGGAATTGCCATATTTGCCTCAACATTAATATCTTATTTTCTTTGGCCACATTCGGAAAATATAGTTGATTCAAACCTGATCAGTCTATCTATAACGGGTGTGATTATTCTGTTTTTCCTGGGTCTTAAAGATGATATCCTTGCGCTGGATTCAACCAAGAAATTGCTGGTTCAGATCTGCGCTTCGCTGATCTTAGTAGCAATGGGAAATTTTAAAATTGATAACTTTTACGGTATTTTCGGAATTCATCATATTCCGTACTTTGTGAGCATTCCGCTTACTGTTTTTGTATTTATTGCCATCATTAATGCAATTAACCTTATTGATGGAATTGATGGACTGGCAGGAGGTATCAGTTTAATTGCCGGGATTGGTTTCGGAATCTGGTTTATCCTCAACAATCACTTTTCCTTCGGTTGTCTTGCATTTGCAATGTCAGGCTCATTGTTAGGATTTTTAAGATTCAATTTCTCTAAAACAAGCAAAATCTTCATGGGCGACACCGGCTCACTCATAATTGGATATCTGTTGTCGATTTTTGCTGTTGAATTTTTATCATTGAATGTTAGCTATCAAAATGACAGCACGGCTTATTTCAACGCACCTATTATCGTGATGGTTTTATTGATTGTTCCGATTTTTGATACACTCCGTGTTTTTATTGTTCGGATTGTGAAAGGCGGATCTCCTTTTGTGGCGGATAGAAACCACATGCACCACATTCTGATTGATTCTGGTCTGAATCATTTTTGGGCATCGTTTACACTCTGGATGATAACCATTGTTAACACAGCATTGTTCTTCACTTTCCATGGCGACATTTCCAATACGGCTTCCCTTTACATATACATCGGGATGTTTATCGCTTACATGGTGATCGCTTATTATTTAAAAAGACGAGCTGTTAGTATAAAAGAGAAAAAAAAATTCCTTAATCATCCATCCTTACACTAGAAATCAACTTAACGATTTATAAATCAATCAATTAAGAAGTCAAATCTATAAATGATAAAAAGCCGCTCTGAATATTTCGGAACGGCTTTTCTTGTTACACTGCAATCTTTTTTATCAAGGATTTGAATTTCCCCATGCAGGATTATACAGTTTCTTATGAATCTGCATCAGTTTCGCCTCTGGCATTTTTATGATCTTGCGGTCATAAGTCATCAAACCATTCGTTTCAATTTCAACATCGGTTGTCTGTGTATAAACCGCTGCCGACAAGCCTTTTTTAATCAAAGGTTCAAAGCTGTTAATAAATGACTCATATTTTGCGTATAATTCCTCACTATTTTTGAAGCTCTGATATCCCCAGTTATTTTTTTGCTGCCAGGTATGTTCAGGAACCGGAAGTCCTAGTCCACCAAATTCACCCAGAACAATCACTTGTTTTGCACCAAACAAATCGGGCCGTGGCATCACAGGAGCCGGGTAATGATGCAAATCCATAATATCACCCACAGGGAAAAAGTTACCACCGCTGGCACTATTTACCAAACGGCTTGGATCATATTTTTTCGTCCACTCTGTAATCTCGGTTGTTTTGAACTGACCCCAGGCTTCATTAAACGGAACATAGACAACGATACAAGGAAAATTGTATGTTTCATCCATAATTTCCTTCCATTCCGTTTTGTAGATACTTTCCGACTCCGGTGTCCGGTTTTGTTCCGTCTCGTTTCCGGTAATTCCCGGATTTGGCTCCCAATGATTTCCCAGGTCTCCACTTGGCATATCCTGCCACACAAGCATGCCCAATTTGTCGCAGTAATTATACCACGTAGCTGGCTCAACTTTAACATGTTTCCGTATCATGTTAAAACCCATTTCTTTTGTTTTAACAATATCAAATTTCAGTGCCTCATCTGTTGGTGCAGTGTAGAGTCCATCCGGCCACCAGCCCTGATCCAATGGGCCGTACTGAAATACAAATTTATTGTTGAGCAACATTCTCTGAATACCGTTTTGATCCGGTTTCATAGAAATTTTACGCATAGCAAAATAGCTCTTTATTTCGTCAACTACTTTCCCTTTTCTTACTACTGATACTTTTAAATCATATAAGAAAGGATTTTCAGGAGACCATAATTTTGGACTTTTTATCGTCAGCACACCTTCTTCTTCGGGTGATATTTCTTTATCTGCAACAGCATTGCTACCATCAAATGCACTTATTTTTACAACATCGCCTGGTTGTGCATTTTTGATTACTGCTTTTATCGCAATACTTTCTTTATCAATATCCGGCGTATTTCTTGTCGAAGTAATGTATGTTGAAGGAACTGTTTCCAACCAAACCGTCTGCCAGATTCCGGTAACAGGTGTATACCAGATACTATTAGGGTTTTTAATCTGTTTTCCTCTTGGCTGAGGCCCGTCTGAACTTGGATCCCAAACTCTTACCGAGATATCCTGGCTATTTCCTTTCACAAGAAAAGATGTGATATCAATTGAAAATGCATCATAACCTCCTTTGTGAGAACCGGCTTTTTGTCCGTTTACAAAAACATCACATTCCCAGTCTACCGCTCCAAAATGAAGTAATACATTTTCACTTTTTGTTTTTAAAGCAAAATTGACTTTACGATTGTACCACAAAACACTGTCCTTTCCTACTGTTTTTCCCACACCAGACAATGTCGATTCCACTGCAAAAGGAACAAGAATATTTCCCTGGAAAGTGGAAGGTTTTGCATCCGATGATACTTTTGGAACAATGGAATAATTCCACAAACCATTGAGATTAACCCACTTTTCACGCACCAATTGTGGTCGTGGATATTCCGGGTGAGGGTTAGCAGCATTTACATTTTGAGCCCATGGAGTGGATATTTTTCCGTCCACCATTTTCCAGGCGCCGGATTGCTGTGCTATTGCAATTTGTAACGACATCCCAGCTGTGAGTGCTAAACTGGCAAATAATTTTTGCATTAAAACAAGAGGTTTAAATTAGATATACTTCAAGGAAAGAAAATTGTCCGGCTGCTCTACTGTGATAACCGTCGATCATCACCATAACATACGGGACGCTTCAAATTTTTAAAGATTTTGTATCCGATTTTAATTTATTGATTCAAAGTTTTACCTTGCAAATACTTGGTATTTCCAGGTGAAAATAATACGAATTAATGCATTTCATTCGTTGAAAAGCTATAAAATACTTTGCAACGCAAACCTGATTCCGAATGTCCGCTTTTTACAGAATAGTACTTTTACTTTGCCTATGCAGTTCAGCCAGTTATGCCACACATCTTCTTGGTGGTGAGATTAAAGCTGTAAATTTAACAGGCCAAACATATAGAATTAGTGCACAAATTTATTTTGATGTAACACCTCAGGCTTCCGGGGCTTCGGCGGCACAGGATGCAATTATGCTGTGCTTTGGTGACGGAAATACTGCTCAGGTAAAGCGAACCAGTTTCAATGTATTAACGGGAGATCAAAGTGGTGTTGCTGTTGGTACTTACGAGGTAACATACACTTATCCGTCAGCCGGTATCTTCCAGATTTCTACAAACATTGCTAATCGGACATCAAGTCTGCTTAATTTCGCCAATTCTGAATTTTCAGAGATGTTTTTGTGGACTGTAATTGATACACAGGTTTCAAACTCGACGCCAGTACTGCCACTTCCTGTTTTTACTGCCGGATCAAAACAAATATTCAAAATTGATTTAAAATCTACGGTTACAGATTCCGACAGCACGACTGCTCATTTACAAAGATTAAGCAAAACTTCTCCGGGAACCTGTGGTGTCCGCAGTCTGAATGAGAGCTACATATATCCTAACGACGTAAATAAAAAAGGAACATTTTATGTTGACCAGACTGCTAAAAAACTGGTCTGGAATGCTCCTGAACTTTTGGGAAAATATATTTATGCCGTTGTAATTGATGAATGGAGAGATGGTATTAAAATATCAGAAACCTACCGCGAAGGCTTGATTACAGTAATTGATAAACCGGGACAGACTGTTGAAATTCCACCATATGTACCTGT
Source organism: Dyadobacter subterraneus (assembly GCF_015221875.1). Classification (NCBI taxonomy): domain Bacteria; kingdom Pseudomonadati; phylum Bacteroidota; class Cytophagia; order Cytophagales; family Spirosomataceae; genus Dyadobacter; species Dyadobacter subterraneus. The sequence goes on from NZ_JACYGY010000001.1 coordinate 3,454,145, forward strand.
AAATGACTCGGGGCTGGTTACTTCATTACCAGATTCGGATAATTTGGCAATGGTTGTTGACGCATATCCTGTACCAACGGAAGATTTCCTTACCGTAAGTGTGAAGAGCGCCACAGCCACTACCCTTCGCATTGAGCTGATCAATATGAATGGCCAGATAGTTCGCCAGATTAATACAACTGAAAGTCTTACGCAATGGAGCCAGCCATTGGATTTGCGTCAAATGGCAAAAGGGATATATATAATTCGCGTGACGGATCAACTGGGCAAATTTGTCACAAGGAAAGTTGCGCGTTAGGAAAAGGGTTTCCAAAGGTTTGCTAATTATATTGATTGCTAGCTGAATTTTGCTAGCTTCAAGGTATATTTGCAGAATTAGGGGATTTGACTACCACCAGTAGGTTAATTGAAAAAACTTTTATCCATATTACTTTTCGGACTTCTCATCTTTAATATGATGGGCTTTTCCGTTTATAATTTATTGGAAAAAGATGATAATGACGCCCTTAAATCTGAACTGGCTAATTGTGACCTGCTGCTTAAATTCCCTTTGACACTGCCTTATCTGGGTGAATGGGAAAGTTCGATGCCATCTAATGAAGAACTTTTAAAGGGCAACGAATATTACAAAATCGTATCAAAACAAATTGTTAATGATACGTTGTATGTACAATGTGAATTTAGCCAAACTTCAAGAGAACGTTTCTGGTGTATGGTTTCTACATTCGAAGATCACGCCAAAACAAATTCCGATTCTCACAAAGGAGCAACCGGGACTATTCTGAAAAACTTCCTGAAAGAGTATATGGCTATCGGCCGTAAACATACATTTTACATTTTTGAGTGGTCAACGCCGGTGACTTTTGATTATACACCCTATTGTCCTGTAATTCCGGAATCAAGCATTCCATCTCCCCCGCCTGATTTGCTGAGCTAATTATTTCATTCAATCTTCTGGAAAGGAAGACCTAACGGTCTTTCAATGATAGCGTCATACGACTATAAATCGTATGCCTGGATATCATTGGAAATACCTTTGGGACGATCTACTCTGTTATCAAAACAGCATCAAATAATTTTGTTCTAATTAATCCAAATCAAGTTTTAGACAGCTTATGCAGCTAAAAAACTCTACCACAATAAAATCCGTAATCCCCTTAAAATCAAATCGTTTGCAATACGGACTCCTGGTTCTTTTTCTTTTCATGAACCTGATATCATTTGCACAAAATAATTCTGTTACGGGAAGAATTATTGGCAGTAATGGCATTGGTATTGAGGGTGTCAGTGTAAGAATCGAAGACACTAAAAAAGGAGCAGTAACCGACAAAGAAGGTTTTTTCAAAATAGAAAATACTGGGGGAAAAGAATATACACTTCATGTTACTTCAATTGGCTATTTTTCTCAAAAAATAAAAGTCAAAAGTTCTGCTAGCAAGCCTGATCATGTTACAGTTACGCTGAGAGAAGACATTAACAGTCTGGACGAAGTTGTAATTGAGGAAGAGAAAAACAGTATTCAGGTAGAACGACTACCCGATGTGCATGATACTTACCTGATTGCCGGGACCAAAAATGAAGTTCTTCAACTCGGTGGAATCAATGCAAACATTGCAGAAAAAACTGGACGTCAGATATTTGCAAAAATCCCCGGTGTATTTGTTTATGACATGGATGGAAGTGGAAATCAGATCAACATTTCGACCCGCGGCCTTGATCCGCACCGTTCATGGGAGTATAATATTCGTCAAAACGGAGTGATTACCAATTCCGATATGTATGGATATCCGGCAAGTCATTATAGTCCGGCAATGGAATCTATTGAGAGAATAGAACTTGTTCATGGTACCGCATCTTTGCAATATGGAGCTCAATTCGGAGGGATGATCAACTATGTATCAAAGCAACCTGATACTACAAAAGCATTTACCTTTGAAACAATTAATTCAGCCGGTTCTTATGGCCTTTTTAGTTCCTACAACTCCATCAGTGGAAAAGTAGGCAAGCTTACCTATTCAGCTTACTATCAAAAAAGACATTCCGACGGTTATCGAAAAAATTCGAAGTCAGATGCACAGTCTCAGTTTGCAAGTCTTTCTTATGAATTTACAAAAAATTTAAAAGTAAAGGCAGAGTTAGGACGTTCGTCATACATTTATCAAATTCCTGGTCCTTTAACGGATTTAATGTTTGTCCAGGATCCACGTCAGTCAACCCGTTCAAGAAACTATTTCAATCCAGATATTTACGTTCCATCCATCGTTCTTGACTGGAAAATCAGTCCGTTCACTAAACTTCGCTGGACTAACTCGGGCGTTTACGGAAATAGAAACAGTGTGATGATCGATGCGTTTGCAAACGTTCCTGACGCCATTGATCCCACCACAAATCAATATAAACAACGCCAGGTTGATATTGATGTCTTTAAAAGTTTCACTTCGGAGCTTCGTCTCGTGCACCAATACCGCATCGGCGAACTGACCAATTTTGTTTCAGGAGGTGTGCAGGTTATGAAAAATCACCTTCGTCGCCGACAATTAGGAAAAGGTACAACTGGCAGTGATTTTGATTTATCGCTCACCAACCCGGTTTGGGGTAGAGATTTGCACTTGAAAACAAACAACATTGCTTTCTTTGTAGAAAATTTACTGTACATCACCCCTAAACTGACGGTAACACCGGGATTCCGTGTAGAAAACGGAACAACCAATATGACCGGTGCAATAACTTACTACCAGCCAGAAGCACTTCCGAATAAAATCAAACATCATTTCCCTCTTTTCGGAATCAGCTCACAATACAAACTTGATGCGGACAGCAGAATATACGCCGGATTTTCTCAGGCTTACCGGCCAACCGTTTTAAAAGATATTATTCCCGGTTCTGTTTTGGAACAGGTTGATAAAAATTTGAAAGACTCAAAAGGTTATAATCTTGAAGCCGGTATCAATGGAAAAATGGGCAGTTTCTTTTCTTATGATGTAAGTGTTTTCCAGATGTTATATCAAAACAGAATGGGGACGCTGGCTATGAAGGACGAAGCCGGAAAGGATTACATCCTTCGGACAAATACCGGAAACAGCATGACAAAAGGTGTGGAATTATATGTTGAATACAAACCGCTTTCAATCCAGCGTCAAAACGGAAGTAAAACTGAATTTTCAGTATTTACCTCGACGTCCTATTTTGACGCTTACTATATCAAAGGAAGCTCAATCCTGAACAACGAGAACCTGAATACAAAAGGAAATAAACTTGAAGGCGTTCCAACCTGGATCACTAGAAATGGATTACAATTTGCGCATAACACACTGTTTGCAACTTTACAGTATAGTTATGTAAGTTCTCTATTTTCAGATGCGCTTAATACAGTTGCGCCTTCCGCTAATGCGGCGAAAGGAAAAGTACCATCCTACGGTTTGTGGGATTTTAACGGAACGCTGAGAATTGCAAAAAGATATAATTTGAAATTTGGGGTGAACAACATCCTGAATAAGAGCTATTACACGAAACGCCCGACAATGTATCCGGGAGCAGGTATCTGGTCTTCTGATGGAAGAAGTATTGTAGTTTCGTTGGGTATTAAAATCTGACCCGAAAAGTAATTTTCGGTGTCAGATTTTTTTCTTAGGTTAATTAATTCAGACAAACGGCTGGTCACTGACTGGTCGTTTTCTTTTTTGTAAAAACCGAATTTGCTAAAATAAAATCTGATTATATAACAAGTAATGAAGTTCCATATCAATTCAGAAATATTCAAAATTAATCTGTATTTATCAATGTTTTTGATAAATATAAAAAATACAATTTCAATATAAAATACTATTTATCAGACTTTTGTACAATAATATTTACAAGTTGCTTATAACTATTATTGTAATGATGGCCGCCAGGAATTGTAACAAAACTTACCTCCGGATTTTTAATTTCCGATTTAATTTCCGGCTCTTCTTCTGAACCATAGAGACAAATAATTTTCAGGTTTTTGATCTTGTTTACCTCTGCCGAAACATCATATTGCCTTTTTCCGCGGGGCAGACTGAGCATATCTGAAATATGTATTTCAAAATCTGCTTCTGTGGCCGGAGATAACATGGCGAGAAGCTGGACGCTTTCACGTGTTGTTTTATCAAAATTGTTATAGACAAAAGGAAATGCATCAGCGCCAAAAGAATATCCTATCAGGATAATTTTATCCCGCTGCCATTTATTTCTATAAAAGGAAATAAGCTTTTCAACATCCACAGTTGTGGAAGCCGGAGTTTTTTCATTCCAGAAATATTTCAAGGCATCAAGTGCAACCACAGGCATTCCGTTATTGGCGAGTTCTTTGCAGAAAGCCTGATCAAAACTGGTATAACCTCCATCTCCTGTTATTAAAAAAACCATTGGTTTCTCGGGGTTGGATTTGGATGAAATAGCGTGAATAGGCAATTCTTTTAACTCGCTTTCATTGATCTCCTCCCGGTTGTTTTTTACTTCATCCTGCTTTTTTGAAATGATTTCAATGAAAGCCGTTTTTAATTGGGGCACCCAGTTTTTCTGAACAGAATACCCGTGTCCGACTTTTTGTAAAGCGATTAATTTTGCATTTGGAATCTGTTTCAGAAAACTTGCCGTAGTTTTAAAATCACAGATCTGATCCTGCATGCCCTGCAATGCTATAAATGGTTCCTGTAAATTTTTGGCGGCTTCCAGATAAAACCCCTTACCCTTCCCCAGCGAATGCGATTTTAACCCGGACCCTGCACAAAGCTGTTTATTTATCTGAATATCAGGACAAAAACCCAAAGCTAAGGCGCCACAAAATGTGTTTGCGGGAGACTGCGCAAGAATTCCATAAACCAGTGTCGCTCCGGAAGAATATCCGACCAAAAGTGGACTTACGTAATTTTTATATCGGTATTTTTTTTGAATGAACTTGCTCAAATTTTCCAAATCAGCCGCAGGATAGTAACACGCAGATCTAGTATTTTGAAGGTTTTTCAAATAACTCCGAATATCAATTCCGACAACCATTGCGTCCATCGCAACAAAATTATCAGCCATGTCTATCACGCCCTGGTTCCAGCCGCCGTCTCCACTGATAAAAAGAACCAGTTGTTTTGGACTGGTTAACGGCTGATATACTTTAAGTTTACCAAAAATTCCATATTGTAAAGAATCGGGAACGTGCGCTTTTACCGAAATCGAAAGGACAAACAGCAGCAAGATCAATTTAAATCTCATAAATTTTATTTCATTTTCACAACCTTATTCAGGGCTGTCGGTATTCTGATCAATGCGTAAGCGTCGTCATAAATCAGGTATTTACTTTTCCATTCAGGCGAAAACTTGCTTTTATATTCGCGAAGCGACTTATAATATCCGAACTGTTTAACATTCTGATAAGCAAATTTGATGGCTCGTTCTGTAATATCCTTATTCTCCTCGGCACCAGATAACGGGACCATTCCTATATTAAGATAATCGAAATGCTGTGATTGAAAATATTTGATAATCTCGATCATCATCGCATCCAGCGTGGTGCCGGGTGCATCTTTTGTTTTTCGTATCAAATCATAAGTACCTTCACCACGCACGTAATCAGGGATAATATTGGCAAAACCGATGATTTTTTCATCTTCATTTTCCAGAGTAATTATGGTTTGCTTTTTTAATTCATCCTTATCATAAATTCCCTGTGAAAAAACCATTTCGGTATAACCCGTTGTTTCAATCCATTCATCACTAACAGCTTTCAAGCGTTGCAAAACGCCATCTTTTACCGGAGCATTATAAATTTTGACTGAAAATCCTTTATTGGCAATATTTTTAACTGCGTTGCGAAGTGATTTTTTATCACCTCCATCCAGAGAAAATGACTTCAAATTCACAACAGCTTCCTGACCAATAATGAGAGAATTTTTTCCTAACGAATGAAATACCGGTAATACTTCCTGATCGCATCGGTAGTAAGTACATTCCAGATCATTTTCTCTACAAAACTGATCGAATTCTTTTATCAGCAACTGCATATCATTTTCATTGGCACAAACCGGTTTTTCCAATACAACTGCAAAACCATTTCCTACGCGATAAGCAATAAAACCTTCCGTTTGTTTTCCAAAATACAAAAGCTTGTCATGGTATGTTTTGAAATAATCCAGCGAGGAGTCTCCGTATTTGGTCACCAGTTCTTTCGCTTTTTCCCAACTTGCGTCTTCCATTTCCGGTTTAAAGATTAATGGACGAATGCCGGTGTAAATCAAAAAGGCAATACAAAGTCCACCCAGAAAATTAAGCGAATATAAAAAGTCACGCCCAAAAATTGTCTGTGGATCAAGATCATTCCCGATCATGGCAAAATATAAAAGCGTATTTTTTACCGCCGCCGGAAATGAAAAATCAATATTGAAATGAATTTTATCCAGGAAATAAAAACCCACAATGCCATAAACCAGAACCGCTCCTATTGCTACCAGAACTGTCCTGATACCAAATAGTTGAAATTTTTTATTTCCTTTTCTAAAATATTGCTGTCTTGTAAAAAGTAAAACCAGAACTACAAAAGCAGCAGTCAATGATTCTTCATAATCAATTCCCTTGGTCAGATGGCCTACGAAGGATAGGACAGACAATCCGATGGAAAGATAATAGGCGGTCCTATATCCTTTCAGCAGAAATACAGACATAAAAATTAAAACAACGCCTGTGAGCAGAACGAAATAATTGGAAACGGCAATAAAATTAACCGGAATAAAACCCTGTAATTCCTGAACGCGTGAAGCTATTGATGGCGTCAAAACAGAAACGATATTTATAATACCAAGTATTAATATCAGAAATGCCGGGAGTATTCTTAATATCAGATTATTTTTCTTGAATAGAAAAGTCAACATTCCCGCTATTAAGGGAGCCCAGAATTCAAAAAAACGGTAAATCATAGTAACCGAAATAGCAGCCACACTATCCATTCCGTATTGAACCAACAGCACACTAAGTGAAAGCTCAATTGCACCAATTCCTCTTAAAAATGGTGACAGGATCAAAAAAATAGTGGCTACCAGATAGCCCATGAAGGCTGCTTCAAAAGGCGCCGAAACGTTGAGCGCAAAAAATGCGATGTATAAATGAAGAATCCCGGCCAGATCAATAAGCACAGAAAAGAGCAGGCAGTTTATGATTGCAGAGATAGAAAAACGCCCATCGGACATTTGTTCCATTACAATTTCAAGATCAGGCTGATATTTTAAGAGAAAATTATAAAACCGGCCACGATCAATAAAGGATTTAATAGCAAAATACAGAAGCAAAATTAGGATGAATAATCCACCGAATGCATATAATTCACTATTAGAGACAGACTTTTGGAATAAAAGCCAGATCACCGCAGGAATGGCAACCACAAATACTGAAACAATTCCGCAAACGGCATAAATAGACGAGGCCAGATGAACTTCGGTTTTAGTAACGCCTTTTCTTTCCGTTTTTGCCGTAAAAAAAGCCAGGGAAGAAATTCCTCCGGCTGGCAAGAATACGCTTATAAAATTCCTTCTTAAAAATAACTCGGTCAAAGTAATCAGATCAATGTTTTTCCCTAATGCTTTGAAGGAAAACTGGTACATAACTCCTTGCAAAAGTATGTATCCGACTGTGACTAAAAGTCCAAGTAAAATATAAACAGGGGAAGCGGACTGGATTAAGCCATATACTTTTCTGACTTCGGCTTCTTCATGTCTGACAAACCAGACAGCCATTAATATGCAGACAACGGCGATTAAGCCTCTTGAAATTATTTTTTTATTTTCAGTTACAAAATTAAAGCCTGACTTAAAGGTATCTGATACTTTTTCCATAGGACGACCGCTGCTTTTTATCGAGGAGAGAAATGGAAATCTAAATAAATTTATCCCAACAGCCCTAAATACTTTTTAAAGGCGCCACCCATTTATTCATTACTGATATCAACAGCTGTTATTTTCTCCTTAAACAGTTGACTGCGAAGTAACATTTCCTTGATCATTTCCAAATGGGTGTAAGTAATCATGTGACCGGCATTGTTAAGAAATATGTATTGTGATCTCTTACTTTTAATATGTTTTCTCGCAAAATCAAGATTGGAAGGATCAGCAATCCAGTCATTTCCACCCTGAATCACGGTTGTCGGGACGTGAAGATTCTGCCAAACGGGTAACAACTTTTTCAGCTCGTCCGAATGGGAATATTTTTCAGCCGTTGCTGTATTGAAATCTCCCGGCAAAAAAAGCTGAACCAGTGAATTTCTTCCCCATTTTGAAAACCAGTAGAATTTTTCCTTGTCCGGATCAATAACCGGGGAAACCATGATCAGCTCCTTTACTTTTTCCGGAACAAGTGAAACCATTTTCGCCGCAATGGGTGCTCCATAGGAACGTCCCAATACAATTACTTTTTGATCTGAATGATTGAGTTCGAATACCGGAAGCAGGGAACGGGCCTGAGTTTCGATTGACGTCACATATTTACGCTTCTTTTTCATCTTCAACCGCGATTTTCCGTAACCCACCCGGTCAACAGATACAATATGAAAATGATTTTGAAGGTCCTGATCGTCCATTAAGTTCATGTAACCCCACAATGAACCAGGTGCGCCGTGAATCAGAAGCAACATTGGCAGGGTATCATTGCCAACACTTGCAATGCAAAGTGAAAGCGTATCATTCTTAATAATCTGAATTTCCGGGCGAATATCTTTTTTGGCGTAATGCTTGCGTACCTGCTTTTCAGAAATCAGATACCTGGAAAAGCATGATGTAAGAGAAAAAGCCAACAAAAGAATTATAAAAGGGGACTGAATTTTTTTAACGCGTAACATAAGTTTCCTGATTACTCCAAGAATTTATAACTTCACAATTCACATCCTATATACGATAGAATGTAGACAAAAAACACGTTTACCCAAAGAATTTTAAAAGAATTTACCAAAATATAATCTTTCGGGCCATTTTTGTGTTTCCCATATATCAATACAAAAACAGTGCCGTTTCCGAAAAAGCATTACCAAAAAATAAGGAATAATGAACAACCACCAGCAGAAATTATTTTTCCAAAAATTAAATGAGCAAAATACTACTTTTCAATACAAATTACCATCCAGACATGATGCAGGTTTATTTATCCAGAAATTAATAAATTTTCTTTTTCCAATTAGTCAGGATTGTCAATGTAATGATCAGGGGCAAGACTTGGAAGGAGCGTTTCTGGAACTTCGGCATCGCCTTGATTGTATGCTTGCGCCCCTGACACCACAGTTGGAAAGGAGCCGGGAAGAAATTCTTGATTCCGTTTTTGACCATATTCCGGAGATCTATGAAATGCTTCTGAAAGATGCAAGATCTATCACTGAAAATGATCCGGCGTCGGTTAGTATTGAAGAGGTTATTGCGCTCTATCCAGGTTTTACTGCGATTGCGACCTATCGCATTGCCCATAGTTTTGCCCTGGAAGGTATCCCTTTGCTTCCGAGAATGCTGACAGAATTTGCCCACAGCCAGACTGGCATTGATATTCATCCTAACGCGAAAATAGGTCATTCGTTTTTTATAGACCACGGAACAGGAATTGTCATTGGAGAAACTACCATTATTGGTAATCATGTCAAACTTTACCAAGGCGTTACTCTGGGAGCAACACACGTTTCCAAGTCACTGGCATCGAAGAAAAGACATCCTACGATTGAAGATAATGTTGTAGTTTATGCCAACGCGACAATTTTAGGCGGCGAGACTGTCATAGGGCATGACACCATAATAGGCGGAAATGCGTGGCTGGTTCGCAGCGTACCTCCATATTCCCAGGTGTATCACCAAAGCAAAATAGAAGTACGCCAGACCAGTGCAGCTACATAATACTTTTTATAAACCTTCTCACACCCTCCATGTAAATCGGTTCCGCCTGGGCGAAAGCGTAACGTGGCTGGGTTGTCATGGTAATTGAGATAAAGCCATAAGTAAGGCACCACCACTCATAGTAGGTCTTGGTTACCATTTCACCTGATTTCGGGCGTAAAACAGCAATCATTTCCCAAACCGGATTGTCGCGGATATTCATAGCATGCGAGTAAACACGTTTGGAATCACAGTAAGCTCCTTCGAGATTAAACATCACCTGAAAAATCTCCGGATTTTCAACTGAAAAAACCCAGATACATCTCGCAACCTCTGAAAGCTGTTTCTCAGGATTTCTAAAATGGGTTTTTATTTTTATAAACTCGGCCTGAAGAAAATCAAAACCTTCAACCCTGATTGCTTCCAGTAATTTATCCTTGCTTTCGAAGTATTCATATAAAATAGGCGGGCTATATTCAATAACCTCAGCGATTTTTCGAATCGAAACGGCAGTCCACCCTTCCTCCCGGGCTATTTCTTTGGCTGTTTTCACGATATCGGAACGAACCTGATTTCTCAGTCGTTCTCTTCGCTCTACTATTCCCATATTGAGTATTTCCTGTTTATTGATTGAGAGACAGTGACATGCTTTCAAATATAGTCATATAGTTTTTACATCTCAAGAGGATTTTACTCCGTTAAGTTGAAAAACAATGATTGTTTGAAATTTCAATTTTTCAAAAATTAGCCTGATGGTTTCAAAAACGGCTAAACAAGATTATACGTTGGAGGGTAAATTATTTTTTATAAATTTAAAATAATTTATTCAGATTTACGAATACTCATATTTCTTTCAAGGCGTTCAGCAAGTCGATAGTTTGCTTCCTGCGCCCTTACTTTTGGTGTGCTTGCGTCGTATTGGATTCTTAAATTATTCTGGTATAAATCCAGCCTGACTGCTTTCTGGTTATCATTAACATAATTTTTCAAAACCTGGCGCATCTGGCCTTTTAAAGCTTCATCAAGGATTGGAAAACAAACATCAATTCTACGATGCAGATTACGGTAAGTCCAGTCGCAGGATGAAAGATAAATCTCATCATTACCACGATTACCAAAATGAAAAATACGGGTATTTTCCATATAACGATCCACGTGCCGGCTCACCGTTATGTTATCACTGATTGACGGAAGACCGGGAATCACTCCGCAGCTTTCGCTGATAATGATGTGCACCATTACCCCGGCTTTACTAGCCTGATACAGTTTATCAATCAGCGTATGATCCTGAATCTGATTTAGTTTGATCGTTATAAATGATTTCAAACCGGCATTGGAATTCTTGATTTCTCTGTCAATCAGATCAATCAGTTTTTTCTGAATTGTAAACTGAGTGACCTGTAAAAAATTGAAAGGCAGATATTTATACTTTTTTGGTTCATCTTGTGTATACAGATAACCAAATAACAATTCCAGTTCATTCGTCAATTCGCGGTGGCTGGTAAGCAGCGCATGGTCAACAAATTCGCGGCTTGTCAGCCGATAAAAACCTCCTGTGCCTAGAAATGCATAACGCTCCCACCCTTTTTGCACACGACGTTTAATCAGTGCCATTTTTGCATGCACTTTGAGCCCGGGAATGCTGAAAATAATCTTGACACCCGCATCTCTCATTTTTCGTGACCACTGCATATTTTCCTGAATATCCAGCTTTGCGTTCAATTCAACATAAGTGACAACTTTTTTCCCGTTTCTGGAAGCACTGATAAGCGAGTTTAGAATAAAGGAATTTGCACTGATTTTGTAAAGAGAAACATGAATTTCCTTAACATAAGGATCAATTGCCGCTTCATTGAAAAACCTGACAATCGGATTATAGGAATGATAAGGCAAATGAAGCAGCTGGTCTGCCCGCTGAATTGATTCAAAAACAGATTCAGTTTCTTCAAATTCACTATTATGTATTGGTCTTTGGTAAGGATAATCCAGCTTTTTGGAGAATGAAGGAAACGTCAGCAAATCCTGCATATACAGATAACTTCCTCTTTCATGAAATTCATTCATGAGCATTCCTGCCCTGTTGGATAAATATTCCCGGATGTACAGAGGCATACCCGACTCATAAAAAAATTGAAGTGGCTGAACAAAATTCCTTTTTTCAAGTTGTTTAATAATCCGCTGAGCCATTACCATTGGATACTCATCCTCAATAGTAAGTTCAGTTTCCTTCTCACCCCTAAGGGTATATGAATCAATGATTTCATATCCGGGAAAAAGAACCGGCAGGTTTTCACGAATAATATCTTCAAGAAAAGCTACATACTTTTTCCCCTCATATTCAGGCATTTCTACAAACCTGCCAAATGGTTCTGTTGGTATATTTACAACAGCATACCAATCTTCATCCTGGTCTTCCTTAAAAACAAGATGAACGACAAGATATAGCTCTTTTGATTCAAAAAAGGAGATTTTGGAATTTCTGCGGCCATCCAGAAAAACAGGCTGCAAATACCGGAAAAGCTTGTCTATGAAGAATTTTCTTACAAATGATAAATGCTCGGGAGAAAAAGATTCTTTATAGTAAAGATGGACACCCTGATCATTTAGTGACGGTAAAATGCGTGTAACCAGGATTTCGTTGAATTCCCTGAGCTGATTATCTACGGTTTCATAAACATGCTCCAAAAGCGATTCCGGATATACATTCAGTTTTGTTCTGATATCCTTGCTTACCTCACCCATGGCGAGAAGATTCGGTATTCGTACCCTGAAAAATTCTTCAATCTGATAGGAATATTGACCCATAAATTTCAGCCTTTCACGAACCGGAACAGAATCATCGTTCGCTTCCAGAAGTAACCTGAAATTATTAGAGAGCCAGCTTAAATTCGTATCAAAATAGGGGTAAGAAACGTCAATCATTTAACAAACTAAAAAGGATTCAAATTATGCAACAAGATTATGAAGTTGGAGGGCAGGAGAAGTGTTTGTTACTCGAAATATAACAATGTATTGAAAACATTCAATGTTAAACAATTAATATTTTCCCGGAAACTTTCAAGCGTTTATCTTACGGGATTTTGATAATACAGCAAAAAGCCTGAAAGACTGTCATAGTCTTTCAGGCTTTTCTTCCTTATTTTTTTATTTTCCCCACAAATCCGGTTGCACCCGCCACTGACTCAGGCTTTCTACCTGTTCCATGGTGATATATTCGTGTTCAAGTGCAGAGGCTATTAGCGCGTTGTAATTGCTTATAACACTTAGTTTTACATTTTTTTCTTCAAAATTATTTTCAGCAACCTGGAAATCATAGGTAAAAATGGCAACCATTCCCGCCACTTCAATACCAGCGTTACGCAGAACATCAACAACTTTTAGAGAACTTCCACCTGTCGAAATCAAATCTTCAACAATGACAACCGATTGACCTTTTTCCAGACGGCCTTCAATCTGGTTTCCCATTCCGTGTTTTTTAGGTTCAGGACGAACATAGGCAAAAGGAAGTTCAAGAATATCGGCTACCAAAGCACCCTGAGCAATTCCGCCTGTGGCAACACCCACAATTGCATCTACACCAGGATATTCAGATTTGATAAGATCTGCCAGTGCTTTCTTGATAAATGTTCTTGTATCAGGATATGATAAAGCAACACGGTTATCGCAATAAATTGGTGACAACCAACCAGAACTCCACTGAAAAGGTTTGTCCGGACTTAATTTGATAGCCTGTGCTTCTAAAAGTAACTCTGCAACTCTGCGGGATATTTCGGTTTCTTCTGCCATTTTATTCGTTTGAATCGTCTTTCTTATTATTTGTAACCAACAACTTGTCTATTCTGCTTTTATCCATGTCAATCACCTCAAAATCAAAGTGTTTCCATTTGAACTTCTCACCGGTTTTAGGAATATTTTCCAGCACATGAAGTACAAATCCTCCAAGCGTGTTAAACCCGACAAATTCCTTTCGTTCTGATTCCTGCATATTCAGGTCAAAATACTGGATGAAATTATCGAAAGGTAATTGGGCATCAATCAAATAACTTCCGTCTTCCCTCTGGATAATTTCAGAATCTTCTTCATCTTCCTCGGAAATATTTCCTACCAAAGCGTCCATGATATCATGCATCGTCACAACACCAAGCAAACCGCCATATTCATCTACAATAATCCCGAAATAAACCTTTTGCTCCTTAAATTTTTCCAAAGCCTGATAGGCCCTGTTACTTTCGGGAAGATAAACCGGATCCTTTAAAATCTCGGTCAAATCCGCCAAACGAACTTCCAGATCCGTTGCGAGCAGATCTTTTATGTAAATCAATCCCACAACATCATCAACGGTATCACGACATACGGGATATACAGAATGGCGAGATTCAAGAACTTTTGCCTTATTTTCTTCAACGGTATCTTCCACATCCAGCCAGACAATTTCCTGGCGGTTTGTCATCAGGGAGGTAATTTTCCGGTCGCCTAATTGAAAAACATTATGAACAATTTCCTGCTCAATTTCTTCAAAAACACCACCGGTTGTTCCTTCCTGAATCAAGCTCTTGATCTCCTCTTCTGTAACAGAATTTTCACTTTGTTTGATATTAAGCAGACGAATGATCAGATCGCTTGAAAAACCAAGCAGAGAAATAAAAGGAGCTGTGGCAACCGAAATTATATTCATCGGCCGCGCCATGAACTTAGAAATCGCCTCAGGATTGGCCATACCGATCCGTTTGGGAACAAGTTCACCCAGAACCAGCGAAAGATAAGTGATTGCAACCAGCACCGTACCGACGGCAAGTGTGTGGCTATACGGTAGCAATAAAGGAATGGTAGCAATTATTTTTTCGAAGTCTGCCGTGATATTATCACCACTGTACATACCCGTCAAAAGGCCGATTAATGTAATACCTATCTGAACAGTCGAAAGAAATCTGGTTGGTGAGTTGGCCAGGTTTAAGGCAGCCTTGGCACTCGAATCTCCGTTCCGGGCAGCTGCCTCTAGGCGGGATTTTCTGGAAGATACAAGTGCTATCTCAGACATGGAAAATATACCATTGAGAAGCACTAAAAGTAAAATTATAAGGAGTTCCAAGAAATTATTATTTATTATTACTGCAAATTTATCAATAATAATCACTGTCTAAACTAAACTCTTTACTTAATTTTGCTCATCGACATCCGTACCCACATCAAATGATTATTTTTTTCGACGACCGTCCCTTCCGAATAGTACGGACAAATGAATTAACTGCGGCTGAAACTTCTGACTTTGATCACATCGTTGATCTTAGACTGGAGAAGCTGCAAAAGAGTATGTTTACCGGACATGTACTTTTCCTGAACGCAACCTCAACAACTGCTATTCAAGCAATTAACTTGCTGGAAAAGGAACTTCCCAAGGAAATGTTATCCGTCACACTTGCTACCCGCGAGAAGGCAGATGTTGAAGAAAAGGTTAAAAGTCTGTACAAAGTCATCAAAGCCGCAGGTGGTGTAGTAGTAAAAGGAGACAAATGGCTTTTTATGTTTCGTCGTAAAAAATGGGATTTGCCAAAAGGAAAATTAGACAAAGGTGAAAACTCAAAAAAAGCGGCTGTTCGGGAAATTGAGGAAGAAACGGGTGTAAAAGCACTTGTTCGTGATAAAATATGCACAACATGGCATACTTATACCATGAACAACAACCGGATTTTAAAAAGAACCAAATGGTACCTTTTCGACTGCCTGGACGATTCTGCAATGCAGCCACAGGCGGAAGAACAAATAGAAAAACTGGAATGGTACACTCCTTCGGAAGCCAAATCAATTTTGATCAATTCATTCAGTTCAATACGTTACGTGGTTGACAGTTTAAAGAAAATTCAAAATTTTAAGGAACAATAGTAAAAGCTGAGGTATGGATTTTTATACCTCAGCTTTCATTATTCATTATTCCGCAATTCCATGTTCAAGGGAACCAAATTATACAGCATTTTCACCAATACCTGCCCGAAATGTCAGACTGGTGCTTTCTTTAAAACCAACAACCCATACAATTTAAAGAAATTCGACAAGGTCAACGATGAATGTGCGTATTGCAAAGAGTCATTTACCAGAGAACCAGGATTTTATATCGGTTCAATGTATGTAAGTTACGCACTTTCAGTGGCGCTGATGGTTGCAGCGTTTGTAGGTTTTGTAGTAATACTGGACTATGATTTGAATTACGTTCTGGCCGGACTGTTAATTTCCTACGTTATTCTGATACCTGTTATGTTCAGGACGGCCAGACTGATCTGGATTAATATATTTGTAAAATATGATCCGGTGAAAGGTAAATTGGCCAAGGAATTGAAAGCTGCCAAAAAATTACAATAAACGATATTACAGAAAAGCGCCTGACAAATAAGTTTTACACTTAACTTATCAGGCGCTTTTTTTATTAAATATTAAAATCTCAGCTTTTCTTTTCTCTAAGTTTATTTAGCTCCGACAACGAATAAGGAAGAAAATCATCCACGCCCTGTCCATATCTGTGAAGATCTCTGATAATACTGGAACTAATCGGGGCAAGATTTGGTGACGTAATTAGAAATACCGTTTCAATTTCTTCATACACAAAACGGTTCACCTGCGCTATGCCGTTTTCATATTCAAAATCAGTTGTATTTCTAAGTCCTCTTAACAAAAATTTTGCTCCTATTTCCCTGGCAACACGAGCGGTAAGATCGTTGTAAGTAATTACACTGACGTTTTTCTCCTTTTCAAATGTCTTTTCAATCAGCTCCTTCATGACGTCCAAAGGAAAATAACGCTGTTTGCTGGAATTATTTCCTATCCCTACTACTACCTCATCAAAAAGTCTGAGGCCTCGCAAAATGATATCTTCATGACCTTTTGTAAAAGGATCAAAAGATCCGGGAAACAGCGCTATTCGCTTCATATATTCAAATAAAAAAGAGAGACATTTTGGAATTCAGATGCGATAATACTGAAATAACCAGAACCAAACGTTATAAAATGCAATCTTAATTATTTTCTAAGTAAGACTCATCCGTAATTTTCAGGAAGATACCAGATATGTGTTGAACAAACCGAAATACCGATGTCCCGGAATATCTCCGCAATGTGTGCTATAACGAAGCGTAGTCGGGCCGGTTCCAATCTGAATATTCGAGAAGAAACGTCCAAGTTCTACATAATTATCAGACAGCGGACTAACCTCTCCGTAGCACAAAACTTTCATTTCTTCGGGAGAAAAGTTGAGTTCATTTAAAGCGAAAAGAATGATATAGGCAAGTTCCTGAGGCTGAGAAAATTTGAAACGATTGCATAAAATAAGCTGCTCACTTTCCGTCACAACAAGGGTAAAATAACCCTTTTCCAAAAATACGGAAACCACTTTAATCTCCTGATGTTCCGCGTGGCTCACTAAAGCGCCAATGATTAACGGACTTGTAAGGTGATAAAATGATAAATCAGACGATTCAAAGTGGGTTACCATCCAGTTGTACCATACCTTCGGAATACTGAAAACATTGTTTGCATGAACGAGGGGCAACTCATGATAAAGTACTCTTTCATCATCATTTACAGGATGTCCCAAAGCAAATTCCAGATAACTTGGCGCCGAATCTTTTTCAAAAATCAGACTTGGTATCAAACTGAATGCATGGGAATTAATTGCAATTCTTACATTTTTCCAATGATTTGATGACCAGAGCAAATGTCCGGTGAAAATTTTTTTCAATCTGTCAAAAACCTCTTCCTGACTTAAAACAACGTCAAAATTATAATCTTCCAGCCAGATGCATTCCATTTTCTCATCCCTGACGATACAAAAACGTATACGTCTTTCATCCACTTCAATGCACAACGTACAAAACGGTATTGCATCTGCATCAAATGAATTATCTCCTACCAAAAGGGTCGGAATTACTTCAATTGCCTGGTTTTCAATTAGTGCCACAATATATTGTTAAAGTATTTATAATTTAAATAACGTTAAGCCATGCTTTTATTTCAAAGGTAACCTTTGAGCGACAGTACATCTTCAATAGTTTCACAATTATGAAATAAACTGTGAACGTGGTTTTCCGGAAGCTGCTTAATTTCTTCCATCGACATAAAACGAACTTCCTTGATAATCTGGTTTTGCTCTGAGCATTCGGGATCAATACCAGTTATAACAGAACCTGAAAAGTTTCTAATCTGAAAAAATAGCTCAACTGCATGTAAAGGAGGCTGGATGAATTCATTAACAAAAAGTAATTCACCAGCTTCAATTTCCAGGCCGGTTTCTTCCAGAAATTCCCTCTTCAATGTCTCAGGAGCACTTTCTCCAAACTGCATACCACCTCCCGGTGGGCTCCAGAAAATATTTTCATCACCTAAAAAACGGTGCCGTATCATCAGAATACAATTATCAGCTACGCAAATTCCGCAAACGCGAATGCGTAATCTGCTTCCGTACAATTCTGTAATTTCGTTTTTTCCCGCGTCCAAGGCTTCTGTTTTAGGAGGGGACAAAGATAGCCAACCTGTCAAAAACGACAAGTTATTCCTTTTATTTGATACAAAAAATCTCCGTTAGCACAGCTTACTGACTAACAGAGATTTGAGTTTCTAATAACTTCCTTGAAAAAATCAAGCGTATGGTGTGCCCGAAATATATCCTTCCAGCGTTTTTATATGCGCTTTTTGTTCACGAATAATGGCCGATACAATATCATTAATTGATATGATACCGACAAGTTCTCCTTTTCTGTTAACCGGAAGATGGCGAATGTGTTTGTCAGACATGATCTGCATACAATCCTCAATTTTCTGATCTGTTTCCACCGTGATGACACGACTTGTCATAACCTCCTGAACCAGCGTATCGCGTGACGCACGACCCAATAGGATAACCTTGCGGGCATAGTCTCGTTCTGAAAATATTCCAATTAATTCCCCGTCTTCAAGAACCAGTACAGCACCGATATTTTTTTCGGCCATCAGCTCTAAGGCATGGAAAACAGTTGTCTCTTTTGTGATAGAGAAAATAGCGTCAATAGACTTGTTGGCGAGCACTTGGTATACTTGCATAGACGTTCCGGTTATGGTTTATGAATAAACTCGAAAACTAATATATGAAATACTATGAAAAAGTGCAATTAAATCCAGGTTTATTTTTGTTACTGAATGTCGACTTTGATAATTGATTTTGATCCAGTAGTTTCGTATCCATGGAATCAGGCCAATTATTACCGTCACAAAGTTTAGTCAAAAAATTTCCTTTCAGACCTACAAAAGGCCAGCTTCGCTTTTTTGCCAAAACGGATGATTTCTTGATTGAGGAAAGTGGTCTGGAACGTTACCGCGATTGTTTTTTACTGAAAGGATATGCCGGTACCGGAAAAACGACCATCATCAGTACCTTGATTAAAGTGCTGAAAAATTATGGATACAAATCGGTTTTGCTCGCGCCAACCGGTCGCGCAGCCAAAGTGATGTCGAATTATTCTGAAAAAATCGCTCTCACGATTCATAAGAAAATTTATAAGCAAACTGCTGATTCATTTTCAGGAAACCTGACTTTCCAAAGACAAAAAAACTATCATGACAATACGCTTTTCATTATTGATGAGGCGTCGATGATCAGTGATGATGCAGAATTTGGTAACCGCAGCTTACTTGCTGATCTGATTGAATTTGTATTTGAAAATCCCGGAAATAAATTGATGCTGATCGGCGATGTGGCTCAGCTTCCGCCAGTTGGCAAAGAACTTAGTCCGGCACTGGATAAAGTTTATCTTGAAAAAAATTTCTATATGTCAGTTTTTGAAGAAGAGTTGACCGAGGTAATGCGCCAGGATGAACAGTCCGGAATTTTATTTAATGCAACAGAACTCCGTGACCAGTTGCGTGAAGAAAAACCAACAGTGAATATCATCACCAAATCATACCGGGACACCTTCCGGATGACTGGCGAAAGACTGGAAGAAGGTTTGCGTTATGCTTTTGACAAATATGGTCAGGAGAATACCATAATTCTGACGCGTTCAAACAAATCAGCTGTACAATATAATGAGTACATCCGCCGAGCCATCAACTTTTCGGAAGAAGAACTGGATGCCGGCGACAGGCTTATGGTTGTCAGGAATAACTATTCCGTGTTAGATGAAGACTCTCCTGCGGGATTTATTGCTAACGGTGATTTTGTAGAGTTATTAAAAATCAAGAAAACTCAGGAAATTCACGGTTTCAGGTTTGCCGACGTTGTTTTAAGATTAACGGATTATGAAAAGCAACCTGAGTTTGATGCCAAAATAATGTTGGATACACTGCACTCGGCTTCTCCTTCCCTATCTTCCGAGGATAACCGAAAGTTGTATGACAGTGTCCTGGAAGATTATTTTTACATCACCTCGAAAAAAGAAAGATCCGAAGCTTTGCGGAAAGATCCTTATTTGAATGCTTTGCAAGTGAAATTTTCTTACGCGCTTACCTGTCACAAAGCGCAAGGCGGACAATGGAGCGCAGTGTTTATTGACCAAGGCTATTTACCTGAGGAACAAATAAACAATGAATTTATTCGCTGGCTGTACACCGCTATTACCCGTGCTACGGATGAAGTTTTTTTAATGAACTTTCACTCCTACTTTTTCAAATAAGACGAAATCAATCCAGTTTAATCAACCGCTGCCGCTCTTTTTAAACGATCATTAATTGCTCTTCCCAAATCATTATCTGGAACTGGCTCCGCCCAAATCTGGCTTAACGATTGTGCATCCAATTCTCTTAAATAAGCAAATAAATTATGAGCAGCTTCTTTCAAATTGCTTGTCGGACTTAAAATCCTTTGATTTTTTTGATCGATTCCTTCTATGTATTTATCAAAAAGTAGATAACCAAAACCATCAGCGTGAACAGGAAAATCATTTCTTTCAGTTAAAAAAAACGGCTTTTTCGGCGCGTAATGACTTTTCAGCATACCCGGTGCCTGTGGGTTTGAAGATGAATGTGCCATCAGAGCCACCCCTCCTACTGCACTTTCAATATCTTCAATGGACAGTCCACCTAATCTGTAAATGGTAGGAATTCCATCAACAAAACCAATTATCGTTGATTCTATACCAATTCCGCATTCACCACCATCCATTATATAGGGAATTTTTTCTCCCAGTTGCTGTTCAACGTGCTGCGCATTCGTGGGGCTGATATATCCAAATGGATTTGCGCTTGGAGCGGCCAGAGGAAATTCCAGCGCACGGAGTAAGTCGAGTGTTAAAGGATGATCAGGAATTCTGACAGCAACAGTATCAAGTCCGGAAGTTACAAGATCCGGGATGGCAGATTTTTTTGGTAATAATAAGGTTAAAGGCCCCGGCCAGAATTTTTGCGCTAATATCAGAGCCGCCTCTGGTATATCGGAAACGAGTAATGATAGTTTTTCAACAGAATCCGTATGAACAATTAAAGGATCAAAAGACGGACGGTTTTTGGTCTCAAAAATTGATAATACTGCTTTTTCATCCAATGCATTTCCTGCCAGACCGTAAACTGTTTCGGTAGGAATTGCTACCAGTTGTCCCTTTTGTAAAAATTCTTTTGCAAGACGAATGTCTTTCCCAATGATAGCCAAAATGTAATTCTTGTTTTTTTGACTACAAAGGTATCAAAATCGTTTTTATTACGCATTTTAGAGGTCCAATTTGATCAAATTTCAGTATTATTATTTTGGCCGTACCATAATTTGTTATGCTTGTTCAAATGAATTTTTGTTAAAATGAACAAGATAAATCATACCCTCATTCCACCATTTAGATTCGTTTTAAATTACCTTGAAAATGATTATTAAAGGGGACGGTTACCTTTTCCATGTTTATATTTATTGATTAAATAGTATTTTCTAAATCAAACCTTAACTATGTTCCAAATTAAAGAACAACCTGCTGTTTTTGATGTCTGTATAATAGGCTCAGGAGCAGGAGGTGGAATGGCCGCTTATCAGCTAGCGAAGGCAGGTGCAAAAGTGGCTCTTCTGGAGGCGGGTGGATATTTTGATCCGGCTGATCCTAAATATATTACACAATTAAAATGGCCTTGGGAATCTCCTCGCCGCGGTGCCAGTACGACACGCCCTTTTGGGGATTTTGATGCTGCGTGGGGAGGCTGGGAACTGGATGGAGAGCCTTACACACATAAAAACAATACGAAATTTGACTGGTTCCGCTCCCGTATGCTGGGCGGCCGGACCAATCACTGGGGACGAATTTCACTTCGTTTCGGCCCAAATGATTTCAAACGCCACAGCATTGACGGCCTTGGAGACGACTGGCCGATCAGTTATGATGATGTAAAACCTTACTATGACCAGGTTGATAAATTGATCGGTGTTTTTGGTACGGTTGAAAATATACATAATGAACCGGATGGAATTTTCCTTCCACCGCCGGCTCCTCGTTTGCATGAACTATTCCTTAAAAAAGCAGGGAAAGCTGCCAATATTCCAGTAATTCCATCCCGTCTTTCCATCCTTACAAAACCGATCAATGATCAGCGCGGGGTATGTTTTTATTGCAGTCAGTGTGGTCGTTCTTGTCAGGCTTATGCGGATTTTTCTGCTTCATCGGTATTGGTAATCCCGGCGATGAAAACAGGAAATGTAACGCTTATCAATAATGCCATGGCCCGTGAAATTCTTACGGATCCGTCAACCGGACTGGCAACAGGCGTTTCTTATGTTGACCGTAACAAATTAACGGAGCATACGATTAAGGCAAAAGTTGTGGTTTTGGCTGCGAGCGCGGGAGAATCTGCACGTTTGCTTTTAAATTCAAAATCTGACAGACACGAAGCAGGTTTAGCCAATTCAAGTGGTGTCGTTGGAAAATATCTGCACGATTCAACAGGAGCTTCAAGAAGTGCGTTTCTACCACATTTGATGGATCGTAAACGTTACAATGAAGATGGCGTTGGAGGCATGCACGTGTACACGCCATGGTGGCTCGACAACAAAAAACTGGATTTCCCAAGAGGTTATCATATTGAATATGGTGGTGGTATGGGTATGCCAAGTTATGGTTTTGGTTCAGGTATTGAAAACATGAACGGAAAATATCCAACTGCAAGTGGAGCTACCAAACCGGCAGGAGGTTACGGCGCTTCACTGAAAGAAGATTACCGCCGTTTCTATGGTGCCTATGTTGGTATGGCAGGTCGCGGTGAAGCGGTTCCGAATATCAATAACTATTGTGAAATTGACCCGAACGTGGTTGATAAATATGGTATCCCGGTTCTTCGTTTTAACTACAATTGGACGGATTACGAAATTAAGCAGGCCAAACACATGCATGATACATTCGAAGAAATGATCCATGCTTTGGGTGGTGTTGCAATGGGAACAAAACCTGGTGCAGATATAAATTACGGTATTGCAGCTCCCGGCCGTATCATTCACGAAGTTGGAACTGTCCGTATGGGTGATGATAAGAAAACGTCTGCTCTGAACAAATTTTCACAGGCACATGATGCGAAAAATGTTTATGTTGTAGATGGCGGCTCATTTGTTTCACAGGCAGATAAAAATCCTACCTGGACAATTCTTGCACTTTCGTGGAGAGCTTCTGATCACATTATTGAACAGATCAAACAAAAGAATTTATAATAACTGTCGGCTCGGGCCGACTCAAATTATATAAAAATGAAACGCAGAGACTCATTAAAAGCATTAACACTCAGCTCTCTTGGCTTTGCAGCTTTGAATCCTCAGGAATCATTGGCAGAAGCAAGAGAAGTTGAATCGGCACTGCCACCGGAAGTTCCTTTAAAGATACCGGGAGGCCGTCAAAAGGAAGAAGCAATCCGGGATGCGCAGTTGATGAAGGAGAAATTTTTCACAGTGGCGGAACTGGCTACAATTAAAGTATTAGCTGATATTATTATCCCCGCCGATGCAAAATCTGGCAGCGCTTCTGATGCTGGTGTACCGGCATTTATTGAATTTATTGTAAAAGATATGCCGCAGCACCAAACACCAATGAGGGGTGGACTGGCCTGGCTTGACCTGGAATCGAACAAGCGATTTAAGAAAAATTTTACGCTTTGTACCCATGCCCAACAAATCCAGATCGTTGACGACATCGCATATCCTGAAAAAGCCAAGCCTGTTTTCAGTCAAGGTGTTGCTTTTTTCAATCTTATGCGTAATTTAACGGCCTCAGGTTTTTATACGACCAGAATTGGTGTGGATGACATTGGTTACGTTGGAAATACGCCTAATATGTGGGCCGGACCACCGGAGGAAGTATTGAAACAATATGGATTTGCCTAAAAAGTGGAATTTATAGGAGTAAATGAAAAAAGGTCATCAGTGTACGCCGATGACCTTTTTCTTATGGCATTGTATCTGATTAATAAAGAGCGTTCCGCTGCGCTTTAACTGTTTCGTCTTTCAAGAAATCATCATAAGGCATTAGCTTATCAAGAATTCCTTTTGGCCCGATTTCGATAATACGGTTTGCAATAGTATGTACAAACTGATGATCATGAGAATAGAATAATAAACAGCCAGAGAAATCAATCAAACCATTGTTAAGCGCTGTGATCGATTCAAGGTCAAGGTGGTTAGTTGGGTCATCCATGATTAAAGCATTCGAACCTGAAAGCATTGTTCGAGACAACATACAACGTACCTTTTCACCTCCTGAAAGTACTTTTGCCTTTTTCAGTGATTCTTCTCCTGAGAAAAGCATACGACCCAGGAATCCACGGATGAAACTTTCATCTTTTTCTTCTGAATACTGACGTAACCAGTCAACAAGGTTTAAATCAACATCAAAGAAAGAAGTCGGATCTTTTGTGAAATAGGATTTGGTAATCGTAACGCCCCAGTTGAAGGTTCCTTTATCAGCTTTTGCCTCATTGTTCAAAATATCAAAAAACGCACTGATTGCCAGTGTATTGCGACTAACAAAAGCAATTTTATCACCTTTATTAACACTGAAACTCATGTTGTTAAACAAAACAACACCATCTTCCGTCTTTTTAGATAAACCGTCAACTGTCAGGATCTGGTCTCCCACTTCACGTTCAGATTTGAAGGCGATGTAAGGATATTTACGTGAAGACGGTTTGATATCATCAATCGTCAGTTTTTCCAGTAATTTCTGACGTGAAGTTGCCTGTTTGGACTTTGAAGCATTCGCACTGAAACGGCGGATAAATTCTTCAAGTTCCTTACGTTTATCTTCTGATTTTTTATTCTGGTCCTGGCGTTGCTTCATAGCCAGCTGGCTCGACTCATACCAGAAAGAATAGTTACCCGAGAACATTTGTACTTTGCTGAAATCAATATCCACAATATGCGTACAAACCTCATCCAGGAAATGCCTGTCGTGAGAAACAACGATTACCGTATTTTTAAAATCTGCAAGGAAGTTTTCAAGCCATAACACCATTTCAACGTCAAGGTTGTTGGTTGGCTCATCCAGTAAAAGTACATCAGGATTTCCAAAAAGTGCCTGGGCCAGAAGAACACGAACTTTAATGTTGGTATTCAAATCACCCATTAATGTTCCATGCATATCTTCACCAATTCCAAGTCCGCTCAACAATTGTGCAGCTTCGGTTTCAGCTTCCCAACCATTCAAATCTGCAAATTCTGCTTCAAGATCTGCTGCTTTTTCACCATCCGCATCTGTGAAATCTTCCTTTTCATAGATCGCCTCACGCTCTTTCATGATTTTATAAAGACGTTCATGTCCCAAAATCACAGTTTCCATAGCCGTATAAGCATCAAATTCAAACTGATCCTGTTTAAGGAAAGTCATCCGCTCCCCAGGATTCATGCTAACCAAACCTGTCTGAGGTTCAATTTCGCCGGAAAGAATTTTTAAAAATGTTGATTTACCTGCTCCATTCGCCCCAATAATACCATAACAGTTTCCAGGTACAAACTTTATATTTACTTCATCAAACAACACCCTTTTGCCGTACCGTAAGGATACGTTCTGAACCGTAATCATCTTAAAACTGATTTTTTATGAATGAAAGTGCAAAAATACAAAAATTAGAGGATTTTTTAGCCTCTTTTTCAATAGAAACCAGAAGTATACAATGGTTTCTTTAAACATAACAAACAGAAGAGGCCGATTATTTACCGGCCTCTTCTGTTTGAAATCTATTAAGTTTAAATCAAGGAATCACACGTAGCGTATGAGCTCCTTTTCCAACACTGATTTTAGCAACCTGTTTTTTCAAAGCCGGCGTTTCACCTTTCGTTACAGTCCAGAATTCAACACCGCCCGTTCCGTTGCCATATTCCTGATATTCATAAACTGAAACAGCAAGGTTTGATCCGTCCTTATCAAAAGCAACGCTTGCAGGATAAATTCCTTCAAATGGATAATCAACCACTTTCGTAAGTGCACCGTTTGCTATTTTGAAAAGAGAAAGAGAGCTTCCCGTTGCAGAACCGGCTTCTGACCAGGGTGATCCACTTTTTCCTGAACTAACGGAAACAAGAGTGGCTCCATCAGGACTGATAGCAAAAGAACCCGTGTTTACACCAACCGGGGCTTTTCCTGCAATTTTGTGTTCCGTAGCTCCGTCCATTGAGAAGTCAACTACCAATATTTCTCCTTCGCCTGTTCCTTTACCAGCGGCAGCTTTATTATCTAAAACGAAATAATGTTTGCCATCAGGAGAAAATTTACCAAAGGTAGCTTCTATTCCTACTTTTACCGGCTTACCAACCAGTTCAACATTTTTCAGTTTACCAGCTTCGCGAAGTACTTTATATAGACCAACTTCATGGCTTTTCAATGTAAAAGCGATAAAGTCACCCGATGGGTGCCATGAAATATCAATGATTTTATTTGTAGAATCCTGGCCAAAAGGCAAGTTCAGGAATCTTGCAGGCTTTCCATCAGGAGCTGATTCGATAAAAACCAATTCTTTGCCGGACTGCATTGTTGAAATAATCAGTTCATTTTTATTGATATCAATGGAAGTAGGAAACTTTCCAACGGCAAATCCAAACTTGGCTTTTGGTGCAGCTAGGTTTGCAATATCAACCACAAATAACTTTTCACCGCCGGGCAACTCAGTTGCTACATCCTTATACTCAGCAACACCATCGTCCGGACGAAGACGGCTTTCAAGAACATATGCCAAACCGCCAGTCGCCGGCACTGCAATTGTCTTGGCTGATCCTAATAATGAATTTGATACCAGTGCCGTTCCTACGGATTTGCTTCCTCTCTCTACCGGAAATTTAATTGATGTTAAAACGTCTTTTGCTGTGTTGTCTCTTAATAGCTTCCCATCAACAAGCGCCGAGGCCGACATATCCGCATCAGAAACAACCACAAGGCCACGGGCGTTAAAATTAACAGGCGATTGTGCAGCAGCAGGAAGAAGTCCCAAAGCTACAAAACCGGCAAATAATGCGACTTTTTTCATAGAAAAAGAAATGTTTAGATAAATTGAATTTTTAGAATAAACAGAATTTAGCTGGCTATAAAATAAACGTTATAACTACTCAAAACAGGCTTAAAACGTTTTTTATAAGATTGCAATATATGACATAAAACATTTAAACTACAAGATTTACTGTCCTTCAACCGTCCATTGTCCATGAATTATTAGTAATCGTATCTACTTATCCGATTAGTTCAAATTAATCTAAAATTCACAACAGGAATAATTATATAGCAGAAAACCCCGACAGTGAAACCATCGGGGCAAAAAATCATAGTAAAAGCTGCTTACGCTGCTACCGAAAGAGAATTAACTAATCTAGCTAATTTTGATTTCTGGTTAGATGCTTTTTTCTTATGGATTATGTTTTTCTTTGCCAAACGATCCAACATAGAAGAAACAGTTTTGTAAACATCTATCGCAACAGTTTTGTCAGTCGTTTCTCTCAATTTCTTGATGTAAGAACGAGTGGTTTTGTGCTGGTAGCGGTTACGCAAACGCTTCGTTTCGTTGGCACGAATTCTTTTTAATGCTGATTTATGATTTGCCATTTTATAATAATGATATTTTTCAATTCTTGGAATCGGTGTGCAAAAATAGGTATATGATATTAAAAACGCAACTTAAGTGATAAATATATTTGAATATATACGTAATTTCTATTTTACCAGTCGCTGCACATCCGACGATAGATATTCAGCCAGGCGATTTTCCAACTCCGCCAACGGAATATTGCTAAGCAATTCGCCTTCTACTGCAAGAGATATTTTGCCGGTTTGTTCTGAAATTACAATTACCACAGCGTCAGTTGCTTCACTCATTCCCATCGCCGCTCTGTGGCGAAATCCTAATGAAGATGGTACGTCAACACCATCTGCAACGGGCAAAACACAACGTGCTGCTTTTAATCTTCCATCAACAATTACTACCGCCCCGTCATGAAGTTCACTATATTGATTAAAAAGAGAAACAATTAATGGTTTTGATACCCGTGCATCAAGTAATTCTCCGGTTTCAATGAATTTCCCCAGATCATCCCGCTTGTTAACGACAATGAGTGCACCGTTAAAATTAGAAGCAATAGTCTTACTGGCGTCTACAATCTCTTTAAGGTTTTTGTTTTTCAGGTCGAGAACGGTACTTCCCAGTATCTTTTTCAAAAATTCGTTATTTGTATAAATAGTTGATTTCCCAATAATTAATAAAAAACGGCGTATTTCCTGTTGAAAAATAACAATAAGAGCCACAGCCCCTACTCCCATGAAATATTGCAAAATCGCGGTCAGCAGACCCAAACCCAGTCCTTTAACGACTAGGTAAAAGACATATACAAACAAATAACCTAAAAATACCCTGCTCGCTATACTGCCTCGGACTAGAAAATAAATCTGGTAAAGAAGAATCGATACCAAAAAAACATCCAGAATATCAGTCCAGTTAACATTTAAAAAACCAACACGCATAAGAAACTCAATATTATTTCGCGACTAAATTACTATTTTTTCCTTCACGCCACTAGTGGCCATCCATAGTTTTACAGCCTCAATAGCCGGTTTTACGTCATGAACACGTATTATTGACGTTCCATGCTGTAAAGAAATTGTATTCAATACCGTTGTTCCTGTTAAAGCTTCTTTTGCAGAAATACCCAACGTATTGTATATCATACCTTTCCTCGAAATTCCCACCAAAAGCGGACACCCCAACTGATGAAATTCTGAAAGATTATTCATGAGTTCAAAATTTTGAGCGGTTGTCTTGGCAAAACCAAAACCGGGATCAATTATAACGTCCGAAACCCCTTTCTGGCGAAGATTGACAAGTTTCTGTCCTAATTCTTTTAAAACCTGAGGCACCAGAAAATCATAATTTGTCAGCTTACTCATCGTTTGCGGCGTTCCCCGCATATGCATCAATATATATGGAACGCCAAGGCTTGCAACCGTATCAAACATATTATTATCCAGAATTCCTCCTGCCACGTCATTAATAACGTGCGCGCCGCTCAAAACTGACTGCCTCGCCACTTCTGAACGAAAGGTATCAACAGAAATTATAAGATCGGGAAAATTCTTATTAAGCGCCTCAATTACCGGCAAAACCCTGTCAGCTTCTTCCTCTGCACTAATTTCAGCTGCTCCCGGACGTGTGGAATAGCCACCAATATCTATAAATGTCGCCCCGTCATTTTGCATACTTTCAGCCCGGTCCATTACTTCGTTTATCGAAGCCATACGGCTCTCTGTATAAAAGGAATCTGGTGTGATATTTAAAATCCCCATGACACGCGGCACGGAAAGATCCAGCAATTGCCCCTTAATTTTGATCGTTTTTTTACTAACTTGCGCCATAAAATAGCTGATATTCGAGATTATAATATGTGTTTTTAGAGTTTCAGAGCCAACAAAAGTCCGTCATTTTAAAACACAAATACTAGTTTACAAAAGCATTCTTAATGGACTGTTTCAGTTATCATAAATTTTGAAAATTCATAAAGCCAAAACTTATTAAGTACGCGTGAAATCGACCGAAGCGGAATATCAGGAAATCATTCAGTATTGCCAAGATCTTTTTACAAAAAAAAATAAAGATTACGGAACTTCATGGCGCATCCTGCGCATTCCTTCTATTACAGACCAGATATTTATTAAGGCCCAAAGAATCCGGACAATTCAGGAAAAAGGGATACAAAAAGTAAATGATGATATTTCCGGAGAGTTTATCGGTATCATCAATTATTGCGTAATGGCCCTGATTCAGATTGAGCTGGGTGATAACAAAATTGAAATCGGTGCGGATGTACTAACTGCATTATATAATGACCAGGTTGAAGCAGTGAAGGAGTTGTTATTCAATAAAAATCACGATTACGGGGAAGCCTGGAGAGATATGCGGGTAAGTTCAATGACGGATATTATTTTGATGAAATTGCTTCGTATCAAACAAATTGAAGATAATGAAGGATTTACATTGGTTTCGGAAGGCGTAAAATCGGGGTATCAGGACATAATAAACTATTCGGTTTTTTGTCTTATCAAGTCAAATGCGCTTCAAACAAATTAATTGAATTTAAGAATTACGGTTGCCTAACAATTGCTTAAAATGAAAATTCTTGCCCATATTTCCAAGATCATCGTAGGGTTACTGTTTATATTTTCAGGTCTGATCAAGTTAAATGACCCGGTTGGGACGCAATATAAACTTGAAGAATATTTTGAGGTTTTTGCCACCGATTTCTCTCATTTTCAACATTTCTTTGAAGCACTTATTCCGTTTGCGCTTTACTTTTCAGTATTTCTATGCGCGGCAGAAGTTGTTTTAGGGATTGCGCTTTTAGTGAGTTATAAGCCAAAAACGATTTCCTGGCTGTTATTGCTGATTATTATTTTCTTTACGTTCCTGACATTCTATTCCGCTTATTTTAATAAAGTTACGGATTGCGGATGTTTTGGTGCAGCGATCAAACTGACGCCCTGGACTTCGTTTGGAAAAGATATTTTCCTTTTGATATTGATTCTTGTAATTCTTTACAAAAGAAAAATCTTTAAATCGCAGCCAACAGGTTTCATTGTGGCGCTTTCCACGTTGGCCTCTTTGGGAATTGCAGTTTATTCCATCAGACATTTACCCATAATTGATTTGCTTGCTTATCGCGTGGGTGCCAGTATTCCGGCACAAATGAAACCTTCTGAACCTTTGAAGTATAAATATATTTTTACGAAAGGAGGAAAAGATCAGGAATTTGAACAGTATCCAACAGACACGACACTTGTTTTTAAGGATATGATTGTTTTAAACGAAGATGCCAAACCAAAAATTACCGATTACCGGGTTTGGAATGATGAAGGTGATTTTACAGAACAAACTTTTAAGGGTAAGAAACTTTTTCTGATCATTAAAAACCTTACAGATATCAATACTGCGGCATTTCCTGATATTCAAAAACTTGTTAATGGCGTTAAGAAAAAAGGTATCGAGCCAATCGTTCTTACATCAGCCAGCAGTGCGGAAATTACAGAATTCCTTTCTTCACATCAATTGGTACTACCGTTTTATTACGTTGATGCAACGGTACTAAAAACAATTTCTCGTTCGAATCCGGGATTATGGCTTTTGAAAGATGGCATTGTAAAGGGTAAATGGCATTACAATGATACTCCGACCGAAGAGGAAGTTTTAGAAGATCTGGCCAAGTAATTCGCCTCATTTTCTTGGTATTTATTTCCCTTTTTGCAGTTTAATTGACCCCAAGCTGTTTTTGATATATACAGCCTTTATAAGTTTGACATGAAAAATATATTTCTGATCGGACTTCCTTCTTCGGGAAAGTCTACTTTGGGAAAAAAACTGGCGCGCCTGCTCGACTACCGTTTTGTAGATATGGATAAACTGATTGAAAAAGATCAGGAAATGACAATTCACGAAATATTTACACAGAAGGGTGAAAATTATTTTCGGGAGGTAGAAAGCCGGATTTTAAAAAATACTATTGAAAACAGAAGTGTGGTCATTGCAACCGGCGGTGGAGCACCTTGTTTTTTTGATAACATGGATTTCATCAAAAAATCAGGAATAAGTGTTTTTCTTGACGTTCACCATATAGAACTTGCCAGGCGTATTCAAAATCACGGAAAAGATGATCGTCCATTATTATCAGGTGCAACTTCCCTTGAAATTGAACTTGAAAAAAAATATCAGCAACGTCTCCCCTATTATTCCCGCGCTGATTTCACTTTGAGCGGTGATGCAGACGCATCGAAATTAGTGGCTATTGTCAAGCCCTTATTATAAGAAGAGAGCCGAAAATCATGATGATTTTCGGCTCTCTTCTTATAACCTGTTTTATCAGATTTATCAGAAAAATGTTCCCACTGTTAATACCACATTTGTTGTGTGGTTATTGATTTTAGCAGAAGCATAATCCTGAGCGTTTGTCAGGACATATGGTGTATACACTGATTTAAATGCATTGTAAGTACCGGAAATATCTGCAAAAAACCGGGTATTACGAATACCTATACCAGCTGAAAATAACAATTTATCTCTATTGATACCGTCAGACTGAATTTTATATGGATCTGACAAATAAGCAATACCTAATCTTCCTCTGAATAATCCGGAGCGGTATTCTCCACCTAGACGGGCATTAACACCAGCTTTATAGGTGTCCTGAATTTCTTGCTTGTAATTTTCCTTGAAAGCCTGATTATCAGTATCCGATAAATATTTGGTTCTGACACGCATTCCTCCATAGCCTACATATTCCAACGAACCTGTAATAAAACCTTTCTGATTAAGAAACACAGTAGCACCAACAGATCCGCGGAAAGGACTTGTAATAGAGTATTCAAAATCGTTTGGAGCCTGAGGAATATCCAAAAGGCTCGGACCAACATCAACTCCTTTATCATCCCGGATAGAACCTAGGATATAATCCGCATGCGTACTCTGATTAAAAGTTTCGCTGACTTTCGTAAAGGTCGGAGAAGTAAGCGATCCACCTAATTGAAATGTAGGATTTACTTTATAAATAATACCGAATGTGGCATTCACCCCATTTCCCGAGACAGTCAAATCTTCACTTTGTACAGCACCCCTAAAAACAGTTCCTGTCGTATAAGTCTCCGTTAAGGTGTGAATATAGTCATATTTGATTCTGTTAAATCCAATCGAACCACCTACATACAATTTATCATTGTAGTTGCCTGCATAAGTAAAATTCCACTGGGTTTGTGCCCCTTTTGAATCAAACTCTCCCAATTGTTGTGTAGGACTGTTGGCATCATAACGACTATATGGCGCCCCGGTAGCCGTGGTTGGATTAATCAAAAACAACTGGTAATAAGCTGCCGCTTCAGAATAAGCCAGGTTTGCGTCTGAATCATAATCGTTACCAAGTGCAGCAGTGGTTGGTTTTGTACTGTTAACATTTTCCAAAACTTTATCAACATAGGCACTTCTATTGTTCAATCCGGAATAACTAAACCTGTTTTGAAATGATTGCTGACGCGAGTAAGAAATTCCGATCGAAGAACTTTTCCATCTGCGTTGATAACCAGGTTTGTTTGTTATAATCAAAGATGCATTCGATAAATTGAAATTGGATTTCCCATCAGTTCTAGTATTACCAATATATTCTGATTTGGTATTGTAATTTGCGACTGATGGACTCATACTAAATTCTGATCTTGTATAAAACCCCAATCCAGCCGGATTTCCACTTATTGAACTTGCGTCTCCTCCAAGCGCTGCATGATTTCCGCCAAGCCCTTGAAAACGTGCAGTTCCTGTTTGATTAATTTCTGAATATCTGAAAGCATCAGAGGCGTATTGGGCAAATGTTGGAATGGATAGCGTTAAACTGCAAAAAAGTCCAATCCATTTTCCTGATTTTGACATGGCTGGTGTAAAGTTTTTAATAGTTGAATATACTGGTTACTAAACGAAGACCCTGCAAAATTATGACATTTTGCAGGGTCGATTTATAATTTAATCTATAAAAATCATTCCTGATTATCAGCGTGGACCTCTTGAACCGCCGCCACCGCCGCCTCTTGAACCACCGCCGCCGCCTCCGCTTGGAGCACTGTAACTTGGTGCGCTGTAAGATCTTGCTGGTGCACTGTAAGTAGGAGCACTGTAATTGTTGCTATTACTTCTTGGCGAGCTGTAATTATCATAACTTCTTGTAGGAGCCTGATAAGATTGTGAACTACGCGCCGGAGCGGAATAGTTTGATTGGCTTCTTTGCAAGTTGTAAGAATCTGAGCTTCTAGATGCGGAAGAAGAACGTGGGCTATACGAATTTAAACTACCATCCGAATAGTTACTTCCAGAACTTCTTGGACGAGAATAATATGTATTTCCGTCACTTACCGTATTTCCTGATCTTGAATAGCCGTTGCTGCTTCTTGCATTGGCATTTCCGGTAGTACCATCAACCCCGGCTCTGCTATTCCCAGAATTACCACGGCTATTTGCTCTTGGAGAAGAATAATAAGAATCACCGGAAGATGAGTTACCTGAAGATCTTAAATTACGTCCGGAGGAATTATCTGCTGAACGAGGCGAATTAACAAAATTAGAATTATAACGTTCGCTGCTTCTTGGACTTCCACCTGATTCACGAGCACCATAAGTACGTGCAAATGCTCTTCTGTCGTTGATATTGTTAACAACAATTACAGGACTGCTATAAGCCCATGGGCTGTAAAAACCGCCGTATCCGTAACCGCCATAGCCATATCCGCCGTATCCATACAAGCTGCTGTAAAATGGATCGTAACCATAGCCATAAGGACTGTATCCGTACATGCTGCTTCCGAAACCGTATGGAGAATAGCCATAACCAAACGAAGAGTAACCAAGACCAAATCCTAAACTGGAAAATGGACTCATACCAAACATGCTTCCAAAACCAAGGCTTAAACCTAAACCTCCCATTCCCATTCCACCCATATAGCCAGGATAATAAGATCTAAAGCCGCTATTCATAGTATATGAGTTATAAGGATTTGAAAAGCGGGTTGCCTGATTGTATCCATCAGTAAAACCGGCATTATATCCTACATCACTTGAAATGTTACGTTGCGCACTTCTGGCTGAAATGTATGAATCATCATAATAATCGCCGTTGCTTATTACATCTTCATCCCGCGTATCTACGTAATCAGGATTACTTGAACGGGACATAGTCTGTGTCGAACGATTGTTTTTTGTAACAACTCCCGTATTTGGAATCCCTCCGTAAAGGTCATCATATCCTCCACCTGATTGTGAAGCGTATTGATTACTGCTACATCCGGCAGCTCCCAACAGCAACATCAGGGAAAAATATTTTAAATTATTCATGCTCCTCATGGCTCTAGTTGTTTATAATGTTGTATCTAATATACATAAATTTTCGTACCAGACTGTGAATAAAACATCATTAGTATGACATTAATTCCAAAGTTAACATAAAAAACTATCTTTGCAACTTCATATAAAAGCGAAGTGACAAACCGTCATACTCTTTTCCAATTATAATATTTTCGTAGAATGAGTAAAGCCTTACCAACCCGCAGTGAAAATTACTCCGAATGGTACAATGAACTAGTAAAAAGAGCCGATTTGGCGGAAACTTCTGCTGTCAGAGGCTGTATGGTGATCAAACCTTACGGCTATTCTATCTGGGAGAAAATGCAGCGCGCATTGGATGACATGTTTAAAGAAACAGGCCATCAGAATGCTTATTTCCCCCTATTTATTCCAAAATCATATCTGAGCAAGGAAGCTTCACACGTTGAAGGTTTTGCAAAGGAATGTGCGGTAGTAACGCATTATAGATTAAAAGCAGACCCCAATGGAAACGGTGTAATCGTGGATCCGGAAGCGAAGCTGGAAGAAGAATTAATCGTTCGTCCAACTTCTGAAACGGTAATATGGAGTACATATAAAAACTGGATTCAGTCTTACCGCGACCTTCCTTTGCTTATCAATCAGTGGGCAAATGTGGTTCGTTGGGAAATGCGTACCCGATTATTTTTGAGAACTACTGAATTTCTGTGGCAGGAAGGCCACACAGCACATTCGACGTCGGCAGAAGCGGTAGCAGAAACAAAACAAATGCTTGAAATTTATGCTCAGTTTGCTGAGGAATGGATGGCGCTTCCCGTTGTAAAAGGTGTTAAAACTGCTAATGAAAGATTTGCAGGAGCGGTTGACACCTACTGTATCGAAGCCCTTATGCAAGACGGAAAAGCTTTGCAGGCAGGAACCTCCCATTTCCTTGGACAAAATTTTGCGAACGCTTTTGATGTTAAATTCCAGGACAAAGAAGGAAAACTGGAATACGTTTGGGGAACTTCATGGGGTGTGAGTACGCGTTTGATGGGTGCACTGATTATGGCACATTCGGATGACAGCGGTTTAGTACTACCTCCAAAGCTTGCTCCTATCCAGGTAGTGATTGTTCCGATTTATAAGAATGAAGAGCAATTAACATTGATTTCAGAGAAAGTTGCAGGGATCACGAAAGATCTTCGCAAAAAAGGAATCAGTATTAAATTTGACAATAACGATGCTTACAAACCGGGTTACAAATTTGCTGAATATGAGCTTAAAGGAGTACCGGTACGTTTGGCTATGGGTGCCCGTGATTTGGAAAACAATACGGTTGAAGTAGCAAGACGTGATACCAAAACCAAAGAAACAGTTTCTCTGGATGGAATCGCTGATTTCATTGGCACGTTATTAGAGAACATTCAGGAATCCATTTATAATAAAGCATTGGCATTCCGTGAGGAAAACACGATAAAGGTTGACACTTTTGAAGAGTTCAATAAAGTGCTTGATACCAAAGGTGGATTCATTCTTGCTCACTGGGACGGGACTTCGGAAACAGAAGAAAAAATTAAGGAGGAAACTAAAGCAACGATTCGTTGTGTTCCTTTGGATTCTGTGGAAGAGGAAGGGGTTTGTATTTATTCAGGCAAACCTTCTAACAGAAGAGTTGTTTTTGCAAGAGCATATTAATACGAGGTCCTAATTTGTTGACCATCATCTTAAACTTATTTTTTTACCAATAGATTCTAATAAAATGAAACAAGCACAAGCAGGTGATACTGTCCAGGTACACTACACAGGCACTCTTCCGGATGGCCAACTGTTTGATTCCTCGGCAGGACGTGAGCCATTGTCTTTTCAATTGGGAAGCGGACAGGTAATCAAAGGCTTTGATGACGGTGTTACCGGCATGGCAGTTGGAGATAAAAAAACGGTACATATTCCAAACGAAGAGGCTTACGGCCCAATCAACGAAGACATGATCGTCAACTTTGAGCGCAGCCAGATACCAGCTGATATTCCTTTGGAAGTTGGAATAACTTTGAATATGCATCAGGACGGAAACGGCCAGGTGATTCCGGTTATCGTGAAAGAAGTTACAGACGAATTTGTAATTCTTGATGCAAACCATCCATTGGCCGGTCAGGATCTGATTTTTGAATTGGAACTTGTAGGTATCGAATAAATTGAAATTGAATATAAAAAAACGGGCTTGAATCAAAAGTTGATTCAAGCCCGTTTTTTTATATATACCAAATTTATTCAACCCATTTCAAACTGAACATTTCCGGTTTTCCTTTTTGTAATTTTAGTAATACCTGCTTATCCGCAAGATCATTTAACAAACGCTCAGCTCTCTTTTCCGAAATATTTATAATTCTTGAAAACACTTTGGCTGTAACAGAATCATATTCCTTTAAATACTGAATAAGTGATCTGACATGCCGGGATTCCAGTAAGGTCTTAGTATCAAAATCACTTTGTCCCTCAATAAAAAGTCGCAGCGTAGGTACACTTTTATCTTTGACACGAACATAAATCATTCGCTGACCTTTCTCATTAATTGCATAATGCGGTCGTTCCTGACTTTCGTCAATTTCAACACGCAACAATACTCTGTTATCCAGTTTCTCGGATTTAAAACGAATTGATAAGGCTTTGTCAACTAACTCTGTGCAGGCTCTTTCCAGTTTTTCAAGCTCACCTAATTCAGAAGCGACTCCAAGAACTTCCTTGTTATCTCCCACACCAATCAGCAAAACGCCGCCTGAAGTATTAGCGAATGATGCCAGCGTTTTCGCAATTTTAAAAGGATTGTCAATAGTACGTTTGAACTCCACTGTCAACCCCTCACCTTGTTTAATTAACTGTATTGTGCTTTTTATCATCATTTAAATTAACCCATATTTTTTACCGGGCAGCGATTTTACCATTCCCTGAAATTCCAGATTGAGCAGAAGCGTGGCAAGTTTATTCAAATGTAAACCACTTTGCCAGGACAATTCATCCACTTGCATACTTCCCTGCCGTTTCAAAAGGGATAAAATCTGCCCCTCATCCTGCGTAAATCCATCAAAGATAAATGTTGATTCATAAGGACTATCTGTACCAGCAACAGTTAAATTGCTGACTTTGTTCTGCAAATTCCATCCAATTGAATCCGCCATATCCTGAACTGAAATAAATATACAGGCTTTATTATCCCTAATTAATTGATTACAACCTTCTGATTGAGGATTTGAAATATTCCCAGGCACTGCAAAAACTTCACGATGATAATTCTGAGCAAAATCCACAGTTATTAAACTTCCGCCTTTCTTTGCAGATTCTACAACAATGGTGACATCACTTAAACCGGCAATAATCCGATTTCTGGCCGGGAAGCGCATAAAATCAGGTTTTGTGGCCAAGGCATTTTCTGTAACCAACCCGCCTTTTTCCTGCATTTCAATAGCAGTTTTCTGATGTACTGCCGGGTAAATCACACTTAATCCGCTCGCCATCACACCGATCGTTGCCAGACCATTTTTCAAACAAGCCCTATGCGCAGTTATATCAATTCCGTAAGCAAGGCCACTGACAACAAGTGGATTATATGGGATTAATTCCTTGATGATATTTTCAGTAACTGCTTTTCCATATTCCGTCACCTGCCTTGTACCCACAATCCCTACCGTTCTTAAACTGTTGTAGTCAAAATTGCCTTTGGAATACAAAACAACGGGGGCGTCATAAAGTGATTTTAAACGATTGGGGTAAGTGCTATCCGAGAAAAAATGAAGTTTTGCGCCTGTTTTAATACAGTTTTGCCATTCCTTTTCGGCTTCTGCAAGGCCATCCTTTTTGAGAATGGATCGTGCTGCTTTTTCCCCTATTCCAGGAATTTTAATAAGCCTTTTGTAGTCGGAAGTAAAAACCTTTTCTGCACTTCCGCAGTAGCTGATAAGTTGTCGAATGGTAACCGAACCGATTCCAGGTGTATTTACCAAAGCAAGCGTACTAAGCTTTTCGCTTTCAGGATTTTCAAGCATAAAGTGATAGTGTGTTTTGAGAACGCAAATTATAAAAATATGCTTCACATTGTACTTTTTACGGTCTAAAATCTTCATTTCGTATGCTCTTGGCACACAATTTGCTCATTATAGGAAAAATGTTAATCATAACCCCAACTCCTTCATGGAAAATATAAATACTGAAGACACCGCTACTTTACAAAATTTCGAAGGCATGGGTGCAACCTGTCACCCGGAAGGAGTTCATTACAGAGTTTGGGCACCAAATGCCGAAAGCGTTTCTGTGGTTGGAACCTTTAATGACTGGAATGATCAGGCAAATCCAATGCAGTCCGAAGAAAACGGAAATTGGAGCTTATTAGTTGAAAACTCAAAAGAAGGAGACGAATATAAGTTTGCGATCAAAACCAAAGACGGCGTTTTGATGCGAAACGACCCTTACGCATTGAAAGTGACTAATTCAGCTGGAAATGGTGTCGTATATAATCATGCATCGTTTGATTGGCAGGATTCAAATTTTCAGATGCCGAGCTGGAATGAAGTCGTAATTTATGAACTTCATGTTGGTACTTTTAACGCTAAAGAAGAAAATCATGTCG
This sequence comes from Dyadobacter subterraneus, assembly GCF_015221875.1. Taxonomy (NCBI): domain Bacteria; kingdom Pseudomonadati; phylum Bacteroidota; class Cytophagia; order Cytophagales; family Spirosomataceae; genus Dyadobacter; species Dyadobacter subterraneus. Next base: position 3,493,874 of record NZ_JACYGY010000001.1, read on the forward strand.
GCAACTTTTATACTGCCATAGAAAAACTGGATTATCTTCAGGGACTGGGAATCAACGCCATTGAGTTAATGCCAAGTTCTGAATTTCCGGGCGACCGTTCGTGGGGATACAATCCATCAAATCCATTTGCAATAGAGTCAGATTACGGCGGACCGGAAGGTCTTAAAGATTTCGTAAAGGCCGCACATGAGCATGGTATTGCTGTAATTCTCGATGTGGTTTATAATCATTTTGGCCCATCCGATCTTGACCTTTGGCAGTTTGATGGCTGGTCAGAAAACGGCGGCGGGGGGATTTATTTTTACAACGACTGGAAATCCGAAACTCCATGGGGAGGCACAAGACCTGATTATGGCCGCGGAGAAGTCAGGCAATACATACACGACAATGCCTTAATGTGGTTAAGGGAATACCGCATTGATGGGCTTAGAATGGATATGGTTGTCTATATCAGAAATGTTAAAGCCGATGGAAATCCTGGAAATGATCTGAAAGACGGTATTTCTTTAATGCAGTGGATTAACAAAGATATCAAGGAGCAATTTCCTAACAGAATCACGATTGCTGAGGATATGCATTCACTTGATTTTGTAACAAATTCTGTGGAAAATGGCGGTATGGGTTATGGCTCTCAATGGGACGCAGAATTCGTACATTCTGTTCGTGACGCGGTAATAACGGCTAATGATCAGGACAGAGATATCCCATCGGTAGTCAGTGCTATAACCAGAAAATATAATACTGATTCTTTCCAGCGAATTATTTATACCGAATCTCATGACGAGGTTTCTAACGGACAAGCCAGAGTTGCTGAGGAAATTGCTGATGGGGACGTAAATAACTGGTATTCCAAAAAACGTGCTGCGCTAGGTGTTGCGTTGGTTATGACTGCGCCAGGAATCCCAATGATTTTCCAAGGTCAGCCGCTTTTAGAAGATAAATGGTTTTCTGACAGTGATCCGATCGATTGGTCAAGACTTGATAAATTTGCAGGATTTGCCAGTTTGCATCGAGATCTGATTCATTTGCGTAGAAACTGGTTTGGAGTAACCGAAGGTTTACAAGGCCAGGATGTTCAGATTATTCGTGCTGATAACGATAAAAAGGTTATTGTAATGCACCGTTATAAAGATGGCGGACCGAAGGATAGTGTTGTCGTTGTTCTTAACTTTTCAACTGAAACATTTGACGATTATAAAGTAGGTTTCCCAAGAGAAGGTTCATGGAAACTTCGTTTCAACAGCGACAAGGGAGATTACGATCCTGATTTTTCAAATTTAGGCGTTTTTGATGTTGAGACGATGCAGGGAGAATTCGACAATCTGCAACAATTTGTTTCACTTCAAATTCCACCTTATACAGCTTTGATTTATTCTCAGGAAGAATAAGCCGGTCAAATTCATAGACAACAATAATAAAGGCTTCCGTTTGGAAGCCTTTATTTATTTAATAATACTAAACAACCGATTCCAGCGGATTTTACTCATAAAACCAACTGGATCGGGATCAATTGACATCCATACAAATACTGCTTTTCCTACAATATGATCTTTGGGAACCAGTCCCCAATATCTTGAATCCGCCGAATTGTGACGGTTATCACCCATCATAAAATAATAATCCTGTTTGAAAGTATAACCTTCAAGCTGTTTCCCCTGCTGAAATATCTTTCCCTCTTTCAAAACCACATTATAATTTCTCTCATAATTTTGAATGACTTCACCATAAAAGGCAACATTCTCTGGTGTTAGTTTTACCGTCACTCCTTTTTTCGGAATCACCACCGGACCATAGTTATCTTTGTTCCAATTGAATAAATCTGATTCCGGATAAAGATGAGACTCGCGTAATCCTTTTGGCATAACCGTCTTTTCAATGTGTTTTACAAAATCATAAGCTTTCAGTTTTGCCGCTGTTTGAGCAGTAGTTTTTACGATATAACCTGCCTCATCATTATCTGCCAGCGTATCATTCTGCGTTTCCATATAAGGTGAGAATTCTGTGATTCCATTTTTTCTGAAAATGTTTGCTTCATTAATAGCAGTAGTAACAGCCATAAAATATTCATTTTGCATTTCAGGCGGATTCAGACTTTTTACCCCGTTTACATAAACCTGAGAATTTCTAATCTCAAATTTATCACCAGCCTCAGCAACACATCTTTTGATATAGTTCGTCCTTAAATCAATTGGATATGGTTTCAGATTTGGTAAAACTGCTTCATAATTTTTATAAAGATTCGGATGTTCAACCGGTAAATTGAAAACGACAACATCTCCCCTTTTCACTTCCGAAAAACCTGGTAATCTAAATTGTGGCAATGAAATCCAATCAAAAAAAGAAGGAATTTCTGAGCCCCATATTTTTTGATGCGTCAGCGGCATTTGTAAAGGCGTAACCGGTGTACGTGTGCCATAGTGCAGCTTACTCACAAATAAATAATCACCAACCAACAAAGTATGTTCCATCGAAGATGAGGGGATAACAAAAGCCTCAAAAAAGAACCAACGAATCAGCGTAGCTGCGATGACGGCAAATAAAACGGAATCAAACCATTCACGAATGGCAGATTTTCTTCTTATTAATTTTGGTGAACTGGCTATTTCTTTCTTAGCTGGTGTGATCATGGCGTACAAAATTATGATGCAATATTGCATCATAATTTAATAACAAACAAACAAGTATATATAATTTTATTTAATATAATAATTACAAACTAAAAAGAGGGAAAGAGTTGGCAAAAATGCCATTCTTTCCCTCCTAATATCTGACTTAAATTATATCTTAGTTAATGATACGGAACAATCTGTTCCAACGGATTTTACCAAAGAAACTTGTCGGTGCCGGATCTATAGACATCCAAACGAATACCGCTTTTCCTACAATGTGATCCTTTGGTACAAAACCCCAATAACGCGAATCCGCTGAGTTATGACGATTATCTCCCATCATGAAATAATAATCCTGCCCAAAAGTATAGCTCGTGATTACCTTACCATCTACCTTAACTGTATTATCAGTAATTTCAACTTTATCATTTCCTTCGTAGCTCTTGATTACAGTACCATATAAAGCCACATTTTCCGGCGTTAATTGGACTGTCATACCTTTTGCTGGAATTGTGATTGGTCCGTAGTTATCACGATTCCATTTGAACAAAGGAGAATTTGGATACAACATCGGCTCGCTGATTTCTTTCGAGGCCTTTACCACTGTTACTCCTTTTACAAAATCGTATTGTTTCAATTTTGCAGCCAGTTCGACGGTTGTATAAACCAGATATCCAGGCTGATCATTTGTAGCAATAGTATCGTTAAAAGTTTCTACGTAAGAATTGAATTCTGAAATTCCGTTATCCTTAAAAACTTTTGCCTCATTTACGCTTGTTGAAGTGGCAACGAAATATTCGTTTTCCATCCGTGGAGGATTTTCAACTGCTTTTCCATTAGCAAATACCTGAAGATCGCGAACTTCCAGTTTATCGCCCGGCAATCCCATGCATCTTTTGATATAGTTGGTTTTCAAATCGACCGGGTGCTGTAATTCCGGCGGATAGTTAAACACAACCACATCTCCACGTTTTACATCACTAAAACCCGGCAGGCGAAATGATGGCAATTGTATTGCATCTGTGTAGGAAGGTATATTCGTTCCCCAGATTGTCTGATGTGTTAAAGGAACCTGGATTGGTGTTTTTGGCGTGCGAGTACCGTAATGAAGCTTACTAACAAACAAAAAATCACCAACCAGAAGACTGTTCTCCATCGAAGGAGTTGGAATTGTAAAAGCTTCAAAAAACAACCAGCGAATAAGTGTTGCGGCAATTACTGCAAAAAGGACAGAGTCGAACCATTCACGAACAGCAGATTTTTTCTTTGAAGAACTAGGGTTATTTCCCTGATTAAAAGCCATGTTTTATTCTAATTGAGAGTTACAGTAATATCAGTCTAAATTTTCAACAGGTCGTCCATTCCAAAAACACCTTGTTTGCCTGGCAACCATTCAGCAGAAATCACAGCGCCTAAGGCAAAACCTGCTCTGCTGTGGGCTGTATGTGCAATTTCAATTTTGTCAACCTCAGATTCATAACGGATGATATGCGTACCAGGAACTTCTCCTTCTCTTTCTGCCTTAATCTGGATCAAACCACCTTCACTTTCAGGTGCAAGTGTCCAGCCTTTTATGCTGCTGTCTTCAGCGATTAATCCTTCCGCCAAAGTAATGGCAGTTCCGCTTGGTGCATCAAGTTTATGAATATGGTGGATTTCCGTCATGGAAGCTGCATAACCATGGCCTTTCATTAATTGCGCCAACTGACGATTCAGACGGAAAAATAAATTAACGCCGATACTATAATTTGATGCGTAGAAAAAAGCCCCTTTTTCAGATTGACATAATGCTTCAATTTCTGAACGATGTTCAAGCCAACCCGTAGTACCGCAAACAATCGGCCAGCCTTTTTTCAAGCAATAGGTAATGTTATCATATGCCGATTCAGGAGAACTAAATTCGATCGCAACATCAACATCAGCCTTACCAAGCTGATCCATTTCACTGCGATTGCTGAGATCTATTTTACCAACAATACTATGTCCTCTTTCCAGGGCAATCTTTTCGATTGTTTTCCCCATTTTGCCGTAACCCAGCAACAATATTTTCATTGTAAAAACTTAAATTTCAATCTGTACTAAACTTAACTCTTATTGTTTCCGCCTGTGCAGGTTAAAAACCAGACTTACTCCCGGCGTGGGCAATGTCATATTAGGTTGTTGAATTTTCGGCGAGACTTTCATACTGATGTCTTCCGATAAGTCAAATGTTTTTAAATGTGCCGCTACGTTTGCTTCAATAATTGAAAGCGCATACAACGCAACAGTAAACACGATGGCAGTTTCTTTATAACGCCGATAGGTATTTTTCTCACGTTTTACCTGATCAATCGTTAACTTCAGAGAGTCCACACGCGCACCATTCAAAATACCTCCCCGATAAAAAATAGGCAGACGCGCATCCGCCGCAACTTTTACTTTGCCATAATTACTGCTTTTAGGATCCAGATCGTAGAAAGATTTATATCCTTTCAAAAAATCATGATACCGTACATTCCAATAAAGAGCCGTCCAGGTTCCGCCAGCAAAAGCCGCATACACTAAAGGAACTTTCCAGTAATCACGATTATAAATCTGCCCTGATCCTGGAATTAACGCTGCCAGTTTTGTAGCCTTACCCGGATTCGGAATAAATTTCTTTTTCCCGGCCGCAATCTGTGGTTTTACAGAATCTCCCTGAATAAAAGCAGTACTGTCGTCAAAAACAACCGTTTTCTCAGGCTTCTTTCGTTCCTTCTCCTCAACCTTTTCCGTCTTCTGGGCACTAATCTTACCTGCGATAAGAATAAACATCCCAATCCAAAACCACTTTTTCAAGCTTTGCTATCGAATTTCAATGTTTCCAAAATCTTTTTCAATTCATCCTGCGAACCAAAAGGGATTTTGATTTCCCCTTTATGGTCATCACTGCTTTTCACAGAAACCTTTGCTCCGAAAAACGAGGATAACTGAAATTGCAATGACTTTATTTCCTGGTTTAGTGTAACAGGTTTTTTCGTTTCAAAAGAAATACTGCTCATCATACCAAGCTTGCGTACTTCTTCCTCCACTTTACGAACAGACCAGCCCTCTTCAATAATTTTATTGAAAATCTTTAATTGAATCTGGTCACTGTTGATAGTAATAATCGCCCTTGCATGACCCATGCTGATACGGTTATCACGCAATGCTGCCTGAATCACCGGTGGCAATTTCAAAAGGCGGATATAATTGTTAACCGTAGTCCGGTTTTTACCGACACGTACACCTAATTCTTCCTGTTTCAGATTACATTCAAGAATCAGACGCTGATAACTCAGGGCAATTTCTATTGAATTAAGATTTTCCCGCTGAATGTTTTCAATCAGTGCCATTTCCAGCATTTGCTGGTCGTTGGCTGTACGCACGTAAGCAGGGATACGTACCATTCCAAGAGAGCGGGAAGCCTGAAGACGTCTTTCTCCTGATATCAGCTGATACTGATCCTGACCTAGTTGCCTGACCGTAATCGGCTGGATAATTCCCTGAACCCGGATAGAATCCGCAAGTTCCTGAAGTGCTTCCTGGTCAAATTTTGTCCTTGGCTGATAAGGATTGGCCTCGATCTGATCCAGCTCGATTTCATTCATCGAGCCGACCGCATCAATGGATGAAGGCCGCGGACTAGGACGCGAAGTGTTACCCTTGTCCGAGTCCTGAAGCAAAGCCCCAAGACCACGACCAAGGCCGGTCATTTTTTTATTTTTATTGCTAGTTTCCATTCTGCGCTATGATCTCCCCTTAAATACAATGAATCAATTTACTCCCTGATGTGTATCTGTTGAAAGCAGCCCGTTTTTGGTAAGAATTTCTCTTGCCAGATTTAAATAACTGATCGCACCTTTGCTATCAGCATCCTGAGCCAAAACAGGGATACCATAACTTGGCGATTCACTTAAACGTATGTTACGGGGGATAATGGTATTGAAGACCAAAGATTCGAAATGACTTGTCACTTCATTTACAACCTGATTTGACAAACGTAAACGCAGGTCATACATGGTCAGCAAAATGCCTTCAATGGCAAGATTTGTGTTCAGTCGGGATTGAATAATTGTGATCGTATTAAGAAGTTTCCCTAAACCTTCCAATGCGAAATATTCGCACTGAACCGGCACAATCACTGAATCTGCCGCTGTTAAACTGTTTATCGTTATTAAACCCAACGATGGAGAACAGTCAATAATAATGAAATCATAATCGTCCTTAACTTCCGCAATCGCATCTTTCATACGATGCTCACGATTTTTAAGGTTGATCATTTCAATTTCCGCTCCTACCAGATCAATGTGCGACGGCAGCAGATTCAGATTTGGGAAATCTGTTTCTAAAATTACCTCGCCCGTTCTGACATCCTCCACCATGCATTCGTAGATACTGTTTTCCATTTCCTGTGGATTAAATCCAAGTCCGGATGTGGAATTAGCCTGCGGATCTGCATCAATAATAAGTGTACGAAATTCTAATGCTGCTAAACTCGCAGCAAGATTAATTGCGGTTGTAGTCTTACCTACTCCGCCTTTTTGGTTTGCAATTGCAATTACTTTGCCCATGAATTTTTGAATTACCAATGCCAAATTTCAATTATTCAGAGCAAACCACCAAAAAATGTTCCACGGAGTTTGAATAAAAAGTCTTTACAACCTCAATATCAGATTGATAACTTATATTAATATTTGTTAAAATTTGAAATTAAGGAGGGAAAACCCAATGTTTCACGCCCAAACCTCTGTTCCCTCTGTGCAGTTTTTGCACATTTCAATCTCGGAACGAGACCGTATTAAGGACGCCCGGAAGTCATTATATTTTTTGCCACGCCAAAGTTGACGGAAGCTTGTTTTTTTCATATCACCCAATTGATATTCGGCGTCTTTGTCAAAACAGCATGGAACAACACCTCCATCCCAGGTGATGACACAGGAGTGCCACATCTTCCAGCAATGGTCAACAAACTTGTTTTTGATCGAAAAACGGCCACTTTCGTTTTTCTTGTACCGTGAATACTTATCAATAGTAGGAATCAGATCCGAACCCTCTTCATAATCATAGATCTGGGCAGTTTTTAAACCAACTTCATCCACACCCATTTCTTCGGCCAATTTTTTCACATCTTCAATCTGATGTTCATTTGGTTTAACAACCAGAAATTGGAAAATAACGTGAGGCGTACTTGATTTCAGCTCTTTTTTCCACTTAATAATATTGCGGGTTCCTTCCAGAACTTTTTCCAGATTTCCACCAATTCTGTATTGTTCGTAAGTTTCCTGTGTAGTTCCGTCAATCGAAATTATCAAACGATCCAAACCTGATTCTACGGTTTTACGCGCTTTTTCATCGGTTAAATAATGCGCATTGGTGGAAGTAGCCGTGTAAATCCCTTTTTCATGGGCATAATTGACAAGCTCAAAAAACTTGGGATGCAGATATGGTTCTCCCTGAAAATAAAATATCAGATATAATAAAGTATCTGCTAGTTCGTCAATGGTTTTCTTATATAATTTTTCTTCCATCATACCCGTTGGCCGGGTGAAAGAGCGAAGGCCGCTTGGACATTCCGGACAACGCAAATTGCAGGAAGTTGTGGGTTCGAAAGAAATGGCAATCGGCATACCCCAGTGAACGGGCTGGCCGGTGGTTTTTGAGTAAAAATAACTGCTTAATATCTGAATGGCATTCCACGCACGTTTCGGGGTTACCTTGGACATCAGGTTTAAGCCATCTTTAAAATTTTTATTCATTTTGTTGATTTTTAGCCGTCGAACCCTGAAGATTTAATCGGCTTAATAATGGTAAAAAGTATTTTTCCGGCCTCGCATCTGCTATTGTTAACGAACTGAAATACCTGTGGAGTACTTTATTTCCGAAATTACAAAATAGCTGCTGATGTGCAACACACTTTTTAGGGCAGAAAGTTTATGCTGGTAAAATTGATTGTAAGCTTCGCCATCTTCAACCACCACTTTCAGCATGTAATCGAAGTTACCCGACACCACAGAACATTCCAAAACTTCGGGCATATTTACAATGGCCTGGTTGAAATCCTCAAAGCTTTCCCGCTTCTGTTTGTCAAGGGTGATATTACAATAAACAACCAAAGATTTTCCAAGCTTTCTGCGGTTCAAAAGACACACATATTTATCGATAAAACCCTCCCGTTCAAGCTTTCTGATACGATCATGTACAGGCGTAACCGACAGATTAATCCTGCTTGCAATTTCTTTCATTGTGAACTGGGAATTTTCCTGGAGCAGTTCCAGTATTCGTTTATCTGTCAGATCAAGTTGCATGAAAAGTATTTTTTTGTCGAAACTGATTATTTCGGTACAAATGAAAGGATTAATTTCTTTCCGAAAATCTCAAAACAGTTTTTTTTTCTGTATTTATTTCAAACAAAAGAAAGTTTTTCCACGATACGGTATTTTTACAATTGAATTTATAAAACAACTGTTTTTCAAATCAAACTCTTATTACTATGATCATCGGCGTTCCGAAAGAAATTAAAAATAATGAAAACCGTGTGGCCGTAACGCCAGCGGGAATTACTGAATTCCGTAAACATGGACATACTATCTATGTGCAGACAGAAGCAGGAAAAGGAAGTGGATTTTCAGACGAACAATATACCGAAGCAGGTGCAACTATTCTTTCAACTATTGAAGAAGTGTACGCCATTGCTGAAATGATCATTAAAGTAAAAGAGCCGATTGAAAGTGAATATGCGCTGATCAAAGAAGATCAGTTGTTATTTACATATTTCCACTTTGCTTCGTCAGAGCCGCTTACAAATGCAATGATCGAACGCAAAGCCGTTTGTCTGGCTTATGAAACTGTGGAAAGAACAGACAGAAGTTTGCCTCTTCTTATCCCAATGAGCGAAGTTGCCGGACGTATGGCTGTGCAGGAAGGCGCAAAATATCTTGAAAAACCAATGGGCGGATTCGGAATTTTGCTTGGCGGTGTTGCTGGTGTAAAACCTGCTAACGTTTTGGTATTAGGTGGTGGAATCGTTGGAACGCAAGCTGCGAAAATGGCGGCGGGTTTAGGAGCAAACGTAACCATTGTTGACATCAGCCTGGCACGTCTGCGTTACCTTGAAGATATTATGCCTGCGAATGTTGACACTGTTATGTCAAATGAATACAACATTCGTGATCTTGTAAAAAGCTCTATCCTTATTATTGGCGGCGTTTTGATTCCTGGCGCGAAAGCTCCTTCATTGATTACACGTGATATGTTGAAATTAATGAAACCTGGTACTGTCATGGTTGACGTTGCGATTGACCAGGGTGGATGTTTTGAAACTTCACACGCTACAACACACGAAGATCCTATTTATGAAGTTGACGGCGTAGTTCACTATTGCGTTGCCAATATGCCTGGTGCAGTTCCATATACTTCAACACTTGCGCTTACAAATGCTACACTTCCTTATGCTTTATTATTGGCAAACAAAGGATGGAAAGAAGCCTGTGCGAGCAATGAAGAGTTGAAAAAAGGACTTAATGTAGTTAACGGAAAAATCGTATTTAAAGGAGTTTCCGACGCATGGAACCTTCCTTACACAGAAGTTAGCGAAGTGCTTTAATATATTGGTTTGAGTCAGAAAGCCGGAGCGGATAATTTCCGATCCGGCTTTCTTTGTTACAACCCGAAGTTTTTAGAAATCCCAAATCCTGCCCCGCTGCCAAAGTTCAGACCGAAACTGTTGCTTTTGTTTTCTCCTTTTACCTTATTGGTTGCAAAACCAAGACTACCGAAATTAAAATTCAAGGCAAAACCATTTTTAAGGTTTACTCCAATCGCCGGGAAAATTGTAGATTCAAAACCAGCCATTTTAACGCCAGCCGTTTTTCCAGATAAGAAATTTGTATTTAATTGTCCATACACCGCAAAGATATCAGACAAAGGATAAGCGTAACGAATAAATGGTCCGGCCCCGAAAGATGTTGTCTTAATTTCCGGAGAACCTGTTTTTGAAGATGTCGTTTTAAGATTTACACCACCCGTCCAGTGATCATTCCATTGATAACCCACAGCCGGAGTAAAAGAAAAACTATTTGTTTTTACATCAGCAGAAGACTTTGAGCTATTAATCCCCAGACCACCATAAACTAAAATTGAATTACTTTGAGCCTGTGCAGCCATACCAGCCAAAGCGAAAATCATACTTAAAAAAACTTTTTTCATGATAGAATGTATATAGTTATGAAATTTCAAGTCACCAACCCTGGTGATTTGTCTCTTTATACGGGCTAAATACAAAAAAGTAACAATGTGAAAAATTCAGGAAGGAAGGCTTTTGAGGCATTCAGAGATACTATTTTAATCTCCCGGTTCACGCAGCTAATTTTTATTTCTGAAAATATTACAATTATTTTTCCTTAACCTATTGACATATAAAATAATATTTGTACTTTTGTAAAAAATTAGAACGAACATCCGTTCGCTTCTCTGCTTCATACACGGTTCGGCACTTTTGTTTTAGCGCCACCAACCTTTAAAACGCCTGGTTGGTTTTTCACCCGTTTCGTCATGCAGAGCCCCACGGATGTCTTGTGGTGGGCTTAGCGCAATCCCTTAGATTTAAAATACTGATAGTCATCAGCGTTGTTGTACCGAACCGGTTTCTCGCGGTTTACCTTAACAATCAGACATGATTTCAAATTGTGCAGGTTTTCAATATTGAATTTGATATTCGTCATGAAGGATATTGGATTGATATTGCCGGCAACCTACTGACTTCTAATTCTTATAAAATAATTTTTAAAGAATTTTAATAATAACAAGATAGATGACTACTGAAACAATTGAGACAATTGAAGATTTTGAGACCTTCGCTGATTTAGGACTCTCAGAAAACATCCTTAAAGCCTTAACTGAAATGGGTTTTACGAAACCCTCTCCAATTCAAGCACAGGGAATTCCAGCTGTAATGCAAGGTTCTGACGTAATTGGTCAGGCGCAAACAGGAACAGGAAAAACTGCTGCTTTTGGAATACCTGTACTTGAACGTATTGACCTTTCTAATACTGCTGTTCAAGCACTTATACTTTGCCCTACAAGAGAATTAGCTGTACAAGTTTCCGAAGAATTAGGAAGACTTGCGAAATTTCAGCGCGGAATAAGAATTGAAGCAATTTACGGTGGTGATTCAATTGATCGCCAGATCCGTTCCCTAAAAAGAGGTGTTCATATAGTTGTAGGAACTCCTGGCCGTGTGATGGACCATATGCAACGTCGTACTTTGAAATTTGACGAAGTTCGTATGATGGTTCTTGATGAAGCTGACGAAATGTTGGACATGGGTTTCCGTGAAGACATCGAAAGCATATTGGCTGACATGCCGGAAGATCGCCAGACGATCCTTTTCTCGGCAACAATGTCTAAGCCGATTATGTCAATCACAAAACGCTTCCTTAACGATCCGATTTTAATTAAAGTTGTTCGTAACGAGCTTACTAATGTTAATATCGAACAAGTTTGTTTCGAAGTAAAACCTCAGGCGAAAGTTGAAGTAATGACACGTCTGATTGATATGTACCATTTGAAATCACTTCTTGTATTTTGTAACACAAAACGCAAAGTGGACGAAATCGTTGAAGAATTACAACTTCGCGGTTACGCATCAGAAGGTATCCATGGTGACTTGCGCCAGCAACAACGTAGCAACGTAATGAGCAAATTCAAGGCGGGTGTTACTACCATTCTTGTGGCGACAGACGTAGCTGCACGTGGTATTGACGTAAGCGGACTTGATGGCGTAATCAACTACGACATTCCTTTGGATGAAGAATATTACGTACACCGAATTGGCCGTACAGGTCGTGCCGGTATGTCCGGAAAAGCTTTCTCACTGGTTGCACGTGACGAAAAATTCCGTCTTAAAACCATTGAAAACTATACAAAAGTAAAAATCGAAAAAGGCGTTATTCCTTCTTACGAAGATATCGTTGGTGTTCGTAAAGCTCGTTTTGTAGAAAGTATTTCTGCTACAATCCAGGAAGGCGACACAGATCTTTACGAAGATGTATTGGAAATGTTACGTCACAGCGGTTTCACAACCGAACAAATCGTAGCTGCTCTTGCTAAACAAATTATGGGTGTTCAGAAAAACGAATATTCAGACAGTAATCTGGCATGGGAAGAAAGACGTGGCGGAGAAGGTCGTCGTGAAGGCGGAAGCGATCGTTTCGAACGTCGTTCATCCGGCGGATCAACCGGCGGACGTTTTGAAAGAGGTTCTCGTGATAGCGGAAGTCGCGAAGGAGATCGTCGCGGACCAAGCTCTGACCGTTTTGCAAGCAGAGAACGCTCTGGCGAATCTCGTGCACCACGTGAACGTGATGGCGAAGCAAAACGCACAGCAGCACCGGAAGCAGGTATGACTCGTTTGTTCCTAAGTCTTGGACGTAAAGATCATATCATGCCTCGTGATATCGTTGGAGCAATTGCTGGTGAAGCAAACATTCCTGGTAAAACAATCGGCGCGATCGATATCTATGATAAATTCACTTTCGTTGATGTTCCTGAACGTGATGCACGCACAGTACTACGTGCCATGGACGGTAACACAATCAAAGGAAAAGCAGTACAGATTGATATTGCAAAATAATCAGTCAGACTTCTGACACCAAATATGAATTAAAAGGGACTTGTAAAAGAGTCCCTTTTTTTGTTACTTTTCCACATGGAAAATATTGAAAAACCGGAAGTCTGGCTACGTGGACCACTTCCAAACGTCCCTCCCCATTTGCAGCCAGCTGCTCACGCGCTTTTACAGGCTCAGGAAGAAATTAACAAACTTGGTCAAAACTTTCCTTCTGACTTATTATGGATAAAACCTGCCGGATTAGCTTCCGTTGGTTTTCATATGCAGCATTTGGCAGGCGTGCTCGACAGGCTTCTTACGTATGCACGAGGCGAATCGCTTACAGATAAACAACTGGAATATTTAAGATCAGAAGGAAAAGCTCCTTTTGAAGGTTGTAGTTTTGATGATTTATTACAAAATCTGAACAAACAGTTTTTGATTGCAATAACGCAAATAGAAAACACAGATTCTTCAACACTTTTGGAAGTAAGAATGGTTGGGCGCGCACAAGTTCCATCCACACATTTAGGTTTGTTGTTCCATGCAGCCGAGCATACTATGCGCCATTTGGGCCAGTTATTAGTTACACTGAAATTTCTTGAAGCAGATATTGATAAAAATAGTAAAAGCTAAAACCTTAGCAGCCAAACATTTTGGAATTGATTAATTGTATTATCGAGTAGTTCACATTGCACTTTATCTTTTTTAAGTGTTTATTTCTTATCTAATACTAATTCTATGCAATTCTTAAAATCTACTTTGCTATTCAGTTTACTTGTAGCCTGCGGGCTATCTGCTTCGGCACAAAATGCGCCAGAAGACAAATCCGGCTGGAAACTTGGTTCACAATCTTACACTTTTCGCCTTTTCACCTTTGCCGAAGCGCTGAAAAAAATCGATAGTTGCGGCCTGAAATATGTTGAAGCATTTCCGGGACAAAAACTTGGAGGCGGTGTCGAAGGCAATATGGATTTTAAAATGGATACAGCAAAACGTCAGGAAGTTAAAAATCTTCTAAAAAAATACGGAATTACAATCACTGCTTTCGGCGTAGTAAACGCTACAAACGAAGAAGAATGGAAAACGCTATTTGAATTTGCGAAAGATATGGGCATTCTGAATATTGATACAGAACCAAAACCTGAACAATTCGCCTACATTGCACCGCTTGCAGATAAATACAAAATTAATGTTGCACTACACAATCACCCAAAACCATCGCATTACTGGTCTCCGGATTCTGTGCTGAAATATGCTGCCAAAAGTAAATTTATTGGTTCTTGTTCCGATATTGGTCACTGGGTACGTTCGGGTCTTGATCCGGTTGCTTGTTTGAAACAATTGAACGGTCATGTGCTTGGACTGCACTTTAAGGATGTAGTTAAAGATACACCAGACGGAAAATATCATGACGTAGTTTGGGGAAAAGGTGACAGCAAAGTGGATGGTGTTATCGCGGAACTTAAACGCCAGAAATTCAAAGGACCTATTTCCGTTGAATATGAATACCATTGGGAAAATAATGGCCCTGAGGTGGCAGAAAGCGTTAAATATTTCCGCACAACTTTTCAAAAAGTGAAATAAAACGGCCCAATTGCTAGTTTAAAAATTGAACAAAATATTACCTTTTCATATTAACAACAGCATTTATGACTTATAACCGCCGGTTATTTTTAAAATCAGCAGGAGCCGCAGCCGCTGGCTCATTGGTTTTGACACTAGCAGCTTGTGGAGGATCAAAAGAAAAATCTTCCGAAGGTACCGACTCTACGGGTGTTGCATCCGCAGGCGCAGGAACTCCATCAATTCCTGATTTTGGATTGCAACTTTACAGCGTACGCGACATTATCGGTGCCGATCCAAAAGGTGTATTAAAACAAATCGCAGGTTTAGGATACAAAAAACTTGAAAGTTATGCCGGCGACAAGGGTTTCTTATGGGGATTGACGCCAAAAGAATACAAGGCATATATGGACGAGTTGGGCATCGTGACAGTAAGTACGCATGCTGACACGACCAAAGATCTTGAAAAAGCAGCAACAGAAGCTAAGGAAGCTGGTTTGTCTTATATTTTGCAGCCATACATCGGTCCACAGAAAACGTTGGATGAATGGAAAAAACGTGCAGAAGAATTTAACAAAAGAGGAGAAATCTGTAATAAAGTGGGTATCAAATTTGGATATCACAACCACGATTATTCATTCAAAGAACTTGAAGGTAAAATTCCACAGGAAATTCTTCTGGACGGAACAGACAAATCGCTTGTTCACTATGAACTGGATTTGATGTGGATTGTTGCCGCAAAACAGGATGCAGCGGCACATTTGAAAAAATATGCCGGCCGTTATGACCTTGTGCACATCAAAGATCTTGTGAGCAAACCGGAAAATCATTCAACAGATTTGGGTAAAGGGGAAATTGATTTTGCAAGTCTGTTGAAAGTGGCTTCTGACAGCGGAGTTACACAATTCATCGTTGAACAGGAAGAATATCCAGGACCCGTCTTGACAAGTATTGGCAACGACGCCGAATACATGAAAAAACTTGTTTTTAAATCATAACACTATTACTGATCACTTTCTGATCTGATATTAAGAAGTCGCCGTAACCAGCCTTGCTGTTCGGCGACTTCTGTTTTTTTATCTTTATCATCAAAAGAAAAATTGGCAATTTCTTTCAAATCCGGTTGTCCGGCGTTGATCCAGCACGTAAACCAAATGTCACTCACCATCTCGATAGAATTTTTCATTTGCCTCTCTACCTGCCCTTTCAATTTCATATGATACTGGTTTGAAAATTCTTCTGAATAGGTTCTGACCAGAATATTATTTCTAAGTTCATAGCTGAATTTTTTATCAGTCTCAAAAGACTCGGTCAATTCTTTTTCAAAAAGAAACACAGAATCAACCGCTATATGCGCACGGTTCATGGAAAACCAAATTTGATCCGTCAGGTTTACTATGTATTTAGCTTCGCCTACCCACAAATCATAGTCATTTGCATAAAGCTCCGGCAGTCTGCTTTCCCAGAATCCGTGAATTCCTTCCTGCCTGGTAAGCTGTCCGTTATAATTTCTTGTAGTGTGTAAGGGAACATTTGAATCTGCTGCGTAATGACCTAAATCCGCAGAGATCATCAGAATTCGTTTTGGATCCTTGTCCTTGAAAGCTTCCGTCAATTGAAAAGCAGCCGTTTGCACATACCATGGAACAATTCCATGTTTTCTTAAACTATCCTCTCCAATTTTTTTAATTGCTGCTGGCCAATAATGAGGAAGTTTTTGTATCGCACTATCTCCATAAACATCAAGATCTATGAAATGCCTTTCCGCTTCTCCAACCACAGCATATCTGCGCCGATCCGGATTTACTGCATTCTCCGTCAGATAATCAATATGCTTTTTGTAAAAGTATTGCATATCAAGAGGTAAGCGATAAACTGCTAATCTGTTAATTCTCTTGTGCGCCCAAAATCCCCAGGTTGACGAAAATCCCAATTTTGGGAATAGAAAAAATGCCAACAGAAAGAAAATCAGCGCTTTTTTGAAAAAAAAGTGATTTTTTTTCAAAAATATTTCGGTTAAATCAACGTGGGTTTCCATAGATAATTTGGGAGCTAAAAAAGATGTCATTTTATCCCGTTTATACTGGATTTTCCAAAAAAAGTAACCAATCCATATTTGCTGGAAAGCTGTTTTTCAGCTTTTCACATTTTTTTTATCAAATCAATACTTTTTAAATACTTCGTACCTAGTTAACTCGAAAACATTACCGTAAAACACACCCAAATAAAATTCTATCCATATTGAATTAGCATATCATTAATTTTGAAAAACACTGCAAAAACAATATTATTAATATTATTTAAAGAAATAATGCAATTATAAATATTTGTTTTACATTTGTTTAACAATAAGATATGACTGTTATATAAGTCCAAAAAAGATGAGAACTAAAAATAAAACCATAGGATATTTAGTACCGGTATTTATGCTAAGCGTGTTTATGCTTATCATTTACGGAGCATACGTTCCTCACAAAGCAGCTGAAACACAGCGTATTGTTTGTATCAAATTTAAACCTGGTACAACAAGCGAAGAAATGGAAAAAGAAATGCGTGATTTTGCAGTTTTGAAAAATAATGTGAAAGACGTAGTTGCTTATTCAGCTGGCAGAGTTCAAAAAACTGATGGAAACAAAAGTGAATACGATGTTATTCATTATTTGACTTTCCGCACAGATGAAGCTGCTAAACAATATGCTTCAAATGCATATCGCAATGATTTTGTGAAAAGCAATGAGTCCCACTGGGACAAAGTATTGGAAATGAATTCCGATATCGAAAAGTAATTATTTAATAGTAATAGGAGTGAAAATTATTAAAAAGAGTCGGGCTTCCCGACTCTTTTTTTCTTATATCCATTACCAGTTTATTGGTTTCAATCCGTTTTCCTCCAGGTAAGCATTCGCCTTGCTGAAATGTTTGGTTCCGAACCATCCACCATAGTTGGCAGCCATTGGAGACGGATGTTTGGCTTTCAATACGTAATGCTTGCTCTCATCAATTACCTTTCCCTTATCCTGAGCATATTTCCCCCAAAGCATAAAAACAACATTTTTCTTTTCATCAGAAACACATTTGATAACCGCGTCCGTAAAAGTTTCCCAACCCTTTCCTTGATGAGAACCTGCCTTGCCGGCTTCAACGGTTAAAGTCGAATTCAATAGTAGAACGCCTTGTGACGCCCAGCGTTCCAGATTTCCGGTTGTTGGAATAGGTTTGCCCAAATCGTCTTTTATTTCTTTAAAAATATTCAGCAGAGAAGGTGGCATTCTTACACCATCATTTACAGAAAAACAAAGTCCGTTTGCTTGTCCAAAACCATGGTACGGATCCTGTCCTAAAATCACAACCTCACAAGCATCGAAGCTGCAATAGTTAAAAGCATTAAAGATTTGCTTCGCTGGTGGGAATATTTGTTTAGTCGCGTACTCACTTTTTACGAAATCCGTCACGGCTGCGAAATATGGTTTTTCAAATTCCGCCGCCAGGCGCTTTTTCCACGACTCTTCTATTTTAACATCCATACTTTTATTATTAATTAAAATCCAAATTAATTGATTTTTGATTTGCTTTTATCAGTAAATGATGACTATTTTCGTTAATAGTGAAGTTTAACAAAAGACATACCAACAATTTTGTTAATCAAGATATTCAACACTATCCCTCAATCCGTATGGTTTCGAAAGTGACAGATGGCGTAAAAGTCACAGTATTGACAGAATATCAGCCTGATTACTCAAATCCAAGGCAGGATCATTATGTGTTCACCTACAAGATTCTTATTGAAAATCATAGTGAACACACCGTAAAATTGCTGCGTAGACATTGGCTTATCTATGACGCCAACGGAACAGTGCGCGAAGTGGAAGGCGAAGGAATTGTAGGATTACAACCTGTTTTGGAGCCTGGCGATGTTCACGATTATGTTTCAGGCTGTAATTTGCGTACAGATCTTGGTAAAATGGCCGGTACATATTTAATGGAAAGAGTTTTGGATGGCCGGCAGTTTCGTGTTATTATTCCTGCTTTTGCGCTGGTAGTTCCCTATCGCTTAAACTGATATTTTTCATTCCTGCAATTTCTATTGCTGCCAACATTTCATAAAAATTTCTTCAATTGATTACTGCTTACTTTAAGTACCTTTTGCGTTCAGGAAATGAACATTCGATTCACTCTCCTTTTCTTTTTGATTTATATACCAAGGTTATAAAAGACAAAAAAGAAAATCATCCTGATTATTCTGCTTTAAAGTTATTAAGAAAAGAGCTGCTGGCTTCTAATGAAGAAATTGAGATTCTGGATCTTGGAGCAGGATCGCGTATCAATAAATCCAATCTTAGAAAAATAAAAACGATTGCTAAAAACGCTGAAAAGCCTGAAAAATTTGGGAAACTTTTTCATCGTTTAATCCGTCATTTCCAACCTGAAAGTTTGCTGGAACTGGGTACCTCTCTTGGGCTCACCACGCTTTACATGGCAAAAGCAAAACCGGATTCACAGATTATTTCTTTTGAAGGTTGTCCGGAAACTGCTAATGTAGCTTTACGCAACTTCAAAAAGTCAGGTTCTAAAAACATAGAAATTGTTTTGGGAAACATAGATGAAACTTTGCCTGAGCATTTAAAGAAATTTACCAACGGACTTGATTATGCGTACTTTGATGCCAATCATCGCTACGAGCCTACGGTCAGATATTTTGAGGATTGTCTGCCCTATGCCAAAAATGATTCAATCTTTATTTTTGATGACATTTACTGGTCAGAGGAAATGACGCAAGCCTGGGAATACATTAAATCGCATCCGCAAGTAACACTCACAGTTGACTTATTCTGGATAGGTCTGGTTTTTTTTAGAAAAGAACAAGTCAAAGAGGATTTCGTATTAAGATTTTAATCGAAAAAATTCTAACTTAATTGCTTTCTTCCGCCAGCCTCTTTCACAATTTCGTGAATAAATCGCAGCTTTTCTTTAATGGTTCTGCTTATTACAAAAGGATACAAATCGCGCAAACCCATACTTCTGTTCAAACTATTCATCGCAAAAGTCAGCGGAAGCCACATGTCAATGATTTCATCAAAATTGTTAACGGTATAAGGGTCGACAAAGGAAGTATTCATATCATCTTCCGGCCTCACCACACGCGGTCTGACATTCAATCCAAAGGAATCAGCCGTTTCAAGTGTGTCGACGATGTGCATGTAATGCGCCCAGGTTTCCGCCCAGTCTTCCCAGGGATGCGCGCTGGCGTATTTGCTGATGAACTGTTTTTTCCAGATTTGTGATGATTTATTAGAATAATACTGTTGCAGGGCAAAACCGTAATCTGCTCTTTCATCTCCGAACAAATTTCTGAAAAGAAATAATTTGTTTGTTTTGCCTATCAAAATATCCCAATAGTAATGTCCGATTTCATGTCTGAAATGACCAAGCAACGTGCGGTAAACCTCATTCATCTGATTTCTTGACATTTCACGGTAGATATCATCAGCCTCTGCTATATTGATGGTTATCAAACCATTATCATGTCCGGTCAGAATCCTTTGCCCATTCGTAGCATTTCTATCGGATAAGAAATCAAACATAATTCCTCCCAGCCCAAAAGAATTTTTACTTTTAACTTCCAGACCGAATCTCAACAAAGAATGTATCAGTCTGCGTTTAGCAGTTTCTACCCGGTACCATTTATCGTAATCATCCTTTTGTCCTAAATACGGAATGGTTCTGTTTAATTCACAGGCTACACAAAACGGGGAATTGCCATTTACCGGAACCAACCAGTTGCATACATTATGTCCGTGATTCTGGCAATATTTATAGGAGCTTTGATTACCGTTTTGGTTTATAAGTTTAAACGATTTATTATTTTCCGGTTTAAGCGCGTATAGTTTAAGCTCTTGTGTTTCGAAGCCCAAAGAAGAATGGCAATGCTGACAATAAATATTTTCAAAATAGACGGCATGGCCGCAATTACTGCATTTAAATAACTTCATATTTTACTACTTATTAACTGGCAATATACAGATTCCAAGAATCAATTATCTTTAAAAATTATTTCTACACATTTTCCTCATTTCTCACGCAATGACGACCAAATCAATTCTGGAAAGTTTCACTCAGAAAGGAATTTTACCGGAAGAACAAGCAATTTTGATTGCTGAATATGAACGAACCAAATCTTTTTCCATCCACCGCGAACTTCGCGCCATCCTCTATCTTGGCATCACACTGCTGACGACTGGTTTAGGAATTCTGATTTATAAAAACATTGATACAATCGGTCATCAGGCCATTATTGCATTGATTGCGGTATCCATCCTTGCTTGCTTTTATTATCTTTTTAAGCATGCACAACCTTTCAGCAAAGGAATTATAAAAAACACGGAGCCATTTTCAGAATACGTGTTAATTCTTGGCTGCACTTTATTTCTGCTACTTGAAGGATACTTACAATATCAATATGAATTTTTTGGTACCCGTTATGGTATTGCAATATTTATTCCAACCGTACTTTTCTTTTTGTGCGCATACAGATTCGATAACCGCGCCGTACTTTCCATGGCCATAACCGGTCTTGCTTCCTGGCTAGGGTTGACGATTTCACCGTTGTCTGTTTTAGAGAAGAATGATTTTACTGCCCCAGGTATCATTATTACAAGCATTGTTCTCGGTGTATTGTTAGTAGTAATCAGCTGGCTTTCAGAGAAAAGTGATTGGAAAAGTCATTTTAGGTTTACCTATATTCTTTTTGGAGGAAACCTTGCAGCGATTGCCGGATTGGCAGGATTGTTCAATAATGATCCCAAAATCATTTATTTTTTAATTACGGCAGCTTTGTGTACATTTTTAATACAAACCGCCAGGAAAACCCAATCTCTGCTATTCTTATTGATGGGTGTTATTTATGGATATATCGCTGTAACATACGCAGCATTTATCTTCTTACCCGACTCCATTCTTGCCGGTTTAAGCATATTCTACTTTCTTTTTACGAGTGTCGGCGTGCTATTATTCCTTTTGAACGTAAAAAAAATCCTCGGACTTAAAAAATGAAAAAGGCATACAACGAACTCTGGATCACCAATCTTAATATTCAAAATATTAGCCGGTCATGGCATAGAAAAAATTTGATTACTACAAAACAATTGGAACAGATAACCATCGATTTTCCCGAGGCATTTTACAAGCCCGGAATATTTGTTAAAACCGGTCTTTTTTTGTTTACAATTTTGGCTGGGTCATTTTTTTCGGGTTTCATTTCTCTGTTTTTTCTGGAAAACAGTACTGATAAAATTTTTACCGTAATAAGCATTGTATGTGCCGTAAGCTACTTTTTTGCCTTGGAATATTCAATTAAAGATCGCAAGCTTTTTCATTCCGGCATTGATAACGCATTGCTTTATATGGCAGAAGTTGCAACGCTTATTCCTGTTTTCTTAACATTTGAACATTTAAAAATCTGGCAGTATTGTCTGATTATACTGGTTGTTAACAGCGTTCTTCTGATTCGTTATGCTGACATTTTAATTGCATTTATAAGTGTTGGAGCGTTGTATGTGATGTTTGCCAACATTATTATTGCAAGTCCGCAATTGAAGCCGTTTTTACCTTTTTTCCTTATGCTGATATCAGCTGTCATATATTACTTCAACAAAGTGAATTATGGAGTTTATTATGCTAATTGTCAAACGGTTATAAAAATATTTTCGTTGGTCGTATTCTATTTGGGAGGGAATTATTATGTGGTCAGAGAAGGAAATGCGTTACTCTCGGATTTACGTACACCCATCGCTCCGCAAATTCCGTTTTCCCTATTATTTTATATATTAACTACTGCCATTCCGCTAATTTTTATTTTTTTCGGGCTGAGAAACAAGGATCGGATCTTGTTGATTATCGGTCTGTTAACAACAGCCTTTTCAGTTTTTACTTACTGCTATTATTTCGACATCATCCCGGTAGAAATTATTCTGACTGTGGCAGGTTTAGCATTAATACTGCTCACAATATTCTTAATCAATTATCTAAAAACTCCGAAATTTGGCGTCTCTGATGAAAAAGATGACAGCCAGAATTTTGCTAATCTGGAAGCGATAATTATTGCGCATCAATTTGGACAATCGCCGGCAGGAGATCAATTACATTTTGGTGGCGGAGATTTTGGTGGCGGTGGAGCTGGAATTTCATATTGAGAGGTGAGAAATTTGATTTCCCTCCTACTCCGCTTAACTTGCAATAAAAATCTGATCTATGAAAAAACAGCTTCTTTTATTTTCTCTTTTAGTTTTAACTGCCAATGCCTACGCCCAGGACACAAAAAAAACTTCCGGGAACCCTGTGTTTACAGGATGGTACGCTGATCCTGAGGGCATTATTTTCAATTCCAAACCCCGGGGAAATCAATACTGGATCTATCCAACATTTTCCGCTCCTTACAAAGACCAGGTTTTTATGGATGCATTTTCATCCAAAGATCTTGTCACCTGGACCAAGCACCCAAAAGTTTTGGACACTTTAAATGTTAAATGGGCGAAAAAAGCACTTTGGGCGCCATCTATTATTGAAAAAGATAAAAAATATTACATGTTCTTCGGAGCAAATGATATTCAAAGTGACAACGAAAGCGGAGGCATAGGTGTGGCAGTTTCTGACAAACCGGAAGGGCCTTTCAAAGATCATTTGGGGAAACCGTTGATTGATAAATTCCACAATGGTGCACAGCCGATAGATCAATTTGTATTTAAAGATAAAGATGGGCAATACTATCTTTATTACGGTGGCTGGAAACATTGTAATGTGGCGAAATTGAAAAATGATTTCACAGGATTTATTCCTTTCGAAGATGGAAAAATCTTCAAAGAAATCACACCGGAAAGTTATGTTGAAGGTCCGTTTATGTTTATCCGTAATGGAAAATATTATTTTATGTGGTCGGAAGGCGGATGGACTGGACCTAATTATTCTGTTGCTTATGCCATAGCAGATTCTCCGTTTGGACCTTTCAAACGAATTGGCAAAATATTGCAACAAGACCCAAAAGTTGGTACCGGAGCGGGGCACCACTCAGTGATTAAAGTACCTGGAAAAGACCAGTGGTATATTGTATACCATCGCCGTCCATTAACTGAAACAGATGGTAATCACCGTGTTACCTGTGTTGATGTGATGACATTTGATGACAAAGGAATGATCAATCCTGTGGTTATTACCAATGAAGGTGTAAAGCCACAACCCTTGAAATAAAGTAAATTTAACAGGACGTAATTGTAACATTACGTCCTGTTACAATATAGTCAGATCAATTCCTCCCGTTTAGGCAAATTACTAACAGGTTTTTCAAAATCTACATTCTACCATTTCCACATTCTTCTCAAATCATACGGTAGAAACATTTCCGGATTATTTTTTGCAAATATTATTGCCAGGAATATCTCTGGTTTGGAACGCCAAATCGATATTCTTGTTGTTAAGAATATACGTTTTGCCAAATTTTGATTTATATTAATTTAGGCAATTTCAAAAAATATGCCTCCAAATGCAATACATGGAATGCTTTTTGCTATTACAAATCGACAAAGAATAAATCGGGGAAAAGATGTCTAAAACGAAGGTTCAAAAATGAAGCCGCAGGAAAACCAAAACATTTATACATATAGGTCATTTAAACTTTGCAATAATTTTTAATGAGCACGAAACAAAAAGATCATGTTTTCACGAAAAATATAGACCATGCCCTTCTATCCGTATTCAATGGCTATAAATTTTTTATCCGATTTTTCAAAGAGGCCTTCCGCGGCCGCATGGAATTCCAGGAACTTGTAAAGCAATGTTATGCAATTGGTTATAAATCGTTATTGCTTATCGGCATGACGGGTTTTATTACCGGGATGGTTTTTACAAAACAGTCAAGACCTTCTCTTGCTGAATTTGGTGCTACTTCCTGGTTGCCTTCACTGGTATCAATTGCCATTGTTCGTGCGCTTGCCGCATTGGTTACAGCACTTATCAGTGCAGGGAAAGTTGGTTCCAGTATTGGTGCGGAACTTGGTTCAATGCGCGTTACGGAGCAAATTGATGCCATGGAAGTTTCAGCCATTAATCCTTTCAAATTTTTAGTGGTTACCAGAGTTCTTGCTTCAACAATCACAATTCCTCTTTTGATGTTTTACTGTACGCTCGTTGGTTTGATGGGTGCATTCTTAAACGTATATCTTAATGAGGGCACAAGTGTAAGATCTTTTATAGAAAAGGCATTTGAGCAAATTACTTTCCTTGATCTTGGAACATCGGTTGCCAAGGCAGTTGCCTACGGATTTACAATTGGAATCGTAGGTTGTTATCAGGGATATAACGCTACCAAAGGAACTGAGGGCGTTGGAAAGGCTGCTAATACATCGGTGGTATTATCTATGTTTCTGATTTTCATAGAGGAAGTGATTATTGTTCAGGTATCAAATTATTTCAGAGCTTAGAAATATATGCAAAACGATACAGAAAAAAAGGATTCGATCATTTCCATCAAGGATGTATACAAAGCCTTCGGGGATTTGAAAGTCCTGAACGGAGTAAATCTTGAAGTTTACAGCGGAGAAAATGTTGTAGTTCTTGGTAGATCCGGAACAGGAAAATCGGTTTTAATCAAAATTATTGTTGGTCTTTTACAGCAAGACAAAGGCTCGGTCAATGTACTTGGGCATGAAGTTTCACAATTAAATGAAAAGGAGCTTAATGACCTGCGTAGAAAAATAGGTTTTTCATTCCAGAATAGTGCCTTGTACGATAGTATGACCGTTCGCGAAAACCTGGAATTTCCTTTGGTTCGAAACGTTGCGGGACTGTCAAAGGCGGATGTCAATGAGCAGGTTGAGTCTGTACTGGAATCGGTTGGATTATCCCAAACGATAAATCAGGTTCCATCACAACTTTCGGGAGGTCAAAGAAAACGCATCGGTATAGCCAGAACGCTTATTTTAAAGCCTGAAATAATGCTTTATGATGAACCGACTGCCGGTCTTGACCCGATCACTTGTATTGAAATCAACGAACTGATCAATGAGGTTAAGGAAAAATATAAAACAACATCTATCATTATTACTCATGATTTGACCTGCGCGAGACAAACCGGAGACCGGGTAGCGATGCTGCTCGACGGCCAGTTTCAGCAAACAGGCACATTTGAAGAGGTATTTGCTTCGAAAGAAGAAAGGGTTAAAAGTTTTTACGATTATAATTTTATTCAATAATGGAAACAAGCAATAGAAAACGCTCCATCGTAGTAGGTCTGTTCGTAGTATTAGGGTTGATTATTTTACTCGTCGGGATTCTCACGATAGGAAGTATGAAAAAAGTCTTTTCATCGAATATAACCGTGAAAACAATCTTTGAAGACGTCAACGGTCTTAAAGCCGGTAACAATATCTGGTATTCAGGTGTGAAAATCGGGACAGTAAAATCTCTTCGTTTTCTTCCAAATTCACAAGTGGAAGTAATGATGAATATTGAAGAAAAATCACAGCAGTTCGTCAGAAAAGATGCCCTTGCCAAAGTGGGTACGGATGGACTGATTGGAAATAAAATTATCGTTATTTATGGAGGAACACAAAAGGTGCCATCCATTGAAGACGGTGATCAGCTGGCTGTTGCAAAAGTGGAAAGCACCGATGAAATGTTAAGTGTACTTTCTGAAAACAACAAAAATCTTTTGTCCATCACAGATGCCTTCAAGAAAATCAGTAAAAATATTCTGGAAGGAAGAGGAACGGTTGGTATGCTGCTTAATGATGAAAAACTGTATCGTGATGTAGAAACTACTTTGGCAGGATTAAATAAAGCATCTGTAAACGCTCAAAATCTTACAGCTTCACTTTCTGCTTACACTGCCAAATTAAACCAAAAAGGTGGGCTGGCTAATGACCTTGCAACGGATACAACAATTATGCATAGTGTTCGTGGCACAATGGCACGTCTTGATCAAACTGTTAACTCTGCTAATCAGATGGTTAACAATTTAAAAACAGCTAGCGCAGACATTAATTCAAATTCGAAAAGTCCGATCGGTGTACTGCTTCATGATGAAGTAACGGCATCAAATCTGAAAAACACCATTCTAAATCTTGAAACGAGCACGTCGAAACTGGATGAAAATATGATCGCTTTGCGCTCTAACTTCCTGTTCCGCAGATATTTTAAGAAACAGGATAAGAATAAGGCCAAACAAGAAGATGAATTAAAAAAGCAGGAAATGAAGGCAGATACGGGGTCTGTTAAATAAAAAGTAGAAGATATTTTTTATAGTTAACCAGACAATGCGAGACTCTTTTTTAAGAAAAAAAAGATAAATTAATTTATACTACAAATTAATAAAAGAACTCCATCTAACTTTGTAGTTGGTAAAGACTTTTATAAGTTCGGAAAAGGATCACATATGGTTCACCGATTTAAGTGTAATAAACTCTCATTTTAACCCGTAATAAAATCTGCATGGCACTCCAACTTAACCCTGCACTCGACGTTAATTACCTAAATCAGGTTTACGGTGACGACCCGTCGATAGTTCAAATTATTTTTGAAGCGTTCTTAGCTGACTCTTTGCCACGCTGGCAGGGTTTGCAGACAGTTTTAGAAGATGAAAATCTTACAGAAGCTGCGAGTATTGTTCATGGAATCAAGCCTTCTTTTACCATGGCAGGGCTTACTAACATCAGACCGAAAGTTGAAGAGCTTGAAAAAGCCATTCATGCTGAAACCAAAATAAATGATCTGATTGCACACTACCACAGAATCAGCGAAGATGTTTATTCAATAACACCGATTTTGGAGCAGGAAGCTGAGCGGTTGGGGAAACTTTAAGATATAAAAAAATAAAAACCGCATATCCCTTTTCAGGAATATGCGGTTTTTATTTTTCAGGCTTTCAGGAAACTCAGGCAGTTTTCCTTTTTGATTTTTCCCAGGCTGCACTTTGACTTCCTTTAAAATACCTGTTTATGCCTGCGATGACTGCGTAGTTCATCACACAGAAATAATATGGCACAAATAACGCCTTTACTTTTATCTTTCGCCTTTCCAGCAACCATCCTGCCAAAGAGGCACCGTAAAATAAAACCTGGCCAAAAAGGATAATAATATAAATCGGATTTTCAGATTCAAGGCAGATAACAAAATTCAAAATCAATACCAGAATCATAAGAAACGGTGTTACAGTCCAGCGCAAAACACGGTGACTGACATACTGAAACCAAAGAAGCGGATGCTCAAATGGCGTCATCAGCTTTTTAAGGCGTAAAATCGATTGAATTCCGCCAGCCGCTATACGTACTTTTCTTTTCAATTCTTCCTTGATATTGTCGGATGAAAGTTCTGAAGCATACGCGTCAGGTTCATATATAATTCTGTATCCCTGCTGGGCGATAAGCATGGAAATCATAAAATCATCAAGAATTGTATCTGGTTCAACTTCCTTATAAAGTGATCTTCTGACACTAAACAATTCTCCCGCTGCACCCACAACTGAATACAATTCTGAATCCCATTCTTTTAATTTTGACTCATATTTCCAGTAAAATCCCTCTCCTGCCGTTGCATCCGAAACCTCATCCTGCAAAACCCTTTTCTCCCCTGAAACAGCACCGACAGTAGGATCTGCGTAATGACGGGCGATGAGCAGCAGTGCATCCTTATTTAAAAAAGTATTCGCATCTGTATAAACAACTACCTCACTATCAACCTCATGCATAGCGCGATGGATTGCCATTATTTTTCCGCTTCTTGCCGCAGAATGCATTAATTTTATTTGTGGATGCTGTGCTATCAAATCCGGCGTCCGGTCTGTGGAACCATCCGTAACAAAAAGGATCTGTAACTTTCCCTGCGGATAATTCAGACCTAACGTATTTTGTATCTTTTCTTCAATTAAAGATTCCTCATTATATGCGGCGACAACAAGTGTCAGTGTTGGGAAATTCTGATCAAGGCCTGGATAAATGCGCGCTCCTTTAATGATTCTCCTGATTCTTACCAGAATATAAAGCACAATCCCATAACCGAGGAAGGTATAAAAAACGATAAATAAACTGATCCAGAAAAGAATTTCCATACGTTAAGGTTTTAGGGTATAGCCCAGATTTGTGCTGTCTGTGTTATTAGAAAAATGCCAGGTAATGGCGCTGATAAATACAGGAATAAATTTGTATTCCTTATATATCAGGTAGTGTAGTATATTTCTCGGAAATACTGTCGCCATGAAATAGCAGCAAAAGATAGCAAAGGTTGCTGTCGAAGTATTTTTACGAATAAATAGGATTCTGTTTCTTGTCATAAAAAATTCCTTCAAGGCTGATCTTTTTCCAACCGAGATGGATTCTTTGTGAAAAATTAATGCCTGAAGGTCAACGTGAATTTCGTAACCTGCTTTTCTGATACGCTCACACCAGTCCAGTTCTTCAAAATACAGAAAATAATTTTCTGCCATTAATCCCGCTTTTTCGATCGCTTCTTTTCTGATCATCATGGCCGCACCGTGCGCATAACCCGTCGGCCCGGTAAGTGAATCGTACTGACCTTTGTCTTCCTCAAACTGACCGACACAAGCATTGCGGGCAGTGTAATAATTCATTGGAGTATAGCCGGCATATTGCAACATTCCCGGCTGATCAAAGTAATGGATTTTGGGCGAAATGACACCGATAACCGGGTTATTGTCAAGTGCCTGAACCAGTTTTTCTATAAGCAGTTCAGTAACTTCCGTGTCATTGTTAATCAAAAAATAGTAATCTCCCGTTGCCTGCTCTATACCTAAATTGTTGCCCCCTGCAAAACCGGTATTGGCCTCAGAGCGGATAAAAATAACGTCAGGGTATTTTAACTTCCAGGTTAGTACATGGTTCTCTTTGCTCCCATTATCTACAACAATTATTTCGAGGTTCTGATACGAATTGACTTCCTGTAACGACCGCAGCAGATCTTCTGTAATTTTTGGCTGATTAAAATTTACTGTAACGACGGAAACTTTTTTCATCATAAATAAGACGAGTATTTTACAGCAAAAACAGGAATTTATTTTATTGATTTTGTAGAATTATTTCAAAATTAACAATAAAAATATAGCTTTAAACAAAATATGGACATTGAAGGAAATTTTCAATTAAATAATATTTTAAAAATTACAGGATACAGTTAAAATATAATTTATCATAGATAAAGTGAAAATCCCTCGTCTGCTTGATTCAAATAAAATTCCTGAAAATATTCCTGACGAAGTTCAGCAGCTCAGTCGTGAAAATCAGTTATTAGAAAAAAAGATTCAGGAACTTATTGAAGCTATTGAAGTTTCTACCGTAACCAGCCAAAGTTCGAAACAATATCAAAAAAGGATTTCCGAAGCATTCCAAAAATCTCTACAAACGCCAAAAGAACTTTTGCCATTCAAAGAACTGGATCAGGACAACAATTTGTCGCGGGAAGAACTACTTGAAGGATTGGAAAAATTGCTTTCTGAAAATACATTTGACAGTGAAGTAAGCAAAACATATCAGCGCAAAAATACACTTCAGAAAGGTTTGATGTTTATACTGGCCATTCTGCTCATCGTGGTAGGATTTGCCATGATCATCATGCCAGCTCCGCCAAGCTTTGAGATTTTTACTGTTTTCTATTTTAATGCAAATGACGGAGTAACAATCATGGATCTGGTTTCTTTACTCATTATTTTTGGTGGAGTACTTGTCTTTGTTTTAAATTTTAACAAAAAATGATCGCGCTTCCGGAATCTCCTACATCAGTAAAAAAAATACTTCTGGTAGAAGACAATCTTCTTTTCAGGAAAGTGATGGAAGCATCCCTGAAAAAAGCCGGTTACACGTGCGTATTATGTGATTCTGCCTCCGCTGCCTTACTTTTATTGCAGAACGAAACACCAGACCTGATCCTTTCAGATTACGATATGCCGGAAATAAACGGCTTCGACTTTCGTCAGGCAGTACTACTCAACCCTGTAATTCGTGATATTCCGTTTGTATTTCTTACTTCATTTACGGACAATTCATTGGTTCTTGAAGGTTTGAATATGAATGCCCTGGATTATATTAATAAGGAAACGCCGTTGCCGGTTATCATATCCAAGTTAAACAATATCATAAAATCGCTTGAAAACGAGCATATCCGATCAATCCGGGAACTTCGAATTGCTGCTGAAACACTCAACGTAAAATCCATTCCGACTGCAAGCCCTACGACCGCAGGTTTCAGAATTCATTTCTGGCATAAAGGTTACCGTGGCTATCCGGGAGGGGATTTTATAGATTTTGTCCAGGTCGATGAGCGTTATTGTTTTGCCTTTCTTGGCGATATTATGGGGAAAAAGTGGAAAGCCTGGTTCTTCACTTTTGGATTTTTAAGCTACATACGTGCTGCAATCCGGTTTTGCGTTTTGGATAATGATTTTACACTGGACTCGATCGTAACCAAAATAAACAAACTTGTCTATCTGGATGAAAGCCTTCAGAATATTCTATCCAGCCTGTCTCTTATATTGCTCGACAGCGAAACCGGCGAAGTACATTACACCGGAGCGGGCGACTTACCGCTTATTTATTTTAAACCGGCCGATTTAGTTCCGCAAACATTGCTCTCGTCTGGCTTGCTGCTTGGCTTACTTGAAGACGGAATGTACGACAAGCAAATCATCAACATGAAAACCGGCGACCAACTGGTCATATTCACCGATGGAATGATTGATATCCCGTCAAACGGTTCCAAGAAAAGCGATTACCCATTTTTTGTTGAAAAAATTAGCCCATTTTTAGGTAACATAAATAGTTTTGAATTAATAAAATCCAACGTTTTAGAAAGAATTGATGACAGTAATCAAATGGACGACGCCAGCATCATTTTTATAGAAAAACATTAACCCTCATGATACTAAAAGTTAACGACATCGGAAATATTGTACAGGCAACGATTTTGCCGGAAGAAGCAAGTCTGGCTAACGCTGACATGTTTAAGGAAGAAATGATTACGCTTGTTGCCAACGGTGCCAGGCTGATCATAGTCAGTTTTGAAAACGTGAACTATATAGACAGTTCATTCCTCGGAAGTCTTGTGGTGGCATTAAAATATGCAATGCCCAGAAAAACAGATATTTACCTGGTAGCGCTGAAACCAGATGTCAAAAATCTGCTCACTTTGATTAGAATGGATAAAGTTTTCAAAATTTTCACAAATTACGAGCAAGCCATGGAAACATTTAATTTGTAGATGAAAACATACAATCACAAGAAGTCATTCATATTCCATAATAAAGCAGAAGGGTTAGCTTCGGTTGTAAGAAGCTGTGTTGAGTATATTGAGGAACAAAATGAGTTCTTGGGTGTGCCGATTGCAATGCATTCTAAAATAAAATGGGCAATTACAGAATTATTAATTAACGGTGCCAAACATTCCGGCTCCGAAAAAAGCCGGCTCAATTTAATATTTACGGAAACCTCCCTGACTATTGAAAAGGAAGATTATGGCAATCCGCTTGGTTTAAAAGTGGATGAAGGAACCAGAAGATTGCAGTGGCCGCTGCCAGAAAATGTCTTAAATCAGCAATTCGAAGTCTATCGGAATGGTATGGATTCCTTGCGTGTTTACACCGAGGATGAAAAAAGCGCATTTTTTATAGTAGAAGAAATGGAAGATGAAGAAATGCCACTCTTATTGGTCAATACGAGTGAGCATTTCGGATTAATGATTATTGCAAAAGCTTCGAGCCGGTTTACCTATGCATTTGAAAGCAAAACGGGGAAAAATATATTTAGCATTCAATTTGATTACAGTGGGTAATATTATCTGCCCGACTGTTTTTGCAAAATCCTGTTATTCATTATTTCAGCCATTTCATTGACCCTTTTCTCCCATGTATTATTAGCTGCAATAGCGATCCTTTCGCTGATCTTATCAGCGCCGCTGTTTAAAAGTGCGTGATCAATTGCGTTGGAAAAGGTGGCTGCATTATCACAGTAAGCTACACTGTTGCCCGTGAAATCTTTTAAATCCAGATTAAAATCTGTGGCTACAACAGGCTTTCCAGCTCCCAGATATTCAAATAATTTCAACGGAAAAATGGTACGGCTTACTTCATCTTTCTTAAAAGGGATCAGGGCGACGTCAAATCCTTTAATTATAGACGGCATTGCCTCATAAGGAACAGAACCAATAAATTTGACATTGGAAAAACTGAAAAACGTATCCGGTACATATTCTTTTGAAACGGGTCCCACAAACACAAAATTTTTGTCCGGATTTTGTTTTATAACTTCCTCCAAAAGAATGTAATCCATCCGTCTTTCAATGGCTCCGAAATATCCGATAACCGGTTTTTTGATCGTTGAAATCAAATCCGAAATTGGTAAATCCGCGTTCAAGGCCTTGCTGCTGTGCGAAAGATCTGCTGCGTTAGGCACAAAAAAGGTATGCGGATTTTGTCCTATTTTCTCAGTGTAAAGCTGTTTGCTGCTACATAATACCACGTCACTATTTCTTATCAATATCTCCTCAGAAACAATACCATGGCGACTGTCAAATGGCAAAATCAGAGGATCCAGGCAGTGATAAACTTCCAGAATCGGACTCAGTTTAGGGCCGATGTTCGGGTAATGAAAATTAAAGGAGTTAATAAAAATGAAATCACGAATTTTAAATTTACTAACAATTCTCTTAATCTTATAAGCAATAAGGAATTCATTAACTTTTAAAGCCAAACGGAATATTGTGCCTTCCGGTAAGAAATTGATCGAAAAAACCACAGGCGGAACAACTATGGACAATCCGGGAGTTTCAGAAGCAATAACGTTTGTATTGAATAATGAAAAGTATTTTTTCCGCCGCCCGTGTTGAGCGGTGCCCTTTAAACGAAAATAATCTTTTAGCGTATAAGGATTTTCTACGTAGTAAACTGTATTATTTTCTGCAAGAAGACGGGCGGTGGTGTAATTAGTCGATTCAATTTCTGAATCAAGTCGTGGCAATCCGAAAATGATAATCTGTTGTCCGTTGAGTTTCATTATTAAAAATCTGAATAAGAGAAATTAGTGCCTCTACACTCCTTTAAATAAATAAATACTTACATTTATACTACATATCATTCGGCAAACTTGTAGAATGAGTTCATCAGGTAAAGATCAATAATATTTTGATATTGTGTCAATCAATTCCTTTTTGAAGAGGAGATTTTTCTAAACTTTAACACCTGATAGTCTAATTTATTATAAACCTTTTTTACCACGTCAAACTCAACGCCCCTCATATTGTTATGGCTGAAAATCCAAATTATGAAAATCAAAAACTGAATGACAAAAAAATTCTACTTATCGGTGTCAAGTTTTATCATTTCACGCATGAAGTAATTGCTAAAATGAAGCATTACGGAGCAGATGTAACATTTTTTTATGAGCGTGATACCTCACTTAAATTTGCCTTTGCCAAAACATTTAATTCTGACTATGCAGATAAGTTACAAGAAAATCATTATCAAAATGTTCTGGCGAAAGTAAAGGATACCAAATTTGATTACCTGCTGGTCATACGGGGATATATGATGGAGCCCTGGTTTGTTAAGGAGATAAAAAATAGTAATCCGGGAATAAAAACAATTATGTATCAATGGGATTCTTATTCCAATTGGGAATGTGACTACCGCCACATGATTTCTTCATTCGATGTGGTGAAAACTTTTGATCCACGGGATGCAGAAGAACTGAATTTACCTTACGTACCTACATTTTCGAGTGATGAATATTCAAATTTGCCGGAAGAGAAGCCGAAGTACGATATATTTTATTCCGGAGGTTTTACTTATCCAAGATATGACTTTTTGAAACAAATTATAAATTATTCAAAAGACAATAACCTGAAACTCTATTCTCATCTCGCAATCAGTATGAAATCTTATCTCAGGGAAATTGCCGGAGGAAACAAAATTGATCCTTCATTACTTTCATTTAAAAATCTGAATAAGGAAGAATATCTTAAAGTATTTATTGCATCAAACGTCATCATTGATTACACAAAAGATAATCAGGCTGGGATTACCATGAGGACACTGGATACACTTATGGCCGGAAAAAAAATTCTCACCAATAATACATTTGTAAGCCAGGAACCAGGTTTCAGACCGGACCAGGTTCAATTTTTCAATCCAAAAGAATTTGCAGCCGACCAGGAGTTTGTAAAAAAAGAAGTGTACTTTCCTAAGCTCGATTATTCAATAGACAAATTTCTGGCTAATATTTTCAATTAATTACCAACCCCTATAAAGATTACTCAACGAATTTATTTATGACAAAAGTGCTATTCGACCACCAGAAATTTACCACCCAGCGCTATGGTGGCATAAGCAGGTACTTTGCCAATATTATTGAACAGATTAACAATTCGGAAGATTTTTCCAGTGAAGTAGGTTTGATATATTCACAAAACCATTACTTGAAAAATAATTTTTCTTCCCTGGATAAATACCTGGCCAAACCACTTAAATATCAAAGAATTTTAAATAAGCTTTATGAACTAAACCAGGCCTATTCAAACCACCTCGTTAAACAGAATAAATTTGATATTTTTCATCCTACCTACTACGATCCATATTTTATTGGGAAGATAAAAAAGCCATTTGTGACTACTATCCATGACATGACTTATGAGAAATTCCCCGAATATTTCTGGGCTCAGGATCCGTTGACTTTTCAAAAAAGACGTCACATAGAAAATGCTAACGCCATCATTGCTATATCAGAAACCACTAAAAGTGACCTGCTTAAATATCATGATGTAAGTGAAGATAAGGTCGCAGTTATCTATCACGGGATCGATTTGGATGTGCCATTGGTATTCAATCCGGTTAATAACCTTCCATCTAATTACCTGTTGTACGTTGGAGACCGAAGTGGATACAAAAATTTCTATCTCTTTATTGATGCATTTAAGAAGTTATCTGCGAAATATCCGGATTTGAATGTCGTGCTTACAGGCGGCGGGAGTTTGGGAATTGCAGATCAGGAGTTGCTGTATCGTCTTAAAATTACGGACAAAGTGAAACACGTTAATGTCACGGATGAGCAATTAAATTTTCTTTATCAAAATGCTTTACTTTTTGTCTATCCATCTCTTCACGAAGGTTTCGGGCTTCCGATCCTTGAAGCTTTTAAAGCAAAATGTCCGATTTTGTTAAGCGATACACCCTGCTTTCGAGAAATTGCAAGAGATGCAGTAGAATATTTTGAGACTTACAAAATGGAGGATCTGGCTTATAAGATTGAATCTTTTATAACAGATTCGTCCAAAAGAGATATGTTGATAGCAAAGGGTTTGCAAAGGCTTCGTGATTTCCCTCTGGATGTTTCTATCCAAAAGACACTTGATTTGTATAAAACATTAGTATAAAACGTTATTCAAGAACATCCCGCCAAATAAAGCGGTCAGTCATGATCCCTATGGGATGTTCTCTTCCAATTCTGAAACCAAACCAGTTTTTCGGTGCAATCACTGTATTTTTCTTCGGGCATAAGTATGCAGCCCACCATGCAAAAGTACTATTTGAAATAATGGCAACGTCCGCGTTATGAATCAACTGAAAATCCAGAATTTCTGAGTTGCTCGAAAAAATATAATTGTCTTTTTCGGGAAATTCTTTCCTGACAAAATCCATGTCATCACTCACAAAGAAAACCTTATAATTGTTAAGATTTTCAATTGAATTCAATTGCTTCTTGAAGTATTCAATCGGCAAGGAAATGTCTCTTTTACCATAAGATAAATAGTCGGTGCGTCGTATATGGACCACAACGGTCTTATTTTTTTTGAAAATCTCTCCAAACTTATTATCAAACTGGTCTGTGAATTCTTTTTTTATAGTAGGTATAACGCCTGCGGGCAGGTGTTTAACGTAAAAATCTGATTGAAAAAAGCCGTTATAAATCGTAAAGTTAACCGGAGTGCGCTCTTTTGGTGCAAAAAAGTTATGCACGTAAATATCCTTAAAGCTTAAAATTTTAGGCACCCCACGCGCAAAAATGGAATAAATTTTGGAGCCAAGCGTAAGATTATGATAGGTCCCAAGGTCAAAATACTTGGTCAGATAGGCATGGTGCGGATTAGTAAAAAAATAAATTTTGCTGTTATCTCTTGATTTGAGATATAAAAGGAAAAAATACTGGAATAATTGATTTCCAAGCCGACCGTTAAATTTTATTCCTACCATGCTTATTATTTCTGTAAGTGATCTATCTGGCCAGATCTCCTGTTCAATGCCGGTTTAATATATTTTTCAAAGAATTCTGGGTAAAACTTCACAAGGTGGACCAGAGTATTCCATAAGCTGACACCTATTTCTTTTTTCAAGATCACCTGCGCTACGATAAAACCTATGATATTGGAAACCAGTGTGGCATATGCTGCACCCATCACTCCTATTTTTTTTATAAAAATATAATTAAGACCAAGGTTAACAATGGTAGTGCCGACAACTACCAGGAATGTAATTTTTGTTTTACCAATAGAATCCAGAATTGTACCAAATTGTCTTCCATACGGAATTAATAAACAATACAATAAGGTTACGTGAAGAAGTGGTATAGAATCTGTATACTTTTCACCGGCAATAAAGTGTATTACAAAATCAGAAAAAAAGTACAGAAATAAAACCCCTGGCAACACCAACGCCAGCGTCGTTCCTACCGACTTTTCATATAAATATTTAATTGCACCTGTGCCCTCCTCCTCCATCCTTTTTGAACTCTGAGGAAACACCACGACGGCAATAGCATTACCCGGTATATCGATCAGGTTAGTGATCCGGACTGCAATGTTAAACGCACCCGAAGCTGCCGGAGATAATAGGGCTCCAAGCATCATTTGATCTACTGTACCCGACAAAAGCGAACTGACAGAAGTACCGAAGGCATATTTTCCATATCCAAACAACCTGTCAAGCCATGGCCGCCCCATGGATAAAGAAAATGTAAAGTTGTGTCTTACATAACGGTAGGCAACAATCAGACTCAAAATAAGACTTAGTGCCTGCACCCAAACAAGATATACAAGTTCAATCTTGAAATTTGTCAGATAACAAATCAGTACAAAGCCAAAAAACGTAGATTGGCGAACAAGATTGTTAAGAAAAATACCGTTGAATTTTAAATTGGCTTGCTCAACCGCATTGAACTGCGTTAGTATACCAGAGAAAATAAAAACAATCACATAGCTATAAAGCAGCCCGATCAACTGAGGTGATGACCAGATCCGGCTTAGATATGGTGCGAATATGACAAGCAGCAAAATACTGGCAGCCGAAACAAGACCACTAATAAAAGTAGATGCCGCAATAATTTCAGGATGTTCTTTTTTATCAGAAGACGACAGATATTTTATAAGAGCGTTTTGAATAAGACCACTCCTGATTGCTTCAAGAATTGTAGTAACAGACATAAATAATGTCCAAACCCCGAAATCTTGCTTATTTAATACACGCACTAAAATGTAAAAACCTGCAAATCCAAAAAATACCCCTGAAAAGTTCTGGAGAACATTTAGTATTCCTGATTTAACCCAATAATGACCTTTTGACTTGTCTTCCATTATTTCAGGGATTTACAAAATACTTATCAACGAAAGTTTTAACGTCCTCATCCGTTTTAGCGTGATAAATACTTGCTCCGGAAAACTTGGGGTATAACTTTTCAAAACATTTAAAATGATGCTCCGGGCCTTTCTTGGAAAGAATCAGATTAATTCCGCCAAAATAGCTGGCCAATGTGGCTGTTCCGCCGTGTATGGATATAAAATGAGAAGCGTTTGCGTAAACCATCATTTGCAAATGATTGAAATTACGCGCTTTTGCCTTATTTTCAGTATACAGGTCTTCCATTAAAATCACTTCCGGATACTCCTTAGCCAACCAGCTGAACTCATCCATATCATAGATATCACTGTTATCCATTGTGATATTTTGCGGACGTGGCCTGTTATAGATAACCGTGTACTTATCTTTCAGAAGGTCAAGTATATACGTAAGCATTTCTATGCTGTAAAAACTGATGGGCGGACCGTCCCATTCCATATTGTAGCGATTTGCTATAATAAGGATCGGCTTCTCGTATACGTAAATTTCGTTTTTATATTCTTCTTTGAGTGGCACAGGCAGCCACTTTTTCATATCGTAATCCTGGCTGTACAAAATGCGTGGCATTTCAAAATTGTAATTGCCCTCATTCGTTCTTGTGTCAAAACGTTCCTCATGGTTTTCAGAGAAAAAGTACATTTCTCTTGTATATTTTGAAGAATGTGTACTTTTCAAAGTACCATTCTTAAAATGCCAGTACGCAAACGGAAGTACAAATTGAAGTTCAGGAGCAAACTCTCCGTTGAACGAAAGGTCTTTATATTTCGGCTTGAAAAGATAATCTTTTAACAAATATTTCCACTGCACGACCTGGCAGTAATAGGTATCCCGGTAATAATACTTCAAGTCTAATGGTAAACGCCCATACCTAATTCGCACAATAAAACTTAAAACTTTATTTAACATATTCAAATATCGTTGAGCTGGTTTACCACTCTGGGCCTTCAAATTTAAAGCCTTTTTTAAAAGTTTTCCAAAAAAAACTGTCAATAGACTTCTAATCTCAAAAGTAGAATTAATTTGTCAAAAAAAAATAAAATATTACAGTTATTGAATCAAACCGTTTTATTCTTTATTCAATAACTATAACTTTGGTAAAAAATCAGTTCCTTTATATACTCAACAATTGCTTTAAAAGTTTATGTCCCTTTTCAGTCTTCCTGCGTGGTCCAAGTCACACCTGTATCCAGGTAAAAGGTTCGATGATTTGACAACGGCTGAAATTGAAGATCTCAGAAGCAGGATTAGCTCTTTTAGCTCTGATCATGCAGATGTTTCAATCGTGATTCCTGTTTGGAATGAACAAGATAATGTTTTTCGTACTTTATCTTCGTTATCCTCAAATAAGACGGATTATCAGGTTGAAATTATAGTTATAAATAACAATTCCACAGACAGAACGCAGGAAGTAATCGATAAAATTGGAGTCATAAATTATCTTCAACCGAAACAAGGTACGCCTTTTGCGAGGCAGCTTGGACTGGAAAAGGCAAAAGGTAAATACTATCTCTGCGCTGACGCGGATACTTTATATCCTCCGCAATGGATTAATCAAATGGTAGGCCCCATGGCAACGGATTCTGAGGTAACTGGTGTTTATGGACGTTATTCCTTCATTCCCCCAGACGGAAGCAGCAGATTAGGTCTGACATTTTATGAACTACTGACCTCAATAATAATAAGAGTCCGGCAACGTAAAAGGGAATATTTAAATGTATATGGTTTTAACATGGGTTTTATCACCAGTGTTGGGATTAGTACCGGAGGGTTTAACGTAATCGGCGACCGGCAGTATGCAGGTGTTGTCGGAAGTGATTATGCTAACGATGCAGAAGACGGGCGCATGGCGAGAAATCTCCGGACAAAAGGAAGGTTGGCTCTTGTTTCACATCCCAAAGCACGTGTTTTTACTTCATCAAGGCGTCTAATGGATGACGGTAGTATATGGAATGCATTTATAAACCGGGCAAAATTGCAATTGAAAATTTTCCGTGAGTTTATGTAGTTTTTAAATTACCTGAATTGAATAAGTGTAACAGACATTCCATTTTAAACTCAACGTTATGAATAGAGAGAATACTATAAACATTGTAATGGCTAGTGACAATCACTATGCGATATTACTCGGTGCACTGATTAAATCCATTGAAGTTAATCACAAGACAAGTGAGAAAATAAATTTGTATGTGATTGATGATGGCATTTCAAAAGATAATCAGGAAAAGATCCGTGCTTCTGCCAGCCCGGAAATTGTCAGCATTTTCTGGTTTAAAACCAGCAACGTAATTCCTGAGAATATTAAGATCCCGGTAGACAAATCGGCCTTCCCGATTACAACTTATTTAAGGCTCTTCGCACCATATATCTTACCGGCAGGAACCGAACGATACATTTATCTGGATGTGGATATGATTGTATTGTCCGATATATCGGATTTATGGAAAACTGATCTGAACAACAATCTGATTGCTGCGGTTCAGGATCTTTCCGAAACTGCCGGCAGTCCCTGGGGCGGAATTCCTAACTACAAAGAGCTGGGTATAGCGCCGGAAGCCAAATACTTCAACGCCGGTATGATGATTGTTGATGTTGTACAATGGCTTAAAGAGGATATTACTAATAAAGTAATTCAATGCCTGCACGACAATCTTGAATCTGTAAATTTTGCTGACCAGTATGGCCTCAACGTAATTCTGGTGAACAGGTGGCAGGCACTGGACCCAAGATGGAATTCCTTTTCCATCCTCGATACAAAAGATCCTTTTCTAATTCATTACCTGGATATAAAACCAATTTTCCGGTCTTACAAAAGCATCCCACGGTATCAGGACGAATTTTATAAATATCTGAGGCTGACGCCGTGGAAAAACCATAAGCCTATTCCGGATTACGTAAGAATGTCCCGCAAGGCCATCAACAAAGTAAGAAAAATCATGTCCGCCTATTTAAAATAAATTTACATGTTCAATTTTCCGAACGTTACACTTCTTATTACTCATTACAACAGGAGCAGCTCTCTCGAAAGATT
Organism: Dyadobacter subterraneus; assembly: GCF_015221875.1. Taxonomy (NCBI): domain Bacteria; kingdom Pseudomonadati; phylum Bacteroidota; class Cytophagia; order Cytophagales; family Spirosomataceae; genus Dyadobacter; species Dyadobacter subterraneus. Next base: position 3,535,333 of record NZ_JACYGY010000001.1, read on the forward strand.
ATTGGCTTCATTCGAAAAACTTGATTGTAAATTTGGTGATATAGTTGTTTCTGATGACTGCAGCAAACCGGAAAATCTGGCGCGGGTCAATCAGTTAAGGGAAACTTATAACTTCCGTTTGGTTACAACACCAGTTAATAAGGGACTTGGTAACAATATTAATAAAGGCCAGGACGCGGTTAATACCGAATATACGTTATACGTACAGGAAGATTTTGTGCCTCAGGAAATTTTCCCGGCAAATTTACAAAAAGCAGTATCCTTTATCACGGAAAGAAAAGACCTGGATATGGTCAGATTCTATGCGTATTTCAAATATCCCTATTTGAAGCCATACCGGGATGGATTTTCGGAAATGATATTTAAACTTTCCAATCCTGGTTATAAGAAATTTTATTATTACAGCGACCACCCTCACCTGCGAAGAAGTAATTTCTTTGAAAAATTCGGCAGATATAGAGAAGGAATAAGACTGGAAGCTACTGAGTATCAAATGATGATTTCCTTTCTTAAACAAAAAGGCAAGGCGTTGTTTTACGAAGATTACACCGCTTTGTTTGAACAAAAAAATTCTCAGGAAGAACCCAGTACGGTTCGGAGGAATATGTGGCGTGAAAATGAAAATAAGGTAATGGTCTTTTTAAGATATCTATACCGTAATGTGAAATTCAACTATAATTATCTGAGATAGAGAATTCATTCTCGCATGAATATGAAAAAATCTTATCTTAATAATTTAAAAGGATTGGATTTGCTACGTTTTTTTCTGTCTGTTTCAGTTATAATTTGGCACTACCAGCATTTTTTTTATCCATCGATTCCTTATTCCAGTCATGACTTATTTCTGACAAGTCAGCCGTTTTTTTCTTTTTTCAAGTTTTTTTACACGGATGGATACTACGCTGTCCAGGTTTTCTGGCTGATAAGCGGTGTAATTTTTTACAAGATATATCAGGATCGGATCAATGATGGAAAGATTACTTTTTCACAGTTTATTACAAACCGCTTTTCCAGACTTTATCCGCTTCATATCCTGACCTTGCTGCTTACTATTATTTTGCAACATCTTTATTTTCAAAGACATAACAGCTACTTTATCTATCCTCACAATTCTGTTCAGGCTTTTTTCCAGCATTTGTTTTTTGTTCAGGCCTGGGGGGATAATAAATCTTCTTTTAATGGCCCAACGTGGAGTGTCTCCATTGAAATATTCGTTTATTTCATTTTTTTCTGTGTCTGCGCTTCCGGATTTATCCGAAAAGCCAAGGGGCTGCTGATAACTTTTCTCTTTTTTATGATGATAAAAAAGTGGGGTCTTATATTTGAAAGCGATGATGTCTCATCCAGTATATATTTATTCTTTGCAGGATGTATTTTAATTAAATGTTTTGATACACTTAAAAATAATAAACCTGCACAATTCCTTATCCTTGGCATCCTTTTCGCGTCATGGTTTTTTACTCAGCATGTCTACTCACTTGTTGAGCCCATATATTCGCGGGCAACAGGCTTCCTGGATCCGGATCTAATTTCCTTTTCTTGCTTCATCGTATGGGGATTTATAACTATTTTCAATTTGAGTATTTTTGACAAAGTTCCGGACAAGTTCTTTCAGTTTTTTGGAGATATGACCTACTCAACTTATCTGACTCATTTCCCGGTACAAATCATCTTTTACCTCATCATTGCCCCGACTGATTATAAGGTATTTTATTCGCCAGTGATATTTATTAGCTACCTGATAAGTGTTTTTGTTACTGGACGATTGGTCTTTGTGTATTTTGAACTACCGGTTCAGAACAGATTAAGGATATTATTTACGAAGAAATGATTTCAGCACGCTGTGCTTTTTTATCCAAATTGTATGATATCTGGATAATAGCTATCGCCAGATAAAACAAAAGATTATTGGGATACTGAACGAGCGCTTCCTGCGGGAAATTACCAATATTGAGGGCAAAAAGCACGAGCGTCATAGCCAGACAATACATTCGCAGCTCCGGATTTCGAATTTGATAAAACTTTTCAATTCCTGATTTTAGTACAATAAACATTAGCCAGCAGAAAATAAACAGGCCGATCCATCCTGTTTCTACCGCAACACGCATATACCCGCTATCCGGAGGAAAATTTGCCAAAAATGAATAGGGAGCAAATCTTACACCCCACATACCCGTAGCACCAAGCCCACCTCCCATGGGATGTGAAATGATATAAGGCTGAATCCGCTTTTGATTTTGCTTTCGCACATTATAAGATGCATCTTCCGATGGCCTGAATGCACTTTGAAACCTTACCAATGATGCATTCCCTGTTGGCATGTAGATCATTACTGCAATAATAAATGCTGCAATACCAGAAAAAATCATGATTTGCCTGCTAAAATGCAGCACCGCAAAAAGAATTAAAGTTGCAGGCACTAAAACATAAGCTCCTCTGGTCCCGGAAAAAAGCATTGCATTCAGCATCAGTACAGTAAAGCAAACCAGTACAATTTTCTTCCATCTTAATAACGGTCCGGATATAAGGGCAATACATAAAACTGCTGTAATGACCATATTGTAGGAAAACTCAACAGGATCGGAAAAAATAGCGTACTTACGCCAATGCCCGTCAATGTAAAGCAAACTGACAGAAAGTGGGTCACTTTCCATTCCCGCCAGCTCTGCGGGAGCAATGCCAATATATTCCTGCTTGTAAGCATGAAGCATGGCTATGCAAGCCAGCGCCAGCCAAAGGGTAAGAACAAAACGGACAGCTTTTATCGTGTTTATCTGGTATACAAAAACAAAGTACATAAGCGTGATAACCGCTATGGTTCTGACTGTATAAACCCATGCTAATCTCGACTCTGCCCACGGATTAATAACCTCCAGCAAGTTGTACCCTATCCAGATGAAAATCATCGTGGCCACAGGTCCTTTAAACATCGACCAATCCGGATTATTTTTTTGCTTTATAAAAAATCCCAGAATAAGTAGCGCCTGCATACCATCCAGAATCGTCCCCATGGGAAAATCTACGCCTAATCTCAGTATGAAGAAAAGCAAAAAGGCCGTACTGATGATACAGGAAATTCCAAATAATGGATAAGCAACCATTCCATAAACTACCGGAATTCCTATCATTAACACTAAAAGCAAAAGTCCTGTAACGATTCCCCCCTTAATTGTGACGACACCCAACGCTACCGCAATCAGCATTATCGTTATTGCACCTAACGGTGTCTGGAGAAAACCTAACAGCGATCCTCTTTTAATTTGTAAACGTATATCCCGGAGAGTTTTCAATGAACTGGATACATTTTTTAAAAGAATAAAATTTTAAGAAAAAAGAAGAACACGCTGACACCGGCTAACAATAAGGAGACAAGTCGCGTGATGGTTTCTACCTTGGTCAACGATCTCTCCTCAATTTGCTCTTGAATCTTCTTTGTCGGGAATATTTTCATCACAAAACAATTTAAACCCTTTTAACATTATGCTTGGTGGCAACCGAGATCTTGTTAGCTCTTTTTACCTTTAACAAAGACAAAATCTGAAAGAACATAAACTGGGGAATACCTTTTAACGACTGATAAATTTTCTGGTCCGTTTGGCTCTTTGCCAAAGAAAGAAAAAAACCCGCCACAAAAATGATCATTGCCATGAGCCAATAAACAGCTGCAATTGGCTCAAAAATCAGATTTATCAGCATAAACAGTACAGATAATAACAGGAAAATAAAAAGCGGCGGCCTGATTAGTACCAAACCGAAAAGAAATTTGTTCCAGTCGAATTTTGTAATGCCGCTGCCCAAAAGTCCAAATCCCAATGAAAAATAGCGAAACCAGGTATTGATCCATCTTGCGCGCTGGTTGACTAATTGTTCCGAACCAGTTGTTTTTTCGTCTAATACAATTGCGTTTTCAGCAAATGCAATACGATGTCCTCTACTTACGATGGCATGTTGTAAAACTTTATCAAAACCTGCTCCGGAAATATCCAGATTTTCCAGGCATTCTCTGTATAATCTGGTTGTGAACGCCATTCCTGAGCCAGCCAATGTTGCAGAAGATCCTGCACCAAATAAGACTTTCCCGTCATAGTAATGATAGTAAATATCTCTTGCTGCGTCCAGCCGGGCATACATCGTATCTATATTCTTCGCATTTCTTACACCCTGAACGGCTTGGTAGCCTGCCTGAAAATACGTGTTCAAAACATTAAGATAATCCGCAGAAACCAAATTATCACTGTCAATAATTGTCAGGTGTGTATGGTTTCTTTTAAAATTTTTTATCGCATGGAAATGTGATCGTACGTTCCCCGCCAGAACCTGATCCGGTCTAAGAAGTACTACTTTCTCAGATGAAAAATTAAGATTGGAAATATCACAATTGTCGGCCACGACATAAATTAAATAATTGTCATAACCCATGGCCAACACGGAGTCCACCACTTCCGGAAGTTGATCAGTCTGTTCATAGGCTGTGATAATTACGGCATAATCAGGTAAAATATTAGTAAATACAATGTGCTTATCCCTGCCTCTGATCTCTTTGATTATAGCCAGCAATAATGGAAACACAAGCTGAAATCCAATAAAGACTTGTATTGATATCCATATGAACTTTAATATGATCATACACTTATTTTTTTATTTAGCTTGCCAGCCTGTTCCGGGATATCCCTTGTACCTGTTAAAACCCATCCGCTAAATTTGTTTTCAAGACTTTTAAAATAATCAATTTTTGACCTGTCTTCCGGTTTTATAGTTTTTCCCGAAGCAAAAGCGCCGACAGTAACATCAGCATAAGAAATCCATTCTTTTGCCTTGTTCATAGCTACAAGAGAATCAGCTTCCACCAGAATAATATCAAAATTCGATTTTAATTGTTCAAGCACCTCACGTACCTGATTAGCAGGTGCTATTTCATTTAACGAAGTATCTTGTCCCCTATTCCCAACGATACTGATGTCATCCTCACCTGTCATAGCAGACAATTGCTTTTGACCATTAAGAATTTCATCAAGCGATACAGCATTGATATTCAAACCTGTTATTGACTGACTGCTAAAATTTCCATCAATGACCAGTACTTTCTTGTTCACCTTGGAAAATGCCCATGCCAGACTAATCGTAAGAAGCGTTTTCCCCTCTCCTTCTCCCAGACTGGTAATCACAATCATTTTGGGATCAGGATATTCGGAATCCAACTCATATCTAATTGACCGGATCAGATTTCTGAAAAGAATAATTGATTTTTCCCTGGAAGACTCATTCTGAATTTTTCCAAGATCCATACCACCTGATACCTGATTGAGATATCCCAAAACAGGAATATCCGTCTCGTTTGCAAGCTGCAACGGGTAACGAATGGATTTATCAAAATAGTAAAGTATAAAAAATACAAAAAGGCAAAAAGTGATACTGATGATTCCCGAAAGAATCAACAAAACCATTTTCTTTGAAGGCTGAATTGAGCCAGGCATTCCTTTTTCAGATTGTTTAAGGAACACAGGAAAACTCGAAGCCAGCGATACATCATTGAACCTCTGGAGTGCTTCCATATATTCTTTGCTGGCAATATCAATTCCAGTTTCGAATTCCTGTATTTCTGCTTCGTTTGGCACTAACGCATCAAATTTGCGGTTTAGTCTTTTTAATTCCTGCTGTATTGAAGAAACACTGTTTGAAGACAATTCAAGAGATATTTCAAGATTTAATTTTTGGCTGACAAGATTATCCTTTGCTACCATTGGATTATAAATGTAGCGATCAGAGGCTTCTCCAATTTGTCTGGTAAGTTTTGTTTGAAGAGAATCCAGACCCGGTTTGTAGCGTGCATCAAAGTTATTCCGGACGTAAGTATCGTTTAAAGATCTCAATTGCAACTTTGTCGCCACAATTTCCTGATTGATATTGACAAGTGCGCTTTCCAGATACCGTCTGTCGGCCGGATTAAATTTGTTATCAATATTCCGGATTGCAGCCGAATAGGCAACTATATCCTTTTCAGCTATTTCCCTTTTAGCCTCATATTCAGCTATTTGACCATATAAACTTCTCGCCTGTTCATTTAGATTTAAAACCCGGTTCTTAATCTTATACGTCCGCAAAACGTTCATTCTTTCTGTAAGCGTGGATCTCTTTTGTCCCAGAAAATTGGCAAGAAAGGAAATGGCGAGCTTATTATTATCGATCAAACGGGATGCGTAATATGATATAAATTCCGTTGTGAGTGAATTAATCAAAAATGCAGCAAGTTCAGGACTTTCAGCCTCTGAATCCAGGCTTATGTAATCACTGCTCTTTAAACGATAAATTGATATTTTTGAAGAAATAGCGCTATGGCCATAATCAGCCTCATTCACCATAGCAATAATAACATTATTCTGTTTACTTCCGGGCATCAATTCCTCGCGGATACTATGTTTTTTTGTAATGAGCGCGATATATTGCTTTACGGTAGCCTTGTCCATAGACTCGGCTGTCTTCCCGAATTTACGAAAACGGTCGCCCGGTGCAGCTTTCAAATCATGGAGAAGCAATTGATAAGAAACCTGGTCGAGCACCTTTTTCAGGGTCATCATCTGGATCAGGTTATCAAATTTGCGGTTAATTTCGGCATCCTGATCCTTTTCACCCATGGACAAAACCTGCTCAGTTTTATCAACCAATCCGGTTGAAATACTACCGTGGGATTTGTAAACATCAGGCAATTCCTTGACTAAAAAATAACATAATACAATAGTTACCAGCGGAATGGCAATAAGTGTAATACGGTTGCGGTACAATAACTTAAAAAATAGTAGTAATTCTGTCATTTTATATTATCAAGTTTTTCCCCCAAAAGTTCTTCCAGACTGCTTTTCGCTATGAGCACATCTGTTTCGGCCGTGATTTTTACCTGCTGCTGACCTGATAATGCATTTAAGGCATTGTTGTAATTTTCAAGACCCAACTCCCCTTTTTCGAATTTATAACGAACCTGTTTCACTGCACTTTCCGAATCAAGCAATGAACTGGTTTTAATTCTCAATAGGATAAGGTGCTGGACATAAGTGAAGTATCGTTTCTGAACCTCAGAAGCAAGATTCAAATCATAAGCCTCTTTTTCAAATGTAAGAGCAGCCAGTTCAGTTCTGGCTTGTTTGATAACGGATGGCTTTTGTAACAAAGAACCAATATTGATAAAAAAACCAAACTGGTAACCATTCAATAAATTCGGATTTGCAGCAAAAGTTGAAGAAGGACTTAATAAATACGAAAAAGAAATAATATCGAAATAAGAAAGCCTTGCGCGTTTTATTCCAATTTGTCCGCCTTCGATCCTGGCCTCATACATTTTTACTTTTGGATAGTTTTTTTTCGCAACAGCGATAAGCTTATCCAAATATTCATACGAAATCTCGTCGCGCAGAGATTCCTGGGCTTTGGATGAAACAGTAATGGTAAGAGAAAATAAAAGGATTAATATAGAGATTTGCCTCATTTTAATTCATTATAATTCTTTCAATAACAAAAAATTGTATTGTACTTTTTAAGAGAACTGTCTATGGATGGGAATTATACTGCTGATCACAACGGACATGTCGCCGACTCATACATTTTCAGACTGAAACAATGCGGGGAAAGTCATCAGGATGATTTTCATGTCCATTTTAAAGGAAAAGTTTTTGGCGTAAGTTATATCCAGTTCTGTTCTTTCTTCTTCTGACATGTCTGATTTGCCTTTTCCCCGTTTTGTTACCTGCCACAATCCGGTAAGTCCTGCCGGGCCGGCAAAGCGTAAAATTGCATGGTCAGTTGTAAGTTTCTCTGCTTCGTAAAGTGGCAGCGGACGGTTTCCTACCAGGGACATATCTCCTTTCAGAATATTGATCAGCTGGGGCAGTTCATCCAGACTGGTATTTCTAAGAAAATTACCAATTCTTGTAATCCTTGGATCATTCTGAAATTTCATAAATGCCGCTTTCTGTTCTTTCTGGGTCTGATAAACCTTTTCACAGATTTCTTTCCCATCCAAAAACAAACGACGATTGCAAAAACCCCCGCTATTACATTCTTCACAGAAATTGGAATTTTCGGATTTTACTTCCTGTTCCGCAGGTTTTGCATTGTACATATTAAGAGCAGCCATTTTTCGGATCAGCTGGTCAGCATCCGTACGCATGGTTCTGAATTTGTACAGGTCGAAAATTTTATATCCGCTTCCTACCCTTTTGGATTTATAAAAAACAGGTCCTTTTGAATCAAGGCGGATAAGAATGGCTACGAGAATAAAAATAGGTAACAGCAAAATCACTGCGCTACCGGTCGACACCACATCAATGGTCCTTTTCCAGATTGGAGTCCGATTTTCTTCTGCCTGTATTTTTTGTGAAGCTTTGCTGGCAACATACCATTGCCGTTTTGTGAAATAACGAAGCCTCGTCAAAAGGTCGCCTTCACTAAAATCTGTGGCAAAAATATCATCTGCTTTTTTTGCTCTTGCGTTCCTGATCACAGCGGGATTCAGATTTTCAACCAGAACAACAAATGGAATATTGCCAAATCCCGGACTACTCCTGACCTGATCAAGTAAATCCCAGGCACCACTCTTAACGTGTGCAAGGATAGCATCTGCCGGAAAATATTCCTGCAAGGCTTTTAGAAGATCATCCTTTTCTTCGAAATATTCAATTTGTAAATAATTACCATAATTGGCTGAGAACCAAAGATACTGTTCAAAATCCTTGCTCAGATAGGCGATGCGATATTGAGAAGAAGGAGGTACTTTGGAATCAACCGAAGTTCCATCAGACTGGCTTGTCCACTCCATCATGCTAAAATAGATTTATAGTATCAGGAATATCTTTTGCTGCGTCTCAAAATGGCGTTCACTTTGGCCTGCACTTCAACGGGGTTAAAGGGTTTAACCATGAAGTCATCAGCTCCAAGATTCAGGCATTGGATGCGCTCACTGCTTTCGTCCGATCCGGAAAGAATAATGACCGGGATATCGGAATATAGATTACTGGCTCTTGCGATTTTTAGAAATTCTTTGCCATTCAGGTTTGGCATTTGCAAATCTGCGATGATCAAATCTACTTCATTGCCTTCTTCAAGCCAAAGCATTCCCTCCGCGCCATCACTTTTGACGAAAACATTAAAATCTTTTTTTAGAAAATGTTCCAGTATTTTACAAATACTTGGTTCATCGTCCATTACCAGTAGAGTTTTTCGTGGGTTCATATGTTGAGTAAAATAGGATATACGTGACTGTCAATTTTAAGTAATGAGTGTATAGTCCATGGCACAGTAGAGAATCCGGACTGTTGAGAAATCATCAGTTCAGTCTTAAAAAAAACATTTTGATTCTGTGCTTTTGTCAAAATATGAAAGTGTTGAATGTGTCGAGGGTTGGGTTCAAGCGAATATAAATCTATTTCGCAATTAATTTGTAAAAAATTTTATAATATTCCTGTCGAAAAGTTACTCAGTAAAATTACGAACAATAGCTACAATCACCAAAAACCGACAGATAATATTTTATATAAGTCGCTAATATAGCATTTACAGCGATATGAAGCACTTTGTCAAAAGAAACGTATACTAGCTTCGTTAAAAAAAATATACTTATTAATTAAGTTATATTTTTCAAAATTCAAACAATGTTATAACCCGATACTGCGCTGGTAGCGTCCGAAAGTTCGATTTCAATAAAAGTATTTCGACAAAATATCTTAACCAAATTCAACCTGACTAATGGACAAATTGCCTGTAATAGGAAATTTTAGAATACAATTCATTTGGATTGAATGGCTTGCTTAAATAATCATTCATGCCAACATCAAATGCTTTATCCTTTATATCTAACATAGCGGAAGCAGTTAGTGCGATGATCGGCAGATTTACAAACTTTACACCACCCAGGCTTCTGATTTTAGCTGTCGTTTCGTATCCATCCATTTCCGGCATCTGAAGATCCATCAACACCAGATCATAATCGTTGGTTTGCACAAGTTCAAAGGCCAGAAGTCCGTTTTCTGCAACATCACACTCGACATCCCACTGCCTGAAAAACTGTTTGGCTAGAATAACGTTGATTTGATTATCCTCAGCGATAAGAATTTTTGTCCCTTTCAAACTTTGTATTTTTGGAAGATCCGCTTTCGCCTGGTCAATCAGTTGTTTCGAACTTGTCTTAAAGCGCATACTGAAAAAGAAAACGGAGCCTTTACCAATAGTGCTCCTTACCTCGATTTTGCTTCCCTGCAATTCAAGTAGTCTTTTAGTGATCGTAAGTCCCAACCCTGACCCTCCGAATTTCCTGGTAGTATCCGAGCTGGCCTGCGTAAAGCTCTCAAATATATTGTTGATTTTATCAGCTGCAATTCCGATACCCGTATCAGAAATTTCGAAATCGATAATAATATGGTCAGGTTCTTGTTTAGCCAGGGATGCGGAAATTATAACTTTTCCGTCATTGGTAAATTTGACGGCATTGCTGATAAGATTGGTCAAAATTTGTCCCATCCGAACAGGATCACCGATTACAGCACGGTTTAAATCGCTGTCGATCATTAATTTCAGCTGAATACCTTTCTCCTTGGCTTTGTGAACCATGCCAAGCCGGATATTTTCCACCAGATTATGGATATTGAAGTCTACTTCTTCAAATTCAATCTTTCCGGCTTCAATCTTGCTGAAATCAAGAATATCGTTGATTAACACCAAAAGATTTTCAGCTGAAAATTTGAGAATATTCAGATATTCCATTTGCTCCGGCCTTGGACTTTGTTGTAAAAGCAAATGTGTAAACCCGATTACCGCATTCATCGGCGTACGGATTTCGTGGCTCATGGTAGACAAAAATTGTGACTTTGCTATGGCTGCCAATTCTGCCTCTTCTTTTGCCTGCACCAATTCTCTCTCCGCTCTTTTGTGTTCGTCAATATCAAGAATTGCTCCGTAAAGTTTTACCACTTTACCAGATTTATCCGTTGCTGCTTTTCCTATTGCATGAATATACTTGACCTGTCCACCCGGCAGAATAATACGTAAATCAAAACTTGATGATGTCTTCTCAGTAATTGCTTTCTGAATTTGTGTCCGATACAAGTCCCGGTCAGCAGGATGTATTTTTCTCGTAAATTCCTTTGTCCTCGGTGTACTATCCGTCGGTTCCATTCCAAAAATCCGGAACGTCTCCGCCGACCAGTAATTTTTGCCAGTCAGTAAATCGGCTTCCCAGCTTCCGCTATGGGTAAGTTCCTGGGATTCTGCCAGCATGGCTTCATTTCTTCTTATTAATTCCTCGGCGAGTTTTCTTTCCGTGATATCATGCCATACAACGAGCAAAACAAGTTTATTGGCAATACTGACCGGATTAAGCGTTACTTCAACGGGAAATTCTTCTCCGCCAATTCTTCTGTGAATCCACTCAAACTGATTGTAACCTGTTTCATAAGCAAGCCTGTCCATCTCCCTGGATTTTTCATCAGAGCGCCTTCCATCCGGTTGAAACTCGGGAGAAAAAATTGCCGGATGGTAAGAAAGTAAATCTGATTTATCCTTGCAGCGAAGCATTTTAATTGCCGCTTCATTACAATCTACAATTCCTGTTTCATCAAAAAGTAAATGAGCATCTGTTGAATATTGAAAAATGACCCGCAGTTTTTCCTCAGCAAGCTTCTGGTCTTTTTTTATACTTTTGGACAGTTTTTCTTCCAAAATACGGCGATCCTGAATATCCTGGATCGAGCCTGCCATTTTAACTATTTCTCCGTTTTCGAACTTAGCCGTAGCAGAGCATTGAAAGTATCTGTATTCATTCGTTTTAGTCTTTAAACGAATTTCAACTTTATATGGAACACGATTTTTTAACTGGTTGTCAATCTCGCTTTCAACAATTTTCCGGTCATCCGGATGAACCAGTAAATTCAGAAATGTTTGATAGTCTGGCTCAAACTCTTCTGGTTCATATCCTAAAATTGTATATAATCTGTCGGACCAAATCTGCTGGCCTGTGATTAAATTCCAATCCCACATTCCGGCGTCAATGCCGGAAATAACCATTTCCAAAGATTCATTGAGGAAGCTTGTTTTCATTTTTTATATCCTAAGTGTGTTGCTTTTTTGTATTCTCTAATCAGCGTTCAGTGCTTTTTTTAACAATGCCGTACCTTCTTCACTATAATGCATTGACAAGGCGGCTTCTTGCCCGGGAGCGCTCATTTTAGCCCAGGTTTTTTGCAAAATATCAATCATTTTTTCTTCGCTCAGCTTTTGAATCAGATCATCAAACTGAAATTCCAGAAATACGAGGCAAAGTGCATTCTCAATAGTCTGCACATCCTTGTCCGCCTTTATTCTTTGTTTGAGTATAATTTGCTTAACCCTGCTGATCGTTTCTTCATCATATCCCGCCTCTGATAGCAATTCTGCCGATTTCTGTGCGTGAAATTTGCCCAGATCGCTTCTCCATTTAAGATAACCCATACGGCCCTCAGGATATGATTTCCTTGCTATTTCCCAACGCCCAATGTGCTGACTTCTTGATGCAAGCAATAATGCTTCCGGTGCGTCAGGTTCAAGTTTATTTATCCAATCATATAGTTTCAACGCATAAAAATATTCAGAAGGAAATTCCTCACCTTTCCAGATTACGTGCTCTGGTGATTGTTTGTTATAATCGTCAAAAAGAAGAAATGCTTGTTCTAATTTGTTCATATGCGTCGTATCATTACTACAAGATAACAAAGAAAGAACAAAACTTAAAATTTTGCTATTTTGTGTTCGGGGAATACGGCATTTATTTCCATTCAAAACAAAACGTTCACCGCAATCCCCCAAGGGACTGCAATGAACGTAAGGAATAGTGCTTGCGGCCTGCTTATCCTGTTAGAGCAAGTGCTCCGGCAATATTATATTTTCGCTTGAACTATCGGCGATTGGAGTCAAACGGCTTGTTTTTAAAGGGATCAAACCCGACCATATCGGAAGTTCCTTATCCTCTTCTTCATCAATGGGCATACCGGTTCTTATTTTTGCCGAAGCCTCCTCCAGTGTAAAAGCCAGCGCTGTTGTTTTCTTTACTTCGTTCAGTTTTACAGGTCTCAGGTACTCCCAGCTTCCCGGAACAATCTTATTTGTAAGCCACTCGAATGACGCTATTTTCAGATCTATATCATCTATTACTTCGGCTTTTGCAAAAACGACTACTGACCTGTAATTCACCGAATGACTAAATGCCGATTTTGCAACCACGAGTGCATCTACTAACATAACCGTGATACAAACAGGAATTCCCTTTTCAATTTCCCGAATGAAATGACTGCCCACTGATCCGTGAATGTAAATTTTGTTTTCATATCGAACAAAAGAGGTAGGGATAGAAAATGGCTGATCATCCACTGAATAACTAATGGTACAGAAAAGTGCTTCGTCGAGAATCGGGTAAATTGACTCAGGATCAAAATGAGCACGTTTTGCCGAGCGGCTCGGAATAAGTTTTGATTTTGGTGCTGACATATTTTGTTTTTTTACAAATTTGTCGGATTATTGGATCGCTGCAATCATCCAATTTTGACAAAACAAGTAGTCCACTCATGCAACCATTCGCTTCACTGATCAAGCCGGACAAAACTTCTAAACAGCCGGTTTATATTCAAATCGCAAACCAGTTGATGGAATTAATCCGACAAGGTTTTTTACAACCCGGTTTTCAGTTGCCCAGCAGCAGACAACTGGCTGATTCGTTAAACATACATCGCAAAACAGTCGTCCGTGCTTATGAGGAGTTGCTGGCCCAGGGTTGGGTGGAAAGTCGCATTGGTACCGGTACTTTTGTTGCCGCTCACCTTCCTGAAATTATACCCCAGTCTCCTTTAAATGAAACTATGGGGCATATTGATTCGAACAAAAAAGCTGGTTTTACCTTCGACCAAAAGCCTCATTTGAACCGGGCAGTAATCAAAAATAATATTAAACTACACCTGGACGATGGTTTTCCGGATCCAAGACTTGCACCTTTGGAAGAACTTTCACGTGCGTACCGTACACAGCTGCTAACCGGAAATCCATACACCAGACTGGGTTATGGCGACACGGCCGGATCCTATTGGCTGCGTAAAGAATTGTCTTTGTATTTAAATGAAACAAGAGGATTGAAAACATCTCCGGAAAATATTCTGATCACGCGCGGGACTGTGATGGGTTTATATCTGGCAAGTACAGGATTGCTTAAATCAGGAGATTCTGTTGTTTTGGGAGAATTGAGCTGGTCCAGTGCCAGCAATAATTTTTTACAGGCCGGAGCAAAGGTTATAAAAGTGCCGGTTGATGAATTTGGCATCAATACGGATGCACTGGAAAAAATCTGCCAAAAACAGAGCGTCCGAATGGTTTATGTAACTTCTCATCACCACTACCCTACTACGGTCGCACTCCGGGCTGATCGACGGATACATTTGCTGCAACTTTCTGAGAAATACGGATTTATTATTTTTGAAGATGATTACGATTACGACTTTCATTATCTAAGCAAACCTTTGCTTCCGCTTGCAGGAGCCGATCGGTCAGGAATGGTTTTATACTGCGGTTCTTTTACCAAAGCAATCTCACCCGCATTTCGGGTAGGATATCTGGTGGGATCAGAAAATGTGATTACCTATCTTGCCCAGCTACGCAGAATCATTGACCGTCAGGGAGATATGATGCTTGAAAATGCAATGGCGGAGCTTTTACAAAATGGTATTATTCAGCGTCATCTGCGAAAATCATTAAGAACTTACCGTACAAGAAGAGATTATTTTTGTGATCTTTTACAAACAGAACTAGGCGATTATCTGAATTTTCAAAAGCCGGATGGCGGTATGGCCGTTTGGGGAGAATTTGACAAAAACATCAATCTCAAAGAATTATCAGCAAAAGCAATACAAAACGACCTGTTTTTTTCGGACGGATCAGAAAACAACTCTCCTGCTGAAATCCGTAATGCCACCCGGTTAGGTTTTGCTTCTTCAACCATTGAAGAACTTGAATCTTGCGTTGGAATCCTGAAAAAACTTTTAACGGGATGATACCTGTCAAAAGTCTCAGGGAATATTTAGCAGCATAATATAGAAATTATGAGTGCAGAATCATTTTTAAAAAACCGATAGGCTTTCAGAAATTCTGTCCAAAACGCCCCTGTACAAAGTCCATTTTACACCTTAATAAAGCAATATCCGGACGTTACTTTTGCATACACTAATACTAAAAGAAATGGCCCGATTAATGATAAAAAAATGGAAACCTTGAAAACCCTAAAGAAAGATGTCTATGTCAACAATTAACAAAGCAAAAACAACTCTTGAAGTAGCAGCCCGTTTCAATGAGCTTGCAAAGCAGGAAAAATGGTTTGAAATCCAGGATGAATTTTTCTCGGATGATGTTAAAAGTACTGATCCGGTTAATTCTCCATATTTCGGATATGCGGAAGGGAAAGCCGCTGTTCGTAAAAAGGGTGAGGATTTCATAAAAACAATTTTAGCATTTCACGGAGCACACACGACCGAGCCAGTTGTTGGCGGCGATCATTTTGCCGTTGGCAGAGAAATCGATATAACCATAGAAAAATTTGGAAGAATTCAGATCAATCAGATTATGCTTTATGAAGTAAAAAATGGCCAGATTGTATCAGAGCAATTCTTCTACTAATCAATTATAAATCTTAAGCAATTGGCTTTCCGTCGAAAAATTCTTCCCTCACGAAAGCCAATTGCCTATCGACGTTAATCTGATCAATACTTCAACATCAGGTTCAATAATTTCCTGTCAAGTTTATGGCCATGAAAATCCTCATAAGCCACGTCAGTTCTTTTTGAATCCAGGACTCCAAAATCCCCAATAAATTCCCATAACGAAAAACCAATTCCGTTGGATGACAGTATATCCAGCACATCACCAAACCAGGCCAGAAAAACGTCATGCGGTGTTTTATTCCAGCTTCCGCATTCACCGCAGTGCACGCCTACGCCCTGATTGACCAGATCAATCCACGGCTTATAATATTTTTCCAGCATTTCACGGCTCAGATATTGATTTCCTACCTGTCCCGGCCATTTTGGATCTGGTAGATGTTCAGGATCCTTGTTAGCCCAGGGTGCTTTATAGTGAGATATAACGCCTGGGTGATAACCACGACAACTCTGACCAATGTCCAAATCCGTAATTTCCGGAATAACGGTTGATCCAACATCATTTCCATCTGCAATAATTAAATGCTTGGGATTTTCCTTCCGTATAGCTTCCGAAGCTGCAATTGCCACTTTCCTGTAAATAGCACCGGGGACTGAGCTTCTTTTGGAAAGCTGGTCGTTCATATCTTCTCTCAGACTTGGCTCATTTAACAGATCGAAACTGATCAGTTTGGAGGAGGTATTTTTAAAACGTTTTGCCCACATATTCCAGTGAAAGCAAAAAGCATTCAAAGCTTCATGGTCTGTCCAGAGATTATAAGGCTCATGAAAACCTGCGTTTACACAATAACCCGGTGCTCTGTGCAGGTTAAGGCTCACGTGCATATTATACTTATGGGCAAGAAAAACCAGTTTTTCTATCTTTTCAACAGAGGGCTCATCAATATTATAAACTTCTGCCGGGGTTATATTTTTGCTTCTGTCAAATTTAATATAGGAAGGATAAGCCATCGGCAACCTCACGAAATCAAAACCCCAATCGTGCATCCATTTGAAATGTTCCTCAACAGTAAGACGGCGATCTGGCTTGGGATCGGGAGAAAAAAAGTCGAGCAAATTAAATCCTTTCCACTTTGGCAATTTGTTTTTGGCTTTTGGTGCAGCAAAGGTTTCTGGAACTACTATACCAAGTGCTGTAACCAGCGCGGTATTTTTAATGAATGTTCTTCTGTACATAGGAAGCAATTTAAATATCGTCCTATTTAAAAACAGCAGCACATCGTATTTTACTGTACTAAAAACACGTAAACACAAAATGCCTGCCAAAATTATTCTTGACAGGCATTCATATTTCTTACTATTTCCGAACCTTTTTTTGGATGGCTAAACTGATATTTATTTTGTAATTGAAATACCAGTTCTTCCACTAAAATTGTAAATGACTTCCCATCCCGGACCTTCAACATATTTCTCCTTAATTTTCTGATGCAAAGCGGCCGGTTGTTTCACGCCGTTTACTACAAGCTCCTCACTATTAAGTTTGTACGAGAGATTATTTTTGCTTTTAACAACTCCTTCTTTTATTAAATCTTCAATCAAATTATTCTGCAATTTTTCATAAGCCACCCTGGCTTTATCTGCTTCTTTTCTTGAAATTTCTGCTTGCTTTCTTAATTCATCGGCCGATTTCCGGTTTTCCTCAGCCTGAAGACGAAGCACTTCTGCCTCTCCTCTTAATTTGTCAGCCACTCCCCTCTGTTTTTCTGCTTCCAGCCTGTTACTCTCGGCAGCTTTACGCACTTCATCTGCCTTTTCTCTTCCGGCATTTGCCAGCAACCGTGACTGATCTGCCTCGGCGCGCATTTTGTCTGCAACAACTCTCATTTTGTCGGCTTCCTTTCTATTTCCTTCCGCTTGTTTTCTCATAACATCCGCCTCAGCTCTGGCGTTGTCTGCTTTTTCATGTTCCCTTTTTACATCCAGCATGATGGCATCAATTTCATCTTTATAAGAGGTCATATTATCCTCTGAAATTTGCTGCCCATTTATTTTAAGCGACGTAAGTTTTCCGTTAACTTTTTCAATTTCATAGTGCTTGTTATCCTTCGTTAACTCAATTGTGCTTTTGCCTGATTCTGAATAAATAGAGCTGTGACTTTTCTTCGGTAAGGTGTCTTCCATCGTAATCGGAAGAAAAGAAGATTCAGGCTTACTAACTTCTAAAACCCTTTCAAGTTTTGGTTTCAGCAATTGAAGATCCTTTTTTACGACCGGAGAAAATGCGGCAGTCATTAAAGTTGCAGTAATTAAACTGGCTGTTACAAATATTTTTTCCATGGCATTTAACGGTTTATTATGTTTATAGATAATGCGTTTTATTCTGTCGAGCAGGAAATTTCGTCTTCCGGGAAATGCCATCGCCAGCGATTGATCTGCCAGTTTATATTCCTGAAATGATACGAGTGCTTCAACAAAAGAAGTCTGGTTTTCCATCACAGATATCGCAAGATCATCGCAGCAATGCTCTCGTTCTTCTCTGATTAAAGCGGAAATCCATAACACGGCAGGATTGAAAAAGAATACATTTTCACAAAAATTCTGGATCAGATTAATGGCATAATCGCTCCGCTTGATGTGTGCAAGTTCATGCAGTAAAATAGCTTCAATCTGAGCAGGTGGCAGTAGTGAAAAGAAACTGACCGGAACAAAAATTATCGGTTTTAAAACTCCTGCTACCATGGGCACCATGACTCTTTCAGATTCCAGCAGCTGTATTTTTGTATGAATATTAAGTTTGACTGCCAAATCGCTGATCAATCTTATCCAAACGTGATCAGGTACGGTGTTATCTTCCCGTTTGAGTCTATGAATATAAAGAAGTCCGCCTAGTGCCTTCACTGATTTCAGACTAAAAATCAATAACCAGATTGCGACTAAAACCGTGGCGTTTTCTCTCAGGAATTGATCTGAAAATTGCTCGATATTTTCGAGTTTCGATATTTTTCTTAATGTACCAAACGGAGTTTCAAGTAGAGATTGGGAGGGTTTGACTATTCCCAAATTATTTATTTCAGAAAATGATTTTACCTTTTGTTGCTGATCAAAGGCGGTATAGAATGTGAAACTGGTAGCGATAACAAATGCCAAAAGTGACAATGACAAGAGGTTATAACGTACGGCTGGTTTTGATTTTTTGGTACTGGTTAAAATAATTCCTGTAATAACCGCAAGGATCAATCCCTGCCAAACCGAATGCAGCAAAGTGCGGCAAATCGACTGAATTATTACAGATACAAATCCGGAATCCAGAACAAAAAATTTCATGGCTAATAAGTTAAAATTTGAATTTTAATCGTTAATCCAACTTTTTCAGAAAATCCCTGATTTCCTGTAAGTCCTCTTTTGAGGTATTTTTATTACCAAAAAGCTGCATCACCAGGCTGCTTGCAGAGCCCTTGTACATCGTATCCACAAATTTTTTCAGCAAAACTTTTTTGGTCTTATCTTCTTCCTCGGCAGGACTGTAAATATGTTTCATGCTTGTTTCATCGCGTTTCACAATCCCTTTCTCAGCCATGATCTGCATGAGTTTCAAGGTTGAAGAATACTGCACAGACCGTTTCTCTTCATTTAATTTGTCATTCACAAAACGGACTGTCGACGGCCCGTGCTGCCATAGTACTTGCAAGATTTCTAACTCAGATTTTGTAGGCTCCATAAAACACTTATTTACTGATCACATTTCAAAGGTAGGAAATTTTTCGTACGAACAAATGTTTAGGTATTATTTTTTCAAAATAAATTTTTGAAAAACAAAAAAGCCGCTGGATAGCGGCTTTCGGTCTTAAATATTTTTTGATTATGTCAGTAAAAACGGCCTATATATTTATTTTCCACAATGGCCTTTTTCATCATTTTCGGATCAATCGGGCCTTGTTTCGCATAAACGATTTTTCCGCCCGGTTCAACCAAAATAGTATAGGGCAATGCGCCTTGCCAGTTCGGGTCTATGGACTCAATTAGTTTATACTTGTCTTCGGTATTAAAAATATAGTTTTTGTTCGAAGCGCGTTTTCCCTGAAGAAATTTCAAAGCCTTTTCTTTTTTGTCAGGATTATCCGCACTTACCGAAACAAATTCAAAATCACGATTGCGGTACATATGATGCATTTGCATAAAATCCGGAAACTCAGTTACACACGGACCGCACCAGGTAGCCCACACATTTATAAGTCTAAGCTTGTCCGATTTGTTTGCAATAAGCTCTTTCAACCCAGCTTCATCAATGGTTTCAATACTTACTGGTTCTTTTGCCCAGGCAGCTTCCTCATCCTGTACACCATGTTCTTTGGTGATCCACTTCATAGAGCAGCCAAAAGTCTTTGTTGCAGGCACACTCACCGGCTTATTGCTCACCAATTCCTGAATAGCATTGTATGCATCTTTATTCTTAGGTGTGCCGGTTGGTTTTTCAACATCATCAATCCTGCCATTGTACCGGAGTTTACGATCTTTATCAAAAATGAAAATGTGCGGCGTTGCCACTGGTCCGTAAGCCAGCGCCGTTGCCTGGTCGTCTCCGTCATAAAGATATGGGAAGTTGTAACTCTTGTCTTTGGCCCGTAACTTCATTTCATCAAAAGTATCACTCATATCAGTGTAGCCAAGTTCGTCAAGCCTGATCGCTTTCGGATCATTGGAAGAAATGACAACAACTGCAACCTTCTGAGCTTTAAAATCAGATGACAGCGCCTTAATCCTGTCTTCATAAGCCTGCGCCGTAGGACAATGATTACACGAAAAGACAATGGCCAGGATAGGTGCTTCCGCAAAACTCTTCAAGGAGTAAATTTTGTCATCCACACCTTTCAAACGAAAATCAGGTGCGGCAGAACCTATGGCCAATGTTTTAGCGCCCTGTGCCACAGCAAGATTGGCGAGTAATACAACACAAATTGCAACGTTCAGATATATACGCATAAAGCCAGACATTAAGTTTGATATTACTATATCAATAAACACTTTTAATTAAAGTATTTACTGATATAATTATATCAAAGTTTAAGCTTTTTTTATCTGATTTTTGCAGTTTCTTCTGGCCATTTTACAGGTTCCAATTCCGATTCAAGGAAAGGTTCTGTGACAAGGGCGTTGTTTTTATTGATCCAGTTACACCAGACCTTGCCATTGTACTTTCTTGGCGCGGTGTTAATTCCCCAACCGGTGGTTACTCCTTCTGTTACTTCGGTTTGATATTCGTCAATTTGCATTAACTGGCTGCTGCCCTTCTTTTTTACCCAATCGTCTTTGATGTACTTAGGATTAAATAGCATGATATAAAGGTTTTTAGTTTAAGTGCTACCCCTTATAACAGTTCTCTTAACGTCGAATTTATTTATGATACTAACGACGTAAAAGAAAATATCATACCAGTCTCTCAAAATTTTTCTATTATTCGAAAAGTTTTTCAAGCGGGCTGATTTATCTAAAATACTAATTATCAAGCAAAAGCGGTTGATATAAATTTTCTATTAATATATAAATGTGGATTTTGACGAAAATTCGAATTAAATTATAGAATTAATATTACATGTCAGTAATATTAATTCTATAATTTCCTTTGTTTTTTAATTTTCCTGTTCTACTTTTACATCACTTATTTTACAAGTGTAGAGGAGGGTTAAAATGAGCAAAAGGGCCTTGATATTATCAAGGCTTTTTATTTTTTACCGCATCGGTTATCCCATTTTGTGGTAAATTTCGCTGGTGTGAAACAAAAAAAGTGGACAAAATGCCCACTTTAACAGTGTATGAAGTGTAGAAGTATTATTTAATAACGGGTATTGCCCAGAACAAACTAACCTGAATTACGCTGCTTTTAAAATCAGGGTCGATGTTATTGCCCGAAAAATCCCCAACCTTAGACAAACCAGCAATATAACGGGCACCTATACCCAATCCGATCGGCGACTGATAGCCTAAGCCAGCTCCTGCGGCCAGGTCAAGATTTTTTGCAAAATGATCAAAGGTTTGATTAGGAATGTCCTCACTCGTACGGAATGAAAATTGAGGTCCCACCTCAATGTAAAATCCACCAGTTGTTTTTAATTTAAACATGACAGGCACACCTACATAATTGGTCTTATATTTTACCCCGTCCAAATTACCATTATTCAGTTTTGCTCCTTGTGTCGAAAAAAGTACTTCCGGCTGAATGGCAAAATGCTGCCCAATCCCAAATTGTAAAAGTCCACCCAAATGGAAACCTACAAGCGCATCAGATTCAATATTTCCTCCTGTGTAATTGCTGACATTAACTCCGACCTTCGGACCAAAACTGAAAGATTGCGCAAAAGTGAATGTACTAACAGCACAAAGCATCATCAGTGTTAACGATAATTTTTTCATGTGGTTTTTAATTAAAAGTGTAAAAAGAATATAGATTTTGAGGAACTGAGAAAAAATTATGCCAGTTACAAAATTACCCTTTACACAATAAATTCAACAGCCGACAGTTTCAAAATTTGACTTGCAAGGTTTCATTTCCGGTTGAATCTGTAAAGTGTTTAGAATTAATTATTTAACCTATTTTATACATAGGCAAAATTTGACTGAACATAAGAGATGATTATGCCACAGCTTATTTTACTTCTGATCTGTATCCTTTGTTTGTCGCCTTATAAAGATGATAATGCCCTGCCGTAGAATTATTTGTTCGCTCAAATCTGCGATAAAAATTGTATTGCAAATACTACAAACAGTGTCAACACAACCGTAGCTGCTGTGCTTGCTCAAAGTTTTGTGACCGTAGTCGGAACGCAGGATTCAGACAATGCCAAGACAAGTCTGAGAATTATTTTCCCGGAAAATATCAGTCTTAACCAGGAAACTGATTTTAATCCCGCCCACAAAATTGTTCTGGCTTATACAGTAAATGATACGGAAGGTTACGTTGTGGATCCTGACAAAGGAGTTTTGGGAAAGTTAACGGTCATAAGCCTTGACAAAGACAAAATATTGTTGAACGGTCCTTTTCTGGTAAGGCAATAAATTACCAAAATGGCAACAAAATCCTGAACAGCAACGGGCGGTCCCGTTCAAAATTATAAATAACCCAGGTCACAGCTCCGCCGCCCGGAAAAAATTAAATTCTAAATTAAAAAATGGATGCTGGGAGGAAAAACTCCATATCCTGCATCCATTTTTTTCTATTCAGCCAACGAGGCTTTAATCTATTCTGCAAACTTTTTGAAGACACTTGTGGCAATATGGCCGCCAAAACCAAAGGTGTTGCTCATCGCATAATTAACTGTTCTTTTCTGCGCTTCACCCAAAGTCAAATTAAATTTCCCTTCCAGTTCAGGTTCAATTTCAACAGTATTAATGGTTGGAGGAACAATATCATGGATGGTGGACATAATGCACGCAATGGCCTCAACTGCACCCGCTCCGCCCAGTAAGTGACCTGTCATGGATTTTGTTGCACTAATATTAAGGCCGGAATTGAAACCAAAAACGCGTTCAACTGATTTCAATTCACTTGCATCACCCATCGGTGTCGAAGTTGCGTGAACGTTCAGATAATCAATTTCATGCGGCTGCAAATTTGCTTCTGCCAATGCCTCCAAAATACCAAGATAAGCTCCCTCACCTTCCGGATGCGTACCTGTCAGGTGATAGGCGTCCGCAGCCATTCCGCCGCCAACTACCTCACCAAGAATCTGTGCATTGCGTTTTATGGCGTGTTCATAACTTTCCAAAACCAACGCACCCGCGCCTTCACCCATTACGAAACCATCTCTGTTCACATCAAATGGACGAGATGCCCTTGCAGGATCTTCGTTAAAAGTCGACAAAGCCTTTGACGCGTTAAATCCTCCGATTGAGGTTTCATTAATCGGCGCCTCAGAGCCGCCGGTAATAATCATGTCCGCCTTACCCCAACGGATATAATTGAAAGCATCTATTATAGCAGTGTTAGAACTTGCACATGCCGAAACGGTTGTAAAGTTCGGTCCGCGCAAACCGTATTTTATTGAGATGACACCAGATGCGATATCTACAATCATTTTAGGAATAAAATAGGGATTGAAACGTGGTGTTCCATTTCCTTTTGCGAACTCGGATACTTGCTCCTGAAAAGTCTGGATACCGCCGTTACCACTTCCCCAAATCACGCCAATGCGGTTTCTGTTAAGTGTATCAAAATTAATATTTGCATTTTTCACCGCTTCCTCAACCGCTATTAATGCGTATTGAGTAAAAGGATCGTATTTTCTGGCCTCATTCCTTTCAAAAAAATCCTGGGCGTTAATGCCTTTAAGCTCACAGGCAAATTTCGTTTTGAAATGTGTTGTATCAAATTTTGTAATATTTGCTGAACCGCTAACACCGTTTACTAATGATTTCCAAAAATCATCCACGTTGTTTCCGATTGGTGTTAAAGCGCCAAGGCCCGTAATCACCACCCGGTTTAATTCTTTATTAACCTTCATTTTTGAACTCGATTGATTAAAAATATTAGCTTCCTGGTTAGTTTTACAATTTCAAAAGGCGAAATTAAAATTTGTTTGCACTAATACCTTTTAAAATAAATTTGCTGAAATAAAAAACAAACTTACCGAACGATCGGTAAAATAAAAATTATTTTACGCTTTTCTTTTCAGGAAATCCAAGAAGCTGTGGAATAGCCGCAATACTTGTTTTGAAAATATCATTATCGTTCATGGCTCTTGAAATAACCAGTGAACCCTGAATATTGACAATTGCCTGCATTCCTTTCGTTTTGGCCATACGCTCATCCATACCATTTTCAACAGCTATTTTTGTAAAACTTTCACTCAAAATAGTAAAACAACTTGCAATTGAAGATTGAAAGTAAGGCGTTTCAGAGCAGGCGGACAACATCCTGAGCGAACAATTCCTTGCCCCATCCTCAAATAAGTTGCTGATTCCCAGTAAAGCTATTTGAAGTCTTTCTTCAACGGGCAGGTTTTCCTGTTCAATAACAAACTGAACATTTTCCAAAAACCATATCTCTACTTTTTTCAAAACATGCGCCGCCATATCTTTTTTCCCACCTGGAAAACGATGATAAAGACTGGCTTTTTTTAATCCCGTAGCCTGAGATAATAACTCCATAGATGCGCCGTCATACCCGAAACGCGTAAATACGTCGGATAACTTTCGGTCTACATCTTTTGGAAAAACTTTGGTCACTGGCATAATTATTCCTTTTACCGATTGTTCGGTAAAATTAAATAATTTTTACTCTACAATCCAGCGGTTTAAATTATTGTATTTTCCTTCCAACACGATTTTGTAAAATTTCGAAGGAATTTTGGATACATCAATATCTGCTTTTTCACTTGCTGCGGGAACCTCATCCATAAAAAAATAGAGATCCCTCCCTCCTTTTTCAAAGTGATTAGTCGTTGTAAGCCAGATTTTAACGGTTCCTTCTTTATCAGAGGCTTTCCAGTTCACATTAATCTTGCCAGCTTCTTTTTTTGCTGCCGGATTAAGGATGGAAATTTTTCCTGTCAACGAAACACCATCAATTTCAAAAGCCTGTTCTTTTGGAAAATTCACGTCCATGTGACGGGCAACAGTCGGCATAATGTCAACAATTCCCGGATTTGATTTAAAATTAGTATTCAGATCCTTTGCATTAGTAACAATCCAGGTGCTTCTTTCTCTGTCTGATTGACCGCCATGTCCTTTTCCGGTTTTTGGATCGCGGCCATGATCTGTTGTAATCACGATCAGCCAATCCTCTCCGAAATTTCTCTCGCGATATTTAACTGCTTCCCACAAACGCCCCATCTGGTTATCCATCATTTTAATCGCTTCGTGAAACTGGTCGCTGTCGCCATACCGGTGTCCCATATCGTCTGTATATTCCAGATAAACCCAGGACAGATCCGGCGCATTATTTTTAATGGTTTTAGCAGCTTCTTCAACCACTTTTTCGTCAATCTGATGCATGTAAGCTTTCAGCTTGTCGTGCGGAAAATGAATGGTGTCCAGTTCAAAACCGTCAAACGGAAAATCAGTTCTTAGCTTATCCGTTTGGGGCAAACCGTCACCGACAAGCTTGGTCCGGTTATCAAGCCAGGAAGAAAAAACTGCGCTGCGTTTGTTCGGATACTGTTCTTTGAAAAATCTGAAAATAGTCCAGTAATTATAGTTCGGATCTTTTATATCATTGTCCCAGACATTGTGTTTATTGACCCAGGTACCCGTCAGCAAACTGTTATAACCTACTGCGGAAATGGTCGGAGTTTGTGAATATGCATTTTTATCACCACCAACATGTGCGTGGGTATATCCTCCTGTTTTTGAAATAGCATCAATATTCGGCCTCGGAATACTTTCCAATGCATCAGACGAAATTCCGTCAACTATTACAAAAACCGTTTTTTTGACCTTGGATTGAGCGGAAACTGAAAAATTTTGAAAAGTTAATAGCAGCGAAAAAACACCAACGAATACTGACTTCATGTTAGAATTTAAAAATTAAGTTTAGGATATCACCCGAAATTAATCATTAAAATCACAGCGCAAAAATCCTGGCCGGGAATGCAATTAATTTTATGATAACATAATAAACGGGAAAACTTATACGCACCTGGTGGCATCATATAAACTTTCCCGTTTTGACTTTTCACTTCTCTGAGATCAATAATCTGATCTCAGTTCTATTTTATTTTTATGGCTATTTCTTTATTCTAAACTTCAAAAATCAATTGTTCATCGCGGTCGGAAATAGGAATTTTTCTGATGAAATTATCATAACCTTCTTCTCCGCCATGATCGCTGTAAACGCCGTAAGTATCAAGACTATAACCCGTCAGGCCATCATTTGCTTCAATAATATACAAAATTGAAGAATCAGCAGGATCAGATTCACCTTCAAAACGATATGTTTTGATAATAGTTAAATCTTCCGGATTATAACTTTTCCCCTTTCCGGCTGTAAAACCGTCCTCAGTCCATCTGAATTCGTTATCAAGTTTTTTCAAACGTAATTTTTCCAAAACGTGAGAAAGCGTAGCCATTTCTGTTATCCTAGGACTAGAATCCGACTCGTTCGTGGTGATGTTATTTTCCATAATGCTATTTGGTAAGGATGTCGTGGTTTGTTAATTTGATTTCATCTTGTGTAGCACTCATACTTCAAATACTATGCCATCATTTTAGATATACGATCTTCAAAATTAATTCGGAATTGAATTTGTAAATTAGCCTTATGAAAATCCTTATTATAGAAGACGAAAAGGAGCTTGCTCAGAATATTTCCGCTTATTTATCGGATGAAAATTATTTGTGTGAATTTGCTGAAACCTTTCAACAGGCTTTGGATAAAATTGAGGTATATAACTACGACTGCATCTTACTGGATCTGATGCTTCCCGGTGGTGACGGATTGAAAATCCTGGAAGAGCTCAAAAAACACGATAAGCAGGATGGCGTTATTATCATTTCTGCCAAAGATTCTCTAAATGATAAAATCGCCGGATTACAAATCGGAGCTGATGATTATCTGGCCAAACCATTTCATTTGTCAGAATTAGCCGCTCGAATTTATTCGGTCATCAGAAGAAAACAATTCGGGAATTCCAATATTATCAAACTGCACGAACTTCAAATTGACTTACTGGCAAAAACAATTCTTGTCAACAATGAGCCTGTTATTCTGACAAAAAAAGAGTTCGATCTGCTTTTGCTGTTTATTGGCAATAAAAACCGCGTAATTTCCAAAAGTGCTTTGGCTGAACACTTATCCGGAGACATTGCGGATATGCTTGATAACCATGATTTTGTATACGCTCATATCAAAAATATGAAGAAAAAACTTGTAGATGCAGGATACCGGAATTACCTCAAAACGATTTATGGAACAGGCTATAAATGGGAAGCATGAACAAACTTTTAAACAGGCCTCTGAAAGCTTTTACTCTTTATGCTTTGCTGGTTCTGGCGTGCAGTATTCCCGTTTATTACTTTATTGTTGACTATATCTGGCGCAGTGAACTGGATGAATATAACGAAATTGTAAAAAGCAGGATCGAGTCAGGATTGAACAAATTAAGCCTTCATAAAGATGAATGGGAGAAAACAATTGCGCTCTGGAACAAAACACAGCCGGGTACGAAAATCGAAAAATCTTTATTGAGAGTAAGCCCTCCCGATAGTATTTATACGATTATGCGGGGAAAACAAAGTGCTAGTGAAGAAGATCTGGAAAGGTACCGGGGATTGTCGTCATACATAAAAGTACAGGGTGAACTTTATCATCTCACGATTGAAATCAACGTCGAAGAAGCGCACGAAACGGTTTTTGCCATTGCAGCTGTAACCGTATTATTTTTTATTATTCTGCTAGCCGGTTTTGTAATTTTGAACCGCAGAATTGCCACACAAATCTGGAAACCGTTTCATTCTACACTGGACCGTTTAAAATCATTTGATCTGAACAGCCAGAATAATATAAATCTCGAAAAATCAGATATTCAGGAATTCGAACAGCTGAATCAGGCACTCTATCAATTGATAGCTAAGAACATTTCTGTATTCCGTCAACAAAAAGAATTTACAGAAAATGCTTCTCATGAGCTTCAAACACCGCTTGCGGTCCTAAAATCAAAAATTGATTTATTAATGCAAAACGAGTCGCTTACAGAGAGTCAGTCTGAACTGATTGCCTCATTGAATATGCCGCTTTCCAGAGTTTCCCGAATAAATAAGAATCTGTTATTACTTGCCAAAATTGAAAATCAACAATTCGCAGAGGATGAACTGATCAATATGACCGAACTTGTAAACCAGAACCTGGAATTTTTAGGAGAACACTTGATTGCAAAAAATAATACTGTGGAAATGGAGATTGATGAAGATTCTTCCGTAACTGCAAACAAAAGCCTTGTGGAAATTATGCTTGTTAACCTACTTCTCAACGCCATTCGCCACAGTCAGGAAAATGGAACCATCAGGATAAAGTTAACCGATAAAGATTTGATAATCAGCAATACGGGAAAC
This sequence comes from Dyadobacter subterraneus, assembly GCF_015221875.1. Taxonomy (NCBI): domain Bacteria; kingdom Pseudomonadati; phylum Bacteroidota; class Cytophagia; order Cytophagales; family Spirosomataceae; genus Dyadobacter; species Dyadobacter subterraneus. The sequence continues at coordinate 3,564,024 of NZ_JACYGY010000001.1, forward strand.
AATCCTTTAAATAAGGATACATTGTTCAAACGATTTATAACCTCTTCCAGCAACACACCTAGCAGCGGATTAGGCCTGGCTATTGTAAAAGAAATTGCATATCGTTACAACTGGCAGGTTGAATACCAGTTCGTCAATTATTTCCATCAGTTTTCAATACATTTTAGACCTCAGGATTGAATGAACAACCTTTATGTATCCAATGGAAATTAAAATCCGAAATTTATAGCTTGCTGCTTTTAGTGACGCCTGACTGTGAGGAATTATATTCTACACTCGAAAAAATTCTATCCTCCAGCACCTTATTGCTCACTGGTTTTTTGAATACCAGTGCAACAATCATAACCATTGTTAACAATGAGATAATAAAAATCCTATCTCCGTATTGTTCAATTTTCTTGTACATATTTTTCAATACAAATTTGTTCTATTGTGGGGTGTAATTTGGTATAATGAACAAATATAGATTTTTTTTTCGAAATCAGCCAAATCACCTATTAAAAATATTCAATTTATACTTAAAAACAGAATTATATATTTGGCAATCTATGGTCATATCACCAATCAAACCTTAATGATCATTTTACACGTTTTTATTGAGCAGTGGCATTACTTTTATATGGAAAGAGATTTAATCATTTAGGGGTAACCGTAGCCAACCATAAAAACTCTTACAAAATGGAAATTAGCTTTGAAAAGATTCTACACCGTCCTGTGGGTGAAAAACTGAAAGTAATTGTATCTGCAAACGTAAGTCAGGATGGCTGTGAGTGGGCATACCGGGTTGAAACGTATGAACTGGATGGCTGGGTTGATCCTGTCCTTCGTGCGAAAAGCCAGGGCAGAGAAGAAAATTATGTCGATTATGTTACTCCCGAAGAAGCATTCGAAGTGCAGCATGAGTTTTGGGAAAGTTTAAAACCTGAACTCGTAAAAAATCAGGAAGCCTGACTACATTGCGGTTTGGTACTACCACTAAACTTTCCAAACGACCTTTACCAGGAAATCCATGAGCTACTTTGATATTTTTCGGATAGAATTTAATGACTTGAAAATCATAGCCGATCATCCTGAATCCATCATTACCAGAATTATCAAAACTGACTCAGGCTATATCGGCGAAATTGTGCTTTTAGGTGAATATCCCGACAGAGAAAGCAATATTCTGTTTTTTCATGACGAAAGCTTTGAGACGGAAAGAGAAGCGGCTAACGATCTATATCAAATTATTGAAACCGTTACCAGGGCGTCTGAAAGTACACGCATCAGCGAAGCACTGCGAAAGAGGAATCTGTCGGAATAGTATTATTTTTATTAAATTAGTGAAAATTATTCCTCACGATATTTACCCTATGGAAAAAACATTCAGTATTTTTATTCTGGATCCCGAAAAAGGCATACTTCCAAAACCGATTGATGTTCAAAATGAAGTTGGAAAATGGTATAAAGAATTTCTATCTGAACGCCATGCCGAAAAAGTAATTGAACGATTAATGAATGAATACGATTACAACGGATCCAAGTATATAATTCTCGGGGTTTACAGCAAGGAATGATTGTCAACCTGATTTAAAATACCCTATTTCCATCATGTGGATACGGAGGTGGATATCAAAAATTATTGTATCCTTATCCAACATTAAGAATTCATTGAGACTACTACCAAAATCTAGCAAAGCACTTAATATAAATCCAGCCTATCAAATTGACAGTATAAAATTTGGCAAATAATACCGAATGGTATAAATTTGTGAAAAATAATTACAAACATGTCAAAAGCTGAAAAAACGAAGGCATTCATTATAGAGAAAACGGCGCCAATTTTTAACAGGAAGGGATATGCCGGAACTTCTATCAATGATATGACGGATGCAACCGGACTTACCAAGGGCAGCATTTATGGGAATTTCTCCAATAAAGATGAGGTTGCCCTGGCGGCATTTGATTATAACTTGCAAAAAATCAGAAAGATTTTCGCATCAGAAATGAGCCAGCAGGATACTGCAAAAGGACAACTTTTGGTATTTGTACATGTTTATATGAATTTTCTGTCTAATCCTTTTCCACCTGGAGGCTGCCCTATTCTTAACACAGCTATTGAAGCAGATGATACTCATCCGGAACTGCGCAAAAAAGTAGTTGCCGGAATTGTTGACTGGAAAAACAGAATAACAAGTGTAATTGAAAAGGGAATTGAACAAAAAGAATTTCCATCCTCCATTGATCCTGAACAAATTGCACTGACGATCATTGCTACCATTGAAGGCGGCGTGATGATTACACAGGCAACAGGAAAACTGAATTATTTAAAAATGATTATGAAATCAGTGGAAAAGCTTATAAATGGATTGAGCAGTGAAAGTTAAAAAGCTGAACAAGCCGCTTTTGCATCCGGTTCAGCTTTTTAATGGAATAATCTAAACACAATTAAACGGTAAGTTTAATCATTTGGGCTTGCTTTTGAGCTTTTAAAGACAACTCAGTGGCAAGGAAGCAATGCTCCTGGGACATGGCAGTTTCTGTCCTGTTCAATACATCGTCAACCAGCTGTTTTCCGTAAGGTAGTGGCTCTTTACTGCAATCAATATACTGAGTATCTTTTTTGTTAACCAGAAATAAATGGTTTCCTCCGTCGCGCCCGGCGATATCAATATTTTTACGAATTTCAATATAACCTTCTGTACCTAAAATAGTTAACCTGCCGTCACCCCATGATTTCAGACCATCTGGTGTGAACCAGTCAACCCGTATATATCCAGTGCCTCCATTTCCCCGGATTATGCAGTCTCCAAAATCCTCAAACTTAGGATATTGCGGATGATTCACATTTCCTACCTGCGACGCAACAACTTCCGCCTTTGTGGATCCGGTAAAAAATAGAAACTGATCGAACTGATGTGAGGCAATATCGCAGATAACGCCGCCATAACGTTTGGCATCAAAGAACCAGTCAGGGCGGGTACTTAACGACGTTCTGTGTGGCCCCAAACCGATGGTTTGGATTACTTTTCCAATCGCACCCGCCTTAACCAGCTCTCCTGCTTTTACCGTCGCACGATTTTCCAGTCTTTCACTGAACATGATAGAATAAATTCTACCAGTTTCCTTTTGAACTTTCCGCACCTGTGCCAATTGTTCCAAAGAAGTTATACCCGGTTTGTCTGCCATATAATCTTTTCCAGCCTTCATAACGCGAATGCCAATTGGTGCGCGCTCATCAGGAATAGCTGAACTTAAAACCAGCTGTATAGATTTATCGTCTAAAATTTCTTTTTCACTTGCGGCCAGTTTTGCATCCGGAAAACGTTTTGCAAATGCTGCGGTAAGATCGGCTTCTTTGGCATAATAGGCTACCAACTGCCCGCCTCCTCTTGTTACGGCCTCAACCTGTCCATAAATATGACCGTGATTCATACCGATAACCGCAAATTTTATACGACCGGGTTCCACTACAAAATTATCATTTGGTTCAACTACTTCGTCTTTTTTACTACCGGCCAGTATGTTCCCAGCCTCGCCCGGAAGTGCTGACATCATGACGAGTCCGGCGGCTTTACTCATCGTATTACGTATAAAATCGCGGCGGTTATCTTCTGCTTTTTTCATCTTTTCAATTTTAAAAACTAAGTTCCTGTTCAGGTTTTTCACTTTTAATGGAAGACTTCAATACGCAATACTTACCCTTAAATGTTATTTTTATTAATCCTTTTGTCCAAATAAAAATTAATATTCCATTAAATCGAAATATTTACGCCAACTTTTAAAATTACTCTCAGATTACTGCCCCCGGAAATTGCAAAGTATCATAAATAATCTGAAATTGCGCCCCCAAATTTTTAGTGATTAATAATGACCAGTATTTCCTGCGGTATCGATTTTGGAACTTCCAATTCAAGTATAGCAATAGCAAACCAAGGCAATGTTCACCTCGTAGCCGTAGAGGGTTCGAGTACAACCACGCCAAGCGCCATGTTTTTTCTTCGCAAAGGCAATATTCCGTTTTATGGAAGAGCAGCGGTAAATATGTTTCTGGAAAGAAATCCGGGACGTTTTATGAGAAGTTTGAAACGTGTTCTGGGAACTCCTGTGATGCGCCAGGGCACAATGGTTAATGGTGAACTTATGCGCTTCGACCAGATCATCACTTCTTTTTTAAAAAATCTCAAAGACAAAGCAGACGAAGATGCAGGTTTGGAAATCGAAAATGTGGTGATGGGCCGTCCGGTTCATTTTGTTGATAATGATCACGCAGCTGACAGTCGGGCAGAGAATGAACTTAAACTGATTGCCAAGCAATTAGGTTTTAAAAATATTGATTTTCAGTTTGAACCAATCGCCGCTGCTTTTGCCCACGAGATTAATATCAGCGGAGAAAAACTTGCGATTGTTGTGGATTTGGGTGGAGGAACCTCAGATTTTACGGTGATCAGACTTTCCAATCAATATATCAACAAAGCTGACCGTTCTTCTGATATTCTGGCCAATACCGGTATTCGTGTTGGAGGTAATGATTTTGACAAAGATTTGAGTCTGGCAGCCATTATGCCTGAACTTGGTTACCGGAGTACATACGGAACGAAAAATCTGGAAGTTCCGCTTTATCACTATTTTGATCTTTCAGAATGGAGTAAGGTAAATTTTCTTTATACAACAAAAATTATTTCCCAAACCAAGCAGATCCTTTTTGAAGCACATGACAAAACGCGTTACAAAAGATTGTTGCAGGTTTTGGAACAGGAAACAGGACATACATTGCTGGCCACTACGGAGGAAACCAAGATTGCATTAACCTCTCAATCCGAATATGATGCGCCTTTTGACTTTCTGGAAGACGGACTCACCACAAGGGTGACGCGTGAGCAGTTTGACGAAGCGATCGTTCAAAAAATTGATAAAATTTCAGAATCTGCACTGCAATGTCTGCGCGATGCAGGCGTACAAAAAGAAGATATTGATCTGGTAATTCTAACCGGAGGCTCTACCGAAGTACCACTTATACAAACTGAATTTAAAAAATTGTTTCCCAATGCGGCTTTGGCTGATGAAAACAAGCTTTCAAGCGTTGGCTTAGGTCTGGCTTACGACAGCCAAAACAAGTTTGGAAGATAGCATTAATTCCAATTAAAAAATCCATTATACATCAGCTGTATAATGGATTTTTTTTAACCACGTGTACATGCGGTGTCTCACTTACCCGAAACCTCTGCTGCGTTTTTTATTCTTCTGATTTTTCCGTCACTTTTGGTCATCACATACATTTCCTTTGTGAAAGGATTATACTCAATTCTAAGATCGACCCTTTTGGAACCTGACATTTGCTGCAAATCCGTTGGCTTAGAATCTTTTACAATATTGATTTCATAAACGGCCGAATCTGAAAGCTGTTTATTGATGTTGATACAGAAAATCCGGCCGTTGACAATATCACCAAAGACGTATTTATTTTTCAAAGCGGTGAGATTTCCTTCATATACATAACCTCCGCTGATCGCGTTTCCATCCTTGTGATCGTAAGCTGCAAACGGTTTGATAAAATTATCTTTTTCCGATTTATTGATTTTATAAACGTTTTTAAGATCGGAAGGAGAAATTCCAAAACTTCCCTCACGCGTATTCCAGCCATAATCTCCACCTTTTACGATCACGTTGACTTCCTCAAAATTGGACTCTCCTACTTCCGCGCTAAACATAATTTTTCCATGGGTAAGATCCCAGGACATCCGGTGGGGATTCCGGAATCCAAAAGCATAAATCTCCTTATATGTTTTAGGATCAGTATTATTGACGAAAGGATTACCGGCGGGAATACCATATTGACCGTTTCTACTATTATTCCCAAGTGGATTAATGCGGATTATCGTGCCCAAAAGAGAATTTAAAGTATGCGTGATTTCCGGATGTTTTCCAATCGTGGAGCCACCGTCACCAGTTCCAATAAACAGCATTCCATAATCAGGATCGTTTTTACTGATTCCGGGAATAAAACCAATATCCTGAGTGCCATGCACCACTCCCGGAACGTTGATACGTAATAATTCTCTTCTTGTACCTTCAAAAGTTTTGCTTTTCACATCATTGATTTTCCACTCAGACACAACCCATTGCAGTGCCACTTTAATTGAATCGGGAAATTCATAATCCGCTTTTTTACCAGCGGGTTCTTCCGTGTGGGTAATGTAAATCAGGCCATTATTCAAATAATCAGGATGAAAAGCGAAACTTCCCAGTCCGGTTCCCAGACCTGGGGTATTCACATATTTATCAATTTTCGTTCTGATATCGAGAAAAACTTCTGCCTTTCCTTTTTCAATTCTATAAATAATACCACGCTGATCACTGACATAAAGTGTCCCGTCAGACGAGGGATGCGGACGCATATTAGCAATTCTGGTTAAAGGAGGTTTGTCCGACGAGGCTGGAATCTGTACAAAATCTTCGAGCTCTATCTGAATACCGGATTTTTTAACCGGCGTGCCAAATCTTTCGCTGGATTGTGATACCGCATTTTCAGTTTTGACAACAAGTGGCTGAATTTTATTAAGTTTTGTCTCATGATCGATGTAAGCCAAAATCGAGTTTATTTCAGCCGGTTTCAGAAAATCATAAGACATCATTATCATATTATACTTCTTATGAAGACTTACAGCTCTTGGCTCCCCCGATTCTATCACTTTTGCCGGATTTTGAATAAATTCGGTCAGTGCCTTTGCTGATAACAACTGCGTAATTCCACCAAGTTGTGGACCTATCTCTTCATGGTCGATAGCATGACAAGAGGCACAATTGGTATTGAATAATCGCATTCCGGTAGCGAGTGTTTTTTTATCAGTCGGGTATCTGGCAGGAGCTTTCTGGCCGACAGCGCAATTGATTGAAATTGTTATCGAAAATAAAAAGCAAAATAAAGAAAGAAGAGATTTAAGCATAAACAGATTATCCGGGCGTTTTAATAAATCAGGCCATTTTTAGTAAAATCTCTTTTATAGAAAACTCTACTCATATTTTAATCAGAAGACGATTATTATAATGATTTGCCATGATTGCAGCGTCAACATAATTGATACGACATAAAAAAACCGGAGCCAAGGCTCCGGTGCTATCACGTTGAGTAAAGTAAGGCACTATCTATTCTACATTTTTACCATTCTTATCCAGCTTTACTCTGGCATTTTCACTACCTTTTTTAACGGATAAGTCATAGTATTGAGTTTTGTCATCATTGGTGACCAGGTATGCAGTGGTTACCTTCCATCCTGCAAATGCGTCACTATTAATAGTTGCTTTAACAGCTGCCGGTAAATCTTCCGGTTTTACCGAAATTTTTTCCTGGGTTAATGTCACAGCGTGATTAGGTTCCGTTATAGGAGCAGCCTGAACAGAGGCGAAAGAGATAAGTGTTAAGGCTACTGCCGACATTATTAACTTTTTCATGATCTGTGTTTTTAATGAGAATCTATTTTCTGTGCTTCCGCACCGTGATTTGTAACCAACCAGTATCATGCCAAACCTTAAATTCCTTGAAAATCAGAACATTCATGAAATCCGGTTATTGCCCGAAATGTTCTTAACGTCCCCATCTTGTTGAATAAATCTTCAATTCCGAATTCATAAAATACATTGAAAAATGAATTAAATTATAGAAATTGATTTTTCATCCCACTATACTTCATCTATATGAAATCAACGCTACTCTTAAAAATCCTCTTTCTTCTTGTTCTTCCACTAAGTGTGATCTCACAGAACAATCAGAATTATCAGATCGAATTAAAAAGCGGTTCTTTCACGCCTGAAAAAAATGTTGGTACCGGTAAAGTCGAATCGATTAATGCCAGATTGATACCTGACAAAAAGATTTTTGTTGTCATCCAGTTTGAAGAAATCCCCGGACCTGCTGAACGTGAACGGTTGAAAGCAGAAGGAATTGACCTGCTGGAATACATACCAAATAATGCTTATACGGCAACAATTACCGGATCGCTGTCCGAAATTTCTCTGAAAAGATCAAAAGCCCGGGCCGTTATTTCCTTGACAGCAAGTCAAAAATTGCATCCTTCGTTATTAAAAAAACCGTTTCCTGAGCAAACCAGAATAGTAAAAGGACAAGTTGACGTCTGGATTAATTTTCCTAAATCATTTTCATTTGACGAAATAAAAGAGCAGTTAAAAACCGATCAGTTCGAAATTATTTCAACTGTTCACCAGACTTATCAGGTTTTGGAAATAAGAGTTCCGGAAGATCGGTTGAATGAGCTGGCTCTTAAAAATTATGTTCAATACGTAGAACCGGTGCCGGCTCCCGACAAGCCAAACAATATCAACAGTACTGGCAATGGCCGGGCAAATGTGCTTAATTCCTCTTTGCCGTCAGGGAGAAATCTGCATGGGGAAGGCGTAATAGTTGGTGTGGGTGATGAGGCAAATCCGCTGCTTCATGTGGATTTGAGCAATCGCATTATTAACCGGGCTGCAATAAAGGCTGGTGGGCATGGTGTACACGTGATGGGGACGTTGGCAGGAGCAGGAATTGTTAACGAAAAATATACCGGTTACGCCCCGAAAGCAAAAATCATAGCACAATATTATTCCAACATTCTGACTTACGCTTCAACATATGTACAGGATTTTGGAATGGTGATCACCAACAATTCCTACGGCAATGACGTCACAGATTGTTCTTCACTTGGCGCTTACAATTTGCAATCCTATATTCTGGATCAACAGGCATTTCAAATGCCTTACCTGCAACATGTTTTCGCCGCGGGGAATAGTGGAACAATGACTTGCAGCCCTCATCCTTCCGGTTTTGGAAATATAGTTGGCGGATATCAGACGGCCAAAAATGTAATTAGTGTGGGAAATACAACAGTTGAGGGTATTATCGCAACCAGTTCAAGCAGGGGGCCGGTAAAAGATGGAAGAATTAAACCCGAGATCAGTGCTCAGGGTTCAAGTTTAATTTCTTCTATTCCAGTAAATAATTATGTCTCTTCAACCGGAACCAGCATGGCTTCACCGGCAGTTGCCGGCGGACTCACGCTACTTTATCAGCGTTACCGGGAACTTCATAGTCAGCAAAATCCTAAAAACGGATTAATGAAAGCTATTTTGGTCAATGGCGGAACGGATCAGGGAAATGACGGACCGGACTATAAATATGGTTTTGGATGGATGAATCTTTTGCGCTCAGTAAAAATGATTGAAAGTGAAAGTTATAAAACCGCCTCCATCGCCTCTTCGCCCACTCCTCAAACTTATGATATTCAGATTCCTGCTAATACTGCAAAGGTTAAAGTAATGCTATACTGGAACGACCCCGCCCCTTCCGTTTTATCCGGGAAAAATCTTGTTAACGACCTTGATTTGACGGTTACAAAACCTTCTGCCGAAACTGTCTTTCCAAAATTACTAGACCCTACGCCTGCTAACACTAACAATCCGGCAACTACCGGGGCAGACCATATTAATAACATTGAGCAGGTTATAATTGACGCGCCCGTTGCAGGAAATTATCAGATCAATGTTAAAGGAACCGCCGTTAATCAGAATGGTACTCAGGAATATTTCGTTGTTTATGATATTATTCCGGTTTCAACAACCATTACAAATCCTATTGGAAAAGAACGATATGCTGCCGCAGATTCGATTTACGTAGCCTGGGATTCTTTTGGGAATTCATCGAACGATTTTTCTGTGCAATATTCTACCAATGACGGAGCACAATGGAATCCGATTTCAGGGAATCTGACTGCAAACGGTCGTCAGCTCAAATGGGTTTTTCCGAATGTTTCTACTGATAAAGCAAGGGTAAAAGTAATTCAGAACGCAACCGGAGCAGAAAGTGTCAGCGAAGCATTTACCATCACTGGTCGTCCCGTGTTAAGCTTGTCCTCAGTTCAATGCGAAGGTTACGCAGCCTTGGAGTGGACGCCCATCAGCGGCGCCAGTGATTACGAGGTTATGATTTTAAAAGGCGGAGAAATGGTTTCGGCAGGTATTACTTCAAACACCAGTTTTACTTTCAACGGACTTAGCAGAGATTCTACTTACTGGTTTGCTGTTCGTGCCAGGATAAATGCGAGTCCCGGAATACGATCAATCGCCATTTCAAGAAAACCGGATTCCGGGAATTGCTCCGGGACAATTTCAGATAATGACTTGTTTCTTGAAGCCATTGTCAACCCGGTTTCGTCCGGAAGATTATTGACATCAAAAGCATTAACCAATCAGAACAATGTTACGATCAGAATTAAAAATCTTGATGACCAGCCATTTTCAGGGCCGGTTTCTGTTGGGTATTCTGTAAATGGAACTGCTGTCGCTTCTGTTTCGGCATCATTAACAATTCCGGCGCAGGCGTCTTTTGATTACACTTTTTCGGATAAAGCCAATCTTGCCGCCGAAGGTTCATATTTGATTGAGGCATTTGCCAACGCACCCGCTGATACCGCAAAAAGAAATAATAAGATTTCACAAATCTTTGATCAGTTAAATAATGCGCCCATCACACTTCCTTTTCTGGACAACATTGAATCGGCATCTGTACAGGAAGTTACTATCGACAAAACCGGACTTCAAAATCTAAGCCGTTATGATTTCACAAACTCAACAAATGCAGGCCGCATACGAACTTTTGTCAATACAGGCATTGCCTACTCAGGAAGCAAGGCGCTGACACTGGATACGGACCAGTATTACCCTGCCGGCAATACCAATTTCTTAGACGGAACTTTCAACCTTTCGAATTACAATCTTTCACAGGATATCCGCCTTAATTTCAGATACAAAAATCATGGACAGAAAAGTGATCCGGATAATAGTGTATGGTTAAGAGGAAATTACAATGACCCATGGATTCTGGTTTATAATCTTTTTGCCAACCAAAATCCGGTCAGCGCAACTTATAAGTTATCTTCCAGTATTGAGGTGAGCAACAAACTCAGAGAAAATGGCCAGACGCTTTCAACCAGTACGCAAATCCGTTGGGGACAGCATGGAGATATCATAACAGCAGATCCAAAAAGTGGTGCGGGTTATTCCTTTGATGATATTCAGTTAAGCATTGTTACCGATGACATTCAATTGATAAGCCTGAACAGCGTTTCACAGGCAAGCTGCGGGTTGAGTAATAATCAACTTATTACGATTTCGGTGCGAAACAGCTCGGACCATACCATTACTAATATTCCTGTAAATTATAAACTGGGTAACGGCTCGGAGGTTCACGAAATAATTCCGTCCATAGATGCCAGAACAACCACAGCCTTTACATTTACTACTACACAAAACATGGCTGCTTTTGGAGTATATCATCTGAAAGTTTGGACCAGCCTGGCATCCGATTCTTATTCGGATAACAATACAATTGAGATTGATATTTACAACAACCAACAGATTTCATCCTTTCCTTATCTTGAAAATTTCGAAACCAGTAGTGGCAACTGGCATAGTAGCGGAACGTCAAATTCCTGGGCTTATGGAACGCCGGCTTCCAGTAAAATCAACAAAGCTGCGAGCGGGACAACGGCGTGGAAAACGAATTTATCAGGAAATTATAACAATGAGGAAACTTCCTATTTGTATTCACCTTGTTTTGATTTAACAGGTATGACCAATCCAACTGTCAGTTTCAGCCTGGCGCTGGATATTGAATTTTGTGCTTCGGAGGATTGTGATTTTGCTTATCTCGAATATTCTGCCGACGGAAATACATGGTTTCGTCTGGGAGATAAGGGCCAGGGAATCAACTGGTATAATAAAATCACTGAGGATAATCAGGGATGGAGTGTTCAGGATTATACCCGCTGGCATGTGGGCACAATGCCGTTACCCTCAGCAACCAATATCCGTCTCCGATTTGTTTTAAGGGCAGATAGCGGAACGACAAGAGAAGGAATTGCCATCGATGATATCCATATTTATGACAACACCAACGGTATTTACGACGGCTCTACCACTGCATCACCCGTAACACAAAACGCTCCAACCAGTTCCGGCTGGATTAATTTTGTACAAAATGGTCAGCTGGTGGCATCTGTAAATCCTAACAGCCAAACTCTTGGCGCGACGGCTGTTCAAACCTTTATCAATTCCAGTGCGGTACGTAATAATCAGTTGCAATATTATTTGGATAGAAATATTACAATTAAACCAGCAAACCGCTCGCTTGCAGCCAACACTACTGTCCGCATTTATTTTCTGGATTCAGAATCAGAAAAACTTATTAATGCAACAGGATGTGGAGGTTGTTCAAAACCTGCGTCGGCGTATGATCTGGGAATTTCGAAATACACAGACGCTAACGCAAACAATGAGGACGGCATTCTGAGCAATAACGGCGGGGGAAGCTGGGATTATCTCACAGCTGCAAATGTTGTGAAAGTTCCTTTTGACAAAGGGTATTATGCTGAAATACAAATAAAAGATTTCTCCGAATTCTGGTTTAATACAGGCGGAGGTCTTCAAAATGGTGCGCTTCCTGTTGAACTGCTAAGCTTTAATGTAACAAAAAAAACCGGAAACGATAATTCGGCTCAGGTGATTGCGAATTGGGTGACGACAACCGAAACAAATACAGATTATTTTGAAATAGAACGGGTTCAGGGACTCAATGCATTCAATCTAAACCAGTTTAAAATGATTGGAAAAGTATTGGCTGCCGGCAATTCTGTCACGCAGGAGGAATATAGTTTTACCGACACATCTCGTGATCAGACGACGACAAATTATTATCGGTTGAAGATGGTCGATAAGGATGGAAGTTTTCAATATTCAAGAATCCAGTCGGTGTATTTCGACAACAAAGCAGATTGGCAAACATTTCCAAATCCTTCGACAGGCATAATCAATGTAACATTTCAGGGAGATCCAGGAACTTCCGTACAAATACAAACATTTGATTTGGTCGGAAATATCGTTTTTAATACAAATTTAAACGCGACCGGAATTGAACAAAAGCTACCGATTGACTTGTCAGGATCTCAATTTCCCTCAGGATTATACCTGATTGAAGTAACTTCACAACGACAAAAGAAAGCTTTCAGAATTATGAAATTGTGATATATAAATATGTGCTTTTCAATTAATTAAAAATAAAAACCTTCGTTTTTTCAGATTAGAATTATATTATAAAAATCCCAAGGCTGAAAAAAGTAAGATTTTAGCGAACAAAAAGCCCTAATTTTCCACAAAACAATACCTTCGTGCGTATAGGATCTTAAACAATCCCGAGTAAATAAAATTTAAAATTTATGAAAAAGTTATTAGTCGTCTTTTCCTTAACGTTAATCAGTTTCCTTTTTTCCAACCAAACATTTGCGCAATCAACACTAACCGTACAGGGTACCTATGGTTTTACAAACCAGACTTACATATCAAAAGGAATATACGGAGGTGGATTGCAATACCGTAATTTTATAAAACCCAACATAGCCGTGGGGATTTCCGGAAAATACTGGATGGAAGAAATCAAACGTGATTTGTCATCCAAAAGTATCAGAGGAAAAGCGACAACCATACCTGTCAATTTATTTGCTGAATATTATTTCCAAACAGAAGGAATTCGCACTTATGCCGGATTGGAAGCTGGCGCAAATATTTTAAAAATTGAAGGGTACAATATTCAGATCGATAAAAATGTGGTTCGCCCGGGCGTTGCTCCAAAAGTTGGTCTTGTCCTCCCTATGGGTAGAAGATTAAGTTTTACAGTAGAACTCGCTTACAATATAATCATCGGTGGTGCCAATTCGATTCTTATGGACCCTTTGAAACCAGGTAACGAAAAATACGAGGTTAAAAACAGCAATCAAGCCGTTACCGCGAGCGGTGGAATCACTTATATTTTTGGTAAGAAAAAATAGTTTTCGAAATATATAATGAGGCGGGTTCCAAATATTGTTGGGATCCGCCTTGGTTTTTTATCAAGGTGGTAATAATTTGAAATTCTTTAGTCATCGCTTTAATTTTGTACTCATGCCCGACAAATCGACTTTATTACTTTCCCTACGACCAAAAATTACGACCTCAGCTACATCAGGATTTGCCGAAAATTTTCAAAATCTGACACTTAGACCCATACTAAAACTTCAAAACGGATTGCTGATCCGCATCTTTAAACAGTACATTCATCAACGGAAAAATACATTTTATAAATTGGGCGAACCTGATCAGCTCACTTTCATTACGCATTCAGTAAAACAGGATCAGAAATTTCAGCAGTTTTTAAAAGGAATAATCATCGGGCACTTTACGGATGAAGAATTTGATCAATTTACAATCCATGAACAGGAAATAAGCAAACGTTTATCAAACCTGCTCGAACAACGCCTCATCAGCAACTTATCTGAATTTAAAAGTCTGGTTTAAAAATATTGTAATTTATTTTATGAGACCAAATTCAGTTTGAAAATCCACATTATCCTCAGCAGAGATAATATTCTCAATTGTTGGATATCCGTGCAAAAAATAAAAATGGGAATATCAATTATAAAAATTGTATTGGCTGATTTTAACAGTAGTGCGAGCACAATACACGTGTTGTTACCTTTAATAATCCAGTGGTGACATTGTAATGACCTGTTAAACAAATAGATAAGATAAAATTAAATAAGATCCTGTATTCAGGAAACTATTTTTCGAATCAGCTAGTTTTTATTTAGTCTAAGAATTACATAACCCTAACTATGAATACCGTACAAATAAAAAGAATCTATGAACCGAAAGATGAATCGGATGGTTTCAGGATACTTGTTGACCGTTTATGGCCACGTGGATTAAAAAGAGAAGAGGCAAAAGTTGATGAATGGCTTAAAGGGGTGGCACCGTCAACGGATTTAAGAAAATGGTTTGATCATGACCCGGAAAAATGGGAAGAATTCAGACAAGATTATACGTTTGAATTAAGACATTGCATGTCTGCTGTGCACGACCTGGTAGATAAAGTAAAAAAACATAAGAAGGTAACTTTGTTATATGCCGCTCAGGATGAGAAGTATAACCATGTCGTAGTCCTGGAAAAATTTATAAATAATTTGCTTCAATAACGGAGCATAATTCTTTAAAACTTACTACTCACAGATTTTTTAGTAATTATTGCTTTCAATAATTAACAAATACTCGGATTGATTTAAAAAAAAAGTAACCTATACGAATCAAGTGGTTACTTATTAGATTATCAATACAGTTTATTCGTACGCTATTCCCACTGCTTCTTGTATATCTTTTTTTGTGCCTGCCACAAAATGTTTTTCTCCGGTTTTCAGCACAACAAGACTGAATCGAAAATCTGCATCGGGTACAATTTCTTCTATTTCATCTTTTGAAATCTCAACCTCTTCTTCTTCGTTATCTTTTAATTTGAACTTGCTCATTTGATACGGTAAGGATAAAAAAAGACACCCGAATGACTTCGAGTGCCCGTTATGATATTTTTAAGAATTATTGAACGTGTGCTCTTAGCATCCATGCAATTTTTTCATGCTGCTCCATAAGCTGCGTTACGTAGTCGCTTGTACCTGCGTCTTTATGCTCATCAGCAAATGTATCCACATTTCCACGAATAAATTCGATGATGCTTTCGTGATCTGCCAAAAGATATTTGATCAGACTTAAACTATCATTTCCACCTTCATATTGTTCAGTAAGGTGTGTGATCTGTAAATAGTTTTTAAGTTTCGCTGGTGCGAAATGGCCCAGCTGACGGATACGTTCAGCAACGCTGTCTAAAATTTCAGCCGATTCCTTATAAAGTTCTTCAAAATACAAATGCACCGAGTGAAAATCTGGCCCTACAAGGTTCCAGTGCGCATTTAATGTTTTCGTATATAAAATGAACTCGTCAGCCAATAATATGGCCAGTTGATCCGATACTACTTTTCTGTTTTCCTCAGAAATTCCGATTCCTGGTTTCATTTTGTCTTATTTTAGGTTTAAACTTTCATTATATTTTTCCCAATATCAGAAAAAATCTTTGCAGATCAATTGGCAAAACTACATAACTCCAAGTTATTATAATTGTACCAATCCTGCCCCTTGATGTACTTTTTACTGTTATTTTTAACCTTTCTTGATTTTCATTGCCACCGGATCCCAGGTTACTACCTTCTTTTCAAAGTAGCTTTTGTTACAAGCCAAAACAGGCGCAGCCGCACGAAACGCAAAAACCGGATCTTCAACTGTACCCAAGGATCCTTTACTTACATTTTCAAAAAAGTCCCGAAAATGCTGAGCATGAGGATCATCATCTTTGGGCGCCTCAAATTTTATTTCCTTTACCGGATCCGCTTTTCTGGTATCAGACGGATATTGTGCATCATATTTCTTTTCAAAATCCTTTTGCTCACTTGCAGAAAAGGTTCCGAAACTGTCATAGCCACCATATCCGGGAGCCTTGGCTAATTTCTTTTTGGTCAAGATCAGATTATCGTCTGTAAAATCAATCTGTCCTTCTGTTCCAACAATTCTGGTGTTGTTGTTAATGGCGCCGGCATTTGCAAAATTTACGCGCAGCACCATTTGAAACTTCGCATGCAAGTCCGTTTTCGGGTAATCCAGAATTGATACCATCATATCCGGTACGTCGCGTCCGTCGTTCCAGTAGCTAAGTTCTCCCGAAGAATAAATTCTTTCCGGGCCTAAGGAATTTGTCACAAAATGAACGCCTGTTATCAGATGGACGAACAAATCACCCGCTACGCCGGTGCCGTAGTCCTTATAGTTTCTCCATCGAAAAAATCTTTTGGCATCAAAAGGCACTTTCGGTGCGTCACCCAGAAAAGTTTCCCAGTCAAGCGTGGTTAAAGACGCATCACCAGGTATTGAATAATTCCAGGCGCCCAGTGAATTAAACCGGTCATAATTGGATTCCACAAAATTAATCTGCCCAATTTCACCTGCTAGAAATAATCTTTTCGCTTCCCTGAAAGATGCCGAACTAACCCGTTGACTTCCGATCTGCATGGTTTTGCCTGATTTCTTCCAGGCTTCAATGACCGACGCGCCTTCATCAATATGCTGAACCATGGGCTTTTCACAATATACATGTTTTCCCGCCTGCAAAGCAGCTTTTGTAATGTGGTCATGCCAGTGGTCCGGAGTTACTATTAAAACGGCATCGATATCTTTCCGTTCAAGAATTTTTCTATAATCGCGTGTTGTGAAAATATCTTTACCGTATGCCTCTTTCACGTGGGTCAGGCGGCCGTCATACAAATCGGCTGCTGCAACAAATTCCGCCATTGGTGTACTTCGCATGGCAGCTTTTGTATCCTGATTTCCCTGGATTCCCATTCCGATAGTGGCAAAACGTATTTTGTCATTAGGACTTATTTTTTTTAGATCACGGATTATGTTGAAAGGTTTTGCTGCGCTTCCCGTAGCAATCAGAGCGGAAGCCGCTGTCACACTTTTAATAAAATTCCGGCGCGTTGAATTCATGAGATTAGGAATAAGGAATAAAAAATTGAATGCCCTAAAATAGTGAATAATCAACAGGATTCGATAATTCAGGAAGAAATATTCAGCTTTGAAATGACGTTTGAGCCTGATATCAATTATTTATAAAGCTTTCCAAATCCTGATGGCCTTAAAATTGCAGCGCAATATTTGTAGCATCAATAAATCCATCTAAACACTTATCCAATGCAAACAAATGAAAGAAAAACAATTGTCTCTGAACTGACGACCTTAATCGAAACAGGCAATGCACACGTTTCTCTGGAAGAAACAATTAACGACATACCTGCTGATTTAAGAGCCGAAATTCCACCAAGTTTGCCTTACAGTATCTGGCAATTGCTGGAACATATCCGCATCACACAATGGGATATTGTGGAATTCTGTCTTTCACCTGATCACAAATCACCACAATGGCCGGATGAGTATTGGCCAGAAAAGACAGATTCTGTCAGTGATGAAAAGTGGACAGAAACAATTGAACAAATCAAAAAAGACAGAAAACGCTTTTTTGATTTACTAAAAAATGAGGACACAGATTTATACGCTCCGCTGGCGCATGGAGACGGACAAAATATTTTTCGGGAGGCCCTGCTGATCGCAGATCATACCTCCTACCACCTTGGGGAAATTCTGGTTTTGCGCCGCTTGCTAAAATGCTGGAAAAATTCCTGAAATCAGGAAGCTTTTCGTTTTCCTGATTCCAGACTGGCCTTCAACTGAGCCATTAAATCATTGCTGCGTGAATGAACAATTTTCATTGGCGCAGCAGTGCTTTTCTTGCCTTTTGCCTTTGCCTTAATGAGTTCCAGCAATTTATCGGTATAAGAATCTTTAAAACGGGTAATGTCAAAATCGGTTGTGAGCTGTTCAATTAAATGAATGGCCATTTTCAATTCTGCCGGTTTTATTTTAATATCCGGAATTTCAAGTTCATCCGTAGCCCTGATCTCATCATGAAAACGAATTTTATTCAAAAGAAGAATATCATCCAGCGGTTTTATCACCACAAGACTTTCCCGGTTTCTTAACACATAGGAACCTAAACCAACCTTATCTGTCTTTTTCAAGGCATCACGAAGCAAAGCATAAGCACGGGTTCCCGATTTTTCGGGTTGCAGGTAATAGGGCGTCTCGTAATAAATACTATCAATTTCCGATTCATCCACAAACTCGGCTATTTCGATGATTTTGCTCTGTTCAGGACTTGCCTTTTCAAAGTCAGAGTCATCCAGAATGACATAATTGTCATCTACCTTATAACCTTTGACAATATTTTCCCAATCCACTTCCTTACCCGTATTGGCGTTCACGCGCTGGAATTTGATATTGGCGTGGTCTTTTTTGTCCAGCATGTCCAAATCCAGTTCACTTTGCTGTGTTGCGCTAAATAACTTGACCGGAATATTGACCAGTCCAAAACCGATAGCGCCTGTCCATATTGCCCGCATAATAATTCAGCTTAGTTGAAAATTTGTAAATCTTTTAACCAATGGGAAAAATTCTGTGCCGTGTTTGGTGCAAATCGATACCGGACACCAATAATATTTATTTCTTTTAAATAAAAAGCTTTCAATTGTTGTTCATAAATCAGGCTATTCTATATTGACGGCAGGTTTTTTATTTACAAATACCATCTTTTAGAAAGTTAGTTATTCATTAAGCATTTAACATGAAAAGTAAAAAGTTTTTAATTGCAGCCGGTTTCTTTGCCACCGCATTATTCGGTCTTACCTTTTTGAATTCTTGCTCAGGAAGCAAAATATTTTCACAAAAAGGAACAGTTCAGAATATTGAATATGGAAAAGACGGCTACACGGCCTATCTCAAAGATAAAAACGGGAAAGATTTCGACGCAGTCATTAGCCGTGTTCGCATGGAAAAGGACTATAAAGTTTTAAAGGTCGGGGATAATGTTGCCTTGTCAGGCGATACTATTCATCTTGATAACAAGATCCGAGTGCTGGTAAAACAAATTAAATGATAAACTGAGGTGTTCTGTTTTGTTTACAGAGCACCTTTTGTTTTAAGCTAAAAGGCTTTTCACAATTTGAGAAAATTTGTACACTAGAAACTTGTAAGATTTAAAGATCAGACGTGTTTCAAGGGGCAGGATGCAGATTTTATGATCATATTGTTTAAGGTTTTTCCTGATTTTTATAATATTTAAATACATTTTAGACCATTCCGGCAAGAGTCGGATTAATAAACCGGATCAATGAATACAACTGGCCGATTATACGAATTAAGAACTTATACTGCCTTTGAGGGCAAACTGGATGATTTGTTAAGTCGTTTTGAAAACTACACAATCCGGCTTTTTGAAAAACACGGCATGAAGATCGAGGGTTTCTGGATACCTGTTGACAATCCGGAATTTAAACTGGTTTATATCTTATCTTATCCCAGTTTGCAAGCCCGGGAAGAATACTGGGAAAAGTTTCAGAATGATCCTGAATGGATTGCGGCGAGAGGTGCCAGTAATGCCAACGGCGACCTGCTTGCAAATAAAGAATCCGTTTATTTAAAAGCTGCTGATTTTTCATCATTAAAATGATCGGTCGGAGAATTATCCGTTTAATTAACATTCCGGCAAAATCTTAAATCAAGATCATTTACTGGCACAAAAATTGAACGGTTCCATGTAAAAATCGGTTAACAATTTCAAAAAACCGATAATCTTAAATATTTAAGATCATGAATCTTTTAATCATTAAATTTAATAAGAGATTAAAATGGCAACTAGTACAAACACATCTCTAACTTTTAAGTTAGGTAGCGATATTGAAATCAACCGGCTGGGATATGGAGCCATGCAGCTGACGGGTCACGGCGTATTTGGCGAAGTGGAAGACAGAGAAAACGCTATCAAAGTATTGCAGGAAGCTGTGGCATCCGGTGTAAATTTTATCGATACAGCTGATGCTTACGGACCGCATTTCAACGAAAGTCTTATTTCTGATGCGCTGCATCCATACAAGGATGGCGTCATTATTGCCACAAAAGGAGGATTTAATCGTCCAGGACCAAATAATTGGGTTCCAAATGGTGATCCTGATTTTATCCGTCAGAATATTGAAGGGAGTTTGAAAAGATTAAAAGTTGATACTATTGATCTTTGGCAGCTGCACCGTTTTGATCCGAATGTCCCGGTTGAACAAACCCTGGCACCTGTGGCAGAAGCGATAAAAGCTGGTAAAATTAAATATGTGGGTCTTTCAGAGGTTAATGTTGAGCAGATTGAACGCGCTGAAAGAGTAGTTCCAATTGTTTCGGTGCAAAATCTTTACAATCTGGGCAACAGACAATGGGAAGAAATTGTTGACTACACTGCAAAAAAAGGACAGGCATTTATTCCCTGGTTCCCACTTGCTTCCGGCCCGCAAAAACTGGCTCAGAAGTTAGGCAAAATTGCAGCAGACCATAATGCGACAACTGCTCAAATTGCCTTGGCCTGGTTACTGAAACGTTCTCCGAATATCTTGCTTATTCCAGGGACAAAGTCTGTGGAACATTTACACGAAAATCTGAAAGCAGGAGAAATTAAACTGAGCGATGAAGAATTCGCCGAGCTCTCAAAATAAATAAGTTACCGAAACCGCTGGATAGTTCTGGCGGTTTCTTTTTTTTATGCCTGAGGTGATTAAAGTTTTGTGTTAGGATGAAGACAAGACTCCCAATAGGTTACAATTAATTCAATTTGTTTTTTGAAATCCTTAAAGCTGTTTCCCTTTTTATAAAAACCCTGGATTGTAGATTTATAAGCTTCTTCGATCAAAGGTAAACTGCCGGAGGTACTCAGAAATATAAAGGGAATTGCTTTTTTCTTTAAATATGGATTTTGATCAATTCGTTTCCGTAATTCCAGACCATTCATGACAGGCATATTGATATCACATAATATTAGAAACGGTTGTTCCGGTGTTTTTTCCAGAAATTCCAATGCCTGCAAACCATTTTCAAAAAAGTAAACCGGATTGGTAAGATTCATTTCTTCCAATACACTTTTGAGTAAAAACTGATCGTCCGGATCATCTTCTATGGAAATTATAGGGCCCTTTTTTGACATAAACTGTATTCTGATTGATGGCTTGTTGTGAAGATGGAGGTTAAATTAGTGATTTTATTTTAATCAAAAAACTTAGGTAAAGACTCAGTTTATTCAAAAACTGACATTCAAAAAAATAAGGCGCTACAAATTCAATTTCTGAACCTAAAATGTTTTTGTAAAAGTTCGAAAAAATTCAAATTCAAAATGATGATCATAAATCTATATTCGAGGATCTATACAACATTTTCCGCTAATCAGCTATTTAAGAAAAGCCAGAAATACATCAATTTTGAAAATTAAATTTTCCGCTTTTACATCGGTCAATATTTCAAAGATTTTATTTTAATCAATATATAATCTGATCAAAAATTTCTTATCCAACTGAATAACAGTATGTATTACCCGGTTTCGGAATTCCTGATAAAGTCTTTGCAAATTATGATAGGAATTCCGTAGCAAGTCTGGTAAATTGATTTTTTATTGACAACATAACTAAAATTAACCTTAAAATGATGAATACGGAAGATTGAAGCACTTATTTTAATAAGCGGGAAGCTACCATTTCATCGATTTATTTAACCAATAGAATAGTATAAAATGGGATCAGATACGAAGGAAATTGAACAGCTGGGTATTAACACCGCCAGACTTTTATCCGTAGACGCAGTACAAAAAGCGAATTCCGGGCACCCGGGAATGCCGATGGGCGCAGCACCGATGGCCCACGTGTTATGGGCGCATTACATGCATTACAATCCCAAAAATCCTGATTGGGCAAATCGTGACCGGTTTATTTTATCAGCAGGTCATGGCTGTATGCTTCAATACAGTTATTTACATCTCACAGGTTACGATCTTTCGCTCGATGACCTTAAAAATTTCAGACAGCTTAATAGTAAAACTGCCGGTCATCCGGAATATGGTTTGGCTCCGGGAATTGACGTTACAACGGGTCCGCTTGGACAAGGTTTTGCCAATGGTGTAGGTTTTGCAATTGCGCAAAAACATTTGGCTGCCCGTTATAACAAACCGGGTTATGAAATATTCGATTATAACGTTTATGCGATTTGCAGCGACGGTGATATGATGGAAGGTGTGACTTCGGAAGCCGCTTCAATGGCGGGACATTTGGAATTGGGAAATATGATTTATCTGTACGATGACAATCACATTTCTATTGAAGGTGCGACAGATATTGCTTTTACAGAAGACGTTAGCAAAAGGTTTGAAGCATATAACTGGCACGTGCAGGTTATTGAAGATGGCAACGATGTGGATGCATTAATTATCGCGGTAAGAAATGCAAAAGCTGAAAAAAACCGTCCTTCATTGATCAGAGTAAGAACTCAGATTGCTTACGGAAGTCCGAATAAAGTAAACACTGCCGGTTCTCACGGATCACCGCTAGGAGCCGATGAAGTAAAACTGGTTAAAGAATTCTTCGGATTTGATCCTGAACAATCCTTCGTAGTTCCTGACGAGGTAGCTGCATATTATAAATCAGTTGGTGAAAAAGGAACCGAACTGGAAAAGAAATGGAATGAGCTTTTCAGCGAATACAAAGAGAAATTCCCTGAACTTGCTGCGGAATACGAACTGGCAAAAACGGGTGAATTGCCGAATGGCTGGAAAGATAATTTACCAGTTTTTGAAGTTTCTGATAAGAAAATGGCAACGCGCCAGGCTTCTGGTAAAGTATTGAATGCCATCGCTGCAAGTCTTCCGAATTTTATTGGCGGCGCGGCGGATTTGGCTCCTTCCACGGATACGAATCTAAAAGAATTTGATTCCTTCACACCTGAAAAAAGAGACGGACGTAATTTCCATTTCGGAATCAGGGAACATGCGATGGGATCTGCTTTAAATGGAATGGCCTTGACAAAAGGTGTGATTCCTTTCGGTGCAACTTTCCTGATGTTCTCCGAATACATGCGCCCTCCTATCCGTCTGGCGGCAATTATGAAAATCAGACCGATTTTTGTTTACACCCATGACAGTATCGGACTTGGAGAAGACGGAACAACACACCAGCCTGTTGAACAACTAATTTCGCTGCGTTCTATTCCAAATATCACAGTAATTCGTCCGGCTGATGCCAATGAAACGTCTGAGGCATGGCGCGTTGCGCTGGAACATAAGGACGGTCCTGTTGTACTTGTTTTCACCCGTCAGGGTTTAACAATTCTTGATCAGACAAAATATGGTAAGGCTTCACAGTTAGAAAAAGGTGCTTACATCCTTTCTGATTCAGACGAAACACCGGAAGTAATTTTGATCGCCACAGGTTCAGAAGTTGAACTGATTATGACAGCGCAGGCAAAACTTAAAGAAGAAGGAATTGCAGCGCGCGTAGTGAGTATGCCATCATGGGAATTGTTCGAAAAACAGGGTGATGCGTACAAAGAAGAAGTTTTTCCAAAAGCGATCAGAAAGCGTTTGGCAGTAGAAACCGGCTCACCTTTGGGTTGGCATAAATATGTTACCGATGAGGGTGATATCATCGCCATGCATACATTTGGCGAATCGGCACCCGCAGAAGAATTATATAAAGTTTTCGGTTTTACAACAGAAAATGTAATTAATAAGGCAAAAGCTTTGTTAGGTAAATAGGCTAAAACATCAAAAACAGCCGGTTTTGGCTGTTTTTGATTATATCATTGAACAGTAAATTTAATAATTCAAATAAAAGTTGGTTATGGCTACTAATAAGGTAAAACAAATACACGACTTCGGTCAAAGCATCTGGCTGGATTTTATTGATCGCAAGATTATTTTTTCAGGTGACTTGAAAAAACTGGTTGAAGACGATGGCGTAAGAGGTGTTACTTCCAATCCTGCAATTTTCGAAAAAGCGATCAGCAGCAGTTCTGACTATGACGCCGATATTAGTGAGTTAGCAAAAGGTGATAAAACAAACGAGGAAATATTTTTCGGTCTTGCGGTAGCAGATATTAAACTGGCTTGTGATTTATTAAGACCGGTTTATGATGAAGAAGGTGTCGAAGGAGCTGATGGTTATGTAAGTCTTGAAGTTTCCCCATTCCTTGCCCTTGATACCGAAGGAACGATCAAACAGGCACTTGAACTTTGGAAAGAAGTTGACAAAGCAAACGTGATGATCAAAATTCCTGGAACTGAGCCAGGACTTGCTGCCATCCAGAAAACAATCAGCGAAGGTTTAAACATTAACGTTACCTTGCTTTTCGGACTTGATCGTTACGAAGCGGTTACTGAGGCTTACATTTCAGGTTTGGAAGAAAGAGCTGCAAAAGGATTGCCGGTTGATAAAATTTCTTCGGTTGCTAGTTTCTTCCTCAGCCGTATCGATGTTTTGGTTGATCCGCTTCTGGATGAAAAAGGACTTGGCGATTTGAAAGGTGAAGTGGCAATCGCTTCTGCCAAAAAAGCATACGAAATTTACAAAAGAGTGTTCAGCACAGAGCGTTGGAAAAAATTGGCTGATTTAGGTGCTGTTCCTCAGCGTTTGCTTTGGGCAAGTACAAGCAGCAAAAATCCTGCATTCAAGGATACAAAATATGTAGAGGCACTTATCGGTCCTGATACTGTTGATACGATTCCTTTGGAAACACTGGAAGCATACCGTGATCATGGCGATCCTGCAAGCCGTCTGGAAGATGATCTTGAAGGTGCGACTGAGATCCTTGAAAAAATTAAAGAAGCCGGTATCGACATCGATGCCATTACAAAACAGCTGGAAGAAGAAGGAATTGATAAATTCAATAAGCCATTCCATAAATTATTGGAAGCTATTGAAGAACAAAAATCCAAAGTCAGCTAATTTGTAAATAATGGAAAGAACTGATCTTAAAATACTGTTTTTTGATATCGGTGGCGTGCTCCTCAGCAATGGCTGGGGGCACGAATCCCGCAAAATGGCAGCAGAAAAATTCGGACTTGACTATGACGAGGTGAATGTGCTGCATAATTTCATTTTCAATGTTTATGAAATTGGCAGTATTACCTTGGACGAATATCTTGACACCGTAATTTTCAATCATCCCCGCGATTTTGCCCGCGAAGATTTCAAAGCATTCATTTATTCGCAATCTGTCGAATTGCCTGATATGCTCCAATGGCTTAAAGAATGGAAAAAAGACTGTGGCTTTCGTGTTATTTCCATTAATAATGAAGGAAAAGAATTGAATGACTACCGGGTTCGCAAATTTAAATTACACCAGTGTTTTGACGCGTTTATTTCTTCCTGTGAAGTAAAGATCCGCAAACCTGATCCTGGAATTTTCAATATTGCAATGGGTATTGCTCAGGCAACTCCACAGCAATGCATCTACTTTGACGACAGGATCATGTTTACCACCACGGCACAGAAATTAGGAATACGCGCCTTTCACCACACCGGTTTCGAATCCACGAAAAAAATTCTTGAAGATCTTAAAAAAGAAACATTTCCACAATCATGAGTGATCAGCAAAAATATAATTTTGGTATGATCGGCCTTGGTACCATGGGCCGAAATCTACTACTGAATATCGGCGACCATGGCTTTGCCGGTGCAGGATATGATAAAGATGCATCAAAAGGAGTCTTGCTTGAAGAAGAAGGCAAGGATATAAAAGTGAAAGGATTTAGTGATGTTAAGGAATTTGTCGCCAGCCTAACTACACCACGTGCTATCATGATGCTGGTTCCGGCAGGTAAGATTGTAGACAGCGTAATTGAAGAACTTTTGCCTCTTTTGGACAAAGGTGATATATTGATCGACGGCGGAAATTCACATTTTGTTGATACCAACCGCCGTGTTGAATATCTTGAAAACCTGGGTTACCATTTCTTCGGCATGGGAATTTCTGGCGGCGAAGAAGGTGCCCGCAGAGGACCAAGCATTATGCCTGGTGGCGATAAAGATGCTTACAATGTGATGAAACCAATTCTGGAATCGATAGCAGCTAAAGTGGATGGTGCACCTTGTGTCACGTATATCGGACAAGGTTCGGCTGGTCATTTTGTTAAAATGGTTCACAATGGTATCGAATATGGTTTAATGCAGTTGATTTCGGAAACTTATGAAATTCTAAAGACCGGCTTGAAACTGGATGACGATTCCATTCAGAAACTTTTTGTAAAATGGAACGAAGGTCGCTTGCAATCTTTCCTGATTGATATCACAACCGATATTTTCAAATACAAAGCGCCGGGTACGGATCACTTGCTTCTGGATGATATTAAGGATGAAGCCAGAGCAAAAGGAACCGGAAAATGGACTTCCCAGGCTGCAATGGATTTACAATCACCAATTCCTACCATTGATACGGCTGTCGCGATGCGCGATTTGTCAAAATATAAGGCACTTCGTGAAAAAGCAGCGACTTTATACAGTACAACTGAAACTGCAAAACTTGATGTAGATCAGGAAGCGTTTTTAGCTGAACTTGAAGAAGCATTTTATTTTGCTATGATCATCACTTATGCGCAGGGAATGCAAATGCTTTCGAACGCATCGGTTGAATATAATTATGGTTTAAATCTGTCGGAAATCGCTAAAATCTGGCGTGGTGGTTGTATCATCCGTTCCGCTTTCTTGAATGATATTTACAATGCTTACGAAAAAGACAATGGGCTGGCTCATTTGCTTTTGGACGAAAGTGTTGCCAAAACTGTAAATGAAACAATTTCCGGTGTGCGGTCTGTTATTTCCACTTCGGTTTCCAGTGGTATCGCGGTTCCTGCTTTTGCTGCTTCGCTAAGTTATTTTGATGCTTTCCGTAGCAAAAGAATGCCTTCAAACCTGATCCAGGCACAGCGGGATTTCTTTGGCGCGCATACCTACGAACTGATTGGAAAAGAAGGTGTTTTCCATACGCAATGGGTTCCAAAAAACTAACCGGAAATATTAAAAGTAGTCCGTTAAACTAACGACATCATGTATTCAACAATTAAATCACAGCCGACCATATTTATAATTTTTGGCGGTACCGGTGACCTGAATTCACGAAAACTGGCCCCCGCTTTATATAATTTATATCTGGAAGGTTGGTTGCCTGATCAATTTTCTATCATTGGAACGGGCCGCACGCCTCTTTCTGACGAAGATTTCAAAGGAAAACTTCTTGAAGGAATTAATTCTTTTTCAAGAAGTGGAAAGGTAAAAGATGACAAATGGGCGGATTTCTCCCAGCATCTTCATTACCAGGTTTCTGACATTAACAATCACGAAACATATAAGGAATTTGGCGCAAGAATTGCTGCACATAATGCAGAATGGGGAACAGAAGCGAACGTAATTTATTACCTGGCCGTATCTCCGAATTTCTTCCCGATTATTGCTGAGAATATTTCAAAAAGTAATCTGGCCGAAGATCCTGAAAAAACCAGGATTGTTATTGAAAAGCCATTTGGTCACGATCTTGAATCTGCTGTTTCATTAAATAAATTGCTTTCAGGCATTTTTGATGAAAAACAGATTTATCGTATTGACCATTATCTGGGTAAACAAACGGTTCAGAATATCATGGCTTTCCGCTTCGCCAATGCGATTTTGGAACCAATCTGGAACCGGAATTATATAGAACACGTACAAATTTCCGTGACCGAACAATTGGGCGTAGAAGAACGCGGTGATTATTACGATGGCTCAGGCGCGATGCGTGACATGATCCAGAATCACTTGCTTCAACTGCTTTGTCTGGTGGCGATGGAATCGCCTGTAAGTTTTGATGCTGACGAAATCCGTAACCGCAAAGTAGATGTATTAAAAGCTATGCGCAAATTCACCGCGGAAGACGTACGTTTATCAGCCGTTCGCGGACAATATGGAAGCGGATGGATGAAAGGAAAAGAAGTACCGGGCTACCGTGAAGAACCAAACGTAGACAAAGAATCCAATACGGAAACTTTTGCTGCGATCAAGTTTTTTGTAGACAACTGGCGGTGGCAGGGCGTTCCTTTTTATGTACGTACCGGAAAAAGATTACACCAGTCTGCTTCGGTCATTACGATTCAGTTCAAGGACGTTCCGCATATGGTTTTCCCCAAAGAGGCAAACGAGAGCTGGCAGCAAAACCGACTTATTATCAGCATTCAGCCTGAAATGAGCATACGTTTGCAAGTCCAGGCAAAACGTCCGGGATTGGATATGTACCTGAATGCTGTTGATATGGTTTTTGATTATAAAGGAACTTACACAACAGAAGCACCGGAAGCATATGAAACTTTGCTTTTGGATACCATGCTTGGTGACCAGACTTTGTTCATGCGCGGCGATCAGGTTGAAACAGCCTGGGAACTGATCATGCCTATTCTGAATGCATGGCAGGGAAGAAAGAGTCTCAACTTCCCGAATTATTCTGCTGATTCGTGGGGACCGGAAATCGCAGAAGCACTTATCGCAAGAGATGGCTTCCACTGGTTTACCTTGCCTATCAAAGGAAAAAAATAAGATAATATTGAGTCAAAAAGCAAATAGGGGAAAGCTGAAATCAGCTCTCCCCTATTTTTATATTCTTAAAAAGAAATGCAACAATTATTCAGCACATCTGTTTGGCTGGTGAGACATTGCCATCATTCCTCTCGATTCTTTACGTTTCAACCTTTCCAGGTTTTTCTTTTTACCGAATTCAAGCAATTTTTGTCCGTAATCAGTTTTGAAAAAATGTGATTCCAAAAGACAAATCGTCGCTTTTCTCCAATGGCTGCTGTCAATTTTACATCCGGTTTTTCTTTCAACTTCCTCGTGCATCAGCATATCACGTGCCGAGAATTGTTCGGTGCCAAAATGATACAAATCGGCATCACACATAATTTGCTGTAACAAATTCTCAGGTTTCTGAGGCATAACCGTTGCCATGATACACTTCTGCACTTCCAGAATCAGGGATTCTTCAATACCCAATTTTGAAAGAAAACTGCGTGCCATATCTGCACCTCTTTGCTCATGCCCACAGGGCTCACCTGTAAAATAACCAGTATCGTGAAACCAGGAAGCTGTCGTAAGAATAAAAGTTTCTCTCTCATCAAGCCCGTAGTGGCGGGCCATTTTGGTAGCATGCATAACAACATCCCGGGTATGCGCAAAGTTATGGAACGTTAACGTCCTGTCCTCTTTTGCGCCGAAAAAATGCCCCACGTAGTGCTGAACATTTTCAAGAATTTCCGAATACCTCATATGCTGGAAATAAAAATTGTCACTTTTGATAAAATCGGGTTTGACACGAATTCTAATGATCCTTACAAAACCTGTACCAAATTACAGATCAATTTCGAATTCATTTTGAATTTACAAATAGAGAACGGACTTTCCGAAAAAAAATTTCCTATTTCTGTATTTACAACTCAAAATTTTGAAAAAAAGACCAAATGCCATAGAAACGCTTCCCGCGGTTAACATTCCGTCTAATAATATTACAAAAAATAGATCAAACAAAAATTTAGTCTTCCTTCTTTTTGCTGACAACTTTACCCGTTTTGTCAAAGGTCAAATGCATTTCTGATCCTGCCGTTTTTAATTCAACTTTGTATGTAACCACACCTGCATTATCCGTTTTTTTCGGATCGTGGATTGTATATCCTTTATAGTCTTTAACAATGGCGGCTGTCACTTCTTTTGGTAACTGATCAGCTTTTATTTCCTGTTTATGTTTTACAACTTTTCCGGTTTTGTCAAGCCAAAGTTCATGATCATCTTTTACGATTTTAAATTCAACCTTATACAATCCCGCCTTTTGTTTCCACTCCACTTTTTCAGCTTTTGCATATTGCTGTTTGAAAGTATTAAGTACTACTGAAGGCACATCTGCTTCTTTAATATCCTGGCCAAAACTTACAGCAGCATAAAACATTATACAGGCAACAAAAATCAACTTTTTCATAATAGATTAAATTTAGTTTATAAAATCAAAAATCCGGTTTTAATCAAAATAGCCGGTAAAAATTACCTTTTTCGTCTCGGAAGTTCGTAAATCACACGGGCCAGAATGCTGACGCCATGATCTTTTAAATTTAATGGAATTCCGGTCACTATTCCTAACGCAAGATTGGGAGTTAATGCCAATTTAATTTGCGGACGAACCACCGTTTCAGCCTTCATTCCCAAATATTCCTGATTCACTTCCACACCCAGCAAATTTCCGGTTCCGCCAAATTCATAATGCATACTGGCATTCACCTGATAATACCTTTCGGGCTTGCTTTCTCCCGCGGTAAATTCCCATTCAGGACCTGTGTAAATCATAGAATGAACATGTTTTCCCCATCTTTTTGCAACGACAAAAAACGGACTCATGCTATGTCCTTTCAACGGAGCCGAGCCGTGGCTTAACGAATAAAAAGAATGTGCCTTAAACTCGTGAATGTATCCGATTGCCATAGACATTCCATATTTCGGTGCTACCAGAAAAGTATATTGAGAGGCAAGTTTAATACCTTCCATTCTGTTTCTTGGCATTTCGTCACCTTCTTTATGTTCAAATGCGGGTTTGTAAAAAGTAAACGGAACTTCAACTTCAAGCCCCAAACGGTTAACCGGAGAAAATTCATATTCAAAAAATCCAGTGTTTGCTATGTATCCGCTTTTGTTTTCCAAACCCCAGCCCAGATTCAATTCCTTTTCTCCTTTTCGAGCGCCAAGATCACGGATCAGGTCCATATAAATTGGTTCGGCGTGATGGATTTTCGCCGGAAGTCTTTTTGTCAGAGAGTCTGTTTGGCTAAAAGCGACTGAATTAATAGCCAGGAATATCAGTGTTGTGATGACGTGTTTCATACTTTTAACGTTTGTTGATACAATGTTAAAAGTCAAAACCGGAAAGACTTGGTAATTTTCCGGCACAGGTTTTATTTGAAAGAAACTGTCATCTGATGTCCGTTTTCATAAGCATATCCCACCGACAAATCATACAAATTAGCTATCGCCTTAACAATTGCCAAACCCAAACCTGTGGAATTTTTCTCATTGGTCTTTTTATGAAATCTTTTGAAAATATATTCCTGGTTCAGAGGCACCTCACTTCCTGAATTATGAATAGTAAACGAAGACGGATTTACAGTTACCCGCACAAATCCATTCGGAATATTATGTACAATGGCATTTTTAATAAAATTGGTAACCAGTATTTCAGCCAGATTTTTATTCATTCCGACAAACAACTGACCGTTTTCCTGGAATGAAAAAGTTACATTTTTATAGTCCGCAAAATCTGTAAATTCCTCAATAATGGTTTTGAAAACGGAATTGATATTAACCTGCTCATTATCTTGAAACTGTTTATTCTCAATTTTTGACAACAACAATAAGGATTTATTGAGCTTCGTAAGTCGTTCCAAAGTTTGAATAACCTGGCCAATCGCTACGAGATTTGTTTCGGTTTGATCTTCTTTTTCTGCCAGCAATTCCAGCTTGTTAATACTGATCGCAAGAGGCGTTTGCAGTTCGTGAGAAGCATTTTCGATAAATTGTTTTTGTCCGTTATAAGCTTCCAAAGAACGGTTTATTAGCAAACCAACTGCTTCATTCAGTTCTTTAAATTCTTTGACTTGTGTATCAGCGGGTTTAATGACCGGATCTTTTCCTAATTTAAATTGTTTGAGCTGTTCGAGCAAAAGGTAAAACGGCTTCCAGGTTTTTTTCAGCAAAAAATTATTAACAATAATAATGCTGACAATTAACGTTATGTAAAGCCATATCAACGAATAAAATAAATCCTCGATCAGGTCATCTTCCTCAACCATCGACGAAATTACTTTCAATTCGTAATACCGATTATTAAGTTTGAAAGCAGAAGTAAGCATACGAACCGGCTCAAAATCTTCTTCATTCAGCATATACATGAGCGTGTCTACGTGAATATCTTTTTGTGGCAATGCCGAAGACTCTGCAATTTCTCTGATTTCATAATTACTTTCTGCAAAATCATTTTTGGTAAGAATCGTCGAATCTTCCTGCGCTTTTTTAATTATCAGAAGTTTATAGTTGTCCAGCCCATCATCCAGACTATCATATACTTCATCAAGCATATTGATATAAAAAATGGCAGCCCAGACACTTATGATTACAAACAGGGTGATCGAAAGATATTTAAGCGTATGGTTAAGCAGTTTCATAATACCACCAGTTTATAACCCAAACCATAAACCGCCTGAATTTCCGCACCAGCCTGACTGTCTTTCAATTTCTTGCGCAGATTTTTTATTTGCGAGTAAATGAATTCATAATCGTCCGCCTCATCCATATGATCGCCCCAGACATGTTCCGCCAGAGAAGTTTTATTGACGAGACGGTTTTTATTAACAACCATATAGGTCAGAATATCGAATTCTTTACGGTTTAGTGCTAACAATTCGTTATCAATATGAACTGTCCGGTCATCAAGATCCAGTTTAACATTCGCCAGTTCAACGGTATTTTTTCCGCCGAATGATTTTCGTCTCAGAACAGATTTAATCCTGGCATTTAATTCTGCGATGTGAAAAGGTTTGGTCAGATAATCATCCGCGCCAAGTTCCAGGCCAGTAAGTTTATCATCCAAGGAATCTTTTGCCGAAATAATAATGACGTTATCAGATTTATTGAGGTCTTTAAGTTCCTGAAGAATATCCAGTCCGCTGCCGCCCGGAATCATGATATCCAGTAAAATACAATCGTAATCAAAGGAAATAATCTTGTCCAAAGCACTTAAATAATCAGATGCCGTTTCAACAAGAAAACTTTCCTTTTCCAGCGACTGGCGTATCACTTCCTGCAATTCCGCTTCGTCTTCAATTATCAGTATCTTCATAAGAAACAAAGTTCAAAAACAAAACTGGAAAGAAACTGGAATTTGTTAATGAATGAATTTTGAATGATAGAATGATTGAATGGTATCAAGAACTTTCCGGATCAGCTCATCATTTTTAGTGGATTAAAATTGTGCCTATTTTATTCCTTTTCGAATATGATTAAACCATCAGAATTAAAGTTCTTAATATTAAACTGAGTTGGATCAATGTAATTTCTTACATCCATATTTAAAATAACAATGTTAGATTATAGGCATAACAGGCATAAGAGCCAATTTACTAAGTTTTTATCGTCTTTGGTATCAGTAAATGTTCTGATGAACATGCATTACATTTTGATCTTTTCAGAAAGCTACAATCGAAGAGAAATGTCGAGGTAACTTTCTTATCCTTAAAGTATACTTAAACTATAAAATATTTTTCTATTTTAGGTTCAGATTAACTATCTCACCTTGATATGAAGAAAACATTACTATTACTAAGCTTAAACCTGATTTCCGTTCTTCCCAGTTCCGGGCAGGACACATTAAGGCTCACACTGGAACAGGCCCAGGAGCGGTTTGTCCAAAAAAACTTTGCGCTGATTGCCCAAAAATTCAATGTCAATATTGCAGAAGCAGGCGTTGAGCAGGCCAAATTATGGTACAATCCTAATCTTTTTGTAGAGACAAATCTTTACAACGGCTACACGCACAAATTTTTACCTTACGGAAAACAGGAAGATTTAATCAACCCAACGGGCGGCGTTATCAATTTGCAGCTTCAACAGGTTTTAAGTTTGACCGGGAGCAGAAGTAAACTGGTTAAACTGGCGCAATCCAACGTGGCTTTGCAACAATCTGCATTTCAGGATGTGATGCGCAATGCGCGTTACACTTTATCGCAGACTTTCGGAAATCTGGTCAATGAACAAGCCAAATTACGAATGCTGAATGAAGAGCGTCTGCGTTTGGAAAATTTGCTGGAAGCTTTTCGGGCACAACTGAAACTTGGCGTAATCGCCCCTTATGAGGTTACAAGACTTGAACTTGAACAAAAGAATTTCGAAAGAGATCTTGCCAATCTGAATGTTCAGATTTCTCAGGATGAAGCCATCATGCGGGTTTTACTGGCAGAAAGCGGAACGGTTTACATTGTACCATCAGCTTCATCCCCAACTACAAATACGACTCCCGCTTTAACGCAGCTTCTGGATCTTGCCTATGCCAACAGACCTGATTTGCAAGCCGCACAGTTACAGATCCAGTACAACCAGAATAATCTGACTTATCAGCGTTCTTTGGCAACTCCAACACTTACAGTTGGTGCGGATTACCAGCGTGTCGGATCTGCATTTCCGCACTATGTAGGTGTCCAGGCATTAATTGACTTACCTGTAAAAAACAGAAATCAGGGAAATATTCAAAGTGCAAAAGTGGGTATCGACCAGTCTAAAACAACCTCTGATCTGACACATTTGCAGGTTGAACAGGATGTAGTTTCAGCATCCCAGCAATATCAGCAGGCATTAATTCAGCAACAAAAAATTTCTCAGGCTTATCTTGAAAGCATAGAGGAAATTTCGAAAAATGCGACGGAAGATTATGCAAAAAGGATTATTGATCTG
Organism: Dyadobacter subterraneus; assembly: GCF_015221875.1. Taxonomy (NCBI): domain Bacteria; kingdom Pseudomonadati; phylum Bacteroidota; class Cytophagia; order Cytophagales; family Spirosomataceae; genus Dyadobacter; species Dyadobacter subterraneus. The sequence continues at coordinate 3,598,877 of NZ_JACYGY010000001.1, forward strand.
GTCAGTTTTATTGACAAAATCAGAGCGTACAAAGATGCGAAGACAAATCTGATTGATCTTCAAAATGATCTTTTCCAGGCACAGCAACTACTCAATTTTGTTACCAATACTAAAACCTTCTAAAATTCTCGCCTCATGAAAATATTGATAGGATTCGTCCCACTGGCCTTTTTATGGCTGGCAGCGTGCAACCGCTCGGAAAAACCAAAGGAAGCGGAAACAAAAGATACCGGCTCGACATTCCGGACGGATACCGTAGAATTGAGAAATTTTGAAGAAGAACTTCAATTCACCGGACAAGTTTCTTTTGACCAGAAAAAAGTGGATAAAGTTTTTCCGATCGTTAGCGGAAATGTGCTGGAAGTAAAAGCAGATCTGGGTGCTTATGTAAAAAAAGGACAAATTTTAGCTACGCTTCAAAGTGGTGATGTAAGTGATTTTTTAAAAGATCAAAATACAGCCAAAGCCAATTTTGATATCGCCAAACGTAATGCAGAAAATGTTGAGCAACTTTATAAAACCAAGTTTTCGTCTGAAAATGATCTGGTAAATGCGCGAAAACAATTGGAAATTGCCAGTTCGGAATTGGAGCGTTCCAATCAGGTTTTGAAACTTTATGGGGGAACGGGAGGCCCGGGTAAACAACCGGTTTTCACGGTTAAAGCACCTGAAAATGGATATGTGGTTGAAAAAAATGTCAATGCAGATATGCAGATCCGTTCGGATAATTCTGATCCTTTATTCACCATTTCCGATTTAACAGATGTCTGGGTATTGATCAATATTTATGAATCTGATATTCAGGCAGTGAAACAAGGAGCACAGGTTAATATCACCACGCTGGCCTATCCCGACAAAGTTTTCACAGGATCAATTTCCAATATCAGTCAGGTCATTGATAATGACAGCAAAGTTTTACAGGCAAGAGTCGTTCTTGCAAATCCAGGCGGATTGCTGAAACCTGATATGTTTTGTAACGTAAAACTGCATATCGAAAAACCTGAAAAATTATTGGCAGTAAATCCGATTTCTGTGATTTTTAGTCAGGATAGTTATTTTGTAATTAAGGAAGTGAAAGCGGGCGAATACAAAGCTATTCCTGTGGAAATATTGAAAAACACTTCCAAATTCATGTATGTAAAAGGAGCTTTACAACATGGGGATAAAGTCGTTACAGAAGGTGCATTAATGTTATTCAGCGAATTAACCAATAATTGATTCTATGGATAAGCTCATAAAAAGCATCATCGGATTTTCGCTCAAAAACAAGGCGATTATCTTTTTTATAACACTTCTCGTAGTAGTGGCCGGCGCGGTTAGTTTCTATTTTACGCCTGTTGAAGCCTACCCGGACGTTACCAATACGGAAGTGGTGATTATCACGCAGTGGCCTGGAAGAAGCGCCGAAGAAGTAGAGCGTTTTATTTCTGTTCCGATTGAAACAGAAATGAATTCAATCAGTCATAAATCTGCTTTGCGTTCAATTAATTTATTCGGATTATCCTTTATCAAAATTGTTTTTGAAGATGGGATCGATGGATTCAATGCCAGAATGGAAGCTTCTCAAAAGCTCGCCAATGTTAATCTTCCAGATGGTGTAGACGCAGAAATTCAGCCGCCAGCAGGACCTACCGGGGAAATTTACCGCTACACATTGGAATCGGATACTAAAACAAATACCGAGTTGAAAACAATTCAGGACTGGGTTGTTGAAAAAAGCCTGAAAGCGGTTTCTGGCGTAGCAGATGTGGTGAGTTTCGGTGGTCATATTAAAACATTTGAAGTTAGCGTAAATCCTAATCTTCTCGCTAAATACAATCTGACCGCACTTGATATTTACAGCGCTTTGCAAAGAGCAAATGTGAACGTTGGCGGTGATGTTTTACGACAGGGACAGCAGGCTTTTGTAGTTCGTGGAATCGGGATTGTGACCAGTGTTGCGGACATCGAAAAAATTATTGTCAAAAATCTCAATGGCGTTCCTGTGAGAATGACAAACATTGGAACCGTACATGAATCTGCTTTGCCTCAACTGGGAATTGTCGGTCGCGACAGCCATGATGATGCTGTGGAAGGAATTGTATTGATGCGAAAAGGTGAAAATCCAGGAGAAGTTTTACCTGCTTTGAAAGCAAAAGTAGACTACTTAAACACTATCGTTCTTCCTTCCGATGTTAAAATCAAAGTATTCTACGACCGGACTGAATTGAATAGTCACACGTTAAGAACCGTTGGAGAAAATGTAGCAATGGGTATTACGCTGGTTACCGTAATTCTCTTGATTTTCCTTGCAGATTGGCGCACCACTGTAACCGTTGCACTGGTAATTCCATTGGCGCTATTATTCGCCTTTATACTAATGCGCGCAAAAGGCATGAGTGCTAACTTGCTTTCTATTGGCGCTATTGACTTTGGTATTATCATTGACGGAGCCGTTGTAATGGTCGAAGGACTCTTTGTAATGCTCGCCCACTGGGCCGAAACCGAAGGCATGGAGAAATTTAACAAACGTGCTAAGCTTGGAAAAATTCTCAAAACGGCGGTGGAAATGGGAAAATCCATTTTTGTTTCCAAGCTGATCATCATTACGGCATTATTACCGATTTTTTCTTTCCAAAAAGTGGAAGGAAAACTTTTCAGTCCGCTGGCATTTACGATGGGTTTTGCACTTTTGGGAGCACTATTATTGGCCCTGACTTTTGTGCCGGTAATGAGCAGCATTTTATTAAACAAAAATGTTCGTGAACGCCATAATCCAATTATCGAATGGCTTAACAGAAATTATTCACCTCTGCTTAACCACGTGATGCTCCATCCCAAAAGAGCGGTTATCACGGCTGTGGCAGCACTTTCGATCGCGATCTTTTCCTTCCGCTGGGTTGGTTCAGAATTTCTTCCGCATTTAAATGAAGGATCTATTTATGTACGGGCAAGTATGCCGCTTTCCGTAAGTCTGGAAGACAGTTATCATTATACCCGGAAATTTCGTCAGATTTTTGAACAGTTTCCCGAAGTAAGAGGTGTCATTTCACAAACCGGAAGACCAAATGATGGTACCGATGCAACGGGCTTTTTCAACCAGGAATTTTTTGTTGATTTATTCCCAAAGGAAGAATGGAAACGGGATATTTCCAAGGAAGAATTAATTGCCCAGATGCAGGCAAAACTGGCTGTTTACAAAGGAATTGACTTTGGATTTTCACAACCTATTTCTGATAACGTGGAAGAAGCAGTTTCAGGTGTCAAAGGCTCCATTGCCGTCAAAATTACAGGTAATGATTTAAATCTTCTTGACAAAAAATCGGATGAGGTTTTTGCTCAGCTTAAAACGGTTAGTGGGATTGAAGATCTGGGAATTTTTCGAAACCTGGGCCAACCGGAATTACGGATTACCTTAAATCCTGATAAAATGGCACAGTACGGCGTAGATGCGGCGGATGCCAATGCCGTTATCGAAATGGCCATTGGTGGTAAGGCAGTAAGCCAGGTTTATGAAGGAGAACGAAAATTTGATCTGCGTTTAAGATACGACCTGCCCTATCGTTCATCAATTGATCAGATTGGAAATTTACTTGTTCCAACTTTAAATGGAGGAAAAATACCGCTGAAAGAAATTTCAGCCATTAAAAACCAGGCTGGCCCTGCCTTTATTTACAGAGAAGATAATGCGAGATTTATCGCAGTTAAGTTCTCTGTGCGCGGTCGCGACCTGGGAAGTGCTGTGGATGAAGCGCGTCAAAAAGTTAAAGATCATGTCAAACTTGAAAAAGGTTATGAAATAAAATGGAATGGCGAATTTGAAAATCAGGAACGGGCAGAAAAACAATTAATGATCGTCGTACCAATTAGTATTTTATTGATATTTTTTATACTTTTCGCATCATTCGGAAATACGCTGGATTCGGTACTTGTATTGTTAAACGTTCCTTTTGCGTTAATTGGTGGAATCGCAGCTTTACTGATCACAGGTGTTAATTTTAGTATTTCAGCAGGTGTTGGTTTCATTGCTTTATTTGGTGTGGCAACGCAGGATGGTGTAATTCTCGTAAATAAGTTCAGACACAATTTACAAGCTGGAATGCCATTGGTTGAAGCGATTAAAGACGGCGCAAGGTCACGTTTGAGGCCGGTAATCATGACGGCACTAATGGCATCCCTTGGACTTTTGCCAGCCGCACTTAGTACCGGAATAGGGTCTGAAACGCAGAAACCTTTGGCCATTGTAGTGATTGGAGGATTAATGACAGCAACGTTATTATCGCTTTTGATCCTGCCAACGATTTATGAATTCATTTACAGCAGCAGGGAAAAACGAAAAAATCTTTTAAAATAATTAAAAAGAGGAAGTATCGAGTATGAAAATCAGAATGCGCAAGGCTGAATACGTTACAGGATTAAAATCTGTTTGTCTTTGCTTTTTGTTTGTTTTGATTTCGTGCACGCTTCGTGCAGAAAAAGATACTGATACTTCCTCTGCTCCAAAAGTAGGGCTGCTTTTTAATTTTGACTCCCGTAATACCTACATCCAAAATAAACATTTCAATATCTGGGGATTGCGCGCCGGTTTGAGTTTTGGAAAAAAATCACATCGCATTACTTTGGGATATTACTGGATGGGATATGACGCTACCAAATCGATTTTACGTTGGCATAAAGTGCTGTCACCAAGAATCAACATGTCTTCCCTAACCCAGACAGACGTTCAGTTTCTAAGTCTGGCGTATTGGTATCCTGTCCTAAAAACAAAAAAATGGACACTACTTGCTCCCGTAGAATTTGGAATTGGTAAGCAATCTTCACATTATAAAGATTTTTTTGAAGACATTTTGATGAGAAGAAAAGAACGATATTTCCAACCTTTCCAGATTGGTGTCTACGCTGAACATAAGCTAACACCTTGGGCCGGACTTTATTTACAAACCGGGTATCGCAATGCGATAAAAAGTGGAAATATTGATCATCATTTCGGCGGGATGTATTATAGTTACGGGCTGACTTTGTATCCTGAGACTATTTACAAGGATCTAAAAAACTGGCGGGCCAAAAGAAGGAAATTATAATTCATTTATAACAAAAAGAGGCAGTCATGTCGACTGCCTCTTTTGCTTCAAACTATATAAACACATCAACTAATTAACGACGTCCGCCGCCACCTCTCATTCCACCACCGCCTCCGCCGCTACGGAAACCACCGCCACTAAATCCACCACCGCCTCTGCTGAAACCTCCGCCGTTGGATGGTCTGCTAAAACTGCTTCCGCCATAACTTCTGTTTCCATAACTTTGGCTTGGCGCCATTGAACGTGAGCCTTGTGAATAAATCCGTCCTTGATTATAACCTCCGCCACGATTAGGTGATGACAACCAGTTTGAACGAGCCATACCCATATTTGGACTGTAATGTCTTCCTGCTGCTCCTATGAAACCATTGCTGCGAGGCGAAATAAAACGCCCTCTTGACAAATAGTTATTACGGTAGAAATTACCATAAGTACGATATAAGTGCGGATAATATCTGTAAGCCCCACCGAAGAACCAGCTTGAAAATCCGAAACTAGGAAATCCATATAAGCCCATTCCATAATACAAACCGCCACCGAAACCATATGCACCAGGATACCACATCGCCGAACCATACCATGAAGGGTAACCAAACCAGTATGGGTAAGGGTTATTGTAGATGTTGACAACTTTATCACCGGTTGGTGCAGGATAGCTGTAACCATTATTAGCCGAAGCATATTGTTGCTGCGCCTGATTATATTCTTGTTGGGCTTGCGGATCCTGAGCCAGATCATGTTGATAATCTGCTAAATCCTGTTTGTTTTGAGCTTCAAGTTTGTTATGAAGATCGGCAAGGTCTTGACGAGTTCCATCCGGATCATTTCTGAATTCACGTCCTAAACGGGCTGTAAGATCACTGTGATCATTCAAAATAGACAATACGTCCGGCATTTCCTGCAAACTTCTGAAAGCACTTTGAGCATCACTGTTTAATGGGCTCACCATATCTTCAAAAGAATTCATGGCTTGTTGATTTAAATTATCAACCGTTACCAAATCACTGTGATGATTATTGTATAATTTCCAGGCAGATTCTTTTAAATCCGCAGATGCGTTCGGAACATTTGATACCAATCCATCGATCTGTTCTCTGGATTGTCGACGTGGCAATGTAGCAAGCTGATGCATCAAATCCGGATAACGGGAAACCTCGTAAAACCAGTTTTGTTTTTTCTGAGGATAATCCTGGATGGTTGATTGAAAAGCCTGTGATGTATTATCCCGGATTTGGGCAAGTTTGCTCAAAATATCCGGATACTGCGTTGCAATCAAAATGTCATTTCTGACATCGTCATTATACTGGGCAACCAAAGACTCAAGACTTTGTTGCGAACTGGCCGATTGTCCGTTAGTATATGATTGTTGTTGGTTACCATATTGCTGCGGATTAGCATATTGCTGCTGATTTCCGTATTGCTGACTGCCATAATTATTTTGATAATTTTGGCTGTAACCTGTAATCGATGCAGTTACTAAAAAGGTAGCTGCAAGCACTGTTGTTGATAAACGAGGTTTAAAGGTATTCACCCCGTTTATTACGATATCGGAATTACCTTTTTTATGCGATTTCATGAGCTGATGTGTTAAATTTGAATACTTTCTTAACCTTTAACATTTCAAAATTACAATGACATTCTGTTGAAATATTGTAGTTAGAGAACAAGAATGAAATAATAATAATTTATTTTTTCAAGCATAAAACAGGCATCTTTTTGATGCCTGTTTTATTAATTCAATTCAGCAGATTATCCCTGAACGGGGAAATCTTTCATAAGTTTTTTCACTCCTTTATTGATTCTTTTTTCCAGATGGTTTGGATTGGTTACATCACCCGTGATTGCCTTTTGCCAGATGATGTTTCCGGTTTTTGTATCAACAACATCAAGGATTAATGTTCCGTCTGTATTATTGCTGGAAGATGGATATCCGCCGTAACCACCGTAACCATACCCGCCATAGTAAGGCATTCCGTAACCGAATCTGCCAAAACCCATCATCGGATAGCCCATCATAGGGTAACCACCACCATAATAATTTCTACGAACACGCTGGGTATAGGTATGAAATTGCAGAAGTAAATCAGGATTCTGCGTTTCTCTCACTAAACCTTTACCATTTAAAGCTGCGTCAAACGCTTGTTGGATACGTTGGCGGGAATATGTGCTGCTGTACATTGGATTCTGATTTTTTTTCATATCCGGTACAATCCAGTTGTAAGTGTGCGCCGTTACGCAACTCATTGTTCTTGGTTTTGAATTATTTGCAAAAACCATTGTGCTGAAAATACTTAGCACTGCCAATAGAATCAGGCTCTTTTTCATTTTTTTACGATGATTAAATTTTTAATAACTAAAACTGGGTTTTTATTAAAAATAAACTTTTCATCTGTTTTGGTTGCATGCTGTCTTTTGGTCGGACATGCCATCCATTTGGACGAATTCATCTTTCTGTTCGGGCGGACCCGCCATTCGTTTGGATGAACACGCCATTTGTTTGGGCGGACACAAGGCCCGCCCCTACCATCTCACAAACCAATCGCATAATATTGTGTTTCCTGACTTCCAGGATATACTCCCTCAATCATTACCCCACCTTTTTTACCTTCTAATGCTTTCATCGCTTGCTGCACGTTTCCAACAGGTGTTTTATCTATTTTAGTAATAACGAAACCATCCTGCATATCCGTATTCTGACGGACTTTTCCTGCATTAATTTGGCTCACAATTACGCCTTGTTCAACATCCCAGTTTCTTTTTTGCTGAGTTGTTAAATCCTGTAATTCGATTCCGAGATTATCAAGTGTCTGAGCAGATTTTTCTGCAACCAGCGTGCCTGTGTTACTTTTTAGGGTAACGGTCAACTCTTTTTCAACACCTTCACGATTCACATTCACAACTACTTTATCACTGGGTTTATGCTGCGCGATGGATTCTTGTAACTGAGGAACACTTTCAATCTGATGTCCATCAATTTTTGTGATTATATCTCCGATTTTTATCCCTGCTTCGCGAGCGGCACTTTGCTCTGCAAAACTTTCAACACGGACGCCTTCATTCACTTTCAAATCGTAAGACTTCACTTTTGTGCCATCCACCTCACTGATTCCTACACCCAGGTAACCACGCTGAACTGAACCAAATTTTGAAATATCTTCTACAACTTTATGGGCGATACTTGAAGGAACAGCAAATGAATATCCTGCAAATTGTCCCGTCTGACTCGCGATCGCTGTATTGATACCAATCAGATTTCCATTTAAATCAACCAGTGCGCCGCCTGAATTACCTGGATTTACAGCTGCATCCGTCTGAATAAATGATTCGACCGGCGCTTTTGAATTTTCTCCTAAAATATTGATACTACGACCTTTTGCACTTACTATCCCGGCTGTAACGGTTGAAGTAAGATTAAAAGGATTACCAACTGCCAAAACCCACTGTCCTACTTTTACATTTTCCGAACTACCAAAAGATAATGCAGGCAGGTTTTTAGCATCAATTTGTATCAGGGCAATATCCGTGTTTGGGTCAGAGCCAATAACTTTTGCTTTGAAAACCCTTTTGTCGGCCAAAGTCACTTCCAAAGATTCTGCCCCTTGGATTACGTGGTTGTTTGTGACGATATATCCATCCGGATTGATAATAACGCCTGAACCGGAAGCTTGTGCTTTTTCACCTCTTCCCTGTCCCTGCGGCCCCTCCTGACCAAATGGACTGCGACCACCAAAAAAGTCCCTCAGTTCATCCGGAACCTGCATTTGGCTAACATTTCTTTCTGGTTTTAGTGTTGATTTTATATGGACTACCGCCGCTGTGGCTTTTTGTGAGGCAAAAGAAAAATCGGCTGGAATCATGGCTACATTGGCGCCTGTATTTTTTTCATCCAAACGGGCTTTAACAACAGGCATGTTGTTTTCAACCCAGCTTGAAATGGTATCAGGCTTGCTAAAATGTTCATATGCAGCAAAAGAAGAACCTCCCAAAAAAGCAAACGCCAAAGCAACAGGAGCAAGTTTTTTGATATTTTGTTTTTGAAACATGACTATAAAAGATGATTAAGTTGAACGATGGATTAACCGACGATTAAAGTGCCTGAATTAAGACCAGCTGAAAACCTTATCAGCTACTTTGCCTCGTTTGTTAATTCAAAATTGCAACATGATCCTGTTGTAATCTTGTGGGAATTCTGAAGAGATTTTGAAGTTTTAAAAATTACCTCAAATTAAAAATTGACGCAAATAAATGAAGACGCCAAACTGGAAAACTTGGGAAATAGTAAACGCTTTACCGACCAGTTATTATAAGCACACATATTGGGAAGTTCCTGCTGAAATTGGCGGTATTTAGACATCAGGAAAGGAAGATGAGCAATCTGATCAGGCTCTTTGGATCTGGAAGTAAGCCAATCTCTGACACAACCTATTACCGACATGACCTTAAATTCATGCGCCATAGGATCCTGACTAGCTAAGTCAGAAAGATATATTTTAGAAGAATATCTGTTTCCTTCAAGAAATAAATAGCTTTTCTTTTTTTGTTTACCATTTCCATATTTTTGACAACCAATAAATAAATCAAGTTCAAGCGGCATGTTGAGCCTGCCATCTTTATGCTAAACGTCATGAATACCAAACTGACATTCCTGAATCAGGTTGGTTATTCGTTGTAATCGGTTTTCATCACCTTCAAATTCCAGCGTACATCTGGGTGTAAAGTCACAGGCATGAATTGTAAAAATGATTGCATGAAAGATCTTTTTAAACTGCTCATCGAACGGACAATTTATAAAAACACTTTCTTCAAAAACAGGACTTTTAATTATTTTATTTTGACTAACTACCACAGAAACTTACTTTTTCAAAGACCTGTTTAAAGTTGCCAAAACCGCCTTTTCAGCCATTTCCGCAGTTTCCTTGCTAATTGAAGGATTGGCCGCTGCTCTAAATTTCCTGCGTACCGGAACTCCAGGGAAAGATTTCGTTCCAATACCAACGGTCAGCTCACCAGAAATTTCATCCCTTTTAATCCAATGCCCCGTGTTAATATTTCTGGTTTGCGAAAAATTTACACCTTTCCCTAATTTCATAGTACTTCCAAACGAATCCAGCTTTGTTAAAACAGGTGCTTTGTAAATTACAACCGATGTTTTTCTGTTTCTTGTAGAAATCGATTTTGGTGAAGATTGATGGTAAAAAACACCATCTTCTTTTAGTTCTTTGCTCATAGTTTACAGCATTAAATTTTAATAATGCCAAAAACTACAACAATATTATTCGATACCCAAATCCTAACACATATTTGATTAAGATATTCAAAATCAGCTTAAAACATAAAAAAAGGAAGGTCATAAACCTCCCCCTTTCTCTTTTTATTAGCCATGAAAAATCTTTATATCACCAACTAACGGTCAAAGTATGCCATTCGTGGTCTATCTCATATTTTAAATTTTGTCCGTTCACTTCACAAATGGTTTTAACCAGCGCAAGACCAAGTCCAAGTGAGGCAGAAACTGTGCTTTCTTTTCTAAAACGTTCAAACAACTGCTCCGGGTTCAAATTCAGCATTTTTCCTGTATTTTTAACCGAAAAAAATCTTTCACGTAAGGTAATAATAATCTTTCCGTTTTCAACGTTATGGCGGATCGCATTTGTCAATAAATTATTAACCAATATTTCTGCGAGCGCCGGATGTATTACCAAACCAACAGATTCCATGTCTGTCTGAATCGATATTTTTCGTTGGACAATCAAATCTTCCAGATCCTGCAACTTCCCATTTATAATAGGAACCAGATTCACCGGATCCGTTCCTGCCAGGAATTGTCTGTTCTCTATCTTTGTCAGCAATAATAATGCCTGATTCAAACGCCCCAATCTATTAGCAGCTTCACTGACACTTGACAATGTAACAAGTTGTGATTCCGTTAAAGTTTCATCCTGAAACAATCCTTCAATTTTTGAAAGGATCACTGCCAGAGGCGTTTGTATTTCATGCGATGCATTTTCAGTGAATTCTTTGAGATTTTGATACGCCGCAGCAATTCTTTCCGTAAGCTGCGTAACAGCCAGATTGAGCTGATCAAATTCCAAAGTTTCCTCTTTCTTAAACTCCAGAGTTTCGTGCTGCTGAATCTGGTATTGATCCAGTTTTCCTAAAGTTTTGTAGAAAGGTTTCCACAAACGCTCTGACAACCAACTATTTAACAACAGCAAAGAAACCAATAACAACGCAACAATAAATGTAATCGTCATTACAACCGTTTCCAGTAACCGCTGCCGTTGTAAAAGCATTTTACTGATTGTTATTTTATACCATTGCCCCAATGATCTCTCATAAAAAACCAATTGGCGGTAAGGCTGATACTCATTTTCAGCAAGATTCAACATCGAAGTCTCCCGCATAAAAGGTCTTCCCGGATACTGAACTGGTTGAAGCTGTAAACTATCACCCAACTGTAAAATATACACCGGCAAAGTATCCAGATGCCTCAACTGCCATCGCACTTTCACCTGACTTTGAAATAATTCTTTATTAGCCTCCCTGTCAATCAGATACCTTACTGAAACATAAAATAACCCCGCTCCCAAAAATAGAACGATCATCGATGTTACCAATTGGTAGCGAAGTATCCGGAGTAATAATCTCATTGCTCGCTAAACTTATATCCTACTCCGTAAATTGATCTCAGATAATCCGGACAACCCTTATCCATCAGTTTTTTCCTCAGGTTTTTAATATGCGTATAGATAAAATCAAAATTATCCATCAAATCCGCATCGTCTCCCCATAAATGCTCAGCGATGGATTCCTTGGTTAAAACCCGGTTTTTGTTAGCGATCAGATAAATCAACAAGTCATATTCCTTTCTTGTCAAAATTATCTCCTGGCCTTCCACAGCTACAAAATGCTCTTGAGGCTCTATATTTATTTTACCAAAACGTATCTGCTGATTTCCCTGAAAATTCCGTCTGCGGATCACAGCCTGCACTCTTGCATTAAGCTCGGAGAGATGGAATGGCTTGGTTAAATAATCATCAGAACCCAAATTCAAACCTTCAATTCTGTCATCAAGTGAATTTTTTGCAGAAATGATAATGATACCCGTTTCCGGATTCTTGCGTTTCAGTTCACGAACAGCATTCAGTCCATCACCATCCGGAAGCATTATATCAACAAGCACACAATCGTACTTATATATATTTATTTTTTCAATGGCCGATTCATAATCAGATGCCCACTCGCAAATGAAATTTTCGCGTTGGAAATAATTCTGAATACTCGTTGCCAGCGCCTTCTCGTCTTCTATGAGTAATAGTTTCATAGCCTGATATTTTGTACAAATGAAAGCATGAATTTTGTTGCAATTCTGTACTTGCGCTTAAAATTACTTTTTCCCAGATCCCAGCCACAAAAGACCGTCAATAATCAACTGATTCTGAGTTTTATTGGCAAATGTGTATGACAATGTTTTATTGGTTTTATTTTCATAGTCAATATCGTTATGCCCCATATTCAGATAAAGCATTTTGAAATTTTTATTTGTCCAAACCACAGGATAATATCCGCTGTGCCAAATCTCGTGCTGCTTGGGACCAGTTCCTAATGGAAAACTGGTGGAATCAATTGATAGAAGAATTTTGATATCCGGATTTTTACGAAGATCATGCTCCCAGCGATACCATTCATTTGGTGAAGAGTTAAATGTTTCAGGAAGGTTTTTTGTGGCCGGATGTTTTCTATCCTCAACTCTCAAAACAGCAGAAGTTGGCCGCCAGGTATTACTGGCATATTGTCCTGAACCCAAAAACTTTTCATGATACCAATCCCAATCCTGGTTAAAAGCAGACGGAGTCAATGCAAATGCTGCAAAATGAAAGCCTATCCAGGCTCCCCCGTTTTCCATGTACTTTTGAAATGCGGCTCTTTGTTCAGGTTTTTCGGGACGTGTGTCCAGGAAAAGAACGACCTGATAATTTGAAAGAAATTCAGCATTCAGTTTACTCCAATCGGTCGTAGAATCGTAGGTGAAATTATACTGAGCAGCGATCTTTGGAAAAAATTTATTCGCCTCATGCATATAACTGATATGTGCCTGATCATTTTTGCCTGTATAGAAGGCGATGACCTTAAATTTTGGCTTTTTATTTTGTGCTTGTACAGATGGCACAACAAAAAGTAGAGACACTGAACACAAAAAGATACTTAACGCCCTTTTAAAAAAATCTACCATATTACAGAATTGAAGGTTTAGGAATCGAAAATATTCGCATGGAAAAACAAATATGATTCAAGTTTCCCAAATTAACAATCTTACAAATTTCTGCACCATTATATTACTTTGGCATATAGTACACGATAGATCTATTTCAATGAATTTATCAGAATTAAAGCCATTCCCGTTTTTTAAACCAATAATATATACAACCCGTCACTACACCCATCAACAGCATAACACCCGGATAGCCGAACCTCATTTTCAGTTCCGGCATATGCTCAAAATTCATCCCATAAATGCCAACAATGAATGTGAGCGGCATGAAAAAGACTGAAAAAATAGTCAGGACCCGGATAATTTCATTGGTTCTTTGAGAAGAAAGTGAGAAATAGATTGTTAATAAATGATTTGTGTTTTCAAAAAGTGTATCGTAGATATTGTGCAATTTCACATAAAGATCTCGTGTGTCACGCGTGTAGGTATTACCCGGCTGGTTATCAATTTTATCTACGATTTCAAAAGTAAGAATCAGGATTCTGCGCGTTACGTCAACCTTTCTTTTTAAATAGTACAAACCTTCCAGAAGCGAACGTTTTCTATTTTTTAAAAACATATTGGTTTCAAAAAATTCTATTTCCCTGTTCAGGCGAGCTGCGTGTTGATCGTAAGTTGCCAATCCGGTTTTTACGATTTCATTGAGAATATGATGAGCTGATTTACAGTAATCCGATTTGATATATTCATCTTTGATCTTTTCAGATTCCGGCCATGGTTTTTTATGAATTGTGATTACGCGTTCCTCTTTCATAAAAATTGCAATCTTGTCCGTCAGTTCTCTGACTGTATCTGCCTGGTTTGCTACTTCGCTGGTATGCAAACGTAAAATAATAAAGACATCGCCTTCATTACCAACAATTTCATATTTCGGGAGATGGTCCGGTTGAAGGCAATCGTTCACCGAAGATTCATGAAGGTTGTATTTTTTAGCAATTTCATGCAACTCGTCCATACTTGGGTCGGTAACGTCCAGCCACTCAAAAGGATGTTCGGACTTATCTGCAAATGTTTTGATCATAAACTAAATCAGTTTCAAATAAAAAAGAGGATTTTGGAAGAAATACCTTTCCTGCCCATCTCATACAACTTTTGTTCCAGAGCGTAATAAAACCAAGAATTGAATGTCCGAAGATCATAACCATAAATGACAATGGTCATAAGAACAGCGTTTTTGTAAGCCGAACTTTACGATTCGATATTCAAAAAATCCTTAAACGCCTACGTTATGTTACCAAAGAAGATGAAAGCAGCCGTTGTCCGTGAATTTGGAAAACCGCTACAAATTGAAGAAATGCCAGTTAAAGAGCCGGGAAGAAATCAGATTTTAGTCAAAGTAATTGCCAGCGGTGTTTGTCATACCGATTTGCATGCAACCGAAGGCGACTGGCCGGTAAAACCAAAGATGCCGCTGATTCCCGGACATGAAGGAATTGGTTATGTGGTTGCCCTTGGACCGGATGTTAATCAGGTTAAAGAAGGAGATATAGTTGGAGTGCCATGGCTTTACAGTGCCTGCGGATGTTGTGAATATTGTATAACCGGCTGGGAAACTTTGTGCGAAACCCAACAAAATGGTGGTTATAGCGTGGATGGCAGTTACGCCGAATATGTTATTGCGGATGCAAGATATGTGGCACATTTGCCGGCCAACACCAACATGATCGAAATGGCGCCGATTCTTTGCGCAGGCGTAACTGTTTACAAAGGCTTAAAAGAAACAGAAACCAAAGCTGGTGAATGGGTTGCAATTTCGGGAATTGGCGGACTGGGACATTTGGCTGTGCAATATGCAAAAGCGATGGGAATGCATGTGGCCGCAATCGATATCAGTCAGGACAAACTGGATCTCGCAAAAAGTCTGGGTGCAGATTTAATTGTAAATGCTTTGGAGACTGATCCGGGAGAATATTTGAAAAAAGAAACCGGCGGCATGCACGGAGTTCTGGTAACAGCTGTATCTCCTATTGCGTTTAAACAAGGAATTGCAGCGCTGAGAAGGAAAGGAACAATTGCTTTGAACGGATTGCCTCCGGGAAGTTTTGACTTACCGATTTTTGAAACCGTTTTAAACCGGTATACGGTAAGAGGTTCCATTGTAGGAACCCGAAAAGATCTTCAGGAAGCCGTGGAATTTGCTTTGGATGGAAAAGTAAAAGCGACCGTACATACCGCCAAGCTGGAAGACATCAATTCTGTTTTTGACAAAATGAAAGCAGGAAAGGTTGACGGAAGAGTGGTTATGACAATCGCAAATCCCTGAACCTTTCGTAAGCTTGATATTTTCCGGTGAAAAGACTTTACTTTTCTCATTTTTAGACCAAAACGAAATACAAACCACAAAATTGGAGCACCGGAAGCCGGGCTTTTGCGTTACATTTACAAGGAGCCCTACATTATTCTGTAAAAGATTTAATGAGACGACTTTGTAAATGATTTCTGCAACCCTAATTTTAATTTATGCCGAATTTAATAATCGTCAGACATGGCCAATCCGAATGGAATTTACAAAACAGATTTACAGGCAGTACCGATATTGAGTTGACTTCAACCGGTGAAATGGAGGCTAGAAACGCCGGCAGATTAATAAAAAAATACCCGCTTGATGAGGCTTATACATCGGTTTTGGTCAGAGCCATTCACACACTTACCATCATTCTCCAGGAAATTGACAAAACCTCAATGCCTGTTACAAAAACGGCCGCATTTAACGAAAGAAGTTACGGCGATTTGCAGGGGCTGGATAAGCTTGAAATGACTAAAAAATATGGCCCTGCTCAGGTTCAGACTTGGAGAAGAAGTTATGATGTGGTACCACCGAACGGTGAAAGTTTGAAAAATACGTATGACCGCGTAGTGCCATATTACATCAAAGAAATTGAACCTAAATTAAGAGCCAACAAAAACATTATTATTGTAGCACACGGTAACAGCCTACGCGCACTCATGATGTATCTTGAAAAAATTAGCGAGGCGAAAATCTCAGATGTTAACCTCGCAACTGGAGTTCCAAGATTGTATGAATTTGATTCGGGCTTGGGACTTTCACAGGTTTCTTACATTCATTAACCCGCATCGCGTTAAAATTGTGGCACAATAATTTTATTTTTTGGAAGACTTATTTCAGAAAAGTAAGCTTGTTAGTAATCCATGATTTTACACACTTTGCAAGATGAAAGACATTAAAACTGGACGTTACATTACAGCAGCCATTGTTATTGGTGGCATCTTAGGAACTTACTTTTTCAGCCGTCCGCGAAAAAAAGTAATTGATACACCCTTTGATAAAAAACGTCAGGACAAGGTTGACAGAAATCTGGTAACGCCTGCAAATGAGACTTTTGGCATTGTTTGGTCAACGATATATATTGGAACTTTGGCGTTAGCAATTCACCAGGCTTTACCATCGCAAATTATAAATCCTCGTTATCAAAAAGCACAGCCGTGGCTTAGAATCAGTTATTTATTGACCGGTTTATTTGGCTATTTCTTTTCAAAATCTGATAAAACAAGTAGAATCGGGGCGGCGGTAACAACGATCAGTATGCTGCCGGCTGCCATTGCTCTTCATCGCGCACTGGAAATCGGTCAAACGGAAGTAAACGGAGCTGAAAATATAATCCGGAAATCAATTAGTTTATATACTGGCTGGCTGACTGCGGCAGCGGCTGTGAGCGCCACAACGCTGGTCCAGGAAGCAGGTTATATGATAAAACCGGATGATGCAAAACACTGGACACTGGGACTTCTCCCTGTTACCACCGGCCTTGGCGTTGTGATATCAAACCGATTGAATGATCCTTATTATCTGGTTACAATCATCGCTGCGCTGACCGGAATTGCCGTCAAACAAAAAGATACCAATAAAGAAATCAGCATTTTGGCCAGCACATTAGCAACCTATCTTTTGGGTATTGTTGGTAATAAATTGAAAGAGCAGCTTATCACGGACAACGTCGAAGTTGCTCTTTCATAAATCTGCAAATTCCCAAGCACTTTGATAAGCATCCAGTTTTTCTGCATAGTTGATAAAATCCGAATAGAAAGGCAAAGAAGATAAGGTGGCACTATCCCCTATTATAACCAGTTTTTTTCTGGCGCGGGTCATCGCCACATTCATTCTCCGGATATCCGAAAGAAATCCAATGTCTCCTTCCGCGTTACTTCTGGTCATGCTGATATACACAACATCACGCTCCTGGCCCTGAAAACTGTCAATGGTGTTGACTGAGATTTTGTCACCGTAAATTTGGAGCGCCGGATGATGAAGCAACTGATCCTTCAAAATATAAATTTGTTGTTTGTAAGGTGAAATTACGGCGATGCTTGGAAAATTTTCTATTGTGTACAACAGGTTACCATCATCACCTTTTTGAGAAGCAAGTTCAGAAACCAGCTGGCTTAAATGTTTGAAAACAAAAGCCGCTTCCTCAGGATTTGTAGAGCTTGTTCCTTCCAGTTTTTCATCAAAACCACAACCAGCCGTATCAATAAAATTAAGCGGAGTGGATTCAGGAAACAGAACATGGTGAGCAACAGCACTATTGGCTTTCAGTTTATCTTCGTAAAAAACTTTTGAAGAGTAACCCATAATCTGCTCATTCATACGGTATTGCTCTTCCAAAAGAGTGACTGATTCCGGATGCAGTGATACGCATTTTTCCAGTAAGGTTGTGGCCAAACCCTTTTTCGCAGCCTCATTTGATTTAATAGTTGGTGAAAGCTGACAATGATCACCGGCTAAAACCACCTTTTGCGCTTTTAAAATCGGCACCCAGCATGCGGGCTCCAATGCTTGTCCGGCTTCATCAATTACAACAGTATTATATTTCAAATTACGCACCGTGTAATGATTTGATCCGACAAGTGTGGCCGTAATTACCTGCGCTTTCGCAACCAGATCATCAATGATATATTGCTCGGATTTACCGACATCTTTCATTATTCTGTGCGCTTCATCAAATAAGGCTTTGCGCTGCTCACGTTCCGCTTTTCCAAAACTTCGCTTGTACTTATGAGCCATATTTTTATACTCATTCGCCTGTTTTTTCAGCGTCTTCATTTCCTTCATGCCTGGATGTGCAGACATTTTGCTATCCAGTGTCAGAGACATTAGTCGCTCCGAAACACGAGCCGGATTTCCAACACGAAGCACGTTCAAACCCTGATCTGAAAGTTTCTCACTTAACAAATCAACAGCAGTATTACTCGGCGCAACAACCAGAATCTGCTTTTTATCCTGCTTGATCAGCGCCTTGATTGCCTCTACCAATGTTGTCGTTTTTCCGGTTCCTGGAGGACCGTGGACAACAGCAAGTTCATTTGCCGCCAGTATTTTGTTAACCGCAGATTGCTGGGAATTATTTAATTTAGAAAAAACATAAGGAGAAATTTCTGTTTTAAAAGTCGGCTCTTTTTCACCGATCAGTATTTTCACCAGACGCCCTTCATCCGTCTTTTCGTAGACAGCAGATGCATTTTTAAGCGCATTTTGCATTTCGTCATAACTGTTGTCATCAAAAAGCAGGTCTATTCCCAATTTCCCGTCGCGGGACCAGTCCGGCAATTCGTCGGTTCGCAAGGTAATTTTCAGACGATTCCCGCTTTGATACGTTACCGTGCCTTCAACCCTGTCTTTTTTAGGATCATGATTAGAAAACAAAACAGCCGGCATTCCAAAACGGAGCTGATGTGAGATATCCTGATGCGTTGTGCGCTCCACTTCAACCGTAACATAATCACCCCGACTCATTTCCTGTCCGCGAATTGCAATTGGATACCATGCAAGTCCGTTTGCCCTGCGTTCGGAAACGGAAGTCGATTCAGTAAGTTTGAGATAAGATTGGCGGTCTTCCTCTCTTTCGATTTTCAGTAAATCAAGCAGCTTTTTAAAATACTCCATGCCGTAAAGGTAAACAATCGTAAAAGTATTGTTAGTGATTTTAAACCAATGACCCTGCAATTGTTTGAATTTCGCAATCTTCCGTTTGATTTTAGCAACTCATTCGTCTTTCTACCTGTTACTTTTGTAATGATGAAATGACTTAAAAGGTCAATTCTAAAATCTGCCTGTTAAACTAATTTGGCCATGATATCGAACACTGAATCAATAGAAGAATTTTATAAAGGTAAATTCAATTATTTACCCGATAATCTGCAACATGAAGCCGGCCATTTTAATGTTTTTCGTCTTGAAGACTGTATAGCGCATCCGGTGAAATACAGCCGACGCGATTTCTACAAAATCACACTTGTCAGAGGAAAAAATGTTTATCATTATGCCGATAAAAGTGTTGAAATAGATGGAAGTACGTTGATCTTTTTCAATCCAAAGATACCTTATACGTTACTTTCTGAAAACACACCCGAACACCTGACCGGCTACTTCTGCATTTTTAAAGAATTCTTTTTTACCGAAAAAATGAGAGGCAGTATTGGTGACCTTCCCATGTTTGCACCGGGCAACAAACCGTCATATTCGCTTACGCCTGAACAGGATACATATATTACCCAGATTTTTGAGAAAATGCAGCAAGAACTGGACTCCGACTACCGATTCAAATACGATCTGATCCGCAATTACGTAACGGAACTGATTCATTACGCCATGAAAATGGAACCGACAGAAAGACTTTATGAACACGCAGACGCCAATGCAAGAATTACTTCCATTTTTGCAGAATTACTTGAAAGACAGTTCCCTATCGAATCACCATCACAGCGTTTCACCATGCGCTCAGCGCAGGATTATGCCGAAAAACTTTCGGTCCACGTCAACCATTTGAACAGGGCGTTAAAAGCCACGACAGGAAAAACCACTTCACACCATATTGCAGAAAGAATTACAAATGAGGCGAAAGCGTTGTTAAAACATTCTAACTGGAATATTTCAGAAATCAGTTATTGCCTTGGTTTTGAGGAAGCAGCGCATTTTAATAACTTTTTCAAAAAACAAACTGAAATCACGCCAACCGCTTATCGTTCGATCTAAAACAGGTGAATGTTTTTATGATAAATTATTGAATGCCGGTCTGATGTGTCAGGCTGGCATTTCTTTTTTAACCTGTTAAACAAAAGATATAGATATGAAAAAGGCATATAAGAAAGTTGACTTCCCAACAGAAAAAATCAGAAAATTCCTTGAACCTGGCCCAATTGTATTGGTAAGTTCTCGTTGGGAAGGAAAGGAAAATATCATGACCATGGGCTGGCATACCGTCCTCGAATTTTCTCCTTCATTGGTCGGATGCATGATCACCGCAGAAAATCACAGTTTTGATATGATCGAAAAAAGTGGTGAATGTGTCATCAATATTCCAACGGTTGATCTGATCGACGAAATTATTGGCATCGGAAACAGCTCAGGTGCCGATACTGACAAATTCAATAAATTCGGTTTGACGGCTGAAAAAGCGAGTATCATAAAAGCACCATTAATAAAGGAATGTTTTGCCAATTACGAATGCAAACTGGTTGACAAACAACTTTTATCTAAATACAACTTTTTTATCTTCGAGGTGGTAAAAGCGCATGTAGCCACTTCTTCAAAATATCCCAAAACAGTACATTATCTGGGTGAAGGAATTTTTATGGTGTCCGGTCGTCACATAGCATTCCCGGAAAAGTTTAAGCCTGAAAATTTATAAGTTTTAACTTCGGTATTCAAATAATCCACTCTTCATTAAAACCAATTGTTTGAATTTCGCAATCATTGGTTTGTCTTCCGCAAGACTGCCCTTTCCCAGTTGCCCTACCTTTGTTTCATCAACTTAAAACATGAAAACAATGGATAATAAAAAAGTTTGGTTCGTTACTGGCGCTTCAAAAGGCCTTGGACTTTCACTTGTAAAACAATTATTATCAGCTGGATATAACGTAGCAGCAACGTCCAGAACCGTGGATTCACTTAGTAAAGCTGTGGAGTCGGAAGAATCTGAAAACTTTCTGCCACTGGAAGTTAGCATTACTTCCGAGCAAAGTGTAAAAGACGCAGTTTCAAAAACAATTGAAAAATTTGGTACGATTGATGTTTTGGTAAACAATGCAGGATATGGATTATTTGGTTCTGTGGAAGAATTGAGCGACGAAGAATCTCGGCAAAATTTCGACATCAATGTATTTGGTTCATTAAATGTAATTCGCCAAACACTTCCCTATATGAGGGCCAAACGTTCAGGAAAAATCTTTAACATATCTTCGGTCGGAGGTTTTAGGGCAGATTTTCCCGGCGCAGGAATTTATTGTTCAACCAAATTTGCAGTCGCAGGCTTCACCGAGGGATTGGCATCAGAAGTTAAAGAATTAGGTATTTCGGCAACTGTTGTGTACCCTGGTTATTTCCGTACAGATTTTTTATCAAGTGAGTCTATGGTGGTTCCTAAAAATGCGATTGACGATTATGCCACAGCACGGGCATCGGTATTAGCGCATGAAAAAGAGATTGCCGGAAATCAGCCAGGAGATCCGGAAAAGGCGATTGCCGTTTTGATTAAAATCGCGTCAGAAGAAAATACACCGGTACATCTCTTTCTTGGAAAAGATGCTTACGAAATGGCTCAGGGCAAAATTGAAATCGTAAGCAAAGATCTGGAAGCATACAAAAGCCTGACTATTTCAACGGATTTCGATTCCTGAAATTCAACCAATTAATATCATTTTTCAAAAGAAACAATTCCAGAATCAAATGGAAAACAAGGAATTTTATTTAGGTATGTGGGTAACAAAAGATGGTTATATCCGTCACGAATTATTGCCCGGCGGCCGGTACGATGAAGCCCGCGGAAACAGAAAAAGCGCTTATCAGGGAAATTACAAAATGACCGGAAATCACATTGATTATAAGGACGATACAGGTTTTACAGCGGATGGTGATTTTAAAGATGGCATCCTTTATCACGCCGGAATGATATTATACAAAGAAAATTAATATCAATTTACAGAAAAAAACCACCCCTCAAAAGGTGGTTTTTTTCTGTAAGATAGTCTCAATTTTTTCAGCTTCTGCAATCAGCGCTTTATCAATAAAACGGCTGGTATTAATTTCTTTACTGATCAATTTAGGCTTATAAATTTCTTTAAAACTCACATAATCAAGTCCAAAATTCCAGTGGTCAGTCAGTTTTCTGAAAACGTCTTTATCAGACTGTAAAAGTGCCCCGAAATTAACGACCGTGTAATTTTCTTTTGACAAACGGGACATTGATTTCAGAATCTCTTTGTTATATAATATCCAGATTTTCAAAAAGTTGGCTGCCCGTTCTTTACAAAGTTCCTGAATCCTTTTTTGAATTTCCAGCTTCTTCCTGTACTCTTTAAACAGTCCTTTTTTAACAATATCATCAGTTGGATAAATGACCTTATAAGTCCTGCTGATCAATGAACTTACCGTAGATTTCCAATCCCGGAAAACAACCAGATAATAGGCTTCCGGTAATAAGTTTTCATAATCCCGAAGAAAAAGACAGGTCCTTGGATCCTTCCAGCCCCATTCTTTGAAAGCATTGTTTTTCTTTGAAATGATACTTTGTAAAAACTCACGTTCTTCCAGCACCAATGCCGGAACCGGCGTATCAGTAAAACCTGAATCTTCTATATTTTTGTTTCTCAAAATCTGCTTTTGCGCTTCATAAAAATCTATATCCTCATAGTGGCCATCATCATTGCCAATGCCTGCACCCAAAAGATTTTCACCAACATTTAAACCGCAACGATATAACCACTGTGTAGTCAGCGACGTACCAGACCGATGCATTCCGGCAATAATCAGGGTTTTATTTTGCATAGGTCAGGGATTTGAGAAAAGAATCGTTGAATTTCCCGGGTTGGGGATTCTTAGCATTTATTTGTTTCAAAATCAACTCGCACAAATCTCTTGTGCTGTCTTCGATCGTTTTTTCAGAGGTATTGATGTAAAGATCCGGCTGTTCAGGTTTTTCAAACATGTCGTTTATACCGGTAAGATTTTTGATTTTCTGAGGATCATCGTCGGCAAGAAGTGTCCTTTTGTACAACCCTTTGGTATCTCTTTGATATAAAATTTCCAATGGACAATCCAGAAAAATGGTTTTGACATTCGGATATTCCCGGATCAATTCCGCCCTTGTTTCCTCATAGGGATTGATCACACTCATGATAGCAACAATTCCCTGAGCCGAAAACCGGCTGGCAATGAATCCAAGTCTCCGGATATTTTCCTGCCTGTCAGCCTTTGAAAAACCAAGATCCTTACAAAGTCTACTTCGGTAAACATCTCCGTCGATAATCTCTGCACGTATCCCGTTTTCCAGAAGCAGGTTCTTCGTATTTTCTGCCAGGGTTGTCTTGCCTGCTCCTGATAAACCGCAAAATTGAATGATCATAAGTCTGCTATTTTATTTCGGGGATGCATCATCAAATTTTAAAAGTATTCTTGAAGGTGTTTTATACTAATTATTGGATACAAAAATCGTGCAACTGAAATTTTACAATTTCATAATATGTCCCGCTCTTTAATACTCACAAAAATCCCCGGTTGTTGCATCAGCTTAACATTAAGACAATTTAATGTAACCATAATTAACTTCAATCTAACAATCTATTTCTCAGTAATATACAAAAATAAAATTTTTATCCCTTAATTATCTGACTGGAAATAAACTGATTACGGTCATAGTTTCACCCTACTTCGGTCATTTCCCGACGGATACGAAAAGATGAATTTTACATCAGGAAATGGATTTGGAAATCATGTTTATGATTCTGAAAACATCCTGAACTACATAAAAAAAATCTAAGTTATGAGCATGCCAACATACGTTTCAGCAGAAGAAGCGGTAAAACATATTAAATCAGGAAACAGGGTTTTTATTCACGGAAGTGCTGCTACGCCGGTACATTTGGTGGAAGCATTACAGCGCCGTCACTGGGAGTTGAAAAATGTTGAATTTATAAGCATTACAACGTTGGGTGAAGTCGATTTCAATAATCCTGTCCACCACAACAGTTTCTTTTTCAATTCACTTTTCGTCTCGGCCAATACGCGTTCGGTCGTCAATAGCGATTATGGAGATTATGTGCCAATTTTTTTAAGCCAGATTCCACAGTTGATTAAAAACGGAAAGTTGCCGGTTGATGTGGCATTGATTCAGGTTTCTCCACCGGATGCACACGGTTTTTGTTCACTTGGCACATCTGTCGATATTGCGAGAGCTGTTGTGGATACTGCCAAATATATCATTGCGCAGGTAAATCCGAATATGCCTCGCACGCATGGCGACGGTTTCGTTCATATCAGCAAAATAAACAATCTGGTTTGGCATGATACGGCTTTACCGGAAGTAGATTATTCACTCAATGTAAAAAATGCCACCATCCAAATCGGGAAAAATATTGCTTCTCTGATTGAAGACGGTGCCACTTTACAGGTTGGAATCGGTGCAATTCCTGACCAGGTTTTGAAAAATCTTAACCATCTGAAAAATCTTGGATTACATACAGAAATGTTGTCGGACGGAGTAATTCCTCTTATTGAAAATGGTGTAATTGATAATAGTCGTAAAAAACTGAACAGGGGAAAATCTGTAACTTCTTTTATGGTGGGTACGAAAAAACTCTATGATTTCGTGAATGATAATCCGGCTGTGAGGGTCATGGATATTGGTTATGTAAATGATACAAGTATCATCCGTCAGAATCAGAAAGTTACCGCCATCAATTCTGCTCTGGAACTGGATTTAACAGGACAAGTTTGCGCGGATTCATTGGGCACTTATCAATATTCGGGTATCGGGGGACAAATGGATTTCATTCATGGCGCATCACTTTCAGAAGGCGGAAAACCGATTATTGCTTTACCTTCCATAACTTCTTCCGGTGCTTCCAGAATCGTTCCATTCCTGAAAGAAGGCGCTGGTGTGGTGACTACCCGGGGTCATATTCATTGGGTAGTAACAGAATTCGGAATTGTGGACTTGTTTGGAAAAAGTTTGAAACAAAGAGCGAGAGCACTGATCAGCATTGCACATCCCAGTCATCGGGAATCTTTGGAGCAGGCTTTTTGTGAACGTTTCGGAAGTTATAATCGTCCGGCCATGACCGGAATTTCTGAAAGGGTTTTTCACGGGTAAGGTTTAATTTAACCGCAATGGGCGCAATAGAATACGCAATGGATGCAAAGGAATTGCTTCATTGCGTATTCTGCTTTGATAGAAAAAATTTTATGCGCTAACTGTTGTTCTTTTTAAAATCAGCGCACAGATTATTGAAACAACCAGACCGACAGGGAAAATTTCGGCATAGGTTAATAAAATAACGAATAAAGGATTTTTGTACATTTCCTTATAGCTGTCCATTTCTGCAACTGTGTCTTTTATTTCCGCTGGTGTGCTTCCGCCCTCTTTGGCATGCTGGATCATCGTTGCGGAATATTTATCCATAAAATCTGGTACGAATAAATAATAATCAACCAGCCAGACAAGTACGTAAATACTTGAAGCGATCAGGGAAACATATAATCCGATTTTGAAAGCTTCCAGAAATGTGGCTCTACCACCATTGAATTTATCCCGGAAATTTTTCACAGCAACGAAGATCAGGGAAAAAGCAAGGATCATCGATGCATACCCCAGCACCATGCTGCCTTCAAAATCCCCGCTTTTATAACAGAGATTTGCTGAGGTAATCATCATGGTCGAAACGATGGCTCCTGCAATTAATCCGCAAACAATAATATTCCTTTTCATTTACTCAATGATGTTTAGGTTTGACATGCTGCAAAGGTGATATGTGCTGTGTTATTTCAATTCATACTTTTGGGTGATTTTGTCGCCCATGCTGGATTTCACTCCAAAGTATTACCTCATTTGGCAATGATATTCAGCCTTTTGGCTTTTTCGGTAGCCTGTGTCCGACTTTTTACCTCCATTTTCCCAAACAAATTTGAAGAATGCGTTTTTACAGTATTCAGTGAAACAAATAACTGATCAGCAATTTCCTGATTGCTATAACCAGCTGAAATAAGTTGCAAAACTTCTAGTTCACGTTTACTGATACCAAGTTTTTCTACTTCATTATCGTTTGGTAAAAATGCATTTCCCGACGGAATAAAAACTTCTTTTTCCACAACAACCGTTTTAGGTTTTGTCAGTTTGAGCGCCAGCCAGATACCCAAACTGGTAAACAGAATTGCGATGGTGCCAATGTAAATTTCAAGCGAATGGTTGATAATGATGAAGCGCATTTCCAGCCATTTCAATAAAAAAAGCAATACCGCCAGGGAAAGACCGTAGGTAATCACATGTTTATGCTTTGAAAAGAAATTCAATGCGCCTTTCATTTTTGCTTAATATTTATTTCAACCAAAAATAAAAATATTTTGACGCCTTAAAGTCTGTCCGCTTTTAAATAATAATTCAAAATAAGAAAAGTAAAAATTATCCTTTTGTGAGTATTGTGTCTACTATATCTACTTTTTCATTTCAAGAACCATTCCGATACATTTTAATGGTCAATCATCACAGATATAAAATGAATTTACGAAAAACCTTTTTCCTTTTAAGTTATACAATTTTTTCGATAACTTCGGTGGCTCTTGCGCAGCAGGCAAACGTAAATCTGGACTGGAATCCGCAGAAAAATACTGAAAATCTTGTTCCTTATGGCGGTAATGTTGTGTCTCCGGATGTAAAGGATGATCACACCATAACTTTCCGTCTTAAAGCGCCCGACGCGCATGAAGTAAAATTGACCGGCGGTCCCATATTGCTGGCTCTTGGCGTTAAAGATCCGGTTCTTTTTAGAAAAGGAGAAGACGGAATCTGGACTTTGACAGTTGGACCAGTAAAACCCAATATATATGTTTATCGCCTTTTGCTGGATGGTGTTGCGATTGTTGATCCAAATAATACGATCACCGGAGCATCAAATCAACCGGGATATAGCAGTGTGGTTGTTCATGGAAACGGACCTGCTTTTTATGATGCGAAAAATGTTGCGCATGGAAGTGTTACCAGAAATATCTATCATTCTGATGTGCTTAACGGCGAAAGGGAAATCTTCGTTTACACGCCGCCAGGCTATAATCCGAAGAAAAAATATCCTGTTTTGTATTTATTAGGAGGAAGTGGCGAACTGGCTTCCGGGTGGATGCTGGATGGTCGTGCCAATTTTATTGCGGATAATTTATTGGCTGAAGGCAAAATTGTACCCATGATTATTGCAATGCCGAATAACCAGGTTATACACCGAAATGATCCTAAACACGTAGAAAAAACTTATGATCTGTTTGAGAAAGAACTCAGGTCACAAATTGTACCTTTTGTTGATAAAAATTATAGTACCATTACTGACAGAAAAGGCAGGGCAATTTCAGGCCTTTCCATGGGTGGACGTCACACCCAGGTCGTTGGTATGAATGATCTTGATCTTTTCAGTTCTTTTGGCATTTTAAGTGCTGGGGATCTTGAAACTGAAAAAATGAATGCCAAATTTTTTAATGATCCAAAAGTGAAAGAAAAGGTTGATTTTCTGCTTATTGGACATGGAAGTGCAGAAGTCGATTTTGTTGGAAAACGCTCAGCCGCAACCCATGAAGCACTGGATAAACATGGTATCAAACATGAATATTTCATAGGTGGCGACGGCGCGCATGACTGGGGAACATGGCGGATGCTTCTGAACGATAAATTGTTGCCGAATTTGTGGAAGAAGAAATAAATTAGTTTCTGGAATTGGTTATTTCGCTTCCAAAATATCCCGGACCTCCATCAATGCAAAACCAAGAAGATTAAGCCCGTTCCAATGGTTCGGGTTTTTAATTTTTTCATCGACGGCCGCCAGGCCAACTCCCCAGACAACATCCACAGGACTTGCTTCAACTAAGATTCTGTCTTTGGTATTTGACAAAAATGCATCAAGTTCTTTATGTTGGGAAAATTTCAGCAAAGATCCCTTGATTACAATTTCTGATCTTTTTTCCAGCCAGACATCTTCCCTAAAATCACGCACCTGCCTGCCTAATTCCTTCGCCTCAGCTGGTGATTTTGCCAATATAATTTTTTGAAAAATATCATCATTATCAAATAAGGCGGCCTTTTGCGCCATCATCCAGTGCTCCGCTGTTTTATATATAACGCCGTCCTCAACAAAAGGCGCTGCCCACCATTGACTGAGACATGATGAAGTAATTAACCCACTCCGATCGGGTTGATTTCCCCAGAAGTATATAAACTTTTGACGATCTCCACGATCAAAACTTTCTAAAACCGACTCTAAATTGTATTTCATTTTTAAATCACGATGCTGTTTCAAGAATACAAATTTTTGCTGGCTTAGAAAAAAAATATTACTATTTCTTAGTCGTATGAATTTTACACAGAATCGTATAATCAACATAAAAAGTACCAAAAGGAATGATACAGGCAAGCAGAACTTTCCAGGTTGTTTCCTGAAATTTCCAGTTGTATTCAACACCTACACTGATGGTATTTATTACAAAAAACAGAAATAAAAAGCCATGAATTGGGCCCATCGTCTTAACAAGCGATGGATCATGATAGGCGTATTTGAGCGGAACTGCAATTAAAACCAGAATTAGCAGCGATAATCCTTCCAGCAAAGCTACCACCCGCAGCCTGCCAACTTTTGTTTTGAAAACTTCAACATCATTTAAAAGGTCCGTAAATATGGCCGGTTGGCCAAAGGTGAAAATGGCCATGGAATAGCCACGAGAATGATTACCAGGGCTATGCCGAAAAAAATCGTTATGGTCCTGAATTTATTCGAGTCCAACGTCTGACGTTTTGCTGCTGATGAGCCAATAGTGATCAGAATAATAGAAATCGTCATCAGCGTAATGTGGATCATTCCAAAAAACATGAAGTCAAATTGTTTGATGGCTTCATGAAAATGTGAGCGAAAATACGCGATGAACGGACTATTAAAATAGAGCAAATAACCGATCGTCAGCTGAACGTGAGATATCGTTGCAGTGATATGGCGAACGCTGTCATCAGATTTTGAAAATGACAAATTTCCGCCCCATCCTCGCAAACTGCGGAAAAGCGCATATAACAAACTTAACAATACAAGCCAGCGGAAAATAGAATGGAAAAAGAGTAAATAAAAATACATCGGGTTTATAATTTCATATTGCAAAGGTCAAATTAAACGAAGAACGATGTTAGGACAGACCAATACATTTTCAGGACATTTCAATCATTTTTCGGAAATCGGTAGGAGTCATTTTTTCATATTTTTTAAACAAACGCGTAAAATATGACTGGTCTTCAAAACCTACTTCCATAGCCACCTCGCTGATTGACAGCTCAGATTGACAAAGAAGAACTTTTGCCTCTGATACAATAGCTTCATCAATCCATTTTGTCGGAGATTTTGCAGTAACTGCTTTAACTGTTTTGTTGAGATGATTCGGAGAAATATTAAGCAGTGATGCGTAGTCAGAAACGAGGTGTTTGTCTTTGATATTGGAAAAAACAAGCTCCTTAAATTTGTTTGTAATCGAGATGGAAGATGCTTTTCCGGATATTGTCAGAGGTTGATAAACGTTTTTAACCTCACAAAAAAGTGCCAAAAGATAAGATTGAAAAATGTCCTGATTTTTTAGTCCATTCTGTATGTATTCAACAAGAAGTCTTTTCAAAATGTGATGGATAAACTCCGAAGTTTCGGCATTAAGAGTAATCCTGGGATTCCCCCAAACTCTTAAAAACTCAAACTCCTTCAAAGGATCCGTTTTCCCAAACTTCCCGATCAGCAGATCATTATGTAAACCACAGATATAGCCCTTATTAATATCACCTGTTTGAAAAGAAAACACTTGCCCGGCAGGAACAAAAAGCATTTCATCCTTTTTAATTTTATAAACCTCACTCCCGATTTTCATCACCGCCTCCCCTTCCGTCAAATACAAAATGCTATGAATCGTGGATCGGGAAGCAGGCACATTATGTCGAACCAGCTGATACATTTCCTCTATCCTGGTGATAAAAAACTTATGCTCCTCGACCTTCACAATATTTTTTAATGTATCAGAAGGCATAAATTTTCTGGTAAAAGACCTGGTATCATAAAGCCTGATTTTCCCGGAATTATCCATAGCTTATGAATTAAAAGGGCTACTTTTTAGCAAATACAATTACGACCGGCCTTTCCACTTCTTCTCCCAAATTACGCTTCGTCACTTCCAGTTCTTCAATTGTTTTTTCAATTTTGAAATGAGCGTCTATTAATAGATTTTCGGCTTCGGCTTTATTATAAAGCGTAAAACCAAATTTGGTAAAGGGCAGCTGTTTCATAAAAGTGCTGTCGGAAAAGGAAAGCGCAAAAGTGCCGCCGGGTTTTAAAATAC
This sequence comes from Dyadobacter subterraneus, assembly GCF_015221875.1. Taxonomy (NCBI): domain Bacteria; kingdom Pseudomonadati; phylum Bacteroidota; class Cytophagia; order Cytophagales; family Spirosomataceae; genus Dyadobacter; species Dyadobacter subterraneus. The sequence continues at coordinate 3,629,553 of NZ_JACYGY010000001.1, forward strand.
GAAATATTTCCGTCGAATATACCAGTGGATTTTCCCAGAAATAAACGGTATTGACGGTAAAAATTTTATCAAAACTGTTATCCGGAAATTCAATTGTATTTCCGTTAGAAAGAGCAAAAGCAACACTTCCAGCTGAGATGAGATTTTCATTCAATTCAGAGGATTCCGCTACCATCGTTTCAGAAATATCAATTCCCTGATACTTTATGTTTTCGGCCAATTCAATTATCGAACTGACATGAGCGCCTTTTCCGGGGCCAATTTCCAGGACATAATCATTCGCTTTTATTTCAAGCAAATCAATCGTTCTGTGAATCATCTGACCGTTACCGTGGCTCATGCGTTCACCCGTTTTGACACCTTCCGAACCATGCGGGTTGGCAAGTTGTTGGGCCATTTCTTTCAACTCTTCTTCGCTCCACTCTTTATTCATTTTCAATCATTATTTGTCGGGACAATTTAGTAAGGAAAATTTTACTGATTTCCTTTTCGTTTATATTTACTTTTATTCCCGGTCTGTCGATTGAAAATTCTTCCCGTTAACCAGGTCAAAAAAATACAAGTTTATTATGCCAGAAATTCCTTTATTTAAAATTGCCAAATTTGATATTCAGGCGCCTTTCATTTTTGCAAAGGACCCACTTTTGGCATTGCGAAGTGGCTTCGATAATTGCGGGGATACCTTTCGTATCAAGCTTTTCAGGGAATTTATAGTGAGCCGCGATCCTTCTTTTTTCAAACATATTCTGGTATCAAACAATAAAAATTACAAAAAAGGAAGTTCTTCCAAAATGCTGAATCCGGTTTTGGGAAATGGCCTTGTTACCAGTGAAGGAGAATTCTGGCTTCGGCAGCGCCGACTGGTTCAGCCGGCCTTTCACCGGGAGAGATTGCAGGAATTATTCGTTAAAATGGGACAGATCACCGCTGATTTTCTGGAAGAAATGGAAACTTTCAGAGGAAAAGAAGCTGTCGATATTGATGCAAAAATGATGGGAATCACCGCAGATATTGCTTTAAAAACTTTGTTTGGCAATATTTCCAATGAAGACAAAATGCAGATTTTCCATCAGGTCAACAGAACACAGCGTTATCTGGTGACACGCGTACGTCGCCCCTATCGAATTCCTTTGATGTTTGTAAACGGGGAAAGAACACGTTTCAAAACGGATCTGGCATATTTCAATAAACTTGTTTTTGAATTTATTCATGAAAGACATGGCGTAAAAGAAAAACCGAACGACTTGCTGCAATTGCTTCTGGACAGTCTGGATGAAGAAACCGGAGCACAAATGAATGATCAGCAAATCCGCGACGAGGCTATTACCATGTTTGCAGCTGGCCACGAAACTTCCGCAACTGGCCTGAGTTGGCTTCTTTTAGAGCTGGCAAGACAACCTGAAATTGTCGCAAAAATTCGGGAAGAAGCGAAAATATTTGATACTGTTCCGGGTTTTGAACAATTGATGAAATTATCATATACCCGACAAGTTGTTGAAGAAGGTCTAAGACTTTTTCCGCCTGCCTGGACAATGACACGTGAAGCTTTGGAAGATGACGACGTCGATGGACAGCGCATACCAAAAGGAACATCGGTATTTATGTCTGTTTACGAACTGCACAGAAATCCTAATATCTGGAAAAATCCTTTGGTTTTTAATCCAGAAAATTTCAGTCCTGAAAATGTCAAAAACCGGGGGAAATACAATTATTTACCTTTTGGTGCTGGTCCGCGTTTATGTATCGGACAGCAATTTGCCCTGATGGAAATGCAGCTTATTCTTGCTGCAATTGTGAAAAGATTTGAATTTGAAATTGATCCAAAACACAAAGTCGGAATTTATCCGCAGATTGTTTTAAAATCGACAAACGGAATCAAATTATTTATCAAATAACGATTTCATCTTTAATTACTTACCAAAAATTGTTGTGGAAAAAGTTGCAGTACTATTCATTATTTTCCTTCTGGTTTCGCAAATATCCATCGCACAAATTCCAACGGGAATTAAACTTAAAACAGGCGATTTTATTTTCCAGGATCTTGACTGCGGGCCGCTTTGTGATGCTATTGAACAGGTCACAACAAGTTTTGGTGGACGGCATTTTTCACATATCGGACTTGTTTATGTCCAAAACGATAGCACATACATCATTGAAGCCATAGGGAAAGAAGTACAGTTGACTCCATTAAAAACTTTCCTGAAAAGAACACCAAATCCTATGCTCGTTGGGCGTGTTAAGAAACAATATGATGCATTGGCAAAAACTGCCGTTAAGTATGCCCTGGAAGAGAAAGGCGTTCCTTATGACGACGAATTTATTTATAACAATAAGAAATATTACTGCTCTGAACTGATCTATGATGCTTTCAAAAAAGCAAATGGCGGAACGGACTTTTTCACGCTTCAACCCATGACTTTTAAACAACCTGGAAGCGCTAAATTTTTCCCTGTCTGGATACAGTATTACGCCAAACTTGGAATACCAATTCCCGAAGCCGAACCCGGAATTAACCCTGGCGGAATTTCCACATCTCCTTTTATTGAAATATTAAATCCCTAAGTATCTGCTTACGACCAGGGATAATCCTCTTTTATTAATCGAAAATTTACTATTACAAAGCTTTTAAAAAAGTCTTTACTTTTTTTATAAAACCATTCGGTTTCATTATATTTAAAACCGAATGGTTTCCTGTTTGTTTTTCGGTTGTTTTTACCAATGATTTTTATCAAAAATATAAGTAGCTAAAAATCTTGATGTTATTTATTTGCACTCAGGTGCTTTAAAATTTCTCAGTTATTATGAATCAACCACGGAGAGACGTTTTCCAGGCCATTGCCGATCCTACGAGAAGGGAAATTATCAATTTGCTGTCTGGCAAATCTATGAATCTGAATGCAGTGGTTGAAAAATTTGAAATGAGCCGGCCGGCCGTAGCAAAACATATTCGTATTCTGACCGAATGCGGGTTAGTTGTTGTAAAAACACAGGGCCGTGAAAAACATATCAAAGCAGATCTGAAAAAGCTTAAACAGGTTTCTGACTGGACAGAAAAATATAGTCGCTTCTGGACCGAAAAGCTGGATGCTTTGGGCGATTTTTTGGATCAGGAAGACAATCAATCTTAAACCAAACGCTATACTTGTATGAAAACAGAAAATGAGAAAACCGAACCATTTGTCATAGAGCGAACTTACAATGCCACGGCAGATAAAGTCTGGCAGGCCATTTCCGACAACGAAAAGATGAAACAGTGGTATTTTGATATCGAAGACTTCAAGCCTGAAGTTGGTTTTGAATTTGTTTTTTATGGCGGTACCGAAGAAAAATCTTTCAAACATATCTGCAAGGTCACCGAAGTTGTAGTAGGCAGAAAACTGGCTCATACCTGGCGGTACGATGGCTATCCGGGAGATTCCACGGTAACCTGGGAATTATTTCCCGAAGGAGATAAAACCAGAGTGAGGCTTACACACGAAGGCCTCGAAACATTCCCTGATATGGAAGAATTCAAAAAAGAAAACTTCGCCATGGGCTGGACCGAAATTACAGGAAAAATGCTTAAAGAATTTGTTGAAGAAAACTGATATTACTCAACAAAAAATGCCCGTACTAATCCGAGTGCGGGCATTTTGATTAAGAAAGGTTTACAATTTACTCTTCTTGTTTACTATATAAATTGAAGGCTAACAGATGCTTCTGAAAAATGGTATCGTATTCCATTGCCGCCGCTTCCTGTTTCGCTTCCCTGCATTCGTGGACGATGGTTTGTAAAATATAAAGGTCCGTATTAATATCACGACTTTTTGAAACATCATTCTTTTTGGCAAATTCCAGATTTTCATTTGCCCTCAGCGCCATGGTTTTGGCAGTATCGAGCGCTTTTTTGTTTTCTCCCAATTCAAAAAGCAAACCGATATAATTGGAGGAAATCTGATCGTATGGAATGCTTTTGTCCGGCATAACAGTCAGGGCTTTATTGATCACTTTTTTTGCTTCTTCTTTCCTGTTTTCAGCGATAAGCTGATTCGTCAGACGCAAAAAAGCTATGCGGGCTGTGGCAACGGGGGAACCAAGATAAGCCGGATCGTAATAAGTATTTTTGTTATCCAGTTCACGCCAAAACATCTTGTTCATCAGGTTGTTATACATTATATCCGAGTTTACATATCCGTCAGACGCCCCCGGAATACGCACAGGAAGTAATCTGTAAGTATATCCTTCAAGCTGCATATATTCCTTCAAACCAAGATTATTTGAACTGCCCATCGTGCTCGAAAAGTAGATTGGCCTTTTCCAGTTATTGCTGGCAATGATATCAAGCATAACGAGATCACTTTTATACAAATCTTTGTCACCAATCTTCCAACTCATGGAATCGCTCAGCATCGGCATAAGATCCTTTTTGATAATATTCATTTTTTCAACTTCTTTCGTATTTACCGGTAGAAAAAGAATAGAAGAAGGTAAAATCGAAGCCATTTCACCACTGGTTAGTGGAACCTGAATGGCCCGGTTTTGCTGCTGGATCAGTTGGAGGTATTCTTTCAAATTGATTCCGGATTTCACACTTGGAATTTCATAAAAAGGCAGGTAATCATTTTTTCCAAAAGCATAACTATTGGTATCCAGCGAAAGCGGCAGCGCTTCCGATTTATTCATTTTCCTTTTCAGCTGCCTGATGTACCAGTCAATACCCAGAAATGTCTGCACGCAAACCCGCACATCTGTTCTAAACCCTTCAACTTCCTGAACATACCATAGCGGAAAAGTATCATTATCGCCGCCAGTGAACAAAATCGCATTTGGGGCACAGGAGTTCAGGAGATTTTTCGCAAAATCTACGGAATGATAACGGTTGCTACGGTTGTGATTATCCCAGCCCTGGGCAACCATAATCGCAGGAATTACCAAACCCAAAGCACTTGCAAAAACAGCAGTTTTAGAACTATTTAAAACCCATTTTTGCAGTCCGTTTGCGAGCGCAACCACGCCCAGACCAATCCATATGCAGAAAATATAAAATGAACCTACATAAATATAGTCACGCTCACGGGGCTCAATCGGCGGCGAATTAAGGTAAATAACGAGTGCTACGCCAGTCAGAATAAACAATAAGCCGAGTACCAGTAGATCTTTTTTTCTTTTAAAATAAAGAGCAATTATTCCGGCAAATCCTAAAAGCAGAGGCAACATTAAAAAATTGTTATGCCCGCGGTTCTGCGCTATTGAGGATGGATAATTCCTGGAAATATCCCATGGCAGCATCGTCCCTGCACCTTCCTCATCACTTTCCCGGCCGACAAAATTCCAAAGAAAATAGCGCCAGTACATGTGACCCAGCTGATGAGAAAACAAAAAAGAAAGATTTTGTACCATGGTTGGTTTTTGGCCTTCTGCCAATCCTGTCATCTGTTGGTAAAGCTGCGGGTGCCCTGGCTGCGTGCTATACATGCGGGGAAAAAGCATACTGCTTCCCGGTTCATAATCATAGTCGTAGCGATGACCCTGGATTACATATTTTCCATCCTTTTTAGCGTATACTGTGGATTCGGGTTTCTGACTGATGGGTTTAGATGTAAAAGAAGGACCATATAACAATGGACGACTTCCGTACTGCTCTCTTTTTAAATAGGATACAAAGCTCAAAACATCACTTGGATCATTTTCATTTATCGGCGGATTGTATTCCGAACGAACCAGAACCATCAGATAAGAGGCATAACCTATCAAGACAAACGCAAACGAAAGCAGACAGGTATTAAGTAGAATTTTTTCTTGTCGGTGCGAAAACCGGATTGCCCAAACCAGCGAACCCAGAAATAAAATAACGAAAGCGATTACACCCGATTTGTAGGGAAAACCAAAATTGTTTACAAAGAAAATTTCAAATTTTCCGGCCAGTCCGGGCAGACCGGGAATAATACCGGAATTAATAATGGCCAGCACCACAAGTCCTCCCGTAAAAGCGAGCATTCCTCCCAAAACTGTGGGTTTGGGATATTTTTTGAAATAATAGACCAGCGCCAGGGCGGGAATCGTAACAAGATTTAATAAATGTACACCAATTGAAATTCCGGTCAGGTATGCAATAAATATCAGCCAGCGGTTCTCCTCAGCCGGATCTTCTATCCGCTCCCATTTAAAAACTGCCCAGATTACAATGGCTGTAAAAAAGGACGACATGGCGTATACCTCCGCTTCAACAGCAGAAAACCAGAATGAATCAGACCAGGCGTAAGCCAGCGCACCGACGATACCGGAGCCGGTGACAAGAATAATTTCGCTGGTTGTCAACGATTCATTTTTCTTTCCAATCAGCTTTGCTGCGAGTAATGTGATTGTCCAGTATAGAAAAAGAATTGTGAAGGCGCTGCATAATACAGAAAGCATATTGACCCAGAAAGCAACTTTGGAAACATTGCCCAGTGCCAACATAGAAAAAATTCTACCTATTAGTAGAAAAAAAGGAGCTCCTGGCGGATGCGGCACCTGCAATTTAAAAGCACAGGCAATGAATTCACCGCAATCCCAAAAACTCGCTGTCTGCTCCATCGTGAGTGCGTAAGTCAGGAAGGCTATGGCGAAGACAATCCAGCCCGTCAGGTTATTAATACGGTTAAAATTTTTCATTTTGATCAGTGATGTTTAGACACAGCGGTAGCGATGCAAAGTGCTCATAGCAAATCACTTATTATCACGACTCTGTTATTAGATAGATTATTTTGATGGATCAAAACTATTGAAATCAATACTTTTTGTCGTACCAATTCTTCTTAAAAAAAGTTAACGAACTGACGTACGGAAGCCTGTTTAACTTTCTTTAACAATACTTGTCGTTAATCAGTACAATAGCGCCAATTTCGCCGACAGTAAACTGATTTTTATCTTTAAGCGTTATTTGTCCATTACAGGTTTACGGCTCAAAGATTTTTATAAGTAATTTGTGCCCGGTATTAATCATCTATTTTTATGCTCGAATTTCTGGTTGTTGTTTCACTGGTCGGCTACATATATTATTTGCGGAATTATGCGGATTTGAGAACCAAATCTGAGAAAGAAGCCGCCGGATTACAGGAAGGAATTAAGCTATACAATGAATCACAAATCGAAAAAGCTTTTGAATATTTCGACCAGAAAATAAAGGCAAAACCAAAATCCAGTTTCGCCTATCTATACCGTGCACTTTGTTACAAAAAACTTGGTAATGTTGCTGCCGCCAAAAATGATTTGATTACCGGCCTGAGTTATGATGGAACATTGTCGCCACTACATCTGGAAAAGGGTAAAATTGAATTTGAAGGTCAGTTACTGAGGGATGCGCTGGAATCTTTTGACAAAGCGGTTTTATATGACGGCGATGAGCATGAATCGACTTACCACTGGCGCGGGTTGACGTATCAGGCGCTTGGAAGGGATATCGAAGCGCAAAAAGACTTTTTGAAAGAAAGTGACATTTTGAAGCAAAAACTAACAGCCAGCCCAGTTGCAACCAAGCCAAAAGAACCATTTCTGGACAAGCGATTGGCTATAAATTCTGTCCTGATTATTGCAACCAGTGTTTTGGTGATCGTCATCATCAAAAAATCGGATGGTATTCATTTGCCGTTTTTACTTGCAGTTTTTTCAGCCATTTCAATAGGTATTGTTGAACCGGTTAAAGGCTGGATTCTGGCTATTTTTCAATGTATTTTATTGGTAGCAGGTTATTTTTTATTTACCGATCTTCCTGAAAATGCTGGTCGTCAGGAAGTGGAAAGTTTCAGTTTATATGGAAGCTGCGTTTTGACTTTTGCAGGAAGCTTTATCGGGGCATTTTTGAAAAGAGCAGTTATCGCTGGTTAATTTTACAAAACGAATGGAACAGTTAAATACGATTTCCTTACAAGTAAAGGTTGAAAATGATATAAAAGATTCATTTTCAATTAATTTATTAGATAATCAAACTACGGTCACTGAGATTCCTGTTCGGCTAAAATATCACCGTATTTTACTTATAAAAAACGGAAGCGGCATACTTTATATTGATGAAATTGCCTATCCCGTTTCTGGCAGTGAAATATTTTTATTGGCAAAAGAACAGATTTTTTCCTTTTCTGAACATAGTGCTGTAACAGGTTACGAATTATCTTTTGGAGATTGTTTCTGGGAAAAAACACCGGCAAGTGCAAATAACTGCAAGGCGGTTTTGTTCAATAATGTTTCTGAAAATCAGAACATTCCTGTGCCGACATCCGGATATCAGGAAATGGATTTATTGTTTAATATTTTGTTACTGGAATATCAAAATGAAGATTATATCAATAAACAGGACGCGATGGCTGCTTATTTGAAAATAATCATGATCAAAACGGCTAATCTCAATGCATCATTAACGAACGCTTATGATAATTTTGAAAAGCAGATTTACCGGCAGTTTCTGGAACTTGTACAAAGTCAGTTTCACAAAACACATGACGTTTCAGATTTCGCTGAAAAACTGAATATTTCAACAAGAAAACTTTCGGAAATTTGTAAGCGGAATAGTAATAAGGGGCCAAAAGATATTATTAGTCTGCAAATTATAACGGAGGCAAAACGGGCTTTACAATTCAGCGCCAAGCCGGTTAAAGAAATTGCTTTCGAACTTAACTTCAATTCTGCTGAACAATTCAGCCATTTTTTCAAAAAATATACGCAATTTTCTCCCCAGCTATACCGGGTTGGTTTTGTAAAAATTGGCATGTGATCAACCGGATTTGACATTCTCTGCTGCTTCTGACTTAACTAATTTTGTACATGAAATTAATGTCAAACAAATCAGTTAAATCATTAGTAATATGTCAGTTAATAAATTAAAATCCGTAGCCGGAATTCAAATTCCCGATAGCGTCATATCCACGCAGGCCACAGAACTTTTACTTGAACACGGTACTGAGTTCATTTATAATCATTCGCTTCGCGTGTTCCTTTTTGCTTCTTTGAACGGAAAAAGAAATGCATTGCAGTATGACGCCGAATTATTATACGTAAGTTCTATTTTCCATGATCTTGGCCTGACCTCTCATTACAGCAGTTCGGATTTACGTTTTGAGGTCGACGGGGCTAATGCGGCGCGTGATTTTTTAAAAAGCCACGGTTTGCCAAAAGAATCGCTGCAACTTGTTTGGGACACGATTGCGCTGCACACAACAATTGGCATTGCTGAACATAAGGAGGCGGAAGTCGCGCTGATGTACTCTGGCGTCGGGCTGGATGTGATGGGTGAAGGTTATGAAAATCTGAGTGAAGCAAATCGTATGGAAATCATATCCGCATTTCCGCGTAATGATTTCAAGAAGAATATTATCCCCACATTTTTCTCGGGTTTTGAACATAAGACTGAGACAACTTTTGGCAATATAAAAGCTGATGTTTGTGCTTATATGATCCCGAATTTTCACCGTAAAAACTTCTGTGACTGTATCTTACATTCACCATGGAGTGAATAATTTAATTTCAAAAAATAATCCTGTTGACGTATATCAGCAGGGTTGTTTTTTTTCCAACAATATAACCGCTTAGTTTTTTCCCTCCTTCTTCAAAATCTGGTGCCGTTAAACTGGACACCTCGTTAATCATACTTTCGCCTTCAAGAATCACAATCATTCGCCACGGAGTCGATATGTTTTTCAAAACAGAAGATGCGTAAGGAGCATCAGTTGATGACATAATCGCGCCCGGCAAAACTCCAAAGCCAGCATAAAATCTTTCTATTTTATTGGCCTTGTTATGCGGAATTCAATCAAATAATTAAGGATTTCCAGCTTGGTTCTATCACAGATTTAAATCAATCAAAACCAGTAAAATAATACTGCAAACTAGCCTTAGGCTGCGAGGCCAAAACTGGTTACAGGCAACACTCTGCGAACATATTATCCCAATATTTCCTTCGTCGGTAAATCGTAACACAATCTTCACCAGGAATCTGGACCTATATCAGAAGATTTGCCAGAATTTTGATCCGTCTTCTTTTTGATTGACCTACCCTGCTCCTTTTGAAATCCTACATTATTAATCCAACTAATTTAAACAAGAAATGAAGAGAATTTTTACAGAAGAAAATGCGATTTGTACCCGCCGGATAAAACGGGCAGTCCAAAATGCTTTTTTGATCTTCCTGTTTTCCTTGATAGGTTTTAAAAATCTACAAGCACAGGCTGTTACACAAAGCGGGTTCATATCCGTCCTTACTCCACAGTACATGTCAAGTGGAACTTCAACCCGCTTGCCGGTTATGTTCAGAGCGACAGTAACTGGCTTGACGGCAAACACGCTTTACAGATACTTTACAGGCGGCGCCATATCAACTGATTTTGGCGGGACAAATCCTGGTGCGGGTAACCCACTGATGATCAGCGCGAGCGGTACAACTTATACGTATTCATCTGGCGCATCTACCACATCCGCTGGTAATTATGAAACTTTCACAACCGATGGCACTGGAAACTACACCGGCTGGTTTGGTTTTGTAAATACAGGAAATGCCCGCTTCACTGCTGGTAACGATATTTATCCTGTCATAGTTATAGCCAGTTCAACAGGAACCATTTTATTCCGCAATGTTCTGGATACTTCTATTAAAGTTTTAGGCTATGGAACCGCCCAGACGGCCAATACCGGATCATTTATTAAAGAAACTTCTTCCGCGACAGCCAAAAATCTAGTCGCTATTTACGATAATACAATTGGAACGGGCAGACCTTTATTTATTGCACCAGTGGAAGCAACCGGTGCTACGGTAGCCAGTGTAGTAAGCGGTTACGCCACAGCGGCAGGAAGCTGGAATGCAATTATTCCAAATGTTTTGCCAAATGGAGTTAGAAGAATTGAACAAAGAAGTGTTACTACCGGAAATGTTGTGGGTTGTGCAACCGATGACGACGGAACATGGGCAACAGGATCAGTTAATACCGTAAACCCCGCCACTGGCACAACAGCAATTACAATTTCAAATACAGATGCGCCTTTGACTTCATGTGGCCCAACTGTAACCTTATCTGTAAATCCTGCTACGGCATCTGAGGCTAGTCAGACCGTTGTCACCATTACTGCAACTTCCACAGCTACTACAACAACGGATCAAACAGTTACAATTTCAGTCACAGGGACAGGTATCACAACTTCTGACTACTCTTTAAGTTCTTCTGTAATAACAATTCCTGCCGGGCAAACTTCCGGTACTGCAACATTTACCATCATTGATGACTCGGATGATGAAGGTACAGAAACTGCTATTGTAACGTTAACAAATCCATCCACGGGTCTCACAATTGGCTTGCCATCTTCTCAGAATATTACAATTACAGATAATGACGGAGCTCCGAATGCAAATGCTCCTGTAATTCTGGCTGACAATGAAACCGTGATTGATCCTGAAAAAACTACGGCCTATTTGAGCATTCCGGATGCAAGTCCGGTTGCAACACCTGCGGCTTTTGTAAGTGGTGTTATTAATGATCCGACCGATCCGGCGAAAACAATTGGTTTGGAGTTTAATATCAGTGATGTTGAAACAGCAGCTGGCTTACTTGTCGCGACTGTATCAAGTAGTAATACAACTGTGGTGCCAAATGCTAACCTGATAATTTCAGGAACTGGCAACAGTCGTAATCTTAAAATAACTCCTGCTGCTGTTGGTTACAGCGACATTACCATTACTGTTTCAGATGGCTCATTATCCGACTCATATGTCATAAAATATGCTGCATCTGCTGCTTCAGGCAGTCCTGCTACAACCAGATTTTTAACACAGGTTAGCGATGCTTCTACCGCACAGGCGGTGGATGAAAATTATGTTTTAGTTGCTGATGATGAAAATCAGGTTTTAAGACTTTACAACAGAACAAATTCTGGTTTACCAGTCAATGGTTTTGATTATACTTCTTCATTAGGTCTTACCGATTTGTCAGGAGGTTTGGCTCGCGAAGTTGATATTGAATCATCCGTAAAAATCGGTAACCGGATATTTTGGTTAGGATCACACGGAAATTCCTCCGAAGGAAAAAACAGACCTAACCGCAGCAGACTTTTTGCCACGGATCTTTCCGGAACCGGTGCATCAGCAACATTAAGTTATGTTGGAAGATATGACGGATTAAAAACGGATTTACTTGCCTGGGATGCTGCTAACGCAAATGCTCTCGGTTTGACTGCCAGTGCAGCAACAGGAAAAATACCGGAAGATCCTGCTCTTGATGGTTTTAATATTGAAGGATTAACAATTGCTCCGGATGGAACAACGGGCTACATTGCTTTCCGCGGACCCATTGAACCGGTTTCATCCCGTAACAGTGCACTGATCATTCCATGGACTAATATGACTTCTCTGGTTAGCGGGAATCCTACTACCGGGCCCGCTACTTTCGGTACGCCAATTCAACTTAATCTTGGTGGGCGAGGAATTCGTGAAATTAAGAAAAATAGTACGGGAGAATATCTGATCATTGCTGGACCGTCGGATGGAGCAACCGGTATTGCACCAAAGGATTTCAGGTTATACACCTGGACAGGAATTCCTGCCGATGCACCGGTATTACGTTCTGCAAATCTGACCGTATTAAATGTTAACGGAAGTTTTGAGTCCATTGTTGATGTTCCTGCCAATTTGACCAGCACAAGCCAGATTCAGCTTTTGGTTGATAATGGCGATGCCGATTTTTATGGTGATGCAACAGCGGCAAAAGATTTGTCACAAAATAATTTCAAAAAATTCCGTAGTGAAATTGTCACCCTGGGCACAACGCCACTGGTTGCCACTTTAATTCATAACATCCAGGGAAGCGGCAGCTCGGCAGCGCTGACAGGTGTACAAACAATTGAAGGTATTGTGACCCGCACATTTTTGGGAACAAATGGTTTGAGTGGATTTTATGTTCAGGAAGAAGATGCTGATGCAGACTCAGATCCGGCAACTTCGGAAGGAATTTTCGTTTACAATGTCGCAGCAGATCCAATTGGACTGGTAACACCTACCGAAGGCGACAAAGTTAATATCACAGGGACAGTTACAGATTTTGTAAGCACTACGAGTGGTGTTACAACGAGTTTGACGGAATTAAAAACGTTGACAAGTTTTACAAAAATCGGAACGGCTCCTCTGCCAACTGTCACTTATATAAAACTACCGGTAACCAATGTTTCAGATTTGGAACGTTATGAAGGTATGCTGGTAAATCTGAGTGCTACAACGGGCAATCTGGCTGTGACAGAATATTTTCAACTGGGCCGTTACGGTCAAGTTGTTTTAGCCGCTGATGGTGCCAGCAATCTTGCCGGTACAGATGCCAGACTTGACCAGTTTACACAATTCAGCGCTCCGAGTGTGGCAGGTTACTCAGCTTATTTAGCAGAAATAGCAAAACGCAAAATTATTCTTGATGACGGAAGCGGAAGGCAAAATCCTGATCCGATTATCTTCGGTCGTGGAGGAAATCCAGTAAGCGCAACAAATACTTTAAGAGGCGGAGATGAAGTGAGTAATGTCACGGGAATTCTGGATGAACGTCTGGAAGGATACAGAATTCAAACCGCGACGGGCGTTAATTTTACAGCAGCTAACGTTCGTCCGGTAACACCTCCATCTGTTGGAAGCTCAGCTACTTTAAAAGTTGGAAGTGCTAATGTGCTCAATTATTTTACATCGCTTGATCTTAATGCAAGCGGCACAGATTTTCGCGGCGCAAATACCGCTGAGGAATTAACCAGACAAAGGACAAAGGTTATAAAAGCCATTACCGGTTCAGGAGCAGATGTGATGGGTTTGATGGAATTGCAAAACAATGGAGCTACGCCAACAGCAGCATTGGCCGATCTTGTGGATGGCTTAAATACGGAAGCTGGTGGTAACGTTTATACCTATGTGAATCCGGGATCGATTGCGACTGATGCAATTACCGTTGGGATTATTTATAAAATTGGTAAAGTAGCTCCTGTCGGTTCGCCAACAACACTTTCAACAAGTGCTGCATTTAATCTGGTTGGTCGTAATCCATTGGCTCAGACGTTCAGACAAATTTCAAATGACGAAATTTTCACAATTGTTGTTAATCATTTCAAATCCAAAGGATCAAGTGCTGGTGCTGCCGGAGATACAGATACGGGTGACGGGCAGGGAAGTTCAAATGGGACACGTACACGCCAGGCCGAAGATTTAATTGCGTGGCTTGCAACAAAACCGACCGGAACTACGGATACAGATTATCTCATTTTGGGAGATTTAAATGCTTATGCAAAAGAGGATCCGATTACAAGACTTGCAACTGCGGGATATAATAATTTACTTCCAGTAACATCTTATTCCTATGTTTTTGACGGCCAGGTTGGCTCGCTTGATCATGCACTTGCGACAGGTTCATTACAATCACAAGTTACCGGTGCTGAAAAATGGCACATCAATGCGGACGAACCAAGTGTGCTGGATTATAATACAGAATTCAAAAGTACCTATCAGGTTTCCAGTCTTTACAGCGCCGATCAATTTCGGGCTTCTGACCACGACCCGATTTTAATCGGATTAAATCTGACTAAGCCGTTACCTGTTAATTATATTTCTTTCACCGGACAATCAGTTGATCAAGTTGTTGTATTGAAATGGGAGACGGCGAATGAAAAGGATAACGCAGGATTTGATATACTAAAAAGCACAACCGGAAACACTTTCGAAAAAATTGGTTATGTATCCGGAAATGCCACAACATCTGCCAAATCTTCTTACCAGTTTACAGATGCAGACGTAAAAACAGGTCAGATTTATTACTATCGCCTGGAACAACGTGACACAGATGGTACGACCGATTTGTCCAGAATCATTGGTGTATCTGTGAAAGGATTAACACAAGCCGCCTTTGTATACCCTAATCCGAATAACGGCGTTTTTTCCGTAACCGCTTCAAATGCCGGAAATACTTCTGTGAGATTGTACAACAGTTTAGGTGTTGAAATTAAAGTTAATGCGCAGAAGACTGAAAGTCAGGAGACTTTGTTCATTCAACCTGCTGCAACATTAACCTCTGGTGTATATTTCCTTCAACTGGAAACCAGTGATAATGAAAAGAAATCACTTAAAGTGGTTGTAAAATAAGATTGCTTAATTAACGGAAAAGCCGGTTAAATCACTATAAAATGATTTAATCGGCTTTTCCGTTTTAAAAAATAGTATTTTTATTTATTAAGGCTCTTCATCACTTTTAAAACAAAACTTTCCGTAACTCCTACGAAAGTGGCTATTTCATTAGTTGTAAATCTTTTGGCCAAAAGAAGTTTTTTAACAAAATTAATTTGACTTTCTTCTCTCCCCTCTTTCCTACACCTCTCAAGCACCATTTCCTTTATGCCCATTATTCCATTTCGATTAGATCCCAATTAGTAAAAAGAAGTTTAAGTCATACCGAATTGAATTATCCTCTTTCCGTTTATTTAAATCACCTGATTACAAATTCATAGTCTTCATCACATTTAAAACAAAACCTTCCGTAACCTCAGTAAAATTGGCTATTTCCTGAGTTGTAAACCGATTTGATAGAAGTAAATTTTTAATAATGCTAACTTGACTTTCTTCTCTTCCCTCTTTTTTTCCTGCATTATTCCCCTCTCGCTTAGCTCTATCAAGCACCATTTCCCGTATGCCCATATTTCGTTTATTTTCAGTTAATTCTTCAATAACCTTATCAAATTTAATACTATATTCTGAATCCGCAAACCTTAGGTATTGATGTAAAAAGATTAACAAATCATCTATTTTCTTTCTTTCAATTTTTCTTTTCAACAAATTTCTCGCCAGTATATATTTTAAATTGAAAAGATCTTCGTCATTCAATTTCTTTCTTTTTAAAGCCAAAAGCACCGTTAAAATTACAACCGAAATCGGATTTTCATTTTTGGTTAAATCAGCTTCATGTTGATCGATTATTTTATAGGTATTAAACGAAAAGGTGTTTTTAGTTCCAAGAAATTCATATTCAAAAACCGAGGGGTGATATCTTTTATTCCTGTCTGTAAAAATGGCGATGGCGGTTAAAGGTTTGCCATACTTATCCAGAATACGATAAAAATAAGTGAACATCCTTTTCGAAAAATTCTTATCGTTATATCCCTGAACCTCAATGTGAACCAGAATCCATTCTTCCTTTCCTGCTTTCGTAAATACTTTTACCAGTTTATCTACAAACTTCGGTGCTTCGATTTCTTCTGATGGAAAAAGTTGTTCCAGTTCTTTATCCATAAATTTAAATCCCTTTTCAATATTCAACACGTTGTCAGCATCCTGAAAAAAGAATCTCAGGAAATCCTCGCATAAATTTTCAAGTATTCCTTTCCAAAGTGTATCATCTCTGTTCATTTTCTTTACAAAAAGAATAAATGTGTGTGCCTATGGATTCTTAAACGTGAAAATGTTAAAAAAGTCATTGTATGAATATAACTATCTTTAATTTTGGCCTTAAAGTCGACCAGCCATTTCCATTTTAAATTTTGATACTTACCCTCAATGAAAACTCTTGTCTGTATTACTCCGGGAGAATTTTCCTATGAGGAATTCGAAGAACCAAAACAATCTGCGGGATAGGTGTAACCCATACAATCAATACGCTTACTGAAAACGCAGCTGAAAGATTAAGTGAGATTACCAGCAGTGATATGCCAACGATTATTATTGATGCAACAGCAAATTTACGGGCCATCAACACTGCTTTCGCCTATCTGGCACATGGCGGAACTTACGCGCTGATTGGTTTGCAAAAGGGAGAAATCAGTTTCAGTCATCCCGAATTTCACAAACGGGAAGCGACATTAATGAGCAGCAGAAATGCAACCCGGCAGGATTTTGAACATGTAATTGACAGCATGAAAAAAGGGCTTGTGTCAAGCGACTTTATATTTATTTACTTCCTCAGCGGATCACATCTCCCGTTTTCTTTCTAAAATCTTCCGGCGTATGTCCTGTTTGCTTTCCAAAAAACCGCGTAAAATAAGATGGTTCAGAAAACCCCAGCTCGTAACTAATTTCTTTAATTGATTTGTCAAAGCAGCTGATCTCTCTTTTGGCTTCAAGGATCAGACGGTCGTTGATGATCTGGTTAATTGTTTTACCAAAAGTATCTTTTGATAATTCGTTCAGCCTTTTTGCGCTAAGTGATAGTTCATTCGCATAAAAAGCGGCACTTCTTTGTTGCTTGAAATGGGTTTCAACGGATTCCATAAGCAGATTCATTCTGCTATCCGCGTTCCCGTCCTTTTTAGCTTCTTTTTGGAATTCAATACAATGTAAAAACCAGCTCCGAAGATAGGATTCCAAAATGGCCGGACGTTTTTCGCCGTCATATTCAAGTTGAATCAAATCAATCAACTTGTGAAACAGGCAAACCTGTGAATCCGGAACAATGATTGAAAAATTAACCGAATAGTAAAATAACTTAAAAATATCGCCGGCAATCAGCCGCTCAAAAAAATCGTTCGAAATTGCAAAGAGGTATCCAACCTTATCCTGCTTGTCGATATTATGGACCTGATCCGGAAGAAGCAGAAATAACTGATTGCGGTGAATCGGATATTTTATAAAATCGATATAATGTACCTGTCTCGGTTTGACATCTGTAAACCAAAGAAATTCATAAAAATCATGACGATGAATTCCATTGAAGTAATGCTCATTACTTTCCTCAATTTTACTCATAGCAAAAAAGTCCCCGCCCAATTCATGCAGAGGGAAATCAGTATTTTTTATCTTTTTGGTTTCATTTATAAATTCAGATGACTTATTAAAATTATTTTTCATGGCATTACAATTCACACGGCACTTTTCAAATTCAGCAGGAACAAAACTAAATCATTTATTTATTAAGTCTAAGTTCGAAATAAATATTACTCAATTACGTATTTCAGTACAATTTTCTAAATCAATGAGTTAATACCAAATTTGCAAGTTTTCGATCAAACCGATGAAGAGGAATCGATTGTGTTTTTTTCGCTTACACCAGCATTTCTGACCACGCCAGGTTTGAATTTTGGTCTGGCTGCTGACACAGTGTTTTCCTGTCTATCCGTGATATTTTTGCTTTGCGACTTTTGTCCTTTTTTAGCATCCTTTTTGCCTTTCTTCCCAAAACCTTTACGTCCCCACCAAACCAGAAAACCCGTTACCGGCAAACTTGCACCAATCAGACTGGAAAGAAAAGCCAGTACTTTTCCCGGGAAGCCAAGAATACTTCCAACATGAATATCATAATTCATTTTCCGGAGTTTTGTTCCAAATGCCGCACCTTCATAAGCAGCCCCAAAAACTTCATCTTTTGGCAATTCTTTCAAAGTATGCTGATCAAATGAATAACTGCGGTTATTGTAAAACTGACCGCTGTTGGGATAGATCGTTACATATATTGAAGATTTTGCCTTCGCTGTATCGGGGAAACTATAATAAAAACCCTCCGCTTTCGGATTTTCACTTATCACTTTAATCCAGGCCTTATCCATTGCCTGCTGCGGTGTATAAAATTTGCCTGCCATTAAAGAATCCGAAGAAATTTCCTTGTCTCTACCCGGAAGTGATTTCCCCGTTGTCACCCAATACAAACCCTGGCTGTACCATTTTATCCCATAAACCATTCCCGTCATCGCAATGGCCAGCAAAAATAGCAGGGAGTAAAAACCAAGGACATTGTGCAGATCAAGATTTACTCTTTTGAAGGAAGCACCCCACTTTATTTTAAAACTTTTATCGACCGTATTTTTTGTCCATTTTTTTGGATACCACCATACCAGTCCCGTTATTAAAAGTATTACAAAAACCAAAGTTCCATAATTGACGATCGGACGCCCGATTTCAAACGGCAGCCAGAGAAAACGGTGACCGTTAAGTACCCATCGAAAAAAGCTGGTTTCGCCTTTTTTATGAACGTCTTTACTGATTATCTCGCCTGTATATGGATTAATTTTTAGTGTAATATTAGGACCACGACGCTCACCCAAGCCCAGATTTATCGCTCTGCCCTGCTGGTAATTGGCATAAGAAACCTTCACATCTGGATATGTTGCCTTTGCAATTTTCATTAATTGAGATGGCATGATAACCGCTTTATCCTGTCTTTCAATTTTAGTTTCCGGTTCGAGCAAACCTTCAATCTCTTCGTTGAAAACCCAGATACAGCCTGTGATGCAAACGATAAAAACGATGATTCCGGAAATAAGGCCAAGCCATAAATGGAGCCAGTTGTTGACTTTTTTAAAAGTTGTCATAATATAAAGATTGAATGACAGAGTGATAGAATGAGTGAATGATAGAATGTGTGCGCTAAACGGATTTCGTTAATAACAAAGCTTATCCCTCCCGAAGAAGTGGACAAGCTTTGCCTAACCTTAATAAATATGCTGTTATTTCACTTTTACGATGGCCGTAATTGCACCGCCTTCAACTTTCAAACCTTGTTTTGCAGTTGCCGCAGCAATATCAACTCCGTAAACCCAGCTTCCTGCGTCGGTATTAATTCCTACGTAAACTGTTTTTCCATCCGCGCTAACAGTATTGTTGTTGTAAGAAGCAGAGGAAGAAGCGATCGCTTCCGGAGCTCCTGTAACCCAGGTAAAAGTCTGGTTGTAAAGATCTGCGATGGCAAGTCTTTTATTTCCTGTGGCAGTATTTACCGTTCCATACATGTACAAAAGCACTTTACCTTTACTCAGATAAGTCTGATTAGCAATGTGATAACCGCCTGATTTTTCCTGTACATTGAAGAAATAGCTTTGATCGAACTCAGTAGTTCCTTTTTTAATTCTTACAAAGGCAGAAGGTTTTGTAGATGACGCCGCACCGCTGTTTGTTGCAGAAGCAGGTGAAAATCCATAAGCATCGCCGTTTTCATCCACAGCCAATCCATTGTTGAAATATGAACCAATGAAACTTGTTCTGTTGTCTTTAATCACTTTTTCAAGCTTCATAGTCGGATAAGAGAATACGGCAATCCAGCTGCTGTCCGGATATGCAGTTCCAAAAACATCCGGCGCAGCACCTTTGATACTCATATATGGAGCGAAAACTTTGTCTCCAACCTGCGTTGCTCCGGTAAAATGTGCGCGTTCTCCGTTTCCAGCAAGTTTCACGATATTTTCCTGTCCTTCGGCAACAATTTTAGATTGATCTGCATTGATTCTGAACCATGAAGAACTTTCATTCCCGCTTCTTGGCACTTTGATAATCAAAACGTCATCTCCGGCAGTGGCAAATACCTGAACCGTTTCACTTTGAAAATCAGAAGTTTTTACCAATTCTCCTTTTTCATCAAGTGCATAAGTGGTAACCGCACCAGGATTTCCCTGGCCATACAACAAACTGAAAAACTTGTTTTTATGGGTGATATAATAACGGTATGAACCATCCTGCTCAATTCCTTTTCCTACCGTACTGATCGTTCCTTGTGAAAGATCGCTTGTGGTAAGCAGATAATCGGCCACGCCGGAAGAACCAATCGGTGTTGACGCAACCACGTATCTTGACTCGGTAACT
Organism: Dyadobacter subterraneus; assembly: GCF_015221875.1. NCBI lineage: Bacteria > Pseudomonadati > Bacteroidota > Cytophagia > Cytophagales > Spirosomataceae > Dyadobacter > Dyadobacter subterraneus. The sequence goes on from NZ_JACYGY010000001.1 coordinate 3,650,065, forward strand.
TCAACAGGATCTGTACCCGGATCTACGGTTTTGTCATCACTGCATGCGCTTAAAAACACACCCATTCCCAACACAAAAAACCACTGTAAATATGACTTTTTCATTTTTTGATTAATTAGAATTATTGAACTTATTGAATTAATTATTATTTATTTGCTGATAAAGTATCGAAGCTTAACGTAGAAACCACGGCTTGGTTTTTGAAGACTGAAATTGTCGTATAACTTGCTGTCGAGCATATTTTTACATTCCAAAGCGACGTTATACTTTCCATTTGCCATGGCATAAACAATGTTGACATCATGGCTTAATTGTCGTGGAATGTCCAGTTTGTCGCTTCCCAGACTTGGCCAGTACAGGTAGTAAGCGTGGACATAAAGCAGATTGTAACCTAAAGTCAGCGTGTTTCCTTTCTTGCCAAAATCTTTCAGGAAAAGTGCCGCATCCGCGTTTCCGAACATGAATGGCATATTAGGAATCCGGTCGCGGTAAAGCGGACTTTCTGTGGTGTAGCCGTCTTCAAATTTTGTATTATTCCGTAGATCCTGATAAGTAAGATTGACACCTGCTGTAAACAATTGTCGGAAAGAATACCGCACTTCACCATCGACACCGAAATTGGTAACATCGGCAAGGTTGTCCATAACCTGTTTTGTCTGGTTGGCATTTAATTTTGGACGGATAAAACCCTGGGCATCACGGTATAAAACATTGGCGTCGATGCTAAACCGGTGGATTTTATTAATGTTTCCCTGATAGCTGAATCCCAAATTGTAGTTATTACTGGTTTCCGGTTTCAGGTCAATATTTCCTTCCAGATTTAACAGGTCTCCGAAAAGTTCATCTGTTTCCGGCAAGCGGTAACTCTTTTCAAATGAGCCTTTTAATTGCAGATTTTTGTAAAGAAAATAAGTCGACGCCACTCCATAACCCAGTTTGCTAAAACTGTTTTTCTGATCCATGTATGCCACATCTCCCCAGTTTCCACTTGGATTGTAGGAAACCGAAAACTTATTATGCTGGGAGAATTGCTTTACAAAAACGGAGGTATTCCATCGGTCGCTATAATCAAATTTATAACCCAGACCGAGAACGTTTTTAGTATTAATACGCGGCTGTTCATACTTGTCGGCATCGGGAAAAAGTTCGTCTTTTCCTTTCCGGTTGAAGGTATTGTAAACGTTGTTTATTGTGATAGAATGGCGCTCATCAATCTGGTAGCTCAAATTCGCCGTAGCCAGACCGTTATTATTTCTGAATTTGTACAGAGATCTTTCGCGTTCGCTTCCCAGCCCTTCATATTGCTTGAATTGCTGAAACCAGTTGTAACGACGATATACGGTGTCAATGTTTTGTTCCTGCCCCAGATTATAATTTGCAGAAAGATTGAAATTCAAACCTTTAAAAAAAAGATCTTTCTTTTGATATTTCAGGCTGGGCATCACAATGTTTCCTCTTCGGTGCCATTTTCCAAAAACACTTACCATGCGCGCGCCGGTTTGTATTTCAGCTTTATTTTGGCCCAATGTTATCCCGACCAAAAGCTTGTCCGCAAACTTTTTACCAACTACGCCGACATTCGCAATCAGCGTTTCATTATGATAGGTATCATGGAATCTTCTTAGTCGCTGGTCTCGGAAATACTCACCTGTATTGACGTCGGCCACGTCCACATTGATCCAGTAATTATTGTTTGAAAAATTCTGAAACACGTTGAGCTGAGCAGTAAAACCATTTTTGGCAGTATATCCGGCATTAATTGCGGTACGGTGCGTATTAAACGATCCGTAAGAATACGATGCGTCCAGATAACTGTTCTGTTTTGTATTTGTGACAATATTCACAGCCCCGCCAAGAGCATCCGAACCAAGCCAGATTGGTACGACACCTTTGTAAACCTCCACCCTTTCAGCAAGATTGATCGGAATATTATTGAGCTGAAAAGATGAACCGAAATTGTCCATCGGAACACCGTCCAGGAAGAATTTTACCTGTCGGCCGGTAAATCCGTTAAGAGAAAAGTTCATGTTAGAACCGACACCACCACTTTCTCTAACGCGTACGCCCGAAACACGATCAAGTGCATGTGACAAATCGAGTGTTGAATTTTGAAGTTTTTTGGCGTCTATCGCCGTTACGTTATAAGCCTGACGATTAATTTCCTTTGTTTCTCTCCGACCGATAACGGAAACAGATTCCAGTTCTTTCGTATCAGATTCAAGATGAAAATTGATTTTTGGCTGCTCACCTTCTTTTACAGTAATCTGTTTTGACTGAGCCAGATAACCCATAAAAGAAACCGTGAGCTGGTAAGCGCCTGGTTTAACTTTTTCGAAATTATATTTTCCGTCAGCAGCGGTAAATGTGCCAAAAGAGGTTCCTTTTAGCGCAACTGCGGCACCTGGCAAAAGTTCGCCATCAGCAGATTTGACATGACCCGAAATCGTTACCGGAGATTTTTGGGCAAAAGTTATGATTGAAAGGGCACAAAGTATCCCTGTATGCAGAATTTTACTAATTTGCATTGCTTTAAAATGTTCAGCGTTTATAAGCATTGCGCTTTTGCGCAATGAGCCGGGTGGTTGCAGCCATCCGGTTTTTTAATTATTAGGATAGAGGGGATTTATAGTAGCGGTCACGTCATGATTTTATTTGTTAGGTAAAATAAATTATAGAAGTTTAACTGATAGTAGCTTCAAACCGGCCTTCCCACAGTCAAACGGAAAACTTATTTTTAACTCGCTCTATTATAAATAAATAGACTCATTCTAAATAAGAGCACAAAAGTACGTGCCGAAAATTAGTTACACTTATACAATTTGCCGGTTCAGTTGGACAATCTGCACCCGACTTCTTTCATTCATCCCGATATTTTTCCGTTCATGTATTGTCTGGACAAAATTTTAACAAGTACTGTATATTGCATAGTACCTTGTTAAACATTATTAATTTTAGCCATGAAAATTAGATATTTACTATTAATGCTTACTTTAAGCATACTATCATCCTGCAAACATTCAGGTGATGTAAAAATTTCTGTCAAAGACTCCGATGACGAGTATCGATTCACAGCTTATTTCGACGAAAAGAAGATGGATGAGATTGTGAAAATAATCAATGTAAATATTGCGCCCACCACGATCTCTTCCGATGCTAATGAAATTGATGTAACAACCACTCTGGAAGACAAGACCAAATTTGACCTTGAATATTCACCAGGTGAAGTTTTGGTCAAAATCAACAAAAATGAAAACAGCAAATCTTCTTATGTCAGGATCAAAAAAATGTGTGAAGAGATAAAAAGAGCCATTGGGAAAAAATAGCAGCCATAATTTTCAAATCCGGTCATACCTTCAAAGTTTGACCGGATTTTTTTGTTCTAAATTAATTTTTGCCATTAGACTTTTTAGTCTATTTTTATATTGAAATTTACTATACGGCTATGAAAAAAGCAGAAAGAACAAGGCAATTTATTATCGAGACGGCAGCGCCTATTTTTAATGAAAAAGGAATTGCCGGAACCACGATAGACGATGTTTTGGCAGCTACGAAAATGGCAAAAGGCGGCCTTTACGGCCATTTTAACAGTAAAGAGGAAATTGCATATACGATGGTCGATTTTCTGTTGGGGAAACTTTCTGACAGAGTAATTTCGGAAATTGGCAAGGAGAAAACAGCCAAAGGCAAGCTTTTCGCTTTCATGAATGTTTACAAAAATCCTTTGGCATCGTACATAGAAGGTGGCTGTCCGATTTTAAATTTTGGCGTGGAATCTGACGATACAAGTTCGGTTGTTAAGAAAAAAGTAAAAGATATTATTGAGGGCACGCGAACAATGCTGACCGAAATCATAAACAGCGGAATTACCAATAAAGAATTTTCGGATACGCTTGATGCACAAGATTTTGCGTTGAAATTATTCACAACCCTGGAAGGCGCAATGATGGTTTCTCGTGTCACGGGTTCAAATAAGCCAATGAATGACCTGATCAGAATGCTCAAAAAAGATCTGGAACTTCACGAAATTAAAGCTTAGCTTTTATAAAATTTAATCAACTAATACATAAAATACTTTAACTGATCCCGATTTTAGTCGATCGCATAAAATGAGGGTTGTAATTCAAAGATTGTTACTCTGAAAACGGGTTGTGCTGACGATCTCTTCAATTCAGAAAGATTTGTTTTGAGTAACTAATATAAACTCAAATACCAAAGACGCCTAAAATTGCCTTTGGTATTTAATCTGAAACCAATCCTGATTTCCACCTGAACAGGACCAGCAATATTATCTTTCTTTGTTATTACAATTGATTACCAACTGATTATTGATTGGCTGAATTCTGAAAACATAAGAGTCAGATGAAGCGCCTTTCTTGAACGAGCCGGTTTTGGCTACGATGCTGTAAGCAAAATTATTATTTGAAGTCGCCTGAATCAGGTTTGCTGATATCATTTTGAATGGCAGCTCAATACCTGGTGCCGATTTAAATTCAAGTGCCCATTTGAAGTTTTTATTTTTTGTATCACAATCTACTTCAAAACGGTCTTCATAAAATACGATTTGAAATTTTTCACCTGATGGCGCTGTGCAAACAACCTGCAAGACATTGGCAGCTTTTTCGGTGACGACAGGATTTCCGCAAGGAATTTCAACCGCTTTTCCATCTGCTCCTATTTTCACAATTCTCAAACCTGCCAGATTTGTTTTGGTACTCCATGAATAACCATCCAGTATCGGAAGTGTTTTATAAATACACTGCGTGGAAGTCCCTGCTTTTCTTAAATAGGTTGATTCAAATTTCTCGTCAAATAAATGTATGTCCCGAAACCGAAACTTTTCCCCTTGCCACAGCAAATTGGCACGATAAAAACGACTGTCATACCAAACCGTCTTGTTGCCTTCTTCGCGGTAGTCAGCCAGGGAAGTTACAGCCGTTGCCGGCGTTAAGGGGAATTTATTTTTAAACCATCTTCCCGATTCTGACAAAGTTTCAACATTAATCTTACCTGCATTTTTCAGCGAATCGATGATCGGAATCTGCATTTCAAACGCTTTCTTGATATTTGCCCAGGTAAAAGAATTTTCCTGTCCGGCCTGTGTATACCCGAAAGACAAACAAGGCTCCTCAGCCATGGATTTCAAAAACCACTCAACCCATTTACGATTTGCCCCACTTCTTGGATAGACCGGTTCGAGGGATTCTACACCTGATGAACCATCTCCTAAACCGCTGTCGTACTGATAAATAGAATCACTACCCAACATTCTGAAAATAGGAACTCCAATTTGTCCGGCAGTTGTTTGCGCGGGCATGTATGCGTTTAGGCGACTTGGATAATAAGCCTGATTCCAGTATCCTCCCCAAAGTGTATAACCATCCGTCCCGATCTGGTCCTTGCAATTACTGGATGCAACAATATGGTACTTGTCATACATGTAGGCAAGGGAATGCGAATCGATAAACCATGACCCTACGGCCGTTGGATATTTCCCAAAGATCGATTTAAATTTTGCCATATAAACATCAACCAGTTTTTCTCTTTCCTCCGGACTGTATCCGGTTGCGAATCCGACATTGGCATGCCAGTCCCACGAATATCTTCCTCGCCATTTTAATCCCGCTGCTTCCACATGTGGCTGCGTAATTTCCCACCAGGCTCCAACTTCCGAATCCGCTCCGATTTCTTCTTTTAACATTTTTTGATAGCGGGGATTGATCAGCGCGTCATACTGTATAAGCCAGGTTCCCGGCAATTTGTATTTTGCCAAAAGCTGCATTTCTAAATGTGTCGTTTCAAGAAGAACGGTTTCCGTGATCGCTTCGTCCCGGGGTTCGGATTGTCTGATAAAGTTGACAATATTTAATATGCGTGGGGCGGAATTGGCTTTTTCCTTTTTCTTGTCATCAAAATTCTTGCTGAATACAGGAGCGGTAAAAGCTATCAGCAACGGTAAAAAAAGGAATTTAATATTTAATCGCATGGTCAAGATTGACAGATTTTTCAAAATTCAAATAACACAACTGGTATAATTCAAAAGCGTAGATTATTTTCAAACACAAAGCTGCATTTCAAAATAATCTACGCTTTTGAATTCTGTCTTAAATATAATTTTAAAGACAATTCCAATTAAATTCTAGGTTAGAAGTTCCATGACAGCCTTACCTTTTCCATCTGGTGTTGTATAAAACGGGCGTTTTTCAACTTCATATTGCGTGTCTTCTGCGATACCCAAAGCGTGATAAATAGTTTGGTGAACGGCATCAATTTTAATAGGATTTTCTATGGTTTTACAAGGCCGCTCATCTGCTGTTTTACCATAAACAAAGCCTTTTTTAATTCCTCCGCCAAACATTAACATGGAACCTGCATCTGTAAAATGACGATGCATTCCGTAAAATTTCATGTCCGATAAAATATCCGGCTGTGGTACCTGCTCCTGTACTTTCAAATCCGGACTGCCCTCCACCATCATATCCCGACTGAATTCACTGGCCAAAACCACCATTGTTCTGTCAAGCAATCCCTGTTTGTCCAGATCTTTGATTAATTGGGCAATCGGACCATCGATTTGTTTTTTCATGTCAGCAAGCCGGGTGTTACCATTTTCATGTGTATCCCATCCTTTAAATGGCTCATATTCAGTAGTAACACTGATAAACCTGGCTCCTTGTTCAGTCAATCTTCTTGCAAGCAGACAACCCAAACCAAATTTACCGGTGTTGTAAATATTATAACTTTCCTTCGGCTCAGTACTCAGGTCAAATGCTTTGGATTCCGGCGAATTCAACAAAGCATAAGCTTGCTCCATGGAACGTTTCAATGATTCTCGCTGATAATCGCTGCCAAACTCTCCCACCGGACTGTTATTAATCAGTTCATTATAAAGCTGGTTTCTTCTTTCAAAACGTTTTGCATCCATACCAACCGGCGGACGCACACTGTCCAATCCCTGACTTGGATCCGGAATAAAAAAGGGCCCAAATTCATTTCCAAGAAACCCTGCGGTATGGAATGCTTTCAGTTCCTCTCCTTCTCCCAAAGTAAAACGCTGTCCGATGTCTATAAAAGCCGGAATTACCGGATTTTTAGGACCCAATTCTTTTGCAATCCATGAACCCAAATGTGGTGCTGCAACCGTCTGAGGCGGTTCATAACAGGTATGCCAGTGATATTGATGACGTGAATGAAGGATATGACCCATATCTGCGGCGGTGTAGGAACGGATCAAAGTTCCTTTGTCCATTACTTTTCCAATCGATTGCAGACCTTCCGAAAAATGAATCCCATCCAGGACAGTCGGCATTGATTTAAAAGTACTTAGTACCCGGTTGCCTTCCATACCTGTTTTGTAAGGCGTGTAAAGTTTGGGGTCAAAAGTTTCGGTATGCGCCATGCCGCCAGCCATCCATAATAGAATAACGGTGTCGGCGGTGGATTTTGCTCCGGGTTTACAGCCTGTCAAAACGTTTGCTAACGGCGAACCTGCGGCCAGAGCGGCCAAAGTCGCAGCGCTGGTTCTTTGCAGGAATTCTCTTCTGTTCCAGGTGGATTTCATTTTTAGGTCTTAACTTTTAGCGTTTAGGATTTAGCTTGACGCACCTTTATTATTAACGATATTTTATATTGAAACCCTATATCATTTATGACAAGTATTAATATATCAATAAATTAACTGAAATTCCGGCACTAGTGCCAGCGCCCAGACAAGATCCTGAATCCCTTCTTCACTTGGTTTAGGCCCAAGGATTTTCCGGGCGGCTGTCAATTCTTTTGGCACAGGATTTCTTCCCAGCGCGCGTTTATAAAGCGCTGTTACCAAAGTATCGGTAGTCGGATATTTTACAATCCATTCCTTTGCCCCGGTTTTCAAAGTCTGGGTAAATTTATTTCCATTAGTAAGTTCCAGCGCTTGCAGCAAATTGGCCTGGGAAGTACGACTTGTACTGACCGTTTCCCGATTTGGTCTGCCCAAAGAAGTAAGAAAAGGATCATTTTTAACCAAAGCGGCACGCGCAAATGGAATTTTTGTTTTTATTTTTTCAGGTAAAAGATTAAAAACAATGGCCGAATCTGCATACATCGGTTTAAAAGAAGTGCTGATCGCATCGGAGAATTGTTCCGCAGTCAATCTTCTTCTTACCATACCTGTGAATTTAAAAGAGTTCGCCATGATATCGCCCGGCTCTTTAACAGATGACGACGGAAGCTGATACGTTTTTGAAGTAACAATGGCGAAAATCAGTTTCTTCATATCGTATCCGTTTTTCTCAAAATCGGAAGCAAGCCAGTCGAGAAGATCTTCGCTCCATGGCATATTATCCATCATATCAACGGGTTCGACAATTCCACGCCCCAGAAGCTGCGCCCAGATCCGGTTCACAACCGTCCTGTAAAGCCGGCCATCTTTTGGTTGGACGAGATAATCAGCAAGTTGGCGCAAACGTTTTTCAGTGCTGGCATTCACCGTAATTTCACCAAGTTCAGGATACAGGATTTTAGTACCGGCAATTTTTCCGATTGGTTTGTCGCAACGGTTTATTTCCAGTAATGTATCCGCAAAAATATTGGCAAAAGCATAGGAATCAGCCAATTTCCAGTCACTGATAAAACTATCATGACAGGATGCACATTTCAAATTTAACCCCAGCAAAACCTGGGAAACATTTTGTGCAGCCTGCATTTCAGTACGTTGACTTGAATTAATTGTTCCGCGCCACTTTATTCCTTTTATAAAACCTTCTGAACCTTTAACCGGACTTATCAATTCCTTTACGAACCAGTTGTAAGGCTTGTTTACTTCCAAAGATGTATATAGCCATTTGGTGATATCAAAACGCCCGCCTGTGATATAACCCGTTCCGGTATAGTCATTTCTAAGCGCATCATTCCAGAATGAAAGCCAATGTTGGGCGTAATCATCATTTCTGTTCAATAATTCTTTGGCTAGTGCAGCTATTTTTTCAGGATTTTTATCCGCTACAAAAGCTTCCACTTTTTCTGGCGGCGGAAGTAATCCGATTATATCCAGATACACACGACGGATATAAACCCGGTCATCAACCACTGGTTTCCATTCAATTTTATTTTTTTGAAAATATACATTGACAAACCTGTCAATAGGCTGGACGATATCTCCGCTTGCTGCCGGAAGAGCAGGCAAACGTGGTTCCAAAGCGGCAACACGGTAAATACTCTTTTCTTTACCGTCAGGCCAGAGCGCACCTTTTTCTATCCAGAATTTGAGTACCGTCACTTCCTTTTCTGTCAATCTTTTTCCTTTTGTCGGCATCGCGTCCTTATCTCCCGCCGGCAGTGATATTCTTCTAATCAGCTCACTTTTGTCGGGATGATTTGGGATTACAACAACGCCGCCTTCACCGCCTTTCATAATTCCATCCTTGCTGTCCAGCCTTAAATCACCTTTCATTTTTTGCTCTCCGTGGCAGCTGTAACAGTTGTGTGCCAGAATTGTTCTGACTTCAACATTCAGCTCCTGGATCTGCTGTGGATTTAAGGCACCATTATTTGTCAAAACAAAATCAGCTTCCTCAGCGTCAGGCTTTTGGGGTTTTGCAAATGGAAGAACACTGGATAAATAATCGTCTCCATGTGTCAGCATGGCTCCGTAATGTCCGGCAAATGAAACTCCAAAAACAGTCAGGAATAAAAATGAACGGAAGGCAGCAATTTTATTATACCGGATTAAAAATGCAGTTACCAACGAAAGTACCATTGTGGCAATACCCGACCACCGGTGAATTTCAAGACTCTCTCCGCCATATTCTCCTTCACTTGCCAAAAGCCAGCCAAAACCTACTGCCAGCACAGCACTTCCTGCACCAACCCAAACCAGAATATTGATAGCATCTTTTAGTTTCCCGCTTTTACCTCGCCAATCTATAATTTCTAAGAGCAGGGCAATGCAGAGTAAACCAACCGGAAAATGGACCATGAGCGGGTGAAGCCTCCCCAAGAATTGCCAAAGCCAGAATGTTTCAGTAGTTTGAAGTAACACGGTGAAAATAAGGGTTATAAAATCAATCTTCCTAATTAAAATAAAACGATGATTCTTTGGCTTAATTAGCCCGAATTTCAATTTTATTTTCCAATCAAATAAGTCAAAAGAATAAGATTTTTACCCAAAAACAGAACTTGTTTATTGAATTACCAGAATTCAATAAACACACTTTCAAAATTTTAGAAGATTACGAACCGGAATATCGGTAAGAATTAATTTGAATTGACAATAAAAAGGTACCAGCAAAATAATTACAAGTACCTTTTATGAAGTTTTCCAAAAGTGTTAAGACTAAAAGATTCTAGTTATCAGGCGTTAAAACCACTGTTGATCTGCTCGAATAAAGTCTCACGTTTTGCACGTAATCCAGCCGATTGGCCAACTGCTGCTTCAAGTTCATCATTTTTCAAAGCTAACATTGCGCCTTCGATAAATTCTGAAACCGGAATTCCTCCATGCGACTGGGTTTTATCTTCACGTCGGTCATGCCCAAGTTCTGTATCTACGGATGGTGGCGCAATTTCAAAAACTTTTATTCCAGTATCTTTTAGTTGAAAACGAAGAGATAATGTTAAGGAATGCATGGCAGCTTTTGTAGCGCAATAAATCGCCATAGCTGCAATAGGTACAAAGGCTAGTCCGGAAGTGATATTAATTATTGATGCATTTTCTTTGCCTTTCAGATGGGTTACAAACAAAGAGGTTAAATGCACAGGAGCGGTAAAATTTGTTTCGATTTCTGTCCCAACCCGGTTGAGATCAATTTCACTTGTCAAATCTGTAATTAACTGTACACCAGCATTATTGATCAAAATATTTGTATCAGGATGGCTATTTAATATCCAATCAGCCAATTCAATTCTTTGCGCCGCATCTGAAACATCAGATAACCGGACAATGATTTCCGGTAAACGATTTTTGATTTCTTTCAATTTTTCTTCCCTGCGGCCGGTGATGATGACTTTATTGCCTTCTTTTAGAAATTCCTCAGCAAAAGCGAGGCCTATGCCTGATGTACCTCCTGTGATTAAGATTGTGTTTCCCGTTAATTTCATGATTCTCTTTGATTATTATCTAAATATTTTTTTGATGAAATGAAGAATACCGTCACTCTAAAATATTAATGCCCGGCCATACAAAGTTGTCACGAAATCGACTCCTGGTATTTGCAAAATTCAATCCTGGAATTACGAATTTCAATCTATAATTATAGAATTTTTTCTGACATGAAATGACGACTCTTCGGTTCGCTTTTTAATGAACCTAATACGTGAGCTTTGGAAGAATCAAGTCATGATACAGAAGAATTTTCCAATGATTACTTTTCGCCTGCCGCTCCCAAAGTTGCCTCAACTCCCTGGCTTTTCTGCCGTCATAATCAGTTTTATAGGCTATAGGGAAATCAAGGTAATGTGCCTGAGGCAGATTGTCTCCTCCATAAAAGATCGTTTCATCCATTTCTGAAATCCAGAATGCCTGGTGGTAAGGCGTATGGCCTCCAACTACCTCAAACGATATTTCGGGATTGATATAACCCTGTAATTCAGTCATGATTTGCAGGTTCGGCATTACAGATAATTGGAAAAGCAAATTGTAATTGTAAGATGGATTACCTCTTTGCATCAGCGAATATTCTAATTCCTGTCTGTTTACGTAAACACTTGCGTTTGGAAAATGTTGTACAAATAAACCGTCCTGGAAATAGCCCAGACCTTCAACATGATCTTTATGAAGGTGAGATAATAATATTTTCGTTATCTGATTTGCTTCTATACCGTGTTGTTTTAAAAGAGAAGTAATCATGAAACTGCCTTGTTTCCGGATTCCAAGACCACAATCCAAAAGTACAACGTCATTTTTCAACTTGATCAAAAACGGACGGACCGCCATTCGTATCGATTCTGGAACAGGTTTATTTACCTCCGTTAATATTGTCAAGTTCTTTTCTTTATCAACGTTGTATATTCCTTCCTCAATGGGAAATATTTCCATGTATCGTCTAAAATTTAATACTGTCAGGTCTTACGGTAAAAAACCTCAATCAGGTTTGTAAGAGACCTTGATAATAATTATCAAGTCTGCTTTTACCCATAAATTTACACAGCCTTATGCTAACAGAAAATGTAATCTATAAATCAGGTTTTTTACGGATTGTCAGAGCTGAGAATAATACCTTGGATAAATGCAACGAAGAAAAACTTTAAGTATAAGAACGTAGTTATAAAACTGGTAATTCCTGTCAAATAATTGATTAGCACAAGCCTGACATTTCGGAATTAATATGAATGTCTTATAATTCTTATGAAAATATCATTAATAAAAATATCTCCAATTCCGGCTGTTCTTTTATCCATTCTAAGTGTCCAGGGAGGAGCGGCGATTGCCAAAGGACTATTTCCGCTCTTGGGGCAAGTGGTACGGATATAGTCTAGTTTCAGACAATTTTAATGCGGACCGGCCCCTTGAAATGCTTAACATCAACAGGCTCTCCCTTTTGGGTTATCACTACGCTACCTTTGTTATGCAAATCAATCGCGACCGCGAGTACATCTTTCATATGCTCACGCCAGTCGTCAGGAAAAAGCATGCGTGCAATTTCAGAGGGGCAGGTACTTTTCTCTGCGCCACGATGAATGGCAGTAGAAAGGATGGTTGTTTTTATTTTTTCGGAATGCTGCATGCTACGCTAAAAAGGTTGTCGATAATACTACATCAAAGATTCAGATAATTGCTAAACCAGATGCTGGAATCTTGCCATTCTCCATTTTTTTCAAAATAATCTTCGATGTCTGACCTGCCGCAGAATCTGTTGGCCAAGCTGTTCGAGTTCTCCACTATAATTCTTAAAAAAATCGCCGTTTTCTTATACGCACGAACCATTGTCAAAAAAGAAAACAATCGCATGCTACCAATCTTTTAACTTCAGTCTTTTTAGGATAAGCAATCTTGCGGAGGTTTGCTCCATTGATAGTGCGTCTCGTGAGAAATTGTAGCTACTTCATATTTCAGATTCCATTCTTTGATACTTTCTAAGATTGGCAAAAAAGCTAAGCCTTTTTCAGATAACTTATATTCTACCCTTGGTGGTAATTCCTTATAGGCAACCCTTTCCAACAGTCCATCCTCTTCCAGCTCTTTTAACTGTTCCGTTAGTACTTTCCTTGAAATATGTGGTACAATGGCATCCAACTGTCCAAAACGAATGGTGCGGGTGCCCATTACATTTATTATCATTGGCTTCCACTTATTACCAATAGTGCCAATTGCTCTCGTAAAGGGACAGTTCGAATTGCAAAATCTTTCGTCTTTCATGTCTAGAAATTTGTAGTTACCCAATGGTAACCAGAATAAACTAATTTGGTTTCAAAACTAAACTAATTAGATTTCCTTTGCAAGACAAATTTAAAATAGATTGATAATGAGTAAATTAAATAACAAAGTAGCCGTGATTACGGGTGGTAATAGCGGTATCGGGTTTGGCATTGCCCAGGAATTTGAAAATGAAGGTGCTGTAGGAGCTATTGTCGGAAGAAATCAGGAAACTCTGGATAGTGCTGTGGCTCAGCTTGGCGGTAATTTTATAGCCATAAATGCCGATGTAACCAATCTGGCGGATCTGGAAAGAGTGTTTAAAGAAACCTCTGAAAAATTCGGTAATGTTGACGTGGTTGTTGCCAATGCGGGTGGTGGAGCTATTGGCACTGTATCTACACTTGGTGAAACCGACTTTGACAAAACAATTGATTTAAACCTGAAAAGTGTCTATTTCACGGTTCATAATGCACTGCCCTATATGAATGATGGCGGCTCTATTATATTGATTGGGTCAAATGCAGCACATCGGGCATATCCGAATTTTTCACTTTATGGGGCTGCAAAAGCCGCTGTGATCCATTTTGCAAAAGGATTTTCAAGTGACCTATTAGAAAGGAAGATCAGAGCAAATGTTATTACCCCAGGTACAACAGATACACCCGCATTTGAAAAGTTTGTTCCCTCAGAACAAATTGAAGGTTTAAAAAAACACTTTGCAAGTGAAATGCCGATTGGCAGAATTGGGCAGCCATCTGACATTGGCAAAACTGCTGTTTTCCTTGCTTCTGATGATTCATCGTTTATGATTGGCGCCGAACTCCTTGTCGATGGCGGAATGACCTATCTGGCTAAATAATTAAATAATTTTCAAATGAGGAATTCAGAAAATAAAGAAGCGAGCTACGCCATTCTCGGCTTTGGTAAGATCGGCCATGCCCTGGCCAGGGCATTTGCCCGCAAAGATATAGAGGTATCCGTTGCAACCACGCGTGACCCGGAAAGCTTTGCCGCCGATGCGGCCGCGATCGGATCAACAATCATTCCCACAACCCTGTCAGAAGCGGTCAAAGCTGATGTAATCTTTTTGGCTGTACGTTTCGAGTCTCACCCGGATGTCGCCAAAGCGCTACCTAGCTGGCTGGGGAAGATCATTGTTGATGTAACTAACACCTACGCCATGTCCTCTGATGAGTTGGGAGGACGCTCTTCTGCCAGGGTTGTAGCGCAGGCATTTACAGGTGGAAAAGTGGTTAAAGGGTTCAACCATTTGGGTGCAGCCATACTTGCACAAGATCCGGCCGTTCATGGTGGCAGGCGAGTCGTATTCTTGGCGAGCGACGATGACAACGCTGCAACGCAGATTAGTACCTTGGCTTACAATCTTGGTTTTGCGCCAATCAACCTTGGCGGTATTTCGGAAGGTGGACTGCTTGTGCAGTCGCACGGAAACACCTGGGGACAACTGATCTTTAAGGACCTGGTGAAATTCAACTAATGAACCATGATAGCAAACTTCAAAGCGATTTTGCTGTGAGCAGAGATATACAGTAATAATTCTTAAAAAATAAAAAAGTGAGTAAGTTAGAAAACAAAGTAGCGATAGTGACAGGTGCATCAAAAGGAATTGGTGCAGGAATTGCAAAAGCATTTGCCAAAGAAGGTGCAAAAGTTGTTGTCAATTATGCTTCAAGTAAAGAAGCAGCGGATCAAGTAGTGAAATCTATAACCGATGATGGAGGTACAGCCATTGCAGTTCAGGCCGATGTATCCAATGAGGCAGATGTAACCAGGTTGTTTTACGAAACAAAGAACGCTTTCGGTTCGTTGGATATTTTAGTCAATAATGCAGTTTCTCAGGGATATGCACCTGTCGAACAAATATCGGTAGAAGCTTTCCGTCAAAGCTTTGACGTCAATGTTTTAGGACCAATCTTGACTATCCAGGCAGCTTTAAAACTTTTCGGCGGTAAGGGCGGCAATGTTATCAATATCAGCTCAGGAGCAAGTAAATATCCGCTTTCGAATGCTTCACTTTACTCGTCAACTAAGGCAGCATTAGATGCTTTCACCATTGCGTTATCCAAAGAATTGGGTGCAAAGAAAGTTCGTATCAATTCCATTTTGCCGGGAGCTACGGATACTGAAGGCGCAGCCAGTGCCGGTGTTACCGCAGGTAGTGAGTATGAAAAAATGTTTATCGAAAAAACACCGCTTGGTCGCAGAGGTCAGCCGGAAGATATTGCGAAAGCTGCTGTATTTCTGGCTTCCGATGATGCAGCCTGGATTACAGGGGAGCAACTTTCTGTTTCGGGTGGAATGTATGGTTTTTAATTCATCCGCGAAAAAAATAAAATTAATGGTCCAACACAATGGATTAACGGTGATCTACCGGTTATGAACTAAACGAAATCATCAGTGCCATAACTTAGACAAGAAAGCCACAGACATTTTGAGATCTGTGACTTTCTTGATTTTCAAACCACAATTTAAACTGACAAACGAAACTGATGACAAGACCTTGTTTCGTTGCAATAATTTTTGCGTTAGTGCGGCTGAGACATAAAAACTGAGTTTAGGTGCCTGGCCACTTGACAATTATTGAATTTATAGTGTTTCAAACCCTCACCTTTGCAGGAATATCTACCCAAGCTGGATGCTGCTGCCCGGCAAACCGATTCATTTATATAATCAACGAAAATTCACTTTATCATTTATGTTCACTAGTCTTCTTCAAATAAGCTTTAAGGTATTTTCCCGTTTCACTTACCGGCTCGGCAGCAACACTTGGCGCTGGACCGCAGACTACTATTTTACCCCCTTCGTTTCCTGCTCCCGGACCAACGTCAATGACCCAGTCGCTGCTAGCAACAACGTGCATATCATGTTCGATCACAATGACCGTATTTCCCTGATCCACTAATTTATTCAACTGAAGAAGTAAATTTTCAACATCAGAAGGATGTAGCCCTGTGGTGGGTTCATCCAGAATATACAAGGTATCACCACGTTGCGCCCTCTGCAACTCGGTCGCTAATTTAATCCGCTGAGCCTCCCCTCCTGAAAGTTCGGTAGCGGGTTGTCCCAGCCGCAGGTAACCAAGACCTACCTGACGAACAACATCAAGCGCCCTGTTGATCTGGGGTTCAGACTTAAAAAAAACAAATGCCTCATCCACATTAAGCGCCAATACCTGAGCGATATTTTTGTCGTGATAGGTAACCTCCAGGGTCTTTTCATTATAACGGGTCCCCTTGCAGACCGGGCAGGGAGCATAGACGCTTGGAAGAAATAAAAGCTCCACCATCACAAAACCTTCTCCTTCACAGTTTGCACAGCGGCCTTTTGTGACATTAAAGGAAAAACGGCCGGCATCATATTTTCTTTCCCTTGCCATTTTTGTTTCTGCAAATAATTTTCGGACATGATCAAACAAACCCGTATAAGTTGCCAGATTTGATCTTGGTGTACGCCCGATGGGTTTCTGATCTACCGGAATTAGTCTGCGAACCTGATCCATACCTTCGGCAATATACCCACTCGTTGTTTGTACTTTTTCTGTACTTAGCAGATTATCCTCCTGTACTTCCTCGTTGGCTACCCTTTGTCCTAGTTTTTCTGAAACAAGCTCGACAAGGACCTGACTGATCAAACTACTTTTGCCTGAACCTGATATGCCTGTAACACTGGTGAGTACGCCTAATGGAAAATCAGCGTCAACATTTTTTAGATTGTTGCGCGATACATCTTTTATCTTCAGCCACCCGGTTGGCTTCCTATCAACCCTTTGCTTCGACTCTGCATTAAACAGATATTTTTTTGTGACGGATCTTTCAATTTTTTCCAGTCCGTCAAACGGGCCGCTATAAAGTATTTCGCCGCCCTTTTCGCCCGCTCCGGGTCCGACATCCACAATCCAGTCGGCATGGCGTATAATTTCAACCTCATGTTCAACGACAAAAAGCGAATTACCTGCTGCTTTTAGTCGATCAAGTGCCCTGAGCAAAGATTGCGTATCAGCCGGATGAAGACCTGCGGACGGCTCATCAAGCACATACACAACACCAAAAAGATTAGAGTGTATTTGCGTCCCCAGCCTCAGGCGCTGCAACTCACCCGGCGAAAGTGTCGGTGTACTCCTTTCCAAAGTCAAATACCCAAGTCCCAGATCGATAAGTACATTCAGACGCGATATAAGATCATCCCCTATCCGTTGACGAACCAATACTTTTTCGGGACGAACCTGGTCTGACCCTTTACTTGCAGTGCTCAAAGATGAGGAGATAATCCTGTGCAGGCCCTTAATATCCAAACGGTAAATTTCGGCAATATCCATCCCCGCAAATTTCACAGACAGCGGTTCAGCGCGAAGGCGCTTTCCATGGCAAACCGGACACGCTGCGCTCAGCATAAATTTTGACACACGCTTTTTCATCGCCTGGCTTTGGGAATTTGCGAATGTCTGCATTACATAGCGTTTGACACCGGTAAAAGTCCCCATGTAGCTGGGCTCCATTTTGCGTTCAATGGCTTGTCGAACCTGCGCCGCCGAAAGTCCTGAATAAACCGGAACGACAGGCTGCTCCTCCGTAAACAGGATCCATTCCCTGTCCTTCTTTGGCAAATCACGCCATGGAATGTCCACGTCATAACCAAGTGTCATCAATATTTCCCGCAGGTTCTGCCCCTGCCACGCTGTTGGCCACGCAGCTATGGCTTTTTCCCGGATCGAGAGTGAATCATCGGGCACCATGGATTTCTCTGTTACCTGATAAACGACTCCCAGGCCGTGACATTCCGGGCAGGCACCCTCCGGCCGGTTCGGTGAAAAGGACTCAGCATAGATGATGGACTGACCGTGAGGATAATCTCCCGCCCTGGAATATAGCATCCTGATCAGATTGGAAAGCGTAGTTACACTGCCAACCGAAGAACGTGTGCTAGCCGCTCCCCGCTGCTGTTGTAAGGCGATAGCGGGCGGAAGACCATCGATGCTTTCGACTTGGGGAATGGCCATTTGATTAAAAAGCCGTCTTGCATATGGAGAAACAGATTCAAGGTAACGGCGCTGCGCTTCTGCATACAGGGTTCCGAAAGCAAGCGAAGATTTTCCCGACCCGGAAACACCCGTGAATACCACCAGTGCGCCCCTTGGAATGATCAGATCAACATTTTTGAGGTTATTTTCTTTGGCACCCCGCACGCTAACAAAGTTTGAGATTGGGAATTCTGTTGATTCTTTCGACATTAAATCAAGGATTAAATTATCAATTGTATGGAGTCCGGGTTATATCGGCGAGAATCCTGTGGGATAATACTGATGGCAAAAATGGGCTTGATGGACATTCTTATAAATTACGTACCAAGCCCAATAGTAGGCAGATGATGCCCAATTAGTTTATTTTGGATCAAAAGATTGCTAAGCAGTATAAAAAATTCATATCAGGCACTGCCTGAAAATCCGGATACAACCAACAAACTTTAATAGACGTCGATTAGAAATACAATTTTCCCGAGTAATATAATCATATCAGCGCAATAATAAGCGATGTTTTTCTGGAAAACTGTTTTGACGGGAAGGACTATTCGGTTACAAATGGGATTAATGTTGGTAACACTGATGAAATTCCGTGGATTGGAGCAAAAGCATTTTGTACTGCCCGGTCCCGGAAGCCCTGGCCATTCCTGCCTGACATCACCAAGGATGCAGCAGGCATTGATTTATAAGCAATCTTAAAAAAATGGGAAAGCATCGTTATTACTGCCTACGCGTTGTTTTAAAGTCCTATCAGATTGAAGCCGCAGGTAAGCTCATTAACGAATCCTAAAACATTTCCCTCTTTTAGGGAACGGCGTGCAAATTCAAGTGCAGAGCAAGTACTCATTCACCTTATTGAAAAAACAGATATTCCCGGCAGCTTCTACGCTCCTTGGGTTTTCTTCTACTCCGGTTGACCATCCAAATGATGTTGGCTACCTGGGTATGCATGGTAATTACGCATACAAGAAAATCACTGAGTCGGAATTAGCTCAGACTTCTCCGAAGATCAAAATGGCCGAAGTTATCCATGGATTGTCGGACAAAACGAAAGATGAAGCATTAGTTTGGCCGACTGAGGCAAGCACCGATGATGACTGCGCGTTACTATGCAGTTTAAGATGCAAAATTTCTTCATTACCTCCATTGATGGTTTACAGAAGAATATAGAAACGCATAAAGTCGGGGCAATAAGATCTTCAATTATATCAGCACTTTTAAAAACTTACTTACTCCGGTATCAAACGTAACCTATATCCTCCACGCTTTTCTTCTGATTTTGCAGAACGCCTTATTTTCCTCAAAGCAGATGTTGGGCTGTAATGTGCAGACAAGCTTCATGTTATTAGAAGGGTAAAATATAACATTCCGGCTATTCTTTTGGTAGGGATTATTTTCATTTGACCTGGTATTATTTGGATTACATTTATAAATAAGCCTTTTCCTATTACGTCAAATAGTGAGACAGCTTGCCACAGCAAGGATTGTTATCTTTTCATAGTAATTCTGTTTAGAAATGAACATAAAAAATGCCAGCGATATGGTCCTTGTGGCCAATTTAAGAGATCTTGCGACTTGGTGATTAAGGTCGAAATAAGACAAATAAATAACAGACAATGCGCGAACCCATTCTTGTATACGAAATTAGAAATATGTCATGATTGGCAACAGAACTAGTCGATTGATCTCTATGCCCTGGTCAGTATAGCTTTAATATCCATAGATGCTTTCATCAGTAATGTGCGAAGGGCACTTATCAATCCAGAATAATACCGTTTCAACAATAATTCTTTATAAAGTGACCTGGATGTCAGAGAAAGCTACGTTTTTATACGAAGCGACTGTTTCGAAAGGATGGAAAGAATCATTATTTTCAGCATTACAGATTATGATATTCTTTCCTTTTAGTGGTTAAAAGAAATTATTCTATTAAGTTGGTAGACAAAGAAATTAATATCAATCATATAACCAAGTTATTTATAATATTGCTGAGCCATTATTGGTCTTTTTGCATATTATCACACGGTGGTAAAACATTTGCCGTAGAATAAAACCCTAAGGTAAAAAACGAAATTATAGATAGTATGTACTTAAAATTTGTTAATCGTGATTTCTAGACATTGGATTATGCGGAACGGCAATAAAGCAGTTTATATTTTAACATCTGTGTTTATATTTGGCTTTACTCTGGTTTCTCAAATCCCTGCCAGAAAAAAACCAGATAAAAAGCCTAATATCCTTTTTGTAATTGCTGATGATCAATCGTATCCCTACGCAGGAGCTTATGGGGATAAAGCTGCAAGAACACCTAATTTTGACCGAGTCGCCAGGGAAGGAATACTTTTCAGCAATGCCTTTGCAGCCTCCCCAGGATGCAGTCCATCACGGGCCGCAATTTTGACAGGCCTGAATTGTTGGCAGATTAAAGAAGCCGGAACACACGCCAGCAGTTTTCCAACTGAATTTGTGGTATTTCCTGACTTATTGGAAAAAGCTGGCTATCAAGTCGGATACACTGGGAAAGGATGGGCACCGGGTGATTTCAAAGCTTCCGGCAGATACAGGAACCCTGCCGGAGATGCGTTTTTGGAGAAAAAGCAAAAAAGTCCGGAAGGTATTTCTGATATTGATTATGCAGAAAATTTTAAAGATTTTTATGATAAAAAAGAAAAAGGTAAGCCCTTCTTTTTCTGGCTGGGTACCCACGAACCCCACCGGACTTACAAAAAAGGAATAGGAGCCGCCAATGGTTTTGATATCAAAAACGCAAAAGTCCCGTTGTTTCTGCCTGATGTGCCGGAAGTGCGAAGCGATATTCTTGATTATCTTTTTGAAATACAATGGTTTGATACGCAACTGGGAAAAGTGCTAGCACAGTTAGAACACTCGGGCGAGCTTGATAATACCCTGATTGTTGTTACCGCTGACAATGGCATGTCGTTTCCCCGTGCCAAAGCTAATGTATATGAGTATGGAATACATGTGCCTTTGGCGATCCGCTGGGGGAATCATATTCGAAAAGGAGTTACAGCTAATAATGTGGTAAGCCTGATCGATGTTTATGCAACTTTTCTTGACGTTGGAAGGGCCGCTATGCCACCCTATGCCACTGAAAGCAGGAGCTTAATACCCTTACTGAAATACGGGACCAACATCCGTGATGCCGTTTTTTCATCACGCGAACGGCATTCTTCCTCACGCTATAATAATCTCGGCTATCCACAGCGTAGTATTCGGACCAGGCAATATTTGTTTATTAAAAACTATAAACCGGAAAGATGGCCCGCCGGCGATCCCCAAAAATTTGATGCAAACGGAAATCTGGAGGCGCCTAACACCGCTTTTCACGATATAGATGAGTCTACCGATAACATCGTCATCAGGCAATGGAAGGATCCAAATATTGCACCCTACTTCCATTTGGCAACCGATAAGCGGCCAGCAGAAGAGTTCTACGACATTCTCAGCGATCCGGCCTGTCTTAAAAATCTTATCCGCAACAAAAAGTACAGACAGCAGATCAGTAGTTTAAGAACCAAGCTGACAACATACCAGCTGGCAACCAAAGATCCTCGTGAAACCGGTAACGGCGACTATCTCGAATCTTTTCCAAGGCTCAACGGTGAAATACGGAATTTTCCAGCGCCAAAATAAAAAATCGGTTTCCAATACCTAGCACGGTAAATTGACGTATCATCAATTGATCAAAATAGCTGATGAAGAAAATTTAAAAGAACGATTTCTCAACTCCATTTGGCCAACAAACTTCTACGATTATCCAATTCTTCGATCACTGCCGAAGGGTGTTTGTCAGCAACTTTTAAATCTTAACCGGCACTGTGATATCTGAAATCAGAATATTTTATACCTATTTCATTTATTACTGTGGCGAATGTCTGGTGAGAGCTGATTACTCACCCGGAGCCAAGAAATCCAACCAGATCAGCTATCACGCCCAGCATTTCCATAGTTAAGGAATAATAATATGTAGTACAGATTAACAGAAAAACAACCATCACATGACTTAATGAAAAAATAGGCATGAGAAAGAATGAGATTCGAATCGCCTCATGCTTATTTGAGAAGGCGGCCAAATTTCATTCTGATCCTTTGGTAAAACCGATCAATGAACCCAGCTTTATCTATAATTTTGCAAATCTATGTAACCGCTGCCAAAGTGATTGTTACTTTGCATTGAATGATAACATGGCTAACGTAAATCGTAATAATTGGTATCAAATGAACTGGATCACCCGCGAACGCCCAAAAATTGACCGCATTGCCTGCCCTTGGCTGATTAAAAGGTTCATTGATCCGGAAGCGAAGATCTATTATGTTCCTTTCGATCAGGTCCGGGTGAAAGCGCGGGAACTGGACGCAACTCCTTTTGATATTCCCGACACAGAGTTCACCCATTATGAAGACCGCTGCACCTTCGATTTTTTTCTTGAAAGGTATGAACTGGAAGACCAGGCTTTAAAAGATATGGCCGTAATCATCCGTGGCGCTGATACCGATGATCATTCGCTTGCCAGCCAATCCTCCGGACTATGGGCTATTTCGTCCGGTCTTGCATACAACATTACGGACGATCATGAGTTGTTAGAAAAGGGAATGCTGATTTACGACGCGCTTTATAGCTGGGCTAAAAATCTTCAAAAACAAAAACATACACAGAGCCCTTCCGAAAAACTGCTGCTAGCGGTTTTTAACACTTATCTGGATAAACAAAAATCTGAAAACCTTAAAACGCCTAAATGGGCAAAAGAGCTTAAGGAAATTATACAGGACCAGATTGATACAAACCTTAGTTTGAGCCTGAAAGAAATTTCAGAAGGCTTGCAGATTCATCCATCCTATGTATCCAGGGAGTTTTCCAAATATTTCAGTAATCTTTCTTTCGGAGAATACATCCGTAAACTCCGGATTGAGAAGGCAATTGATCTTTTGGCAAATCCGGATCACACCTTATCTGAGGTTGCCTATCTGACCGGATTCTCGGACCAAAGTCATTTCAACCGGATTTTCAAAGCCCATACAGGGCAAAACCCGTCTGATTACAGGAAAAGTTTGCCTAAAAAGTAATTTCTGTACAAATCGTCATTTTCATTCTATCATTTGGTGCGGAGGCAGGTTAGTATTGTACTTCATAAAGCAACCACCAATAATGATATGAGTAAAGACACAATTTTTTCAAGGAGAAATTGGCTGCTTGCAAGCGGACTGGCAGGCACGGTCCAGCTGCTTGGCCTTAAATATTCGATCGCCAAAAATCTTTCCGCCAAAACACCGCCGCTGACTAAAGAAGAAATTTCGGCCATTGAAACAGCTATTGGCAAAAAGGGAAATTACAATGAAGGCCAGTCCGTGCACACTACACCACTACCGCGTAATGATCTTAAATTGACGATAAAAGGAGAGCCAGTGCCGATTCCTTTCGGTTTCGGGGGATGGGTCTCGATTAAGAAAACAGTCGATGGAAAATCGGCCGTACTGATGAGTGATACCGTCCTATTGGAAGAGGAGGTCAATCCTTTAATCTCAGCTGCTCAGGCTAGTGGCCTTGAAATCGGGGCAATCCACAACCATTTTTTCTATGAGCAGCCGCGTATTTTCTACATGCATCTTCATGGCATGGGAACACCGGAGGATCTTGCTAAAAAATTTGCTTCAACGATAAAAGATGCTAAAATATCACCTAAAAATCAACCCGCTCCTGCCTCACTACCGGCAGTTACAGCTAAAGATTTATTCGACCTTTCTACGCTTGATGGCGCTGTAAAATATACCGGCATAGTAAATGGTCCAACCTACAAATACACAGTAGGCAGAGATGATCTTTCGGTGATAGCCATGGGCGCTGAAATGACATCAGCCATCGGTCTAAATTCCTGGGCAAGTTTTGCCGGAGATAAAGAAAGTGCGCATATAGCTGGAGACATTGCAATGCTTGAAGGTGAAGTAAACGCTGTTATCAAAGTCCTTCGTGAAAATAATCTTGAAGTTGTGGCCTTACATAACCATATGTTTGGAGAAAATCCAAGAATTATTTTTCTGCATTATTACGGCCGCGGTCCGGCTTTGACACTGGCGACAGGATTTCGGCAGGCGCTTAATATTTTGGGGACGATACCAACAAAGAACTTACATCCAACCCACTAAGAGATCAGAAAGTAATAACCCCATTTGTATGTCAACAATTTTTGGATCTGCTGACGGATACTGCATGGAACTCTTCAAAAACTAAAAAGCGTATGGAAACCGTAACTGATGTACAAACCACCCAATACAGCCTTGGCGATCTTACCCGTTATTTTTTAAAACTGGGAACATTGGGATTTGGGGGGCCGGTGGCACTAATCGGATACATGCACCGGGATTTGGTAGAAGACCGGAAATGGATCAGTGAAGATGAGTACCGCGAAGGGCTGGCATTGGCTCAGCTTGCCCCTGGCCCTCTGGCGGCTCAGCTTGGGATCTATCTAGGTTATGTGCATTATGGAGTTTTGGGCGCAACTTTGACCGGACTAGCCTTTGTACTCCCCTCTTTTGTGATGGTCGTTTTGCTGGGAATGGCCTATAAACTTTATGGCGGCTTGCCTTGGATGCAGGCCGTTTTTTACGGTGTTGGCGCTTCGGTCATTGGCATCATTACACTAAGTTGTTACAAACTCACAATTAAATCAGTGAGTAAGCTCGAAATTTTAGCCATCAAAGGCCGGTGGCTTTTATGGATTTTCTTTACAGTTATGGCGATCGTTACCGCAATCACCCAGCGCGAAGAAGTCTATCTTTTTATATTGATGGGTTTTATTTACATGGCGGTTAAAGCACCGCCGAAATGGCTGATCAAGAAAGGAACAGCATTCTCAACCGTGTTTTTAACTGGAATTGGTTTCTGGCAATATGAGCCTTTACAGCTCTTAAAAATCGGTTGGTTTTTTACCAAAGCCGGCGCCTTTGTTTTTGGCAGCGGACTGGCGATTATCCCTTTTTTACAGGCAGGCGTTGTCGACCAGATGGGCTGGCTCAATGAGAAACAATTTCTGGATTCGGTAGCAGTGGCGATGATTACACCCGGGCCTGTTGTGATTACCGTCGGATTTATCGGCTATCTGGTGTCCGGATTTGCAGGTGCTCTTGTGGCGGCCGCTGGTGTTTTTCTTCCTTGTTATGTCTTCACAGTGCTACCGGCACCTTATTTCAAAAAGATCGCAAAAAATGGTAGCATCAAGGCCTTTGTAGATGGAATTACAGCTGCTGTTGTCGGAGCCCTGGTGGGTTCTGTATTTGTGATAGCAACCCGCTCCATCGTCGATATACCCTCCGGCATCATGGCGATTTTTACAATTCTTGCGCTGATCTATGTAAAAAAAATACAAGAACCTTATCTGATACTTGCCGCTGCCATCATTGGCTTTTTACTAAAAACCTATTTTTAAGGTATCCATATCAACATCCCTTATGAAAAAATATTTCCTTCTTTCCCTTCTATTTTTTACGATTCCTGTGTTTGGTCAAAAACAGATTAATAAACAAAGCGGTGTATGGCTGGGTTATTTTAATCAAACCAGACTTACAGATAAGTGGGGCATCTGGCTAGACGTTCACGCCCGCAGGACAGAATTCCTCGACCGCTGGTCCGCCCAGCTTATTCGTCCGGGAATCACTTATTATGCTAATGATCATCTTCGTTTTACCGCCGGCTACACCTATGCTCGTAGTTTCCCTGCGGCAGGACTTCATACCGTAAGGCCAGAAAACAGACTATGGCAACAGGTCCTTTGGACCAGCAAGCAAAAGCGTTTGCAGACCCAGCAATGGATACGTTTAGAGGAACGGTTTAACAGAAAAATTTCGAATGACCAGCTGCAAAACGGCTCAAACTTCAATTTCAGGTTTCGTTATCTTTTGAATCTGATGGTGCCTTTGAACCGGGATTTTTTAGAACCTAATACCCTGTTTTTTGCCTTCAACGATGAGATCCATATCAATGCAGGCAAACAGATTACCTACAACCTGTTTGATCAAAACCGCTTTTTTGTCGGACTTGGTTATCAGTTTACAAAAGGGCTTAATGTGCAGGCCGGTTATATGAACCAGTTTCAGCAGCTTCCTTCGGGAAATCATTTTAACAGCAATAACGTGCTTCGCATTTTCGTATTCCACAACCTGGACCTCCGGTCTAAAAAGTAAAGTGATCAAAACTCTTTTTCACCAAACTCACTCGAAGGAAGTTTAGCTTTCTTCGAAGTTTGGTTTAGGTTGTAGCTTAGGTTAATAAGAAAAATATCGGTCTCCTGAATGTAATTGGTTGTCGTAAAAAAGTCTTTCCCAAAAGTTGTTATCCTTTGCTTATTGGAACCAAACAAGCCCAAATCGATATTTTGCCATTGAAGTGTTGCCGCAAGCCTGCCTTTCAAAAATGTTTTTTTAGCGGAAGCTCCCGGCGTGATAAAACGCGAATCTTCTCCCTGGGCTGTAACTCTTTTTGAAAGGTAATTCACCGCCAATTGGAGCTGAAAGCCGGCAGAAAACTTGAAAGTAGTATTTGCATTAACCGAATAAGCCAGACTCGAAGTATTGACATCTACCTTATTGTTAAAAAGAGATCCTTTAATTTTATAGTTGTAAACATTACCTCCACCATAAAATTGCCACCATTTGGTAAGATTCAGTGTAGTTCCTGCCTCGATTCCCCAGGAAGTTGCCAGTCCCGCATTGGTATAGATTCGGTTTAAGATCGTATCATTGTATACACTATTCACCCGGTTGACAACATTTTTGATACGCTGGTTGTAAAGCGTAGCGTAAACACTTCCTTTTTGAAAATCTTTAACTCCGCCTACTTCGGTCAGATCAATAAACTCGGGGAGAATATTGGGATCTCCTGATTCGAGCGTTTCTGAATGCTCGCGCTCTGGGAATGGATTCAGTTCGTTGTTGGTCGAGCGCTGTACGCGCCTGCTATATCCGGCTTTGACCCGAAACGATTTACTAACCTGATATTGTAAATTCAGCGTTGGAAAAAGATTGGACAAATTCAGGTTGCGGGTATTTTGACTGCCTGCAGTAAATGCGCGCGCAGCATACTCATAATGAAGCCCGCCAACATAGTCAAACTTTCCGGTTTTGGCGGAATATTGCCCGTAAACAGCATGGATATGATTGATCACTTTGGTGCTGCTGCTAAATTCGGGAACAAGTATGAACAATCCGCTTTCAAGGTCAAGATCCAGGTACTGAAAGTTTCCTTTTTGAACCTGGTTTCGGTATTGATAGCCAGTTTCAAACTTTCCCTTTCCGATAGCCAGTGTATAATCTGCCCTGAGCCGAAAAGCTCTTAGCGGATTTGTACTGGGATTACGGGTGCTTTGCAAAATATTATGCCTGTCTGGCTCATCAAGATTAACGTTTGTCGTCAACCCCACCATATTTCCCTGTTCAAAAAGACCGGAAACAACAGCAAAAGATTTATTGGTAAAAGTGTGTGTGTAGTCCAGATTTCCTAGTGTGACGCCTCCCGATTTACGGGCGAGGTTTGAATTAAAATAGGTAATCCGGCCAAGAACTTCGCCACTGGCAAGGTCGGTTTTGATGTTATTGTAAACTAGGTCGGCACGGCGTGACTGCTTCCGGTACCCTCTGTAAAAGCCGGCAGAGAATACATTTTGAGCATTTGGAGTAAATGAAACCGCGCTTCTCACTGTATAATTGTAGCGGACAAAACTTCTCTCACCGGTTGAGGGAAAAGAGGTAAAAACATCATTGATAGTCGTGTTGACATCCCCTATTCTTCGGCCGGCGATGTCGTTACGTAAATAGTTACCGCTAAGATTGAAATCCCAGTGGCTGGAACGGACGTTAAATGTTGCATCTGCACCGTAGCGCTGAGGGCTGTGAAGATTTCCGTACCGGTACAAAGCAGGCAAACCAGCCTGACTATTAGCCGAAAGTGAACGGCTTCCGGCAGCGACCGTCCTGGTTGTTATATTGATAATTCCAGCTTTACCATCCGGATCAAAACGTGCCGAAGGAGATGTGATCACCTCAATGTTTTCAATGGTATTAGCCGGAATCTGATTAAGGATGGCAGAAGGATCGGCCTGGACAGGTTTTCCATTGAGAAGAACCAAAAATCCCGAAGAACCCCGCAGTGTAATGTCTCCTTCACTGTTTACCGTAACAGATGGAGTATTTTTTAATACATCAATAGCTGTCCCTCCCTGGCTGCTCAGAAATTTATCGGCGCGGTAAACCTGCCGGTCTATTTTATTTTCAACAGTCTGCCGCTGCGCTGTTACATTCAATGCACTGAGTGTCCTTGGATCCGGCTCCATGGCAATGGCCGGCAAATTCAGCTGGGTTTGCCCGTCCGCTAAATCCGGTAAGGCTAAAACAATTTTACTGTATCCAATGTATTTTGCCTGCATATAGTAGCGCCCCAAATCAACATTGCCAATTTTGTAAATGCCATTTTCGTCAGTCAGTACACCTGCCACCAAGGTAGAATCCTGACTCTTATAAATTGCTATGGAGCAGAAAGCCAAGGGTTGGCCTGTTAACCGGTCGGCTACACTACCACTTATGGTAAAGCTGCTTTGCGCCCGAATTGAGACCATCGATATGAACAAAAATGTTAATGTAAATACAGCTACTTTCATCGTGAGTAAATTACCTTTCCTGTTGTTTGAGCAGAATGGCAAATTTAACCCTATAAATTTAGTAGACTTTGTACATTAGCGCGCATTTCTGGTACATTCAGGAAATTCCTTTACGATATACACCTGGCAGAACGCCTGTCTGCCGCTTGAAAAACTTATTAAAGTGTGAAGCATCTGCAAAACCAAGTTCGTAAGCAATTTCGCCCAGGTTTTTCGAAGAATACAAGAGTAGTTTTTTTGATTCTGCCGTTAACTTTTCACTGATCACGGCTGTGGCCGTCTTGCCAAGATATTTTCTGCAATTGGTATTAAGGGTTTTCTGCGTAATATTTAAACGATTTGCATAGAATGCTGTCTCATGGTTCGTTTTAAATTCCTGATCCAGCATTGTAAAGTAATTTTTAAGCAGTACAGGATAAGAAGCTACATGACTGGTGTTGGCCTGACGTTTCAGTAAATTGAATATCAGCAAAAGATAAGTCTGAATGACTGCACTATAATTAGCTTCCTCTTTGATATATTCCTCTTCAATACTTTTAAAAATGCGGCTAAAGGTTTCATCCGCCTCTTTAAGCTCAAAGCAACTCGAAAACAGTAGTGGAAAAGTTTGGAAAAGAGTGTCATAAAGTGAATGGTCCAGCAAAAAATCCTTTTGGATCATCGCAACATAACCTTTGGGAATTTCTGTCAGCTCCCAGCTATGAACCTGGCCAGGCATAACCAGGTAAAGGCTGCCAGGTTTAACTGCAAAACGGTTATGATCGATCTGGTGCACGCCCGCGCCCTGCTGCAGATAGATGATTTCAAGGTAATCCTTGTGTCCGTGCGGATGGGTGGTTTTAATCACCTCCTTCATTCTCTTTATTCTGAAAAGCTCTTTTTCGTTGAGCTTGTTTTTAATCGGGATTTCCATCAATATGTTAGGCTATCTTAAACGGTTTGAAACCATTATGTGATCTGCAAAGGTTGCGGTTTTTCTCTATAAATATATTTAAAAACTACTTGCAGACATTTTTGTTTTTATAAACTGGCCTGCATGATACTCGACTTTGTTCTATTGAAATGAGCCCACATACTTTCGTCCGGGCTAATTTACCATCCTCATTTCATGTGGATCTGAGTGAGATAAATATTTGTACGAAATAGTTTTGAAAACCGGCTTGAACTCAGGAAGTCCGAACTTTACATTTTTTTTGATGAAACAGGTTGTTTAGTCCCAAAAATAACTTTTAAGATGATCTTAAGAATAATTTCAAATAGATAACCGTTTGCTAATGCTTACTTTACCAGAAATTAAGATATATCAAATTGCCATTGCCCAAAAGTTAATTCCTCTTAACAAAAACAGATATGAGAATTCTGATCATAGAAGATGAAACAGGCATATTGAATTTTCTAAAACAAGGACTTGAAGAGGAATCCTACGCGGTTGACACGGCTATGGATGGCCATAAGGGACTGCAGTTAGCCCTCTCAGGAGAATATGACCTGCTTTTAATTGACTGGATGCTACCTGGCAGAAGCGGGATCGACGTGTGCCGAGAGTTTAGAAAATCCCGGCCTAAAACCCCTGTGATTTTTCTGACTGCCCGGGATACTGTTCAGGATACTATTTTCGGTCTTCAGGCCGGAGCAAATGACTATATAAAAAAACCGTTCAGCTTTGAGGAGCTCTTGGAAAGAATAAAAGTGCAGCTTAGGCCGCAAACGGGCGAACAGGCAGAGTTTACCTTAGGCCCGATAAGTATCAATACGCATTCACATCAGGTCTTTAAGCAACAGGAAGAAATTAAACTTACCCAAAAAGAATTCGGTCTTCTGGAATATCTTGTGCGCAACAAAGGGAAAGTGTGTCGAAGATCCCGTATCATCGAAAGTGTCTGGGACATTCATTTTGAATACAATACCGGTGTGATTGATGTATACATCAACTCGCTTCGTAAAAAATTAAAACTCGCCAAAGAAGAAGATTACATACAAACTATCCGGGGCGTTGGATACATAGCCAAAGATATTTATTGAGGACACGGTACATGACCACTTCTTTTAAAAACAAAATTGCACTCAATTTCACGCTCAGCACGGCGTTAATGATCGCTGTGGTTTTTGTGCTCGTCTATACGATTGTCAATCTTACCGTTTTTGGTAGACTTGAAAAAGATCTGAATTTTGAGGCCCGTGAGCATTTGCAGGAATTGGGAATAAAAAATGGAATTCCTTTTTTTGAAGATAAAATTGAATGGCTTGAAAAAGAGCATCTTTTTCTGGAAATAAACCCGGTCTTTGTCCAGCTTTCGGGCCTTGACGGCAAAGTCATTGACAAATCTCCGAACTTAAAAACCGATGAATTAAGGGCAGATTTATCAAAACCAGACATGCAGTTTTTCCGTACCAAACTCCTGGGAAGAAGTATCGGGCAGATGCAGATCGTGGTAAAAGGCAAATCCGGTAAAGTTGGTTATCTGGTTGTTGCCATCCCGATCGACGAATCAGAAAAAGTCATGTCTAATTTGCAGACCGTTCTTCTGATCTCACTTCCGGCAGTACTTCTGCTTTTATTTTTAATCACACGTTTTATTGCCGGCCGCAGTATCGAGCCCGTGCTTAGCGTGATTGATACGGCAGATAAAATTACAAACGAAAACCTCTCGGCGCGCATTGCCATACCGGCTCGCAAGGATGAACTTGAAAAGCTGGTAATTACCATTAACGCCCTGATGGACCGCATCGAGAACGCCGTGGAACGTGAAAAACAGTTTACTTCTGATGCGTCCCATGAGCTCAGAACACCCCTGGCCGTCATCAAGGGAACACTGGAAGTTCTGATAAGAAAACCCAGAACTGCGGAAGAATACATCGACAAGGTTGCATATTGTATCAATGAAATTAACCGAATAAATTATCTGGTAGACCAACTACTTCTGTTAGCTCGATTTGAAAGCCAGAAAAAGGCAATGGACCTACAAAAAATTGACCTGTCAGAACTCACAGAAACAATTTTGATCCGGCAGCAGGAAAGGATACTGGATAAAGAGCTTTCCATATCGCTGCAAACCGATGAACGTTATGTCGTATACTCTGATCCGTATATGACCGATATCATCATTGAAAATCTTATTTCCAATGCCGTAAAATACTCCAAGCATACGGGTCATGTAATCATTGAGATACGTCCGCAAAAACATGCCCTGGTTTATAAAATCATTGATGACGGGATTGGTATAGCACCCTGGGAAATTGAAAAAATCAAAGAACCCTTTTATCGTTCCAATCCGCTTGGCCACCCGGAGATCAAAGGCAGCGGACTTGGTCTTTCCATTGTCAAGCGCATGTGTGAGCTGCTGTTAATTACCTTTTCAATTCAGAGTAGTCTTGACAAAGGAACTACGGTAAGTCTTACTTTTAATTCTTAAGCAAACCTTAAGAAATCCCTTAGGAACCATTAAGAATCGGACAACTATATTTGATCTGTTAAGAGATCATTATTTAACCCGCAAAACTTCATGGAGATCAAAAAAGGCACTTCCAATATCAACCGTCACGAATTTTTAAGAAAAATTGGTTTTGCAGGATCTGCCCTGGCAGCCGTTTATTTTGCCGGACACCTGCAATCCTGTACCAACGACCGTGTCAACCCTGCTCCTACGAATCTTACGCTGGATCTGACATCTTCTGAAAACGCCGCATTGAAAACAAATGGCGGTTATGTAATTAAAGATGGCGTTGTGATCGCCCGGAGTAATACCGGCGCCTTCATTGCCGCTACGCTTACATGCAGTCACGAAGGGAAAAATCAGATTACCTACCAGACTGATCATTTTTACTGCACAGCCCATGGCGCCAAATACGATAATACAGGAAAAGGGCTGAACGGTGAGGGAAAAAAGGGCATTGCCGTTTATACCACCACCCTTAACGGAAATATTCTGACTGTAACTGCCTAATCTAAAACTTGTGTTATTATGTTGAAAAGACTTTTTGTCATGGGGATGATTCTGACCAGCCGTACCGTTTTCGCTCAGAGCGATCTGTTAAAAGAGCTTGACCAGGTTCAGGATTCGGTTGTGAATTACAGCGCAGCTACCTTCAAAGGAACCCGGATCATTAACGGTCATTCTGTTGAAACGGTTGGAAAAAACAACTTGGATTTCCTGATTTCCCACCGGTTTGGCGCTGTGAATTCAGGAGCGCAAAACTTTTTTGGTTTAGACGAAGCGCAGATTCGTCTGGCCTTGGAATATGGATTAACAGACCGGCTTATGATCGGTATTGGCAGAAGCAGTTATCAAAAAACGATCGATATTTTTGCCAAATACAGGCTTTTAAAACAATCTACGGGAGCCAGAAATATGCCGGTATCAGTAACTCTTTTTGCCAGTGATGCGCATAATTCGACCACTTCTTCCACAGAGCTGCCTTTTTATACCATTATGCAGCGCCAGACTTATACCTTTCAGGCACTTATTGCCAGGAAATTTAATGAGAAACTATCGATTCAGTTAAGTCCGACAGTCGCTCATAGAAACCTGGCTGAGAATCAGATCGATGCCAATACCATCTATTCGCTGGGCATGGGCGGGCGCTATAAACTTACCAAGCGGACATCGTTTAATGTGGAATACTGGTATACGCCAAAAAGTTTCGCCGGTACAACCCAACGGGATCCGAGATTCACCAATACATTATCACTTGGTTTTGATATCGAAACAGGCGGCCACGTATTCCAGCTTCACCTGACAAATTCAAGAGGAATGATTGAGAAACAGTTTATCGGACAAACCACCGGAAAGTGGAACAACGGCGATATTTTCTACGGTTTTAACATTTCAAGGACATTCAGTTTTGACAAGAACAGAAAACGCAGATCAAATGCTTACTAAAACCTTCCGGATCATGCTGGCTTTGATGATCAGCCAGCTGATTGCAATCACCTGTTTTGGACAGTTATATATGACAAAAACAGGTCAGACCAGCTTTTTTTCTGAAACAGCGCTTGAAAATATTGCCGCTGTGAATAATCAGGTACTCGTGATCCTTAATACTTCTAATGGTGAGATTGCAGTTAAGATGCCGCAGCGAGGTTTTCATTTCCCAAACAAGCTGATGGAAGAACATTTCAATGAAAACTATATGGAGACCGAGAAATATCCATCGGCAGTTTTTACCGGAAAAATAAAAGAACCGGTAGATTACAGCAAGGATGGGAATTATGCAGTTAATGTGGATGGAATTCTGGATATGCATGGTGTAAAACAAAACAGAACTTTTAAAGGGCAGATCAGTATCGCAGCAGGGCAAGTCACGCTGACTTCTAATTTTGACATAAAACTAACGGATCATAAAATTGAGGTTCCTACTCTGGTTTTGGCTAAAATTGCTGAGTCCATTGCCGTGAAGAACAAATTTGTCTTGACTCCTAAAAGGCTTGAAATACAAATAATATATCCGGTTAAATTTTAACTATTTTCACAAGTAAAAAAGCTGCTAACGGTTTGAAAAAACTCATTTCTATATCGTTTCTGATGATTTACCTGCTTTCAACTTCCGAGTTGGTCGAGCTTGTAAAACTTCCTGTGCTGCTGCATCATTTTCAGCAGCATAAGAAATGGGATAGCAGCATCACATTTTTTGAATTTCTGACAGCGCATTACGCAGAAAGCATTACAGATAATGCCGATTACGATCTCGATAAAAAACTGCCGTTTAAAACCAATACGGATCACACGTCCGGAAATATCTGGATTGCACCGATGGCAGTAATCCAGTCGTATATTTTTAAAATAAATCCATCGTTTTTCCTGCAAAAACAGGTGTTTACTTACAAGGACGGAGCGCTTCTTTCCTTTGTTCTTTCCAATATCTGGCAGCCGCCAAAGTCCCTCTGAATCATTAATGATTTCCCAATGCACGCAGCGTTCAACGCTGTGAAAAGTTGCATTTATCTCTAATTGCAGATTTAGATAGAAAAAATATGCTTAACAAAATTATTGGGTTTGCCGTTGGCAACAAGCTCATCGTGGGTCTGTTTGTCATAGGCCTGGTAATCTATGGAGGCTTTGAATTGACAAGGTTGCCCATAGACGCCGTCCCGGATATCACAAATAATCAGGTGCAGGTTATCACGGTTGCTCCTTCTTTTGGCGCAACCGATATTGAAAGGCTGGTAACTTTCCCGATTGAACAGGCCAATAACAATATTGCCGGGCTGAAAGAAATCCGAAGTTTTTCCCGTTTTGGCTTGTCCCTTGTCACCATCGTTTTTGATGATGCTACCGATATTTACTGGGCCAGACAGCAGGTTTCAGAGCGACTTTTAAAAGTACAGACGCTGATCCCGCAGGGTATCGGCACGCCCGAATTAGGTCCGATCAGCACCGGGCTTGGGGAAATTTATCAATATGTAGTCCGTCCCAAAGAAGGGTATGAACACCGTTACAATGAAACGGATCTTCGCACCATTCAGGACTGGATCGTGCGGCGTCAGCTTCTGGGTGTTAAAGGCGTGGCCGAGGTCAGCAGTTTTGGCGGGAAATTAAAACAGTTTTCTATTGAGATTGATCCCGATAAACTTTTGTCCTACGGAATCACGATCAATGATGTTTTTTCCGCACTTCAGAGTAACAATGAAAATACCGGAGGTGCTTATATTGAAAAAGGCCCTACCGTGCTGTTCATCCGCAGCGAAGGTTTGGTTGAAAATCTGGATGATATCAAAAACATTGCAGTCAAAAATCTTGCGGATGGACAGCCGCTTTTCATCCGGGACGTTGCAGAAGTAAAAACCGGTTTCGCCACCCGTTATGGAGCGATGTGTTATAACCACAAAGGTGAGGTTTCAGGCGCGGTTGTGATGATGCTGAAAGGAGCTAACAGCAGTGAAGTAATTAAAAATGTTAAGGAAAGAGTTGCCCAAGTCCAGAAAACTTTGCCGGAGGGTGTTGTGATCGAGCCTTTTCTGGACCGCACCAAAATGGTTCATAACGCCATCGGTACCGTTGAAAAAAATCTTTTGGAAGGCGCGTTGATCGTCGTTTTCGTACTGGTGCTTTTCCTCGGCAATTTAAGAGCCGGTTTGCTGGTAGCTTCAGTGATCCCACTGGCGATGCTTTTTGCTGTGATCATGATGAACACCTTTGGTGTCAGTGGAAATTTGATGAGTCTCGGCGCGCTGGATTTTGGCTTGATTGTAGACGGGGCGGTGATTATCGTTGAGGCGGTGATGCACCACATCACGCACAACAAAAAATTCGCCGGACTGGTGAGCATTTCTCAAACACAAATGGATGAGGAAGTGAACGAATCCGCCGAACGGATGATGAACAGTGCCGTTTTTGGCCAGGTTATCATCTTGATCGTTTATCTGCCCATTTTCACCTTGCAGGGAATTGAAGGAAAAATGTTCAAACCGATGGCCCAAACCGTTGCGTTTGCACTTTTGGGCGCCTTCATTTTATCACTCACCTATATCCCGATGATGAGCGCGGTATTTTTAAGTAAAAAGATCAAAAAAGAACCAGGACTTTCTGACCGGATCATGGATAGACTTTCGAAGAAATACAGATATGGATTGGAGGGCGTAATCCGCCATCCGAAAATGATCCTGGCTTCGGTACTAATCCTTTTTGGCTGCGCCGTTTACGTACTGACGACTTTGGGCGGAGAATTTATTCCGGCTCTTGAAGAAGGTGATTTCGCTGTGGATACACGTGTGTTAACCGGAAGCAGCCTTACAACTACCATTGAAAATACGCAAAAAGCAGCCCATATTCTGAAAGCGCAGTTTCCGGAAGTGTTGAAAGTGGTAACTAAAATAGGCAGCGGAGAGGTGCCAACAGATCCCATGCCGATGGAGGCCAGTGACATGATGGTGATCCTGAAAGATAAAAGTCAGTGGACATCCGCTAAAACTTTTCCTGAACTTTCTGATAAAATGAGCCAAGCACTTAAAGCCGTACCAGGCATCACGGCAGGATTTCAATTTCCGGTTCAGATGCGTTTTAATGAGCTAATGACCGGAGCCAGACAGGATGTTGTCTGCAAGATTTTCGGAGAAGATTTGGACACGCTGGCTTTGTACGCGAAAAAACTCGGTATGATGGTCAACAAAGTAGAAGGGACAAAAAATTTATATGTAGAAGCTGTTTCAGGTATGCCGCAAATCACCATACGCTATAACCGTAATGCGCTAGCCCAATATGGTTTGAACATCACCGCGATTAACAAGATTGTCAACACAGCTCTTGCCGGGCAGAGTACCGGAATGGTTTTCGAAGGGGAGAAACGATTTGAACTGGTTGTCAGATTACGCGGCGAACAGAAGAAAAATCTTGAAGATATTCAGAATCTGCTGATTTCTACTGCCAATGGCAATCAGATTCCGCTTAATCAACTGGCGGAAGTTAAAATACTGAATGGTCCCAATCAGATACAGCGGGAAGATTCCAAAAGACGTATAGTTGTTGGATTTAATATTTCAGGACGAGATGTCCAAAGCATTGTTACTGAGCTGCAAACCAAAGTGAATCAGAACCTTAAACTTGCTACCGGTTATTACGTAACCTATGGCGGATCATTTGAAAACCTGAATGCGGCAAAGCAGCGCCTGATGGTAGCGGTACCCGTTTCGCTCTTGCTGATCTTTGTGCTGCTGTTTTTTGCCTTTAATTCAGTAAAAGATGGTTTACTGATTTACTCAGCCATACCGCTATCTGCAATCGGCGGTATCTTTTTCCTTGCCTTGCGCGGTATGCCATTCAGCATCAGCGCAGGCATCGGATTTATAGCCCTTTTTGGCGTAGCCGTTCTGAACGGCATTGTGCTGGTCGCTGAATTTAACCGAATCAGAAAAGAAGAGGGAAAAAGCATTAAAGCAGCTGTTTTGCAAGGCACCCAGCACAGACTACGACCGGTTCTGATGACTGCATTTGTGGCTTCGCTCGGCTTTTTCCCCATGGCGATCAGCAACGGCGCAGGAGCCGAAGTGCAACGACCATTGGCAACGGTAGTGATCGGCGGACTTCTGGTAGCAACATTTCTGACACTTTTTGTTCTTCCGGTTCTCTATATGTTTTTCGAAAACGGTTTTAAATTTAAAGATATCAGTAAAGGAGCCTTGTTACTGCTGATCATCCCGGTTCTTTCCGTTATAAATCCTTCCAAAAGTTTTTCACAAAACAGGATCGATCTGAAAACTGCTCAGCAAATGGCCATTGCCAATAACCAAAACCTGAAAACCGAAAAACTTCGCACGGAATATCAGAAAGCCCTGGTAAAAACGGCAGCAGTTGTTCCGCAGACAACGGTGCAACTGGAAGGCGGGCAAATTAACAGTTTTTACACTGATACCCGCATTAATATAGCGCAGTCGTTCAGCCTACCTGTTGTTTATGCCAAACAAAAAAACCTTCTGCAAAGCGAACTTGCATCCAGCGTACTGAACGTGGCCGTTCGGGAAAGCGAGCTGAAAAGAAATATAGCGCAGGTTTATTATCTTTTTATTTTTCAAAATAAAAAAAGAGAACTTTTGAAATCGCTTGATAGTCTTTATAGTGGTTTTTACCAGAGAGCCCAGCAGAGGTTTGAAAAGGGAGAAAGTGATATTCTGGAAAAAACCATGGTGGAATCTCAGCTGGCAGAAATCCGGATGCAAAGCCAGCAGCTTGAATCTGACCTGAATTTATCCAGGTTACAATTTCAGTTACTATTGAATACCACAACCGATTTTCAGCCCAAAACGGAAGACCGCTATGTGTTTGCAGCCGGCCTGGATTCAACTTCGCTGGCCAATCATCCACAGATGCGCTATTTGATGCAGCAGCAGCAAATAGCCGCCGCGAGCATTGCTGTCGAAAAATCAAAACTTTTGCCACAGCTAAATGTGGGCTACAATAATATGAGCATGCGTGGAACCGGTGCAAATGATAAAACCTATTCGGCTTCACAGCGCTTTCAATCCGCGCAGATCGGTGTGGGTATTCCAATTTTTGCAGGAGCCCAGAAGGCCCGGATCAACAGTGCAAGGATCAATCAGGATATTACACGTCAAAGTTATCAGGCTAGTGCCCAGTCGCTGAAATCTCAGTATTTAGCGGCCCTGACCCAGTACAGGAAATTCCTGACTGCCGTGCAGTATTACGAAACAACAGGACTAGCCAATGCGTCGCTGATCACCAGAGCGGCCAAGGAGCAGCTCGCCGGCGGCAATATCAATTATCTGCAATGGGCGCAGCTGATCAGTCAGGCTGCCAGCATCCAAAGCAATTATCTGGACATGGTCAACAGCCTGAACAGCAAAGCCATTGACCTAAGTTATTACCTTGAAAACTAAAAAGCCTGCTATGAAATATCTGATCTTTGCAGCAATCGTCATCACCGTGTTATCCTGTTCAGAAAAGGAAGAACACCAATCTCCTGAAACAGAAAAACCAGCAAATGAGAATATTGCTTCGCTTAATAAAGAACAAATTCAGAATGCCGGCATTAAGTTGTCACTCCCTGAAAAAAAACAGGTTTCGGAAATTCTGAAACTGAACGGGAAAATTGATGTACCACCGCAAAACATTGTTTCCATCAGCGTGCCTCTGGGAGGTTATTTGAAAAGAACACGGCTTTTACCCGGCACGCCGGTGAAAAAAGGAGAAATTCTGGCCGTTATGGAAGACCAGCAGTATATCCAATTGCAGCAGGATTATCTGACAGGAAAAGCCCGGTTAGCATTTCTTGAAAGCGATTATGTGCGTCAAAAGGATTTGAATAAAAATAAATCCAGCAGCGATAAAATATTCCAGCAGGCCGAATCGGATTACTTCAGCCAGCAGGTGATGATGAAATCGCTTTACGAAAAACTGCGCCTGGCAGGTATTAATCCGGATAAATTGTCGAAAGATAATATCTCGCGCAGTGTCAATATTTACTCCCCTATCAACGGTTATGTTTCCAAAGTCAATGTCAATATCGGGAAATATGTATCACCAACGGAGGTATTGTTTGAACTGATAAATCCGACTGATATTCACCTGGCGCTTAAAGTTTTTGAAAAAGATCTTGATAAAATAAAAAAGGGACAGCGTCTTTTGGCTTATACTAACAACAATCCTAGCAAAAAGTATGAATGTGAGATTATCCTGATCAGCAAGGACCTTTCCATCGAAAGAACTGCGGAGGTCCACTCCCATTTTGAAAAATATGAGCCGGGACTTTTGCCCGGAATGTTCATGAATGCTGACATCGAACTGAACAGAAGGACTGTCCTTGTGCTACCTGATGATGCGATTGTGACCTTTGAAGAAAAGCAATTTGTTTTTATTCCAAAAGGAAAAGATAATTTCGAAATGAAACAGGTAAAAACCGGTACCAGCGAAAACGGATTTACAGAAATCATTACCAAAGAAAATTTTGACGAACAGCTTTGTGTCGTAAAAGGCGCTTATTCTCTTTTGATGTTGCTTAAAAATAAATCAGAGGATTAGTGCCCTGATTGGTTTACTCTCTAAGCGAGATTCTAGTTGTAGCATCTTTCGAAGTGAAACGCTGCTATAACTGGAACAATGTTGAGACGCAGGCACTTCCATATGAAAAGTATTTGTTAAGGGCTGAATATGGAATTATGGGAAACGAGCATGATAGTGATTGATAATCTTGTACGGTTCGTTGATAAAAGGCTTTATTTAGTTAAACAATTTTAACTTGGATTGGCAAACACTATTGATTTTTCTGAGATTAGCAGGAAAGAAAGGAGTTAAACAACTTTACATTTTTGATTGGGTTAAGACACTTTACTCAATAAGACTTTCCTGACAACTAAGGCTCAGCAAGTGCCTGCTGATCTTGCCAGACCTGATCATTCTGAGTGTTAATTTTGTATAATAAAAAATAGGTGCCGGGCACAAAAACAAGATCAGCACGCTTCTAGTCAAATTCAATTGCTACTTTAAAACCTATCTTCCTATCAGTTTTTCACTCATGAAGTTGACACGGAATGTCTTGTTTTTCACTGGATATAAAATTTAACATTTTCAATCAAATCTTAAAACAGAAGAACCGCCAAATTTTCATTCGATCAGGTCAGTAAAACAGACTCGGGCACTCAAATTACCCACAGTTAAGATTATTATATTCTAAAAAACGAACAAGAACGGAAAGAGCCAGATATCCGGATGCCCGAAGATTATCTTCTGATATCCAAATGTGGTTTAGATTGCTATAATCTTTAAGCAATCACTTTTTTTGCACTGCTATTCTAACCCCTCCACAATTGAATTATACAAATGTTAACCGCATTGTGACCTTTACATAAAACCCCATAGCCGGTACTTTTATCAGACGGTTTTTGTGATCGTCTTAAATCTTTATTAACAAACAAGCTGGTCTAACACCATTTATCAAAATGTCCAACAAAAAAACATCTTACAAATATCTTCAGGTCGGCGGTCTGAAGATATTTTATCGTGAGGCTGGCGATCCATTAAAGGAAACCATTGTGCTGCTGCATGGTTTTCCTACATCATCACATATGTACAGGCGTTTACTTCTCGAACTGTCCGATGAATTTCATCTTATAGCACCAGATTATCCTGGTTTTGGCAACAGCGATTTTCCATCTCCGGATGATTTCCAGTACACTTTTGACAACATTTCAAATATAATTGACCAATTTTTGGAAAGCCTGAATTTGACATCGTATGTGCTGATGATTCAGGATTACGGAGCACCAGTGGGCTACCGAATTGCGACTGCCCATCCAGAAAGAGTCCGGGCGTTCATAGTGCAAAACGGGAATGCCTATGAGGAAGGATTAAGCGAGGGCTTTGCCGAATCCAGAAAATTCTGGAAAACCAGAACTCCTGAAACAGAATCGCCAATGCGGGCGATGTTCACGCTCGAAAGCATCAGATGGCAATATACATTCGGATCAAAAAATCCCGAAAATATCAGCCCCGACAATTGGAACCTTGATTTCGCAAAAATATCAAGACCTGGCAATGACCGTGCACAGTTGGATCTGTTATATGATTACAAGACTAATCTGGAACTTTATCCAAAATGGCAGCAGTACCTCAGGGATAATCAGCCACCGATGCTCATCACCTGGGGCAAAAATGATCCATTCTTTCCGGAACCTGGCGCAAAAGCCTATCTTCAAGATGTAGAAAATGCCGAATATTACACCTTTGATACCGGACATTTTGCTCTTGAAGAGGAAGGTCTGGCTATCTCCAAAAAAATCCGCGATTTCATGAGGCGCTTAAAAGTGTAAAACGTGCGCGTGCTCCATGATAAATATTACACCAAAAAACCATGTCAGATCAAGACATGGTTTTTTGGTGTAATGGGTGCGGGAATATTCTTTTCCCCAATCGTTTGAAGCATATTAATCTCTATTTCCCGGCATATCGAAAGCATCGGAGTATCGCTGCGCAATCCTTCAAACGGATTTTCACAGTAGTCGCTGATCATTTCCATTGCCACAAATATCCAGCCAATAACGATCCCGACCGGTATAGTCAGCCAGATTCCCGCCTTACCTAACCTGCTGAACTCACTGATCAGTCCGAAGGGCAGCAATAGAATAAATATGCATATAAATATAAAACTGAAAGATGAATACTCTCTTGGAAAAGGCGACTGCTTGATACGTTCCATCTTCCCTTGACCATCATAAAAATTTTTAACAGCAGACTGCAGCTCTATTTGCTGAATCATGTTAATGGCCTTACCGTCATAGAGCTGCTGGATCATTTCTGTTTGCATGTTCAATAACTGTACGGCTTTATTTTTGTAATGCTGCAAATTGACACTTTCTTCAGCCGGAAGGTATTTCTTTTTAGCAATTTCCTCTAATTCTTTCGCAAAACTCTTGTGAAGCTTATCACGGTGCCGACGGTTATAATATCCGGTTCCCCAGTAACTTTTCTGACTTAGATTTTCCCACACAGCGGGCTGCAGCAGTTGATCGCGAAGTTGATAAATATAGGCAATATGACGAAACACGATTTGTCGCCGTATCTCATCTTCCTGAATTTCACTCATTTCCCCTGACCGGTAGTGTCTGACCATCGTTGCCAGCACTCTGCTGCTATTGGTTATTTCACTCCATAATTTCCTCGCCTCCCAAAGCCTATCGTATGACTGATTATTTTTAAATCCGATATAAAATACCACCGCAGTCCCAATCAACGGCAATGGCAACCAGGAAAATTCCAGCAATTCCCAATTCAAAATATGGCACCCGATTGTCACAAACGACATCCACCCAGCCAGCCACAGCAAGTGATAACCGGTAAATTCCAAAATTGATTTCAGCGATATGTTTTTCTTTACGATCATAAAAAGTCTCCGTTTATACGGATAGGTAGATTATTTAAAAATTTCAAAAACGTGCTGTCATGATGTAAATCACAGGACAGACAGGTGCACCCTCTTTCTGATTCGGCTGAGTGATTGCGGGGTTACGTGCAGGTAAGTTGCGATATGGTAGTTGGAGAACATATCCAAAAGGTAAGCCTCGTCATTTAAAAACTTCAGATAACGTTCGGTAGCAGTTAAGGTTAATAAAGTCGTAATTCTATCATAAGCCACTATCAGGCTGCGTTCATGTAATTTTCTCATCCAGACTGCAAAAATTTCCGAATTTTCAATCAGCAGATCGACTACTTCTTTTGAGAATTTTACAGCATTTAC
The DNA here is from genome assembly GCF_015221875.1 of Dyadobacter subterraneus. NCBI lineage: Bacteria > Pseudomonadati > Bacteroidota > Cytophagia > Cytophagales > Spirosomataceae > Dyadobacter > Dyadobacter subterraneus. The sequence goes on from NZ_JACYGY010000001.1 coordinate 3,693,779, forward strand.
TTCTGAGGTTGTCTGTATAGACATTTTGGATGGCACTCCGGATAAAAAGCTCCGGTAATCTACCGCAAATAAATTTTTAACGGGTGCACCGGGTTGGCTATGATGAAAAAACCAGGTTTTGGTTTTTCCGTCATAATCTGTGAAATACGAAATCGCCCTGCCATCAACCATAAAGTAGATATCCTTGCAGATTTCTCCTGCATTTAAAAGCAACTCGCTCTTTCTAATTCTGACAGGTTTGCAATTATTACCAATCAGATTTTTAGTTTTCTGGTCAAGCACCACATCTTTGTTTACCAAATCAAGAAAGGCTTTTAAAAACTCATGCATCCGTTTGCTTTTATAATTTTGATATTATGTTGAAGATCTCTTTAAATATGACAGATTGATACAAACGTTAATAGATATACGTATAATTGAGATAAAAGAACAGGTGCCCCAGTGATATTAAAAATCAGTCGTGCAGGTTTTTCGGTAATCTGTAAAGTTGCAGCCGCATCCCATTTTAAAAAATTTGCTGAAATGAGCCGTGTCTTCAAAGCCAAGTTTATAAGCGACCGTCTTCATACTATTGCCCTGGATTATGGCCATTCGTTTGGCTTGCAATAACAACCGTCTTCTGATATTGGCACTGGCAGTCATCCCGGTTTCCTGTTTGACGATCTGGTTTAAATAATTGGGAGTTACAGCGAGTTCATCGGCATATTCACTCACTTTTTTACAGATATGATAACGTCTTTCCAGGAGATCTAGAAATCTTCTTGCCAATGTTGTTAAATCTGATTTAAAGGAAGAATGATAAACGATGGACCGCTGCCTGAGTAAATAGATCAGAATAATCTTCATGTACCCCGAAAGCACTTCCATCTTCTGACTGTGAGGACTGGTTAGCTCCTGACGCATACATTGGATTACACTCATGATGTTGGTTGTTGTCAACCCATCGACCTGGAAAATACGCGAAATACAATAGGCAAGATTAGGATAGGGAGAGTTAAGCTCTGCCGGAATAAATGTAACCGGGAAACGGATAATAAGCCCTTCCAGATCGGCAGCAGATTTGACATAAAATGCCTGGCTGGGTAAGAGAAAAACAATCATGCCGCTTGTGACTTCGAATGTTTCCAGGTCGAACATGATTTGAAAATGACCTTTGGTAATCCAGATCATTTCAACTATTTGCTCTTGTCGGGCCTGGCGCATAAAAAAGTACTCTGTGCTAAGTGCATTGATCTCAACAGGTTCGCTTCCGTAAGCTGGAAATTGAGGTAGCCTGTGAATCAGGTTCGAGGATGTTATGGGATTTGTCAAAGCAATTATGGGTTTAATGGATCATAACGGGTCAAAAAATTATATTTAATCAAAGCCTATCCTGCAACCAGCGCAGAATGTCTTTTACAATAATTCCATTGTATTTGTCATTGAGCAGATCATGGTAATGCCCCTCATAAAGTTTCAGCTGCTTATCATTTGAGGACGCATGATCAAGAAAATACTGACTTCCGACGGGGTTGGTGGCTTTGTCGGCAGTGCCATGCAGTATAAGCAGGGGAAGTCTGATTTCAGACATTTTGTTTTTTAAAAATTCACCCGCAAGCAGCAGTTGCTGCATCGTTCTGGTAGGTTGTTTTTCGTTTGCAAGCAAAGGATCGTTGTTCATTTTATCCACTACGGATTGGTCACGGGAAAAATCCTCATTTTTTAACTTGACCAGCCTTGCGTGAGGGATAATATGGCTAAGGAATCTGATAAAGGCCAGTGCAAATGCAGGCACAGGAAGATCAAATGCAAAGCTTTCACAGATAAGACCTTTTAATTTTGCCTGGTGAAGCGCAGCGTAAACCGAAGCAAAAACGCCACCTGCGCTATGGCCCAAAAGAAACAAAGGTAAAGTCGGATGTTCGCAGGTTACAATATTTACCAACCGGTCAATATCATCAATAACTTCATTATAATCCGAAATATAGTAACGCTCCCCTTCGGATTCTCCACGGCCGCCCAGATCGATGGCATATACTTCATAATCGTTTTCGACGAGTTGTGCTGCAAAGTTGTGATAATATCCGCTATGAGAATTTAGCCCGTGGACCACGATCACAATACCTTTTGGCTTACCCGTATCATTGATCCAGTTTCTGTAAAAAATAGTCTGGCCCTTGTCGTTAATGAAAACTGCTGTTTTTACATTAGGTTTTGAATCCATGAGGGTTACATTAGGTTTGATGTGTTACTTCAATTTCAAGAGTTACAGTAACCAAACATATGCCATGAGACACAAAACCAGGAAATGATTTCAATGATTTTACAAATCACACACAATCAAATATTTACAAAACAAAAGGAAAAATTATTAAAGTCATTTCCGATGTGAAGCTCCGAAATAATCGGAGCTTTTCTTTAAAGGCTCCGGTAATTTCGGAGGACACGCTGGTTCATAAACGCTATTCATTTGCTGACTGGTTGATGAAATCATCCTTTCTGATTCCCAATTTTGCCATTTTAGATTCCAGCGTCGTTGGCTTTATATTTAGTAATTCCGCAGCGCCACGTGCTCCGCGTACTACTCCATTGGCTTTTTTGAGAATGGAGATGATATAATCTCTTTCTGTTTCTCTTTGAATATGCTTTACATCTTCAAGCGTTGTTATGCTTGTCTTACCTGATAGTTCCGCTTCTGCAAATCTCAGGCTCCGCTTTAATTGTAATTTTGATTTACCGTCATTGAGAATCACAGACTGCTCCAGAACATTGACAAGTTCCCGAACATTGCCCGGCCAGTCATAGGCTTGCATTTCTTCCAGCATTGATTCTGCAACACCGTAAAATATTTTCCCGAATTCTTTGCAAAACTTGTCTGCAAAAAATAATGTCAACGCTTCTATGTCGCTTTTTCTTTCCCGTAACGGAGGCAAAGTTATGGGAAAAACATTCAGGCGGTAATAAAGATCGAGCCTGAAAGTCCCATGGGCCACTTCCTTTTCCAGGTTACGGTTTGTAGCGGCAATGATTCGGACATTCACCTTTTTTGTTGCGCTGCTTCCCACATACTCAATTTCTTTTTCCTGTAAAACCCTTAAAAGTTTAACCTGCATGTCAAGGGGCAGCTCTCCAATCTCATCCAGAAATATAGTTCCTCCTTCAGCTTGTTCGAATTTCCCTTTTCTTTTTTCAGTTGCACCGGTAAACGAGCCTTTTTCATGACCGAATAATTCTGATTCAATCAACAAGGCAGGAATAGCCGCGCAATTTACTTTTACAAATGGTCCATTTTTTCTTGTCGAGAGCGCGTGAATGGATTGGGCAACATTTTCTTTTCCTGTTCCACTTTCACCCAGTATTAAAACCGAAGTGTTGTAAGGCGCCACCTGCATGGTTTGGTCTAACGCGGATAATAGCAGAGGATGACTCCCGACTATACCTTTGAATCCGGGAACAAATACTGCATCACCCAGTTTGTTATTTTCAGTGCGTGGTTTGGCAATTGTCAAGGTTGCCGGCCTATTTTCATCAATTTTTTTTGAAGATACTTCACCTAAATACGTCTTCAAACGCTTCAATAATTCGGCGTGACTTTTAGTATAAATATTCTGCTGGCGGCTGTAAAAGAAATAATCAACAAAATTCCCGGTGCTTATCTCAACAGGAAAAACCAGCAAAGACCGAAGCCTGAAAGAATCACTTAGTAGTTTTTGTAACGATATAATATCAGACTTTTCGGATAATATTTCACCAAAATAAATCGTCTCCCTTTCAAAACCACTGTTCTCAATTATTTGAGAAAAACCAGTTTCTTTCAGGTTAGCGATTGTCATCAGTTCCTTTTTTCCAATAAACTGATATTCATCAAAGCCGACCCGCAGATATGCTTTATCTTCAAATTCTGCCACATTTAGCGGCCTGGGGCTGCAGGCTATCAGATCAAACGGAATATGAACTTGCAGAGCCCTGGCGATTCTCAATAATCTTTCCTGGTTATCTAAAGTATTGGCAGTTATTTCAGAAAGCTGTTTTTGCAAAAGTTCCTCCAAACGAAACTTTGATTCAAGGCTGTGCTTATGACGGTACAGGGCAATATCAATTGTTACCAAAAGATCTTTTTCTCTGAATGGCTTGACAATAAATCCGTAGGGATCGGTAGCTTTTGCCTCTTCAAGAATCTCCTGACTGGAATTGGCGGATATGTAAACAAAAGCGATATTTTCCGCTTTCAGTTTTTTAGCAAAGTCAATCCCGGATTGTTTACCATCCAACCGTATATCCACAAGTACAAGATCCGGTTTATTCTTTTGCAGCATCTCCTCAGCCTCTTCGACCGAGGCGGCAATCCCGCTCACCCTGTAACCAGCCTGTTTTAATATTACCCGCAGATCGTTGGCCACAATAAATTCATCCTCTACAATAAGTACTTTATCATTCATAAACTGATTACAAAATTTTTAAGGCTTCACTGATCATTTCCTTAGTCCGGGAAATCTCACTGTAATATGCACGCCCTGGTTGCTTTCTATTTTAAAACTGCCCTTCAGTTGTTTGGTCAGCCCCTGCATCAAGTCAAGTCCCAATGAATTATTTTCTAACAAATCCAGCCCCTGGGGTAAACCAATGCCGTTATCCGATATCCTAAGTAATAAAAAATCGTGTTCGTCCCGGTGCAAATATACGCAGACACGTCCATGCTGCTCATTAAGAAATGCATATTTGATGGCGTTAACAATGCTTTCATTGATGATCAGGCCGAGCGGAATAGCCTGCGCTACATCAAGATAGGTCGGTTCAATATTTTGTTCAAAAGTGATACGGTTATCCGTGTCAAAACTTTCATGCAGATAACCCACCAGCTCCTCAATATATTCCGGCATGGCAATCTGCGAAGTATTCTCATCCAGATAAAGCTTCTGATGGATCAGCGACATAGCCTGCATCCTCCGGAGGCTGTCCTTAACAGCCACAACAGCCGAATCATCCTCCAGATATGCAGATTGCGAATTGAGCAAACTGGTTACCATCTGAAGATTATTTTTCACCCGGTGATGAACCTCCCTGATAAGCCACTCTTTTTCTTTAAGCAGTTTTTCCTGCTCAGAATTCAGTGTTTGAAGATAGAAATTTTTCTGATCCAGTTCTTTCTGATTTGCCTCTAGTTCTTTTTGCTTAGTTTCAAGTTTCTGATTGTTTCTTTGTTTTATAGAGTAACGATTGAGCAGTAACCCAATGATGATTAACAAAAGTACCAGGCCAGCCAGGGTTATATTTTTTGTTCTGTCGGCCTGGGCAGTTCGGATACGCTGCAATTGATTCTGGCTGTTTAACAGTTTTATATCCTTATCTTTTTTCTCTGCCTCATACTTTACCAGTAATTCACCAGCACTTTTTCTTTGTTCATTACTAAATACAGAATCTGTAAACTGGTAGCTTAGGTTGAGGTTTTTGATAGCATCCAGATACCTGCCGTCTGTGGAGTCAAGCTTATAAAGATTATAGAAATAATTTCCCTTCCCAAGAATGTCAAATGTGGAGACAAAATCTTTTCCCTGTTCGAGCAGTTCTCTGGCCCTGCCTGTTTTACCAATTACCCGGTAAAATGAAGAAATCTGGAAAAATGCGGCTGGAAATTCATCATGAACATATTCAACCGGAAACTTTTCGGCCATGATCAAAAAAATATTGTAATTTTTCTCTGCAAGATCGAATTTTTTCAGATTCTCGTAGGTGATTCCCAGTAATAATGCAAAGTGCATCTGTTCGAAATAAGTAGTAGGAGGATATTGATTCTCGGCCTCTGTAAGCAGTTCCAATGCTTCTTTGGCTCTACTGATATTGTTAAGCGTTGCAACCTTGCCTATCACGGATCTGTACCAGTACAATTTTGTAGCTGGTGTTTTGTTTTCCAACCCTTTATCGTACCATGACAGTGCTTCTTTATATTTAAAAAGACGGTCGTAGACACCTGCTCTTCTTGTATAAAACAAACTAATAAATACAGAATCAGCCTTAGAGGTTACACTCGCCAGACTTTTGTTTGAGTAACTCAATGCATTCCTAAGAGCCCCTTTCCTGTAAGCCAGCCAGGAAAGTGCATCATAAGGATATTGTTGCTGGCGAAAATGTATGGCCGACTGAAGACTGATAATCCTGATTAAAAGCTTCTCTGCCTGATCATAACGCTTGCCAACAAAATTCTCAATATTGATCAGCGACAGTGTTTCAATTTCGTGCTCTTTCATATGTTTTCTTTGGAAAATTGAAAGTGCCTTTTCAAATCTTGGTAACCTGCCGGGATCACCGTACCGGAGTATTTCTCCTGCACGCAGTAACGCCCGGGCTAAGGCTGGTTCGTTTCCTGCATGCTCACATAGCCTTACAATCTCAGAAAATTGTTTTTCACTTTCTTCTTTAAATCCGGATTGATCAAGCAGATAAGCCCGAAGCGTCAAACTTTCAATTTTCCACTGGACAGATTCTGATTTACTTAATTTTACTGCTTCGTCTATGTATTTAGTTGCCTGATGAAGATCTTCTTTTTTAGTACCTGGTAAAAAGACAAAGTGACTGCCCAGTTCGATCAATAATCTAATCCGGGCTGAATTATTTAATTTAGCCAGTAACGCTTTCGCCTCGCTAACTTTCCCCAAGCTCAACAGTTTGGAACCACCCGATAGGCTTCCGTCACTATATCCCTCATTATAAGCCAGCAGCGGACTCAACCCATACACGCTGCACGGAATACGTATGGCACTATCCATATCGATTTGGCCCTGACTGATCGTATGAAGATACTGCGCAGTGATGCGGATTAATAACCGCTGCCGGGCTGCGTCGTTATATCCGGATTTGCCGGACTGCCCAGCCGCGCTCAAACCAAATGACATAAACAGAACCGTGATCACCAACCACGGCAGCAACCGGTTTAAGTTGTTAAAGAAGATCTTAAAATTCATAACGGGGCCATGGTAATCTGACAAAGATCAGAAGCTTATTGATTTCGCGAGAAATCCCATTGAGACTATAAATTTATTTATTTAAATCAACAAATCTTACTGTTATATGCACCCCCTGATCGCTTTCAATAGAAAAGCTGCCCTTTAGCTGTTTTGCCAGTCCCCGAATCAGATTAAACCCAAGCGAATGATGCTCTGTAATGTCAAAACCCGGCGGCAGACCTATGCCATTATCTGATATTTTGAGCAGAATGTGGTCCGGCCCATCCCGCAGCAAACTTATCTGAACAACCCCGGATGACGGTTGTGGAAATGCATATTTTATAATATTAACAATACTTTCATTAATGATTAATCCCAGGGGAAGTGCCTGGGAGACATCAAGATTTAACGGCTCTATCGTAGGTTCAAAATCGATCTGGCTGATAGTATCAGCACTCTCACGAAGATCAGCCACCAGGTCATTGATGTACTCAGGCATTTCAATTGTATTCGTATTTTTATGCTCGTAAAGCTTTTGATGAATCAGCGACATTGCCTGCATTCGGAAAAGACTATCTTTCACAGCGGCAACAGCAGCAACATCTTTAAGGTAAGTAGATTGGGAATGCAGTAAGCTAATCACCATTTGAAGGTTGTTCTTGACCCGGTGGTGCACTTCGCCGATCAACCACTCTTTTTCTTTAAGAAGTTTATCTTGTGCTGCATTGAGTTTTTCCAAAAAAATATTTTTCTGGTCCAGTTCTTTCTGATGTGTTTCAAGCTCGCGGTTGCTTTTTTGTTTTATCATGTACTGGTTGAATAACAGCACGATTACGATCAGCAGCAATACTGCGCCGCCAAGGGTTATATTTTTTATCTTATGCGCCTGCTGGTTTTGGTTGTTGAGCAATTGCATATCCTTTTTTCTTTTTGCCATTTCATAACGGACATGCAGTTCTTCAATCTGCCGGCTTTTGGTTTCATTAAAAATCGAATCGCTTAATATTTTATGCTTCATTAAGTACTGCATCGCCGAGCGGTAATTTCCCATCGCCGAATCGGATTTATAAAGCATCATATATATTTCCTTATTATCAGAAAGTGAATTGACGCCTTCGGAAGCATTTAATGCTTTGTGTAAATAAATTACTGCCTTCCCATATTGCCGTTTATTGATAAAATACTGCCCGATTTCATAATGTACATCGGTGGTCACCTCATTGTTTTTTTCTAGCTGGCTGTCAAGGGTGATCAAATTCCGGTAATAGCGTTCGGCATGTTGATTCTGACCTAAAGCATGATAGCAGTAGGCCAGCGATGCCAATAAACTTGCTTTGGCATAAACGCCATTGGGTTTGTTTTTCGCTTGAATATCAAGAATAAATAAAAGTGCTTCCTTTTGTTTTTTGAGTTTGATAAGCTCCCTTGCCAAAAAACCTGCATCCCTGAACATATACTGATTAACTGTTTCAGTATATTTTCTTTCTCTGAACACTTTCCAATACCATGCGACGCTTTTTTCAGTTTGTCCCAGCTCTCTGTACATATTGGCGATACGGCTGTAAATAGTAGTAGCCGGGGAAAAATCCCGGCTGGCTTCCATACTTTCCACGGCTTTCAAGCCATATAAAATACCTTTACTAAAATCGCCCTTATAGCGGTTGGTAACGGCCAGAAGGTCATATACATAATAAATTTTGGGATAACCAATCGCTTTGTAACGGTGAAGTACATTTAATAACTGGGCCTCAGCAATATCTAATTTACCGTGCACCATATTCAGATCCGCAATACTTTTCAATGACTCTATTTCTTTATCTTCTATGCCCGCTTTTTTATAAAGGGACACCATTTTTTCAAAACAATACATTCGTGTTATGCCCGTTGTGTCACGTGAACGGATCAGCATGGCGAGCTCCTGCCATAAAGCCGCTTCAGACTGTTCATTTCCGGGTCCGCAGGTATTGTCTATCAGTTTTTTGAATAAATTTTTGCCTCGCTGTATTTCTCCCTTTTTAAAACTATGAATTGCACTGCTACGGAGCTGCGATAAAGAATCTGCCCGGTACTTGTAATGACTTTGGCTGAAAGTGTGTGTCCGGACGATCATCGAAATACTTATGATGTATATCACCCAAAGGACTTTTTGGAAATAGTGCTTCATCGAAAGGAGTTAATTTGCAGAGATCCTCATGGCAAAAAGAGTTTTGACTGCGCTATTCTATCATTTAATGTGTCGTATAAACAGAAAAACAGCGGCGAAAAATCGTCGCTGTGAAGTTCGAATAACCAAAATTTAAAAATCCTGGTCAATCATCTTCAAACTAATTTCAAAGAACTTTTCGGGTTAGGAAATCCCTGATTTTGTCCGCAATTTCCTCCCCTGCACTTTCTAGCGCAAAATGCCCTGCATCGAACAGATTGAATTCAAGGTTTTTGACATCTTTCTTGTAAGCCTCAGCCCCTGAAACCGGGAAAATATAGTCATTCTTTCCATAAACGATCAGCATCTCAGGATTAGAATCCCGAAGATATTGTTGCCACTTCGGATAGAGTACAACATTAGTACGGTAATCATAAAACAAATCCAGCTGAATTTGCCCGTTCTCCTCACGTTCCAGGTGACGCAGATCAATTTCCCAGTTATCCGGGCTAACCACGCTAGTATCGGGAACTCCGTGCGTATATTGCCATTTCAGTCCATCTGGTGCATGAAAGGTTTTAAGCGTATCCTCTGAGACTTTATCGTTCCTGTCTGCCCAGTAAAGCTTGAAGGGATCCCAGAATGTTTCCAGACCTTCTTCATAGGCACAACCATTCTGAATGATTAAGGTATCAATTTTTTCAGGATTCGCAGAAGCAATCCTCCATCCTACCGGAGCGCCATAATCCATCAGGTAGAGGCTGAATTTATTAATTCCGAGCGTTTCCAGAAGCTTCTCGACGATAACGGCATAGTTGGCAAATGTATATTCGAAGTCGGATATTTTCGGCTGCTCACTTCTTCCATATCCTGGATAATCAGGGGCGATCAGGCGGAATTTATCTGAAAGATTGCTGATTAGATTGCGAAACATGTGTGAGGATGAGGGGTATCCATGAAGCAGTACCAGCACAGGGGCATCGGCCGGACCGGCTTCACGATAAAAAATATCTACCCCGTTGATCTTGATAAATTGATGTTTGGTTTTCATTGCTTATAATCGATTATTGGTGGAAATTCACTGTGTACTATTAAATCCTAACTGGTCGTGGACCTGATTATCAGAAAATTCTTCGCTCATTTTCATCAATCGGAGCGTCATTGATACTGGCAATTCTATTCACCATTAACCCGTTTTCATTGAACTCCCATAATTCAATCCCATAGCTTCTGAACCATTGTCCCTTTTCGTTATGTGATTCATATTCAAAGCGTACAGCAATCCTGTTTTCCGAAAAATTCCAAAGCTCCTTTTTCAGGCGGTAACCCAGTTCCTTTTTCCATTTCTGTGTCAAAAACTGCTTTACTTTTTCCCGCCCGGAAATAAATTCAGATCTGTTTCGCCATTTTGTGTCCTGTGAATAGGCGAGACTAACAAGTTCTGGATTTTTGCTATTCCATAGATCTTCGGCCAGCTGCACTTTTAGCAGTGCTGTCTCGTATGTAAAGGGAGGTAACGGTAAGCGCTGACTGTTTTGATCGGACTCAGGATTCAGATTCGCTTCATTCCACATCGTATCGCCGCACTCGTCACTGGAAAATTGCGCATCATTAAATTGATCAAATGGAATCATATCTGCTATTTGGTTTAAAAACGTTTATTATCACTTGCTTTGACTATCTTATTTATCTTGACTTACAGTAGGCAAACCTGTTTAACGAAGTAAGATTGTAATGCAAAATTATGCTGTGACCATAGGCACAGCAATGTGCTCAGTAGCGCATTCGCTGTATATTTCGGTTATTTCAGCACCTGGAAGCTGCACTGAAACAATCCTGAATTTATAATTCGTCCATACCGGCTTAGCGCAGGATTCCCTTTATCAGCGTACATAATCAATTTAGGACGCAAATCAGCTTCTTTCTGTTCAGAAAGAATTTGCAGTTCCTGATTACAAAATTCCCATAGTGCTCCCCCGATCCGTTGTATATAACCGGAAAGATGTTGTACCGCTTACTGCTGATAAGCCCTCCTGGTTGGAATATAGCCAGGAAAATACCAATATTGAACCATCAACTTTTTAAAACAAAAGACAATATGAAAAGGATAGTTATCAATGGTTTTGGACGCATCGGGCGATCTGCCCTCAAAGTTATTTTTGAAACCAATGATCTGGAACTGGTAGGTATTAACGACCTGATGAGCATCGAAAACGCTGCATACCTGCTGAAATATGACAGCAATTATGGCATATACGAAAAGGAAGTTAAAATTGAAGGTGACAACATATTGATTGATGGCAAATCTGTAAAATATACCAGTTTAAAGGAAATTGAAAACCTGCCATGGAAATCGCTTGGTGCAGATGTGGTTATCGAAAGTACCGGTATTTTCACCAGCCAGGCCGCTGCCGAAAAACATCTGGCTGCCGGAGTTAAATTTGTTGTAATCTCGGGACCCACAAAAGATACGCCAACCGTTGTTCATGGCGTAAATACACAGGATGGGAAAGTAGCCGTATTTTCGTGCGCAAGTTGTACTACCAATAACATCAGTCCGATTATTGAAATTTTGGGCCGAAGAATCGGGATCAAAAAAGCCATCCTAAATACGACTCATGCCTACACTGCCTCTCAAACACTGATCGATGCACCCTCCAAGCGTGAGCCGCGCATGGGCAGGGCAGCTGCGAACAATCTGGCTCCCGCAGCTACCGGTGCAGCAGTTGCAACCACTAAGGCACTACCCCAGTATGCAGGAAAGTTTGACGGCATCGCAGTACGTGTTCCGGTTCCGGTAGGATCGATATCAGACATTACCTTCATCGCTGAGCGGCCAACCACCATTGAAGAAATCAACAGGATATTAACAGAAGAATCAGCTACGCCAAGGTATGAGAAAGTAGTTGACGTTACTGACCAGCCGCTGGTTTCGAGCGACATTGTTAAAAGTCCATATGCCGCAACGGTAGATCTTGAAATGACCCTTGTGGTAGATGGCGATCTGGTTAAAGTCATGGCATGGTACGACAACGAATGGGGCTTTACAAATCAGATGATAAGACAAATCCAGTCGATCTGATTTACAAAAACCTGGGCCGAGCTTGATTATTACAGCCATGAACTATTCAGCATTAGCATTTACCGACGACATCAAAGCAATCCAGGAAAGAATGGGAAGCCGCGGAGCCTATGAACGGGTGGAAAAAAACAGTGATGTTGAAGGCCTGACTGCTGTTGAAAACAGATTCATAGCCGAGATGGACAGCTTTTATATGGCTTCATTTGGCAATAACGGGTTTCCGTATGTTCAGCACCGTGGCGGGCCGAAGGGTTTTATTAAGGTCATTGATAAGCAAACCATAGGAATAGTTGATTTCAGCGGAAACCGCCAGTACATTTCGATTGGTAACATAGTAAAAAATCCAAATGTGTCGCTGATTCTTCTTTCCTACCCGCTGCGGGCGAGGTTAAAGCTTTATGCCCAGGCAGAAGTGGTCGAGATCAGCGAAAATCCATTTCTATTTGATCTTCTTAAACCCCAGGATTATAAGTTCAAGCCTGAGCGTTTAATACTTTTTCACATAAAAGCCTACGACTGGAATTGCCCGCAGCACATCACACCTAAATACAGCCTGGCCGAAATCAAAGAGATGATTGAAGCCAAAGATCAGTATATTCTAAAGCTTGAACAGGAAGTTGCGGTGCTGCAGGCCCGTCTCAATACATTATAATTCAAAAGCGATGCTGCACTTTATAATTTGATTTAATCATCAGCGGGTTTATTTCCATCCTGCTTTTTGAATTAACGGCTATAACCAACAAGGCCGGCGTACGATGATATCTCCATGGATTTCTCACATTTATAGGGCCATTCCAAGGCAGATTTTCTTTGATGGTAAATAAGGTTTCGCTTCTTATAAAAGTGTTATTTCTTAATGTTCCAAAAGGTCGCTTGTAATTGGCCGGCATCATCATAGTGACATTGAACTGAGCATATAAGGTGGAAGAAGTCAACAGATAAATAAAAAACGCAGATAATGTCTTTATCCCGGGATGAACGGCTCTTGCCGAATAGGGCTGGTTGTTTATACTACTGGTCATTGAGCGGTAATGATTAAATAGAGGGTTTGGGTACTGTGCCGTTTTTCAAAAATTCAATGATCCCGTGCATGTAAAACTGCTGCTGATCATACATGCTCAGGTGGCTTCCGGTTTGGCAGTACAGAAATTTCCCGTTAACGACCTGTTTGCTCATCCATTGCATATGCTTTGGATCTATTTCGTCATATTTTGCTCCAATCATAAGCGTTGGAACCTTTATTCGCATCAACCGTCCGCTGATATCCCAGTTCTTTAAGCTGCCAATAATTCCAAATTCGCTGGGACCCTGCATAGCAAGGTAATAAGGCTGGTTCGATCTGCCCAAGGCTCTTGTGAAAGGTTCCGGCCAGTCATTGACCGGTATCCTGCAGACATGGTGGGCATAAAAGTGCACTGTAACCAGCTCGGTATATCTGGGATTCGCATAATCATTTCTGGCAGCCAGCAGATTTATACTGTCCAGTGCAGAGGAAGGAATTTGTTTCACAAGTACCTGTTGGATGTAACGGTTAAACTCTTTTCCACTCGCACACATGTTCGAAACGATCAGCCCTTTTACATGCTGCTGATATTTCAGCGCATATTCCATCGCAAGAAGCCCACCCCAGGAGTGTCCGAAAATGTAAAAGTTTTCTTTTCCCAAACCCAAGGCCAGGCGTACCTGCTCGACTTCCTCAACAGCTCTTGCCACACTGAACCTTGTCGAATCCGCTGGTTTGCCCGAGTTACCTGAGCCAAGCTCGTCATAGTAATAAAACTCTATTCCTTCTTGTGGAAAAAAGCTTTCAAAAACTTCCAGATAGTCATGCGGAAAGCCAGGACCGCCTGCCAGCAGCAAAACTTTAATTTTCGGGTTGTTACCTATTCGCTTTGTCCAAACATGTTGAATACCGACCGGTGTTTTCACCGGAACCATTTTGACCCCTCCTGTCTGAACATGTGAAGTGTCGGAAATAAAATAATCTGAAAAATTTATATTCTCCTGGTGACTGTCTTTACAGCCAAACAATGATGTCACCAAAAGAAAAAAAAGACAAGTAAGTTTGATGTTTCGCTTTTGATTGTTCAAAAGCAGATTTGAGTCATGCATAGGTTGTATTGAAGTTTTGTTTTGACAAAGCTCCGGTGTTCCCAGGCTATTAGCATTCGCCTAGGTTAATAAATGAAATTTAGTATACCCGGCTTTACGAAATTACCATAGGTGAATGCTTAGCAGAAACCAGCTTGTGATCTTTGCCGCAGCAAAGCTGCTTTTTTAGGCAGATACTAATAACAAACAGAATGAGAAGAAACTTAACAATTTTGTGGGTCCTGCTATTGCAGCAGACAATCCTGCTTGCACAGAAAAACTATTTAATTCAGTCCGCTGATAACATTTCACTAAATGTCAATGAATATGGTCAGGGCACACCGGTGGTTTTGCTGGCGGGCGGACCGGGCTTTAATGCGGCCTATCTTGCTCCGATCTGGAAAGCCCTTCCGACATACAGATTCATCGTTCCCGACCAGCGCGGCACGGGACGTTCTTCCCTGAATAAAATTGATTCAAGTCACATGACCATTTCAAGATATGTCGACGACCTGGAAATTCTTCGTAAGTACCTTCATATCAAGAAAATTGTCATTGCAGGACATTCCTGGGGTGGTATGCTTGCGCTCGCTTACGCGGCAAAGTACCCGCTACATGTTGACAGACTGATCCTTCTCGGCCCTGGCGGCATTACCTCTAATTTTTTCAAATATTTTAACAGTAATATCAGAATGCGCCTGAGGGAAGAAGATTCCTCTGAGTCAAAACTGGCTGACTCTTTTGCGCTTAAAATGAAAGCAATTTGGCCGGGATATTTCTACAACCGGGAAATTGCGCTGGCTACCAAGGTGCTTGTTGACACCAGTCTTGCTGACCACAATGCAGGTATAGTCAATTCGCTTACGCTAAAAGATTACAATAGGACTGAAAAGTCTAGAGTGGCAAGCCTGCGTAACTTTAAAAGCCCGGTTTATCTGATCCAGGGCCGGCAGGACCCAGTCGGTGAATCGACCGTGTACGAGACTAAAAGCATTGTTGCCCAAACCCAGATATTTTTCATTGAGAAGTGCGGCCATCTGCCATGGCTTGAAAGTGAGTCGGCGTCTGCAAGGTTCTTCGAACTATTAAAAACATCTTTGAATTAAATTATCTAAAAAGTGCTAATAGGCAATAGCCGCTTTCCCAAGCAAAACGCACAGCTAATAAATAACCAATATGAAACAAATAAATTTTCAGATCACGACTTGTTTAATGACATTTTCCCTTTGTGTCTCAGGCCTGCCTTTAAAAGCGCAGACAGCATCCGATATTAGCCACTTACCGGAAAAGAACATAAAATATTTGTTACCTGACGGTAAAATATTTGCGATGGAAAAGTTAGACAGTCTAAAACAGGCATGGGGAAGGGTCTTGTTTGCGCATGATAAAAAAGATGACGAAAAGGGTATTGTTCACCTGATGCCGATGACTGATGAAATCAGACAGCAACTTGAAATCGCAAATACTAAAAGAGAACAGGCCATGGAATCCATGCTTAACAAACCAGCACCTGATTTTGAAATGAAAGATTTGCAAGGCAAGTCCTGGACTTTAAGCAAGCTCCGTGGTAAGATTGTAGTGCTCAACTTTTGGTTTACTTCTTGTGCACCCTGCGTTCAGGAAATACCGCAATTAAATGCGTTAGTATGCCGTAATGAAAACGAAAATGTAGTTTTTCTGGCTTTGACTTTTAACAACGCGGACCAGATCAAGGCCTTTGTAAAGAAACATCCCTTCAATTTTAAATTATTGCCAAATTCGGCAGAAACAGATAAAAAATACCAGGTCAGTTTATGGCCGACCAGCATTGTAATCGACAAAGCAGGATATATAAAAAGGATCATGAATTCAAGTCTGCAAATAGAGCAAGAGATAGAATCTGTTATTAATTCTCTGTAAAACAGCATAAGAAAAAACGGGCAAAATCGAAAAATGCACTAGCTATTACAAGATTTAATCGATCATTTTTTACCATACAAACAGGATTCACCAGTAGGATCAATAGAGAACTTAGACAAAAAAGATAAATGAAGCGTTTGTAATCCGGCGAATTACGTCGGATTATTTTAATAGATCTATAAAATTCAAATGCTTCTCTCATTGTTCCCGAATAATCTATATACCCATCTTTGTCACTTTCGGATATATGGCTGAAAATAAGCCATTAAAATATAGATAACGTGTTATAGACCATTTGACACCAGAAACTCTACTTTCAACCGTCTGAAAACCAGAGAGGACTTCATAATGAATTAAAAAATTTAAGTAGTGTCCAGATATTAGGGAATATTATAAATCCCCTACGAACTACCAGTAACCTTTAAATAAATTTCACCCTTATTTTAAATAAAGAGCTAGCCATTATATTTACCTTTGAGTGGTTCCATGCCACAGCACAACTAGATTAAACTAATAAAAATCCCAACGTGAGCTTTCATCAAATCAAATGCCCAACTGATTAACCTGAATTTTCCTAATTTAAGATGCTTCACTCTTTACAATTTCAATCTATTTTTTAATTTTTCTTAATTACTCAGTACTATGAAAAAATTCTGCTATTCCCTTTTAATGATTTTACCGTTTCTTTTTCTAAATGTTGATGCTGCTTTTGCCCAGCACATTTTTTTAAAAGCCGGAGAGCTCACCGCCAAAGGCAGTTTGATTAAAGGCTATGAAAATTATATTGAGATTACAGGGGTGCAGTTTGGCGCCGAAGCAGAATCTTCTTACACCAAAGGTGGCGGTGCGTCGGTTGGAAAACCAAGTTTCGATGTAATTTCAATTACTAAGAATGTGGATAAATTATCAAACGAACTACTGAAAAATATTGCGGCAGGCAAGTCCATTCCACTGATTGAAATTGCTACAACAGCAAGGCCGCAGCAGGGCAGCGAATTGGTGGTCCATAAGATAGAACTTAAAAATGTTTTTGTTACAAAAATCTCTGACGCAAGTGCAGGATGTGATGATTGTGGAACACTTGCAGAGAGCGTCAGTTTTGTATACAAAGCCATCAGAATTACCACCTATTCACAAGATGCCAAGACGGGCGTTTTTAGTGCTAATCCGAATCCTTTCGAACTTGACATTCCGACATTGAACCCCGAATTTTGATTAGTTTATTTTAATTCGCAAATCCAATATGAGATTTCTATTTTTTCTGTCTTTACTTTTTCTGGCAGGCGCAGCCCGAGGGCAATCACTTGGCAAGACCAAGGCGCACCTGACTGTGCAACGGCTGGCAGAAAAGACAAATTCCAGCTTCTACGCTGCCCGGACTCTAAAAACAACAGCATTAAGCACGGACCCATGCGCGATGATTGTGCCTTGCACACAAAAACCTTTGCCGGTTACATTGATAAGCTTCACCGGTGAGCGGCTAAATGAGTCAAGTGTCTTGCTTCTTTGGCAGACCAGTGAAGAGGTTAATAATGATTATTTTCAGATCGAAAGAACGCTCAATCCGAGTATTGGCTTTCAGACCGTTGGTGTGGTTAAGGGTGCCGGATCTTCTAAATCGGCGGTAAAGTATCAGACGACCGACCCAAATGATAATTCAGACTACACCTATTACCGGCTCAAACAAGTCGATTTTGATGGCAGCTATCAATATAGCTCGATTGTTGCCGTGAAAGGATCAAAGATGCCTTTTGATGTAGCCGCATTTCCGAATCCTTCCCAGGCCAAAACCTTACTTTTTAGAGTCCGCGGCCTTAAAGCCACAGAGCAGCTAAAAATTGCGGTATATGACCTGGCAGGCAACACCGTTTATCAAAATGACAACAAAAAGGCCTCTCCTGACCAGCAAAACCTGAATCTTGGTCTGCAAAGTCTGTCACCAGGAAAATACAGCATTAAGGTTCAAAGTTCAAAGGAGCTGGCGACAGACTCCTTTGTGATCGTCCCGTGATGCAATGTATCAGCATTTGCAAAAGCCGTTGCAGCCCAAACTGCAACGGCTTTTTTTGATTCAACAAAATAAATTCACAGGATTTTTTTTTGAATTACTTGCTGCTGATAGCCAAAGGACGAACTAATGTCCTATTTCTGTCTTATCTGATTCAGATATGATTTTACTGAGAGCTGGCGATTTACCACCAGTATTCTGCTAGTGCGGCAATTACAAGCAAAGACAGCGTAATCCCTTTTAATAGTCCATATTGGTCAATATATTTTAGCTACTTCTGTCTCTGCTATTTCGTTTACACAAAAGGACGATGCCAGCGGTAATAGCAAGTCCAATGGCCACTTTTTTCGCCAGTCTCGCCGGATTATGCTTTAGCTCTGCTCTTCCCCCAAGCTCGGCGAACAAATTTGGAAAACTACCTTGCTTGATATCATCAACAATACCCTCGATCACATTAACACGGTCGGCCAAAAGAAGTGACAGCCAGTGGCCATAACTTGATTCGCTGAATTTGAATGCATATCTGCGTATTTTTCCACTTAATCCACTAGGCGGATTGGGCGTTCCAAAAACGGAAGTAATTGTTGGCCTTTCATTTGAAACAAGAATTTCAACCTGCGCCGCCTGTTGTAAGGGCCTTTCCCAAAAAAGACCTTTTCTATTATCATTTTCACTACGTATTTTCATCGGATAAGCGGGCAGATCCAGTGGATCGGCATCAATACCCCAACCCTTAATATCTTTGTGTCGGATGCTATTTTCGTCCTGCATGATTCTCTGAATTTAAATGGTTGAAGATTTATGGAATTAGTACCGTTTTGATACAGTTGTCAAGTTTTGCTGAAAATATATGGTAAGCATCCGCAACCTCTTCCAGTGGAACACGGTGTGTTATAATGCCCTTCGGGTTTAACCTTCCTTCTCTTACATGTTCAATTAACCGAGGCAAAAGACGTTTGACGGAAGCCTGGTTGGCCCGGATTGTAATTCCTTTATTAACCACATTACCTATGGGTACCAGATTATCTGTTGGCCCATAAACACCAACAATGGAGACAACACCACCCTTTTTCACTGAATTGATTGCCCAGTGCAAGGCCGTTGCTGAGCCTGCTTGTAATAGTAATTTTCTTCCTGTAATGGTCTGCATAGCATTTCCAGCGGCTTCACAGCCAACCGCATCAATACATACATCCGCTCCGATGTAACCCGTCGTCTTTTTAATAAATAAAACTACATCTTCCAATGAACGGAAATTGTACGCCTCACACTGTGCATATTGTTTTACAAATTCAAGCCGGTACTCAATGTGATCAATTACGATCACGCGGCCTGCACCAAATAACCAGGCGCTTTTGGCTGCCATAATACCGATAGGCCCTGCGCCAAAAACTACTACGGTGTCCCCTGGCTTAATTGCTCCCATTTCGGCTGCCTGATAACCTGTTGGTACTACGTCTGTAAGCAGGACTGCATCATCGTGATCCAGATCTTCGGGAATAACCATCGGACCTACATCAGCAAAAGGAACACGGACGTACTGTGCCTGTCCGCCGTCAAAGCCCCCTGCGGTATGCGAATAGCCGAAGATACCGCCAACCGCAGTTGCCTGTGGATTGGATTCGTGGCAATTTCCATATAGCCCTTGCTGACAAAAAACACATTTGCCACACGCGATATTAAAAGGAACCAGCACACTGTCGCCGACTTTAAGGTTTTGAACCTCAGTACCGATTTCTTCAACAACACCTATAAATTCATGACCAAAAGTTGTCCCAACCCGCGTATCGGGTACCAGCCCATGGTACAAGTGCAGATCTGACCCGCAGATACATGAACGTGTGACACGGACAATCGCATCTTGCGGATGCTGAATTTCTGGCATTGCCTTCTGCTGTATACGGACCCTGAATGGGCCACGGTAATTCATTGCAAGCATAATTCTTTGCGTTTAGATAAATAATTACTTTGTTTCGACAATGAACTGATTTGATGGTATGGCAGATTAAAAGAGAACCTGTGTGATAAAGAAGTATACCAAATAAAGTAATTCACATACCTGATCTAAAAAATTATCACCAGGCCTATACCGAGATTAGCTGATGGGGAAGCGTTTGCCGATTCAGAGAAATGAGAAGTGTGCCAGACATCTAAATTCAGTATAAGAACAATTTAAAATCAGATGCTTACTGAGGGTCTTTTGAATTTAATATGCTCTAAAAATCAGGTATCTAATGCGCTACTTAACAAAATTTTAAGCAATTATACAGCTTCCATAGGTTTCTATATATGAGCTACGGCTAAGAAAATGCTAATTACTCATTGTTTGCCGCGCATTGGTATCACATTTTACAATGATGATTGATCAGCATACTAAAAATCCAGGATTTGACAAGATTGGTACATTTTTAACACAATTAATATGGTTACTTAATGGCAGTCAGAAAGAAAATATTCGCTCTTAGTCAAATCTTGTCTACCAAATGTAGCAAACATTTTCAACCTGCTGTTGGTGGCCTGGATATAACAATTACTTTAACATTTTATCAATTTATCAAACGCCAGAATCCCGATGATCAAAATCAGTCTATTCAAAACATTTGTAATACTATTATGTATAATTGTACCGCTAAGCTACAATTCCGCTTATGCGGCAAAACCCGAATATTATCAGCTTAAAATCTACCATCTGAAAGATAAGAACCAGGGCGACCGGTTGGAAAATTATTTGAAACAGGCATACCTTCCAGCGCTTCATCGTGCAGGCATTAAAAAGGTTGGGGTTTTTAAAGCTTCTGACAATGCGGATTCACTGGTGTATATTCTGATTCCATTCAATTCGGCTGAACAGTTTTCATCCTTATCCAATAAACTTGCAGCGGATAAAAGTTATTTATCGGCAGCTGACGATTATTTGAATACCAGCTTTGACAACCCGGTGTTCAAACATATTGAATCCGTTTTCATGGATGGTATTAGCGGAATGCCGCTGCTTCAACTACCTGATCTGAAAGCAGCTCCTTCTGAACGTGTATACGAATTAAGAAGATATGAGGCCGCCAGTGAAAAACTGCATGATAATAAGATAAGCCAGTTTAATAATGGAGAATTAGACATATTCAAGCGCCTTGGTTTTAATACCATATTCTGCGGAAAAGCGATTGCCGGCAGTAAACTGCCATCGCTTTTTTACATGACGTCTTTTGAAAATAAAACAGACCGTGATGCGCATTGGAAATCATTTAGTGCGGATCCGGCATGGGTTGCACTGAATGCGCGGCCGGAATATGCTCACAACTTTCTAAGGGCAGATATTTACTTGCTTCACCCTACTGCCTATTCTGAGATATAAGCGGTTCGACTAATGATAATTCCCGCAGTAAAATCATTTCAATTTCCCGTTTCCCTAAAAAGTTAACACGATTTAGGGAAACTTTGTGGTTTATAGGCAATAATTGTATCTTACAGCTAATCCGTTTAATCAACGTAACTTCTCCGCTTATTTCCGGTCATTCAGGCCTCTCTATCAGTAGATATTCAGAACAATTTCGCGGTATCCTTCGAATTTTTGACTCTGTCTTTCCAATTCAATCAACTCTTTACCCATTCGCACTTGACTGTGTACTTGCTGCTTGCCAATGGCTTTAAATCAACACATTTACCATCAGCAGGTAAAGAACGCTGATAAGTTCAACGCTTCAGGTGATAATTAATTACAGGATATTATTAAAATGCTAATGCCTCATCGTTACGCTGCAGGTCAGATAAAATAACTTTTAGCGTATCAATGTGCCGCTGCATTTCATCCTTTCTTTCAAGATGATCTAATGAAAGTGAGGTGTATCCTTTCTGAGCAAAATCAACTTCCAGTTTACGCAAAAGATGTTTCCGCTCTTCCATCATCCGAAGCGCAACCCATAGCGTGGCGCTGGCCGTTTCAGCCTGCTTTACTACCAGGTCGCCTTCGGTATAAGAATGTCCAATATGACAGCGGTAACGGTTTATGATATCCCCTTTAATACTCCATAGATTTCCCCCGCAGTCCGGACAGGCAAAAACACTTTTATCAGCGATTTCTTCAACCACATCAATGCCAACTGCCGTTTTTTCGGCTGATTGCGATTCGAGCACCACATCCTCAGGCGCCGAAATTTGAGATGTTCTCTCAAGATCAGCTATTTGTGTTAAAAATGTTCCTATGCTGCCAAGCTCACAGACATGATCTACATCCATATTGTTTATTACTGACAGGGGCATGTCAGGGTATTCCGCTTGATTAGGGTCTTGTACGATGCAGACTCCCCCGCTTCTTTTAATTGCCCACATGCCCGAAGTTCCATCATCGAGCATACCACTTAATATGATTCCAACGGCATGGGATGTATAATTTACGGCAGCCGAGCGAAAAAGCACATCAATTGAAGGCCTGAAACGGTTTTCCTGTGGTCCGGAGCCTAATAACAATTTACCTTCCTTAACAAGCAAATGCTGATTAGGGCGCGCGATGTATACATTTGCTGCTTGAATTGCCGTGCCACTGACTGCCATGCTGCACTGCATCGTTGTTACTTTCCCTAACCGGTGCACGACAAAATCGCCAATCCCTTTCCGTGACAGGTGAAGCACAATACAGTAAGCAGCGTCTAATTCAACGGGAAGTGTGCGTACCAATTCGGTTAACGCATTCAATCCGCCGGCGGATGCACCGATTACCACAAGAAACCTGGGATGATTCGACATGTTATTCAGTTAGGTATATTTTAAACTCACTACCGACGCCGGGCTGACTTTCCACACTGATCCTGCCACCAGCAGCATGGACTATTTTACGGGTTAGGTACAAACCGATTCCATATCCAGTCTGGTATATTTATCAAAAATGGTACTTAGATGCTTGCTTTCAATACCCATTCCATTATCCTTCACCGACACAACAGTACCGCTATCTTCAATAGTTATCTGGACAGTAATGACCGGGGGAGCTTCAGAACGGTATTTGATGCCGTTAGCAATTAGGTTGTAAAGGATACTACGAAGGTTTTTTTTAGAAAAAACAATTTCCTTTACCCTCACGTCCCTTTTAATTACTGCCCCGTTGGACTTGATCCTTTCAGACAGACTCCATTCGATATTATCCAGCAGTTCATCCATGTCGATCGGCTCAGTTTGGATGGCATTATTTTCAATCTTGCCAATCGCGGCAATCTCACTAATCAGTGAGCGGAATTTTTTTATCGACCCATTTATAATAGGCAGTACTTCATTAAGCTCGGTATCGTTGGAATTTATTGCATTTATGAGTGAGATGCTTCCCTCAATACTATTTAGGGGGTCAATTAAATCATGCGAAGCAGTATGAATGAAATTATCAAGGTCGGCATTAATCCTTGTCAGAGCCTGATTTTTTTTATCAAGCTGCTGCTGGATTGTTTTAAGTTCGGTAATGTCATTAAAAGTTATGATCGCTCCGCAGGTCGAATTGTTGATCTGCTTGATATAGGGCATGGTCATAACCTGGAACCATCTGCCATCCCGTGTCTCAATTTCCTTAGCCACCACTGTATCGCTGGCTAGTACCTGATTGATATCTTCAATAATAGTCTCGACCTTAAAGTTTGTGGAGAAATTACTTAGAGGCCGTCCGATATCACTTTCAAGAAGATTTATTAATTTAACTGCTCCTGGAGAGAACTTAATAAGCCGCAACTGATCATCTATAAAAAGCTGACCGTTAACATTGCTTCTAAAATAATTATTCAGATCATCGTTAAGTTCTAAAAGTTCTTTGTTTTTGAGCTGGTAATCAGAATTTATAGTGTGCAGCTCTTCATTGATAGACTGCATTTCTTCACTGGTGCTCTGCATTTCTTCATTCGCAGAAAGCAGCTCCTCATTGAAAGACTGCATGTTCTCATCGAGTGCATACAGCTTCTCGTTTGAAACCATCAGCTTTTCTTTTAAATCCCTTACCTCCTGTTCCAGGCTCCGGGTATACTGGTTGAAATACAATTCCTCATCAAAGACCGGTCCGCTGTTCAATGCTTCCTCGGGGTAATCTTCTTCCTCTATACGTACCATCAGAAAGCCATTGCTTCGGCCTTTATATATCATTGGGCTTACTGATAGCGTCACACTGATGATTACTTCACCCTGTTTGATTTTGATTCCGGTGATCGATGCGGCGTGATCGTTTAGCATAACATCGTTAACAACGGCATTGTATGCTATGGCCAGCGGGCCCGGAAGCAGTTCGGTAAAATCCGTGGTCATGATCTTCTGGAGCAAAAATTTTGTTGTATCTCCATAGAATTTTAGAATCCTTTCATTATGATCAATACAGATAATGAGTTGGCCAAGATCCTTCATCAGCGTTTCATTGACTGCATCGCCAAGGGTACGTTCAGGAACTTTATAGGCCTGCTCCTGGGGATGGAATGTGTCTGTCCGCTTTTTATAAGAGACTTCGGGAAGCGAAAAGGATTCGAACCTTACCGGATGATTGGTATCCAAATTTTTATAGACCTTAAATTTTTTGCTAAGTACTTTAAGGCTTTGCAGGATTGGCAGCGGGTTTTCGCTTGAACCAAGAAAAAGGTATCCATCTGCTTTAAGACCGAAAAGCAGCATCAGGTAAATTTTCTTTTGAAGGGCGGGCGCCATATAAATCAACACATTGCGGCAGCTTATAAAATGCATATTGCAATAGGGCGGATTTTTTACCAGGTCATGCTGGGCGAAAATAACCATTTTACGAAGAGCAGGCCTGACCTTATAGTCATCTCCTTCCAGCTGAAAGAATCTCTCCCGGCGTTGCTGTGAGACATTGACCATAGTACTTTGCTTATATATCCCTTTGCCGGCATTAGTCAAAGCAACATTATCAATATCTGTTGCAAAAATTTTCACCACATGCTCATCAATCCTGCCGCCCAGTTGTTCACTGATAAGCATGGCTATTGAATATGCTTCTTCACCCGTTGCGCATCCGGTAACCCACATCCTTATTTCTTGCCCGGGCGACAATTCATTAATGATCGCAGGCATTACCTGGCTTTCGATAAATTGAAATGATTCTGTATCCCTGAAAAAAGCGGTCACACTGATTAAAAAATCCTTCGCTAATATTTCCAACTCCGCAGGATTGCTTTTGATGAACTCAATATAGCTACCTAACTCAGCAAAATTGTTGGAAGCTGTCCTTCTTTTTATTCTTCTTAAAATGGTGGTATGCTTGTAATCCGAAAAATCAAGCGGAAGTTTCTGATTGATCAGCCCGATAATCTCATCGACGTGACCTTCATCCAGAATTCCGGCAGCCAGAACATCAAGCTCACGCCTGACATAATCCTCAATAGCAGCAGGCATAGCTTCGGGTTCCAAAATCAAATCAACCATGCCAGAGGCAATTGCATTTGCCGGCATGCTGTGAAACTCTGTGCCTTTAGGCTCTCGGGCAATCACCATTCCACCGCCCCTTTTTATGGCTTTAACCCCATCGGTTCCATCCGAACCCAGCCCTGATAGCACAACGCCGATCGCTTTGTGGCCATAATCTGCCGCCAGTGAAGTGAAAAAAGTATTGATGGTCATGTGTGGACCACGGTCATCGCTCTTGTCGGTTAGATACAAAGTGTGTCCGCGCACGGTCATAAACTTGTCATTAGGAATAATATATACCCGATTTCCCTGAATTGACATTCCGTTTTCGGCTTCATGAACAACTAGTTTGCTGTGCCTGGAAAGCAGCGTTACCATGTGGCTTTTAAATTCAGCAGATAAATGCTGAACAATGATGTAGGAAACTCCATCAGAGGGAGTATGGTCAAAAAAAGTGTTAAGCTCATCAAGGCCGCCAGCCGAAGCGCCTATGGCAATGATATGATGGGGTTCTGCTGTAAACATAAAGTGTTGGAAGGTAAGTAGTTGTTTGGTAAGCGTCACAAAAAATCCATTGTAAATGATCTGCGAGGCCTTTATCATTTTAAAGGTGTTAGATCCTTGGTGCAGATAAGGGAAGTTACCAGCAATAAAGCATGCCATAAAACAAATAAAATCTTATTTATCGCAATTAAACTATCAAAATTTACTATTCGGTAAGACAAAGCTTGCAGGGCGATATACGAATTAGCCTCCATGATTAATCAGGGCACTATTCTAAAAAGTTGTAACAA
Organism: Dyadobacter subterraneus; assembly: GCF_015221875.1. NCBI lineage: Bacteria > Pseudomonadati > Bacteroidota > Cytophagia > Cytophagales > Spirosomataceae > Dyadobacter > Dyadobacter subterraneus. Next base: position 3,720,093 of record NZ_JACYGY010000001.1, read on the forward strand.
GAAGGAAAATTAAAGAGCATTATTTAAAGATTCGGTAATATTTTACGTTAACCTAATGCCTTCGAAGTTTCTACCAGGTTATTTTGAGCAATTACTTACCCACATCCTAATGAAAGCACGTTTTATGATAAAGCTACCTTTCTTCTGATCCGTATCTTTGTGACGCACTGCACAGAGATAATAAGGACCCGGCATCTTTCACGATAATAGCTTCATCATAAAAGGTCTTTTTTAATTAGAAACTAGACGAGTGATGGTCATGTAATGTCGTTCCACCCGACTAATGTAAAAACGCAAAAAAATAGCCGAGGTCTGGATAGGCGCGTTGTTTCCTTAAACGGTCGAATAGCAGTCGCAATGCGCCTAAGCAAATAACGCTAACCGTTCACTACCTGAAAAACTATTTTTTGCAGTGGTAGCTCATCCATAAAGAAAGCTGATTTTACAGAGTTGGATCCTTCGTTGGCATACCTTTTATATTCGACAGGCGATTTATGCATTTGGTTTCCCAACAACTTAAAGAAGCAATTTATCAGCAAACAGCATGGAAAATATTCAGGCAGGTTATCATGTCTCTCACGAGCAGTTTAAACCAAGTTTATTATTAACCCTGGTCCAGAAAGCACAGCAGGCCGGTTTTACGCAGGCACTAAGCTCGGACCACTATTTCCCATGGAGTGAATCGCAGGGAGAAAGCGGTTTTGCCTGGAGTTGGCTCGGTGCTGCCATGCAGGCTACGACACTGGGTTACGGGATTGTAAACGCACCCGGTCAGAGATATCACCCGGCAATCATCGCGCAGGCCGTGGCAACCCTTTGTGAAATGAACCCGGGCAGATTCTGGATCGCTGCCGGTAGCGGACAGTTTTTAAACGAGCACATCAACGGAGATAAGTGGCCATTAAAAGCTGTCCGTAATGAGCGTTTGAAAGAAAGCGTTGATATCATGCGCGCGCTGTGGCGGGGTGAAACAGTAACCCATGACGGTCATGTCAAAGTCAGTGAGGCCAAGCTATATACACGGCCGGATTATATTCCTTCGGTCATTGGGGCCGCGCTGACAGAGCAGACTGCCAAATGGGTTGGCAGCTGGGCAGATGGTATGATTACGACTTCACGCCCCAAGGATGAGCTCAAAACACTTATTGATGCTTTCCGTTCCGGGGGTGGTGAAAACAAGCCAATTTATTTGAAAGTCCAGCTATCTTACGATACCACTTTCGACAATGCCCTTGCAGGAGCGCACCAGCAGTGGAGAAACAATGTCTTCTCTTCGGCGCTGCTTTCTGATATCCGCTCGGCACAGGGATTTGATGCAGCAGGTGACATGGTAAAACCCCAGGACATGATTAATTCGGTCCGGATCTCAGACAGCACAGACCAGCATCTGGAATGGCTTATGGCAGACATCAGCGCCGGCGTTTCAAACTTGTATCTGCATAATGTAAATACACGGCAGTTCGAATTTATCGATGCCTTTGGCTCGAAGGTACTGCCCCATTTAAGATCATCCTACTGATATAAACTGATTATTCAGCTGTTAATATTATGAACCTACATATTGAGAACCAAGTTTTGGAAAACGAAAATCCAAAGCAAGTAAAAGTTTATCCGGGAAAACCTTATCCACTGGGCGCAACCTGGGATGGAAAAGGTGTCAATTTCTCGATTTTCTCAGAACATGCAGAAGGCATAGAACTGTGCCTTTTTGACGCAGATAATCCTGAAAAGGAAAGCACGGTAATCAAGGTTGAAGAAGTCACCCATCACATCTGGCATGTCTATATTCCAGGACTACGACCGGGCCAGCGGTATGGATACAGAGCATACGGATTGTATGAACCACAAAACGGGCACCGGTTTAATCCCAACAAGCTGCTTATCGATCCTTATGCCAGGGCAGTGGACGGAGACGTTCAGTGGGACGATGCCGTTTTTGGCTACCAGGTTGGAGACAATATTGACGATCTGAGTTTTAGTGAAACCGATAGTGCTGCTTTTATTCCCAAATCCGTAGTAGTTGATAATTACTTTGACTGGGAAAATGACGTAAAACCAGACATTCCTTATAGTGATACTGTCATCTACGAGGCCCATGTAAAAGGATTTACCCGGCTTCACAAGGAAATTCCGAAGGAAGCAAGAGGAACTTATGCAGGTATGGCACACCCGGCGACGCTGCGTTATTTAAAAGAACTTGGCATTACGGCCGTCGAGCTTCTTCCGGTACATCATTTTGTTTCTGATCAGCATCTTGCCAAAAAAGGACTTGCCAATTACTGGGGCTATAATACTCTGGGCTTTTTTGCACCTGACTTCCGTTATAGCAGCGGTTCGGCAGCAGCAGACCAGGTGATTGAATTTAAAAAAATGGTCAAAGCGCTGCATAAAGAGGGTATAGAAGTCATTTTGGATGTGGTCTACAATCACACTGCGGAAGGAAATCATCTGGGCCCTACCCTGTCTTTCAGGGGATTAGATAATGCTTCTTATTACCGGCTTTGCAGCGATGAGAAATCTAAATACATGGATTATACCGGTACAGGCAACACACTCAATGTTCAGCTCCCAAATGTTCTGGCTTTGATCATGGATAGTCTCAGATACTGGATCACTGAAATGCATGTTGACGGCTTTAGGTTTGATCTGGCTGCCTCGCTGGCAAGAACACTTGAAGAAACAGACAGTCTAAGCTCTTTTTTCAACATTATCTACCAGGACCCGGTTATATCGCAGGTAAAGTTGATTGCTGAACCTTGGGACATTGGCGATAAAGGTTATATGGTTGGGAAATTTCCTGTGGGCTGGGGAGAATGGAATGACAAGTACCGCGATCATATCCGGGATGTCTGGCGGGGTGGTGATGTGACATTATATGAATTTGCAAACCGGTTTACCGGCAGCCCGGACCTTTATCAGGGAGATTACCGGCGGCCAACAGCCAGCGTGAATTTGCTAACTGCCCATGATGGTTTTACCCTGAACGATTTGGTCAGCTATAACGAAAAACACAATCAAGCCAATGGAGAGGATAACAAAGATGGAGCTGATGAGAATAACAGCTGGAACTGTGGCATTGAAGGGCCTACAAACAATAAGCAAATAATTCTTTTACGGCAAAAACAAAAAAGGAATCTACTGACTACAATGTTCTTATCGCAGGGTGTTCCGATGCTTATGGCCGGGGATGAATGGGGCCGTACCCAGCAGGGCAACAACAATGCATATTGTCAGGACAATGAGATATCCTGGCTGGACTGGCAGTCAGCTGACCCTGAACTATTGGCATACACAAAATCGCTGATTCGATTTTGCAAGGAGCATCCTTCTTTTCGCCGCAGACGTTGGTTTCAGGGTTTACCGGTTACTGGCTCACAAAGAAAAGACATTTTGTGGATACAAGCAGACGGAAGCAGCGTAGCCGATGAGCAATGGGACGATGCGCTTGCCAAGACTTTTGGTGTATATCTAAACGGAAAAGGCATCAGATGTGTGAACTGGGACAACGAAAGAATTACAGATGATAGCTTTTTAATTATTTTTAATACTTCAAAAGATAATGTCAGATTCACCTTACCGGATGAGTGCGCCGATCAGTGGCGTATGGTCCTCGATAGTAATGAAGGTTTTATTGGTACATCAGAGCAGGAGTTTAAACCCGGCAGCATTATCAATGTCGCCAGCTGCTCTGTACTGGTTTTAAAATGCCGGGTTTCTTAGTACTCTGGGAATATAGCCTCCTACTAAAAAATAAGGCTTGTTTTTCAGCAAGCTTTATTTTTATACGACTTCAATAAGCCTCGGGCATCCTCTGGCTTCTTCTTTCCTTGGAATACATATGTGCAGAAGACCATTGTCATAGCTGGCACTTATACCGTCCTGGTCCCCACACATCTGTAGGCGATATGAAACTTCTTTTAAAGCCTAAGCTAACAGGTGCGCTGACTGCTTCTATGGAGGGTTTAACTGCAGAAAACTAATGAAATTATCGCAAGTACAGATAAAGGAACGCTGGTTCGTGACTGTGGTATTATAATGGCTGCTCAAAAGAAGAACATTATGAAGCGCTTTACCTCAATTGGCTTTCACTGGAAATAGCTTCTCATCTATTTCGGTACCCTGCCCCGCCACACGGCACCATCCGCTGATCGTTTTGTGAAAAACCTCTAACCTTCTCACCTTCATATTCACTGCACGGCCGTCTACTTCGAGCTGTACATTAATCAGAAAATTGACAACAGCCATATTACCGTCGTAAATTCGGATAAATTCATTGCCGGGCACTGGCCTGACCGATTTAAAAACAATTTTTTCCTTCGACTGCACGCCTTGCCATGCTTCGTGTGAAAAAGAAATGTCGCCTTTCGCACCCACTGCGATAAAATCCTTGCAATCGATTTGTATATCCGGCTTTCGGTTCCGCATTAGTTCCCTGATTTCATTTCTTTCTTTTGGAAAGCTGGTTGTGTCAATCTGGGCGATAGCGTTGTAAGATACCAATAGCACGAACAGTACGAGAAAAGTTTGTTTCATAGAAAGAATCTGTTTTATTGAAGATAAAGTAGCTGTTTCCAAGAATACCTGGTTCAATATAATAAGAAGAAAATTTATTTATTTGGTTTCAGTTTAATTTATGAGAATCAAATGTCTCAAAATACGAACACATATTAGAGACTAGACAGCATCAGACCGGAATAATTGTATCATCTTCTATTCAAGATACACTTTCAATCTTAGTAGACTATCTACCTGCTCCGCTAAGCATTTTTTATGAAAATTCTCTAATCAGCGGGCAGAGAATTGCTGACAAGGACTTTTAGTGGTTAGGATTTAAGTTTTAAGGCATGTCAATAACCACAAACCATGCTGCATTGGTGAACGTTTTCCATTCGGTCTGAGTATTAGGCTCTAAAAGCATCAAGATCCATCTGTGAAAGGCCAATTTTTTATGGAAGCAGTTAATAGAGCTGCCCGAATATCTTCAAATGAAAATCCATTTTTTAGAAACCCTTCCCATAAAGGGAAGGCTCTAACGTTGAGTAAATTTAGTAGCAGAGTCCCGGCGCTGCCAGCCCCAAGCCGGATGCCTCGCCCCTACTTACAGATTCAAAAGTACTAACAAGTAAACTGGCGGTAAAATAAAACTGAGTTAACGGTCAGAATCAAACAAACATCTTCAAATTGTTATTTCAAAGCTTGCATTTTTTATAATCCAGCAGGAATATTTCTGCGTCTCCAACATGTACTGCTTAGAAGCTTGTATTGCCTGCATCAGCTCGACGGCCGACTAAAGGGAGGATTCGTTTCCGGAAATCGATCCGCATCCGGTCAATCATCTATCAAAAATGCAAATTACGGCATTTAAAGGTGTTACAACTGACTATTTGAGCTACGCAGCTGCATTTAAGGCAGCTGCATTTAATAACAAAACCATTGTCGATACGTCAAATAGCAATAATTAAACCAATCCACCGACATAACATACCATGCCACCGGCCGGAATGGTCAGTCGAACTGCTTTACCGTTTCTAACTTCGACGTTGAGCTCGTTGGGGATATCCCCGGTAGCAAATAAGCAGTTCATCTTATTTCCCACAGGATGCAGATTACTATCAATGGTAACATACAAACTGGCACTGATCTGCTGATCAAGGTTAACGGCGCACAGATACTCCTGATCACCGCAAATCCGGGACCACGCAAAGATCCAGTAGAGATAGTGGTCAGCTAAATCTGGATACAGGAATTGCGCCCCGCTAACTGAGATGGACCGCTGATAATATTTACCGTTTAAAAGGGCCGGATGTTTGCAAACAGTCTGCTGCAGCGCATTCATATTTCCATCACTGGATTTATGTTTTTTTACAAATTCCGCCATGGCAACCTGATAGTTATCTGGTGCTGCAGAAACCGGTTGTTCCTGCTTTGAAATCACTAATGGTTGTGTCATTGGATTTTGCCTTTTTTGTGATAATAGATTGATAAGGTATTCTATGCAAGATCTGTACCATGTCAAACCCACGTCAAATCAAAATGCGCCTTGCGCTGGCACGCGTAACCGGGAGCGTATTTTTTTAAATGAAAAAATTTATTGACGCAGGCCCGGACCATATTATTAAAGCTGATCACCAAAGACTAAAATGTCAAATCGATACAATGTGCGGACGTGTTAAAGAACTTCTTTCGGATAACTCTATGCTTAGTGAGATTTCTTTTCCTGATAAGGCACATGGTAACGGGCGTAGAACTGCTTTTTAAAATCTTTGTAAGAACTGACTGCTCCAAGCCTATTCATTATCCTAATGTAATACCATGCTAAATCTACCTGGTAAGGTTTAAATCCACTTCTTGCACTTTTTGGATACAGGTGATGATTGTTATGCCACTCGCCGGCCACAATGCCCGGCCAGATCTGGTTGACAGAGTTATCCCCGGTATTGAAATCATTTCCTTCCACCTGCACGTTTTTCCCTTTGCCATGTCCTTCATAATTAAAGGTCCTGACCCCGACAGCCCAGAAGCCAGCTGCTCCAAAAAGGCAACATGCCAGCGCATGGCCACCTGCCAGATAAAATGCGCAGTACCAGAACGACCAGTTGAGCGCCCAGGCTAAAACTGCTCTTGTCGGATTCGCGTAAGAGCCCCATTTCTGGTACTGTTTAAAAGTATTGGCTTTTACCCCTGTATGCTTCATCAGGGCTTTTACCCGGTAATAATCTGTCTCACTAAGGTTCTTTGCAATGGGCTGGTGGTTTACGTCAGCCAGAAAGCAGTAAAGAAAACCGGCTTTGGCGTTATAAGGATCACCTGGCTGGTCCGACTTGGCATGATGCACATGATGTGAGATTACATAGATTTCCTCCGGTATCATGCTGACAGTTAGATTCTGCGTAAAAAAACGCCAGAACTTGTTAGAGAATGTGTAAGCCCCATGGGTACAATACCTGTGATGCCATATCGTTCCATGCGTTCCCATGATAACCATACTATATAAAAACGCTGCCAGCAGTGTCCAGAAACTGAAATAGCGGAACACAAAAAGAAACAGGAATGGCATCATGCAGAATACCTTCATCCAGCTCATCAGCGGCAGCCAGTTACGGCGGTCGGCCCAAATATTTAGTCTGCTAAAAAATTCACGAAGGATCGCGCCAGCACCTGGTCTAACCAGATTTCCGGCAGCATCTTTCCAGCCGTACGCCGGGGTTTGCAACACTGTGTCTAAAAATGGCATAATAAATTGTTAAAAGAGTTCCGGACGCTATTGAGTAGTTATACGATTGCCTCATTTAAAGAAGGCATCCCAAAACGTTTAAGGCTTGAAATGTGGGATCTGACCGCCGCAAGGAAAGTTTTGTTTTCCATATAAGTAAGCCCGAATTCCTGAGCGGTTTGCCGCACGATCGGTGCTAGCTGGGGATAATGCACATGGCAGACCTTGGGAAACAAATGATGTTCGATTTGAAAATTCAGCCCGCCAATATACCAGCTCAGCCATTTGTTGCGCGGGGAAAAATTTACGGTCGTTTCAAGCTGATGGATTGCCCAGTCTTTGGCGATGATACCTGTATGATCAGGCAGCGGATGCTGTGCGCCTTCGACTGAGTGGGCAAGCTGAAAAATTACAGTCAAGACAAGTCCTGCTGCAAAGTGCATCAGTAAAAAGCCGACCAAGATCTGTCCGAATGAAATCTTGAATACAAATACCGGAACGACCAGCATCACCGCAATGTAGATCAGCTTCATACGGATCAGGCCGCCGAGCATCTCTTTGTTTTGTGATCTGGTCTGCCGGTTAACGCCGGCTTTTATGAAGGTATAATATTGGATAAAATCTTTAAGCAGCACCCAGTAAAGAGTCAAAATTCCATAAAAGAAAAAAGCGTAAATCCACTGAAACCGGTGAAGCTTTCCGGCTTTGGCATGGGGAGAAAGTTTAATGACCCCGCGGTCTTTGATGTCTTCATCCAGCCCTGCAATATTCGTGTAAGTATGGTGAAGAATATTGTGCTGCAACTTCCAGTTCAGCGCCCCTGCACCCGCCAGATTTATGGTATAACCCAGCCACTTGTTCACCGAAGGATTTTTAGAAAAGGCACCATGATTTGCGTCATGCATCACACTCATACCAATCCCGGAAATGGCAAAGCCCATCAGCAGCCAGAGTAGCAGGCTTATTACTGCCGGCGGCGTAAAAATGATCAGTACAAAGTATGGAACCAAATAAGCCGCAATTAAAACAATGGTTTTCACTACCATGGTTTTATTAGCATATTTTGATTTATGATGTTCACTAAAATACTGATTAACCCTTTTTTTAAGCGTAGGGAAGAAAAGGCTTTTATCAGGTGCGGCGAATTTGATATTTTGTTGGTTTGTCATCACGTAAGAGTTAACTTGGTTACCAAAAGACCTGGTGAGAAAGCAAGTTAATCTTCGATTTGTCAGGAAGCCGTATGAATGTAAAACGTTGAAAATCAATTATTATTACCTGTTTATAAAATTAATTTGAATAGCTTATCGTAGTAGTTGGAAAGTAGAATACAACAGGCGAACATGGATTTGGGTCATGGATGGGCATATCTTAAAAAAAGAAAGTGCCCATCCGGGACCGCACCAGGGTTGGTAACTTATCTTTAAGAAAGTATAGGGTATACCAGGGATAGAGATGCTACCTTTACCCATGAACAATCCTGAAACGACTGCTTCCTCTATTATCATCCTGGACACACATCCTCTTTTTCGTAAGGGATTGGCAAGACTGCTCAAAGAAAATTTTCCACAGACGCTTCTGAGCGAAGCCAAAAATCTCCAAGAGATCGGTCAATCACTGCCGGAAATAGAAATGGCGGTTTTCATTATTGTAATCAATTCTGATTTTGAAGAAGATGGCACAAATCCTGTTGCAGAAATAAAAAGACGATACCCGCTGGCTTCGATCATCCTGTACGCCGAGGAACTCAAACCTGAACTTATAATTTCCTATTTCAAATCCGGTATAAAAGGTTACTTATTCAAACATGAAAACCTGACAGAGCTCATTGACTGTATCCAGGTCGTAAACCAGGGAAATCGTTATATCAATGCGGAATATAAAGAAGTCTTGCTCTCATACCTGATTGAAAACTATAAATCCAGCAGGAAGCAGGATCTTCTCACGCCCCGTCAGAACGAAGTTGCCCGGTATCTGATACAGGGCTTGACCACTAGTGCAATCGCAGAAGCAACAGGACTTCACATATCTACGATCAGCACTTTCAAAACCGCTATCTTTACAAAACTCGGCGTTGATAATGTTTTAAGGCTTAAACAAGTCTTTGAAACAGACCAGAATTAAATCACAAGAGCTAAATGCGAGGCCTGCTATATTATGCCGTCGCAATGAAGTTTAACATAACATTTGTATGTGATACAAGGCCTTTCTTTCTAAAAGGACTATTGCCTGGCGTATTGTTTCTTCATCATCTTTTATAACACTTTTTTTGGTTAATATCTAGCTGGATTTTTTTTGAATGATCAGGTGCTTAATCTCTCTTTCTGCAATATTATGAAACTCCTGCCGAATTTCGATATAGTTGCGATTGACCATGTTCTCATTCAGATTTCACACGGCAGGAATAAGTATGTATGCAACCTGCTCTGCATGAATCGCTTGATGATCATTAATAATTTCTGCATGAAAGTTTTTCAGATCAATTCTTAGTTACGCCATCACGGAGCATCTGTTCAAATAATTGCATAAGTTCAGCGCGTGGTGTACCTCCATAAGGCATTTTTAAGCCTATTTTATAAAACGGTGAATTGCTTTATCAGCGTTATCTTGAAATGTAGTATTTTTCAAATCAGTATAAAAAGTGCTCTGGTCAACCACGTCCCCTGATAACTTACCCTCTTTACTTGCATAAAAAACGCCACTTTTATATTGCTCATCCGAAATACCATCTACAAAGCGTTTTGCACCTACTTCTAACGAATGCACCATTCCTCCTATCACTGGAAATACAACAGGCATCATAAAATACTTCAACAAAAATTTCATTGCCGGGGGCAAATTATCCGGTGCCAAAGTTCCTTTTGTGTTCCCTGGACTCATAACAACAAATTTGAGGTCAGGATATCTCCTTGCCATTGATAACATCCACATGGTTGCAGCATATTTAACGTATCCGTATGCTTGCACCGCATCGAATTTATTACCAAAATATGATCCATCAAGAACACCGGCAAACTCATCTACTGAAGAAGTCTTCATGGCAACCGGTTTCATTCCGAGCATCTTTACTCCCAGTATTGCTTCTGCACTTGGATACAATACTGCTTTTTTTAACTTATCATGTTTAATTAATTCCTCCACTAAGATCACATGACCTAAAATATTCGCAGCAGCTAATTCATTCATACCAGAAGGGGTCATTTTTCCAGCCATTTTCCCAACCATTCCGCCTGCATTTAAAATTATGGCGTCAATAGGTTCCTTTATTTTTTCTACCGCTCTTCTTACAGAATCGACATCTGCAACATCCCCAATAATAATCTCAAAAATCTTTTGGCCCGTTTGCACCTCAAGGTATTTTTTTGCTGCCTCGGCTTTCACTTGGTTTCTGCAGAAAAGAAATACCTTTTTTGTTTCTTTTTTCAATGCTAACTGGCGGGCAACCTCTTTCCCAAGCCCTGCATTTGCTCCGGTTATTAATATACTTTCGTTCATTTCTCAATCTTTTTAGATACAGTTAGTTATATGGGACAGCGATTAAAAAGATGTATGGGATCAAGCGTATAAAGGTGTTTTGAAGGACGCACCAGGTCAATGGAGTATCGAATTTGAGAAAGCAGCCGTCCTTTTGCTTTCGTTTTTTTAATAAATCTAAAATCACGAGGCAAAAATAAAACCTGAAGTAAATTCAAACCTGGCAGTACAGTTCAAAAAATGGTAAATTTAGTTCAATTATTGCTTACGATACTCAGAAGGCGATTGATTATACTTTTGTTTGAAGGTCTTTGTGAAATGTGAAGTATCCTGAAAACTAACTTCATAACAAATTTCAGATACAGATAATTTGGTTGATTGTAGTAGCTCAAGAGCCTTTTCCAACTTCTTTTCTTTTATGAAATTTGCCGGTGTATCACTAAACTGTGTTTCAAAATCTCTCTTAAATGTTGAAAGGCTCCGTCCAGTCAAACTGGCTAACTCGGCTATAGAAATAGATGAGTATAAATGTGCCTCTACTACTTCAAACAAACCTGCTTGTCTTGGATTAAATAAATGAGAGAATAATGTAATTATATTTTCAGCATTGTCTGTTTGAAGAAGTAAAAGGATGAGTTCTTTTAATTTTAATTTAAGCAACTCGTCCGTAACAAGTTCGGGTTTTCAAAATAAAAGTTAAGACTTTGAATGAAATGGGTTATGATGCTTTGTTTTTTTATTTTCTTAATATACGGTTTGTGAGTGTAGTCTTTTATGAAAGTTGGAAATTCCTTTTTGTATAATTCTTTCAAAATGTCTGAATATAAATGGACAGCAAAAATTTCACAGGTTTTAGCAGGATGTTTTTGAAGAGCGTTTGCGAAGTAATTACCACATCTAAGCAAAACACTTTCCTCCGTTTGAATAGATAGGCTGTCAGTTGGTGAAGTATAGGACACTTCCCCTTCCATAAGGTAAATAAAACAGGCATGGTCCTGAAAAATTGAGTCAAGTCCAAGTCTTAATGGTGTCTTGATTATTAATTTTTCAATTAAATATTTATTATTGATGTCAAAATCTTTTCTGTCAAGAATCATTTTTATTGTAGTTCGTGGATTTATACAATGACCGCTAACGGTTCGGCCCCCATGAATTGGGGATATAGAAGCGCTCACTTTCAACCTACTACAAATGTAAATAAAAAGGACTGGAGGTCTTGAACCAGTACCTGCAAACAGTGATTGAATAAGATCTTCCCCCTGAGAAAGCACTATTCGACTGTTTGGCAGTAAACAGGGTTAAAACCGGTGGTGTGCAAGCATCAGTCAGAAACTAGTATCGTTCCAAAGAAAAAAATATACGCATAACGAGAGGTTTTTTTTAAAGCCAACCGCCAAATCTTGAATATGGAAGAAATTATAATTCCTTCAAACGTAAGAAAGAAGATCAAGAAAAGTAAAAGTCTGTAAGTACCTTCATCTTTCCTTAATCTCTTCCAAATTAATACACCGGTGCACAAAAATGTAATAATCAAACCGACAGTTTCACTATAAAACAGGACCTAATTAATTGGCTCGCATTTTATCCATAACTAGAAGCTGGTATGGTGCAACTTTCCAAAAACATATTGAAATATATTTGTTATATAACTAGGTGATAGGAGCAAAAAGTACCCAAATACCTGTTTTGTCATGTTTACTTACGTTTGGTTAGATTAAAAATGATATACGCACCTTGCCTTGAGCCAGATGCAGGATAAACTGTCAATGATCGTTGACCTGTCTTATTCTAAACCAGAATATCTTTCTTGCAGGAAAGATTTATGGCCCTCCAGAAATTCATCTAGCGACTCGGGGTGGATGCCGTAGCCGGAAGCTTCCTGAGGGTCAATTTTATACCCTTCCACATTCTGCCAGATGTAGGCTTCGAACCCCCATTTAAACAATCCGCTGGCGGCTGCTTCCTCCTCAGTTTGGCTGATGGCATCAAAATGTTTGCCGGTCACAGTGGAAAGCGCCTCGGCAACTTCTGACATGGTGTGTTTTTCACCCACTAATGAGAGTTCTTTATGGTTGAATTTCTCCGGCTGAGTAAAGGCTTCGGCTGCAAAGCGGCCAATATCCTGTGCTGAAAACCAGTCAATTTGGGTTCCGTCGCGACCGGTGTGATGAACTTTCCATTGGCCATGGTAGGGAACATGCCTGCATCCCTGGGGGAAGCAAATTCTCCATTAAAAACGGCGGTTTCAAAATGGTCCAGTACGGGAAGCCCGCAGCTTTAACCGCGTCAATAGCAGCAGATTTTTCCAGCCAATACAACGGCTCCCAGCGGCCTTTGTCCCAGTCCACAAAATTTTCATGCTCCCCAGCCCGCGCCACCGACGTATGTACGAATTGCCGGACACCCGCCGCCCTTGCAGCCGCTACTAAATTATTGGCATGACGCGTTTCCTCTCCCTTATTGCCAGGGTGAGTACCCATTTGCACAGAGAAGACACCGGTCGCCCCTCGCGCCGCCTTGCTCAAACCTTCCAGTTCATCGAAGGTAGTTTCGAATAGTTCGATATTTTGAGCCGCCAGAGCCTTGGCTGCCTCGCTGTTTTTATTCCGTACAATCGCCCGTATGGCGAAATCACCTTTTGCTAGTAAGGCCTTAATGACGGCACCTCCCTGGAGGCCCGCGCCACCAGCAACTAGGATTACTGGTTTTTGAATATGATTCATGTTCATTTAATTAATTTCTGTAAATTTACGCCTTAACTGGTTTACAAAACATACCAGTTACCTAAAGGATGCCAGATATACCTCCAGATAAAGACACCGTTGCGCAGCAAATACGCCACCTTCAGGATACCTTGTACGTGGTAAGTGGGAAGTGGAAATTACCTATCCTAGTGGCCATACACGAAGGCAATAGTCGCTTTCGCGAAATTCAGCGGAGCGTGCATGGTATCACCACCAAGGTCTTATCCACAGAGCTCAAAGCCCTGGAACAAAACAAGCTGGTGGTGCGGCGGGTGTATGACACATCGCCGCCCACCGTGGAGTACACGACTTCCTCGTATTGCGATACCTTGCAGAATATGGTGCTGGAAATGATTGCCTGGGGTAAAAAACACCGTGACCGGATTCGGGAAGACTAAGGGCTTCTAAACATCTTCCATTCGCACGAGGAGTTTGATTTCCAGGATGAAGCCCTCAATGACCCTAAGTATTAAGTAGTATAATTTCAGTAGATCAAAACAGCCACATAAGCGTCGTTATATACACATGACCCTTTACATGTGTATATAAGTCGGCTGCTTAGTATATTTAATCGTACACGATTTAGACTATAATTTACTTTTGAGAGCTATCTATCAGCTCTAAAAGTAAATTGATGCAGTCAACCTAGATTAAAGTAATATATATAGCCACAGCCTGGCCCCGTTATGCACATTTTAGCAAGTGGAGACAGGCCAACATACAACTGACGTGGTTCCGACAAGGGCTTCCATCCATTTATTATGCTCTTTGATTACTTCCAATAGAAGTTTGGGATTTTCAACCCGGCCATTGAATTTATCTTTAACTGACTCAGCTGTAATTAGCTCACCGCTAATTACAAGCTCACTATGAGCACTAAATACTTTTTCCTGTAAAGTATTTAGGTATGAATTTGTAGAACGAGCGTCTTCTTTACTGCCAGACAATCTGCCGGCTTTACTGTTCCATCTTTTTGGATCACATTGCCTACCTGTGGCAATTTCAATCCGCCTTCCGTTGACGGTCAACCTCAAATAAATCGGCGCTTCACCACCATCATAATTCTTGCTTTCTCACATAGAAAAGCAGACTCAAATTTGTCGTCATAACTTTTAAGTTAAAAGGTTAAACAAAATTAGTCTTACAAATCCGTTAGCACAAGATGTTCATTTGCAGAATATGCTGAAATACAATTAGTTAAGTGCATTCTGGTGAGTCGGGAAATTCAGAGATTTGACTCACCGAATCACTCACCTTTTTTTTGAGAATAATTGAATATTTTGGGGCATTCCGCAAAAAGAAAACTCCTGCAAATGTTTAATTTGCAGGAGTTTAGCGAGTTTTGATACTCTTTTCCGTGATCCCGTTGTGATTCGAACACAAGACCTACTACTTAGAAGGCAGTTGCTCTATCCAGCTGAGCTACGGGACCGTTTAAAATAAAAACAGTTGGTGATATGCAGCGAGAAATTACAAATTACTCAATGATACTGCCAACTGATCAATGGTTATAATTGTCGGGGAGACAGGATTCGAACCTGCGACCCTCTGGTCCCAAACCAGATGCGCTACCGGGCTGCGCCACTCCCCGAAACCTTAAAACCTTTTTTGATGATTGTCCAATTACTTTTCCAACCATTAACCAACTTGCGGCGACCCGCAATAGTGAAACAGTGTAGAGGAAGCGGGATTCGAACCCGCGGTACCCTTGCGAGTACGGCAGTTTAGCAAACTACTGGTTTCAGCCACTCACCCATCCCTCCGTCTTTCCGTTCTGGGTTGCAAATATAGGAGGTTCTGATTCAGAAAAACAAATGTTTTCGAAAAAAAAAGTTTGTCAGAAGCTTCTATTGTCTATTTTTGAAAAAGTTTTAAATAGTCAAATCGTTCATTATGAACTGGAATTACCCCTTTGAAAGTACCGAATATTTTTTTATATTTTTCTTCATTGTTGCATACGTTTCCTTTATTTACCGTACCATCCGGGTGGCCCGGCAGCTTAATACCACGGCCAGAACTTTAATTTTAAAGCTTTTTTTACGAACCATTTATTTTGCCTTATTAATTGTCAGCCTGCTCGGTCCGTCTTTTGGTGAAGCTGATCAGGCCATTCAGTCAAAAGGAAAGGATATTTACGTACTTGTTGATCTGTCAAAATCTATGGATGCGACGGACGTTACCCCCACCAGACTGGAAAAAGTAAAATTTGAGATTAACCATTTTGTCCAGAATCAGCATTCAAATCGGATTGGTTTGATCGTTTTTTCCAATGAAGCATTCGTTCAGGTTCCGCTTACTTATGATGCCGCCGCACTTGAACTTTTTATTCAGAGTTTGCAAACAGAACTTTTGCCAACCAGCGGGACAAACATTTGCGGCGCTACGGAGTTGGCCTATAAAAAACTTGTTGACGGGAATGACCGCTCAGGCCGCTCTAAAATGATTGTCATATTTACAGACGGTGAAAATAAAGGCGATTGTTACCGATCATTATATAACAACATACGGCGGTTTGGCGTCGGAATATATGTTGCGGCTGTGGGAACGAAAAATGGCAGCAGCATTCCATCCGGAGGAAAACCTTTGAAAGATGAAAAGGACAATCTGGTCATCAGCAAACTTGACGACGATTTTTTACAAACTCTGGCAGCCAGTACAAAAGGGGCATACTACGAATTGAATAATGAAAAAAACGAGATAAACCGGATGATCAGCGATATTAATAATGCAGACGGAACGCTTGTTGACACCAGAACAGTAACTGTGGTCAGTAATAAATATTATTATTTCCTGGGTGCTGCGCTGTTTTTATTAATCCTTGATGTGTTAATTACTATCGGAACTTTCCGACTCTGAGTATCTCTTCTTATTTTTGCCTCCAAACAGAAATATTATGAACGCCTTATTATTGTACTTACTGCTTTTGCTATGGGACAACCGGACGTTCGACGCTATTACAAAAACGAATGAAAGGAAGATTGGTGCTGAAATGGCTTTTAAGAAAAAGCAGTTTGTCAATGCCTCTAAACTATATCATCAGATCACTTACGGCTCCGTTTTTTCTGATCCGGCAGCGAGGTTGAACATGGCCCACTCCTATTATCAGGCCGGCCAGCTAAAAGATGCATTATATCAATACAAACTTCTGGATCATGTAAAAGATAAAACGATTGCTTCGGTGGCCAACTGTCAGGTGGCACTTATTCTTGTTTCAAAAAAAGATACGGCTGGCGCACTGGAACGATTAAAAACTTCCTTACGCCTTGAACCCAGAAATACCGTTGCCAGGTCAAATTATATTATTTTAAAAACACATTTTTCAGGAATAGAACAACCTTCGCAGTCGAGCCAGGACAATAGAATGGCGAAAAACGAAGCGAGTACAAATAAGCCAACTCCGTCAAAACCAGAGGCAAAACCGGAAGGTTTTGAACAGGAGGAAGCTGCAAAACGTGAACAATTATTACGCAGTCTGAAATCCATGAATATGTCGGAAGAGCAGGCCCGTCTTATTTTGGATGCGATGAAATCAAACGAATCCCAATATATTTACCAACTCAGACGAAAGCAGTACGCCAAGAAGTCTGAGCGAAATGAAACAATAGAATGGTAATTTTTACTATAAGACTCCATGAACAGCATACCAGAAACTAATTTTCAATTCCCAAATCAAACCGGTTTTTACAAAGGAAAAGTACGTGATGTATACTCTTTTGAAGACAAACTGGTTATGGTTGCCACCGACAGAATTTCGGCTTTTGACGTTATTTTGCCAAAAGCAATTCCTTATAAAGGCCAGGTTTTAAATCAGATTGCAGCACACTTTTTATTGGCTACGGCGGATATTGTCCCAAACTGGTTACAAGAAGTTCCGGATCCGAATGTAAGTTTGGGTATTAAATGTGAAGCTTTTCCTGTTGAAATGGTGGTTCGTGGTTATCTGGCTGGACATGCATGGAGAGAATATTCAGCAGGGAAAAGAGAGGTTTGCGGAGTTTCTTTACCTGACGGATTGAAAGAAAACGATAAATTGCCTGCGCCAATCATTACACCGACCACCAAAGCACACGAAGGCCATGATGAAGATATTTCTCGTGAGCAAATTTTAAGTCAGGGACTGGTATCGCAGGATAATTACGAACACCTGGAACGCTACACCTTGGCACTATTTAACCGTGGCACGGAAATGGCTGCTGACCAGGGACTTATTCTTGTGGATACGAAATATGAATTTGGAGAATTGAATGGCACGATTTATTTAATAGACGAAATCCATACGCCGGATTCCTCACGTTATTTCTACAAGGATTCTTATGAGGAAAACCAAAGATTGAACCTGCCTCAGAAACAATTGTCGAAAGAATTTGTAAGAGAATGGCTTATTCAGAATGGTTTTCAGGGAAAAGAAGGACAAACCGTTCCTGCCATGGAAGAGGATTGGATCCGGCAAATCTCTGAAAGGTACATTGAGCTTTTTGAAAAAGTATCTGGCAAAAAATTTCAGAAAAATAACTTAGACAATCCATTGCAACGCATAGAAAAAGCCATACTTAGAGCATTGGCCTAGTCTGGTCAAAAGTAATTAACCTAACAAATCATCTGGTTTTAACAAAAACTCGTATGAATCACAGCCTACAAAAAAAAGAACAATACGCCTACATCGACCTTGAAGAAACGGCGTTTGCTAATGAAGTTCCAGCCGCATTTGAGGAAAAATCCCGTGAGCTTTTTCGCGAGGGATTTAATAACCTGATTGTCAATATGCAGGTCACAAAATCCGTTGATGCCAGTGGAACTGCGGTATTGAAAAAAGTAAACTGGTTATGCAAGAATGACCTGGGTATGTTGGTAATCGTTACCAAAGACGACGATTTTATTGACTTACTTGAATCTCTAAAAATTCCTGATTTGAATATACTTCCCACGCAGGAAGAAGCAATTGACGCCGTTTTTATGAATAATCTTGAAAACGAATTCGGTGCGGGAGATGACGATTATGATGCCGAAGATTATGACAACGTAAGTGAATCAAGCGAGCCCTGATTACTTAGAATCGTTCTTTTTAAGCCAAAAACCATCATCCTCGGGATGATGGTTTTTTTATTTTTGCCTAAAATTTCGTAAATTAACAATGTGGAAAAGCATATTGATGAAAGTAGGAAAACAAAAAATCGCACCATTTTCTTTTGAAAAATTCATAACAATAGTACAGGATCGTTATCAAATTATCAGTATTTTCAGATTTATTGTAACGAAACAACCAATTTCATATAGGTTGGATAAAATTTCGTGGTTTTGATATTACACCAAATATTTTTTATCATTATCTTGCGTGGCTTTACTCTATTCTTAATGCGATAGCGGCAAAGCGTTTAATTTAATTTGCTTATTTATATAAATTCTACACACGAATTTGTAAAAAAGTCTACACTCTTCGATATATGTCGCAAATGTCAGAACCAATGGTAGAACAACAGGGGCTTTATCGCCCGGAATTTGAACATGATGCATGTGGGATAGGTTTCCGTGCCAACATTAAGGGTCGTAAGTCACATCAAATTGTGGCGGACGCAATTCACATGCTGGAAAGAATGGAGCATCGGGGTGCTACCGGTTTTGATCCAAACACCGGTGATGGCGCCGGTATCCTGATACAGATTCCCCACGAGTATTTTGTAGAAGAATGCTCAAAAATCGGTTTCCAATTACCTCCTGCGGGTGAGTATGGTGTAGGTATGATCTTTTTTCCAAATGACGAGACTGTCAGGGAAGAATGCAGGGATATTGTCAACCGAAAGTTAAAACGATTGGGCTTAACCCTGATGGGTTACAGAAAAGTGCCGACACTAAACAACACGCTTGGTGAAGGATCTTTGTCTGTGGAGCCTTATGTAGAACAGGTTTTCATCAAACGTCCGGACGATGTTACTGAAGATATCGCTTTCGAACGCAAACTTTATATACTTCGCCAGGTTTCGGCACGTCTGATTCAGGATACGGTAAAAGGAGCAAAAGGAAGCTTCTATTATTCTTCTTTATCATGCCGCACGATTTCGTACAAAGGTCAGCTGACAACTGCTCAGTTGAAATATTATTTCCCGGATCTTGAAAATGAGTCAGTGGTTTCAGCGCTTGCTGTTGTTCACTCTCGTTTTGCAACCAATACTTTCCCGAAATGGGAATTGGCACAGCCTTTCCGTTACATAGCCCATAATGGTGAAATTAACACCGTAAAAGGAAATGTGAACTGGATCCGTGCCGGCGAAAAAGCTTTTCAGTCGGAATATTTCAGCAAAGAGGAAATGGATATGATCCTTCCTATTTGTGACCGTGGACAATCCGATTCTGCAAATCTTGACAACGCTATTGAATTGCTTCACCTTTCAGGCCGCTCGCTTCCTCATGTAATGATGATGCTGGTGCCTGAGGCCTGGGATGGCAATGACCAGATGGATGCGGAACGTAAAGCATTTTACGAATATCACGCAGCGATCATGGAACCTTGGGACGGACCTGCTTCGATTTCGTTTACAGACGGAAAGATGGTAGGTGCTACGCTTGACCGTAACGGTCTTCGTCCTTCCCGTTATTGGGTTTTGGATGATGATACAATCATCATGGCTTCCGAAGCAGGTGTTTTGGAAGTTGATCAGGCGAAAGTTGTGACAAAAGGCCGTTTGCAGCCAGGTCGTATGTTCATCGTTGATATGGAACAAGGTCGTATCATCCCTGACGAAGAAATTAAAGCACAGATTTGTTCAGCACAGCCTTATCAGGAATGGTTGAATGAAAATAAACTACGCGTTGAAGATCTTGATCAGCCAATCCGTACATACAGACAATATGAAGATTCTTCGTTGTTGAAACGTCAGATGGCTTTCGGATTTACTTCGGAAGATTTGCGGATGATCCTTGCTCCGATGGCGCAAAGTGGTTTGGAAGCAATCGGTTCTATGGGTACTGACGTTCCCCTGGCTGTTCTTTCTGAACAAAGTCAGCATATGTCGAGTTACTTCAAGCAGCTTTTTGCGCAGGTAACAAACCCTCCTATTGACTCGATTCGTGAAAGAGCGATCATGTCACTGATTTCATTCGTAGGAAGCACAGAAAATATTTTGACGGAAACGCCTCAGCATTGCCGTCAGATCGAATTGCCTCACCCGGTTTTGACCGTTACGGAATTTGATAAATTAAGATTTATTGATAAAAATCACTTCCAGGCAAAAACAATCAACATCTACTTCCGGGCAGATGAAGGCGGAAAAGCTTTGGAACGTGCTTTGGCAAGAATTTGCCGTTACGCGGTTGAAGCGATTGAAGATGGTTTTGAAATCATCATTCTTTCCGACCGTGCGATCGATTCTGATCACGCACCGATTCCTACTTTGCTTGCCACGGCGGCAATCCACCACCACTTGATCCGCGAAGGTTTGAGAGGAAAAGTTGGTTTGCTTGTTGAAGCTGGTGACGTTTGGGAAACACATCATTTTGCTACGCTGATTGGTTATGGCGCAGCAGGTGTTTGTCCTTATATGGCATTTGAAACGCTTTCTTTCATGAACCGCAAAAACATGATTGATGGTGAATTCACAGACGATAAATTATATTACAACTACATCAAAGCTGTTAACAAAGAGCTTTTGAAGATTTTCTCAAAAATGGGAATTTCAACACTTCAATCTTATCAAGGCGCTCAGATTTTCGAATGTGTTGGTATGAACAAAGATGTGGTTGACCGCTTCTTCACGGGTACCATTTCCCGCATCAGCGGTATGGGTATTGCTGAAATTGCGCGTGAAGTATTGGTTCGTCATAAAGTTGCCTACCACGAAAGTCCTAACATGACTCCGCGTCTGGAAGTTGGCGGGTTTTATCAGTGGAAACAACGCGGCGAAGCGCATATCTTTAATCCGCAAACTGTTCATTTGTTACAACACTCGACAAAAAACAACAGTTACGCTGAATTTAAGAAATATTCAAAACTGATTGATGATCAAACACATAAAGCACTAACACTTCGTGGATTGTTACGTTTCAAAAAAGGAACGCCAATTCCAATCGAAGAAGTTGAACCGGTTGAAAACATTTTCAAACGTTTCGCAACAGGTGCTATGTCATTTGGCTCGATCTCTTGGGAAGCGCATACCACGCTGGCCATTGCTATGAACCGTATTGGTGGAAAATCCAATTCAGGTGAAGGCGGAGAAGATGAACTTCGCTACAAAAATCTGGCTAATGGCGACAGCATGAATTCTCAGATCAAGCAGGTTGCTTCGGGACGTTTCGGAGTTACCAGCCATTATTTGAGCAATGCAGGTGAATTGCAAATTAAAACAGCACAAGGTGCAAAACCGGGTGAAGGTGGTCAGCTGCCGGGTCATAAAGTAGATGACTGGATCGGACGTACACGTCACTCGACTCCGGGTGTAGGACTTATTTCTCCCCCACCACACCACGATATTTATTCAATTGAAGATTTGGCTCAGCTGATTTTCGATTTGAAAAATGCAAACCGTGCGGCTCGTATCAGTGTAAAACTGGTATCCGAAGCGGGTGTTGGAACCGTTGCTGCGGGTGTGGCAAAAGCACATGCCGACCACATTCTGATCTCAGGGTATGACGGAGGAACAGGTGCTTCGCCGTTGAGTTCGATTCGCCATGCAGGGCTTCCATGGGAACTTGGTTTGGCTGAAACGCATCAGACACTGGTTAAAAATAAATTGCGCGGACGCGTTACGGTTCAGGCTGATGGTCAGCTTCGTACAGGCAAAGACCTTGCGATTGCCGCTATGCTTGGAGCGGAAGAATGGGGTGTTGCTACTGCAGCACTTGTTGCGGCAGGTTGTATTATGATGCGTAAGTGTCACTTGAATACTTGCCCGGTTGGGGTTGCTACGCAGAATAAAGAGCTTCGTGCTTTGTTCTCCGGAAAACCAGAACATGTGGTTAACATGTTTACTTTCATGGCGCAGGAACTTCGCGAGATTATGGCTCAGCTTGGTTTCCGTACGGTTAATGAAATGGTTGGGCAAGTTCAATACCTTGAACCACGCAACGATTTAAAACACTGGAAATATAAAAACCTTAATTTCGATGCGATCCTGTTTAAGGATTCAGATCTTTCGGTAGCACAATACAAACAGGAAGATCAGGATCACGGAATCAGTGAAATCATCGATCTGAAATTGATTGATGCAGCAAAAGCAGCTCTTGAAAATTCAGAAGAGGTTTACGGGGAATTCCCGATCAATAACCTGAACCGTGCGGTTGGAACGATGTTATCCAACGAAATTTCCAAAGTTCACGGCGGAACAGGACTTCCAAAAGGTAGCATCCATTTCCGTTTCCGTGGAACAGCGGGACAAAGTTTCGGTGCGTTTAATACAGCCGGAATTCGTCTGGAACTGGAAGGTGATGCGAATGATTACTTTGGAAAAGGTCTTTGTGGCGCGGAACTGATTGTTTATCCGGATCGTGATTCTAAATTCAAACCTGAGGAAAATATTATCATTGGTAACGTAGCATTCTACGGTGCTACTTCTGGTGAAGCTTATATCCGCGGTACGGCTGGTGAACGTTTCTGTGTAAGAAATTCAGGAGCGAAAGTTGTTGTTGAAGGACTTGGAGATCACGGACTTGAATACATGACGGGTGGTTTGGCCGTTATCCTTGGTTCAACAGGTAGAAACTTTGCAGCGGGTATGTCGGGAGGTGTTGCTTATGTACTTGACAGAGCAGGAGATTTCCGCGAAAAAGTGAACTTCGAGATGGTGGCAGTTGATGCGATCAATGAAGAAGATCAGCTTATTCTGCGTGATTCTCTGGAAAAACATTTCCAGTACACAACCAGTAACGTGGCGTTCCAGTTATTACAAAACTGGGAAGAATCGATTGGTTTATTTGTAAAAGTACTTCCAAATGACTTTAAGAAGGCTTTGGACGGACGCGGTATAACACTTGCCCAGCAGATTGCCGATAAAAATGTTGTGTATCAGGACATTGTTGTTGATGTAGACCATTTGTAAGCTCTGAGCCGTAAGTTATCAGCTGTTTGTTTCGGCCGCCAAGAAAACCAGACAGCCCCAATTTGAATCACGATTAACAAGGAAATATTAAGAATGGGAAAGCCAACCGGATTTATTGAGTTTGAAAGGGAATTACCAAAGAAAAGAGCCGTTGAAGAACGTCTTCATGATTATAAAGAAATTGAAACAGCACCAATAGAGTCAAAATCCAAGGAGCAGGCAGCACGTTGTATGGACTGCGGAATTCCTTTTTGCCATAACGGTTGTCCGCTGGGAAATATCATCCCGGAATTCAACGACGCCGTTTATGACGGAAACTGGGGATTGGCTTATGAAATATTAGCATCGACAAATAACTTCCCGGAATTTACGGGAAGAATTTGTCCAGCGCCCTGCGAAGCATCCTGTGTTTTGGGAATTAACAAACCACCGGTTGCAATTGAATTTATTGAAAAATCAATTGTTGAAAAAGCATTTGAACTTGGTCTTGTTAAACCAAGATTTCCTCAGAAACGTACTGGTAAAAAAGTTGCGGTTGTAGGTTCTGGTCCTGCTGGTATGGCTGCGGCAAATCAGTTGAACCAGGCTGGTCATACAGTTTCGTTGCTTGAAAGAGCTGATAAAATCGGTGGACTGCTACGTTACGGTATCCCTGATTTCAAACTTGAAAAGAAAGTAATCGACCGTCGTCTTGCTGTGATGCAGGAAGAAGGAATTGAGTTTATTACCAACGTAAATGTTGGTGTGGATATCAAAGCGGACGAACTTTTAAACGAATACGATGCAGTAGTTTTAACTATGGGATCAACGGTTCCAAGAGATTTGAATATTGAAGGCCGTCAATTGAAGGGAGTTCATTATGCGATGGAATTTTTGAGTCAACAAAATAAACGTGTGGCTGATATTTTCCCGGAAGTAGATCACCAGGGCAAGAAATATGCACATGGTCAGCTTTTGGCAACCGGTAAAAACGTGGTAGTAATTGGTGGTGGTGATACTGGATCCGATTGTGTTGGAACTTCAAACCGTCATGGTGCAAAATCTGTAACGCAGATCGAGCTGATGCCAGTTCCTCCAAAAGATCGTGACACAAGTACACCTTGGCCAAACTGGCCGATGATGCTTCGTACTTCTACCTCACATGAAGAAGGTTGTGAAAGACATTGGTCCATCAACACAAAATCTTTTATTGGAGACGAAAACGGTAATCTTTCCGGGTTGAAAATTGTTGAGCTTGACTGGCAAAAAGATCCTGAAACCGGCCGCATGCAAATGAAGGAAGTAGCAGGAAGCGAGCAGGTATTGCCTTGTGAACTTGCACTTTTGGCAGCAGGATTTTTGCATCCTCAGCAGGAAGGACTTTTGAAAGATCTTGACCTGGAATTTGATGAACGTGGTAACATAAAAGCAAATGGTTACCAGTCTACAACAAACGAAAAAGTTTTCGCAGCAGGTGACTGCCGCCGTGGACAATCCCTTGTTGTCTGGGCGATCAGCGAAGGCCGTGAAGCAGCCCGCGCTGTGGACGAATTCCTGATGGGCGAGTCATTCCTGGAAGCAAAAGCAGTTTCTATGCTGAATCCGGTTTTTGCTCATGCCTGATTCGAGAACATAATTTCACAATAAGAATTAACAAAATAAGCCATTCATTATGAGTGGCTTATTTTGTTTGGATGCTTTCTCACTTTTGAATAATCAATTTTTCCCGGTGATGATCCGTATATTTGGATTAGAAATCTGATTATTGAATTTTCTGTAAACACACATACTAATGTTTTTACATTATTCTCCATTCTGGTTAAAAGCGATATACCCACGTTATAAATGGCACGTTCCAACCGCGGAAAAAGAAATTTTTCTGACTTTTGATGACGGACCAATTCCTGATATTACAGAATTTGTACTGGATACATTGAAACAGTTTGAAGCCAAAGCAACATTTTTTTGCATTGGTGATAATGTAAAAAAACATCCGGCTATTTTCTCAAAAGTGATTAGTGAAGGCCATTCCATTGGAAACCATACATTCAATCACATGAATGGCTGGAAAAGTAAAGATCAGGAATATCTGGCAAATATCGAGTTGTGTGAAAAACAGCTCAAACTTGAAACTAATCTTTTTCGTCCGCCTTATGGAAGAATGAAAAAAAGTCAGTCGAGGCAACTCCCTGAATCCAAGGAAATTATTATGTGGGACGTTTTGAGCGGAGATTTTTCTGCCGCGGTAAAGCCGGAAGTCTGTCTTGAAAAGACAATAAAATACGCCCGTCCTGGCTCGATTGTTTTATTTCATGACAGCCTCAAAGCGGCAAAAAATATGCAATATACTTTACCACGCTTTTTGGAACATTTTTCAAACAAAGATTACCAGTTTAAAGCGTTACCAATGAGCTGAACTTATTTGGTTAGCGCTTGACCATCCTTTAAAAATTTCCGGAACCGGACTTTATGTCTAATCTAATACAACCAGTTAAAGTAAGTATTTTGTTGGCCGCCCGCAATGAAGAGGCAAATATTGAACGTTGTTTAAAATCGCTTGACGCTCTGCAATTTCCAAAAGAAAATCTGGAAATATGTATTGGAGACGATGATTCTTCTGACAAAACTGCCGAAATCATCCAAGCTTATATTAAGGAAAAACCTCAGTTTAAATACTATAAAATTTCTCAACAAACAGATGGTTTAAAGGGAAAAGCTAATGTTTTGGCTCAGCTTGCACACGTTACAACGGGTGATTTTCTGTTTTTTTGCGACGCTGATATAGCTGTTCCAACTGGCTGGATTACTAACATGTTGCCGTTTTTCATGGAAAATACCGGCATTGTTGTAGGCTTAACAAGAATGAAAAAAAGCCGTTTTTTTGCAGATTTCCTTTCTCTCGAATGGCTGTTTACTTTAACAGTAATGCGTTTTTTCTCTTTGTTTAATATTGGAATAACGGGTCTGGGGAATAATATGGCAGTTTCCAGAAAAGCTTATGACTCCGTTGGTGGTTATGAAGGAATCGGGTTTTCCATCGTGGAAGATTATGCGCTTTTCATGGCTATTGTAAAAAATAAATTTGACTTTGTACAAACCTACATTCCTGAAATTATAGCTATTTCCGAGCCGGTCAAAACTTTTAAAGAACTAACGATCCAAAGAAAAAGGTGGATGCACGGCATCATGCAGTCACCGCTTGTACTCCGTATTTGCCTCATCATATCAGCACTTTTAATTCCTGTTATCGCAGTCATTGCCATCTGGGATCCGGAACGAAGTTTAAGAATGCTTATTCAAAACTACATGCTGATCACCGCGATTGTACTTGTGCCGGTAATTTTATTGAAACAAAAAGATTTATGGAAAGCAGTTTTTCTCTTTTGGTTTTATCTTATCGGTATCAGCGTACTAATGCTGATAATTCATATGCTGCCAGGTAAAACCACCTGGAAAGAGAGAACTTATTGAATAGATTAAATACAAAATTATGATAGAAACGCATGCCCACATATATGATGAAAAGTACGACGATGACCGTACTGAAATGCTGCAACGTGCCTGGGATTTAGGAATCGAACAAATATGGATGCCCAATTGTGATCATACAACAATTCCGGGAATGATGCAGCTTGCAGAAACCTATCCGGACCGATGTTTGCCTATGATTGGTCTTCACCCTACTTATGTAAAAGAAGGTTTTGAAAAAGAATTGGAGATCGTGGAAGCGTGGCTGGAAAAATATAAATTCATTGCCGTTGGAGAAATCGGGATGGATTTATTTTGGGATAAAACTTTTCGTGCGCAGCAGGAAGAAGCTTTTTTATATCAATGTAAACTTGCCAGAAAACATAATCTCTGGATTGATATTCATTGTCGTGATGCATTTTGGGAAACTGTTGCATTGATTGAAAAATTTGCAGATTCTTCTTTAACTGGTATTTTCCATTGTTTTATAGGATCATTGGAAGAAGCGCAAAAGGCAATCGATTTGGGATTTAAGTTAGGTATCGGTGGTGTTTCTACGTTCAAAAATGGAGGTCTGGATAAGGTAATTCCATTTGTTGATCTGGAAAATCTCGTTTTGGAAACCGACAGTCCTTACCTTGCGCCAACTCCGTACCGCGGCAAAAGAAATGAAGTTTCTTACATCGATTTGGTCGCGCAGCGTGTTGCGGATTTGAAACAAATAACAAAACAGGAAGTCATTGCCACAACCACAAAAACAGCGAAATCTCTCTTAACTTTGGCGAGTTAAAAATAATCCGCTTTCATAAATGTCTTACAATACAATCCACATAAATCCGATTTCTCCTGAGCCACCTCGCGCTTCTGTTCTTGTCATTTATACCGGAGGAACTTTGGGTATGGTTTACGAAACAAAGGGGAAACAGCTGGTGCCATTTAATTTTGAGCAGGTTATTGAAAGAGTTCCGGAAATAAGACGGCTGGATTTTGAAATTACATTTTTGACATTAAATGAGCCGATTGATTCATCCAATATGAATCCGGAAATATGGATTGAACTTGCACAGATTATTTTTGACAATTACGAAAAGTTTGACAGTTTCGTCATTCTGCACGGAACGGATACGATGGCCTATTCGGCTTCCGGATTAAGTTTTTTACTTGAAAATTTGAACAAACCGGTAATCCTGACTGGCGCGCAATTACCAATCGGTGTTGCCAGATCGGATGCGCGTGAAAATTTTATAACGGCTTTGGAACTGGCAGCTGCAACAAATGAAGATGGCACACCTATCCTATCCGAAGTTTGTATTTATTTCAATTCCCATCTGCTTCGCGGTAACCGTTCAAAAAAACAGGAGAGTTCTGATTTTAACGCTTTTCACTCCGAAAATTATCCACTTCTGGCAAATGCAGGCGTAAGAATCGACTGGAATTTGCCCTTCATCAAAACTTTTGAAGAAGGTAAAAAGCTCGAAATTCAATCCAAACTGGATACCAACGTAGCTTTCCTGAAATTGTTTCCTGGCATTAACAAACAGGTTGTAAAATCAATTTTAGGAATTGAAGGATTGAAAGGAATAGTAATGGAGACTTATGGAGCAGGCAACGCTCCTACCGAACCATGGTTTTTGCAAGAAATACAAAATACTATTGAACGAGGAGTAATTATATTTAATGTTTCTCAATGCGACGGCGGTCGTGTGGCTCAGGGACATTACCAAACCAGTAAATTCCTGAAACAGGTCGGTGTGGTAAGTGGTTCAGACATCACGGCCGAAGCTGCCATTACTAAAATGATGTATGTTTTTGGTAAAGAATCAGATCATTCGAAATGCGTTGAAATGCTTAAAAATCCAATGCGTGGGGAAATGACGATTTGATTTACAAGGTTTTGAAAGTGAATTTATAGGTAGCTGACAACGGTTGCTTGAAGTGATCATATCGTGCGGAAGCGGGCGGACCAGTAACCCATGAATTTTTCTTTTCGATAATTTCTTCTGACTTATATTCATTTTTCAGCACAAGACCCTTTTTGATAGCTATTTCATCAGCTTCGCGCCAGGCCTGTACTGTGATGTCGTGCAATAACAATTCTTTGTCTTTCTGAGAAAATTCGGGCTTTACAGCCATTCCGCCAAGTTCAGGATGACTATCTCTGTATTTTTCTAAAAGCAGATACTGATCATGATTCAACAAGATCTGATATACAGGCGTATTGTAAACATACTCACCAAAGCTTGATGTTGAATCAACTGTGCGTATTATTTCCAGTCTGTTGCTGTTAAGAAAATCCAGGAATTCTTTGTTTTTTGATGTAAAACCGCTTTCGAAAGACTCTTTATTGGTAAAGCTCAAAGATGACCAGAAAACGACCGTTTCCGCTGTAAAAATTGCTTCCTTTGAAACAACAACTTCTATCTCCTGCGCTGAAAACATGTTTTCCATTTTATTTTGGCTTTTAAAACAAATGACCCCGAACCACTTTGCTATCCATTTTGAAAAGATAAATAAAAAGTTGTTCAGGGTCAAGTATACGTCAATTTACTTAAACAATTCCCCCCATCAAAGGATCCGTTTTAGTTACTTGGCCAGTTTCAACATGACCGGCAAAACGTTCCTGGTAAGAATCAAATCCTTTAATTTTTACGCTGAAATCGTACCAGTTATAATTTTTAGATAAATTTAAAACGATCGAAGTTTGAGCTCCGGCTGGTATCGCTTTATTCTGATTTTTGGCTTTATAACTATTATCCAGTATCGTTAAAACGTGTGGTTTTGTGTCATTATTGGTAACCGTGATCAACACATTCCCCGTTAATCGTGACGGATTGAGCCTGCTTGCTTCGTACGTGCAAGTAAGTTTAACCAATGGATTATTTTTGTCCCCGGCAAATTCTCTAAAAAATCCATTCGGGCCATAAACCCGGAAATGGTAATTTTCCTTTTCAAAATCAGTCAGATTGAATTCGTCATAAATTGCGTCACCAGCCGCAACACTATAATCCCAGGATTTTAGCGGATCATTTTGGTATGAATTCATCGCATATACACGAAATGGTGAACCCGTGGC
This sequence comes from Dyadobacter subterraneus, assembly GCF_015221875.1. Lineage (NCBI taxonomy): Bacteria > Pseudomonadati > Bacteroidota > Cytophagia > Cytophagales > Spirosomataceae > Dyadobacter > Dyadobacter subterraneus. The sequence goes on from NZ_JACYGY010000001.1 coordinate 3,750,069, forward strand.
TTTATTACCAAACACTTTGTTTCCGGCTTTGAATGATAACCCAATACTGTTTTTATTTTTGTCATAAACCGTATGAACATAATTTTCATAAGGCAATGCACAGGCAGATCTCACGCCTTTTTCCTGTTTTGGGAAATATGGAGATTCGTGATGATTGGTATTAATCTGCTCAATTTCTGCCTTTGTTAATTGCTTGTAATTATCGGGAGCATTTTTAAATTGAGCCTGATGAATTCCTTCAATAAATGGTTTTCTAATTAAAAAATCAGGTTTGGTAATTGTCTCTCCATTATAAGGTCTGAAAACTGAAGTCAAATCACCACAAATTGTCCGGCGCCATTGAGTGATATTTTCCTCTTTCACCTTTTTACTAAATTTCTTTTCAAGGAAATTTTCCAAAAATTGCAAAGATGAAGTATGATCAAAAACCTCGGAATTAACAAAACCACCGCGAGACCAAGGTGATGCAACAATCATAGGAACGCGGTATCCTAAGCCAATCGAACCTTCCCGAAGATTACTCTCCTGCATGGATGGATTACTCTGCTGCGTTTTTGTTGCAAAATCCATTTTCGGATCAATGCCTTTCGATACTTTTCCTGTATTTTCCTTGTACGGGTTTGGTACAGTGTAAGGCGGCATGTGGTCAAAATATCCGTCATTTTCATCATAGGTAACAATGAAAATAGTCTTCTTCCAAACCTCAGGATTTTCAAGTAAAATTTCCATGGCTTCACTCACATACCAGGGCCCAAACCACGGCTGACCCGGATGATCGGAAAAATGTGCAGGAGGCATTAGCCACGATGCCGTCGGCAAAGTACCATTTTTAACATCCGCTCTGAATTGATGAAAAACATCACCTTTCGGCACTTTCAATTCTCTTTCTGTGCCTTTGTCATCATATTTTAATTCTTCCAGCTCGTGGTAATAAGCGTCGTTTATGTTTGTTATAAATGCTTTATTATGAATCTCTTTCGCCTGCTCTGAAAGATTGTTATAGGTTTCAGTCGTAAATCTTGATTGCGCCGTTTCAATTAAAGTCAGGAGTTTTTTAGCTGCTGCAAGCCTTTGAGAAACTTTTTCGTCCGAAGGCTGCTTTTCCATTTCTCCGATCTGCTGCAAAAGATTCTCCTTTTTTGACTGCAAATTGGCAATTCCCCCTTCATGCAACCGAACATTATACTGTTTGTAATATTCCAAAACGTTGGTACCAAAGTTGCTGAGCCAGGCACTTTCTTCGCCTTTCAGGCCATAACCCATTGTCAGCTCGTTCTGGTAAACCTTCCATGAAATACCATTTTCCTGCAAACGTTCCGGATAAGTTTTCCAGCTTAATTCCGGGTATTCATAATTACTGTTATTCCACAAATGCGCGATTGCTTCCACTTCATTTTTTTCACGAACGGTTCCTGTCATAAAATAATGACGGTTCGGGTGCGTTCCCGTTATGCTTGAACAAAAGTTATGATCGCAAACTGTAAATGCATCAGCCAGCGAATAATAGAAGGGAAAATCCACGCGGTCGCAATAACCCATTGTCAATGGAATCTTTGCGTATTCTTTATTTCTAGCCTTTTTTACGTCCAGCCATTTATCGTATTTTCCACCATTCATGGCATCCGTCTGATCCGTCCAGCCATGAGGAACTGAGCCCATCCAGGCCACTTTTGTATCCTTTACATTAAGCTGAAAAGGTCCATAAGTTTCACCCTCTTTGTTGGTTTGCAGCCAAACTTTATTTTTATCCGGAAGTTGAATTGCGCGGGGATCATTAAAACCGCGAACACCCTGCAAAGTACCAAGCTGATGATCAAATGACCGGTTTTCCTGCATTAGAAATACGATGTGTTCAGCATCATAAAAGGTACTGCCGAGTTCCGGATTTATGGCCATAGCTCTTTCAATCACAGCCGGTAACATGTTGGCCATCGCACCCGTACCTGATAAAAGCGCGGCTTTCTTTAAAAAATCTCTCCTTGAATTCATGTGTATTAAAATGCTAAATACCTTTCAATGCTTTTAAATATCATCTAAGGATCAAATTTATCCCCGGAAATCTAAGCGTATGTTAAGTACAGATTAACTTTTAACCATCACATTTTTCAGAAACAATTAAAAAGCTGAACTTCTATAATTTGGGAGCTTCTGGTTTATTTGGTTTATCCCAGTTATTCGCTCCTTTTGCATTCAATTTACGTTTGTAGACTTTGTCATTTGCAGTGACAAAGAGAATGTTAAAATCTTTTCCGCCGAAAGCCACATTGGAAGCATTTCCATTAGGAGTTGGTAAAATTGCATTTACCCGGCCGGTTTGATCAAGGATCTGGATTCCCGCTTTTGTGGTAACATAAATCCTCCCGTCACGATCACAGGTCAGGCCGTCTCCCCAGGCATTTTCGTCGACGTCACGTACATGCAGCCAGCCAAATTTTTGCTTGCTTCCCAATGTTCCGTCTTTCAAAATCTGATAAGCATAAACCCAATGCGAGGCCGATTCCGTAACATATAGTAAGGTCTGATCCGGGGAAAGTGTCAGTCCGTTGGCATAAAGCAGACCTTTATCGACCTCGACTTTTTCTCCGTTTGGCCTGATCAGAAAAATTGAGGACGGTTTTTCTTTACCGTCGGGAACCGTTACATAGACATTTCCATTATTTGCAACAGTCAAATCATTTCCAACGATGTTAGTCGCAATATCCACCTTTTTCCCATCCGGCGAATACTTAACAATCGACGATGCTTTTTGGGCAACTTCATAGCGATTCCCGTCTTTATCAAACTCGGCACCAGTAGCATTATACGAAGTCTCATTGACAATTTCTACCTTATTAGTATTCCCAACTTTATATGTTTTTCCATTTGGAATATCCTGAAAAAACAAATCGCCGGCTTGATTTACGGTTGGACCTTCGGTAAATCGATATCCTTCTCCAACCAATTCCCAGTTTTGTTCGGGCAGCAACAACGTCGAGAGAAACTGATTCTGGCTTTTTCCAGTCGGCACAGATTTAGGCCAGTCTTTCCATAAATAACGCATAGCATCGGGAAAAACGGCAGTTCCCTGTTTCCCATTATGCCCTCCCTCACCCCACTGGTGATTTACTTCGTAACCTGAAAAAGTCAAGGCGCGAAGCATTGTTTGATTCGCCATCCACCAGTCGCCGGCATAAATGTTGAGGTCGTTGCTACCATCCTGCAAATATATTCTTAACGGTTTGGGTTCGTATTTTCGAATTAAAGTCGGGTAACGATCAGCACCACGCAGACCAATATAGGTTCCAATTGCGCTGAAAACCCGGGTGAGCGCATCCGGCCTTTCCCAGGCTGCCGTAAAAGCACAAACGGCTCCACTGCTTGATCCGCCAATGGCCCGGTCATTTCCGTTTTTTGATAATTTTATAGCTCGGCCATCACTTGCTTTTTGCTTTTCGACTTCGGGTAAAATTTCATCCAGAATAAATTTCGCATAAGCATCGCCCAATCCGTCGAATTCAAAACTCCTGTTAAAACGGTCGAGTGCTTCATTTGAATTCTCCGCCTTCACTTTTCCATGCATTACAAAAACGCCGATGGTAACCGGCATTTCGCCTTTATGAATCAGATTATCAAAAACCGTTGGCGCTTTCCACTGAATTCCGTCTTGGTTGACATACACACAAGCGGGCTTATCTGCTTTATATTGAGCCGGAATATAAACCCAGTATTCACGCCAGGTTCCCGGAAATATTTTGGAGTTTTCAAAGGTGAATTTCAATACCTCACCTTTTGGTACACCCGGCTGCTCTTCCGAGGCTGGATCCACTGCATAGTTTTCAGCAGGACTTTGTGCTTTCAAAAAATGAACGAAAAATAACAGCAGAATAAATGAAATATGTTTCATCGATCTAAGGGTTAGGGATTTACTAGTATAAATAATGATCACACAAAATCTACTGTACCTAATCCATTTCGGTACAAATTCCCAAACTATTTAATTTCGTTCACACGCTTCAAATCAGCCACTTTTGCATCATCGTTTGGACTAAAAACAAAAAACTGGCAACCTCACAGTTGCCAGTTTTTTGTTTCAAATATCAAATATTCTGATTTGAGTCAGGATAATTTAAGCCAGTTCACAACTGTTTTCACTAAAAAATTTCACTTCTCCGGTCACCGTATTTCTGCATTTCACCTTGCCGGTAAATTTGGTAGTTGCGCCTTTTTTGATGTTTTCATGTTCAAGAATCATCCACGTATCCGGATGGTTTTTAACTTTTACCTTGACACGATCATTATATTTCTGTACAGCCATTTTTAAAATTTCATTTTTTCAGAACGGTAAAGATAGCTAATGTTTTTGCGATTACAGTTGCATGGAATGGCTACCTGCTTACCCGCAGCAGCATCCGGACTTTCAACTAAGTCACCAATTTTTGATATAAATAGAATCAGTTCATGACTCCTTCCTGAGAAAAATACAAGTCGGGAAACATGTTAAATTCAAAAAAATATTTATCATTATTTATTCCAATTATAAATAATATATCTACATTTGGGCAAAATTCACTATCCAACCTTTATGAGAATAACTTTACTCCCCATTTTACTATGCTTTATTTCCTTTTGTTCTCCTGGACAAAGTTTTGAAATAAATGGTATTGTTAAGAATGCAAACGATGATGCCTTATCCTCAGTAAATGTTTCTTTACAAAATACAAATTACTCCGCGCTGACGGATCAGGAGGGAAAGTTTAAAATTTCAGGTGTCAGTCAGGGAGAATACAAACTGATTATCAGCCATATCGGCTTTAAGAAGCTTCAAAAAACTGTAAAAATTCACAACAAATCTGTTTTTGAAGAGATCAATCTTGAAAATGCCGCAACCGAGCTGAATGAAGTAACTGTCACGTCCGAGAAGCAATCAAAGGTTCTTGAAACAAAACCGATTGCGATCAGTAGTGTTGAAATCAAGAATGTGGTCAGCCAAAATGTACTGATCACCGACGTTGTAGACCGGCTTTCCGGTGTAAGAATTCGCCGGTCGAGCTCCCTGGGCGAAACCTCTGATGTGTCAATTAACGGAATGCGGGGAAATGCTGTCAGGATTTATATTGACGGTCTTCCGATGGAATTTATGTATCCCAATTTTGATATTTCCACACTGCCAATTGGTAATCTGAAACGCATTGACGTTTATAAAGGCGTGCTTCCGGTTGACGTAGGTACGGATGCGTTAGGTGGTGGAATAAATTTGGTTACTGAACAAAAATCATACAACTCGTTGCGGGCTTCGTATAATGTGGGATCCTTCAACACCCATCTTGCCGATTTTTCATTAGGGCTGGCCAACAGCAAAAATTATTTTGTCAACGTAACCGGAGCCTATAATTACTCGGATAATAATTATGGAATGGATGCGCAGATCTACGAAAAGAATAATAAGGTAGAAAGAATTCACCGTTTTCATGACAGATACAGAATTGGCTTTGGTGGCATAACCATCGGCACGCATAGCAAACCCTGGGCCGATGAGTTGAAATTAACGTTGAATCTTTCCAGCGGAGACAAACAACTTCAAAACGGCGCAAGAGTTTCCAGTCTCGCTTTTGGAGAGGTACTTTATGAAGCAAAAAATTTATCGGCAATTCTGAAATATGACAAGTCATTGTGGAATGAAAAAGCCTTGTTTTCGACTACCTTCAATTACAGCGATCAGCAATTAATCTATATCGATACTACCAGCAACGTTTATAGCTGGAGCGGAAAAGTAATAGGCAGAAAAGGTACAGAAGGTGAATATTCACTTGGATATACCAAAACTTACATTCAAGGTTTGGTAAATCGGGCCAGTTTTTCTTACAAATTATCAGCCAATCACAAGCTCCTGATATCCAATTTATATGCAAGACAAAAATTGACAGGTATCGATTATCTGGAAGAAGATCCTGCAAAAGATTATTTACGGGTACCTCAATATTTAACAAAAAATGTGGCTGGGGTACAGTATGAAGGTATTTTCTGGAATAAGTTAACGTTTTCAACAGCACTTAAAAGATTCGATTACATTCTGGATGGTGCCGAAAATAATACTTTTCAGTTGTTCAAGAAAAAAGGCGGAATCTGGGGATATAATGCAGGCTTAAAATATGATCTGGCACCAGGAATGTTTATCCGGACTTCTTACGAAAAAGGATATCTTATTCCACTGTTTGCCCAGTTTGTAGGAAATGGCGCAGATATTGTCCGGAATACGGATCTTCTTCCTGAAAGCAGTGACAATCTGAATTTAGGATTTTCTATCGCACGCCCGATCAACAAAATCCTGAATATTTCATCTACCGTAAACGGTTTTTACCGTCAGCAGCATGATATCATTTTTATTGGTGATGGTGTTGTGAAAAGGTACGACAATGCGGATCAGGTAAGAACTGTGGGTGTGGAAGGTGATGTTTCGCTGACTTACAAAAACGCTTTTACACTCAAAACCAATGTTACATTTCTGCGTAAAACATTTACAAAAGTCAAAATCCAGGAAAGTCAGTTTTTGGTTGGAACTGCATTCCCAAATAATCCCAACTTCTACGCCAACAGCGAATTTGCCTGGGCAAAGAGTGGTTTGCTAAAAACACAAGACCGATTCCGCGCCTACGTTTTCTACACTTATATCGCACCTTTCAACCACATCACCGTTGGTAAGGAAAATAGTGTGAAAAATACACCTGAGGCTTATGTGCCCGTTCAGCATCGTGTTGACGCCGGACTTTCCTACAAGTTCGCAAGCAATGGATTAACTGCTTCCATCAATGCAATCAACTTGCTGAATGCCAAGCTGTTTGATAATTATCTGGTGCCACGTGCAGGTACAAATTTCAACGTAAAACTGATTTATCAACTTTTGAATTTCTAATAATTACTGACTTTTTCAGCCCATACTTTTTAAAATCCAGTCCATCTCTTAACACAAAAACACGAATGAAAACTAAATTTTTACTAGGCCTTCTTTTATCTGCCACTTTATTTTCTTGCGGTGACAGTGACAAAACCGATACTGATGTTGAGCCGGAATCTCTTTATCAGGAAGAAGGATACGTGATGGCATCCATTTCTCAATCCACAGCGGGATTTAGCTATTATGCAGGATTTTTCAATGAGCTTCCATCGGGTGATATTGATCTGACGAAGAAAGCTGCATATAGTACTTTTTCTATCAGAACAGGTTACAAAAATTTCATTTATGGAGCTGCTTTAAATGGCGATAAAAAAGTGTCAAAACTCGCGATCCTGAAAAGTACCGGAGCCATTGTGGAGGTCGCCGCAATTCCTCTTATAGATTACGTTTCAGCCATAAAAATCATCAGTGATGACCTTGGGATTTACACGACTGGCGGAAACAGAGCGCTGTTTTTGTTTAACCCTACGACGATGGAAAACATTGGTCAGATTGATATGACTTCTGCCCAAAACTTCCCGGCAAATGAAACGAATATCTACACCCACCTTGCCTATCGCAAGTCGGATAATCGTTTGTTTGCAACCTTATTTACCAACAGCAGCAAAACAGGTCAGTTTTATGATGCAGAAAATGTGTATGTGGAAGTGATCAACCTGACAACAAAAAAATGGGAAAAAACGGCGATGTTCCCACAGGCGACTTACCCTGTTTCCAGAGGTGCGGAGAACGGACTGGTAGATGAACAAGGTAACGTCTACATCGTAACGCAGGGCCAATATGGATTGGATGGCCAATTGGGCCCTAATTCTGCCAAACGTTCAAAACCACAAATCCTGAAAATTCCGGCAGGCACGACAGATTTTGACCTGACTTATTCTTTCAATCCGGTTAGTGCAGCTGGTTTGCCAAATTTGTTATTCCAGCTAGTTTTGGGTACAATTTATGATGCGAACGGTATTGTTTATGCGTGTATTTCAGGTCAGCAGGATCCACCGCGTTTACTTGAACTCATTGCCAAACTGGCCAATCAGACAATCACTGCAACCGAATATTCTGAATTAACAAACCTTGCATTTTACGGTCCAAATCAACGCTGGGCGAGACTTGATATGAATGCAAAAACGGCAACATTTATTTCGGATATGCCTTTGACTGCCGGATATGCCTATCCAAATTCAAAAATTTACGACGGCAAGTTTTATCTCCCGGTTTACAATCCCGATTTGAAACTGAACGGAATTTATAAATATGATCCTGCAACTTCAAAATCAGAGAAAATCAACACAGTAACAGCTGGCGGGTTAGTGACTGATTTCGTGAAGTTTACGAAGTAAGTAATGAATTAAAAAAACGGATTCATTTTCATAAATCTAACAAAGGATTTCCTAACTCCTGTCGAAAACTTCTGAAATTTCAGAAAACTTCGACGGAGTTGGGAAACCATTTTCAATAGTTATTATTCGATCCAAACGGCGATTCTAAACTCTTCAACACATCAAATATTTTCTTAAATCATCAAACTTAATACCCGAATTTCTAAATTATCTCCAAATTATTTGGACTAGATATAAATAAGAATATATATTTGCAAACAGATTGTCTCGAAAGACGTCAGCATTATCATGCATATCAATCAGCCAGAAAAAATCTCATTCAAAATCGACGAGGATTCCTTTAAGGAAATCTATAATCTTTATTGGGAGAAAGTTTTTTCGGTTTGTTATGCCAATCTGGGCGAGACTGAGCCTGCCAAAGGAATGGTTCAGGAAATATTTAAGTCGCTTTGGGAAAGAAAAGATGAACTTGAAATTAATCAGTCTGTGGAAAGATATCTTGTCCGTTCGGCTAAATTCAAGGTTTTTGAATATATCAGAAACAAAAAAATCCGGGAACAACATCACGAAATCATAGTTGCAAGCCAGGTTTCTTCGCTCAATTATACTGAAAACGAAGTATTGGTAAGCAGCCTTAAAGAAAGAATCACTTCGCTGATTGACACCTTACCATCCCAATGCCGTAAAGTTTTTAAAATGAGCAGAGAACAAGGGCTTTCCAACAAGGAAATTGCATCGGATCTTCTTATCTCGGAAAGAGCTGTGGAATATCATATTTCCAAAGCCGTAACTTCGCTGAAATCCCACCTTACAGAATATTCCTGTTGATTTTCTTTATTGCCTGCTTCGTAAAACCGTTAGATATGCTACTTTTACTAAAAAGTACTTCTGCATTCTAAAAAGAGGCTTTCATGACGGTCAGTAAAGAGCTTATCGAAAAATACCATAAAGGAGAATGTACTCCCGAGGAATCCGCTATGGTGGAAAATTGGCTGCTCGACGATGATATTGAAATAGAAATTATTCTACCAGAAAACCTTCACAAGGAAAATGTAAAGGCGGAAATGTGGCAGGATATTGCTTCTTCACTTCCCGGCGCAAAAGAAAAGAGATTCCAATTCAATACAATTTCAGGATTTAATTCTTTCGGTTTGGCCGCTGCCGCCAGCGTTTTACTTTTGGTTGCTTTTTCATTTTTGCTATTTAAAATAAACAACAAAGAATCTGTAATTACTTCGGCAAATGTTTCTTTGTCAGAAAATAAAGAGATTGATTCCAAAGATTACACCATCTCCCTGGGGCCGGAAAGTAATGCCCGTATTGATGCAAACACAGGTTTAATAGATTTCTGTGGAACAATTTTAATCAGCCCTAAAAAGGATATTGATCTCTCTTTCAAAAATATATGCACTACTACCAAAAGAAATTCCGGTAAAATGAATTTTAAAAAGGGAGAAACTTACATCGCACTTAATTACAGAAACAAGAAAGATAATGAGCTGATTGTAATGGACGAAAAATTGCTGATGGGTTTGCCGCCAATTGTAAAAAGGCAGATTATGGATCAGTTTAATATTTGAAATCTTCCCCTGTAACGATGCGTGCCCAAGGCAGTCTGACATTTTTTAAAATCCTTTTTCTTATCAGTATTGGCTTTATATCCGGATGCTCCGAAAACAGTGCTCCGGAAACCAGGACGTATAGTATTTATACGATGGCCAAGGATTATAAGGAATACATTATCCAGGTTGATAATTTGTCTTCCGGAAAAGCAGATCCTGTCAAAAACGGAGCCCGGACTTATCCAAAACAGATCTGGTTCGATCTTATCGTCAGAGACGGTTTCTATTACCGGCTGCATAGAAAAACGCATTATTTCTTAAAATATACGGTTCAGAACAATCAATATGTTCCCGTTGATTCAGTTGAAATTGCACCGCTGACTTATCTGGACAATTATAACTGGGTTCATCCGGACACCTTACTCCTAATCTCTTACGACCGAAAAAATGCCGGGTTGAGGTATGCCAAAGTGAATGTAAAAAATATGAAAGCCAGGCTGGGAATTATGCCGGTAGCTTTGCCAAAAGCTCCATTTAATTCTATGTCTGTTGGTTTTTCCGAACTGAGAAATAAACAATTGCTGGTTGGATATAGCTACCACAGCATAACTTCCAGCAACTTTTCAACAACCGACACCGCTTATGTTGACATTTTAAGCTATCCCGAGCTCAAATGGCAAAAAACATTAAAGGATTCAAGATCCACATATCCGGGAGGAGCGAACACTGCTCAGCCTAACACTTTTCAAGATGAAAAAGGCGACTTTTATTTCCTAGCCTGCCCTGGAATTGCTTTGGGAAATCATCCGGATAAGCCAACCGCTTTGTATCGAATCAGGAAGGATGAAAACACAATTGATAGTACTTTCTTCTGGAATATTTCTGAATCCATCAAAAATCACGGGTATGGATTGTGGAACATTGGCAATGGAAAAGCCATTCTCCGCAGTGAAAGGAGAGATCTTTTCACAGGGGTTGAAGATCACTACAAAGTGCCTCACATAGAATTTTATGTACTGGACCTGAAACAGAAAACAATCAAAAAACTGGATCTGCCACTTGATAAAGGTACTTCACGCCAGTGTGTACTTGTAGAGAAGGGAAATGTTTATATTTCTATCAATTCCGACACTGCTGGAAATTATATCTGGATTTACAATCCTGATACCGAAACCCTGACAAAAGGTTTAAAACTTGATGGTGACATTGACTACATACTTCGTGTCGAAAAATTGTATGAGGATTAGCCGGTAACTGTTCTGGCTGCCAGGTAGTTTTATATGACCGACTTGAAAATCGTGTAACAGGTTTCTTTTTTTAAAACCACTATCACTTCCCTCTATCAAATCAGGATTTCGCTTCCTCTGAAAAAATAATATTTTTTTCTCAATAAGACCTTCGGGAATCTCCGTGTTATGCTACTTCGTGTTAGAAAAGGTCAGAACATGAAATTGGTCTGATTCTTAATAACCAGTATTTATAGCTAATCCAATGCAGTCAGGTAAATCTCTACTCTTCATATTTTTTATCAGTTTACTCTTTTTGAGCGGGACAGTTCACGCCCAAAACACAATTATAATATCAGGAATCATTCAGGATGAAGGTGGCACAACACTTCCGGGCGTGAGTGTTATGTTGAAAGGAACATCAACAGGCACTCAAACGGATTCAGAAGGGTCTTATAAACTAAATATCTCAAAACCAGGAAACTATACCCTTACTATTTCATCTGTGGGTCATATCACCCAGGAAAAATCTGTAACACTTAAAAGTGGTCAGCACCTTAAATCCAGTTTTACACTAAAAAGTGATACAAAAGTTATCGACGAAGTAACCGTTCATGGAAAAACGGAAACGCAGGAAATTAAGGAACAGGCTTTCACCGTCAATGCCATCGAAACCAAACAATATGCCAATACCACGGCAGACCTTAACCAGGTGCTTAACCGCAGCGCAGGTGTACGTATACGCGAACAGGGTGGTTTGGGATCCAGCTTTAATTTTTCGATTAATGGTCTTTCCGGTAAGGCTGTAAAATATTTCATTGACGGCGTCCCTATGGAAATTATGGGAAGTGCCATGTCCCTGAACAATATACCTGTCAACCTGGCTGAACGTATTGAAGTGTACAAAGGTGTAGTGCCGGTGCAGCTGGGTTCTGATGCCATGGGAGGTGCAGTGAACGTTATTACTAATCAAAAACAAACGAATTATCTTGATCTGAGTCATAGTTACGGATCATTCAATACCCATCGATCTTCATTAACCGGACAATATGTTCATCCGAAAACCGGCATAACGGTCAAAGCCAGCGCATTCTTTAATTATTCAAATAATAATTACAAGATGAAAGACGTGGAAATCCTGGAAGGTGGTACCAGAAATGGAAACCAGATCACAGATCTTAGCGGCGCTACTTTTGTAACAACCAATACCCGCCGTTTCCATGACGATTATCGTTCTGCCATGGGTCAGGTAGAAGTTGGAGTTTCAAATAAAAAATGGGCTGATGTTCTCTATGGCGGTTTTGGTTATTCGGAGGGAAAACAGGATCTGCAAACCGGTTTTGAACAAACCATTGTTTATGGTAATGTAACCCGTAACAGCAAGGCCTACAATGGGACAATTCGTTACAAAAAAACAAATTTACTGGTGAATGGCCTTGATCTCAGCCTTTTCGCTTCACATTCAAAAGATACTTATGTAACTGCCGACACGCTTATGCGGCAATATTACTGGGATGGCACCTGGACGGCAAAGGGAGCTACTGAAATGGGCTCAATCAAAACATTGTCCAACATCATCCGCCCAAGAACATTTGTTCGTGCAAATCTTAGTTATACACTTAACGAAAAGCACTCCTTCAATATCAATTATACGCTTGATCATCTTAAAAACGAAAGCTACAACGAATTGCTTACATCGTCAGATGATATGCCGGGTTTGATGGACAAGCAGATTCTGGGCGTTGCTTATCAACAGGAATTTTTGGAAACGAAATGGGTAAATACCTTTTTCGCTAAATATTACGGTCTGGGTTTGGAAAGAAAAAAATATGTCGACAACGCTTATAGAGTTCTTGAAAACCAGTTTAACAATTACGGATACGGAATCGCATCACGCTACAAACTTTTACCTGATCTGGGAATAAAAGTATCGCTTGAACACGCTTACCGGTTACAGGAAGTAGAAGAAGTTTTTGGTGACGGATTAAACGTACAACCCAACCCGGACCTGAAACCGGAAAGCAGTGATAACGTAAATCTGGGTTCTTATTACGGTTTCAGAATCGACAAACACAGATTCTTCATGGAAGCGTCAGGATTTTACAGAAATGCAAAAGACTTTATCTATCCTGTGCCTGATCAGCGATCAAAAGCTTTGAAAAATGAAAATAAATCCAGTGTAAGAGTAACGGGTTTTGAAGCCGAAGTTCGGTACGATTACTCTGATTTACTTTCCTTTAATGTTAACGCTACTTATCAAAGTGCAGTTAATATGACCAAATTCGGAAGTACAGCTTCCACTACTTACGAGGCTACATACAAAAACAAAATTCCTAACCAGCCCTGGATGTTTGGCAATGCCAATCTCAGCATAGGAAAAAATAATGTTTTCCAAAAAGGCTCACGACTGCAATTTAACTGGTTTGCCCAGTATGTTCACTGGTTCTATCTGACCTGGGAAGCATATGGAAATGTGAACGGAAAATCAAGCATTCCGACACAGTTTATCCAAAATGCTTCATTAAGTTATTCATTTCAAGACGGTCGCTACAATGTATCAGCAGAATGCAGGAATCTTACAGATGACCTTGCTTTTGACAATTTCAGATTGCAAAAACCCGGACGAGCATTTTCAGTCAAGCTTCGATATTTTTTAAAATAATCCAATTCACTTTATATTTTATAACAAGACAGAAATGAACAAAATTTTTAGCTTTTCAGGAAAAGCATTGCTGGTTGCGGTTGTTGCCCTTTCTTTAAACAGTTGCAGCAGTGATGACGACAAGGTAGACGCAGGCAGCGAGGAAGGTAAATATTCAGCTGTTTTATGTGTAGGCAGCTGGCCAAATACTGCATATTACATCGCCGACGTTCCTTCGTTAACAACGGGTACGATCAGTTTACAAGGCAATGGAGCAGAAATGACGGGTAAAGTATATGCTCAGGATATCGTTCAAAAAGATGGATTTTATTACCACGCCAACTTTGGAAGCGGCCGCTTAGGAAAATACCATGTTACCAACGGCGCCTTAGTTACAGACAAAGAAGTTCCGTTTACATATCTGAACTGGACTTCCTACACCTGGGCTGACGATCAGACGCTTGTCATTTTTGGTATCGGACAAAATGCTGGAATTGACGAAGCGCGTTATGCGATCATTAAAGTTGCAGATATGTCGGTAACAACAGGAAAACTTAATCTTGAAGCTCTTCCGACCGGCTTTAACACTTATAATGTTGGGTTTGCTGAATATCGCGCTGGCAAAATATACCTTGGGTATGGTTTCGGATCTTCGGATTTCACGAACTATCCTGCAATGCCGGTATATCAAAAATTCAACGTAGCCACAATCAGCTATCCGGCCATGACAATTGAAACTTCTGTTTCGGATACGCGTTCAACCGCTCCGGGAAGCTCTCCTATTTATGCGCCATCTTCTTTTGTAGATGAAAACAACGACATATACTTCATCAGCGATCCGGTAAGTAACTACGATTACAAATCGCCATCTGCTGTGTACAGAATCAAAAGCGGTTCGAGCACACTGGACCCAACTTACTACCTTGATTTCTCATCAAAAGTTACAAATGAGATGGGTGCCGCTATGTGGTATATCGGTAACGGAAAAGCCATTGTGAGAACAAGAGCTGCCGGAGAATCTATTGACGCAGACCATTTCTATTCTGTTATTGATGTAAAAACGGGAACATTTATCAAACAATTGGCTCTTCCTGTCGACAAAGGAGAAAGGATGGTTCAGGCTGTAATTGTTGAAGATGGCAAAGCTTATATAGCGGTCAATGCTGTTGACAAAGATTACATCTGGGAATATGATCCTGCCACTGACAAGCTAACACATGGTGCTGAATTTGTTGGCGGAATTGATTACATACTCCGTCTGGAAAAAACCAAATAATATATCCAGGAATTCTCTGACGACTAAGATTAAATTCTACCTCCTGCCTCCTCATAAATGGCAGGCAGGAGGTAACATATAAAACTCACCATGGTTCTAAAAAAGATAAACGCCTGGCTACATTTATGGTTAGGTCTGATTTCCGGAATTATTGTTTTTATCGTCGCACTGACCGGTTGTGTACTGGTTTTTGAGCAGGAATTTGAATCTTTGACCCAATCCTGGCTGCATGTAGAAAAGCCCATAAACGCGGAATATTTGCTTCCTTCCGTTATTAAAAATAAAGTCTCTGCCCGCTTCCCGGGTAAGGAAATTAGTGGAATCTGGTATTATGGTCAGGAAAGAACTGCGACCGTAAGCATGAATTCCGATTCAGTGATATATGTCAATCCTTACACGGCAGATGTTGTTGCGATTGTAAATGAAGAGGATTTTTTCCATTTCATTCTTGAAGGACATACCAAGCTTTGGATAGAAGCAAAAATTGACAAAAAGAATGTCGGCCAGCTTATCGTTTCTTACGCTACGCTAATATTTTTTGTTCTTTTAATATCCGGTCTGATTTTATGGTGGCCAAAAAAATGGAATAAATCGAACCGGGATAAAAGTTTCAAAATTAAATGGAGTGCAAGGTTCAAACGCATTAATTATGACCTTCATAATGTGCTTGGCTTTTACGCATTAATCGTTGCACTTGTTATCACCATGACTGGACTTGTTATGAGTTTTGCCTGGTTTTCACAAAGCGTATATTGGCTAAGTTCAGGTGGAAAATCGCCGGCACCTTATGTCAACTCACTTTCAGACACGACCAAAATAGCAGGTGACAATATGTTGAAAAACGTTGATCTTGCATTCAAAAAAGGAATTACCGAAATAGGAACATATAATAAGGATGCGATAATCGTTTCCTTTCCCGACGAACCTTCCGAACCAATTTCTCTTTGTACTGACATGTACAATGGTTCATGGCGATACGTTTATCTGGATCAATACACACTTAAAGAATTACCTTCAACACAGGTTCATATCGATAATTTGAAGCTGGCCGACTGGCTCAAAAGAACTAATTACGCCATACATGTTGGCGCGATAGGTAATATTCCAACCAAAATCCTGTATTTCCTGGCAAGTCTTATCTGCGCCACACTTCCGCTCACAGGAGCTTATATATGGTGGGGAAAAAGCAGATTTGCCAAACCCAAAAAGGCAAAAAAAATTAAAGCCTCTTCGCTGCATACCGAAGTCTGATATTTCTACCTGAACTAAAAAAAGTAATCATAATCACTTCTGGTCATATTTGACCTGAGTGGAATTCTATTGCCTTTTCAAAAAACGATATAGAAATCTTAATAATTCTTCATTAAACAGACGAGCCTTTTTATGAGCATTGAGGAAAAGATCTTACTCTATTTTGACCAAAATAATCTGCGGAGGTCTAACAAGAAAATTCTGGTAGCAAAATATCTGACGACCTATCAGACGGAAGTGGCTGCTGAAACGCTTTGGATCATGATCCGGGAGAAAAGACTGAATATTAGTATCGCTTCCGTTTACCAGGCGCTCAACTGGATGGTCGATCTTGGTTATGCAACAAAAATTTTGAAAGGAAGGAAAAGTCTGTACCAAATCAAGGAAACACCTACCCTGTCAAACTAAGTATCAATACATTAACTACTCACCTTCAATTATGCATTTCATCAACAAACCCTTCATCTTACTAAATTTATCCTGTTACCTCTTACTATCTTTTTCAGGTTTCTCTCAGCAAACTTCTACCGGAACAGTTAAAGGAAAATTACTGGATACTAGTCAAAAACCAATTGAATTTGCGACTGTTGCCTTGTATAAAACCATTGATTCGACGATTGTAAAAGGCACCATTACGGATTCGTCAGGTTTATTTTTGTTTGAAAAAACAGCAGAAGGAAATTATTACGTCCAGGCAACTTTTCTGGGTTATAAAACTTTTACCAGTAAAACTTTTTCTATCAATAAGGCAAAACATGAAATTATTCTGGAAAACACAGTCCTTGATGCCGACGACAAAACTTTGCAGGCCGTTGTCATTACTGCAAAAAAACCACTGGTTGAACAGCAAATAGACCGAACCGTTCTCAATTTAGAAAACAGCATACTTTCCGAAGGAAATACGGCACTTGAATTACTGGAAAAAGCACCGGGAATTACCGTTGATGACGAGGGGAATATTTCTATGAAAGGAAAACCTGGTGTGAGCGTGATGCTCAATGGCAAACTTACATATCTTTCCCAGAAAGAACTGACGACATTACTACGGGGAACCTCCTCCGGTTCAGTTTCTAAAATTGAACTGATCACCAATCCTTCCGCAAAATATGACGCTGCCGGAAATTCAGGTATTATTAATATCGTTCTCAAAAAAAATGAGAAGGTTGGAATAAACGGAAACGTTTATGTAAATGGCGCCAGAAGCCGTGCAAACCGATATGGCGGCGGTGCCAGCCTCAATTACAGAAGTGGAAAATTCAATGTTTACGGAAGTTATGATCATGCTTTCCGCGGTGAAATTGAATATCTGAGTTTTACACGCCGGTTTTATGATGGAAATGTAGGCGGAAAACCCGACAGAATTTCTTATCAGAATTCCGCTACCAACGAACCTTTGCATACCAACAATTACAAACTCGGGGCGGATATTTTCCTGGATGCTAAAAATACTTTTGGTGTGCTTGTGAACGGAAATTTCGGGACCTATGCCAATGATAATAATACGACAAACCTGTTGGTTTCCGCAACTGGTGAAACGCTGAGCAATCCGCTGACGCATAATGACAATCTGGATCGCTGGAATAGTAACGCTTATAATGTCAACTATACACACAAACTAAATCAAAGTGGCCGTGAGCTTTCAGTGGATCTGGATTATTCCCAAAATGATAATCGCTCCAACCAAAATATGGACACCAGGTATCTCAGCGCGGAAAATTCAAATGTCGAGGCACGCTCAGTGCGCCGTGGATATGTTCCGTCGCTTACCAATGTGTATGTGGGAAAAATCGATTATACACATCCGTTTGGCGAGAAAGCAAAACTGGAAATGGGATGGAAAAGCAGCAATGTTTCCGTGGACAATAACCTGAAATATGATACGCTGCGCAACGAGCAATGGATTCCGGATCCATCCTGGAGCAATCATTTTACTTATAAGGAAACCATTCATGCGGGATATATCAATTTTAGCAAACAATTTGGCTCTGTAAGCGTTCAGGCAGGTTTGAGAGGAGAAAATACACAAACAACCGGCCATCAGGTTACCACGGATTCGCTGGTGAAAAGACAATATTTCCAGCTTTTCCCAAGCCTGTTTGTTTCGAAAACTTTTAATACAAATCATACCGGACAATTTTCATACAGTCGCCGGATCCAGCGACCGGATTATGACGACATGAATCCTTTCCGTTTCTTCCGTGATCCGTTTTTATACTATGAAGGAAATCCGTTTTTAAAACCGGAACTTACACATTCTGTTGAGTTGAGTCACACCTTCAAAGGAATATTCATAACCGTAATCAATTACAGCTATACTTCCGATGTGATGAACTGGATGATGGGACAAGTCGATTCTTTAAACACAACATACCAAAGTCCGCAAAACCTGAAAAGTTTCATCAATTATGGTATCAGTTTTACCGCATCGCTCCAACCGGCAAGCTGGTGGACCAGCAACAGTTTTGCTAATTTTTTCAGAAATGATTATAAAGGCGATCAGAAAGGCGGGAATCTCAACAACGGAATATGGAGTTTTTCTGTCAACAGTCAGAACACTTTTCAGCTTGGAAGAGGCTTCTCGGCTGAGTTGAGTGGGTTTTACAATTCAAAATCCGTTTACGGAGTTTTTGTTTCCAAAGGTTTTTATGTGATTTCCGCAGGTGCGCAAAAACAGGTTCTGGATAAAAAAGGAACAATAAAATTGATGGTCAATGATATTTTCCAAACACGGCAGCGACGCAATACTGCAAAATATGAAAATCTGGATATGGATGGGCATATCCGTTTCGACAGCCGTATGGCTACAATCTCGTTTTCCTATCGTTTTGGGAAAGACATCACGCCTGTTCGTAAACGAAACTCGGGAAGTGAAGATATCCAAAATCGGGTGAAAGGGGGAAACTAACGAAATAGGTTTGGGATGATGAAATATCAATTTCAAACTTCACCGCTCAATCAAAAAAATTCGGCTGCTAATCAAGATTAAAGTGCTCTATTTCAAGGCAAAATTGTAGCTTTGTAAAATAATGGACCCTATAAAAAATTAGCAAATGACAAAAGCAGAAACCGTTTCCAAACTTGTGGAAATGACCGGAATACAAAAAGAGGAAACTGAACAAATCCTGGAAGCCTTTTTCTCAACGGTTAAAGACTCAATGAGTGAAGGCGAAAATATTTATATCCGTGGTTTCGGTAGTTTTATTGTCAAAAAGAGAGCTGCAAAAATCGCCAGAAACATTTCTTTAAAATCCTCAGTGATGGTACCGGCAAGCTTTATACCTTTTTTCAAACCTTCACCGGATTTTACGAACCAGGTAAAAGAAGGACAGCCAAAATAATCTTGCAGCATAATATTTAAGTAATGAAAGCTCCGCAAATTGTTGCGGGGCTTTTTTTGTATTCAAATTATTTTATTAATCCCAAAAAACAGCTCAGGCACGATAGTTGAATAGTTTTTAACAATGTGAAACAATTTTCACAGCACAGTTAAAACTTTACCAAACTAACCATGCTTATTAAAAAATTAAGTTTTCAGATATTCCAGATTGCGATGCTTTTCAATATTGCATCCTTTTCACCAGCCGTTGCGCAGGATAAGGAAGATGATAAAATTAAAGCGGCCACATCTGTTCTAAATGATTTTAGTCAGATGAAAGAAAATATTCCGGCGCAGCTGCTCGCCATTTCTCAGGGAATTATCATAGTGCCAAAAATGATTAACGCCGGCTTGATGGTCGGAGCGAAACATGGCAAAGGTATTGCGATGGTGAAAGGAACGAACGGCCAATGGAGTGACCCAATTTTCGTTACCATTACAGGCGGAAGCGTTGGCGCACAAATTGGCGTACAGGCAACTGATTTAATTTTGGTTTTCAAGAACAGCAAGACTTTGACAGAAATTGGAAAAGGCAGCTTTACCCTTGGAGGTGACTTATCAGTAGCGGCAGGTCCGGTAGGAAGAAGTTCCTCAGCACAAACGGATTATAAGTTAGAAGCAGAAGTTTATTCTTATTCGCGAAGCAAAGGACTTTTTGCAGGTATTACCTTAAACGGAGCGGTATTGTCTGTGGATGGAAAAGCAAATAATGAATTTTACGATGATTCTTCTGATGCTAACACGATCCTGACTTCATCACACACAGATTCAAATCTGGTTGCAGATTTGAAAAATAAGCTGGAAAATTTTAAATAAAATTAACTCAATATGCCATCATCCGTTGTAGCCAAAATGATCTATAATGATGAAACAGAAACATTAAGAATCATTTATGTTTCCGGAATGGTATACGATTATAAAAAAGTCCCTTTGGAAGTCTACGAAGCAATGAAAGCTTCTGGCTCCAAAGGGACTTTTTTAAATCAGCAGATCAAGACCCGATATGAGTTTGAGAAAGTTGAATTAAAGTAGAATCACTTTACCCATAAATTCTTGCTTACGATCTGCTTCAAAACCTGCTCCCGATGATTTCTGCTTACCGGAATTCTATGCGATTGAATAAAAATCTCATTTCCTTCAATACCTTCTACCCTGTTTACCGAAACGATGTAAGATTTATGAACACGGATAAAAAACCTGCTATCCAGGTTCTGTTCGAGGTTTTTCATGTATAGTAAAGTCACAAACTTTCCTTTGTTGGTATAAATTGTGACGTAATTTTGCATTCCTTCAATAAACAGAATGTCTGTCAGGACGATCTTTTCATATTTATTTCCACATTTGATAAAGAAATAATCTGCACCAGTTTCAGTCGCATTTTCACTGCTATTTTCTCTGTTGATCAGATTATGATAATCTTTCGCTTTTGAAGCTGCTTTGAAAAAACGCTCAAAAGTGATCGGTTTCAAAAGATAATCGAGTACATCCAGTTGAAAACTTTCCAATGCAAAACTTGGGAAGGCGGTTGTGATCACAACCAACGGAGGATTTTTCACAATTTTCAAAAAATCAATTCCGCTCATTTTCGGCATTTGAATATCGAGAAAAATCAGGTCCACCGGATTTTCATCCAGCATCTTGATAAGCTCTACCGGATTTTCACATGTTCCTGTCAGATGCAGAAAATCAACTTCTCTGACATAATTGGCAATCCCTTCACGTGCCAGTGGCTCATCATCAACAATAACACAATTCAACATAATAATATGAGTTTGGGAATCAGGCCGCGATTTCTTCGAAATTACGAACCACAAGTTCAGAAAGTTTCAAGGAAAGCTTTACTTCAAAATCTGAATCTCTATTTTGGATTTCTAGTTGGTAATCTTCCGGATAAATAAGGTCCAGCCGTCTCTTTACATTTTTCAAACCAATTCCACCATAATGGATCAAATCAGTAGTCAACTGAGGTGATGTGCTGTTCGAAACCGAAAAATTAAGCTCGGCTTGTTTCAGTTCGAGATGTATTTTAATCCAGTTGGTTTTGCCGCTATTCTTGGAAACGTGCTTAAACGCATTTTCAACAAAAACCATCAATACAAAAGGCGCGATACCAAGATGACCGGTATCTGCCGCATTCATTTGAAAATCAATTTCCACATTGTCATTCTGCCGCAATTTTTCGAGCTCAATAAAATTTTTCATGTATGCGATTTCCTTGCTTAACGGAATCTGGATATCGTTGCATTCATAAAGCTGATATCGCAAAAGTTCGGAAAATTTGGCCAGCGCATCAGACGCCATATCCGCGTTTTTATGAATCAGGAAAAAAATTGAATTGATTGTATTAAAAAGAAAATGAGGATTGAACTGGTTTTTCAAAAACTTCAATTCCGTTTCCAGTTTCTCTTTTTCCAGTTCCCGTTGCCGCCTTTCGGTTTGAATCCAGTTTTTAGTCAGTTTAATGCTCATTGCGAGTGTCATACTGGCAAGTGTTGAAGGAAAAGATGTTGTAGACAAAAAATATAGACATCCACCATCAGGACCATACATGTCAACAAGCGTTTTTCCGGCGAAAAATGCAGCCAGATAATAGCCAGGCACTATCAGCAAAGACGCCGCCAAAATGGTCAATGTCAGATAAATGACATATTCTGTAAATCTGCTTTTTTCCAGAAATTTCGGAATCAGATAATACAGATTGAAACAAATGGCAATGACCTGGAAAACAACATAAAACAGAAATTTCACAGACATTGCTGTAAACAGAATACTGGCCGCCGCTTTAACAGGATTACCAATCGCAATCACCCACCAGAGATACTGATATGCACACCAGAACGGAATGTGATACAGCTTGTATTTAAAAAACCAGTTTTGGTTTGATGTGTTTTCTGTTGTTATCATTTGTTAATCTGATTTCGGTCCTTTTCAAATGTAAATAACCGTAACTCATTCTATATCAATCTTCAATTTCACTTTCGAAAATAATGATTTTCATTCTCTTTTCTTTATTGCAAGGCTGAAATGCGGCTACTAATTGACGAAATGCATCACTGGAAGTGTAAACGGTTTGTGTTATTGATTTTCTCAAAATAAAAACAGGAATGAGCTCATTTCAGTATTTGATCAACTAGTTGCAGGCGGCTGTCAATCCAGTTTCTTCCTCAGTCAGCCTCATGATTCTTTTGTGTCACGATCCGCTGTCGCTTTGTAAAAACAGACGATAGTACACTTTTCACAAAAAAGAATCTCACTATGAAATCATTGGTCTTAAACTTGCTATTTCTGGTATTGGCACAAAATGCATTGGGCCAGGTTACCGGAAAGTTTGTCTCCCAAAAGGAAGAACCTATTCCTTTTGCCACGGTACTGCTCTTAAATCCGGCTGATTCATCCTTAGTAAAAGGTTCTTTGACCAACGAAACCGGTGACTTTGTCATTGAAAATGCCTCGGCGAATAAATATTTATTACGCTTCACCGCTGTCGGATTTCAAACCTGGACTTCCGGTACTTTCGAACTGACGGATGAACAATTAACCAAAAATTTTGGAACATCGGTGATTCAGGAAGATACCAGACAATTGGGGGAAGTTGTCATTAAAGCTGAAAAACCTTTGTTCGAACAAAAAATTGAAGGTATGGTGGTGAATGTTGAAAATAGTATCCTCACAAAAGGAAGTTCTGCGCTAAGTGTTTTGGAACGCGCTCCCGGCGTAGTGATTGACCATAGGAATAGCAGCATTTCTTTGAATGGGAAAGAAGGTGTGATGGTTATGATTAATGGAAAACTGATGCGTATGGCTTTGGCGCAGGTAGTGGCTTTACTGAATAGCACGAATGCCAGTGATATTGAAAAAATAGAATTGCTGACATCTCCGCCGTCAAGATATGATGCTGATGGAAACGCCGGACTGATTAATATTGTAATGAAAAAAAACAAAGACCAGGGCACAAGCGGATCGATCACACTTACAGGTGGTTATGGTTATCGTGAAAAAGCAATGGCTGGTTTTAATCTGAGTAAAAACACGGGGAAAATCAGTACTTACGGCTCCTACTCCTTTTCTCACGACCGGACATACAGTTACATGTACATTACAAGCAACCAAAATATGCCGGTTCTTGGAGGCCGGATTTTTGCGACTGTATACGATACCACCCGCTCTGAGCAAAATAATCATAACGCCACCGCCGGAATTGATTACAGGATAAATCCCAAAATGACTTTGGGTGGAAATATTAGTTATAATGCAAGCAGCTCATCCCCGTTGTCCATTACACGTGCATCTTACAATGTTTTACCGGACTCAATTTTGCTTTATCATGGTCAGGTTTCAGGAAATAACCATTGGAAAACGCTTAACTCTTCTGTTTATATTGAAAAAGAAATAAGAGCAGGTGAGAAAGTGAATTTTGATCTTGATTATCTGCGGTTCAAATACGATAGCCCGACTATTGTCAATAGTTCTTTCCTCAATCCCGACGGAACACGGGCTGGCACTAATGACAGTCTTTTTGCACCTATCCAGCGGGGATTTGCAGAAACTTCAATAAATGTTGGTGTTTTCAAATCAGATTATTCAAAATCTATTACAAAAAAAATCAAGATTGAAACTGGTGTTAAACAAACCTATTCGGATGGGAAAAGTTTGTCGGGAATTAAAAGTCTGGTGGATGGGCAATGGGTGAACCGATCTGAAACTTCCAACCAGATCAACATGAAGGAAAGTATCAGTGCCGGATACGTTTCTGTCAATACCCAGCCTGATCCGACAATAAATCTAAATTTTGGTACCCGGGTTGAATATTCACATACCCATATGGATGATCCGAAAACGGAAGCAAATACGATTGACCGCAGGCTTGGGAAATTTTTTCCAAACATGTCTTTTTCCAAAAAATTCGACGAGGATAATGAATTGCAGTTTTCATACGCTAAAAGAATCAGTCGACCAACTTACACGGATCTGGCATCATATGTGGCATATAGTGATCCCACAGCGGTTTATACAGGTAATCCTTTACTGAAACCAACTATCACTGACAATATAAAACTTGGCTACAACTACCGAAATCTGGCATTTTCAATACTTTACAGCCAAGACAAAAACCCCATTGCACGTTATCAGATCACACAAAGACCCCAAGCAAATTTGCTTTACATATCTCCACAGAATCTGGATTTCCAAAAAAATATTACCTTCCAAGCAAGTCTGCCATTGAAAATAAATGACTGGTGGAGCATGAATTATGGGTTTGTCGGGGCATGGAGAAAATTTAAGATATCGTACACGTTGGTTCCTGTTGAAAAAACATATCTTAGTTATTCCACCAATTTCAGTCAACTCTTTAAGTTGCCAAAAAACTTTTCCATGGAAATTTCCGGTTGGTACAATTCTTCATTTTACAATGGCTCAATCAAAATGCGCGGATTTGGAATGCTGAATGCTGGAATAAAGAAAACGCTGAAAGGCAATGGAGGAAGTTTCCAATTTTCAGTGTCTGATATTTTGAGGACAATGCAGATAAACAACTACTATGGCACCTTGACAACGGAAGCTTTTTCAATCAAAAATCACGTAACATTTAATACCGAATCCCGCGTTTCTCCTATTTTCAAACTAACATATTTCAGAACATTTGGAGGAAATAATAATAAAATCCGACAGGCTTCTTCCCCGGGATCGAAAGACGAAGCGGATCGTTTGAAGAATAATTAAAACAAACAACTTCGGTATATTGGCTGGGCAAATATTTAGATATACCTTGAATGACTTTTAAACCTTTTCCTATAAAGTCATATGAAAAAACCGATTCTGTCGCCCGGCATCTCCGTTTTGGACCGAAGAAAATTTATCATTAATACGATTAAATCCGCTGCCGGCCTGGCTATGATAAATCTCAGTCCGGCCTTTGCAAAAGAAAATAACTGGTCCGTCAAAAAACAATGGACCGTGCAGGAAATAATGGATTTTGTATTAAAAGAAGGCGGACTTACACCTTTGAAAGAGACAGTTGATATGATCAAAATCGGGAAAGCAGATCAGGTTGTTACGGGAATTATTTCCACGATGTTCCCTACTATTGCCATCATTGAGGAGGCTGCAAAACGAAACGCCAATTTTATTATAGCACACGAACCTTCATTTTACAATCACAACGACAAATCTGATTGGGTAAAAAACAACGCCGTACTTAAAAAGAAACAGGACTTGCTGGATAAACATAAGATGGTAATCTGGCGTTTTCATGACTATTGCCATTCCTTGAAACCAGATGCCGTAAGTTATGGTGTTGCGAAAAAAGCCAATTGGTTATCCTATTACAAAACGGGGGATGTAATGTTAAAAATCCCCGCTGTTACGCTACAAAATCTTGTCAGTCATCTGAAAAAATCACTCGGAATTTCCCATGTACGGGTCATTGGAGATATGCAGCAAAGCTGTGAGCGTATCGCACTCCTTCCCGGTGCCTGGGGTGGTCCGATGCAGGTTTCAACAGCCGAAAAAGAAAAGCCGGATGTACTTATTGTTGGAGAATTATCCGAATGGGAAACAGCGGAGTATATCAGGGATGCAAGAAGTTTTGGCCAGAAAATTTCGCTGATTATTCTCGGACATGCTGTGAGTGAAGAGCCTGGAATGGAATGGTTTGCGGAATGGCTGCAACCAAAATTGCCAGACGTGAAAATTACACATCTGGCATCTGGTGACCCTTTTACCTGGCTTTAAATCTTGAAATATTTCCGGAATCTGATCAGTCCAGCTCAGGTTCCGGACCATGAATTCCGGCAGTTGCCGAAGAAGAATTTATTTTGACTGGCTTGCCTTCTTTGGCAGACTGATAAATGGCTTCCATAAGAATATGATCCTGCAAACCTTCTTCACCCGGCGTATAAGGTTTTATGTTTTTGATGATACAATCCGAAAAATGATCCATCTCAATTGCAAACTGATCCGTTTCAGCAATGCCCACATTCTGGTTTAATTCCAGTTTTCCTTCGGCTCTGGCCGTCGTTAAATTCTGGCCTTTATACGCAAACGCCTTATCCAGATTAACCCAACCTTTCTCACAAAGCACCCGGTAATGTCTACTTTCATGCACATTATAATTCGTAGAACAGCTCGCAATTACTCCACTTGGAAAACGCATCTGCCAGGAAACCATTTCTTCAATTTCCGTAAATAACGGGTTTCCGGGCGTCGTATATTTATAGGCGAAAATCTCGGTTGGTTCTTCTCCTAAAACAAATCTTGTCGTATTTAAACAGTACAAACCGATGTCCGGTAATGCGCCTCCACCGGCCAGCTTGATTTTGTGGCGCCAGTGATCCGGATTTGCGCTGCTCTGACAATTGGATGCTTCCAGGAATTTGGGGGCTCCAAATTCTTTATTTTTTATCAATTCCCGCACCTTTCTGTTATGAGGCTGATACTGGATCCTGTATGCAACCATCAGTTTAACGCCAGCCTTCGCACAGGCATCAATCATTTCCCTGCATTCCTGGGAAGTATTAGCCATCGGCTTTTCGCATAATATGTGCTTCCCCGCCTTAGCACCGCGGATGGTATATTCTTTATGCAGTCCGTTAGGCAATACGATATAAATGACGTCAACTTCCTTATTATTTTTTATCTGGTCGTATGTTTCATAACTATAACAGTTCTCAGATTTTATACCATACTGGGTTGCAACCTTTTTCATCTTTTCAGGACTACCGCTTACAAGGGCAGTCAGTTTCGAATTTTTGCAGCTGTTTAAAGCAGGAAGAATTTCTTCCAGTGATAGATGTCCCAGCCCAACTACTGCATAGCCAATTCTCTGATCCGGAGGCATAGGTGTTGGTGTTGGTCCGGATTGCTGATCCACCTCCGATTTCCATTTTTCCAAGACGATCGGTTCTGACTTATCGGCAGGAATTTTAGAAGGCGGCGAGGTAGCTTTTATGGAACTTTGAGCAAATACATCCATTCCTGCTCCTTCTATTACAAGACTTCCCACTGCGCCAATAGCCAGATATTTTCCTGTTTCTGACAAAAATCCTTTTCGGGAAATGGCTGAAAAATCTGAATTTTTACCTGAGAAATAATTTTGTTTCCTTGATTGTTTTTCCATGATTTATGTTGATGAAGATGTAATGGATAAAGCCTATACAAATCACATACCGGGCAATTTCAGACCTGAGGATTTTAAACTTTCCATTATTTTTTCCTGAACCGTCATCTTGGTATCAATAAATCCATGCGCGTTGATCCAGACATTGACCATCACTTTATAACCATCGGATTCGATGGATGAAACACCAATTCTTCTTTCAGGAGATTCGAGGATATTTTGAGCATTATCAAGAACGTTGTTAACAATTTTTTTCACTTCGATAAAATCAATTGCATTACTGAACTTCAATTCAATATCAAGTCTTCTGCTTCCCGAGCCACTGATATTAATAATGACTTCGTTCGACAATTTGCTGTTGGGTACTACCACTTTTCGGTTGTCGAATGTGGTGACGATCGTGTAAAATATTTTGATTGCCGTAACGGTTCCTTCCTGCCCCTGGGCCAGGATATTATCTCCAACCTGAAAAGGTTTTAGAAGCAAGATCAAAACTCCGCTGGCGAAATTTTGCAATGTTCCTGACAAAGCCAGACCCGCTGCAACGCCAATTGCACCGATTAACGCTGCGAAAACGGTCATCTGTATACCGATGATCTGCATACCAGCTATGACCAGTAAAACCCTTAAAACAGTAATCGTTAAACTTAGCAGAAAAGGTGTCAGCGAAGGGTCAATTTCTTTTCTGACCATATGCGCCGACATGTATCTGGATAGCATTTTTATCAGCCAGAAACCGACAACAAGAACCGCAACTCCAAGTAAAAATGATGGCCCTTTGTCCAGAATCCAAAGATAAGCCTTATCATAAAATTCACTTATTTTCATTACCATCATATTAAATAAACCTTTGATTTATGGCTATACGTGAAATTTTCGTTCCAAAATCACAAATGGATGATCAATGTACTTTTGGGACATGTCTGGTCTTCTGGTTTTGTAAAACTAAAAACATGCATAAAACACTGACATTTCGTTAAAGCGTAACTTTAACGAAAATCGCAAAATCACAACAGCCCAAACTTGATTACTATATATAGTTCTGAAATAAAGACATTTAAGAAAATTGATACCTCAGTAAAAAAGAATATTCAAAAGAGGTTGAAGTATTTAATTCATGGTTATTCATTGCTTTAATCATGAATTCTGATTTGTGATCCTAGTTTTTTTTGAAATACAGACTACAAACAAGATTTATGTCAAATAAACCAATGGAGGTACATTCTGGTTAGAATTGAGGATAAATCACCCCTGACTTGCGTATTGATTAGACAGTGTAAAATGAAAAAATTTTGGCAATGATGTTTGAAAATACTTAATTGTAGACCGGTGGCACATTATTTACAAGATATTCTTTGAAAGAATATTTGAAAGAAAATTGTCATTATTCAACAGATTAATCAAAGACTTAAACTATACTATTTATGAAGTGGCAGGATTTACGAAGTAGCGGAAATGTTGACGATCGGCGCGGGATGTCCGGTGGCGGCAAAGTTGCAGTAGGCGGAATTGGTGTAATTATCGTTGTGGTACTTGGACTTTTAACCGGGCAGGATCCGTCAGAAATTTTAAATACCATTCAGAACAACCAAACCTCGGAACAGCAGGTTCAGGAACGGCCGGCTGGTCCGCGGCCTGATGACAGAACAGCTGAAATGGTATCAAAAATCCTGGGAAGTACCGAAGATGTTTGGGGGGAGATCTATAAAGAAAATGGTAGTACATACAAAACACCATCCTTACAGATTTTCGAAAATTCGTCCCAAAGTGCCTGTGGAGGTGCGTCTTCAGCAATGGGTCCATTTTACTGCCCTGCCGATGAAAAAGTATATATCGACCTTTCATTCTGTGATGAACTCAGAGATAAATTCAATGCCCCGGGAGATTTCGCGGTGGCTTATGTGGTGGCCCATGAAGTTGGTCATCATGTCCAGAATCTTATGGGTCTCAGCGATAAACTTCAACAACAGCGTCAGCGTTTAAGCGAAGAAGATTACAACAAGTTATCAGTTAAACTGGAATTGCAGGCAGATTTCCTTGCCGGTGTGTGGGCAAACCATGCGCAAAAGATGGAAAATATTCTGGAACCAGGAGATTTGGAAGCGGCACTTACGGCTGCCAATGCTATTGGTGATGACAAATTACAAAAGGAATCTCAGGGTTATGTGGTCCCGGATGCATTCACTCACGGGACATCAAAACAAAGAATGTACTGGTTCAAAAAAGGTTTTGATACGGGAGATTTGAATCAGGGAAAATTTGATGACATACAGTAATTTACCATTAAAATATTTACAAAAAAGCCTGGATTTAAACGTCCTGGCTTTTTTGTTTCTATAAATTTATCCCGGTCACTTTTGATAACATTTTCCTCTTACTTATTCTTCTGTTTGTGTCTCCCCTGGCATTGTACTCCTTCAAAAGTGTATTTGGTCAATTGCTTTTATACTTTGGTCAAAGCATTTTTCATTCCTCTTTGAGTGACCGTTCTTTGATAAATAATTATTGCAGCTTTTATTTATCACGATCTTAAACTTGAAGAAAGCTTATGAAAACCCTGATGTATTGCCTTGTATTTATTTTGTTGGAAATTAACTGCTCGGCCGGTGACAGGAATGACCTGGAAAAGGATAAAAAGGATTTTATTAAAACGACCGAAATGATTCGTTCAGCGTTTGCCCGAGGTGATGTCGCTATGATAACTTCATTGCATCACCCCAACGTGATCAAGGCTTTTGGCGGAAATAACTACGTCGACGGACGCGACGCCATGGTAAAAGGTTTGATCCAAACATTTAACAGCGTAAAACTGGAATTTACAGAAAACAAGATAGAAAATACATTATTTAATGGTGACACTGCCGTTGAAACCAGTATATTTACAATGAAAGCTACCCCAAAAAATGGCCGCCCAATTTCCTATTCCAGGGGCCGGGCCATGGTGATTTACATTCGGTATAAAGATAGTCCAACAGGTTGGGCATCCATCCGCGAAATGGCTCAGGCCGCGCCGGACGAAAAATAGAAAAACGTTGATATGAAAGCAAAACTACTACTCTTCCTATTGTTGTCTGCCGCTTCCTATGGTCAGGAATTCAAAGCTTCCATCAGCGATTTGGCATTTATGTCCGGAACCTGGACTATGAAACATGAGTGGGGAGATATGGAAGAATTTTGGGGTCCTCCGATGGGTAATTCCCTTATATCCAGCTATCGCTGCGTAAAAGATGGGAAAGTGGTTTTTTATGAATTTGTTGTAATAGAACAAGGCGAAAACGTTCCGGTGATGAAATTACGTCATTTTAACCCTGGAAGTATTGGCTGGGAAGATAAAAATTCGCCACTGGAATACCCGCTATCTTCTCTTTCTAAAAATAAAGCAGTATTTGAAGCAAAAGACAAATCCTTGAGATTGATTTATCAGTTGGTCAATGAAAATCTGGAAGTGGTTTTGGAAGAGAAGAATAAAAATAATGAAATGGAAAAGATGGTTTTTGCTTATAGGCGTAAGAAATAATTAATTCGACCTGAGCGTTCCCGCATTTGTTCTATTTCAAAACATGATCTGATTTTAATATTTTCTGTCGAATTATCTCTTTATCAGTTTCTGATTTAGCCAGTGAAAGGGCTCTTTGCAGGTTCATTTTTGCTTTTTCATGATCAATATCCTCATACAGCGCACCTAACAGTGTGAAGTAAAAATGGTTGTTTTTTAAATTCAGCTTTTCTGCCCCTGCAATCGCCGCCAATTTTCCTTTCACTTTGGAAAGCGCGTAAGTTCTGTTAAGAGCGGCGATTGGAGAATAATCCAGTATTAAAAGCTGATTGTAGAGCTGTAAAATATTCTCCCATTTTTCCTTTGAATCTGCCTTGATTGTGTGCCAATAAGCAATACTGGCCTCTATATGATATTTTGAAATTATTTCTCCCTGTGCGGCCAGATTGAGTAGATACGTACCCCGTGCAATTAGTTCTTGATTCCAAAGCGTTTCGTCCTGATCATCATACAGAATTAATTCCCCCTGGTTGTTTTTTCTTGC
The DNA here is from genome assembly GCF_015221875.1 of Dyadobacter subterraneus. Classification (NCBI taxonomy): domain Bacteria; kingdom Pseudomonadati; phylum Bacteroidota; class Cytophagia; order Cytophagales; family Spirosomataceae; genus Dyadobacter; species Dyadobacter subterraneus. The sequence continues at coordinate 3,781,825 of NZ_JACYGY010000001.1, forward strand.
TCCAAAACGAGATGCATGAAAGCACATCAAAGCCAGCAGCGCATTAACCGGAGGTTTATTTGTTTTGTCATTTTCATGAAGCAGATATGTCAGACGTATGGCTTCCAGACAAAAGTCATTACGCAATATTTCATTTCGGCTTTCGGAGTAATATCCTTCATTAAAAAGCAAGTACAAAGTTGTCAAAACAGTTTCCAGACGTTTATCAATTTCCTTTTCATCCGGAAAAATGATTGGTATATTTTCTGTACGAAGTCTTTCTTTTGCTCTGAAAAGGCGTTTATTAATCGATGCCTTGTTGGTCAGAAATGCGTCAGCGATTTCCTCAATGCCGAATCCACATAAAACCCTGAGTGATAAACTAATCTGCGACTCAACCGGAATAGAAGGATGACATAGCGTAAACAACATGAGCAGCTGACTATCTGAAATGTTTTTGTCAGACAGATCAATTTCAAATCGTGAAACTGATCTGTCTGTCTGATGCAGCAATTCTTTGGTGACTTTTTCTGAGAAAACAGTATTTCGTATCAGCTGGTTTTTCGCTTTATTCCTGGCAACGGCATACAGCCAGGCTGTTGGATTTTCAGGTACACCTTTATAAGTCCACACCTCTACGGCCAGCAAAAAAACATCGCTGGCAATATCCTCCGCTATTTCAATATGTTCAATACCA